>NZ_JAZDUF010000003.1:0-657226 GCF_036350415.1 Gordonia sesuvii
AATCCGCGGTTGTCGCGGGCGTATTTGGTTTCGTCACAAATTCTGAATCATGCCCCGACAACCGCTCTGAACTGCGCAAACACGCCGCAGCATTCTCACCAACCGCGATCTACGGCTGTAGTACTAGCGGCTCGCTCCTACTCGACCAGCGGTAGAAGGGAGCGCGGCCGGGCGGTGAGAGGAGTGCGGCCGGTCGACCAATGGAATGGATTAGTCAGCCCCGGATGGGTGCCTGCCGGCGGTAGGGACTCACGGCCGCGCGCATGCGCGTGACGATGAGGTCGACGATGCGACGGTCCGCGCCGAGCGGGTCGGCGACGGCGTCGGCGCCGTAGGTGTGCAGTCGCTGATGAAACAGCCCGGGCGCCAACAGGTAGCTGGCGATCACCACCCGGCGGCCGCGGCGCGCGGCACGTTCCACCGCCTCCGGAACCGTCGGGGTAGCCGTCGTGATGAACCCCACCTCGACCCGCCCACCGATGATCGACTCGAGCTGCCGCGCAGCGAGATGAACCTGGCCACAAGCACTCTCGTCGGAGGAACCGGCAGCGGCGAGTACGACGGAGTCACCGGGTTCCCATCCCGCCTCGACCAACCGCAGTCGCGCGACGTCGGCGATCGCCGGGTCCGGCCCGAGCGCACGCGTCACCACCGTGTCGGTACGCCCGGCGGCCTCGACATGGTGCGGGAGATCTTTGCGCACATGGTATCCCGAGGCGAGGAACGCCGGCACCAGCACCGCGGGTCGGTCGACGTCGCCGATGACCTCCGCCGGCGTGGGGCCGAGGACGTCGACGAACGCGGTCCGGGTGGTCCCGACGCGCTCGCCGACCTTCTCGGCGATCTCCGCGATGACGTTGACGCCATGGGGATTCCGGGTCCCGTGTGCAACGAGGACCGGGCTGATGTCACGCAGCCGGTCACCGAACGGCAGGTATTGACGGGCATGACGATGTCTCACTCGCCGTCCTCCTCTCCCTCGTACTCCAGGTCGACCGCGAGCCGGTATCCCCGCTTGACCACGGTCTGGATCATCTTCGGATCACCCAGCGCGTTGCGCAGTCGGGCCACCGCCACTTCCACGGCATGGGTGTCGGAACTGTCGCCGGGCAGTCCGGCCAGCAGTTCCTGGCGCGAGACCACTCGGCCGGGCGACGCCGCCAACGCCTTGAGCATGATCAGGCTGGTCGCCGACAACTCGCGCAGCTCCCCGTCGACGATCACCGCCTGTCCTCGAATCGCGGTGTCGTGGCCGTGGACTCGCAAGTTGTGGCTTCTCCGGGGCAGCTCGTCGGTGATCAGCCGCGCAAGCGCGCCGAGCCGAAACCGTTTCGGGTAGGTGGTGGGGATCTGCAGCGCCTCGAGCGGACCGGCGGTCACCGAGCCCACACACATCACCGGCACCGCGGTACGCATGGCGTGCAGGAACTGCTGCAATTTCCCGAGCTCCTTGGCACGCGTGAGGATCGATGCGGCGGCCGGCGCGCTGGTGAAGGTGATGGCGTCGATGTCACCACGGATCACGGCGCCGATCATCCGGTCGATGCGATCCACGTCGGGATGCATGTTCCAGCGGTACACCGGGATCGGCAGCACCTCGGCGCCTGCGGCGCGCAGCACGGCGCAGAAGTCGGGCAGCGGCTCCCATTCGGTCGTCGCTCCGTGCAACTGCACCGCGATACGCACACCGTCGACTCCCTCTTCCAGGAGACGGTCGAGGACCTCCGACGACGATTCGCTCTCCGGCGACCACTCCTCGCGGAGTCCGGCCGCACGGATCGCGCCCTTCGCCTTGGGCCCGCGCGCGATGAGCCGGCTCTTGCCCAACGCGGTGATCAGCGGCTCGGCACTCCCCCACCCGTCGGCGGCCTCGACCCAACCGCGGAAGCCGATCCCGGTGGTGGCCACCATCAGATCCGGCGGGTCGCCGATGATCGTCTCGGTGACCTCTTCCAGTTCGGTGTCGTCCACCAGCGGCAGGATGCGGATCGTGGGTGCCGCCAGCACCTCTGCGCCGCGGCGGGTGAGCAATGCCGCGAACTCTTCGGCGCGGCGCGCCGCGGTGATCCCGATCGTGAATCCGGCAAGGGGCAGCGTCTCGGCGTCGTCGGCGAGGGCCGAATCTCTCCTGTTGTTCATCGGCGCTGGAAGTACACCTCGACGATGTCGTCGACGACACGTACGGCGTAGCTGGGCACCGACATCGACTCGTCGTCGAGGCAGATACCGGTACGCAGGGAGAACACCTGCTTGCCCAGCGGACTCGCGACGGTCGGTTCGCCGCCGCGATCACCGGCCACCCCGCGCGACAGGACCGCGGCACGGGAGAACGGGTCGATGTTGCCGACGGCGTAGAGCCGGGTCCGTCCGACGACGGCCTCACGGTCGGTCTCCACCGCGGGGATGCGGAACAACGCTGCCTGCTCGAAGTCCGGGCCGAGAACACCCGCCCCTCGCCCGATCGCCAGGTCCGCGATCGCGCACGCGCGCACCCAAGTGCCGGGCACCGCATCGGGGGAGGTCGTCGGGTCTGCGGGCTCGTTCGCCGCCGACTGCTCAGCGACTGTCATGTCGGCACTCCTTCTCGTTCGGTGGCCTCGCGGACGTCGAGCTCCCCGTCGGCGCGGGTGGGCATCGACGGCATGTCGAGCAGGACCGGGATCTTGCGTTCGGTGTCGGCGTCGGTGAACTGGATCGTCGGGTCGACCACCTCCGGTGCGTTCACGAACGAGACGAAGCGCTTGAGCTTCTCCTCGTCCTCGAGTACCGCTGCCCACTCGTCGCGGTAGCCGTCGACATGGCGTTCCATGGCCGCTTCCAGATCGGCCGCGAGACCCAGGCTGTCGTCGCAGACCACCGCCTTCAGATGATCGAGTCCGCCCTCCATCGCCTCCAGCCACGGCGCGGTGCGCTGCAGGCGATCAGCGGTGCGGATGTAGAACATCAGGTACCGATCAATGTAGGCGACCAGCGTCTGGTCATCCACTCCACTGGCCAGCAGCTGGGCGTGCTTCGGGCTCTGCCCACCGTTGCCGGCGACGTAGAGATTCCACCCGTTCTCGGTGGCGATGACACCGACGTCCTTGCCGCGAGCCTCGGCGCATTCGCGGGCGCAGCCCGATACGCCGAACTTCAGTTTGTGCGGCGACCGCAGTCCGCGATACCGCTTCTCCAACAGGACGGCCATGCCCACCGAATCCTGGACGCCGTAGCGGCACCAGGTGGACCCGACGCAGCTCTTCACGGTACGCAGGCTCTTGCCGTAGGCGTGCCCGGATTCCATGCCGGCGTCCACGAGGCGACGCCAGATCTCCGGGAGCTGGTCGACGCGGGCCCCGAACAGGTCGATGCGCTGACCACCGGTGATCTTGGTGTACAGACCGAAGTCGCGGGCGATCTCGCCGATCACGATGAGCTGTTCGGGAGTGACCTCCCCGCCCGGCATGCGCGGGACGACCGAGTAGGAGCCGTTCTTCTGCATGTTGGCGAGGAAGTGGTCGTTGGTGTCCTGCAGGGACGCCTGCTCGCCGTCGAGGATGTGGTCGCTCGACGTGGAGGCCAGGATGGACGCCACCGTCGGCTTGCAGATGTCGCAGCCCTGTCCGGTTCCGTACCGCTCGATGATCTCGGAGAACGTACGGATGCCGGTCACCGACACGATTTCGAACAACTCCGCGCGGGACTGCTCGAAGTGCTCGCACAGGGCCTTGGACAGCTCCACACCCGACGCCGCGAGCAGCGACTTGATGCTCGGCAGGCAGCCGCCGCAGGTGGTGCCGGCGCAGGTGGTCTTCTTGATGTCGGCGATCTCGCAGGCGCCGTCGGCGATGGCCGAGCAGATGGTGCCTTTGGAAACCCCGTTGCACGAGCAGATCTCGGCCTCGTCGGGCAGCGCGTCGACGCCCACCGCGGGACCCGAGGCGGGCGCGATGAGTGCCGCCGGGTCGCCGGGGATCTCGCTACCGACCATCGGCTTGAGCAGTGCGTACGCCGACGCGTCGCCCACCAGGATGCCGCCGAGCAGCGTCTTCGCATCGTCGGAGACGACGACCTTGGCGTACTTGCCGGCGACCGGGTCGTGGTAGACGATCTCCAGCGCGTTCTCGGTGGTCGCCATCGCGTCACCGAAGCTGGCGACGTCCACACCCAGCAACTTCAGCTTCGTCGACATGTCGGCGCCGGGGAACGTGGTCTGCTGGCCGAGGAGTTGGTCGGCGACGACCTCGGCCGTGCTGTATCCCGGCGCGACGAGGCCGTAGCAGCGGCCCTCCACCGCGGCCACCTCGCCGATCGCGTACACGTCGGGATCGTCGGTGCGGCACGAGGTGTCGACAAGCACGCCGCCCCGCTCGGCGACCGCGAGACCCGCATCGCGGGCGACCTGGTCACGCGGACGCACACCCGCCGAGAACACCACCACCGCGGCGTCGAGTTCGGTGTCGTCGGACAGGGTCACGGTGAGACCGCCCGACTCCGAGTCGGCGATGTCCGCCGTGCCGACCCCGGTGTGCACCGTGAGGCCGAGGTCGGTGACGAGGTTCTCGAGCACCGAGCCGCCGCCGTCATCGACCTGCATCGGCATCAGTCGCGGCGCGAACTCCACGACGTGCGGCGACATACCCATCAGCTTCAGGGCGTTCGCCGCCTCCAGACCGAGCAGACCACCGCCGACGACGATGCCGGGTGCGCCCGGGCCGGCGGCGTCGGCCGCCGCCCGGATCGCATCCAGGTCGTCGAGAGTCCGGTACACGAAGCACTTCTCGTTGTCGTGCCCCGGCACCGGCGGGACGAAGGCGTACGAACCGGTCGCGAGCACGAGTGCGTCGTACCCGATCTCGCGGCCGGTCGACGTGATCACCCGACGACCGGCGCGGTCGACATCGGTGACAGCCTCCCCCAGGTGGGTGATCACCTGAGGGTCGCCGACGTAGGTGTTGCCGTCGAGTGCCAGCGAATCCCGCTGCCAGGAACCGACGTACGAGGACAGCCCGACCCGGTCATAGGCGGGATCGGCCTCTTCCGAGACCACCTCGATTCGCCAGGTGTTGTCGGTGTCTCGGGTACGGAGGGTCTGTACGAAACGGTGACCCACCATGCCGTGGCCGACCACGACGACTGTCTTGGATGCGTTGGTCACTGGTAACTCCTTGATGTTTCCGGTCTGGGGCGGCGGTAGCTCAGGCCATCGCCTTGTCGGCGGGTCCCGAACCGTCCTTGGTCTCGGAGGCCGCCGTGTTCTCCGCGGCCACCTGCAGGTCGGTGGTCTCGCTGATGACCATCGGGCGGCGGACGTAGAACAGGTAGGTGATCACACCGGCGAGGACGTAGAAGCCCATGAAGATCCAGAACGCCACGGTGGCCGACTGATTCGACTGATAGCTGGCACGCAGCACCAGGTTGATGCCCACACCGCCGAGTCCACCTGCGGCACCGGCGATTCCGATGAGGGCGCCGGACATGCTGCGTGACCACTTGGTCTTGCCGAGGGCGTTGAGACCGCTCAGCTCCTTGGACTTGTTCTCCCAGATGGTCGGGATGATCTTGTAGACCGAGCCGTTGGAGATGCCGGAGAGCAGGAACAGCAGGATGAAGCCGATGACGAACGCGGTGAGCGTCCCACCGCTGATGGCGCCGTTGCTGTCGGCGATGGTGCCGGCGATCACGAGGATCGACGCAGACAGGGTCATCGCGGCGAAGCACCACAAGGTCACCTTGCCGCCGCCGATGCGGTCGGCGAGCTTGCCTCCGTAGGGCCGGGAGATGGAACCCAGCAGCGGTCCGATCCAGGCGATCTGAGCGGCGGCCAGGGCGGGCTTTTCTGCGCCTGCCTCGGTGAAGCTGATGTTGAGCACCTGGGCGAATGCGAATCCGAAGCCGATGAACGAGCCGAAGGTGCCGATGTAGAGCAGGCAGATCAGCCAGGTGTCCTTGTGCTTCAGGCAGTCGATCATCGCGCGGCCGCTGGAGGTCTGGTGATCCAGGTTGTCCATGTAGATCGCGGCGCCGACGCCGGCGACGGCGAGCGCGACGAGGTAGATGGCACAGACGATCTCGGGCTGGTCGGCGAAGAGCCAGATCACGGCCAGACCGATCAGCTGGACGACCGGCACGCCGATGTTGCCGCCACCCGCGTTGAGGCCCAGGGCCCATCCCTTGAGACGCTGCGGATAGAACGCGTTGATGTTGGTCATCGAGCTGGCGAAGTTGCCGCCACCGAAGCCGGTCATCGCGGCGACGGCCAGGAACCACCCGAAGCCGAACTCGCCCGGATTCATCATCAGCATCATCGTCAGCCCGGTCGGGATGAGCAGCACGATGGCACTGAAGATCGCCCAGTTACGTCCGCCGAAGATCGCGGTCGCCTGGGTATAGGGAATCCGCAGGCAGGAACCGACGAAGGTGGCGGTGGCCGCGATGATGAACTTCTGATCCAGGGAGATGCCGTACTCGGGTCCCATGAACAGGGCCATCACCGAGAACAGCGACCACACCGAGAATCCGACGTGTTCGCAGATGACCGACCAGATCAGGTTGCGCTTGGCGATGGCAGCGTTGCCGTTGTCCCAGGCTTCGCGGTCCTCCGGGTCCCAGTCGGTGATCCGGTGGTCGCGCGCCAACGCGGTCCGCACGGAGGCGGGCAGTACGGGCATGAGTCATCCAATCGTTTGAGTGAGGCTGATTGACCGACGACTCTGTCGGACGATTGGTGACAAAGTTAGGGAGGCTGTGTTGCCGGGATTTTCCCTCGCGTGACCTGAGAGTCACGTTGTGCTCACATCCGGAGCGATCCGATGTGAGAAGGAAGTGGTGGACGCTGACCTGCGACTACAGCATCAGACGGACGAGATCGACCACTCGTTGCAGGCCCGGAAGTGCGCCTGAGGTGGCACGGGGATGTAACGCGTGGACGGCCAGACGAAACATGACGGCGCGCAGCATCATCTGCGACCACTCGGGCTGATCGGCCCAGCGTCGCACGAGATCGTCGTCGGCGCCACCCCATGCCAGGGAGTCGACAACGACCACCGCGGCCGCCCACGAGGCCGGCCGCCAGTACGGAACGATGTCAGTGATCCCGGGCGCCGCGGCCCCGGCGAACAGCACGGTGCCGAACAGGTCTCCGTGCACCACCTGCGACTCGAGAGAGACGTTCTTACGAAGGGTGGCAAGGGTTTTCAGAATCTGAACGCTGTCCTGGCCGTCCGGAGTGGTCGGCTCGCCCAGACCGGCCGCCCGCGCGGTGCGCAGCGGGACGTCCTCCCAGGCCGCCCGGTCCGCGGCGGTGAACACGTCGACGTCGGTGTGCGGCGGCGCCGGCGATTGCAGCAGGAATCGGGGCCGTTCCAGGCCCGCGGTGGCCGCGTGCAGTCGGTCGGCGACGAGGACGACCTCGTCGTGGCGCGGCTCGGGAGCACCGGCGATGTAGGTGTCCGCCCGCCAGCCGGACACCACATAGCGGCCGTCGGTGGCGCGGAAGGGTCGCGCGATGCGCAGGCCTTCGACGTACAGGTTCTCGCGGACCGTCGCCGACCAGGCGGCCCGGGCGTGATCGGGGACCAGCGACAACACGACCTCGCCGACCCGCCACCCGCCGATCCAGGAGTCGCCCATCTGGATCGGCGGATGTGCGGTCAGCCCGAACGTGTTCAGCACGTGTTCGGGTGGCTCGACGGTGTTCACACCTGCAGAGATTACCGAGCGTTGCAGGCGAAATGCGGCAGCGACTCGGTGCGGCGTACACACCCGCTCACGCACGACACCGGAACCTGATGTGATGGACGACACACTCAAGTCACGTCACACCACGGCCGGGCGCGGTGTCATTGGTACGTGTCCGAGGCTTCCGCGACCGACCACGACAGGGTCTTCACCGAGTTGCGTCCACTCCTGTTCACCGTGGCCTACGACATCCTCGGCTCCGCCACCGATGCCGAAGACGTCATCCACGACTGTTACCTGCGCTGGCGCGCCCAGGACGCCGGTCCGATAGCCGATCCGCGTGCCTATCTGGTGACGGCGGTGAGTCGTACCGGACTCAACCACCTGCGCACCCTTCGCCGCAGGCGCGAGACGTATGTGGGCAACTGGCTACCGGAGCCCATCCGGACCGAACCCCATCGGGGCACCGGTGACGCCGCCGACGATGTCGTACTGGCCGAGTCGGTGTCGATGGCCATGCTGCTGGTCCTCGAGACGCTGTCACCGGTCGAGCGGACCGTGTTCGTGCTGCACGAGGTCTTCGACTATCCGCACGATGAGATCGCGGCGATCGTCGACAGGTCGCCGGCCACCGTGCGGCAGATCGCCCATCGGGCGCGTGGACACATCTCAGCCAGACGACCACGCGCGGCGGCGCGCCGGCCCGGCAACCACGATGATCGCGACCGTCAGGAACACGAGCTGGTGGTCCGGTTCCTACACGCCTCCCGCACCGGCGACCTCGGCGAACTGCTGTCGGTGCTCGCCTCGGACGTGGTGCACATGTCCGATGGCGGCGGGCAGGTCACCGCGGCACGGCACGCGTTGTACGGCGCCGACCGGGTGGCCGCCTTCTCCATCGGCCTCGCGCGATCGGCGATGTCGGGCGCCCACGCCGAACTCGCACGATTCAACGAGGCCCCCGCGGCCGTGTTCCGGGTCGACGACGTCGTCGACTCGGTTGCGGTGTTCGACTGCCGCGACGACCACATCGTCGGGGTGTACGCCATCCGCAATCCCGACAAGCTGCACCGTATCGACGACCTCCATCGACTCGACAGAGGAAGGACATCACCATGGAAACCGTGACCGCCGAGCGCATCATCGACGCCCCGATCGAGCGGGTGTTCGACTGGATCAGCAACGCGCACAACTACACCCGCATCCCACTCGTGCTGACCGAACGCCTGGCCACACCGGGCCGCGAGGCGCCGTATGGCACCGGCGCGGTACGCGTCCTCGGTTGGGCGGTCGGCTGGTTCTGGGAGCGGATCACCGCCTACGATCCGCCGCACTCGTTCGACTACGACGTGTACCGCAGCCTTCCACCATCCCGACATCGCGAAGGCCGGGTCACATTCGACAGCGCGACCGGCGACGACGGCGTCGCGGCCACCTGTGTCGTTTGGCGGACGACCTTCGAACTGTCCATCCCGGTGATCGGCGGCTTCCTCACGCGACGCGTCGGCGTCCCGCTGATGACCTACGCGTTCCGCCGGATACTCGACGAGGCCGAGCGCGAACTCGTCACGGAGCGCACCCAGGTGATCGACTAGATCAGTAGACCGGCAGCGTCTTGTCGACCTGGTTGGCCCACGCGGTGACTCCGCCCTGCAGGTGGGTGGCATCCGCGAAGCCGGCACGTTTGAGAGCGGCGAGCGCCTCGGCCGACCGGACGCCGGTCTTGCAGTAGAGCACCGTCGGCCGATCCTGGGGAAGTTTGGCCAGACCGGCGCCCGAGAGGATTTCGTCCTTCGGGATGAGGGTCGCGCCGTCGATGTGGACGATGTCCCACTCCACCGGCTCACGGACGTCGACGATCGCGAGTCGGTCACCCGCGTCGATCTTCTCCTTGAGTTCGGCGGCGGTCAGGGTCGAACCGTCCGCGGCGTCGGCGGCCTCGGTGGACACCACACCGCAGAAGTCGTCGTAGTCGATGAGTTCGGTGACCCGCTCGCCTTCCGGATCCTTGCGGATCTTGATCGTCCGGTAGCTCATGTCGAGCGCGTCGTACACCATCAGTCGTCCGAGGAGGGGGTCACCGATACCGCAGATGAGTTTGATGGCCTCGGTACCCATGATGGAGCCGATCGAGGCACACAGGATGCCCAGCACGCCGCCCTCGGCGCACGACGGCACCATCCCGGGCGGCGGGGCCTGCGGATAGAGGTCGCGGTAGTTGAGTCCCCGTCCGTCCGGGGCGTCCTCCCAGAACACCGACGCCTGGCCCTCGAACCGGAAGATCGATCCCCACACATACGGCTTGTGCGCCAGCACCGCCGCATCGTTCACGAGGTAGCGGGTGGCGAAGTTGTCGGTGCCGTCGAGGATCAGGTCGTACTTCGAGAACAGCTCGATCGCACCTTCGGGCTCCAGACGCTCGTCGTGGATGTTCACGGTGACGAACGGGTTGATCTCGATGATCGAGTCGCGCGCGCTCTCCGCCTTCGGACGCCCGATGTCGGACTGGCCGTGGATCACCTGGCGCTGCAGGTTCGACTCGTCGACCACGTCGAACTCGACGATGCCGATCGTGCCGACACCCGCCGCGGCCAGGTACAGCAGGGTCGGCGAGCCGAGTCCGCCCGCGCCGATGACGAGCACCTTCGCGTTCTTCAGCCTTTTCTGACCGTCCATCCCCACGTCGGGGATGATCAGATGGCGGCTGTAGCGGGCCACCTCTTCGTTGGACAATTCCGCTGCGGGCTCGACCAGCGGTGGCAAGGACGACACAGGCTCCTCCAGTACGTCTGACGATCTTCGGCGATCTCGTTCTGCATGATCTCCACTCGGGCGATCTGCTTCAGGGCGATCTACTGAGTCAACAGCTGCGACCGCACGGTCATTCCGAATCCGCCCGGACCGCTCCGCCGTTCGGGAACGGCCACGGATTCGGCTTACACACCAGACTGCGGTTCGCCTGCATGTCGGGATCGAGCGCCATGATCTCGCTGTTGGCCACCCCGAACGACTGCTGCATCATGACGGGGGCCAGTGCGCCGTCTTCCCGGCAGGGCTCGTGCGCCTCGTAGCCGATTCCGTGACCCGTCTCGTGATTGATGAGGTATTGCCGGTAGGACAGGTCGTCGCCGCTGTAGGACAGCGCGCCGCGCACCCATCGCGCCTCGTTGAGCGTGACCCGCTCTTCCGGCGGGTAGAAACACGACGTCTCGAGTTGGATCTGATAGCCGCACAGCTCCCGGGTGGTGGCCGGCGAGGCCAACGTGATGCGGAGGTCCGGGTCGCCTGCGTCGATTCGCCGGAAGCTGACCTTGCCGTCACCGATCCAACTGCGAGGGTTGGCGAGGGTGGAGTCGACCATCCTCGCGAACGACTGGTCACCGCCGAAGTCACGGGCATTCACGCCGTTCTCCACTTCGACGGTGTAGGTGTACACCTCACCGCCTGTCCCTACTTGTGGGCCGGCGCCGCGAACGACGTGGTAGGTCTCGCGACCCTGCTCGGTGTAGGGCCCACCTGCGGGCAGCGTCCCCGCGGGCAGCGCCTCGGGCTCGATGGTGCCGGTCGGCGCACCGACCGGCGCGGTCTCCTCGCTCACGTCGGTGTTGCGCGACGCCTCATCCGGATTGACGTCGGCAGCGGACACGGAGGCCGAATCGTCTGCCGTGCGGACCGTCACGACGATGAGCACGATGGTCAGGATGACCAAGACCGGGATGGCGTAGGCCCGCCACCCGTAGGTCGCGACGAACTTGCCCAGGGCGCTCTGCTTCTTGCGCTCCGGCTGGGCGTCACGATCCACTCGGGCCCGACCGGTGTCGTCGGTGGGGTCCCAACGCGCCCGCAGCGGCTGATCCGGCCTCGGCCGCGGCCTGGCCGTCTGGGCACCGCCGCCGGTGTCTGTTCGCGGACGCCGCGGACCCACATCTCGAGCGCGCACGCGTCCGTCGCCGACCCCCACACCGCTCGTGCCGGCCGTCCCGGCACCTGCGTTCCCGGAGTTCGACCCGCCTCCTGGGTGACTCACAGGACAACCTTCTCACAGGTCAACGCGCATCCGTGGAGCGGAGTGTCGGGGTGGGAGTGTGCGGCTCCGTCGCCGCCGACGGCCGCGAGTACTCTCAACGCATGTCGACCACCACAAATCCGTCGCACGGTGCCGCGCGCAACACACGGCTGCCGCGCAGCGCCCGCCGCATGCAGCTCCTCGACGCGGCGAGCGAGATCTTTGTGGAGCGCGGCTATCACTCGGCGGGCATGGACGAGATCGCGGTCCACGCCGGTGTCAGCAAACCGGTGCTGTACCAGCACTTCCCGTCCAAGCTCGATCTGTACATCGCCGTGGTCGATTCCCACGCCGAGAAGCTCGTCAGCGACGTCAACAGCGCACTGCTGACGACCACCGACAACAAGCAACGCGTCCGGGCCGCGGTGGAGGCGTTCTTCGATTTCATCGACCAGGACAATTCCGGCTATCGCCTCATCTTCTCGTCGGATGCCAAGGACCCTGCGGTCATCCGCCGGGTCGAAGGGGCCACCGAGGCCTGCGTCGACGCCGTCTACGGACTGGTGATGCACGACTCCGGACTCGATCCGTACCGGTCGCGGATGCTGGCGGCGGGCCTGGTGGGTGCCAGCCAGGTCAACGCGCGCTACTGGCTGGAGGCCAAGCGCCCCGTCGACAAGCGCGCGGCGGTGGACACGACGGTCGCGCTGTTGTGGGGCGGTCTGTCGCACGTGCCGCTGCAGGGCACGTCGCCCGAGGGCGAATCCCCCGCCGAACCAGAGGCCTGACACAGAACAGGCCGGCCGCCGTCGAACATGTCGACGGCGGCCGGTCTGTTGATGCGTGGTTCTGGTGAGTCGTCGGCTCAGGTGGCGACGAAACCGACCCGCCGGTTCTCTGTGCTGCCCACCTCTACATAGGCGATCTTCGTCACCGGCACCAGAAAACGGGCACCCTTGTCGTCGGTCAATGCCAGCAGCGACTGATCGCCCGACAGAGCCGCCTCGATTTCCGCATACGCCTTGTCGCTGGTGAGCGCGGTGTGGATGGACAGCTCACGCGGACTGTCGGTGATACCGATCTTCACTTCAACGGCCATGGCCACCCTTCCCGAGTCTTCGCCGCGGCGCGATGTGACGCCGCGCCCGGCACAACATGTCTGCGGACCCAGGCTAGTTCAGACCGTTTCGCGGGCGACACGGGCTCCGCTCACAGCGGAACGCGACCTATCCGGGACCGGACTACCCGAGACCGACCTAACCGAGACCGAGGTCGCGCATGCGCTTGTCGTGTTCGGCGGTGATCGCGTCGAAGAAGCCCGCTATGCCGTTCAACGACGCCGATCCGGTGAACAACAGGTCGGTGACCTCCTCTTCGGCGGCGAGCACCCATTGGGCATGTGTGACCGCTTCGCCGAGCAGTCGGCGACCCCACAGGGTCAGCGGCGACTTGAGCGATGGGTTCGCGGCAACCGCGGCCGAGACCTGCTCGCGCGCGAAGTGCGAGTTGACGGTTTCGGCCATGACCTCTCGGATCACCGACTGCGCGTCGGCGGGCAGCGCACCGGAGACCTCGGTGTAAAAATCCGCCGCGAGCCCGTCGCCGACATACGCCTTCACCAACGCCTCGTACCAGGTCTTCGGCGTGGTCACCCGGTGATAGCGATCGAAGATCGAGCGGTAGCGCTCCACGGCCTGGGTCGGGTCGATGTCATGCGCGGAGACCTGCTCGGCGAGCGCATCGAAGTGCCGCATCTCCGACGCCGCCATCCGCGCGATGGCCACCTGACTGGCGACGTCCGGCGCCATCCGCGACTCGTCGACGAGCCGGTAGAACGCGGCGTACTCCCCGGCCAGCAATACCGCGAACAACTTGGCCACCGCACCGCCATATTCGCTGGTCACGGCGCTGGTTGGCGGATCGGGAGAAACCCCTGACGGGGGCGGCGCAGTCGACATGGTGGTGATGGTATGCGGGGTCCGGGCGTTCACCAAGTACACTTGACGACGGTGTACTGACGCGATCATGACGATCCGGTGCCGTTTCGTCCGGCGAACGCCGGTCGGACCGATTCGGATCACGCGCGGTCACCGGACAATGTGCGCGCACTCGTCGCCGGGCGTCGACGCCCGAGCGGAGCCACCACACAGTCACCGAAACCGGTTTGCGTGGTCCCTTCCGGACCCCGACGACGCGGTCCGACCAGGACCCTTCCGACGCAGACCGCTCGACCCCACTGTGGTGCCTTTCGTGCGTGCGGGAAATGCAGAAAGGCATACAACCTCACATGAGCGAAACCCCCGGGACCGATTCCCGAGACGACATCCAGACCACGATCGTCGACGAGACCCATACGTCGCCGACCTTCGCCGAACTCGGCGTCGACGACAAGATCGTCGCGGCCCTGACCGCCGACGGCAAGACCCACACCTTCGCGATCCAGGAACTCACCCTTCCGCTGGCGCTCAGCGGCGATGACCTCATCGGTCAGGCACGTACCGGCATGGGCAAGACCTTCGGGTTCGGCGTCCCGATGCTGCATCGGCTCGCGAACGCCGAGGCGTCCGGTCTCCGCGCCCTCGACAACACGCCGCGCGCGTTGGTGATCGTGCCCACCCGCGAGCTGTGCCTGCAGGTGACCGGCGACCTCGAGGTCGCCGCCAAGCAACTCGACGTGACCCTGGCCGACGGCACCACCCGTCCATTGAAGATCAGTTCCATCTACGGCGGCCGTCCCTACGACTCGCAGATCGCCGACCTCAAGTCGGGTGTCGACCTCGTCGTCGGCACGCCCGGCCGCCTGCTCGACCTGGCCCAGCAGGGTCATCTCATCCTCGGCAAGGTGACGATGTTGGTCCTCGACGAGGCCGACGAAATGCTGGACCTCGGCTTCCTCCCCGACATCGAGCGCATCATGGGCGCCCTGCCCACCCCGCGGCAGACGATGCTGTTCTCCGCCACCATGCCGGGCCCGATCGTCACCCTCGCCCGCACCTTCCTGCACCGACCCACGCACATCCGGGCCGAGCACGCCAACGACTCGGCGGTGCACGAGCGCACCACCCAGTACATCTATCGCGCGCACGCCCTGGACAAGGCCGAACTCGTCGCCCGCATCCTGCAGGCCGAGGGCCGCGGCGCCACGATGATCTTCACCCGTACCAAGCGCACCGCTCAGAAGGTCGCCGACGACCTCGGCGAACGCGGGTTCTCGGTGGGCGCGGTCCACGGTGACCTGGGTCAGGTGGCCCGCGAGAAGGCGCTCAAGCGGTTCCGCAACGGCGACATCAATGTGCTCGTCGCCACCGATGTGGCCGCGCGCGGTATCGACGTCGACGACGTCACCCACGTCATCAACTACCAGTGCCCCGAAGACGACAAGACCTACATCCACCGCATCGGTCGCACCGGTCGCGCGGGCCGCACCGGCATCGCCATCACGCTCGTCGACTGGGACGAGCTGCACCGGTGGGAGCTCATCGACAAGGCGCTCGGCCTCGAGGTACCCGAGCCCGTGGAGACCTACTCGACGTCGGAGCATCTGCGAGCCGAGCTCGGAATCCCGGAGTCGGCCACCGGCCGGATCGCCGCACCGAAGCAGTCCGCGGACCGCGAGGAGCGCCGCACCCGGCCCGAGCGGCAGAAGTCCGATCGGGTCCGGCGACGCACCCGGGGCGGCCGAAATGCGGACCCGAACTCGGCGGAGAAGACCGAGAAGACGGCCACGGCCGGATCCGACGGTGACGCCGCCGGCGCCGACTCGGCGGGCGATGGCGGATCCGGTCGCGGCGACCGGCCGCGTCGACGTCGCCGCCGCCGTGGTGGCGCCAAGCACTCGGCGACCTCGACCGACCAGCAGCAGGAGAAGACCGCCACCGTCGCGTCGGCCGAGTGACCGCTTCCGACTCGATCCAGATCGTTCGCGGCGACCGGAGCGCATGTGGCCCGAATCCGACCTGAGCGTCGCACGCCGGTCGACCTCGCGGTGACCGCTGCGATACTCGTCGCGATACTCGTCGCCGGGCTGGTCATCTGGGCCAACAGTCCGGTCCGGCAGTCCGAGAGTGTGCAGGCCGCCGCGCCGGTTCCCGAGGTCGAACCGTCCTCGGCGGTGCCCGCGAACCTCGCCCCCGCGTGGCGTGCACGCTCGTCGGCGACCCAGACCCCCGCGATCGCCGAGGCGACCGTCGTCACCGCCGACGGAGGTGCGGTGGTCGGGCGCGATCCGCAGTCGGGCCGCGAGGTGTGGCAGTACCGCCGCAATCTGGATCTCTGCGCGGTGATCGCCGCGTGGCCGTCGAGCAACAACAAGGTCCTCGCCGCATATCGCAATGCCCGCGGATGCGGAGAGGTCACCGCGCTCGACGCGTCGTCCGGCAGTCGCGCCGGGAGCCGTAGCAGCGACGCCGACGACCGCGTCCACCTGGTGTCGGACTCCGGATACGTTGTCTCCCAAGGCCCCACGCGGCTGGAGACCTGGGGTTCGAACCTGGTGCGAGGCATCGAATACGGTCGCGTCGACGCGCCCGTGAACCCAGGTGTGCAGCCCGGACGACAGGACTGCCTCCTGTACTCCTCGGCCGTGGGCGGCAGCCGGGTCGCGGTGATCGAACGGTGCGGCGACGAACCCGGCTACCGTTTGACGGTTCTCGGCGCCGTTCTCGACGACGACGAGGACGTCGAGCAACACGGGTCGTCGCTCATCACCGACGGCACCGATGGACCACCACCGGTCCTGATCGGAATGAGCAGCTCGGCCATCGCCATCTACGACGGCGGCGCGAACCCACCCATGCCGACGTCGGATGCCCCGGCGCCCGGGGCCCCCGCACCACCCACCCCGACGATCCGTCAGTTCACCACCGACGGGGTGCCCGCCGCCACGAACACCGTCAGCGGCACACCGGATCCGCCCGCCGGCGTCGCCGTCACCTCCGGAGGTCTGACCAGCTATTTCACCGGCGAGGCGACGGTCGTGATGGATGCCGCCAACCTCCGGCCGATCTATCAGGTTCCCGGGGCGATCGGGACCGGGGATGTCATGGCCGGGCAGCTACTGCTGCCGACCCCGGCAGGCGTCAGCGTTCGCGACGCCGCGACGGGCCGCGAACTGCGTGCCATCGCCCTGCCCCGAGACGGTCGCCGCGACGACCAGCCGGTCAGCCTGCGGGTGCTCGGTGCCACCGTCGTCGAACAGTGGGGAACGACCGTCCAGGCCTACCGACCGCAGTAGCGCGACGCGCTGCTGCACATGGGTTCACGCCATGTCGAACGTCGGGACCGGCGTCCCCGCTTCCCAGTGCTTCCACAGGTTCTCGGCCAGCTCGCGATAGGCGTTGGCGCCCTTGTTCTTCCTGCCCCGCATCACCGATGTCCCGGACGCCGACGCCTCCGCGAACCGCACGGTCCGCGGGATCGGCGGGTCGAGCACCGGGAGGTCGTACCGATCCGACACATCCCCGAGCACATCGCGGCTGTGCGTGGTGCGCGCGTCGTAGAGCGTGGCCACCGCGCCCAGGGTGGCCAGTCCGGGATTGGTGATCTGCTGCACCTCGTTGACGGTTCGCAGCAGTTGGCCCACGCCTCGATGTGCCAGCGTCTCGCACTGCAGCGGTACCACCACCTCGTCGGCGGCAGTGAGTCCGTTCAGGGTCAGCACACCGAGCGACGGTGGGCAATCGATCAGGATGACGTCGTAGTCCTCGGCGACCTCGGCGAGCGCACGTTTGAGCGCGTATTCGCGACCCGGCCGCATCAGCAGCAGGGCCTCGGCGCCGGCGAGGTCGATCGTCGCGGGCAGCAGGGTCACGTTGTCGTCGGTGTCGAGCAGGACGTCGGCGATCTCCTCCTCCCCGAGCAGCACGTCGTGAACCGACGACTCCAGTTGGTCTGGGTCGTGTCCGAGCGAAAAGGTAAGACAGCCTTGCGGATCGAGGTCGACGACCAGCACCGACACGTCGAGATCGGCCAATGCCGCGCCGAGCGACGCGACTGTTGTGGTCTTGGCGACCCCGCCTTTTTGATTCGCGATGGCCAGCATCCGGGTCATGGCCTCAACTGTACGGCCGATCACAACCGCAGTAGGTGATACGGACGTTACGACTGTCGCGTCGCGCGCGGGCAGGTCACCGTCGGCGCGACGAGGAGCCAGATCCGGCTGCGGGGTCGTCGGTGGTGTACTCCCCCACGAGCCAGCGCGTCGATGCGGGACTGAAGATCAGCACCAGTACCGCGAGGGCGGCGATCGCCAGCGGGATGCCGAACCACGGTTGGCCGCTGTCGGTGAGCAGGGCGTAGGCGACCGGGAGCAGCAGGATCTGGGCGACCACGGCGATCGCACGACCCCAGCGGCGCCCGGTCAACAGTGCGACCCCACCGATCAGGACGCCACCGCCGATGATGCCGAACCATGCGGCGGTGCCGTAGCCACTGATGAACGCCTCGCGATGCCCGGCGGCCTCCCGGATGGCCAGGACGATCGCGACGATGACGGCCACCAGACCTTCGAGTGCGGTGACCGCGCCGGCGGCCCGGATCGTCGTCGGGGGATTCGGTGTCGGGGGGTTCGGCGTCGCCGGGTCGTGGGACCCGTTCGGCTGCCGCTCGCCCTCGGGCGCCCGAGAGCCGCGTCGCTTCTTGCTCACTGCTCCAGACTATGGGGCCTCGACCAGCCGGGACACGGGCGGGTGCACGTCACACCGCCGCAACCAATATCGTGGGGTCTCGTGCGCATGATGCTCATCGTCAACCCCTTCGCCACGGCGACCACGCCCGCCGGGCGCGACGCGCTCGCGCACACCCTGAGTTCGCGGTTCGCCCTCGACGTCGAACACACCACACACCGCGGCCACGCGCGTGAGCTGGCCGAACGTGCGGTCGCCGAGAGCTTCGACGTCGTCGTGGTCCACGGCGGCGACGGATCGGTGAACGAGGCCGTCAACGGGCTGCTGGGTGCACCGGGCTCCGGCCACGATCCCGCCCGCCCGACGCCGAGGCTCGGTGTGATCCCCGGCGGCAGCGCCAACGTGTTCGCCCGCACGCTCGGCATCGAAGCCGATCCGCTCGCCGCGACGTCGCAGATCATCGGCCTGCTCGAATCCGGTCAGTGTCGCCGCGTCGGCCTCGGCCACACCGCCGACCGGTGGTTCCTGTTCAACACCGGGATGGGCATGGATGCCGTCGTCGTCCATGCGATGGAGCGCAAGCGCCATGCCGGCAAGCCGGCGACCCCGGCACGATACTTCTGGACGACGGTGGCCGCGTTCCTACGCAACGCCATGGACCGCTCGTCGTTCACCGTGGAGGTTCCCGACCACGAGCCCATCACCGGGGTCCGGTTCGGTTTCGTCTCCAACACCAGCCCGTGGACCTATCTCGGGGACTTCGAGATCCGCACGAATCCGACCACCGGCTTCGACAGCCGCCTCGGGCTGTTCGCCGCGACCTCCACCGGGGTGGCCCGCAACCTTCCGCTCGCCGCCCGGCTGCTCACCCATCGCACGCCGAAGGGCCGCCATCTCCACCGCGACGACGATGTGGCGTGGGTGCGGTTCCGGGCGGACGAGCCGATCGATGTCCAGATGGACGGCGACTTCATCGGCGCACATCACTCACTGGAGTTCGGGCATCGAGCCGATGCCCTGGTGGTGGTGGCGCCCGGAACGAACACCAGCGCGACGCCCAGGGCCACATAGGGAATCGCCGCGAGCGCGAACAACATCGTCGGCGGCAGCCACTGCGAACCCAGCGCCCACGATCCGAACGCCATCACCGCGACCACCTCCTCACCGACGCCGACCACCGAGGTGACCGTCGCCCGCACCCTCGACGGCACCCGGTCCTGCATCAACGCCTCCGCCATCACCGAGGACCACCCGAACACCCCGAACGCGAACGCCACCAGCACGATCCCCGCCGGGTGACCCGACGCCGCGCCCGCAGCCAGTGCCACCGCACCGGCCAGGAGCCACGGCGCCAGCCGTCGGGGTGACGGCCGACGCGCCCCGGTCCGTTCGGCCGCGAAACCTCCGCCGATGTCCCCCACGGCCACCACCACCATCAGCAGTGCGACCGCCTCCGCCGTCGAGGCTCCGCCCCACATCGCCTCCGCCAACAGAGGCAGGTACTCGTCGAGCGCCTCGACCCACGTCAGGGCGATCACCAGCACGAACAGTCGACGCAACACACCGTCGCGGCACAGGCGACGAATCATCGTCGACCGACTGATCCGGGAATCTGTGGTGTCGTTGTTGTCGGTGTCGTTGTTGTCGGTGTCGTCGCTGACGCGAGGGTCGGCATCCGCCCCATCAGCACGTCCAGGTGGTGCATGTTCTGGCAACATCCAGGACGCTCCGGCGCAGATGATGCACGCGACCACGCTCGCCGCCCCGGCCGCGTGGTAGCCGCCCCACGCCGCCAGCGGGACGGCGAGCATCGTGCCCAATAGGACGCCCAGCGCCGACATCGCGCGCATCCGCCCCGCCACCTGCGCGTAACGCAACGCCAGGCCGTGCGCGGCGAGGGTGTCGTAGACGAGGGCTTCCATTGTCCCCGAGCGCAGTGCCGAGCCGGCCGACCAGAGCACGAATCCGGCAGCGAATGCCGCGTAGGACGGCCACCATGTCCAGAGCGCGAAGCCCGCCGCGGTCACGAGCGGACCGATCACCAGGAGGGGACGGCGGGGCACCCGGTCGGCGAGGATGCCGGTGGGGATCTCGAACACGAACGAGCACACCGACCACAGGATGAACAGAGATGAGATGGCCGCGGGTGACAAACCGGCTCCGGCGACGTCGCGGTCACCGAACATCACCGCGTAGAGCGGGTACAGAGGGATGGCGTCCTCGGCCAGCGAGGCGATCGACGCCGCCGCGGTCAGTCGACCAGCAGGGTCAGATCGCGCCCGTGGGATCAGCCGGTGTGATGAGGATCAACATCGTCGACGTGGCATGTTTCACAGATTACCGGCACTGACTCGAAGACCACCAGGGATTTCTTACGCAGAGCTACGCAGATCACAGAATCTGCGACCACAACCGGAGTAGAGTAGTACATCGGTGCGCAACCAAGTGCAGGCACCCCCTCACGGGGATGGTCACCCAACAGTGATATTGCACACGTGTTAACGGAACACCATTGACTTCGCCTGGATTCGTGAAAGTATTCACAAGCAACAGTGCGGAAACATTCGGTGTGTCCGCGTGAACTATCGGTTACAGCCACAACAAACCAGACATTGGGAGTTGTCGAGTGGTGCGTCAAGCACCTGAAGGAGAAGGAATGGACTGGCGTCACAAAGCAATCTGTCGCGACGAAGACCCGGAACTGTTCTTCCCGGTGGGAACCAGTGGACCGGCCATCGCACAGATCGCTGATGCGAAGCTCGTCTGCGCCCGGTGCCCCGTCACGGCCGAATGCCTCTCGTGGGCCCTGGAGTCCGGTCAGGACGCAGGCGTCTGGGGAGGAATGAGCGAAGACGAGCGGCGCGCGCTCAAGCGACGCACCGCACGTACGCGGACGCGGAGCAGCGTCTGAGGGGTCCACAGCCCGAGTCGCCATCGCGACATCGAAGAGACCCGGCCCCGGCCGGGTCTCTTCGTCTGTGGGAGTAAAACATCTGATCGGCCGATTGCCGGAGTCGTTGAGCCCGAACCCATCCGCGTCTCAGCGGAGCGGGATCTCCACGCTCACTTCGGTTCCACGCCCCGTCGGGCTCGCACCCATGGTGAGCGTGCCGCCCAGCTCGATCGACACCAGCGTCTGGACGATCTGTAGACCAAGGCGATCGGACGAGCCGACGTCGAATCCGTCCGGAAGTCCGGACCCGTTGTCGCGCACCGCGATCAGCAGTCGGCGAACGTCCCGGTCGGCAACGATCTCGATCTGGGACTCCCCGGCCTCGCGGTTCGCGTCCGAGCCGTCGAAGCCGTGCTCGATGGCATTCTGGATCAGCTCGGTGAGCACCATCACCAACGGCATCGCGAGTTCGGCAGACAACACCCCTAGCCGATCACGATGTCGCACACCGACACTCGTGTCCCCGGACGCGACGTCCACCAGGATCGGGACCAGCCGATCGACCACCTCGTCGAGATCGACCTCCTCATCGACGCTGCCGGAGAGCAGCTCGTGGACGAGCGCGATCGACGCGACCCGTCGTACCGCCTCGGTGAGCGCCCCTCGCGCCTCCGGGTTGGCGGTGCGACGCGCCTGCAACCGCAGCAGGGCAGACACCGACTGCAGATTGTTCTTGACGCGGTGGTGGATCTCGCGGATCGTCGCGTCCTTGCTGATCAGCGCCAGATCCCGGCGTTTCACCTCGGTCACGTCGCGGATCAGGACCACCGCGCCCGTACCGATCCCCCTCGGCCGCAACGGCACTGCGCGGATCAGGACCGTGGCTCGACGGGCATCCGCCTCCATCCGCATCCCGACATCCCGGTACGGCGTCGCCGGGGGCGCCGACACCCCCGCCGCCGCGTCGATGACCGTCGCCACGTCGTCGGACTCGAACGGATCGGTCAGCAACGCGGTGGTGACCTCCGACAACCGCGTGTGCGTGAGCTCGGCGGTCCACCCCATCCGGTGGAATGCGGACAGGGCGTTGGGACTCGCGTAGACCACGATGCCGTTCGCGTCGACGCGGACGAATCCGTCGCCCGCCCGTGGTGTCGACAGCCCTCGTGGATTGCCCTCCTGATGTGGGAACGTCCCGTCCGCGACCATCTGGCACAGGTCGTTCGCGGAGTCCTGGTAGGCCAGCTCCAACGGCGACGGCAACCGCGGATGGGTGAGGTCCACCGCGCGGGTGAGAACCGCGATGGGACCGTCGGCACCCGGGAATCCGACCGGAACCGCCTCACGACGGATCGCGACCGACCCGAACCACTCCGGGTCCTCCTCGCGCAGGACCCGATCTGCGCGGACGGCGCGGTCGAGCTGCGGATCGTCGGCTACCGAGCCCACCTCATCGCTGGGGAACACCGTCGACGCGGTGTTGGGCCGGCACTGCGCAACGGTCACCATGTCGCCGTTCTCGGTCCGCACCGACATCAGAAAGTCGGCGAAAGAGAGATCGGCGAGCAACTGCCACTCGGCGACCAGCCGTTGCAAGTGGGCTGCCGCCGCATCGGACAGCTTGGTGTGTTCGGCGAGAAGATCCGAGAGCGTCGACATGGCCGGCGTTCAGCCACCACGGGCAGTGGTCGCGACGACGATCCCGGCGTCACTCGACGTCGGCATGGTCATCGACGGGTGTTCACTCATAGACGGCGATGATGTCGCCTGCCTGGATGACGTCGCCCACCTTGACCCTCACCTCGGCCAGCGTTCCCGCATCCTCGGCGAGGACGGGGATCTCCATCTTCATCGACTCGAGCAGGACCAGGGTGTCGCCGACATCGACGTGCTGGCCGGCATCCGCGCGTACCTCGAGCACACTTGCCACGATCTCCGCGACGACATCTTCTGCCATGCCCATAACCTAGCCCATGGGCGATTGGGATCAGGGCCCGGCGACATGGGACAATCGACGACGCACATCGTATGAAGGAGGTCCGTCATGGGTAAGCGCGGACGCAAGAAGCGCGCACGCAAGAAGAACGCTGCCAACCACGGCAAGCGTCCTAACTCCTGAGTCGTCGACTCTCGAGGGCTTTGCGTGTCGGGGTCGACTTCACGTCGACAGAACCCGAAAAAACGCCGAGAGCATCCACGTTTGGACTCGGAGAAGCGATTCTCTGAGCTGGGGTGGATGCTCTCGGCGTTTTTTCGGGTTCTGTCGACCGCCGTGGGGCGGGTTGGGAGGGACGGTCGCCGGCGTGGGGTGGGTTGGGAGGTGACCTTGCGTGTCAGTCCGCGGGGCCGGACTCGCGGACGATCACGGTGCGCCGGATCTCCACACGTAGCCGCTCACGCAGCCCCTCGGGGGCGTGGTCGCCGCCGCACTTGCGATTGATCAGCGTCTTGAGCTGCTGCTCGATGCCGTAGTGCGCGAAACACGACGGGCAGCTGTCGAGATGGGTCTGCAGCCGCGACCGCGCACCCGAATCGCACTCGTCGTCGAGGAGGAGCCAGACGTCCGCGAGCACCGCAGAGCAGTCGAGTTCGACGAACTCCGGGTCATCTGCCGCGTCATCCATCCGGGGGTCGTCGGAGCGGTGTGTGCTGCTCATCGCGCCACCCCGCTCTCCGACGCACGGGCTGACCGGTTGAACCCGCGCTCACGCGCGACGTCGGCCAGGAGGTCACGCAGCTGTCGGCGTCCGCGGTGCAGACGCGACATGACGGTACCGATCGGCGTGTCCATGATCTCGGCGATCTCCTTGTACGGCAGCCCTTCGACGTCGGCGTAGTAGACCGCCATCCGGAAATCCTCGGGCAATTCCTGCAGAGCGTTCTTGATGTCGTCGTCCGGCAGCGCCTCGAGCGCTTCCATCTCCGCCGAACGCAGCCCTGTCGACGTGTGCTCGGCCGTCGCCGCGAGCTGCCAGTCGGTGATCTCCTCGGTGGGATACTGCGCGGGCTGACGCTGCTTCTTGCGATAACCGTTGATGTAGGTGTTGGTCAGGATGCGGTAGAGCCACGCCTTGAGGTTCGTGCCCTCCCGGAACGAGGAGAACGCCGAGAACGCCTTGACGTAGGTCTCCTGCACCAGGTCCTCGGCATCTGCGGGATTGCGGGTCATCCGGAGCGCGGCCCCGTACATCTGATCCAGTAACGGCAGCGCATCACGCTCGAACCGCTCCGTCAGCGCCTCCTGCGACTCACCCGGATCCGCGCGGCGCGGGGCCTGCGAACCGGCACCGGCGGCGGGTGAGGAGGTGTCGTCGGCTGCGTCAGCGGGCGCCTGATCCTGCGACTCGGGTTCGACCACTACGATCCCTTCGGTGACGGCCTTGGCGACCGCCGATCCCGGCGCCCGCAACACCCACGGGGTGTCGGTCAAGCTTACCGATGACGTGTCGCCCGCGGGGCGGGGCCGGGACGGTTGCTGCGGGGAGGGGTGCCGAAGGACCGCCGAGGTGGGTTCGAGCAGACCGGTGTGACTCATCTGGCTGTTCGACCTTCCTTCCGAGTCGGGAAACGAGCAGGTGACGATAGGTGCGACGTCGACTACGGGCGTCGTCACATGGCTCAACAGCCGTGGCCCGACAAATGTTCCGGGTGCGAACCAACCGAACGGCAGAACGGAGATCCAGATGGGCGCGACGCCTGCGGTGACCGCGCTGGAGCGCGCGAAGATCACGCACTCCTTACATCGCTATCCTCACGACAAGACCAGCAACGCCTACGGCGAAGAAGCCGTCGCCGCGCTCACCACGACACTCGCCGTCAGCGCCGATCAGGTGTTCAAGACACTCGTCATCGACCTCGGCGGACCGCTCGCCGTCGCCGTCGTGCCCGTGCCCCGACGGTTGTCGCTGAAAGCAGCCGCATCGGCCCTGTCCGCCGTTGCCGGCGCGACCAAGGCCGCGATGGCCGACGAGAAGTCGGTCACCCGGTCCACGGGGTACGTCTTCGGTGGCGTCTCCCCCATCGGCCAGCGCACGCCGCTGCCGACGGTGGTGGACCGGTCCGCGCTGAACTGGCCGACGGTCTTCTGCAGCGCCGGGCGTCGGGGTCTGGAGGTGGAACTCGCGCCCGACGATCTGATCGCGGTCACCGAGGCCGTCGTCGCCGACATCGCGGTCTGACAGACCGCACCACCATCGCGCGCCCACGCCGCGCCCGCTCTGACCACACCGTGTCGGTGCGGCGTGTCAGCATGGAAGCATGTGCGGCAGATATGCGGTGACCACCGACCCGGCGAAGCTCGCCGCCGAGATCGACGCGGTCAACGAGGTCCCCGTTCCGTTGGATCCCGCCGCGAACGCCGCCTCTGGCGACACGAAGGCCGCCAACGATCAGGACGTCGCGCGCAGCGAGACGCCCCGGGCGCCCGGGCCCAACTACAACGTCGCCCCGACGACGACCATCATGACCGTCGTCCGTCGCCACGCACCGGACGATCCCGACGATGACCCGGCCCTGCGCATCCGCGCGATGCGGTGGGGACTGGTGCCGCCCTGGGCCAAGGAGGTCGGCAAGGGCCCGCTGCTGTTCAACGCGCGGGCGGAGAGTGCGGCGGAGAAGAGTTCGTTCCGGACGTCGGTGAAGTCGAAACGCTGCC
Organism: Gordonia sesuvii; assembly: GCF_036350415.1. Lineage (NCBI taxonomy): Bacteria > Bacillati > Actinomycetota > Actinomycetes > Mycobacteriales > Gordoniaceae > Gordonia > Gordonia sesuvii. The sequence continues at coordinate 25,836 of NZ_JAZDUF010000003.1, forward strand.
TCATCCCGATGGACGGGTGGTACGAGTGGAAGAAGGGCCCGGCGGACGCCAAGGGCAAACCCACCAAGATCCCCTTCTTCATGTCACCGCACGACGGAACCCGCCTGTTCATGGCGGGCCTGTGGTCGGTGTGGCGCCCGAAGGACGCGCCGCGCGACGCCGCCGCCCTGCTGAGCTGCTCGATACTCACCACCGACGCGGTCGGCCACCTGCGCGACGTCCACGACCGGATGCCGCTGATCATGCCGTTCGACAACTGGGGACCGTGGCTCGATCCGGATCACACGGCGCCCGACGAGTTGTTCGCACCGCCGAGCGAGGCCGTCGCCGATGCGATCGACGTCCGCGAGGTGCCCCCGCTGGTGAACCGCGTCGCCAACAACGGTCCGGAGCTACTCGAATCGGTGTGAGCGTGTCGACTCCGCGACGTTTACGCACACCCTCCGACCAGACGCGCGGGCAGCAACTGAGCGTGTGGGTGGTGCCTGAGCGTTTCGGGCGCAGGTACCCCGACCGGCCGGGGCCTACCCGTAGATGTAGTCGTCGAGTGGGAAGCGATCCATCTCCCGCAGCGTCGAGAGCGTGGAACTGGGCCGTAGCAACGCCGCCTCACCATGCTGGTTGAAGTAGTAGCTGCGCGCCGAGGAGCAGTCCCCGTTGTAGAACACCGACGAGTCGAGCCGCTCGGTGACGCGGTCGAGGAAGGCGTCGTTGGCCTCCTCGGACACCTCGAAGGTGTCGTCCCCGCGTCGCGTCAGTTCGCCGAACAGGCGTCGGATGTGTTTCATCTGCCCTTCGATCGTCGTGAAGTACGACAGGCCGCTGTAGGAGTACGGACTGTTCAGGGACAGGAGATTGGGGAAGCGTGGCACCGAGATGCCCTCATAGGCCTGGAAACGGTTGTCCCGCCACCACTTCCCCAGGTCGCGGCCATCGCGACCGACGATCCGGAAGGCCGGGAAGTTCACCCCCCACAGATCGAAGCCCGTGGCGAGGACGAGAACGTCGATCTCGATCCGTTCGCCCGCGACGGTGACGATGGCATCCGGCTCGACGTGGTCGATCGAGTCGGTCTGGAGGGTGACGTGCGGGTTGTTGAATGACCGCAGATACGCGTTGGAGAACGTGGGGCGCTTGCACCCGAAGTCGTAGTCGGGCGTGAGCGCCTTGCGTGTCCGTCGATTCCGGACCTGCATGCGCAGGTGCGCCCGGGCGAGGAGTTCGGCTCCGCGATTCCCGGCCTTCGCCTGTTTGAAGTGCAGCACCCCGAACACCATCAGCGCCTCGAGCGCCGCCGTGTTCGCCAGCCGAGCGGCACGCTGAGTGATGGGCAGCCGCGCGAAGATCCGCTGCACGACGTTCGGGATCGGGAAGTCCACCTTGGGCACAACCCAGATCGGCGTCCGCTGAAAGACCGTCAGTTGCCGTGCCTGACGGGCGATCTCGGGGATGAGTTGCACGGCGGTCGCACCGGTGCCGACGACGGCGACACGCTCGGAGGTGAAGTCGTGGCCGTCCTGCCATGCGGTGGTGTGGATGACCCGCCCACGAAACGACTCCATCCCGGCGAAGTCCGGGGTGTGGGGCTGTGAGAGGAATCCGGTGGCGGTCACCAGATAGCGGCACGTTCGCTCGGCGCCGTCGGCGGTGCTGACGTGCCAGACACGTTGTGTGTCATCCCATTCCGCCAGCGTGACGGTGGTGCCGAACTCCATGTGGCGCTTCAGGTCGTAGTGGTCGGCGATGTGTTCGGCGTAGCGCTTGAGCTCTGCGCCCGGGGCGAACAGCCGCGACCAGTACGGGTTCGGCGCGAATGAGTACGAATAGGTCACCGACGCGATGTCGACGGCGAGCCCCGGGTAGTGGTTGACGTGCCACGTACCGCCCAGATCCTGCTCACGTTCGAGGATCGCGATGTTCTCGAACCCGAGTCGCTTGAACTCGATACCGGCACCGAGGCCGCCGAAGCCGGCTCCGACGATCACCACGTCGTGGTCGGGCTGTCGCATTCTCATCGCTCCCCGCGTAGGCACACTTGAGTGTTACTCACTGACACGGTAATCGACGTCCGGTTTCCCGACCAGCCCCTGCCGAACGGGTTTGTGCCGCGCTGGTAATGGTCCGGTAACAGCAGGTCACGAGCATCGTCTGATGGACAAGAACCTCCTCGAACACAGCCTCGCCCTCGTCGACCTACCCGACGACGGTCTCACCGTCCGCTTCTACGAGATCCTGTTCGACCGTCACCCCGAGGTCCGACCCATGTTCGCGCGCGGCATCCGTCAGCAGGCCGGCATGCTGCGCACCGCCGTCATCGCGGTGGTCGATCATGTCGACGATGCCGAATGGCTGCAGTCGACTCTCGGCACCCTCGGTCGGCGCCATGCCGAGTTGGGGGTCACCGAGCCGATGTATGGCGCGGTGGCCGAGTGCATGATCGCCGCGATGTCGGAGATCGGTGGACCGCGGTGGACCACGGAGATGACGGCCGCGTGGTCGGAGGCGTTGACCGCCGTCGCGTCACTGATGCTCGCCGCCTACCCGACCGCCGACGACGCGTCCGGTGCGGCCTGAGCGGGCCCTTCTGCGATGGCGAGGGAATAGCGCCGGGCGCGCCGACGCTGGCACAGACATGCCACAGACCGGGAGCCGTGCCCAGGCGTCTGTCGACCGTCGGCGCCCATCGACCGGGCGGTCGTTCGCCTCGGCGGTACTCGCGTTCGCGGTGGTCATGCTCGGGACGACCCTGCCCACCCCGCTGTACGCGATCTACTCGACGGAACTCGGTTTCGGTGTCGCGACCACCACGGTGATCTTCGCGATCTACGCGGCGGGCGTGATCTTCGCGCTCATCGTGTTCGGCCGCTGGTCCGACGTCGTCGGCCGCCGGCCACTCCTTCTCGCCGGCGCACTGTTGTCCGCGGCGAGTGCGGTGGTGTTCATCACCGCCGGCCCGGTGTGGCAGCTGATGGTCGGGCGCGTGCTCTCCGGACTGTCCGCCGGCATCTACGCCGGCGCCGCAACCGCAGCGGTGATCGAACTGGCGCCGCCGAAGTGGCGTGGCCGTGCCCCCGCGATCGCGACCGCCGCCAACATCGGCGGCCTCGGGCTGGGCCCGCTGATCGCCGGACTCCTCGCCCAGTTCGCCCCCGCACCACTGCATCTGGTGTTCGCCGTCAATCTCGCGATCCTGGTGCCCGTCCTCGTAGGTATCTGGTTCATCAGCGAACCCGTCGACGTCGCGGCGGGCGCACGGCTGTCGGTACAACGGCTCTCGGTTCCCGCCGACGTGCGCGGTGTGTTCGTGCGTGCGGCGATCGCGGCATTCGCCGGCTTCGCCGTGATGGGCACGTTCACCGGTGTGACGCCCTCGTTCGTGTCGCATGTCCTCGGCATCGACAGTCATGCCGTCGCCGGAATCCTCGTCGCGGTCCTGTTCCTGTCGTCGGCGCTCACCCAGATAGCGGGCCGGCCCCAACCGACGGAACGGTCACTGGTGGTGGGGTGCGCGATCCTCGTCGTCGGGATGGTCGTGGTGATCGCCGGACTGCTCGCCGAGTCGCTGGCCATCCTGATCGCCGGTGCGGTGGTCAGCGGTATCGGTCAGGGGCTGTCGTTCAGCAAGGGCCTGGCCGCGGTGGTCGCCGCCAGTCCATCGAACCGTCGCGCCGAGGTGACCTCCACGTACTTCGTGGTCGCCTACGTGGCCATCTCGGTGCCGATCGTCGGTCTGGGCTTCGCCTCGACCCAGTGGGGCCTGCGGACATCCGGCGTCGTCTTCATGGTCGCGGTCGGCGTGCTGGCCCTGATAGCACTGGCACTCACCGTGCTCGCGGTCCGGTCGGAGCGGCGCCAGGAGCAGTCAGGGCACTAGTTCGACCCGACGCCCTGTTCGACGAGGGCCGACACCAGGCTCGCGAACCGTGCGTTGGACGCCAGGTCCTCGACCAGCACCACCTCACCGTTCTCGTCGGCGAGCGGAATGCACCAGTTGGGGTACTGCGACGAATCGGTGCCCGGCTGATTCTGGATGCGCCGCTCCCCGACCGCGTCGACGAGCGCCACCCCCAGCAGGACCGACGGCGTCTGCGCGATCAACCGGTAGAGCGCCTCGACGGTGATCTGATCGGTCAACGGCGCGTCGGGGGCGAGCAGGCCGCGACGTCGCGCGAGTTCCAGGATGGCGTCGCGGTCCTTCTCGTCGCGGGCTCGCTCGGCCTCCTCCCCGGAATCCAGCAGCCCTAGGCGTGACCGCAGCTCGATGTGATCGCCGGCCAGATAGCCCAGCGTGGGCGGCAGGTCGTGGGTCGTCACCGACGTCAGACACAGCTGTCGGTACTCCTCCGGCGGCACCGGGGCGTCGGGCCCGTGCTCGAACCAGAGGATCGAGGTGCCCAGGATGCCGCGCTGCGTCAGCGCCTCCTGCACGTGGCGTTCGAAGACGCCGAGATCTTCACCGATGACCACGGCGCCGGCCCGCTGCGCCTCCAACGCCAGGATGCCGATCAGGGCGTCGTGGTCGTACTGCACATAGGTGCCGTGCGCCGCGCTCTTGCCGTCGGGAATCCACCACAGCCGGAAGAGTCCCAGGATGTGGTCGACCCGGAGGCCACCGGCGTGACGCAACACGGTCCGCAGCATGTCCCGATAGGGCTCGTAGCCGGCCTCGGCGAGTCGTCGGGGGTCCCACGGGGGTTGATCCCAGTTCTGCCCCTGCTGATTGAAGCCGTCGGGTGGAGCGCCGACGGTCGCGCCCCGGGCGAGGACGTCACCGAGCATCCACACGTCCGCGCTGTGCCGGGCCACCCCGACGGCGAGGTCGGCGACGATCCCGATACGCATCCCTGCCGACAACGCCGCGCGCTGCGCCGCGGCCAACTGTTCATCGCAGATCCACTGCAGCCACATGAAGAAGTCGACCCGGGCGGCGAGCTCTTTGCGTTTGGTCTTGACGAATTCCGGGTCCTGCAGCCGAGTGGCCCACTCGGGGCTGTCGGCCCCGTAGTGCTCGGCCAGCGCGCACCAGGTGGCGAACCGTCGCAGACCTTTGCCCTCGCGTCGGCGGAACGCCCGGAAGTCGTAGTCACGCTCCTCCGAACGCGGCTGCCGGTAGATCACCTCCAGCGCACTCATCTTTGCGCGGAATGACTTGTTGCGCTTGATCTTCCTGGTCTTGAGGTTCTCGTCGAAGAACTCCCGCTCCATCGCCTTCAGCTGCTTGCGGACCCGCTTGTCCAGTCCCGCGACCTCCGGGATGTCGCCGACCCGGATGTAGAGCGGGTTCACGAACCGCCGGGTCACGGGCAGATAGGGCGACTGCTCGATGGGCGGTGTCGGCTGGGCGGCGTGCAGCGGATTGACCTGAACGAAGTCCGCACCGTGGCTGCTCGCCGCGGCTTCGCAGATCCCGGCGAGGTCGGCGAAGTCGCCGACGCCCCACGAGGTGGACGAGCGCACCGAGTACAGCTGTACGGCCAGGCCCCACCTGCGCTTGCCGAGGAGGTCGTCCGCGGTGGAGAGGCGTCGTGGGGTGACGATGAGCGGACGGTCGGCGGTCATCTCGGAGACCGGGTCGAAGGCGTGGACCCGGTGGTAGCCCGGCGCGAGGTCGGCGGGGATCTCGAAGGTCGCGCGCCCGACGAGCACGCCGTCGACCTCCCGCGGGTCCACCCGTTCATCGACCTGCTCCGGTGCGACGGTGTCGCCGCTCTCCGTGACGATCCACACGTGTACCGGATTCCAGTGCGGGACATGGACGACGAACCGCGCTGCGGCCGCCTCGACCGCGACCGTCACGTTGGGCAGCATCATGCGCCACGGCTCGTCATCGAGGATGGCGTGCGCCGCCACGATCTCCTCGGGCGTGCCGGCAGACACCCCGAGGCACTCGAGGACCGCGACAATGGTCTCCGAACTCACCTCATGGTCGAGTTCACCCCATCCCACGTAGCGGTCGGCGACGCCACATCGTCGTGCCAATGCCACCAGGTTTCCGCGCGCCCCATCGTCGGTCGTCACGGATGAATCGTCTCAGGATTCCGCCGGTTGCGCGCGACACGAGTCGGCATGAACCGGGTGTGGTCCACCGATCCGGGGTTCCGTCGACGCGATCCAGGGTTCCGTCGGCGCGATCCGAGGTTCCGTCGGCGCCATTCGGGGTTCTGTCGGCGCGATCCGGGGTTCTGTCGGCGAGGCGTCAGCCGAAGATCACGCCCGGGTTGAACCGTCCGTCGGGGTCGAGGGCGGCCTTGATCGCGCGCATCGCGGCCAGGTCGACCTCGCTGCGACCCAATCCGGTCCAGGGCACCTTCGCGCGACCGATCCCGTGTTCGGCGCTGATGCTGCCACCGTTGGCGGCGACGATCCCGAACACCCGGCCGGTCAACTCCTCGACCCGATCCTCGGGCACATCGAGGAGATTGACGTGGATGTTGCCGTCGCCGACGTGCCCGAACAGGATCGGTCGACACGGATGGTCGACCAGGTCGGCGACGGCCCCGAGTTCGGCCAACGCCTCGGGAAGCGCCCGGATGGGCACGGACACATCGAGTTTCACCACGGGAGTGACCGACGACCGCGAGATGGCCTCGGTGTGCTGTTCACGTGACGCCCACAGGTCACGGGCCGGGCCCGGTTCGAGGACACCGTCGACCACGTCGGCCTCGTCGAGCACACCGACGACGACCTCTTCGATGTCGCCGGTGCCCGATACCTCGATGAGGGTGTAGAAGGGTGCGGTTGCCGCCACGGGACGCCGCACTCCGTGGTCGTGCACGAGATCCAGGCCGGCCTCGGTCATGATCTCGGCGGCCTCCACGGTCAGGCCGCGCTCGGCCATCGTGTCCAGGAGCGTGAAGATGTCTTCGACGTGGCGCACCGCGGCCACGGTCACGACCGTCTCGGCGGGTGATGCGACGAGACGGAACAGCACCCGGGTGATCACCGCGAGCGTGCCCTCGCTGCCGGCGAGCAGACCGGGCAGGTCGTATCCCACGTTGTCCTTCACCAGCGAGGTCCAGCGCCGCAGTACCCGCCCGTCGGCGAGTACCGCCTCGATCCCGAGCACCTGACGACGTGTGTTGCCGTGCCGGATCATCCGCACCCCGCCGGCATTGGTCGCGACAACACCTCCGGCCGTCGCCGACTCCCGGGAGGCGAGGTCGACGGGAAACGCCAACCCGCATTCGCCTGCGGCACGGTCGATCTGGTCGATGGTGGCACCGGCCTGCACGCCCACACACCGGCCAACGGTGTCGACCTCGTCGATGTCGACCATGCGAGAGGTGCTCAGCACGACCCGCGGCGCAGGGTTGTCGGCAGCAGCCGGCGGGACCGATCCACCCACCAAACCGGTGTTGCCACCCTGCAGCCACAGGGTGGCCCCCGCATCGGCGCACGCCGAGACGATCGCGGCCACCTCGTCGGTGGTGCGCGGACGGACCACCGCATCCGCGGACCCGGTCCAGCGCCCGGTCCAGTCGGTCAGATACCCGGCCATCGCGTCGTGGTCGGTGAGCACATGGCCGTCGGTGACGACGGAACGCAGCGTCGTCAGCAGCGCGTCGGAACCGGTCATCGTTCGATTGTCGGCGAGATCCGTTCGTATCTCACGCCGACCGCAACAGACAGCTGTAGGAGCTCACGCCAGGGCGTCGCCGATGGGTGTGTCGCCGTCGTTGAACTCGATCCGCTTGCCGGTCGTCGCAGGGTCGGCGAGTACGGCGGCGGCGACCAGCGCCACGTTGTCTCGGCTCACCTGATCGCCGGCCGCCCGGTCGCCGCCCACGGCGATCTGGCCGGTCCCGGGCTCGTCGGTGAGGGCACTAGGCCCCAGGATCGTCCACTGCAGGTCCGAATCCACCAGATGGGAATCGGCGGCCGATTTCGCCTCAGCGTAGGTGAAGAACGAGTTGTCCTCGGGCACACCGTGATCTGGCCGCGCCCCGAAGTACGACACCATCACGTAGCGGTTCGCTCCCGCGGACGCGGCGGCATCCATCGAGCGGATCGCCGCATCGCGATCGACCGCCATGGTGCGCTTGGGGTCACCGCCCCCGGCTCCGGCGGACCAGACGACCGCGTCGTGATCGGCCAGCACCGAAGCGATCTGCGCCGTGTCGAGGTTCTCTACATCGGCCACCACCGGGTCGGCCCCGGTGGCCTCGACGTCGTCGTGGTGTGCCGGGTTGCGAATGATCGCGGAGACCTTGTCACCGCGGTCGGACAGGATCTTCGCCAGTCGCAGAGCGATCTTGCCGTGTCCGCCGATGATCGCGACTCGTGCCATTGCCGACTCCTCTCGTCTGGGTCCTTCCTAGCCAAACGTACCCGCCGGCGCGGGGCCGAAACCCCGGCCGACGGCGTTGGTGGAGCTAGACCTTGGTTCGCCCGCGGACGAGGCCGACGATCCACAACAGCAGGCATGCTCCCGCGATGCAGGTCACGAAGCTGAAGATCAACCCACCACCTTCGACGTCGACGCCGAAGACGCTCAGCAGGAATCCGCCGAGCAACCCGCCCACGATGCCCACCACGATGTTGAGCAGGATTCCCTGCTGCGCGTTGGTCTTCATGATCATGCTGGCGACCCAACCGGCCAGCCCCCCGATGATGATCCACCCGATGATTCCCAGTCCGAGCATGAGCGCCTCCCGTTGTCGACGTTGCGGCGCTCCCCGTCTCGCCCAGGTCGACGAACGCGCCCACCATTGACGCTACGCGCCCGCTACTCGTGGAACTCGTTCTTCGGCAGACGCGGGCGGGCCCCCACCGGACGCCTGCGGCCGGGGACGTGCAGCGTCCAGCGAGCCGGAGCCACCGTGAAGTCCATCCATCGCCCCTCGCCGAGCCACAGCGACCAGAGGCCCTCGTCGGGGAAGTCGCCCATCCGGACATAGATCTGTTGGCCGTCGACGTGCGCGGTCAACCAGCCCTGATCGTCCGGGTCGTCGGTGAAGGACGCCGAGGCCGCCAGCACGCTCTCGAGATCGTCCACCCGGGCATCGCGTCGGACCATGAGACTCCCCCAGCTGTCGAAGTGGTCGGTTGTCGGAAATGCCAGAGTCGGATATGTCAGTCGTCGAACCGGACGGATCCGACCACCGCGGCGATCGCTCGGCGGAACGCCGCACCTTCGCGGGCGGGTGCGGTTCCGGTGGCGTGCAACAGATATGCGACGTTGCCGCGACGGTACGCCGCGTATCTGATCGCGCAGAACCACGTCGCGTCGTCGCCGATGTAGGTGCCCGCCTGCATCGACGAACCCTCGGTCCGGAACCCCGGCTGGGTTCGGGTCGCCTCGCTCTCGTCCCAGGCGGGCAGTGCTCGTGCCTCCACGAACGCATGATCGAGGAGATCGGGCACGATCACGCCGTGGTCGACCAGGAAACGGGTCAGCACGACGGCGACGGTGCCGTCGTGACCGTGCCCGGCGAGGAACAGCCGCAGATAGCCGGGAGCCGTGACGCTGCTCCAGGTTTCGGCGTCGATGTCGACGAGGATCTCGCCGGGGATGGTCTCGAGGTCGGTGACGCGGCTGGCCGAGATCGCCATCTGCGCCAGCCGGTCCAGAATCGGCGACTCGGCGACGTCAGACCGAAGTGGATCAGGTCCACCCGGGGTCGCGCCGACCCGATGGCCGGAGGCGAGGGAAGACAGTGCCGGGGCAAACCGCGGAGGCCGGAGAACGGTGGGCTCGACGCGGGCAGATTCGGAACGATCCGACGCCACGCACAGGTGGGTCGCGTCCCCCCGGTTCTCGGCCACGACCAGAGGATAGTCGCGGATCCGCGAGAAGTGGTGATCAGCGGAGCAGGCGGCGTGTGATGTCCGCGATGGCGTCCGAAAACGCCACGAGCGTAATGGATTCGACAGCCGAATCCGATTCTTTGACAGCACGAATCTGCTGGGCGACGGCGTCGTCGAGGGGCCATCCGTAGGCGCCGCCGGAGATGAGCGGAAATGCTATGGACCCCGCGCCGAGCGCGTTCGCCAACCGCAGGCTGCGCGTGTAGCAGTCCCGCAGGGTCGGTGACCGGTCCTCACTCGATGAGTACACCGGTCCGACTGTGTGGATCACCCACCGCGCGGCGAGGTCGCCGGCAGTGGCGGCGACGGCCGCACCCGGTTCGAGCCCGGACGGCAGCGACGTCTCGCGCAGCAGCCGGCAGTCGCGGAGGATGGCCGGTCCGCCGGCGCGGTGGATCGCACCGTCCACACCGCCACCGCCGAGCAGGGACGAATTCGCCGCGTTCACGATGGCGTCGGCACGGAATGCCGTGATGTCGCCGACGGTGAGATCGATGTCGCTCATGCGTTACGTCGATCGACCGTTCAGAACGTCGCAGGCGGGTTCGGGTTGGAGTTCTTTGCCGACCTCGACTTGTAGAGCGCGTAGCCGCCGTAGATCGCGAGGCCGAACAGCGCGATCCAGAAGAGGCCCTTGAGCAGCGGGCCCACCATGGCCAGCGCGAGCAGCACCACCGCGATGACGCCGAGCACCTTCCAGAAGTTCATGCCGCTGTTGTTGGTTGTCCCGTTGGGATTCGTTGATGTTGTCATGTCTCCACTGTGATGGTTCGGGCGCCGGAAATCATCAGTCAGCCGTCGAAATCGGGGAAAGTTCAGGGGTATCCCTGACCGTCGGCGCGATCTGCGGAGGTGGCCCGCGGCAGGGTGACCGGTCGCTGGTAGTGGCAGCCCAAGTCGTCCGGCGTGGCGAAACGACAACGGTCGCGGAACCAGGTCACGACGATCTCGGCGATCCGTCGACGCGACCGGCTCATCAGGAATCCGTGCGTGCAATCGTCGAAAGTGTCCGCATAGAACCACCTGTCGAGCGAGGACCGCCACACCGTGTCGGAGGTCAGCAGCGGCGGCGCCATCAGTGTCGTCGACAACCGCACCAAGTACGTTCTCGCCCCGAGTACCTGGATCTGCGCGCAGTCGACGTCGGCTCCGTCGTCGATCGGGCTCCCCGATGGACCGATGTCGAGGACCGCGGAGCGGGGCATCACCCCCATCGAGTCCACCAACCACCGCTCCATGCCCTCCCAGTCGACCGGCGAGCGGCGACCGCGCGCCGGATGACCGCATCCCGGCTGTTCATGCCGGTATTCGGGGTGATGATCGGGCTGATGCTCGGTCATGGGCGACACCTCCTGTGACGGGAACCGTGTCAGTGAAACACTCGCCACCGACAGAACGCGGTCCTGCGTGCCCGGCGCCGCGCGGGCAGGATGGACGCCGTGCCGATCCCCGATTTCATCCGCGACCTCCGCAGCCACGTCGGTCACCGCCCGCTGTGGCTGTCGGGCGTCAGCGCGGTCGTCCTCGACGACACCGGACGCATTCTCCTGACCCGGCGAGCCGACACCCGCGAGTGGGCCGTCGTCTCGGGGGTTCTCGAGCCCGGGGAGGAACCTGCCCGCGCCATCGTCCGCGAGATCACCGAGGAGACCGGGGTCCGCGCCGAAGTGGCACGGCTGACGAGTGTCGACGTCACCCCGATGATCACCTATCCCAACGGTGACCAGACGCAGTACCTCGACGTCTGCTTCCTCGCTCGCCACCTCGAGGGTGACCCGCACCCGGCCGACGACGAGAACACCGCGGTCGAGTGGTTCGCGCCCGACCACCTGCCGCCCGATCTGGCCGCGACATCCCGGCTCCGCATCGACAAGGCTCTGCGCGACGAGCCCGCCGCGTGGTTTCGCCGCTGACGCGGTTCAGGACGGTGTGATTCAGGACGGGGACGTGGGCGCGTCGGCGATCGCCCGTTGGATCCGCAGGTAGTACTCCCGCTGTGTCGGGTAGTAGTCGTCGAAATCGATTGCCGCCGGGTCGGTTCCGCTGATCGTCGCGGACAGTCGGTCCAGGTAGTACTCCCAGCCGGGCCCGGTGTTCTCGATGGTCGTCGGATCGTCGATGATCTGACTCAGCACCAGCGTGGTGGTTCCCTGGTTTTCCGCCAGTTCCACGATGAGATCCCACGTCCCGAACTCGTCGGTGGTGTGCACCTGGAGGACCCGCGGCGGTTCACATCGTCGGATGTCGTAGCGCACCGGAACCATGTTGTCCTCGCCCTCGGCGTTCATCGTGAACTGGACGTGGCCTTCCTGTGGGTCACCGCTGTAGAACCCGATCCAGCGGGCGAGCCGATCGGATTCCGTAACCGCGGCCCAGACGTCCTCGATCGACGCGCGATACGTGCGGGTGAACTCCACGGAGTCACCTTCGGGTCGAAGCCGGCGGCGTCCGGTGGGGATGGTGGTCATGCTGTCTCCTCCTCGTGGTCGGCGCGCGCGGTGCGACGTTCACGCCTGGTCCTGTACACCTCTGTGTCGAGTGCGTCGAGCACGCTCGGGCCGACAGGTGCGGGTCGGGCGAGATCCGTTTCGTGAGCGGCCAGCGACGCGACGAAGTCGCTCACCTCGTCCAACGGTGCCGACTCCAGGCGATAGTGGCGTTCCCGCCCCGACTCGGCCACCTGCACCAGTCCGACCTCACCGAGCACCCGGAGGTGCCGGGAGACCGCCGGCCGGGAGATCGGGTGGTCCGCGGCGAGTTCCCGTTGGATGTCGACGACTCGTCGTGGGCCGCCGACGAGCATCCCCAGGATCTGTCGTCGCACCGGATCGGCGATCGCATCGAAGATCGACACCCCTAAATGGTAACCCATAGGTTACCAATTGTCTCGGGTTCGTCGCCATGACCAGCGCGTCCGTGAGCCTCGGAATACTGAGCCCGGACCCGGACCTTGAACCGGGCATGGCCCACACAATCGTCGCGACCGGCTACGGACCGCCCACCGAGGTCCTAAAACTCGTGGAGACGGAGCCAACGCTTCCCGGCCCCGGGCATGTGATCGTCGAGACGAAGGCGATCGGGGTGAACCCCGCCGACGCGAAGATCGTCCGCGGACAGATGGGTGGGGACGAGTCGAAACTGCCGCTCCCGATCGGCTTCGAGGCTGCCGGGGTGATCGCGGCGGTCGGCGACGGCGCGGTGACCCCCGACGGCACCCTCGGTGTCGGGGACCGAGTGATCGTCTACCGAGCACACGGCGCCTACACCGACCGACTGCAAGCCGACCTCACCGCCGTCCACCGCATCCCCGACGATCTCGACTTCGAGCATGCCGCCGGTCTGCTGCTGGTGGGCGTCACCGCCGCCGACACCGTGCAGACCGCGGGCGTCGAAGCCGACGACGTCGTGGTGATCCACGGCGGCTCGGGTGCGGTCGGTGTCATCGCGATCCAGCTGGCCCGCGCGCGGGGCGCGACCGTGATCGCGACGGCCGGCCAACGCAACCACGATCATCTCCGAGCACTCGGGGCCATCCCGGTGGCCTACGGCGATGGACTGCTCGACCGGGTGCGTGACGTCGCGCCCGGACCGATCACGTCGGTGATCGACACCGCCGGCGCCGACGAGGCGATCGACACCTCCCTGGAACTCGTCGACAACCCCGGCAAGATCGTCAGTATCGCCGCGTTCGGTCGCGCGTCCGACGGCATCGTGCTGCTCAACGGCAGCACACCGGAGAGCCGGCGCCACCGGGCCGAAGCGGTCGACGGCCTGATCGCCGACGCCGCCACCGGCGCACTGGTCACCGAGGTGGCCAAGACCTTCCCGCTCGCGGACGCGGCCATCGCGCTCACCGAGCTCGAAACCAGCCATCCGCGAGGGAAATTCGTTCTCGTGCCCTGAGACCACGGGCACGATCGCGCAGCACGGTTCCGCTCGATTCACGAGGAAAGGTGACAGCACCCATGTCTGTACCCACGATCACCCTGAACAACGGCGTCGAGATCCCGCAGCTCGGCTTCGGTGTGTTCCAGATCCCGCCGGAGGACACGAAGGCCGCCACATTGACGGCCCTCGAGGTGGGCTACCGCCACATCGACACCGCCGAGATGTACGGCAACGAGAAGGAGGTCGGTCAGGCAGTCGCCGAATCGGGCATCCCGCGCGACCAGATCTTCATCACGAGCAAGCTCAACAACGGTTTCCACGCGCACGACGACGCACTGCGCGCCACCGACCAGACGCTGGCCGACCTCGGGGTCGACGCGGTCGACCTCTTTCTCATCCACTGGCCGCTGCCCGGCATCGACGTCGACTACGTCGAGACGTGGCGGGCGATGGAGAAGATCCACGCCGAGGGCAAGGCCCGGGCGATCGGCGTCTCCAACTTCCAGCGAGCACACCTCGAGCGGTTGTTCGCCGAGACCGACGTGGTGCCCGCCGTCAATCAGATCGAGGTGCATCCGTACCTCACGCAAAATGCGTTGCGCGCATTCAACTCCGAGCACGGCATCGCCACCGAGGCGTGGTCGCCGATTGCGCAGGGCGATGTGCTCGACGATCCCGTCCTGGCCAAGATCGCCGGCGAGAAGGGGCGCACGCCCGCCCAGGTGACCCTGCGGTGGCATCTGCAGCGCGGCGACATCGTCTTCCCGAAGTCGGTGACCCGGGCTCGTGTGGAGGAGAACTTCGCCCTGTTCGACTTCGAGCTGTCGCCGGAGGACATGGCGGCCGTCGACGGTATGAACAAGGACCGTCGGCGCGGCCCGGATCCGGACGAGTTCAACTACATTCCGTGACGCACCTTCGGTGACCCCTCGGCGCGGTGGGCAGATCCTCGTAGGTGAACAATGACGCCATGAGGTTCTCCCAGCGCGCCGAGGCGGTCACCCCCTTCTATGCGATGGAGTTCGGCAAGCGGGCGGCCGCACTCGAGGCGGCGGGCCATCACGTGGTCAAGCTCAGCATCGGCGAACCCGATTTCGGCGCCCCACCGGCCTTCCTCGCAGCCGTTCGCGACCTGACCGACGGCCGGCCGCTCGCCTACACCGCCGCGCTCGGACTCCCCGAACTACGTTCGGCGATAGCGGATTTCTACTCCCGTCACTTCGACTGCGAGGTGGACGCCGGTCGAGTCGTGGTGACGTCGGGCGCGTCCGCCGCGCTGCTGCTGAGCTGCGCCGCGCTGATCGATCCCGGCGACGAGGTCCTCGTCGCGGACCCGTCGTATCCGTGCAACCGGCGTTTCGCCGAGAGCTACGGCGCCCGCGTCCGCCTGGTCCCCACCACTGCCGCGTCGCGTTTTCAGCTCACCACCGACCTGGTGGCGGACGCGTGGGGACCCGACACCCGCGGCGTCATGGTCGCGACACCATCGAACCCGACAGGCACATCCGTCCCGCACGCCGAGCTGCAACGGCTGTGTGCCGACGTCCGCGAGCGCGGCGGCTGGCGCATCGTCGACGAGATCTACCTCGGCCTCGCCGACGACGTCGACGGCCACGGCCCGCGCAGCATCCTCTCCGCGGACCCGGGCGCGATCGTGATCAACAGCTTCTCCAAGTACTTCGGCATGACGGGCTGGCGACTCGGGTGGTGCATCGTGCCCGACGAGATGGTGGCCGTCATGGAACGCCTGGCCCAGAACTTCTACATCTGCCCACCGACGCCCGCCCAGCATGCGGCACTCGAGTGTTTCACCGAGGAATCCCTGGCCCTCACCGAGGCCCGCCGCGAACAGTTCCGAATCCGACGCGACCTCGTCGTCGACGGACTCGCACGCATCGGTCTGTCGGTACCCGTGCAACCCGATGGGGCGTTCTACGTCTACATTGACGTCGCGTCGACGGGATTGACGTCCGCCGAGTTCTGCGATCGAGCTCTGGCCGAAGCGCACGTGTCACTCACGCCGGGAAAGGACTTCGGCCATCACACGGCCGACGACCACATCCGGTTGTCGTACGCGGCGTCGACGGACGAGCTGACCGAGGGCATCCGCCGCCTCGGCGAGTTCGTGCAGTCACTGCGTGCCTGACCGGGCGGGATCGACGGCCCGCCTAGACTGCGGGCACACGCCACCGACGTCGAGGAGGATGCCGGCGATGAGGAGCACGCGCACCGTGGACGCTGCGGGAATCGCCGCGGCCACCGAATCCGCGGTCGAGTCCGCGACGACCGGATCTTCCCGGGTTCCCGGAGTCGTCGCAGGCGTCACCTCCGAGAACGCACTGCTGTCACTGTCGGCTGCGGGCGTCCGAGCCGTCGACGGCCCCGACTCCAACACCACCGACTCCATGACCACCGACACAGTGTTCGCGTTGTTCTCGACCACCAAGGCGATCACGGCGACCGTCGCGCTCCAACTGGTCGAGGACGGCCGGCTCGACCTCGACGCCCCCGCCGCCGAGTACGCGCCGCGACTTCGTCGGGTGTCGGTCATCGAGGGGTTCGACCACGCCGGGAATCCGCAGCTGCGCGCACCTTCCACACCCATCACGACACGACAATTACTCACGCACACAGCCGGTTTCGGATACGACTTCTTCACCGAAACCTATCGCAGACTCACCCGCGACCACGGCGTGCCCGGTGTCATCAGCGCGACCCGCGAATCGCTGGCGACTCCCCTGCTGTTCGATCCCGGTACCGCATGGGAGTACGGCAGCAACGTCGACTGGGCGGGACTCGTCGTGGAGGGCATCACCGGCCAACGGCTCGGTGACGTCATGTCCGAGCGGGTGTTCTCACCGCTCGGCATGTCCGACACCTCGTTCACACCCACCCGCGACACGGCCGGGCGCCGGGCCGTGATGCATCACCGCACGGCGGACGGCGGTCTGCGGCCGAACCGGAAGTGGGCCATGCCGGCCGAACCAGAGCTCCACATGGGCGGCCAGGGCCTGTACTCGACGGTGCGCGATTACCTGGCATTCATCCGGATGTGGCTCAACGACGGCCTCTCCGATACCGGCGACCAGCTGCTGAGGCCGGAAACGATCGCCGACGCCGAACGCAACCACATCGGCGACCTGCGCGTGCACAGGCTCCCCGGGGTGCTCCCCGCGGTCACCCAGGACGCCGAGTTCTTCCCCGGCGTGTCCAAGACCTGGGGGCTGACCTCCATGCGCCTCGAGGAACCCGCCCCGACCGGCCGGCCGGCCGGCACCCTCGGCTGGGGCGGGCTGGCCAACCTCTACTACTGGATCGACCGACGCAACCGGATCGGCGGATTCTGGGCGGCACAGTTGTTCCCGTTCTTCGATCCGACTGCGATCGCCGCCTACCTGGATTTCGAGAGTTCGGTGTACGACCTCACCGAGGCCTGACACGCTCCTGACCTGCCACGATCACGGCAGATCACGCCCGATCGTCGAGGATGCGACGTATGTGCACCCACCGCGTCCAGCGCTCACGCCCCCAGAAAAATGTGCCCGCTGTCTCACACTGAGACGGGTATGACCTGAATCACACGGTTACATCGGAGGCGCTCCAGCCCAGCAGGCCGGCACCTCGTCGGCCTTCTCACGAGGAGGCGCACATTGAGCAGGCAGAGCTTGACCAAAGCACATGCGAAGATCACCGAGTTGTCGTGGGAGCCCACCTTCGCGACACCGGCGACCCGGTTCGGCACCGACTACACCTTCGAGAAGGCCCCGAAGAAGGACCCTCTCAAGCAGATCATGCGGTCCTACTTCCCGATGGAGGAGGAGAAGGACAATCGCGTCTACGGCGCCATGGACGGCGCGATCCGCGGCAACATGTTCCGGCAGGTCCAGGAGCGGTGGCTGGAATGGCAGAAGTTGTTCCTGTCGATCATCCCGTTTCCCGAGATCTCCGCAGCCCGCGCGATGCCGATGGCCATCGACGCGGTCCCCAACCCGGAGATTCACAACGGTCTCGCCGTCCAGATGATCGACGAGGTTCGTCATTCGACGATCCAGATGAACCTCAAGAAGCTGTACATGAACAACTACATCGATCCGGCCGGCTTCGACATCACCGAGAAGGCGTTCGCCAACAACTACGCCGGCACCATCGGCCGACAGTTCGGCGAGGGGTTCATCACCGGTGATGCCATCACCGCCGCCAACATCTACCTGACGGTCGTCGCCGAGACGGCATTCACCAACACACTGTTCGTCGCCATGCCCGACGAGGCCGCCGCCAACGGTGACTACCTACTGCCCACCGTGTTCCACTCGGTCCAGTCCGACGAGTCGCGGCACATCTCCAACGGCTACTCGATCCTGTTGATGGCATTGGCCGACGAGCGCAATCGCCCACTGCTCGAACGCGACCTGCGGTACGCCTGGTGGAACAACCACTGCGTCGTCGACGCCGCCATCGGCACGTTCATCGAGTACGGCACCAAGGACCGCCGCAAGGACCGCGAGAGCTACGCGGAGATGTGGCGGCGCTGGATCTACGACGACTACTACCGCAGTTATCTTCTGCCGCTGGAGAAGTACGGTCTCACGATCCCGCACGATCTGGTCGAGGAGGCGTGGAAGCGCATCGTCGACAAGCACTACGTGCACGAGGTGGCACGGTTCTTCGCCACCGGCTGGCCGGTCAATTACTGGCGCATCGACGCCATGACCGACAAGGACTTCGAGTGGTTCGAGGAGAAGTACCCCGGCTGGTACAACAAGTTCGGCAAGTGGTGGGAGAACTACAACCGTCTCGCCTACCCGGGTCGTAACAATCCGATCGCCTTCGAGGATGTCGACTACGAGTACCCGCACCGCTGCTGGACCTGTATGGTGCCGTGCCTGATCCGTGAGGACATGGTCACCGACAAGGTCGACGGCCAGTGGCGCACCTACTGCTCGGAAACCTGCGCGTGGACCGACACCACCGCATTCCGCGGCGAGTACGAGGGCCGTGAGACACCGAACATGGGTCGCCTCACCGGTTTCCGCGAATGGGAGACGCTGCACCACGGCAAGGACCTCGCCGACATCATCAAGGACCTCGGCTACGTCCGCGACGACGGCAAGACGCTCATCCCGCAACCGCATCTGGATCTCGATCCGAAGAAGATGTGGACGCTGGACGACGTCCGCGGCAACACCTTCCAGAGTCCGAATGTGTTGCTGAACGAGATGTCGGACGCCGATCGTGACGCCCACGTCGCGGCCTACCGGGCCAACCGCAACGGGGCCGTTCCCGCCTGAGGTCGCGGGTTGCTGCCCTTCGTGACGCTCGCAAGCTCGCTCCTCAGGGACCAGACTTCTGATCCCTGAGTAGACGACCGCCAGGCGACCCCATCGCCGGTCGAGTAGTCCGAGCCGCTAGGCGAGGACGTTATCGAGACCACCGCACCAGGTCTCGATACGCCACTCACTCCGTTCGCGGCTACTCGACCAGCGAACTGGGGTCCACCAGCCCAACCGCCGTTCGCGGCTACTCGACCAGCGAACCGGGCCCCAACCAGCCACTCACACAGGAGAACCCGTGGCCGACACCCACCGCATCAACTTCGAACCCGTCGACATCGAGATGGAGGTCACCGAGGACGAGACGATTCTCGACGCCGCGTTCCGACAGGGCATCCACCTCATGCACGGATGTCGTGAAGGTCGGTGCTCGGCATGCAAGTCGTACATGCTCGACGGGGACGTCCAGATGGACGACTACTCGACGTTCGCGTGCAACGACGCCGAAGAGGCCGAGGGGTACGTACTCCTCTGCCGGACATACGCATACAGCGACTGCGACATCGAGCTGCTCAACTTCGACGAGGACGAGTTGCTCGGCGGCGCACCGATCCAGGATGTCCGCACCCGGGTCACCGCGATCGAACCGCTGACCCGCGACATCGTGTCCTTGCGGCTCGACGTCGTGGAACCCGCGGCATTCGAGTTCAAGTCCGGCCAGTACGTCGACCTCTTCGTCCCGGGCACCGACGAGAAGCGGTCGTTCTCCATCGCGACCACCCAGCAGACGCCGGACAAGCTCGAGTTCGTCATCAAGAAGTACGCAGGGGGCCTCTTCGCCGGCATGTTGGAGGAGGGACTCTCCGTCGGCGACGAGATCATGGTCAACGGCCCGTACGGGTCATGCACGCTGCGCAGCGGCCATGTGCTCCCGATCGTGGCCATCGGCGGCGGGGCCGGCATGGCCCCCCTGCTCTCGCTGCTGCGCCACATCAGCGAGAACGAGATCAACCGTCCGGTGCGCTTCTACTACGGGGCGCGGACGGCCGCTGATCTCTTCTATCTCGACGAGATCGCCTCTCTCGGTGCGAAGATCGCCGACTTCTCGTTCACCGCGTGCCTGTCGGAATCCATGGCCGACGTCGGTGACGGCGTGCACGTGGCCGAAGGAAACGTCACCGACATCGTCAAGGGATGCGAACCCGACCTAGCCCGAACGGAGGTGTATTTCTGCGGGCCGCCCCCGATGGTCGACGCCGCCTTGGCCCTCGCCGAGACGGCCGGAGTGCCCAGGGACCAGATCTTCTACGACAAGTTCACCAGCCCGGCTTTCGACTAGAAGCCCGAACGACAGGAACGAAAGGTATGTCCGCACCAACCGAACCGCGGGAACGCAGCTTCCCCTCCATCGAGTTCACCGACGCCGAGGCCGGCGCCAAGGAATTCCCGAGCAGCAAGAGCCGCAAGTACAACTACTATCAGCCGGCCAAGAAGCGTGCGACCACCTATGAGGACGTCACCGTCGACGTCCAGCCGGATCCGGAACGTCACCTGACACAAGGGTGGATCTACGGGTTCGGCGACGGACCGGGCGGTTACCCACAGGAATGGACGGCCGCGAAATCCAGCAACTGGCATGCCTTTCTCGATCCCAACGAGGAATGGGATCAGACGATCTACCGCAACAACTCGGCGGTCGTACACCAGGTGGACCTGTGCCTGCAGAACGCCAAACGCGCCCGCGCCTATGACGTGTGGAACAAGCCGTGGCTGAAGTTCATCGAACGCAACCTCGGTGCCTGGATGCACGCGGAGAACGGCCTCGCGCTCCATGTGTTCACCTCCATCCAGCGGTCCGGGCCGACCAACATGATCAACACCGCCGTCGCGGTCAATGCGGCCCACAAGATGCGATTCGCACAGGACCTGGCCCTGTTCAACCTCGACCTCGCCGAGGCGGAGGACGATTTCGACGGCAGCGCGCATCGTGATGTGTGGATGAACGCGCCCGAGTGGCAACCCGTGCGGGAGACGGTGGAGCGACTGACGGCGGTCGGCGACTGGTGCCAACTGCTGTTCGCGACCAACATCGTCTTCGAGCAACTGGTGGGTTCGCTGTTCCGTTCCGAACTCGTCATGCAGGTGGCCGCGGGCAACGGCGATTACATCACCCCCACCATCGTGGGCACCGGAGAGTACGACTACGACCGCGATCTCGCCTACACCCGCAACCTCTTCCGCATCCTCACCCGCGACGAGACCTACGGCGAGTCCAACAAGGCCCTGCTGAACGAGTGGATGGCCGTGTGGGTCCCACGTTGTCTGGACGCGGCCCGGGCACTGCAACCGATCTGGTCGCAGCCGGCCGACAAGCCGGTCACCTTCGCCGCCAGCCTCGACGCCGCGATCGCCAAGTTCCGCAGCGTCCTCGAATCCATCGACGCCGACGTCCCCGAGGAGTTGAACCAGTGAGCACCAGTATGCAATTCGGAGCCGAGACCGAGTTCTCCAACATGTGCGGTGTGACGCTCATGAACACGCCGATCGGCCGCGTCGTCGCCGACGTCATGGGCGCCAAGGACGGCGTGGAACTGACCGAGTACCCGTCGATGATCCGTGTCGACGGCGTCAACCGTCTCGATTTCGACTACGACGAACTGACCGACGCCCTCGGTCAGGACTTCGACGGATCGATCTTCGAGGAGATCAGCTCGACGCACTACGGACGCATGGTCCACCTCGACGACCGCACGATGCTGTTCGCCAGCCCGGAGGACGCCGCCGAGTTCATCGGTTTCGACCTGACCGCGTCCTCGTGAACCTCACCGCCCGGGGGTGACTCCCACATCCCCGGGCGGTGATTTCCACCCCGACCTGTTCCAGCCCAACAGAGAGAGCGAGTGAGAAGCATGTACGAGAAGAACGGCGACAAGTACTTCATCGTCGACGCCCACGTCCACCTGTGGGACGGTCGTGAATCCAATCAGCGCAACATCCACGGCAAGCAGTTCATCGACTGTTTCTACGACTATCACAAGAATCTCAGCCCCGAGGAGCAGGTGTGGGACTACGACACCTATTGCTACTACGGAGCAGACCGGCTGTGGAACGACCTGTTCGTCGACGGCCCGGTCGACCACGCCATCTTCCAGGCCACCATCCTGCGCGAGTTCTATGTGAACGGATTCGCCCAGGTCGACGACTCACTCAAACTGGCACAGGACAATCCGGGAAAACTGACCTACAACCACGCCTACGATCCGCGGGACGGCGAGCAGGGCCTGGTCCAACTCCGGCGCGACGCCGAGACCATGCAGCTGCAGGGCGTCAAACTCTACACCGCCGAATGGCACGGCGACTCACGCGGATACAAACTCGATGATCCGTGGTCGCGACGGTACCTCGAAGAATGTATCAACCTGGGTATCAAGAACATCCACGTGCACAAGGGGCCGACCATCCGGCCGCTGGACCGCGACGCCTTCGACGTCGCCGACGTCGACAAGGTGGCCACCGACTACCTCGACCTGAACTTCATCATCGAACACGTGGGTCTCCCCCGGTTGGAGGACTTCTGCTGGATCGCCACCCAGGAGTCGAACGTGTATGGCGGTCTTGCCGTGGCCATCCCGTTCATCCACACCCGCCCGCGCTACTTCGCCCAGATCATCGGCGAACTCCTGTACTGGATCGGCGAGGACAAGATCTTGTTCGCCTCCGACTACGCGCTGTGGACCCCGCAGTGGCTGGTGGAGCGATTCGTCGACTTTCAGATCCCCGAGGACATGACGGAGTACGCGCCCATCACCGTCGACCAGAAGAAGAAGATCCTGGGCCTCAACGCGGCCGCGTTGTATCCCAACATCGAAGTCCCAGAGGAGTTGCGAATCCCCACCGATGCCGCCGATCCGGGTGTGGAGGTCGCGGCCGGCGCCAAAGATGCGGTGAGCGCATGACCGCGGTGGCCGACGGGCCGGTGACCACCGCCGTCACCGACGCCGTCCTCGCCGCCCTGGGCACGGTGGTCGATCCCGAGCTCGACGAACCGATCACCGACCTCAACTTCGTCCGCTCCATCCTGATCGACGACGACGGCGTCACCGTGCATCTGCGGCTTCCCACGTCGTTCTGCTCACCGAATTTCGCCTATCTGATGGCCTCCGACGCGCAGGACGCGCTACATCAGATCGACGACATCGGTTTGGTCCGTGTGCTTCTCGACGACCACCACGACAGCGACAAGATCAACGCCGGTCTGGCCGCGGAGGCGGGCTATGTGGGCACTTTCGGAGCCGAGGCCGACGACAGCCTCGACGAGCTACGGGAGATCTTCGTCCGCAAGGCGCACACCGCTGCCATGGAGCGCTGCGTGTCCGCGCTGCTGGCATCCGGCGAGATCACGATCGCCGACCTGGGGCACCTCACGGTGCGGGATCTGCCGCCGGGGCCGGCGAAGGCCGCGCTGCTGCGCCGTCGGGTGAACGCGGGACTGAGCCTGTGCCCCAACAGTCTTGTCCTCGTCGACGACGACGGCCATCCCGTCGCACGCGACGACATCGCCATGGCCCTGCGCTTTGCCCGATCGGTCCGGATCTCCATCGAGGGCAACGGGCATTTCTGCCGTGGCCTGTTGGCCACCCGATACGCCGACGACGCCGACTGCGATGGCCGCAGCGGCCCGGTCATCACCGACCTGCGATCGCCGAGGAGAACATCATGAAAGCCGTCCAGGTGGTCGGATACCACGACAAGCTGCAGCTCACCGACATCCCAGATCCGCAGATCACCGGTCCCCTCGATGTGATCGTGAAGATCGGCGGGGCCGGGGTGTGCCGCACCGATCTGCACATCCTCGAAGGCCAGTGGGCCGAGAAGAGTCAGGTCACGTTGCCGTACACGATCGGCCACGAGAACGCCGGTTGGGTGCACGCGGTCGGTGATGCCGTCACCAATGTGGCCGTCGGCGACACCGTCATCCTGCATCCGCTGATCACCTGCGGGTTGTGTCCCGCCTGCCGCGATGGCGACGACGTGCATTGTGAGAACAGCGATTTCCCCGGAATCGACACCGACGGCGGGTACGCCGAGTATCTGAAGACCACCGCACGCAGCGTCGTACGCATCGACGACTCGTTGCAACCGTCGGATGTGGCCGCCCTGGCCGATGCCGGCCTCACCGCATATCACGCCGCGGCGAAGGTCGCGCGCATGACCCGGCCCGGCGACACCTGTGTGGTGATCGGCGCGGGCGGTCTTGGCCACATCGGCATCCAGGTGCTCGACGCCATCTCGGGAGTCACCATCGTCGTCGTCGACCGCAACCCGGCCGCAGTGGAATTGGCGGTCGAGGTCGGAGCGCATCACGGCATCGTCGCCGACGGCACACATGTGCAGCAGATCCTCGAGATGACCGGCGGTCACGGCGCCGAAGCGGTGCTGGACTTCGTCGGCGAGGGCGGCGCCACCGCGGAAGGCATCGCGATGTTACGTCGGGCCGGCAACTACTTCGTCGTCGGATACGGCGAGAACATCGACGTCCCCACCATCGACGTCATCTCCACGGAGATCAACTTCATCGGCAATCTCGTCGGGTCCTACAACGACCTGACAGAACTGATGACCCTGGCCGCCCAGGGCAAGGTCACGTTGCACACGACCAAATATGCCCTCGACGACTATCAGCAGGCGATCGACGACCTCGACGCCGGCCGAGTGCGTGGTCGCGCCATCCTCATCCCCTGATCCCCAACACAATTCACGAAAGGCAGTGACACCATGGCCAAAGAGTTGCGCTACAACGCCGAAGCGCGGCTACGGCTGGAACGGGGCGTCAACGCCCTGGCAGACGCAGTCAAGGTGACCCTCGGACCGAAGGGCCGCAACGCGGTCCTCGAGAAGCTCACCGGCCCACCCACCATCACCAACGACGGGGTCACCATCGCCCGGGAGATCCAACTGCGAGATCCCTTCGCCAACATGGGCGCCCAGTTGGTCAAAGAAGTCGCCATGAAGACCAACGGGGTGGTCGGCGACGGCACCACCACCGCCACGGTGCTGGCGCAGGCCATGGTCCGCGAAGGGCTGCGTGCCGTCGACCAGGGTGCCAATCCGATGCGCGTCCGCCGCGGTATCGAACGGGCGGTCGCCGCCGTCATCGACGCACTGACCGACCAGGCCGTGCAGATCGGCGGCCGGGCCGATCTCGAACGAATCGCCAGCCTGGCCGCCAGCGACGACGAGGTCATCGGCGCGGTGATCGCCTCCGCGGTCGAACATGTCGGCCGCACCGGTGTGATCACCACCGAGGAGAGCGACACCCTTGGACTGTCGGTCGACGTGGTCGACGGGATCGAGTTCGACCACGGCTACATCTCCGGCTACATGGTCACCGACCACGAACGCATGGAGGCGGTGCTCGACAACCCGGTCGTGCTGTTGACGAACAAGAAGATCACCTCGGTGCAGGAGATCATGCCGGCGATCGAGTCGGCCAAACGCGCCGACCGGCCGCTGCTGGTGCTCGCCGAGGACGTCGACGGTCCCGCCCTGCAGTTGCTCGTGGGCGGCAACATGCACAAGACGATGCAGTCGGTGGTGGTACGCGCGCCGGGCTTCGGGCACCGGCGAGTCGCCGAACTCGAGGATCTCGCCGTGGCGCTCGGTGGCCACGTGATCGCCAAGGACACCGGGCTCGACCTGTCCGAGGTCTCGGTCGAACACCTGGGCACCTGCGATCGGGTGACGGTGACCGAGAACGAGACCACCATCGTCGGCGCCCACGGGGATCAGGCACTGGTGGATGCCCGGGTCGCCCAACTCGAGGCACAACTGAGCCGAGCTCGGATCGACGCCGACCGCGACAGTCTGGAGCTCCGGGTCGCCCGGCTCACCGGTCGAGTCGCGGTGATCCGGGTCGGGGGCGTCACCAGCGTCGAACTCAAGGAACGCATGCTCCGCGTCGAGGACGCGCTGGCCGCGACGCGCGCGGCCGTCGAGGCCGGGATCGTGTCCGGCGGCGGCACCGCGCTCGCCCAGGCGCACCGGGCACTCGAATCCCTCACCGCCGACGGTGACGACGCCATGAGGGACGACGCGGTGGGCATCGACGTGGTGCGACGGTCACTCGCCGAGCCACTGTTCTGGATCGCGACGAACGCCGGATTCGACGGTGACGAGGTCGTCAAGGTCGTGACGGGTCTGCCGATCGGGCACGGGTTCAACGCCCTCACCGGTGGATACGGCGACATGTTCGACGAAGGGGTGATCGATCCGTGCAAGGTGACGCGGGCCGCACTGGAGAGTGCCGCGTCGATCGCCGCCCTGCTGATCACCACCGAGACAGCGGTGGTCGAGGAGGTTCTCGGCAATCCCGGTGCGATCGACGCGCCCGGTTTCGGCGATCTCGCGGAGGGGATGGTGAGGCCCTCGAACATCTACTGATCCGCTGTTCCCCGATGAGCTGGGCCGGTCGTGATCCGAACGACAGCGTTCGCGGCGTTGATCGCGACCGGCCCTTCCGGGCCGCCGAGCTCGGTTAGACTCGTGACCGATGTGAGATCCACATCACAAGGGAGTTCGTTTTCTGTGAGTTCTCAGCCCACTTCACAGTCCGGCACGCCCACCGCGATGGCGACGGCGCGTGAACGCTTCCTGTCCGACGACAACATCGCCGCCGGAGTACGCGACAGCATCTCCACCTCGTGGCGCCGATCCCGGGCCTTCAACGTGCATGCCGACCGCCTCGAGTTGCCGTTCGTCCGCGAGCCCAATCTCGAGAGTCCGCTCGTCACCGCGGCAAGGCCGGTCATCCGGCAGCTGGCCGATGACCTGAGTGCGGAGCCGGTCAGCATCATCCTGACATCGCCCGACGGGGTCGTGCTCTCGCGAGCGACCGCGCACCGGCCGCTGGGACGAATGCTCGACGACGTCAGTCTGGCTCCCGGTTACAGCTACAGCGAGGAACACGCCGGCACCAACGGCATCGGAACCGCACTGGAGAATCGCCAGGCCACTCTGGTCCGCGGGTCCGAACACTACGCCGGGGTCCTCGCCGACCTGTCTTGTGCGGGCGTGCCGATCGTGCACCCGGTGTCCGGGGCATGCGTCGGCGCTCTCGACCTCACCGGGCTGGCCGACGACGGCGGTCCGTTGTTGCTGTCGCTGGCGAAGTCGGCGACCGCGCAGATCGAGCAACGCATGCTGTCTCAGGCAAGCGAACGCGAGTCACGGCTGCTCAACGCCTACTTGGCCACCTGTCGGCGCGCTCCGCAGATGATGGTGCTGGCCATCGCGGGCGAGGTCGTCCTGATGAATCAGCGGTTGCGGCTGGCCATCGACCCGCAGGATCAGATCTCCTTACTCGAGCACGCCGTCGATCAGACCGTCGACGCAACGATGTCCCGACGGGTGGGCACGATGGCCAGCGGCCGCGTCGCTCGGCTCTCCCCGGTGCCGGAGTACTGGGATGCCTCCGCGGGCATGGCGATCTTCCACGTTCACCTCATCGACGGCCACGACCGATTCGAACCGGCGGCGACGCCGCGGCGACGTGGTTCGGCGCTCCCCGGCGTCGTCGGCCGGAGCTCCTCGTGGCGGCAGTCCTGCGATCGCGTGGTCCGCTACACCCGAGACGGCGAGTGGATCGCGGCATCCGGCGAGACCGGCACCGGACGGTCCACCGTGCTGCGGGCCGGCGCGGCGCTCACCCGAGGCAATGTCCGGGTGTTCACGGGTGCGGATCTGCGGGTACCGGAATCGCTCGATGCGCTCGACGCGGAACTGGACCGCGACGACTTCAGTGTCGTCCTGCGCGACATCGACACCCTCGACGGGGCGACGCTGGCACACATCGCGGACATGCTCCAAGGCCGCGAAGGCGCGGGCTGGGTGGGCGTGACGGTCGGCGAGGTGACCGTGGATGCGCTCCACGACGCCGACGCGGCAGCGATCCTGTTGCCGTTCTTCACTCATACCGTCCCGATTCCGCCGTTGCGGCACCGGATCGAAGACCTCCACGACCTGATCCCGACACTGCTGCGTCAGCTGACGCGCGGACGCGAACTCACCGTCTCGTCGGCGGCCATGCGTCAGCTCAGCAAGTACAGCTGGCCCGGGAACATCGCCGAACTCCGACAGATCCTGCGGGAGATCGTGAGTCATCAACGCTCCGGCGTGATCGACGTCAACCAGCTCCCGCCGTCGTGTCGCACGCTGAGCCGCCATACCCTCACGCGGATCGAGGCACTCGAGCGCGACGCCATCGTTCGCAGTCTGGAGGAGAACGGCGGCAACAAGCCGACCGCCGCGGCCGCGCTGGGTATCTCACGGGCGACGATCTACCGGAAGATCAAGGAGTTCGGCATCGACGTGTGACCCCGTGATCACGACATGGCGTTCTGTGGCAACGGCTTTCGCCACGCCGTGATCCGCACGACGAGCGGATCGAAGCGCGACCCCGACCATTCGACGTCCAGGTCATGTTTGCGCAGCACCTCCACGATCTGTTCGGCCAGCAACGTCTCCGTCTGTTCGTAGGCGAGGTGCTCGGCGTCCGCGTCGCCGTCGGACATCGCGTCGAGCACCGCGGCCGGCAGCGATTCGTGCGGCCGGAACCCGTTGTAGGTGAGATGCAGGCGGGGCTCGTCGTCGGCGAGGTGTTCGGCGTCCTGTTCGTCGAAGAACACATACGCCCACTCGCGGAACTTGTACCAGTCGGCCCGCTCCGGCGCAGGCGTGCGTTCCTCGTCGATCCGCGCGTTGGCGCAGCGCGCACAGCAGGCGAAGTTCATCCGGGCGAGGACACCGATGCCGTCGAGGTCGTCGAACGCCGCGCGCAGCCGCCCATAATCCCCGGCGTCCGGCCAGTCCCTCTCCTCGGCGGCGCGGACCGCCCACATGTCCTGCACCGCGGCCACGGCGTCGTCGGGTGAACCGTCGGTGTCCTCGGCCCAATCACGCGCGTCCGATTCCAGGTCCCCGAGTTCACTGAAACCCGCCACCAGGCGCGGCATGATCATCTGGCGTAGGTCTGTGAGATTCGCTGCTCGCATGACGCTCCCATCCGTGTGCCCTCAACGGAATTAGGACGCACCTGACCGCACGGCGGTTCCACGATCGTCGGAGTTCGTTCGTTCGGACGACCGCGAGCACGGTGCCGGGCTGCACCGCCACCACCTCGCGGGCACCCGGTGTGCCGTACGCTCACGACGTGCGGTTCACCGACGAGCGAACGGATCTGGCGGCTGCGGCGCACCGATTGGATCGCGCCGGGATGACCCACGGGACCGGCGGAAACCTCTCGGTCCGTACCGGCGACCACGTCATCCTGACACCGTCGGGTTCCCGGCTCGCCGACGTCACGCCCGAACAGATGGTCGTGGTCGATCTCGACGGCGTGATCGTCGAGGACACCGAGTACGCCCCGACCTCTGAACTTCGCATCCACCTCGACGTCTACCGACACACCGCCGCGACGGCCGTGGCGCACGCCCATCCCGTCGCGTCGATCGCGGTCGCCAACATCGTCGACGAACTGCCCGTCGTCCACTACACCGCGGCGATGCTCGGCGGGACGATACGGGTGGCGCCCTACGCTGTGTTCGGCAGCGACGAGCTGCGCGACGGTGTCACCGCAGCGCTGTCGGAGCGCACCGCCGCGCTGATGCGCAACCACGGCTCGGTGGCGTTCGGAGACGACATCGAGATGGCCTGCGAACGCATCGAACTCGTCGACTGGCTGGCGGAG
Organism: Gordonia sesuvii; assembly: GCF_036350415.1. NCBI lineage: Bacteria > Bacillati > Actinomycetota > Actinomycetes > Mycobacteriales > Gordoniaceae > Gordonia > Gordonia sesuvii. Next base: position 55,545 of record NZ_JAZDUF010000003.1, read on the forward strand.
GTGTACTTGCGGTCCGCGGCTCTCGCACCGCCGGCGACGCTGACCCACGACGACATCGTCGAGGTGATCGTGACCGCGACACAACGCCAGTACTCGCCGTTCCCCAGGAGGAAAGCATGAGAGTCGCCACCTTCGGTGCCCACGTCCTCGACGTGCTCGCACAACCCGTCGACGAGATCCCCGACGGGCAGGGCGCGGCCCTCGTCCAGAGCATGCGGATGTCGGCGGCCGGACCTGCCGGCGGCACCGCGCTGACCCTGGCCAAGCTCGGCGTCGACACCCACACGGTCGGCGCGATCGGTGCCGACGATCCCGGCGATCTGCTCGTCACGATGCTCGCCCGATTCGGGGTCGACACCAGCCATCTGGTGCGAGTCGGACAGCCGACGTCGATGAGCATGCTGCCCATCCGCAGCAACGGTGACCGACCGGCGCTGCACCAGCCGGGCGCCAACCTCGCCTACCCACTCGGTGACGCCCCGCTCGAGCTGCTGACCGGGATGGATCACGTCCACATCGGCGCCCCGGAACTCCTCAATCCGCCGGAGCTGGCGCCGCTGCTCGCCGACATCCGGGCCGCCGGCGTCACGATCTCCGCCGACATCCTCGCCGACGGCGATCCCGGCCTGCTGGCCTGGATCGAACCGGTTCTGCCCCACCTCGACTATCTGCTCCCCAACGACGACCAGGTACGCGGATTCAGCGGCGAGGACGACCTCATCACGGGTTGTCGACGGCTCATCGACCGTGGCGTCGCCTGCGTGGCACCGACCGCCGGCGCCGACGGCGCGTACGTCGTGACCGCCGACGACGCCGAGCACGCCGCTGCCCGTGAGGTCGTCGTCGTCGACACCAGCGGGTGCGGGGACGCGTTCTCGGCGGGCTTCATCGCCGCGCGAGGTCATGACCGGAGCCTGCTCGAGTCAGCCGAAATCGGTTGTGCGGTAGCCGGAATCGTCGCCACCGGGCTCGGCTCCGACCACGGCGACATCACCTGGGAGGGTGTCACCGCCCGCTGATCGGGGCGCGGCCCAGATCTGACGTCGGACCCACCCCCAGAATTCTGGGTGCCGAAGTTCCCGGCGACGCGGGATGGGAAATGTTGTGCACACGGGCGAATCTCGATACATGAGCACACCAACACCCACCACCGTCCGAATCAACCCATCGGAGTGGAACGCCCAGTTCCGTTTCGACCATGCCCAGTTGCGGCCGGCGCCGCGCGAGGTCCTCACCATCGCCGGCCAGGCCTCCGTCGACGACGACGGCACCGTTCTGCACGAAGGTGACGTCGGAGCGCAACTCTCACTGGCGATGCACCACATCGAGGAAATCCTCGCGACGGCGGACATGACGCTCGCCGACGTCTTCATGCTGACCATCTATTCGACCGACATCCCCGGGACACTCGCTGCCTACGAGGCATTGACCGAACGCCTCGACGCGCACGGCGCCACCCCTCCCGCCGCACTGATCGGCGTGGCCGCCCTCGCCCTGCCGGGCCTCGCCATCGAGATCACGGCGCAGGCCGGGCGCTGACCGTCCGAGGTCTCGATACGTCCTCGGCTAGCGCCTCGGACTACTCGACCAGCGAGTTGGGGACAACCCTTCCGCCAGCCGAGCGCTCCTCCCGCTGGTCGAGTATCGAGACCTCCCTTCCGCCAGCCGAGCGCCCCGTTTTTTCGTTGGTCGAGTAGCGCGAGGCGCTAGCCGAGCGCGTATCGAGACCCAGACCAGCACCCCCCCACTCTCCCAACCCATCTCCCAGGAGCAATCCCATGTCCCTCACCACCCCCGAAGAACACATCCCACCGTCGATCACCGCGGCCGTCGCACAGCTCGACGCCGTCGTCGCCGGCCCGGTCCTGACCCCCGGCGACCCCGACTACGCGGCCGAACTGGCCGGCTTCAATGTCGCCGGCACCCCCGTTCCGGCGCTCGTCGTCGGCGCCAGGTCTGCCGCGGATGTCGCCGAGGCGGTCCGATACGCCCGGGCCAACGGCATGCGCGTCGGTGTGCGCTCCACCGGACACGGCCCCGTCATCGAAGGGCAGGGCTATCTCACGGTGACGACGTCTCGGATGACCGAGATCCAGGTGGACCCGGTCACCAAGACAGCCCGGGTCGGAGCCGGCGTGCGGTGGCGTGACGTGATCGCGGCGACCGCACCGCACGGCCTGACCGGACTGGTCGGTTCGTCGTCGTCGGTCGGAGTGATCGGCTATACGCTCGGCGGCGGCCTGAGCCCGCTGGGGCGACAGTTCGGCTTCGCCGCCGACCGGGTCCGGCGCATCGAGGTGGTGACGGCCGACGGCACCATCCGTACCGTCGACGCCGGCGCCGGATCCGACCTGTTCTGGGCGCTGCTCGGCGGGCGGGACGGCTGCGGCATCGTCACCGCCATCGAGTTCGACCTCGTCGAGCTCGCCACGATCTACGGTGGCGGCATCTTCTTCGCCGGCGCGGCCGCCGCGGAGGTGCTCCACGCGTGGCGGGAGTGGGCACCGTCGCTGCCCGACGCCGCAGGTACTTCGGTCGCGGTCCTGCGCCTGCCGCCGGACCCGACGCTGCCGCCGCCGCTGCAGGGACAGACCGTTGTGCACCTGCGCTTCACCTACACCGGCGACCCCGCGGTGGGCGCCCAGCTGCTCGCCCCGATGCGCGACGTCGGCCCGGTGCTGCTGCAGAACGTCGACGTGATGCCGGTCGCGGCGATGGATGCGGTGCACATGGACCCGCCCGGCCCGTTGCCGAGCATGGAACGGGGATGCGGCGTGGCGGATCTACCGGCACAGGCGGTCGACGCTCTGCTGACGGTGGCCGGACCGCAGGTCCCGAGTCCGCTCGCCATCGTCGAGATCCGGTTGCTGGGTGGCGAATTGGCCAGACCGCAAGGACTGGCAAACGCGGTGACCGGTCGTGGAGCCGCCTACGGGCTGCTCGCGGTCGGGGTGCCGGCCGGCCCGCTGGGCGATCAGGCGGCGGCGCACGTCGCCGCGGTCAACGGTGCGGTCGCGCCGTGGGCAACCTCAGGCGTCCTCAACTTCGCGGGCCAGACCCCGGCCGCCGAACTGGCGACGCTGTGGTCTGCCGACGATTGGTCCCGGCTCACCGAGATCCGGCAGCGGCACGATCCGGAAGGGATGTTCTCGCGGATCGGGTGAACCAACTGCGGATGGGTCGCGGGATGTCCCGCGGCCCCTCCGCATTAGCCCCGGCAAGTCTCCCACTTATCTGGGATGGACAGATGACCTGCAGAAACGGAGAATCATCGCATGACGCGAAGTCTGGCTGCCGAGCGGGTGCGCAGCGATGTCGACGTGCTCGCCCGCGCCGGACTCGACGTGTGTGACTTCATCGGTGAAGCCGTCGAATCACTCACCCGAGCGGTCCCCCACGCCGCGGCGTGCATGGCCACCGTCGACCCGAACACCCTGCTGCTGACCGGCGCACGGAAATACGGCAGTCTCCTCGGCCGCAACGACCACGACGACGAGTGGGGCCTGATCGAGTACGGGATGACCGAGTCGTCGTCGTTCCGGGAACTCGCGATGTCGGGCGTCGACGCCGTCGGGATGCACCAGCTGACGGCAGGCGAGCCCCAGCGCTCACACCGGATGGGCGAGTTCATGGCGCCGATCTTCGACTTCACCGACGAGGCACGTGTCATCCTGCGCGACGGCGAGCAGGTGTGGGGTGCCCTGGCGATCTTCCGGGAGACCGGCGCAACGGCGTTCACGACCGACGAGGTCGACTTCCTGCGCACCGTGTCCCAGCCGTTGGCGAGAGGGGTGCGCACCGGCCTGCTGGCCACCGTGATCGCCGAGCCGCAAACGCAGCCCTCCGGCCCGAGTGTGTTGATCGTCGACGGGGGCGATCAGGTGATCCAGATGAGCGCAGGCACGGATGATCGTCTCGACGACCTGTTGGCGGGCAGCAACAGTGGCGCCGCGACGTCGGTCATCACCGCTCTCGTCGGCGCGGCCCGCCGCTACGGCCGGGGCGAGACGGATGTGCCTCCCCGACTGCGGGTTCGTGGCGCGTCCGGTATGTGGCTGGTGGTGCACGCCTCTCCGTTGTCGAACACCGACGGCCGCATCGGCGAGGTCGTCGTCACCATCGAGGAGGCCCGGCCGCCGGAGATCGTGCCCCTCGTGGTCGCGGCTTTCGGCCTGACCTCCCGCGAACGCGACGTCACCCAGATGGTGCTGCAGGGCGTGGCGACCAAGGACATCGCCGCGACTCTGCATGTCTCCGCCTACACGGTGCAGGACCACCTCAAGTCCATCTTCGACAAAGCCGGCGTGCGCAGCCGCCGGGAACTCATCGCGCGCGTCTACTTCGACCAGTACGCACCCCGGATGAACGAGCCCCTGCTGCCGTCGGGGTCGTTCGGCGCCACGCCGGCGGGATAGCGCACAGCCGCCTCGCGCCCCCGCCGAGAGAAACCCCGGATCCCGCCGACAGAACCCGGAATCTCGTCGAGAGAACCCGATAATGCGCCGACGGAACCCAGAACTTCGTCGACAGCATCGCGATCGACCGTCGCCTCCGCATCGAGAGTCTGCGGTGACGCCATCTGCGCGGGCACATCGGCGCGGGCTGAGGATTCACTCAGGCGGACAACGGTTCTGTCGGCGCGATCCGGGGTTCTGTCGGCGCGATCCGGGATTCTGTCGGCGCGATTCGGGGTTCTGTCGGCGCGGGTCAGCGGACCATTCGAACGGCCAGGTCTCCGTAGGCGCGTCCCAGCACGACCGGATCGCGGTGGGTGCGTGACGGGAACCATCGGCACACGTCGACGCACAACGACGACAACGCGAGGACGGCATCGTCGGCGGCACCGACGGTGAACTCGCCCGAGGCGACCCCGCGTCGCACGATCTCGGCCAGCACCTCGGTGGTTTCGCGCCGGATGGCCGTGATGGTCCGGTAATGCTCGCGGGTCAGGCCGTGTAGTTCGTACTGCACCACTTTCGCGAGCTCGTGGTGCTCGGCCTGCCATCGCGCGAACTCGTCGACGACGACGCGCAACCGTTCGCTGTCAGGCAGGTCAGCGTCGTCGACCGCGCGCATCGCCGCCAGGACCCCTCGGTGACCTTCCAGAGCGATCGCGTACAGCAGCTCTTCCTTCGACCGGTAGTGCGGGTACATGGCAGCGGCGCTCATGTTCAACCGCTTCGCGATCTGCCGGGTGGATGTACCGCCGTAGCCGACCTCGGCGAACGATGCGATCGCCGCCTGCCGGATGCGCTCGGCCGCGGCGGACTCGCCGGTACGCGTCGCGGCCATCTGACACCTCCCTCGACCTCGGTCCCATTGACCGGATCACCCCGCACGGTGCATCATAAGCGAGCGCTTAGAAATGAGCGACCGCTTAGCTGACGAAGGAGTCCCATGGCCGCCCCACTCTCCCGTCGCGACCTCGAGTTCCTGCTCTACGAATGGCTCGACGTCGAGGAGCTGACCACCCGTGAGCGGTTCCGGGAGCACTCCCGCGAGACCTTCGACGCCGTACTGGACCTCAGCGAGGACCTGGCCACCAAACTGTTCGAACCGGTCAACAAGCTCGGCGACCAGAACGAGCCGTACGTCGGCGACGACGGCAAGGTGGTGCTGCCCGACGAGGTCGAGAGCGGCATCAACGAGTACGTGAAGGCCGGTCTGATGGCGGGCTCCTTCGACGAGTCGCTCGGTGGCATGCAACTGCCCACTGTGGTCAACCGCGCGTCGAGCGCCTGGTTCCAGGCGGCCAACGCGGCGATGTCGTCGTATGCGTTCCTGACCGCGGGCAACGCCAACCTCCTCGCCGAGTACGGCAGCGACGAACAGATCGACACCTGGGTGCGGCCGATGGTCGAGGGTCGTTTCTTCGGCACCATGTGTCTGTCGGAGCCGCAGGCCGGGTCGTCGCTCGCCGACATCACCACCAAGGCGGAGCCGCAGGCCGACGGCACCTACCGGATCACCGGCACCAAGATGTGGATCTCCGCCGGCGACCACGAACTGTCCGAGAACATCGTTCACCTCGTCCTCGCGAAGGCCCCGGGCGGCGGCCCCGGCGTCAAGGGCATCTCACTGTTCGTGGTGCCCAAGTATCTCGCCGACGGCACCCGCAACGACGTCGCGCTCGTCGGACTCAACCACAAGATGGGCAACCGCGCGACGACCAATACGCTCCTGAACTTCGGCGACGGAACCCACTCCCCGACAACCGAATCCGGCGCGGTTGGATACCTGGTAGGAGAAGAGCACCGCGGCCTCTCCTACATGTTCAAGATGATGAACGAGGCCCGGATCGGCGTCGGATTCCTTGCCACCTCACTCGGATACGCCGGCTACCAGGCCTCCCTGGAGTACGCGAAGGTGCGCACCCAGGGACGCCCCGTCGACCAGAAGGACCCGACGTCCAAGCCGGTGCCCATCATCGAGCACGCCGACGTCAAGCGGATGCTGCTGGCCCAGAAGTCCTATGTGGAAGGCGCTCTCGCGCTCGGGCTGTACTGCAGCAAGCTCGTCGACATCCAGCAGACCAGCGCCGGCGACGACAACGCGCGCGCCGGCCTCCTGCTCGACGTCCTCACGCCGATCGCCAAGAGCTGGCCGTCCCAGTGGTGTCTGGAGGCCAACAGCCTCGCCATCCAGGTGCACGGCGGGTACGGCTACACGAAGGAATTCGACGTCGAGCAGTACTACCGCGACAACCGGCTCAACCCGATCCATGAGGGTGCGCACGGGATCCACGGACTCGATCTACTCGGCCGCAAGGTCGTGATGTCGGGCGGCGCCGGATTGACGCTGCTGACCGACACCATCGGCGATACCGTCGAGCGCAGTTCCGCCGACCCCGCCACGGCCGAACTCGGTGTGCAACTGCGCACGGCCGTCGACCATCTCGTCGCCACCACCGCCACCGCCTGGTCCACCGGCGATCCGGCTGTCGCGCTGGCCAACGCCACCGCCTATCTGGAGGCCGCGGGACACATCGTGATCGCCTGGATGTGGCTCGAACAGCTTCTCGCCGTGGGTGATCGGACCGGCGACTTCTATGACGGCAAACGGGCCGCGGCTCAGTACTTCTTCCGTTACGAACTGCCGAAGACCCGCACGCAGTTGGACCTGGTCGCAGCGCTCGACCGCACCACCCTCGACACCGACCCCGCCTGGTTCTGACCAGCACAGGTGACCACCCCAGGAGACAGAGGAGTTTCATGTCCGTGATGGATCTGTTCGACGTGACTGACAAGGTCGTCGTCGTGACCGGCGCGTCGTCGGGTCTCGGCGTCGCGTTCGCCAAGGGCTTCGCCGAGGCCGGCGCCGACGTCGTGCTGGCGGCTCGTCGCGCCGAGAAACTCGCCGACACCGCGGCGGCAGTGGAAGCCCTGGGCCGCAAGGCGCTCAGCGTTCCGGCCGACGTCGCCAACCCCGACCAGTGCCAGGCGGTCGTCGACGGCGCGATGGAGACGTTCGGACGCGTCGACATCCTGATCAACAATGCCGGTGTGGGCACGGCGTTTCCGGCGACCCGCGAGACGCCCGAGCAGTTCCGCTCGGTCATCGACGTCAACCTCAACGGGTCGTACTGGATGGCGCAGGCATGCGGGCGCGTGATGCAGCCGGGCAGCGCCATCGTCAACATCTCCAGCGTGCTCGGCATCACCACCGCCGGCCTTCCCCAGGCTGCCTACGCCGCGAGCAAGGCCGGCGTCATCGGCCTCACCCGCGACCTGGCCCAGCAGTGGGGTTCGCGAAAAGGTATCCGCGTCAACGCGATCGCCCCCGGGTTCTTCGAGAGCGAGATGACCGACACCTACCACGACGGCTACCTCGAGAGCCAACTGCCGCGAGTCCTCCTCGGCCGCATGGGTCAGGGTGAGGAACTGGCCGCGACCGCGATCTGGCTCGCCTCGGCCGCATCGGGATACGTCACCGGCCAGACAGTCGCCGTCGACGGCGGCGTGACCGTCACGTAGACACCACCGATTCACGACAGGGCGTCGGGAGCTACCGGAACCGAGAGCTACAGGAGCACAATGCGTTACGTCGCGATCGGCGACAGTTTCACCGAAGGTGTGGGCGGCGACATCGCCGGTGACCAGGTGCAGGGGTGGGCCGATCTGGTCGCGGCCGGCCTGGCCGCCGAGTACGGCGGCATCGACTACGCCAATCTGGCGGTCCGCGGCCGGCTGCTGGCGCCGATCGCCACCGACCAGATCGACGCCGCGCTGGCGCTCGATCCCCTGCCGACCCTGCTGACCTTCAACGGCGGCGGCAACGACATGCTGCGCCGCGGGATCGACCTCGCCGGACTGATCGACCTCACCCGGACCGCCGTGCAGCGCTGCCGCGACGCCGGGATCGAGGTCGTGTTGCTCGCGGGCGCCGACCCGTCGGGAGGCCTTCCGTTCCGCGACACGATCCGCGCACGCGGCGAGTACCTGACCGCTCAGATCTCGTCGCTGGCGTCGGCCGAGGACATCACCTTCGTCGACATGTTCCACGACGACGAGATCCGTCGCCCGGTGTACTGGTCCGACGATCGGCTCCATCTCAATCCCATCGGACATCAGCGGGTCGCCGCACAGGTGCTGCGGACACTCGGCGTGCACACCGTTCCGGTTCCCGAGCGCCCAACCGTGACGTCACGCGTCCCGCGGGCGGTCGACGATCTGCGGTTCGTGCGAAGCCATCTGACGCCGTGGATGATCCGCCGGCTGCGCGGGCGGTCGTCCGGGGACACCCGGTCGGCCAAGTACCCCGATTGGGTGACGATCGACGCCGCGTCGGTCGGCATCGGCGGAGTGGATTCGTAGACTGTCGGGTGCCATGGCATCCACACCTGCGCTGCTGCGCGAACCCGCCCATCAGGTCGACCCACGCGCCGTCACCATGTGGCGGCTGACGCCCTTGCTCGCCGGGCTGCCGATCCTCGCCGCGTCCGTGGTGGTCGCAGCGCTCATCCCGTCGCCGCAGCGGTGGATCGCATTGGGCGCCGCGATTCTCACGGTCATGCTCACCGCGTTCTACGTGCTCGTCGTACCGGCCTGGCGGTACCGCTTCCACCGCTGGGAGATCAGCGACGACGCGGTGTACACGCAGGCGGGCTGGTTCGTTCGCAGCCGCGTGATCATCCCGATCGCCCGCATCCAGGTGGTCGACACGGCCGCCGGCCCGATCGAACAGCTCCTCAACCTCGCCACGCTCACCGTCACCACGGCATCGTCGGCGGGCACGATCCGGATCGTCGGCCTCGACGCCGATGTGGCGCGCCGGACAGCCGCCGACCTCACCGAACGCACCCAGGCCCACGACGATGACGCGACCTGACCAGGCCACCGACCGGCCCGACGCCCCCGAGCAGTGGCACCGGCTCTCGCCGTGGATGATCGCGGTCAAACCCATCGAGCAGCTGCCCCAGCTCATCCCGTTGCTGATCGCGATCGTCTTCGCCGGTCGCGGTGCGCCCGACCTGGCCATCATCATCGGCATCGTGGTGGTCGCGCTGGTCAGCGTGGTGCCGTGGCTGGTCACCCGCTACCAGGTCACCGACGAGCACGTACGGGTGCGATCGGGGGTGCTCACCCGGAAAGTCGCGACCGCGCGCCGCGACCGCATCCGCAGTGTCGACCTGACCGCGTCACCGGCCCACCGCATCGTCGGGCTCACGAAGGTACGGATCGGCACCGGCGGCGACAAGGAGTCGTCGGTGGTGGAACTCAACGCCATCCCCACGGCCGAGGCGAACGTCCTGCACGGGAACCTGATGGCCACCGCGGCCCGCATCACCGCGCGTGACGCCGAACCGGAGGGTGCCCCCGTCGAGACGACGCCGCCGCAGGAACTGGCCCGACTGCAGCGGTCGTGGCTGCGGTACTCCCCGTTCTCGCTGACCGGATTCGCCGCGGCCGCGGCGATCGGCGGTCTCGCTGCCCAGGTCGCCAACGAAGCAGACCTCTACGAGCGCAGCGCCTCGGTGGTCTCTGACGTCGGCGACCGCTTGCAGGGCGTACCGGTCGCCGCGCTCGTCGTGGCGACCGTGGTGGCAGTTCTCGCGATCGGCGCTGTCCTGTCCGTCGGCGGATACCTGTTCTCCTACTGGAACTTCACCCTCACCCGCAATCTCGACGACGGGACCCTGCGGATCCGCCGTGGTCTCCTCACGACGAACGCGACCAGCCTCGACGAGAACCGCATCCGCGGTGTGCACACCCACGAGCCGGTGCTGATGAGGCCGTTGCGCGGCGCCCGTCTGTACGCGATCGCCACCGGGCACGACAAGCATCCGCTGCTGTTGCCGCCGGCCCCGGCCGCAGAAGTCGTCCGGGTGGGCCGACTCGTCGCCCACCCGACCGACTTCGGGGTGGGCGACGAGCTGACCATGCCGTTGCGGCGTCACGGTCCCGGCGCGTTGTCGCGGCGGATAACGCGCGGCCTGTGGGCAGGCGTCGTCGTCGCCGCGGTGGCGGCGGTCCTGGTGGCCGGCCCGTTGACCTGGCCATGGCTGGTGCTCGGCATCCTGATCGCAGCCATCTCCACCATGCTGGGCGTGGTCCGGTACCACCACCTCGGCGTCGGACTGACGGACCGGTCCGTGGTGATCAGTCCACCGCGGATCGCCCGCCACCGATATGTGGTGGACCGTGCGGGGACCGTCGGCTGGGCATCGCGCGCATCGTTCTTTCAACGTCGTCGGGGCGTGGAGACCCTGTCCCTGGCGACCGCGGCCGGTTCCGAGTCGTACGCGATGGTGGACCTCGAACCCGCGGCGTCCACCGGGGTGATGAGTGCCGTCTCCCCCGACCTGGTCGCGCCGTTCCTGGAGCGCACCCCCGACTAGATTTCGACGGGGACTGCGCTCAGCGGGTCCCGAATCCCCAGCGAATGGGTCGGTCGACCAAGTTTTTCGAGACGATTTCGCGAATCAGTCCCAGACCCCTGCGCAACAGTGGTACACATCACATCAGTCAGAGCTGACTGGTTTGTGAAGGGACGGGGAACCATGGACGAGAACCAGAGCGCTTTCTCCCGACGATCTGCGTTGAAGGGCGCAGGTGCCGCGGCGGTGCTCGCCGGGACCGCGGTGACGATGCCGAATGTGTCGGCGCCATCGGCGCGGGCCGTACCGCCGCCACCGGGTCGAGCACGAGGACGGGAGGTCGCCATCTTCGGCGGCGGGATGTCCGGACTGGCGGCCGCCCAGGAGCTCATCGAGCGCGGATTCCGGGTCACCGTGTACGAGCCTTCCTACCTCGGCGGCAAGGCGTTCAGTCACGACGTTCCCGGCACCGCGCGCGGCGGACGGCTGGCGTTGCCCGGCGAACACGGTTTCCGGTTCTTTCCCGGGTGCTACCAACATGTTCCGGACACGATGGAGCGGATCCCGGTCGCCGGCGGCGGCAACGTCCGCGACCGGCACCTGATCAATGTCGAAACCGCCGTCATCGCCTTCGACGACGCCGGATACGCCCCGACGACGGCCCCGACATCGCTGATCGGTTTCGCCGACCATGCGCCGGCGATCATGTCCCTCGACAATCTCCGCAACGCACTGACCACCGGGTTGCGGTTCATCGTCGACGTCCCGCCACATGAACTCGCCTACTTCGTCACCCGTGAACTGATCATCGCGACGAGTTGCGAGGAACGACGACTCGGCCAGTGGGAGAAGCAGTCGTGGATGCAGTTCGTCAAGGCCAACGGCAAATCGCCTGCCTACCAACGCTATCTGGTCGGCGCCTTGACGCGCGCACTCGTCGCGGCCAAGTCGCACACCGCATCGGCGCGGACGATCGGCCAGATCGGACTCGCCCTGGCCACCTCGGCCACCGGCCTCATCGGCCAGTACGGCACGGATCTGGTGAGCGGCGGCGTCGACCGAATCCTCAACGCGCCCACCAGCCATGCGTGGATCAATCCGTGGGTGCGGTACCTGCGCGGCCGCGGCGTGCAGTTCGTGATGAACGAGGCGGTGGCCGACTTCTCCGTCTCCGGTGGCCGGATCTCCGGTGCCCGACTCGCCTCGGGTGCCACGGTGACCGCCGACTGGTACATCGCGTCGATGCCGATCGACCGGCTCAAGCCGCTCCTCACACCGTCGCTGGTGAACGCCGACCCCTCACTGGCCGGCATCCGTCGCCTGCAGGACGACTGGATGGTCGGCATCCAGTACTTCCTGTCCCGGCGAACCGACCTGCCGCCCAGCCACATCGCCGCTCTGGGCACGCCGTGGGCGTTGACCGGGCTCTTCCAGGCGCGGCCGTGGAACGTCGACTTCGCCAAGACCTACGGCGACGGCCGCGTCCGGGACTGTCTGTCGATCGACATATCCGAGTGGGAGAAGCCGGGCATCCTGTACGGCAAACCCGCCAAACGCTGCACCAAGCGCGAGATCGCCGCCGAGGTGTGGGCACAGATGAAGCGGGCGATGAACTCCGGCGGCAAACCCGTCCTTCGGGACGAGGAGATGGTCACGTGGTCGCTCGACCCGGGCATCACGTGGTCGCCGCAGATCGAGAACGCAACACCCTTGATGGTCAACACCGCTGGCTCGTATCAGCATCGCCCCCAGGCGTATACGAAGATCCCGAACTTCTTCATCGGTGGCGACCACGTCCGCACCAACATCGACCTCGCCACCATGGAGGGCGCCAACGAAGCGGGCCGCCGTGCCGCCAACGCGATTCTCGCCGCCGCGGACAGCCCCGCCGCAGCAGCGCCGGTGTTCCCGTTGTGGGAACTGCCGATGCTCGATCCGATCAAAGCCGAGGACCGCAATCGCTATCGCGCCGGCCTGCCACACTTCCTCGACTTCTGACCGGCGCACGGTGGCCCCGGCCGGTCGGGACAGTAGGATCGCCGGGTGAAGCCAACGTCGCAGGAGTCGTCGCGTGACGTCGCGGCCACGCAGGATCGCGGTGACCGCACGCGTACCCGCATCCTCGACGCCGCGATCCGGGTCCTCGTCGACCGCGGCTACGCGCAGGCGAGCACCCTGGCGATCCAGGCCGAGGCGGGGGTCAGTCGAGGGCGCCTCCTGCACCACTACCCGTCGCGCGACAAGCTGTTCATGGCAGCCGTCGATCATCTCGCCCGCACCCGTATCGCGGAGATGCCTTCCCAGGTCGAGTGGCCCGCCGATCCGGCCGAACGGATCGGCCCCGCCATCGACCTCGGCTGGACGACCTTCCATCAGCCCTACTTCGTCGCGTCGATGGAGCTGTGGATCGCCGCACGAACCAACGAACAGCTGCGCGGCGCCCTGGTACCGACCGAGCGACGACTCGGGCCCACTGTCCGGAGTGCCGTCGCCGGCTTCCTCGGGACCGAGTTGACCTCGCGCCCACGGTATCCCGAGCTGTACCCGCTCCTGCTCTCGAGCATGCGCGGCGTGGCCACCACCTACCTCATCGACCGTCGCGATCCCACCACGGATCCGCACCTGGACCTGTGGAAGGCGATGACCCGCACATACCTGCTCTGAACTGCGGTCAGGGCAGAATCGTCACCGTCGTTCCGACGTCCACCCAGCGATAGAGTTCGTCCATCGCCGGCCTCGGGACGTGGATACACCCTCGTGAGCCCTGGGTCTGATACCGCGCCGTGTCCCCGTAGGCGAACTTCTGCCACGACGAATCGTGGAAGCCGTAGTCGCCGAAGAACGGCAGCCAATAGTTCACGAACACCCGGTAGTCGGAGCCACTCAGATGACGATCCGTTTCCCGGCTGTTGATGTGCCAGGTGCCCAGCGGCGTGCCGTCGCCCAAGCCCACGCGCCCGGTGGTCACCGGTGAGTAGCCGACCGGGGTGTCGTACTCGCACAGCGCGAGGCTCTGCTCACCGAGACTCACCTTGACCAGGCGCGGGTCGGCGTTGCCGTCGCAGTCGACCACGGTGGCCATGGGGATCGACCCGACCGAGCTGGTCTCGCCCGGGTCCGACTCCTGATCGTCGGCTCGGGTCTGCCCCGCCGTGCCCGCTAACTGCGACAGGACGAGAACGGTGACCACGACCGCAGCGAGCACCAGGACCAGCGTCCAGGCATTGTCCTTGGCGCCGATCAAGGTTCGGGATCGAATCGTGTTGGCCCAGTTCATAGTCGATGTGTCAGTCGGCAGTTCGCGACCTGCCTGCCTCCGCGAGGCGCAAGCGACGTCCGGTCGCCCCCCCACGCTACCGCTTGATGGCGTCGATTCCCGACTCGCACTCCGGTCATGGTCTAATGACAATTGTTTCCATTTATGAGGTAGTCGAATGAAGGTGCGCTCGTCGATCCGATCGCTGAAGAACCAGCCCGGCTCGCAGGTCGTCAAACGCAAGGGGCGGATCTACGTCATCAACAAATCGAATCCACGTTTCAAGGCTCGTCAGGGCTGAGGCCTCGGGCGAGGTCGTCCGAGTTCCGGAGCCGGAACGCCGCGGCCGGAGTAGCGTTGTCGCCAGTCGTGCCGAGCTCGTCATCGATCTTTGTTCAGGAGGACACCAGTGCCCATTCACGGATTGTTGGCCAAGGCTGGATCCACGGTCGTCACCGGTCTGGTCGGAGCCGCCGCCTACGATGCCGCACGCACCGTGATACGGAAGGCCCCACTGCGCGAAGGTGCGATCATCGCGACGACCTGGGGTATTCGTGGGACCCGCAGGGCCGAGGAGGTCGCCGAGTCGGTGCGCCTGAACACCTCCGACATCGTCGCCGAGGCCAAAGGACGGCTCGGTGAGGAGTCCACACCACCCGGCGCGGCAGTCGCCCACGACCACGAACACTGACCGGTGAGCGTGACGACACCCGCCGGACTCGACGACTCGGATTCCCCTGCCGGACACATCGTCACACGCTCGGATGCGGCCGGCCGGCTGCGCGTGACCGTCCCGTGGCTGCGCACTCCAAACCGGCGTTCGGCAGACCTGCGAGCGGTGGCCGTCGAGGAGAGCGTTGCCCGCGTCAGCGGCGTGCGTGCCGTCCACGCCTACCCCCGGACGGCCTCGGTCGTCATCTGGTTTCGCGAGGGCACCGACCGTACCGCGGTCGTCCACGCACTCGAGGCCGCGACTCTCGCCGACCCCGACAACCTTCCCGACCGCGCCCCGCACTCGGCGGAGATCACCAACAGCGACCTGCTGCGTATGGGCATCGGCGCGGGCGCACTCGTCCTGCTCGGCGTGCGCCGTTACGTGTTCCGGCACCCACCCCTGCTCGGGCCTGCCGCCCGCACCGCGGCCACCGGAATCACCATCTTCTCCGGCTATCCGTTCCTGAGGGGTGCGCTGCGTTCCCTGCGCGGTGGACGTGCGGGCACCGACGCGCTGGTGTCGGCGGCGACCATCGCCAGTCTGCTGCTCCGCGAGAACGTGGTGGCGCTGACGGTGTTGTGGCTGCTGAACATCGGCGAGTTCCTCCAGGACCTGACGCTGCGGCGGACGCGCCGTGCCATCTCGGACCTGCTGCGCGGCACCCAGGACACGGCATGGGTCCGCATGGACGACGGCACCGAGGTGCAGGCACCGATCGATGCGCTGCACGTCGGCGACCACGTCGTCGTGCACGAACAGGTCGCGGTGGCGGTCGACGGCGAGATCGTCGACGGTGAGGCGGTGGTCGATCAATCGGCACTGACCGGCGAGAACCTGCCGGTGTCGAAACGTGTCGGCGACCGGGTACAGGCCGGTTCGGTGGTGATGACCGGTCGGATCGTGGTCGCCGCGGACGCCGTCGGCGCCGACACCTCGATCGGTCGCATCATCACCCGCGTCGAAGAGGCACAACGCGACCGCGCGCCGATCCAGACCGTCGGAGAGAACTTCTCGCGCCGTTTCGTGCCCGCGTCGTTTGCGCTGTCCGCGCTGACGCTGCTGGTCACCCGGGACCTGCGCCGGGCGATGACGATGCTGTTGATCGCCTGCCCGTGCGCGGTCGGCCTGTCCACGCCGACGGCCATCAGCGGCGCGATCGGCAACGGCGCCCGCCGCGGCATCCTGATCAAAGGCGGTTCACACCTCGAGGAATCCAGCCGCATCTCCGCCGTCGTCTTCGACAAGACCGGCACCCTCACCGTCGGACGCCCGATCGTCACCAACGTGGTGTCCTTCTCCGACGAGTGGCAGCCCGAGCAGATCCTGGCCCACGCAGCGAGTTCAGAGATCCACTCCCGACACCCCCTTGCCGAGGCGGTGATCCGGTCCACCGAGGAACGCCACATCGAGATCCCCACGCACGCCGAGTGTGAAGTGATCGTCGGACTCGGAATGCGAACGCGGGCCGATGACGGACGGGTGCTGCTGTTGGGCAGTCCCTCGCTGCTGGAGAACCACGGCGTGACGATCGCCCAGGATGCATTCGACTGGGTGGACAAACTGCGCAGGAACAGCGAGACACCGCTCTTGCTCGCAGTGGACGGGGACCTTGTCGGCCTGATCAGCCTCTCCGACGAGTTGCGGCCCGAAGCGAGAACAGTTCTCGACGCCCTCCGCGCCGACGGAGTCACGGAGATCGCCATGCTCACCGGCGACCACCCGGTGACCGCCGCGACCATCGCCGAAGCGCTCGGCATCGATCGCTGGGCTGCGGAGGTCACCCCGGACGACAAGCTCGCCGTGGTCCGCGAACTGCAGGCGCTCGGCCACGTCGTGGCGGTGGTCGGCGACGGCGTCAACGATGCGCCCGCACTCGCCGCCGCCGACATCGGTATCGCCATGGGCCTCGCGGGCACCGACGTCGCCGTGGAAACCGCGGACATCGCGCTGGCCGGCGACGACCTCCGCAAACTGCTCGACATCAGGGACCTCGGCGGCCACACCGTCGAGGTGATCCGCCAGAACTACGGCATGTCGATAGCGGTCAACTCGATCGGCCTGGTCATCGGCGCCGGCGGCGCACTGTCGCCCGTCCTCGCCGCGATCCTGCACAACGCGTCGTCGGTTGCCGTGGTGCTCAACAGTTCTCGACTGATCCGCTACCGGGTCTCGTAGCGGTGGGCTATCAGCGTCTGCCGCGTCCTGTGTGTTGATCAACTATCGCATGACATCAGGTCGTTCGGATTCTTGGCGTTCCGTCAACGGAAGTCGTCGCACAATCGACCGAAAACAGCGCCCAGTCAATGAGATTCGGTACCCACTCGAGCGAAATCGGCGCCCACTCGACCGGAAGTGGCGCCCACTCGACGGCTAGGAGCAGCAGTCACAGTCGCGGCCCGTGACGTCGCGGCCGATGGCCGGCGCACAGCATGCATCACCCTTCCAGGCGTTGACGCCCTCGCGGAGCGCGATCCCGGCGATCACCAACGCCGCAATCGGGTCGGCCCAGGACCACCCGAGCAGACTGTTGAGCAGCAAACCGATCAGCAACACTGCGGACAGATAGGTGCACAGCAGAGTCTGCTTGGAGTCGGCAACCGCCGTGCGTGATCCGAGTTCCCGACCGGTTCGGCGTTCGGCCCACGACAACACCGGCATGAAGACGACACTCGCCGCAGCCAATGCGATCCCGATCGACGAGTGCTCGGCCTCTCCACCGAAGCCGAGGAGGGCGAGAATCGAATCGACTCCGACGTACAACGCCAGCGCGAAGAACGAGAACGCGATGATCCTCAGAGTGATCTTCTCGCGATGCTCTGGGTCCCTACCGGCGAACTGCCAGGCAACGGCGGCCGCGGACGACACCTCGATGACCGAATCGAGGCCGAAGCCGATGAGCGCGCCCGACGACACCCGCGCTCCCTCGGAAAGCGCAATCACCGCCTCAATGACGTTATAGGTGATCGTGATCGCGACGAACCATCGAATCCGACGCTGCAACAACTGCCGACGGTCGGCGCTGATAGTCGGGCTGCCGACCGAGGGCATTCTCAATTCGGACGCCATCAGCAACAATCCTCGTCATCGGCGTTGTCACAGCAGGCGGGGTCCACCGCCAGCACCAGCCCGAGCAAGTCGTCGAGCGCGTGCGCGATTCGCTGGTCGGCCAGTTCGTACCGGGTGCGGCGCCCCTCCGGTACCGCGACCACCAGACCGCAACCACGCAGACAGCTCAAATGATTCGAGAGCGACTGCCGCGTGACGCCGATCGAATCGGCCAGTTCAGACGGGTAGGCCGAACCGCTCCGCAGGCGCAGCAACACCTGCGTACGGGTCGCATCCGACAGAGCGTGGCCGAACCTCGTCAACGCATCCCGGGTGGCGACGACTGTTCCCATACATCGAACAGTACATCCAATTATGGATTCAGAAAATCGTGTACTCCGTGCCGACGACTGCGTCGGGAACTCTCATCGCAGAGGTTGCGTAATTTCCCGGGACACGATCCCGAGGTCGAAATCTCAAAGATCGCCGCCGCAGCCTCAAATACCATGGGCTCCATGACCTCGGCCCAGTTGCGCGCCTTCGTCGCGGTTGTGCGGACCGGGTCGGTCAAGCAGGCGGCCGCCGAGCTCGGCCTGACCGAGCAGGCGGTGTCCATGCACGTCGCCCAGCTCCGCAAGAGTCTGGGCGATCAGCTCTTTCGCCGGACGCACTCGGGGCTGGCCTTCACGCCGGGCGGATTGCGACTCGCAGCACGTGCGGTGGAAATACTCGGGTTGCAGGATCAAACGATCAGCGAGGTCGAGGCCGCCGCGGGTGGTCGGCGCACGATCCGGCTGGCGGCGTCGAGCCTGTTCGCCGAACACGCCGCCGGCGGTCTGATCGACCTGTTCACCAAGCGTGCGAAGGACCTCGAGGTCGAGTTGACGGTCCAACCACCAGACCGGTTCGCCTCCCTGCTCGCCGCCCGAGCGGTCGATGTCGCCATCGGCCCGACCCCACTCGAGTCGGAGATGGCACCGCACGGTCCCGCACTGGCCGTCAAGGAGTTCCTGAGCTACGACGTGGAGGTCATGGCCGCGCCGTCCCACCCGCTCGCCGACCGGCGCGTGAGCCCGGAGGAACTCGCCCGCACACCCTGGAATCTCGGCCCATCCGCAGCCGGCAGCCGAGGCGCGATACCGGAGATGCTGTCCCGCCTCGGGGTCGCCGAAGACTGCCAGCGCATCTTCCAGAGCGATGCGGCCGCATGGGAGGAGACCCAACGCGGCACCGGCCTCACATTGGCCCTGACGTTCGCGGTGAACTCCGACCTACGTAGCGAACGGCTCACCCGGGTGACCGGAACCGGGGTGCATCGCCGCGAGACCTGGAGCGCGATGACCCTCGCGCACGATCCCACGAGCACGGCGGGCGAGCTCATGCGGTTCGTCGCGACTCCCAAGGCGATGCAGGCGATGCTGCGCGGATCGGGCGTTCCGGTGAAGAACTTTCGGCCGGCCGTCTATGTCACGCTGTGGAACTGAGGCGATTCGCGATCATCTCCGGCGTAGCTCGGTGATGGCGGTGACCACGCCCGCCAGATCGTGGACGGTGGCGGCGGGCACCATCCGATCGCAGTACGGCAGGGCGGCGGCCATCCCGCCCACCAGGGGTTCGTATCCCTCCTCGCCGGCCCGCGGGTTGAGCCAGAGCACCGCGAACGCGCGCCGCGCGATGCGCGACATCGCCTTGTCCATCCGCGCCGGATCATCGGAATCCCAGCCGTCGGAGGCGATCACGCAGACAGATCCGCGCAAGGTCTGGGCATGACGCGAGGCAACCAGCGCATCGAGGCTGGCCGCGATCCTGGTGCCGCCGAACCGGTCCACCACCTTCGCCCCGGCTTCCTCGATCGCGTCGTCGACCGACGACCTGGCCAGGATCGGCGTCATCCGGGTCAGTCCGGTGCCGAATACGAAGGTCTCCCCGCGTCCACGGCGCGACAGGGCTCGCATGACGTGCAGATACGCGCGCGTGTAGGCCTGCACGGATTGCGACACGTCGCAGATCATCACGACGCGTCGGTCACGGGGCGTCGGTCCCTTGTAGACCACATCGGCGACCTCCCAACCGGTGTGGCGCGAGCGCGCCAGAGTCCGGCGCAGATCGATGCGCCGACCGTCGGCGAGCGGTCGCTCACGACGGCCCCGGCGCCGCGGCCAAGCGGCGATCGCGCTGTCCAGCCAGGCCTCGACCTGGCGGAGTTGATCGGGGTCCAGCCGATCGAACGGCAGTCGGGAGATCGACTCGATCGAGCTCGGCCTCGGGATCCAGACCGGCGCGCCGGCCTCGTCGTCGACGGAATCGCCGTCGGCCGACATCCGGGGCAAGGTCGCCCACGGCAGTTCCTCCGACTCCGCCTCCTCCGAGTCTGCCGCGGCACCGCCCCGGGCGCCGGTCGCCGCATGCTCGAGACCTCCGCGTGGAGCAGACGCCGAGCCGCGCATCGCGACCGGATCGAGAGAGAACACCGCATCGTCGAACACCGCCGCGAACACCGCGTCGAAAGTTCGGAGATCGGATCGTCTGCACACCAGCGTGATTCGCGCGCACCAGTACAGCGTTCGCCGGTCGGACACCCGGCCGCGAGGCAACTCGTCGAGAGCGCGGCAGAACACTGCCGCATCGGAATGACCGACGGGGACACCTGCGGTGCGGAGTCGGTCGGTGAATCCGGCGGCGAACGCGGCGCGATCCACCCGGGCCAGAACCGGTGCGCCGGTCATGGGGTCACCGCACGTCCCCGCTCTCGAGCGCGCCCACCAGGGTGTCCCGATCGTCGGGGGTCTTGACCAGCGTGCCGAGCGCCGGTGCGACGGCAGCTGGGACCAGTTCGGCGACTCCGAGAGTGATGAGAGCCGACACCCAGTCGATCGCCTCGGCGATGCCCGGCGGTTTGTCCAGGTCAAGTCCGCGGACTCGACCGACGAACACCGAGGCGTCGGCGATCAGACTCTCGGGTGCGCCGCGCACGGTCCGCCGCAGGATCGCGGCCACCTGCGCTGCACCGGGATAGGCGATCCAGTGATACAGGCAACGACGCCGCAGGGCCTCGTGCAGTTCGCGACTGCGGTTGGAGGTGAGCACGACCAGCGGACGCCGCTCGGCCCGAATCGTGCCGATCTCGGGGATGGTGACCGCACCCTCACCGAGGAACTCGAACAGCAGCGCCTCGAATTCGTCGTCGGCACGGTCGATCTCGTCGATCAGCAACACCGGCGGTCGCGGCCCACGGTGTCGGATCGCCGCCAACAGCGGACGTTCGGACAGATACTCGGGCGCGTAGAGGTCGGCGTCGGCGAGTGCGTGACCACGGGTCTCGGACATCTTGATGGCCAGGAGTTGACGCTGATAGTTCCATTCGTACAGGGCATCGTGGGCCCCGAGGCCCTCATAGCACTGCAGGCGGATCAGATCGGTGTCCAGAACCGTCGCGAGAGCTGTGGCGGCCGACGTCTTGCCCACGCCCGGTTCACCTTCCAGCAGAATCGGCATCCCCATCGATGTCGCAAGGAACAGCGCGGTCGCCAGTCCCTCGTCGGCGAGATAGTCGACGGCATCGAGATCCCGCGTGACCTGCTCAGGCGAGTCGAACAGCCGGGCACCGCTCATCGCAGACGCACCTCGGCGGACCGCTCGACAAGCCTGCGGTAGTCCTCTTCGGTGTCGACATCGAGTGGGGTGTCCTCGTCGATGTCGACGGTGACGAGCGCGGGACCGGCCGCGTCGATGAGCTTCCAGACCCCTTTGTCGCCATGCAATTGCTCGATGTCGGGAAAGATGCTGCGCCCCAGCCAGAACGGATGGCCGAGACCGTCGCGATAGCGGACGGCACCGAGGCGCGTTCCGGGTGCCGCAGCCAGCAACGCCCGAACCGCTGTCCGGCTGATCCCGGGCTGATCGCCCAGGAGCAGCACGGCGCCGTCGGCGGCGGGGTCGAGGACTCCGACCGCCCGGCGGATCGACGACGAGCAGCCCGATCGATGAACATCGTTGCGCACCACGGTGACACCACGCAGATCCACCTGCTCGACGATGCCGTCGGCGAACGCGCCGAGGGTGACGATGATCTGGTCGAAACCCTGGTTCCGCACGGTGTCGAGCGTCGCACCCAGCAACGTCGTCCCCGCATAGGGCAGCAACTGTTTCGGACGCCCCAGGCGACGGGATCCGCCTGCCGCGAGCACCACGGCGCACACCGGTGCTGTCATCGGGCCGCCTGCAGACCACCGGCGGAACGGGCGATGAAGGTGTCGCGGCATCCCGTACAGCAGAACCAATGTCGGCCGGTGTCGTCGACGTGCTCCGGGGTGTCGTCGGCGACGAGGATGGTCATCCCGCAGATCGGGTCGATCTCCCGCCGCGCCGCCGCGCCCGACCCGGCGAGCCCGTCACGGCGGACGGCGGCCACCAACTCCGCGAACACCGACAGCGCGATCTCGGCCGGGGTGCGGGCACCGATGTCGAGGCCGACCGGCGTGTGCACACGTTCGCGCTCTGCGGTCGTCAGACCCATCGCGTCCAGCACCGCGGCGCCACGCTTCCGACTGGCCACCAACCCGACGAACGGGACGCCGGAATCCAAAGCCCGGCGGATCATCCCGCTCTCGTCTCCACCATGGGTCGCGACGATCGCGGCGACCGCACCACCGAACCCATCACGATCCGCACCCTCGAGCTCATCGCCGCCCACCTGGGCGATGTCGAAACCCAGCAGCCGCCCCTGGTCGACGACGCCCCGAGCGATGGGTGTGTCCCCGACGACGTGCACGACCGGCGGTGGTAGCACCGGTTCGATGAAGATCTCCAGGGCCCCGCCGGACAGGCAGGGATTGACCGCCACTCGCGCGCCGGGTGCCTCGGGGTAGGGCTCGGCGTCACCCGGCAGAATCCGCAGCAGGACCCCGTGGCCCTCGGTGATCGCGTCGACGGCGGCGAGGCGCACCGACTCCGCCGCACACTGACCGCCGGCGAAGCCGTCCATCCGACCGTCGGCTGTCACCAGCGCATGATCACCCGGATGTGCCGACGTCGGCTGCGCAGCGCGCACCACGGTTGCGTGCGCGAACGGAATCCGTTGTCCCGCGTAGTCGGCGGCCAACTCGGCCAGCGATCTCCGATCGTCGGGTGTCATGACGGCTTCCTCTCGTCGCAGTTCACGCGCGGGTCGGGGTCAGATCGGCGGCCGCGCCCGTCCTTGCATCGCCTCCCACACCCGTGATGGGGTGAGCGGCATGTCGGCGTGCCGGATCCCGTAGGGCGCCAGCGCGTCGATCACGGCGTTCACCACCGCCGGTGGTGAACCGACCGTCGCCGACTCCCCGACCCCCTTGGCGCCGATCGGATGATGCGGCGACGGTGTCACCGTGTACCCCGTCTCCCAGTGCGGCACCTCGAGAGCGGTCGGGATCAGATAGTCCATGAGCGAGCCGTTGAGGCAGTTGCCGGACTCGTCGAACTCGATCACCTCCATCAGCGCCATCCCGACGCCGTCGGTCAATCCGCCGTGCACCTGACCTTCGATGATCATCGGATTGATCCGGGTGCCGCAGTCGTCGACGGCGACGAACCTGCGCACCTTCACGACCGCGGTGTCGGGGTCGATGTCGACCACGCAGATGTAGGCACCGAACGGGTACGTGAGGTTGGCCGGGTTGTAGACCACCGATGCGTCCAGCCCGCCCTCGACACCGGGCGGAAGATCACCGGCACCGTGTGCGGCCATCGCGATCTCCGCGATCGTCACCGACGTACCCGGGTCACCCTTGACCCCGAAACTCCCCTTCTGCCACTCGAGGTCGGCCACCGACACCTCGAGCATGCCCGACGCGATGAGTTTCGCCTTGTCCCTGATCTTGCGTGCGGCCATCGCCGCAGCCGCGCCGGACACCGGGGTGGACCGACTGCCGTAGGTACCCAATCCGAAGGGCGTGTTGTCGGTGTCGCCGTGGACCACGTCGATGTCGTCGGGCGCGATGCCGAGTTCCTCGGCGACGATCTGCGCGTAGGTGGTTTCGTGGCCCTGCCCCTGCGACTGCACCGACAGCCGAACCACCGCCTTGCCCGTGGGATGTACACGCACATCACACCCGTCGGCCATGCCCAGACCCAGGATGTCCATGTCCTTGCGGGGGCCGGCGCCGACCGCCTCGGTGAAGAACGCCACCCCGATGCCCATCAACTCGCCGCGCTCGCGTTTCGCGGCCTGCTCCGCAAGAAGTCCGTCGTAGTCGGCGATCCGCATCGCCTCGGTCATCGCCGCGTCGTAGTCACCGGAGTCGTAGACCCACCCGGTCTTGGTGGTGTACGGGAACTGGTCGGGTTGGATGAAGTTCTTGCGCCGCAGGGCGATCTGGTCCATGCCGAGTTCGGCGGCGAGACAGTTCACCAGGCGTTCGACGAAGTAGACCGCCTCGGTGATCCGGAACGAGCACGCGTACGCCACGCCGCCGGGCGCCTTGTTGGTGTAGACCGCGGTCATCGCGCAGTGCGCGGCCTCGAGTTGGTAACTGCCGGTGAAGACTCCGAAGAAGCCGGCGGGGTACTTCACCGGCGCGGCGACACCGTTGAAGGCGCCGTGATCGGCGAGCACGTTGCTGCGGATGGCCAGGATGCGGCCGTCGCGGGTGGCGGCGATCTCGCCGCGCATCACGTAGTCGCGGGCGAATCCGGTGCTCGTCAGGTTCTCGGTGCGGTCCTCCATCCATTTCACCGGCTTGCCCGTCACAATCGACCCGACGACCGCGCAGACGTATCCCGGGTAGATCGGTACCTTGTTGCCGAATCCGCCGCCGATGTCCGGGGAGATCACCCGGATCTTGTGTTCGGGGATGCCGGCGACGATGGCGTACAGGGTGCGGTGGGCGTGCGGCGCCTGCGAGGTGGACCAGAGGGTGAGCTTGCCATCAACCCTATCGAAATCGGCCACCGCACCGCAGGTTTCCATCGGCGCGGGATGCACGCGCGGGTAGACCATGTCCTGGGTGACGACCACCTCGGCCTCGGCGAACACGGCATCGGTGGC
Source organism: Gordonia sesuvii (assembly GCF_036350415.1). Classification (NCBI taxonomy): domain Bacteria; kingdom Bacillati; phylum Actinomycetota; class Actinomycetes; order Mycobacteriales; family Gordoniaceae; genus Gordonia; species Gordonia sesuvii. The sequence goes on from NZ_JAZDUF010000003.1 coordinate 80,401, forward strand.
CGCCTTGTCGCCGGTCTCCCAGTCGAAGATGTGATTGTCGGTCTTGCCGTCGAGGTCGTCGCGGATCACCGGCGCCGAGGGTTCCAGGGCCTTGCGCACATCATGCACCGGGTCGAGGATGTCGTAGTCGATGTCGATGAGTTCGAGGGCATCCCGTGCCGTGTAGCGATCTTCGGCGACGACCGCGGCGACCTCCTGCCCCTGGAAGCGGACCTTGTCGGTGGCGAGCACCGCCTGGACGTCGCCCGACAGCGTCGGCATCCAGTCCAGGCCCAGCCCTTTCAGCGTCTCCCCGGTGATGACGGCCTTGACCTTCGGCAGCGCCTCGGCCGCCGTGGTGTCGACGTTGACGATCCGGGCGTGGGCCACGGGCGACCGCAGGATCGCCATGTGCAGCATGCCGGGCAGCTGGACGTCGTCGACGTATCGGCCGAGGCCGCGGATGAAGCGCGGATCCTCCTTGCGGAGCATCCGCCCGTAGCCGACCGGTTTCTGGTTGTTGTCGACGAGATCCGCCGCAGCGGGTTCGGGAGGTGTCGTGAGAGTCATCGGACCGCTCCTTCGGTATCGGCTGCGTCCCCGGCATGCCGGGCCGCCCACTGCACCGACCGCACGATGGTGGTGTAGCCGGTGCAGCGGCAGATCTGACCGCTGATCGCCTCCCGGATCTCGTCCTCGCTGGGATCGGGGTTCTCGTCGAGCAGTGCCCGCGCGGTCATCAGCATGCCGGGTGTGCAGAAACCGCATTGCAGCCCATGGCATTCCATGAATCCCTGCTGCAGCGGGTCGAGGGTGGTGCCCTGCTCCAGCCCCTCCACGGTGCGCACCTCGTGCCCGCCGGCCATGACGGCGAGAACGGTGCACGACTTCACCGGCCGCCCATCGATCTGCACCACACACGTGCCGCAGTTGCTGGTGTCGCAGCCCCAGTGGGTCCCGGTGAGAGCGAGATGGTCACGGAGGAAATGCACCAGCAGCAGGCGCGGCTCGACGTCCCGGGACACCGATTCGCCGTTGACGGTCATCGTCACTTGCATCGAATTCTCCTCTGGGTCAGGGCTGTCGGGAGTTCAGGTTCCGGCGCCCGCGGTGGCGTCGATGCCGAGTCGCCGGGCACTGCGCCGCAGCGCCCGGCGGGTCAGTTCGTCGGCGAGATGCCGTTTGTACTCGACGGTTCCGCGGCCGTCGGTGACCGGCTCACATGCCTGCGCGGCGATCTCGCCCGCGCGGGTCCACGCGTCCTCGGTCGGCGGCCGACCGCGCAGCGCCTCCGAGATCGCCGGAATCCCGGTGGTGTTGGCGCCCACCGCCGCCAGCCCCACCCGGGCATCGGCGACCACGCCGTCGGCCAGCCACAAGGCCGCACCCGCGGCGACGACCGCCCAGTCCCCGGCCCGTCGTTCCACCTTCTCGTAGGCGCTCGAGCCACCGGCCCGGATCGGAATCCGCACCTCGGTGAGCATCTCGTTCTGTTCGACCGCGGTCTCGTACGGACCGCGATGGAATTCCTCCATGGTGACCACTCGCTCGCCGTCGGCGCCGCGGATGACGCAGCTCGCGTTGAGGGTGGTGCACACACTGGACAGATCCTCGGAAGGGTCTGCCTGACACAGCGATCCGCCGAGAGTCCCGCGATTGCGGACCACCGGGTCGGCGATCACCTTCTCCGCGTCGCGGAAGATGGGGAAGGCCTCGAACAGTGGTTCGTTGGCCAGGAGTTCGCAGTGGCGGGTCAGCGCGCCGATACGCACGTCGTCGTCGGTGAAGCGGATGTAGCCGAGTTCGTCGTGCAGGTCGTTGATGTCGATCAGGTACTCGGGGGTGGCCAGACGCAGCTTCATCATCGGCAGCAGGCTGTGCCCGCCGGCGATGAGCCGCGCCTCGTCGCCGAGCCGGCCGAGCAGTCCGATGGCGTCGTCGACACTGGTCGCGCGCTCGTACTCGAAGGGTGCCGGAACCTGCATGATGTCTCCTCTAGGGCGAGCTGACGGGGCTGCGGACGACGTCGGGATGGATGTGGTCGGCGAGGCGGGTGAGGTTGATCCCGCTGCCGCCGCGTCGGACGGCGATGATCTCGGCGACGATGGAGACCGCGGTCTCGGCGGGGGTCCGTGCGCCGAGGTCGAGGCCGATCGGCGAGTGCAGCCGAGCGAGGTCGGCCTCGGTTGCCCCGTCGTCGCGTAGCCGGCGCAGGCGGTCCTCGTGGGTGCGCCGCGAACCCATGGCGCCGATGTAGACGCCCGGCGGTGTCTCGAACGCCGCCCGCAATGCCGGTACGTCGAACTTCGGGTCATGGGTGAGCACGCAGATCGCCGCCCGCGAGTCGACCCGGCCGGCCGCCAGTTCGTTGCGCAGGTAGCGATGGGGCCAGTCCACGACGACCTCGTCGGCGGCGGGGAACCGGTGCCGCGTGGCGAACACACCGCGGGCATCGCACACGGTCACGTGGTAGCCGAGCGCGGCACCCGCCTCCGCGACGGCCGCGGCGAAGTCGACCGCTCCGAACACGATCAGCCGCGGCGGCGGGGCGAAGCTGTTGACGAACACCGCGATGTCCTCACCTGTCCGGAGCCCGCCGGCGCCGTACCGCAGCGTCGTCGACTCCCCCAGGTCCAGCAGACCCCGCGCATCCTCCGCCACCACGCGGTCGAGGTCCGCGTCGCCGAGCGTGCCGCCCACACCGTCGGGCGTGACGACGAGATGACCGCCCACCGGTGGGTCCGCGTGCGCCGAGGAGGTCACGGTCGCAGTCGCCACGGGCCGTCGTGCCGCGACGGCGTCGGCGAGCTGGTCGAGTGCGGGCCAGGTCGTCGCGGTCACCGGTTCGCAGAACACGTCGAGGGTGCCGCCGCAGGTGAGGCCGACGGCGAAGGCGTCGTCGTCGGCGATCCCGTACCGCTCGGCGGTCGGCCGTCCCGTCCGCATCGCCTCACCGGCGAGTTCGTACACGGCCCCTTCGACACACCCGCCCGACACCGACCCGACGACCGTGCCGTCCTCCAGCCGCAGCATCGCGGCCCCCGGCTGCCGCGGGGCCGATCCGAAGGTCGCCACGACGGTCGTCAATCCGACCGTCTCGCCGTTGCGCCAGCGTTCCACCAGCACGGGCAGGACGTCTTTCATGTACACATCCTCGATTCAGCGGACAGGGCTGTGTTCCGCATCACAGGGCCGTGATGGTGTCCAGTCTGCGCCGGTTCCGCCCGGCGTCAACCCAAACCTCAGTATTCGCTGAAGTCAGGGCACCCTCATCGGGTTCGGCACCGATCACAACGCCGACAGGAGACGGTCGACGAACGCCGCTTGGGCGGGATTGAGCGCCGAGCGCGCGGTCGCGGGGTCGACCCACTCGGCGCGATCGATCTCGGGGAACTCCTGAAACCGTCCGGACCGCGGCGGCCACTGCATCTCGAAGGTGTTGCTGACCAGCGTCTTCACGTCGAAATCACCTTCGATCGCGAACCCGGTGACCACCTTGCCGCTCTTCAGCGTCACCTCGCCGAGTTCGATGACCGGCCCGTCGGGCGGCGGGCTGCCCATCTCCTCGGCGAACTCACGACGCGCCGTCGCCAGCGGTGTCTCGTCGAGTTCGTACAGACCTTTCGGGATCGACCAGGCGCCCGCGTCCTTGCGCGCCCACAGCGGCCCGCCGGGATGCGCGATCAGCACCTCGATGCCGCCGTCTGCGCCACGGTCCGGGCCCCCGTCCACCCGCCGATACAGCAACAGACCCGCACTTCGCCGACTCGTCTGACGTGCCATCGCACCATTGTGCGCGCGCCGGCGCGACGACGTGCCGCACGATATATCTTCGCCGAAACATCACCGTCATACGATTGCGCCACAACGGAAACGACCGGCTCGTACACACTGCATATGGCGGTTCTCGACACGATCAAGCGCGGCAAGACGACACCTCATCCGGTGGATGAGATACCGCCGTTGGCCAAGCTCCTCCCCCTTGGTATCCAGCACGTTCTCGCGATGTACGCCGGCGCCGTCGCGGTGCCGCTGATCGTCGGCGGAGCGATGGTCAGCGCGGGTCAGCTCGAACAGGGGGACATCGTCCACCTGATCATGGCCGACCTGTTCGTCGCCGGTATCGCGACGATCCTGCAGGCGGTCGGTTTCTGGCGATTCGGTGTGCGGCTGCCCCTGATGCAGGGCGTCACGTTCGCCGCCGTCGGGCCGATGATCACCATCGGTCAGAGCCACGGCATCACCGCGATCTACGGATCGGTGATCTGTTGCGGCCTGTTCATGATCCTGGCCGCACCCGTCGTCGGGAAACTGATCCGGTTCTTCCCGCCGCTGGTGACCGGCACCATCATCCTCATCATCGGCGTCTCGCTGATGCGCGTCGCCGCGGGCTGGTTCGGCGGCGGCACCGCGGCCGGCGAGGACTTCGGCGAACCCAAGGCCATCGCCTTCGGCTTCTTCACCCTCGCGGTGATCATCGCGCTGGAACGGTTCGCACCGGGCCCGATCAAACGCGTCTCGGTGCTGATCGGCCTGGTCGTCGGCACGCTGGTCTCGCTGCCCTTCGGGATGGCGAACTGGGATGCCGTCGGCGAGAACCCCTGGATCGGCATCCCCCAGCCCTTCCAATTCGGTGCGCCGACCTTCGAGATCTCCTCGATCATCGCTCTGATCATCGTGGCGCTGGTGATCATGACCGAGACGACCGGCGACATCGTCGCGGTCGGTGAGATCGTCGACAAGAAGATCACGCCGCAGAAACTCGCCGACGGTATGCGCGCCGACGGCCTCGGAACAGTGCTCGGCGGTGTTTTCAACACCTTCCCGTACACCGCGTTCGCGCAGAACGTCGGCCTCGTGGCGATCACCGGCGTCAAGACCCGTCACGTCGCCACCTGCGCGGGCATCATCCTGGTGATCCTCGGACTGCTGCCGAAGATGGCGGCCGTCGTCGAAGGCATCCCGATGCCGGTGCTCGGCGGCGCCGGTGTCGCGCTGTTCGGCATGGTCGCCGCCAGCGGTGTGCGGACGCTGAGCAAGGTCAAGTTCAACAACACCAACGTGCTGGTCGTGGCCATCTCGGTGGGTGTGGCGATGCTGACCGAGGCGAAGCTCTACTACACCAACCGCGACCTGGGCGACGCGCCGGTCAACGTGTCGCTGGATCTGTATCACCAGTTCCCGGACTGGTTCCAGACCATCTTCCACTCCGGCATCTCCGCCGGCGCCCTGACCGCCATCCTGCTCAACCTGTTGCTGAACACCCGCAGCACCTCACCCGACCCGGTCGACTACCACAACACCGGCGAGATCGAGGTCGCCGACCCGACCGGTGCGAACCTCGCCGCCTCGGACTCGATCCGTGCCGCCGCGTTCGATCCGCGCGACGCGCTCGCCGCCGCCGACCCGGATTCGCCGCCGGACACCCTGCGCTACCTCGCCGAACACGATCCGGATCTGCATCCGTTCATCGTCACCAACCCGTCGGCGCCGAAAGACCTGTGCGACTGGATCAAGGAGCAGGGTGACCCCAAGGTCCTCCGCTTGTTCGAGACGTGGGACTCGCACACCGACGGCGGGTTCACCAGGCGCGGTTCCTGACCCTGCTCGGGTAACCCCTACTCGGGTAACCCCTATGAGGGGCCATCTCGGTTTATCGTTGGTTCATGTCCGACAGCCCCCGCGACGATCACCATCCGGCCGACGCCCTCATCGACGACGACCCGGACAAACCGCACGAGTACCCGCACGACTCGGCGTTCGCCTTCGGTGACGCCAAGGCCATCGGCGAGACCGCCCGGATCGCCAAGGAGAAGGCGATCTACGAGGCCTCCCGGCACGGCCACGACATCAATCGGGGCCACGCGGTGGGCGGCACCGACGGGTCGACCGACGGACAGTAGGCGTGGAGGTTCTGAGCAGCCGGGTCCTGCTGCGGTCGGCCGATCCCGAGCGGCTGCAGACGTTCTACCGACACCGGCTGAAGCTCGCCGTGGCCCGGGAGTATCCGGGTGGGGTGGTGTTCCATGCGGGCAACGGGCTGATCGAGGTGCCCGCACACATGAGCGACGACGTGGGGACCGGCGGAGGCGCCGACGCCGCGCTGTGGCTACAGGTCCGCGACATGTCGTCCGCAGAAACCGAGCTCCGCGCAGCCGACGTCGACATCGTGCGGGAGGCCCGCACCGAACCCTGGGGCCTCGTCGAGATGCACATCGCCGACCCCGACGGCCGGACGATCATCCTCGTGGAGATCCCCGCCGATCACCCGCTGCGGCGGGACACCCGGTGACCGCGGCGACCCGGTGACAGCAGGCACGGTGACCGGGCGATCGACCATGACAGACTGGACCGCATGAGTATCTGGGGTGCGCCCACCGTGACGTCGCCGGTCGAGGCCACCGTGGAGCTGCCCGGCTCGAAGTCGATCACCAATCGGGCGTTCATCCTGGCGGCCCTCGCGGACGGTCCCTCCACCGTGCGCGGCGCGCTGCGCAGCCGCGACACCAATCTCATGCTCAGCGGGCTCAGCGGCCTCGGCACCGGTGTGCAGGTCGATCCCGACGACGAGACCACGGTGCTGATCACCCCCCGGACCATGCGCGGCGCCGACGTCTATTGCGGCCTGGCCGGCACCGTCATGCGGTTCCTGCCGCCGGTGGCCGCCTTCGCGACCGGAACCGTCACGTTCGACGGCGACGAACAGGCCCGTACCCGCCCGCTGTCCACCATCCTCGACGCGCTGCGCGACCTCGGTGTCGCTGTCAGCGGAGAACGACTGCCGTTCACCATCGACGGCACCGGCGCCGCGCCCGGCGGCGAGGTCACCATCGACGCGTCGGCGTCGTCGCAGTTCGTGTCGGGTCTGCTGCTGTCGGCGGCCCGATTCGACGACGGTGTCACGGTGCGCCACGTCGGCCCGCCGGTCCCGTCGATGCCGCACATCGACATGACCGTCGACATGCTGGCCGAATCGGGTGTCGTCGTGCAACACCCGAACCCCGAGACGTGGCAGGTGTCGTCGTCGACGATCGCTGCGCTTGACCGTGACATCGAGCCGGACCTGTCGAACGCCGCAGCATTCCTCGCCGCCGCAGCCGTCACGAACGGGTCGGTGACGGTGCCGCGCTGGCCGTCGGCCACCACCCAACCCGGCGCCCAGATCGTCGACGTCCTTGCCGAGATGGGTTGCGCCATCGATCATTCCGGCGGCGACCTGACCGTCCGCGGCCCGGAGAAGTTGACCGGCATCAACATCGACCTGCGTGCCATCGGCGAGTTGACCCCCACCATCGCCGCGCTGTGCGCGCTCGCCGACGGCGAGTCGGTGTTGTCGGGTATCGCGCACCTGCGCGGCCACGAAACCAACCGCCTGGCCGCCCTGACCACCGAGATCAACCGGCTCGGCGGCGACTGCACCGAGACCGACGACGGACTGCGGATCGCACCGGCGACCATGCACGGCGGGGTGTGGGAGTCCTACGCCGACCACCGGATGGCCACCGCCGGAGCGCTCGTCGGCCTGGTGGTGCAGGGTGTCACCGTCGCCGATGTGGAGACCACGCAGAAGACGCTGCCGGACTTTCCGGGCATGTGGCAGAAGATGATCGGGCATCCCTGACGTGAGCCGGCGCGCCTCGAGCTACGACGAGTCCGACGTCCGGATACGTCCCGGCAAGGGCAGCCGACCACGCACCAAACAACGACCCAGCCATGACGACGCGGTCGACGCCATGGTAATCTCCGTCGACCGCGGCCGCTGGGGCTGCGTGCTCGACGGTGACCCCGGTCGACCCGTGGTCGCGATGCGGGCTCGTGAACTGGGCCGGACGCCGGTCGTCGTCGGCGACGAGGTCTCTGTCGTCGGGGATCTGACGGGACGCCCGGACACGCTGGCGCGAATCGTGCGAGTGGCCGACCGTACGACCGTGCTGCGCCGCACCGCCGACGACACCGACCCGTATGAACGCATCGTGGTGGCCAACGCCGACCAGCTGCTGATCGTCACCGCGCTCGCCGACCCGCCGCCGCGGACCGGGTTCGTCGAACGCGCCCTCGCCGCCGCCTACGTCGGCGGGCTCACACCGATCCTGTGCCTCACCAAATCGGATCTGGCCGACCCGGCCGAGTTCGCCGGCGCGTTCGACGACCTCGGGCTGCCCATCGTCCTCGCCGGGCGTGACGACCCGATCGATGCGGTCAGCGAGATCCTCGACGGACACGTCACGGCGCTGATCGGGCATTCCGGGGTCGGCAAGTCGACATTGGTGAATCGTCTTGTGCCGGAGGCAGAACGGGCCACCGGCGAGGTGTCCGGCGTCGGCAAGGGGCGCCACACGTCCACCCAGTCGGTGGCCCTTCCGCTGCCCGGTTCGCGGTCGGCGGAGCAGGGATGGGTGGTCGACACTCCGGGCATCCGGTCGTTCGGCCTCGCACACGTCGGACCCGACGACATCGTCGACGCCTTCGACGATCTCCGCGACGCCATCGAGGAATGTCCGCGTGGCTGCACACATCTGGGTCCGCCCGCCGATCCGGAGTGCGCGCTCGACGAGCTGAGCGGCGCGTCGTTCCGTCGCGCGATGGCCGTGCGGCAACTGCTGCTCGCGGTGTCCGGACAGGTTGCCGAGGAGACCCAGATCGCCACCGATCAGCCGACCGAATAAACCCGAGCCGCAGGTCACTAGCCGCTGGGCGAGGACATGGCGAGACCAGCCCACGAGGAGATCCGATGGTCGCGCGTTGCCGCGGATCTCACAGTGCCGCGTGTAAATCTCCGAACATGTCGACCAGAGGCGCCAGCTCGGGCACGGCGGCCGCCTCCTCCAGCGCAGTCTGCAGTGCCTCGTCGTAGGCAGGACGGGCCTGCTCCAGCAGGCGCTGACCGTCGCGGGTCAACTCGGTGTAGATCCCCCGCCGGTCGTCCACACAGATGAACCGCGCCAGCAAACCGCGCGTTTCGAGCCGATTCACGAGACGGGTGGTGGCGCTCGTCGAGAGCGCTGTCGCGCGCGCGAGTTGCTGCATTCGCATATGCAGTTCCCCGTGCTGGCGGCTCAGGACATCGAGCACGCTGTACTCGACCACGGACAGGTTCGTACCCGATTGCAGAGCAGCTTCCAGCTTGTCCTCGACCAGGTGGTGAAACGCAGTCAGCGCACGCCATCCCTGTGCGCGCACCTCAACCGCGTCGTCAGAGAACGCCATTCGCGACTCCTTTCGCCCGATGGCCCATCATACGCAGGCGAAAGCCCACCGATCGGCCGACGCGAGGTCACACCTCGCTGAGCACGGGATAATCGACGTACCCTGCAGCACCGCCACCGTAGAAGCTCGACGGATCGGGGGTGTTCAACGGCGCGCCGGCGGCAAGGCGCTCCGGCAGGTCCGGCGTGGCGATGAAGTCCCGGCCGAATGCCACTGCGTCGGCCACACCATCGCGCAGCATGCGTTCCGCGTCGTCAGAAGACATCTCCTCGTTCGCGAACACCGGGCCGCCGAACGTCTCCTTGATGCGCGGCAGGACACTATCCGCTGCTTCGATCTCGCGGATGAACAGGAAACCGACGCCCCGATCACGCAACTCGGCTGCGACGTGCGTGAAGAGCGCGCGCGGGTCGCTGTCGCCCATGTCGTGCTCCTCGCCCCGCGGCCGCAGGTGCACACCCACATTGTCGGCGCCCCACACAGAGGCGACCGCGTCGACGATCTCGAGCAGGAATCGCGATCGGTTCTCGATGCTGCCGCCATAGTGGTCGGTCCGCTTGTTGGTGCTGTCCTGGAGGAACTGGTCGATGAGATAGCCGTTGGCTGCGTGCACTTCGACGCCGTCGAATCCGGCCGCCTTGGCATTCACCGCACCACGGCGGAAATCATCCACGATGGAAGGGATTTCGGCCGTATCGAGCGCACGAGGCGTCGGGTATGGCCGGTGCGGACGCAATTGCCGGACGCGTCCGGCCGCCGCGATGGCGCTGGGCGCCACCGGGAGTTCGCCGTCGAGCAATTCGGGATCCGAGATGCGACCGACGTGCCACAGCTGCAGGAAGATGCGCCCTCCGGCGGAGTGGACGGCGCTGGTGACCTGTCGCCACCCCTCGACCTGCTCGTCCGACCAGATCCCCGGCGTGTTGCGGTAGCCGACGCCTTGTGCGCTGACCACCGTCGCCTCACTGATGATGAGGCCGGCTCCGGCTCGCTGGGCGTAGTAGGTCGCCATCAGCTCGGTGGGTACCCGCCCCTCCCCCGCGCGGCAGCGGGTGAGGGGGGACATCACCACACGATTCGGCATGGTCATGTCGCCGATGGTCAGCGGGACGAACAGTTCCGACATCGATTCGGTCTCCTGACGTTGGTTGTGTCGACGCACCACTGGATCGAGGTGAGTGATGCGTACGTGGTGCGGGCGCTGGCGCACATTTAGTTGCACGCGCCTGCTATATCGTTTCATAGCGCAATAGAGGGCGCAAGCAACTACTTTGCGACTGCGGCCACGCAGGCGCCGTCAGACGATGCTGCCGATCGAGCCGCCGTCGACTCCGTAAACACTCGACGTGACATACGACGCGAGGTCAGACGCAAGGAACACCACGACATTCGCCACTTCGTGAGGCTGGCCGATCCGGGCGAGGGGTAGAGCTCGAGACCGCATCTCGGCCTCGATCGATTCGTCGCGCGAAACCTGATGAATGGCCGCGAAGGTATCTGCCAGCCCTCCGGGCATAGACCACATCGGGGACATCGTCGCACCGGCCGCCACGGCGTTGACCCGGATATACGGTCCCTCGGACTTTGCGAGCGACGTGGTGAACGAGAGGATCGCCGCTTTCGAGGCCGCGTAGTCCGGTCCACCAACAATCGGTTGACGGCCCAGGTCCGAAGCGTTGTTGACGATAACCCCCGACTTCGCCTCTCGCATGCGCGGCAACAGGTGGGTGGCGGCACGCACCTGACTGAGAAAGTTCAACTGCAGGGTGTCGACCCAATCCTGATCTGTCAGTGTGTCGAACAGACCGAGGCTTCCCGCACCCACGTTGTTGAACAACACATCGACGTGGCCGTCGTAGGGCGCAAGGGCCTCGTCGATACCGGTGGTGACGCCTTCCGATGTCGCGAGATCAGCGACCGCAAAACTCATCGACGCGCCGAGTTCATCGGCGAGTTTCTCCAGTCCCGCCGCATCTCGGTCGACGACGGCGAGCTTAGCGCCTTCGGCTGCGAACGCACGCGCGCTCGCAGCGCCGATACCCGAGGCGCCGCCGGTGATGACGACCACCTTGCCGCCGAGTCCTGTCTCCATGATGAGACCCTTCTTTCCTAGATTGGTAGAGCCCGATCAGATCGGGGTTGGTTGGTAGGCCAGCAGCTTCCACTCGCCGTCGAGTACCTTCCACACGGCGAGGCACCGGTTACGAAGTACCTTCTCGACGCCCCCTGCGGTGATCGCCGCGTTCATCTCTCCGACCACCAGTGCGACGTCGCCGACGATGCGGATGAAGTCAATCGGATGATCGACCTGGTGGTAGACGTAGAATCCCTTGCTGCACTTGTCCATATAGGACTCGAGCGTGTCCGTGGCACCATTGGAGTGCGTGTAGACCAAACTCGGATGGGCGAGCGCCGCGAACGAATCGAAGTCGCCTGAGGTGATCGCGTCATATCGCCGGTCCTCCAAGGACCGGATCAGCATGTCGGTCGTCGTCATGCGAGATTCTTCTCTGCTGCGCTGAGGACATCCCGGGTGGCCGCCGCGGTGCGCTGCACCGCTTGCTCGACTGGCAGCCGACGTTGCGCCTCGGCGATGATCTCCACGCCCCAATGTCCCTTCCAGCCGGCGCGAACCATTTCCTCGACGAAGCGGACCGTGTCGAGTTGGCCCTCGCCGGGGTTCTGCCGACGATCGCATGTGTCATCCCACAGGGTGCCAACCGGTTCGGCAGGGGCGTCGTCCAGTTCCACGACGAAGACATGCTCCATCGGAAGAATCTCCGGGAGGCGGCCGAAATCCGTTCCGCCGCGGGCCACATGCCAGGTATCCACGACCAGTCCCCCGTGCCGGTTGCCGACCGTGCGGATGAAGTCGGAGCCAGCGTCGATGGTCGTGATGTTCGACATCGGCATCGGCTCCAGAGCGACCCTGACGCCGTGGCTTCCCGCCACATCTGCGAGTACGTCGAACTTCTCGGCGAACACGTCCAGCGACACACTGCCGGTGGTGGCCCCGAAGGACTGCAACTCCGCGCCCGTCTTGACCGTGCGGGCACCGAGGATCGCCGCGGCCTCGAACAACTCGTCACGCACCCGGTCCGACTCTCGCTTCACCTCACCGTCGGCCCACCAGTTGGTGATGAACTCGAGTTCGACGATCGTGATGTCGTTGGCGTCGAGTATTTCCTTGAGTTTGGGTAGGCCGATACCAGCACCGATGGTCGTGAGGTCCGCGTGCACAAGGCCCACTCCCTGCCAGCCGGCCTCTGCCACGGCTTCGATGCGCCGACCTATCTCCACCGGGCTGGTCTCGTCACCACGCGCGGGAGCTGCGTCGCCCGCCCATGTCCAGCATGTGGCCAGGATGTCCTTGTTGATGGTGGTTTTCATGGAGCGCTCTCCTCGAGTTCGGCGGAAATCGCACGCGCAGGATCGGGATCGTCCGGCGCGAGCATGACTTTCACATGGGTGGTGGTGTCTTGGGCGGCGGCCAGCGCTTCGACTCCCCGCGACAGCGGGAAGACCTCCGACACGATGGCGGACAGGTCGATACGGCTGTTGCGCACATGACGAATCGCCGCCGGCCAGACCGCGGCGGGCGCACCGACCGATGTCCGGACCACAAGGCCGCGTTCCTGAATCAGGCCGAGTCGAGCGGGTACGGCCTGCGGGCGGGAGACCCCCATGAGGATGACGCGGCCAAGATTGGCGGCGCCCTCGAGGGCGTTCGCCTGCGCGTAGGCGTTTCCTGATGCCTCCACGACGAGATCGGCATCGGGACGACCATCGACCGCGGCGGCCAAGTCGGGGACCTCCCCGACGAGCGGGTCGATAGCACCTACCGCACCGAGGTCGAGCGCCCGTTGGCGACGGAGGGGGCTCGGGTCGAACACGATCACCTGTGCGCCCGCGTGACGGCACTGCATGAGGGTGGTGAGCCCGATCGCGCCGAGACCGTGGACGTGCACGGTGTCGGCGGCGCTGACGCCGCCGGCCGTGGTCAACGCCTGCAACACGCACGCGAACGGCTCGATCACCGCGGCACTCAGCATTGACGTGACGTCCGGGACATGAAAACACATAGCCGCAGGTACGGTGAACACCTCAGCCGCAGCCCCGTCGTGAGTGACTCCGAACCAATCGTTCCCGCCCAGATGACCATGTCCCAGGACACGGTCACCCCGACGAAAACCCGTGACGTGCTCACCGACCGCCTCGACCACTCCGGACCATTCGTGACCCAACGAATGGGGGTAATTGATCCGAAAGGTGTCGGGCAGACGCCCGTGCAGGATCTCCGCGTCGGTGCCGCAGATCCCGACGAACGCCAGACGCACGCGCAGATCGACGGGGCCGATGGGTGCAGGAGCCTGCCGATGGACGAAGGGTTTCACCGTCATCTGGTCACGGCCAACGCTGAGCGTCATGACGCCGGTGTCCGCAACCTCTTCGTCGAGCGTCGACGCTTCCACGCTGCTCATTCGGGCTCGCTCCCGCAGAACGCCGCCTCGAGCAGCCCGACGAGGTCGGACTCGGTGACCGGGCGCGGATTGCTGTAGGGCGCGTCTACCGCTTGACGGACCACCTCGTCGATGCCGTCTTCGGGCATCCCGATCGCTGCGAGCGACGGCGGCACATCCAGCGATCGTTCCAGCTTGCGCACGGCAGTGGCAGGCGAATCGCTCCCGGTCGCCTTCTCCATGGCCCGCAGCGCATCCGGTGACGACTGTAGGTTGAATGCCATCACGTACGGCAACACGATCGCATGCGTCTCGGCGTGCGGGAGGTCGAAAGTGCCTCCGAGAATATGGCAGAGCTTGTGGTGTAACCCCATGGTGGTGGCGCCGAGGACGGCCCCACACAACCACGCCGCGTACAACGCGTCCGAGCGTCCGGTGGCATCGGCCGGGTCGCCGGCGATTCTGGGAAGCGCCTTCAGCATCTTCGCGACCCCCTCGGCCGCCATCAGCGAGAGGACCGGCGACGCGTCGGGGGCGTACAACGCCTCGACTGCGTGAGCGACTGCGTTGAGTCCACTGGTCACCGAGATGCCAACCGGCAGACCAACGGTCAACGTGGGGTCGTACACCACCGATCGCGGTAGGACGCGCAGGTTGCGGCCCGTTCTCTTGACCGACTCCTCTGTCATTCCCCAGATGGGGGTCATCTCCGAACCCGCGTACGTGGTAGGAACCGCGATGATCGGGAGATCCGAGTCGAGCGCGATCGCCTTACCGAGCCCGGTTGTCGAACCCCCTCCGGCGCAGATCAGTGCGTCCGCCCCGACGCGGGCAGCGTGCTCGCGTGCCGCGGTCACGGTGGCCACCGGGACGTGCATGGCCGCGTGCGGATACACGCCGGCCCCTGCTCTCCCTAGAAGGCCATTGACCTGTTCGCCCAGGTCGGCTTGTTGCGGTGTGGTCAGGACAAGTGCGGTCGACGCACCCAGCGCCCCCAGTTCGGCCGGGAGTTCCTCGAGCGAGTTGTCACCGAAACGAACTCGCATCGGTAAGGCTTCGTACAGAAAGTGATCCATCAGGTGTCGTCACCGCTTTCGTCGTGCAATGTGATGTCGATCTGCGCTTCGACGAACGGTTCGACGAGACCGCACGGATTGTCGGTGCCGGCCGGCCGAGGAGTGAAGTCGCGCACGAGTGAGCTCTTCACCGCGAACACCGCATCGCTACCCAGGTACCGGCTGTGCTCGACGAAAATGTGAGTGGTCAGCTCGCGGAATCCCGGTGCACCGACGATGAAGTGGATATGCGCGGGACGGTACGCGTGGCGGCCTGTAGCGGCGAGCAGTTCCCCGACCGGCCCGTCGGTGGGGATCGGGTAGTGCGAGGGCACGACAGACTGAAAGTGGAACCGACCGTTCTCGTCAGCTGTGAACAGGCCACGCCCGTTTCCTTGCTGCTGGGATTCGGGCTGCTGCACGTCGTAGAAGCCCTCCGCGTCCGCTTGCCACACGTCGATGACCGCGGATGGCACTGGAACGCCCTGCTCGTCGCGGATGGTGCCGTGAACGACGCATTTCTGGCCGCTACTGTCGGGCGAGATGTTCTCGCCCAGAGCTCGTCTCGGCGAATCGATCATATGGAAAGGGCCGAGGACGGTGGAGTCGGTGGCTTCGGGAGTCTCGATGTCGTTGAGTGTCTCGACCAGCATCGACACTCCCAAGACATCAGAGAGCAGGATGAACTCCTGCCGCACGTCGTCGCATTTCTGACCCGTGCGGGTCAGGAAGTCGATCGCGGTCTCCCATTCCTCCAAACTGAGGTTGACGTCGACGACGAAGTCGTGGAGGTGCCGGGTCAGACTCTCAAGGACATGTTTGAGCCGCGGGTTCTCGGTGTCGGCGAAGCTGTCGACAACGGCCTGAGCCAGGGAATCCGGGCGCATGAGGTCAGTGGTCACGTTGCACCTCCAGTCGGCTGCGGCCGTGGGGTGGGCTGGTAGGCCAGCAGCAGCCAAAGCCCATTCTCGCGGACCCAGACGGCAATACAGGTGTTGTCGATGTTTTTCCTCCGGCCCCCGACGGTCAACTCGGCGCGCATTTCCCCGATGACCACCGCGGTGTCTCCGGAGATCACCACATCGGCGATCGGGTGCTCGATCGAGTGATAGTCGAGGGCACCGCTGACGAGCTTGGCGAGATATTCGTCAAGGGTGTCGCGTCGGCCGTCCGAGTGGGCGTATGTCAGGGCTGGGTGGGCAATCCGCCGGAAGGCGTCCTCGTCCGCGGCGATCGCCGCTGTGTATCGATCGTTCTCGGCGGCCACGAGACTGGTGATGTCGGCGTCACTGCTGTTGAGGGTGCTGGTCACGGGTGTCTCCTGAGTTCGAGGTGCCGGGGTGATCACGCGGAGGAGCCTTCCGCCCCGGTACGAAAGTCGAATCCGGTCGTGAGCCCACCGTCCGCGATCACCGTCGTTCCGAGCAGCGCCGACGATGCCGGGCTGAGAAGGAACAGCGCGGCACGCGCCACCTCGTCGACACCGGTGATCCGGCCGCGGGGTTGGCGGGCCTCGCGCGTAGCGAGGAACCTGCCGGGATCATCTGCAGAGGCCAGGTGGCGTTCGAAGAGTCCAGCACGCATCGGCCCCGGGGCGAGCACATTGAACTGGACGTCGGTGCTGGCGTAATCGAGTGCCACGGTGCGCATTGCGGCACTCATCGCCGCCTTGCTGGAGGCGTAGGCGGCAAGCTGCTGTTCACCGAAGTCAGCATCGATGCTGCTGACTGCGACGACTGCGGCGTGTGGTGCCTGCACCATGACGGGCAGCAACGCACGCAGGGCGAGGACGTTCCCCAGGACGTTCACCTCCCAGCTGTCGCGCCAGGTGGCCAAGTCTTCGTCGAGGAGGGTCCCGACCCTCAAGACGGCGGCCGAGCCGACGTAGCCGATGCTGCCGGACGGGTCGAGAGCGCTACGCACCTTTTCCCACGTTTCGGCTTCACTCACGCTGCCCTGAACATGCTGATACTTGTCGTGCGCCTCGTGGTCGGGGGCGTTGAGATCCACTCCGATCACGGTGGAGCCGCAGCGAAGCAACTGTGTGCTGATCTCGTTTCCAAGGCCGCTGGCGGTTCCGCTGACGACCACGGTGTCAGGCAGGTCGATGGTCCAGAATGTCACGGGGTGCTCACTTTCCGACCGCTTGGTCGCATGTGTTGATATTGGATTCGGTGACCGGCCGTGGATCGAGATATTGCACGTTCTCGACCTCTTGTCCGGCCAGGATGTTCTCAGCGGCGCGAGCCGCGAGATCTGCATCTTCGATCGGGCTCTGCAAGACCGTCGCGTACTGGCTGCCGGCCTTGATGTTGGTGTAGCCCTCGATCGAGCAGTTGTGCCCGACCATCACCAGCTTCGACGGGTCGATGCCCTGGCGCTTCGCGGCGACCAACGCACCAGCCATCATGTTGTCGGCCTCGGAGTACATGCCTTTGATGTCGTCGCCGCGAGTCTGGGTGAACAGGGTCGCCGACGCTGACGTCGCGATTGTTTGGTCCCAGTTTCCCGGCTGGCTGCCGACCACCTTGATTCCGGGGGCCAGCTTGGCCAGTTCGTCCTCGAATCCCTTGAGGCGGTCGATGGTCGGTGGGGCGCCCGGCGGCCCCACGAGAGCCACGATGTTTCCGGAATCGCCGTAGCCCTTGGCCTGGAATCCCCCGACCAAGGCACGGGCGGCGGCCCGTCCGTTCGCGATGTCGTCGGGTCCGGTGTACGCCGTCCACAGACTGGTGTCCTCTGTCTGCGGGTACGAATTGGTGACCACCACCGGAATACCGGACCTCTTGATGCGGACCAGGGACGGGATAATGGCACGGGAGTCGGCCGGCCACACCACGATGGCATCCGGTTCGGTGCTGATCGCCTGTGTCACCTGCTGCGCCTGCTCTGCTGCATTGAACTCGTTCACGACCACTCGCAGATCGATTCCGGCGTCGGCCATCGCTGCTTTGAAGGTGTCGGTGTGTTTCGCGCAGTAGTCGCAGGTCTGCGAGACCGTCAGCAGGACGACCTGCTTACGCTCATTCTGTGCGGCACCAGCATCCTGGCTGCAGCCCACCACAATCGCGGCGACGAGCGCGAGGCACCCCAGTGCCAGTACAGACCGACTTCGCTTAAGTAGTTGCATGATGAACCTTTTCGATCTTGGTGGAGACTTGTTCCAGTGCGCGCCCGACCAGCCGGTCCAGTGGCACATCGAGAAGAAGAATGGCCAGAAGGATCACACCGGAGACGAGTTGGACTGCGGCCGTGGGGGCTCCGTGGTAACTCATGGCGTTGCCCAGGACAGCGAGGAGCAGCGCGCCGGCCACTACACCACTGAGCCGACCTTTGCCGCCACTCAGTGCGACGCCGCCAATGATCGCCGCGGTGACCGTTTGAAGGAGGAAGTTGAGATTGCTGCCGGGCTGGCCTGCGGCCAGCGACAGCGCCTGCAGCGACCCGGCCACACCTGCGAGCACGGCACTCATGATGAACACGGTGACCATGGCGCGGCCGGTCGGCAGGCCGGAGAATCGAGCTCGATTGATATCGCTGCCGACAGCCCGAACGGTCATGCCGAACCAGGTGCGGCTCATCACGAGCATGACGGCGGCGATCAACACCAGCGCGACCAGGCTCCGTGGGGAGAAGATGCCGCCTACCGGACTGTCGAGCCACAGACCGAATTGATAGTTGGGCATGGTCACCACGTCACCGCCGGTGACCCAGTACCCCAAACCGGTTGTCATGACCAGTGTCCCGACAGTGACGGCGAGCGAGGGAACCGCAAACCGCCACGTCAGATATCCGTTGAGGACTCCGACAGATGCCGCGACGATCAACGCGACGATGATGCCGACCGCGATACCGGCGCTCTGACCCACCTTGACGGTGATGAGACCGGCCAGCGGCATCACGCCCGCGATCGATAGATCGAACTCACCGGCGATCATGACCACCGCAAGACCTCCTGCCACCAATGCGAGTGTCGAGAAGCTCTGCACAAGGGCGAAGATGTTGCCCGGGTTGGTGTATCCGGGTGTGACAGCGATAGCGACGATCAGCGCGAGCAGCGCGGCGCCGAGCGCAATCCAAGTTCGGACGTTCCAATAGGTATTGACCATGAGGGTCACCGCTTTCCGGCAGCTGCAGACTTCGTGGTGGCTCCGGTGACGACGACCGCGATGAGCACCAGGATGCCCTGGAAGATGAGTTGGTCTTCATACGAAAGACCCATGAGGACAAGCATGTTGGCGAGCAGGCCGACCAGAAGGGCGCCGACTGCCGCGTTCATGGGGTTGCCACGCCCGCCTTTGACACTGATCCCGCCGACCACCACAGCGATGATGGCGTCGAATCCGTAGCTGGCACCCAGGGTCAGATTGCCCTGCCCCGATTCAGATGCGAGTAGCGCACCGGCCAGTGCGGCAAGGGTGCCCGATATCACGAAAGCCGAGAGGACTCGCGGCCAAGCGCGGAGTCCCGCAACCGCTGAGGCCCTTTCGTTCAGGCCGATCAGTGTGATGCCGCGACCGATCGTCGTATAGCGATGGAGTACGGCGGAGAGGCCCGCCACCGCAACGAAGATCACCACCTCGAGTGGGATCGCGCCGAAGATCATCGAGGCAAATACCGACGAGTCGCCTTGACCGATGACGTTGAGTCCGCCGGTGACCAGTTGGGCGACACCCAGAATGATCGCCGCGGCCGCGATGGTTGTGACGATGGGATTGGTCTTCGCGACTCCGACGAGGACGCCTTGGACCACGCCCGTCAGCGCACCGAATACGAGAGACAGCCCCATGGCGGTCCACGGCCCGAGGTGAAGAGTCCCCGCAAATATGATCGCCGACGTGGCGACCACCGCACTGAGCGACAACGAGAACATCCGTCCCACGATGGTGATCATGCTCATTCCGACGGCGGCGATCCCAACCAGCGAGACCGACAAGAACAGTGCACGAAGGTTGTTAGCTGTGGCGAATCCGGAAACGAACAATGACGCAAGGACGAACAGAAGGACGGTGAACGCGACGATCACGGCCGGGCCGGTGAGGTTCGGCATCGAGACTCGCACTCGTGGTCGAGAGTCGACCTTGGCGGGACCGACACTCGCGGCTTTCGCCGGATTGAGTTGCGATGAGGTCATGCTGCTACTCCATGCAGGATTTCGGACAGCAGCGCGGCGTCGTCGACGCTCCTGATGGGACGATCGCCGACGACGCGACCACGAAACATTGTGATGACCCGATCTCCGAGCTCGCGAAGTTCGACGATGTCGCTCGAATAGACGATCACGGCCACGTTCTGGTGAGCCAGTGCCCTGATCACCTTGTAGATCTCGGCACGCGCCCCCACATCCACCCCTCGCGTCGGTTCGTTGAGTACCAGCACTCTGGGCGAGGTTGCCAACGCACGAGCGATGGCGATCTTCTGCTGGTTACCGCCGCTCAGTGCACCCACGGGCATGCCAACGCGCTCAGTGTCGAAAGCGACCAAACCTGCGTACTCTGTCGCGAGCCTTCGCTCGCGCCGCGCGCTCAGCAATCCGCGGCGTGACACCTTCTCCAATGCTCCGGAACTGATGTTTCCGGTCACTGATGAGTCCAAGAAGACTCCTTCGACGGTGCGGTCGGCGGACACGTAGGCAATGCCGTCCGCTTGAGAAGCGGGCCGTGAGTTCAGATGCACTTTCTCGCCATCGATGGCGACGGTGCCGGACGCAATGTTCACGAATCCCGCGAGCGCTCGAATCACTTGGTCCGCACCGGAACCGATCTGACCGAACACGGTCAGGACCTCACCTGCGCGGATCTCGAACGACACGTCGGTGAACTGATGCGCCGCGCTCAGACCGTGGACCCCGACCCGCCGGCGGTCGCTCACCGGCGGCAACCCACCAACCGGTTCCGCTGCAACGGAGGTGTGTTCGTGACCGAGCATCATAGTCACGACTTCGTTCATGGTGAAGTTCGCCGTTGGCGCGGACGCGACGACCGTACCGGACCGCATGATCGTGATGCGATCGGCGAGCGCGAACACCTCGCCCAATCGGTGGGTGATGTACACGATTCCGTGTCCCTGCTCCACGAGATTGCGGACGACTCCGTGAACGCGCTCGATCTCGATATCGGACAGGGTGGCCGTAGGCTCGTCGAGAATCAAAACCTTGGCGTCGGCGTACAGCCCACGCGCGATCTCCAGCAACTGTCGTTGAGCGAGCGGGAGCGCTTCGACCGGCATATCAAGATCGAGATCGCCAAGACCTGCCGACTCAAGCGCCGATCGGAGACCCGGCTCGAGTGCTCGATGGTCAACGAAGACCCGGCGGTTCTCGAAACGGCTGATCTCCATGTTCTCGCGCACCGACATCTCCGGCACCACGGACAGTTCTTGAAACACCATGGCCACATCGAGTTCTTGGCCGCGCGAACCGACCAACTCACCTTCGTCGGCCGAATGAACACCTGCGATGACTTTCATCAGCGTGCTCTTGCCCGCCCCGTTCTCACCGAGCAACGCGTGCACCTCGCCCGCGTAGAAATCGATCGAGACATTCTCGAGGGCCCTGGTGCCGCCGAAGGTCTTGCTGATCCCTTTCACCTGCATCAACGGGGCACTGTCGACCACTGTCCGTGACACATCTATCTCCTGACTTCGAGGTGTGCGCCGCATCACTTGCAAGCGCTCGCATACAGAGTGGCAATGCAAGCGCTTGCTGTCAAGTCCCGACCCGCTGCGCATTTGGCTTAGCGAACAACCTGGGCCAATGCCATTCGAAGAGACAACACCATCGAAAACCGACGGAACGACTGCATGCGCTCGCAATCCTCTTGCATGTCTCATATGCTGGGTGACGAACGAAAGTGACACCGACAACATGGAGGAGTTTCATGCGCGCACGACTGGAGGACGTCGCCAGACTTGCCAACGTCCATCCCGCCACGGTGTCGCGCGCGCTCAACGAACGCACCCGAAACCTGGTCAGTCAGGAGACGCTCGATCGCGTCCGGAAAGCCGCCGAAGAGCTGAACTACCTACCCAACAGCGTCGCACGAAGCTTGGCGTCAGCGCGAAGCTACTCGATCGGAGTGATCATCGGCGATCTCGCGGTCCCACTCTTCGCCCAAATGCTCCGAGGAATCGACGACATCGCTTCTGCCGCAGGCTACTCAACGCTCATCGTGGACACCAACAACGACCGCGAGCGCGAGATCACCCATCTTCGTAATCTCGAGGCCCGCAGGGTCGATGGCCTCATCGTCACCACTTCGACCGTGGGCGATCCGGACGGCTCGAGTCGCTTCACCAAGGTGGCGCCGGTCGTGAACCTCCTGCGCGCATCGGAACTCGCTTCCGAACCGGAGGTGATCAGCAATGACGATCTCGGGATGCACCAGATCATCGATCACCTTGTTGAATTGGGCCATTCGCGCATCGGGCTGATCGCCGGGCCGCCCATGGTCAGCACCGCCAAAGCACGCGTACGCGGTTACCGGGCCGCGTTGCTGGATCACAACGTGCCAGTGGATGAAGATCTCGTAGTCGCCGTCGACCACATCGATGCCGCGCAGGGTCGAAAGGCTGCCGGACACCTGATCGAGACCACTGACTGCACAGCAATCGTCGGATTCAACGACCTTGTCACTTTTGGAGTGCTCAAAGAGCTCCGCGAGCGCAACATCGATTGCCCCCGCGGGATAAGCGTCGTCGGATACAGCGACGTCCCGACCGCCGACTTGGTCTATCCACCCCTCACGACCGTCGCCGTCGACCACTACGCAATGGGAGCAGAAGCGGCACGCATGTTGCTGAGAGTTCTCGACGAACCCGAGCACAGGTCAGCGCCCTCCGTGCAGTTCCCTGCCCGGTTGGTCATCCGCGAATCCACAGGGCCACGCAACATCGGCTCACGTCCTCCGATCGCCGCCCGACATCCCTCCGAATCCCCCGGTCCGGATTAGCCCTCTGCGTTGGCCGCGACACCGTGACGACTTGCCTGGTCGAACGTAGGTCGCCACCACGCATGCACTCCCGCCGACCACACCGCACCGTGAATCGACTCAGCGATCCACCACCGTCGTCTCGAAGAAATACCGATCCGCGCGATACGCGTGCCGACCGACCTCCACGACCTTGCCGGCGTCATCGAACGCGGTGCGCTGCATGGTCAACAACGGCGCGCCCGGCTCGTCACCCAGCAGTGCGGCTTCCTCTTCGTCGGCTGCTCGTGCACCGATACGCTGACGGGCCAGCCGGATGTGCACACCGCGGCTGCGCAGCCCCTTGTACAGACCACCGTCCTCGAGTTCGCCTGCGGGCGGGCAGATCTCGGCGGGCAGGTGATTGATCATCAGTGCCAGCGGTTCACCGCCGGCGCGGCGCAGGCGCTTCACCGTGACCGCCTCCGCGCCGACCGGCAGACCCAGTTCGATGCGCAGTTCGTCGTCGGGGGTACCGATGCGGTACTCCAGCAGCTGGGTGGTGGGATGCATTCCGGCCGTCGACAGGTCGTCGTAGAGGCTGGTGAGTTCCACGGAACGGTGGACCGGGTTCTGCACCACCTGGGTGCCCACCCCGCGCTTGCGCACCACGACACCCTTGTCGACGAGTTCCTGAATCGCCTGACGGATGGTGGGACGAGACAGCTTG
This sequence comes from Gordonia sesuvii, assembly GCF_036350415.1. Classification (NCBI taxonomy): domain Bacteria; kingdom Bacillati; phylum Actinomycetota; class Actinomycetes; order Mycobacteriales; family Gordoniaceae; genus Gordonia; species Gordonia sesuvii. The sequence goes on from NZ_JAZDUF010000003.1 coordinate 103,739, forward strand.
AGCCGGCCGGCCAGGTCGAGTTCGTTCTCCAGCCGGTCGCCCGGCGCGAGATCGCCGCGGACGATCGCAGCCTCGATGGCCTGTGCGAGCTGGTGGTAGAGCGGGACCGGAGTCGACCGGTCGAGCTCGACCGGAATCTGCATGATCTGGGCCGCCATCGTGTCAGTATGTCATAACAAAATGCGGTCGGCGTGGATTCGTCGGCTGCACCATCCGATCAGGAGACCGACTCGGCCACCGATCCGCCGGCGTCCCGGCGGCGCGACAGCGCAGCGGTCGTCAGCCACGCGGCGATGACGCCGAGCACCGCGGCCGGCACCGCATCGAGCCCGACCGAACCGGTCAACAACATGCTGAAGAGCAACGCGCTGAACACGAATCCGGTCCCGGCAGTCATTCCGGCGGCCGCCCCGACCGCCAGCGCCCAGGTGATCGAGCAGTCGAACAGCAAGCAGCCGATCGACGCGATCGCCACGCCGATGAAGATCGCCGGGAACACCGGACCACCACGGAATCCACAGCCCAGGCACACCGCATACGCGATCGCCTTGAACGCGATGATCACCACGAGCGCGCCCACGCCCGTCTCGGCCAGCACCATGGGGACCGCGCTCTGGCCGGAGAACAGGACGTCGTCGATGTCGGCGCCGAGAGCGCGGGCGGTCAACGCCAGCAGCCCCACCGCCAGGCCACCGAGCACGAGCAACCCGTAGCGGCGGCGCTTGTTCTTCGACGCCGCCCGGTCGACGAACTCGCCGGACTTCTTGACCTGGAACATGATCAGACTCGCCAGCACACCGACGACGATCGCCAGCAGCAGATCCACCACCCGGGTACCCACGTAGTCCGGCATCTCCGGGACCGCCATCGACATGACACCCAGGCCGCCCCAGTCACCGAGGCCGATGAAGACGACGTAGCCGACGGCAGCGGCCACCAGGCCGGGCAACAATGCGGGCAACAGCGCGGCACCGGCGGCGAGACCGGCCTCGAGCAGCAACAGGCCGGCCACGAGCGGCCCGCCGAACAACGCCGACACCGCCGAGAACGACCCCGCGGTCGCGAGCACCCGTTGTCCCTGCTCGGGGATGCGGACGAACGGGACCACGACCATGCCGACGGCCGAGCCGAGCGCGATGAGCGGCGCTTCGGGGCCGAGCACCGCGCCGAACGCGAGCGTGCCCAGTGCGGCCAGTGCGATCCCGGGGGCGTACTGCCACGGGGTGGGGGTCACGCCGACGCCGTCGAGCGGTGAATGCCCGCCACCACCAGGCAGAAACGCGGTCGCGGCCGCCACCACGATGGCGCCGGCCAACGGGAGGCCGAGCACCAGGTACCAGGGCGCCTCGTCGGCACCGAGATGCCGCGGCAGCTCCGTCCACAGCAGCTCCTCGAGCCAGTGCACCAGGCCGAGGAATCCCCACGCCAGCAGGGCGGCCGGGATGCCGATGACGGCGCCGAGCCCGATCAGCTTCAGGTAGACGACGCCTTCGGCGCGGTCGGGGTGCAGCTCGGCGGTGGTGCTGGGGCGCATGCTGTCCGCGGACACCGCCGACTGGTCGGCATCGTGATGGTCCGCATCGTCGGTCGAGCTCATGCGGCTGTCCCCTTCCCCGAGCAGTTGTGCGGCCGACTCACTGTATCGGCGATGGCGGTCCCGGGCGGCGCTGCAGCCTCGTCGTCAGCCTGCGGGCAGGTTGTGGGGCGTGATCACCTGGATTCCCGACGTCGTCGGCCGCTGATCTCCCGGTAGCGCACCGTGATACCGCATCACCAGCTGCGCGATCTGGCGCATGTCCGCGCGCAGGTCGTGGTGCAGGACGGCGGTGAGGTGCCCACTGAGCAGCAGGGTGCGATTCGCGTCGCCGAGGTCGTGGCCGATGAAGACCTCGCAGGACCGGCCGGCGGCAGCGAACGCCTCGACGATGCCGCGGTTGCCGCCACCGATCGAGTACACCGCGCCCACCGACGGATTGGCGGCGAGAGCGCGTGCGGTCAGCGGGCCGCAGGTCTCATCGAGCCCGTCCGAGTCGGTGACCTCGATGATCCGGCGGTGCGGGTCGTAGGTTCGCATCGCCGACCGGAAACCCATCTCGCGTTCTTCCTCACCCCGGAACATGGCGCTGCTCGTGATGACCAGGACGTCGGTCTTCGTGTGCCGCAGCCATTGGCAGATGAGGTACGCGGCGGTGGCCCCCGCGGCACGGTTGTCCATCCCGACGTAGGCGATCCGGGTGCTCATCGGGACGTCGGTCACCAGGGTGATCACCGGAATCCGCGCGGCGGTGAGCCGACCGATCGCAGCGGCCACCTCCGGAGTGTCCGGTGCCTTGAGAACCACTCCGTGACTGCCTTGACGGGCGATCACGTCCAGTTGCGCGATCAGTTCGGCGGTGTCCCACGTCTCGCGGAGGTGGAACCGGGCACGCATCACCGCCGGACGCAGTCCCGGCAGCTCCTGCTCGAGCGCATCGCGCACCAGCCCGGAGAACTGACGCGGAGTCTCCATGACCAGGTCGATGAGGAACCGGCGACCCGAGAGACGCAGCTGGGTGCGCTGTCCGTCGAGGTCGGCGATCGCCTGTTCGACCTGCAGCACGGTGCCTTCACGAACGCCCGGGCGGCGGTGCAGGACGCGATCGACCGTCGCTTCGCTGACGCCGGCCTGGCGGGCGATCTCGCGCACCGGATAACGATGTGGCACAGCCCACTCCTGAGGGATTCTTGATGGAAATACGCTCTTGTCCAGACAATAGGATCTTGCCATTGTTGGTGACGTGATCGCGACGGAATCGCCCCTCCCGATCCGCCTCATCCACCTCGACCCGAGAGGAACGCACGCGATGACGATGCCCAGCGCGGAGCAGATCAGACCTGCGGGCGCACCCCGCGCGAATCGGATCACCGAAAGCGAATGCAGCCTCGACGACTTCATCATCGCGACCCGCCGGACCACCGACCTGGCCGACTATCCGCACGCCGTGCGCACCGAACGTGGTGTCCTCTTCTACGACGCCGCCGCGGTCACCGCGCCGACCGGAGACGCCCGGGCCGCACTCGCCGACGAGCTGGCCGACGCGCTGCTCAACGGACCGGGCATCGTCGTCTTCTCCGGTGCGTTCGACGACCGGCACGGCCTGGCCGAGTCCACCGACGTCTTCACCGAGATCATCGCCGATCAGCGTGCCGCCGGCGTCGCCAACGGCGATCATTTCGCGAAGCCCGGCGCCAACGACCGTATCTGGAACGCCCTGCAGAAGTTCGCCGAACGCTCACCGGAACTGTTCACCCGCTACTACGCCAACGACGTTCTCGCCCTGATCAGCGAGGCCTGGCTGGGGCCCTGGTATCAGGTGACGTCGGCGATCAACGTGGTCAACCCGGGCGGCGAGGCACAGAACCCGCACCGCGACTACCACCTCGGGTTCATGTCCACCGCGACCGCCGCAACGTTCCGTGCGCACATCCACCGCCTGTCCCCCGCACTGACACTGCAGGGCGCGGTCGCACACGTGGACATGCCGATCGAATCCGGCCCCACGATGTATCTGCCCTACTCGCAGACCTACGAGCAGGGGTATCTCGCCTTCAACCTGCCGGAGTTCCGCGAATACTTCGCCCAGAACTACGTTCAGCTGCCCCTACGGGCCGGCGACGCTGTGTTCTTCAACCCGGCGTTGTTCCACGCAGCCGGCCACAACACGTCGCCCGACATCAAGCGGATGGCGAACCTGCTGCAGATCTCGTCGGCCTTCGGACGCGCGATGGATGCCGTGGACCGCTCGGCCATCATGCGCCGGATCTACCCGTCGGTGCGCGAACTCGCTGCCGCCGGCCACACCCGCGCCGTCGCGAACGTGATCGCAGCCTCCGCCGAGGGCTACGCCTTCCCGAGCAACCTCGACCTGGACCAGCCGTTGACCGGACTGACCGGCGAGTCGCAGGCCGAGCTGTTCGCACGGGCCGTCGCCGACGGCTTCGACCCGCAACGCTTCGACACCGAACTGTCCGCTCTGGACGCCCGACACATCGCGTGACCCTCGAGACAAGGACATCGCCTCATGGCTGATTATCCCCACGACGACCGACACCTGTTGGCAGGCAAGACCGTGTTGGTCAGTGGCGGCACCCAGGGCGTCGGAGCGGCGATCGTCCGCGCCGCCGTGCAGGCCGGCGCATCGGTCGCCTTCAGCGGTCGCAACGCCGAAATGGGTAAACAACTCGAATCCGAATTCGACAGCGCCCCAGTACGATTCGTGCAGGCCGACCTCACCGATCCGCGGGCGGCGACCGACACGGTCGCGGCGACCATCGCCGAGTTCGGTCGGATCGACTGCCTGGTGAATGCCGCGGGCACGACCTCACGCGGCACTCTGCTCGACACCACACCTGAGCTGTTCGACAGTCACGTCGCCGTCAATCTGCGAGCGCCCTTCTTCACCATGCAGGCCGCGGTGGCCGACATGATCGGCCGCAAGGCCCCGGGCAGCATCGTCAACATCATCACGATGTCGTCGCACGGCGGCCAGCCCTACCTCGCGCCATACGTGTCGTCGAAGGCCGGACTGATCGGACTGACCAAGAACGCCGCCCACGCGCATCGCTGGGACCGCGTCCGGATCAACGGACTCAACATCGGATGGACCGAGACCGACGGCGAGGCGGACATCCAGAAACGGTTCCACGGCGCCGACGACACCTGGATCGAGCAGGCAAACGCGTCGGTACCGATGGGCAAACTCGGCCAACCCGACGAGATCGCCGAGTTCGTCATCTTTCTGCTGTCCGATCGCAGCGGCGTGGTCACCGGATCGGTCATCGACTGGGACCAGATCGTGATGGGAGGTATCGACTGATGGGATTGACCGTAGGGGTCATCGGACTCGGGCGGATCGGCGGGTTCCACGCCGACACGTTGACGGCGTTGCCGATGGTCGACGAGATCGTGGTGACCGACGCGAACCCGGCAGCGATCGCCGCCACCACCGATCGGCTGGCATCGGCGCGCGCGGCGTCCGATGCCGACGCAATGCTGAACGCAGGCGTCGATGCCGTGGTCATCGCCAGCGCGACACCGACGCACGCCGCACTGATCGACAAGGCCGTGACAGCAGGTGTCCCTACCCTGTGCGAGAAGCCCATCGCGCTGTCGGTGAGCGACTCGGCCGCGGTCGTCGCCCGGGTCGGAGACGCCGACGTTCCGGTGACAATCGGCTACAACCGGCGCTTCGACCCCGCCATGGCGGCCGCCCGCTCAGCGGTGGCCGGCGGCGAACTGGGCTTCATCACCACGGTCCGTTCCACCACGCTGGACCCGGCCCCGCCACCCGCCGAGTACATCGCCGCATCGGGCGGCATCTTCCGCGACTGCGCGGTCCACGATTTCGACACCGTCCGTTGGCTTCTCGCAGACGAGGTGGTCGAGGTGTACGCCATGGGCAGCAATCAGGGCGATCCGTTCTTCGCCGACGTCGGCGATGTCGACTCCGCGTCTGTGCTGCTCCGCTTCGCCGGTGGCAGCACCGGCGTGGTGTCGGTGAGTCGATACAACGCACGCGGATACGACTGTCGGCTCGAGGTACACGGCAGCAAGGACTCCGTCGTCGCCGGCTGGGATCCCGGAACCCCGGTACGGAACCTGCAGCCCGACTGCGGTTTCCCGGCCTCGGCGCCACACGGATTCTTCATGGACCGCTTCGCGGCCGCCTACCGCGCCGAGCTCGCCGCATTCTGCGCGACAACGATCGACCCGACACCGACGACCTCGTCGGCGTGCACCGTGCACGATGCGCTCGAGGTGGCGCTGATCGCCGAGGCGGCCACCCGATCCGTCGCGACGCACCGACCCGTCACCGTCGACGAGATCAGAGATGCGCTCGTACCGAGCGCCCGATGACGCGGCCGGTTGCCCGCACCCGATTCAGACATTCCGCGAACACACAATGAGTAGGATTCTCCGATGAGCACCAACGACATCCGCATCGCCGCGGCGCCGATCTCCTGGGGCGTCTGCGAAGTCCCCGGCTGGGGACACCAGCTCAGTCCGGAACGGGTACTCGGTGAGATGCGCGAACTCGGCGTCACCGCGGCCGAGACCGGCCCCGAGGGCTTTCTGCCCACCTCCCCCGCCGAGCTTCGTGACACGCTGGCGACCTACGACCTGCGCTGCGTCGGATCGTTCGTGCCGGTGGTGCTGCACCGGCCCGACCACGACCCCGCACCGGCGGTCGAGGCCGTCCTCGACCGGCTGGAGACCTCCGGCGGCGACGTCCTCGTCCTCGCCGCGGCCACCGGTGTCGATGGCTACGACGCTCGGCCCGACCTTTCCGAAGACGAGTGGAACGCGTTGCTGGCCAACGTCGACCGACTCGATGAACTCGCCCGGCGCCGCGGCGTCACCGCTGCGCTGCACCCACACGTCGGCACGATGATCGAAAGGCGTGACGAGGTCTACCGCGTGCTGGAGAACTCGTCGATCGGGCTGTGCCTCGACACCGGGCATCTGCTGATCGGGGGCACCGATCCGCTCGAGGTGACCCGGGCGTACACCCATCGGATCACCCACGCCCACCTCAAGGACGTCAAGGTCGACCTCGCCGAGCAGGTGCAACGCGGCGAGATCACCTACACCGACGCCGTCGCACAGGGTATGTACGTGCCGCTCGGCGCCGGTGAGGCCAAGGTCGGCGAGGTCGTGTCGACATTGGTCGACGCCGGGTTCGACGGGTGGTACGTGCTCGAGCAGGACACCATCCTGGGTGACGAGGCCGACGGCGATGCCGCCGCCGGCAACGTCGCGGTGTCGATGTCGTTCCTGCGCAAGGCGGCACAGCGTCCGGTGCGGGCGTGAACGAACCGGTGCGACCGCTTCGGATCGGTGTCTTGGGCGCGTCCCGGATCGCCGAGTCGGCGATCGTGGGGCCCGCACGCGAACTCGGCCACCGACTGGTCGCCGTCGCCGCGCGCGACCGTGACCGGGCCGCCGGGTTCGCCGACAAGTACGGCGTCGAACGCGTCCACGACACCTACGACGACGTGATCGCCGACCCCGACGTCGACGTGATCTACAACCCCCTGGCCAACGCGTTGCACGGCCCGTGGAACCTCGCCGCGGTCCGGGCCGGCAAACCTGTCCTGTCGGAGAAACCGTTTGCCCGCAACGAGTCCGAGGCACGTGAGGTGGCCGCGGAGGCGCGTGCTGCCGGTGTGCCGGTCCTCGAAGGGTTTCACTATGTGTTCCATCCCCTGATGGCGCGAACCGCCGAGCTGCTCGACGCGGGCGCGATCGGTACGGTGCGGCACATCGAAGTGGTGATGGCCATGCCGTCGCCCGCAGCCACCGACCCGCGCTGGTCCTACGACCTCGCCGGCGGCGCACTGATGGATCTCGGATGCTACTCGCTGCACGTGTCCCGCGTGCTGGGTCGGTGGTGCGGCGGTCCGCCCGAGATCATCGGCGGCACAGCCGCTCTGCGCGACCCGCAGGTCGACGAGTCGTGCGTGCTGGACCTCGGCTACCCGAACGGCGCGCAGTGCCGCCACGCCGTGTCGATGGTGGCCGGCGAGTTTGTGTTCAGCCTGCAGATCGTGGGTGACGAGGGAAGTCTGTACCTGCACGACTACCTGGCGCCGAACCGGGACGACCGACTGACGATCGTGTCGTCGCGGGACGGCACAGTGCAGGTCGAGCGGCTGGGCACCCGGTCGACCTACACCTATCAGCTCGAGGCGTTCGCCGATGCCGTGCGCAACGGCACCGAACTGCCCATCGACCTCGACGACGCCGTGGAGAACATGCGCTACCTCGACGATGCGTACCGGTCGATCGGTCTGCACCCGAGGTGAGTGGACCGAGGGTCCCCGAGGAATATCCGGTCGCGCCGCGGCCGTTGCGTTCGGTAGCATCAAAAATCGCGACTGGCGTAGCCGGGATCGACCGGCGTGGAGCGAACTGAGTCAGACATCGACCGCCTGGGTGTCTGCGACAGTGAACGCTGGAGGACAGTTGCCATGAATTCCCGCACGCAGACCGGCATGAACGACGCCCGCCACCGGGTCGTCATCATCGGATCGGGCTTCGGCGGACTGACCGCCGCACGCCGGCTGGCGAAGGCCGACGTCGAAGTCACGGTGATCGCCCGCACCACCCATCACCTGTTCCAACCGCTGCTGTATCAGGTGGCCACCGGAGTCATCTCCGAGGGACAGATCGCTCCGCCGCTGCGGGTGATCCTGCGCAAGCAGGACAACGTTCGCGTGGTGCTCGGTGACGTGGAGTCCATCGATCTCGACGGTCACACCATCACCAGCCGGCTACTCGAGCGCGTCACCACCACGCCCTACGACAGCCTCATCGTGGCCGCGGGTGCCGATCAGTCCTACTTCGGCAACGACCGGTTCGCCGAGTTCGCCCCGGGCCTCAAGACCATCGACGACGCACTCGAGTTGCGTGGCCGTATTCTGGGCGCGTTCGAGCAGGCCGAACTGTCCACCGACCCCGAGGAGCGGGCGCGCCTGCTGACCTTCGTGGTGATCGGTGCCGGTGCCACCGGTGTGGAGATGGCCGGGCAGATCGCCGAGATGGCCAACCGCACACTGCGTGGCGCGTTCCGCAACATCGACTCGGCCGATGCCCGGGTGATCCTGCTCGACGCCGCGCCCACCGTGCTGCCGCCCTATGGCGGAAAGCTCAGCAAGCGGGCCACGGACCGGTTGGCGCGCAACGGCGTCGACATCCAGCTGGGTGCGATGGTCGTCGACATGGACTACCACGGTCTGGTGGTCACCGACGCCGACGGCACGCGTCGGCGCATCGAGAGCCAATGCAAGGTGTGGTCGGCCGGTGTGGCGGCCAGCCCGCTGGGACGCCAGTTGGCCGAGCAGAGCGGCGTCGAACTCGATCGGGCCGGCCGGGTGAAGGTGGGCCCCGACCTGACGGTGCCCAACCATCCCGAAGTCTTCGTCGTCGGCGACATGATGGCCGTCGACGGCGTCCCAGGGATGGCGCAGGGTGCGATCCAGGGCGCGAAGTACGCCGCCTCGGCGATCAAGGATGGCCTCAAGGGCACACCACCCGAGGCGCGGAAACCGTTCTCGTACTGGGACAAGGGCTCCATGGCCACCATCGCCCGGTTCAGTGCGGTGGCCAAGATCCCCGTCCCGGGCACATCACGCCACATCGAGCTCGCGGGTTTCCTGGCCTGGATCGGATGGCTGGTGCTGCACCTGGTCTACCTCGTGGGCTTCCGCAACCGGTTCACCACACTCGTCGACTGGTTCTTCGCGTTCACCAGCCGCAGCCGCACACAGTTGGCGGTCACCGAACAGCAGGTGTTCGCGCGCAACGCGATCGAGGAGCTCGAGGAACGCACCCGGCTCGACGACGCCGCCTGAACGGCTCCCGGGCGCGTCGCACGGTTCTTCCCCCGGGTTTCGTTTCCTGGGGAGGAACCCTCAGCGGGAGTCGCGTGCCCGGACCAGCTTGCCGGCCTCACGAGCCTTGATCGTCCACGTGTCGCACTGGTCGCCGGGCAGCGCGATGAAGATGGCGTCGATCTCGGGATCGTCGATGAGGTCTTCGTAGATGCCGTAGCTGACCATGATGCCGAGCCGGTCGGCGATCTCCCACGCCACCGAGGTCGAGGCACTGGCCACCACTTCGATGGGTCCCGACAGCACACCGGGCGTGCCGAGTTCGTGCACCAGGTGATCGTCGCATTCGTCGGCGAGCAGGCCCCACCGCAGGCGGTCGGGTTGTGCCCCGTCGGGTAGCGCGCCGGCGGGCGGCGCAGTCGTTCCGCGCACCATCAATTCGGGGTCCAAGGACAGCGCCCCGTAGAAACCACACCCACCGGTGTCCGGCCCGGCCGGCGCATCGCCGACCACGGCCGAGACTGCGTCGATGGCCGCCGACGCGAGGCCGGGCACGTCCTGGCGGACGGTGGTGAGGTTGAGATGTCCGAGGACCGCGTGCGGTCCGTCGTCATAGCCGACGACCGACATGTCCTGCGGCACCCGGACACCGCTGTGGCGCATGACGTCGATGAATCCGATCGCCATCCGGTCGTTGGCCAGGAACACCGCCGTCGGCAGATTCCCTTCGGCGAGCAGCCGTTCGGCGGCGAGCGCACCCGCTTCCTCGGTGTAGTCACCGACGAGGGTTCGGCATTCGTCGCGGTACCCGGCCGCCGCCATCGCGCCGAGATAACCCCGAAGACGCTCCGAGGCGCACGGATGATCGCCGCCCTCGACATGGGCGATTGCGGTGTGGCCCAGATCGATCAGATGCTGCACGGCCAACTGCGCGCCGCGCCATTCGTCGGTGCCCACGGTGACCGCGGTGAGCGATGGCAAGCGCTCACCCACCACCACGAGCGGAACCTCCGCCTCGAACCGGTCGCCGAACTCGGCCCCCACCACGATCACGGCGTCACAGCCCTGCTCAGCGAGGTCGGCGACGGCGCGCTCGCGAGTCCGCGACGGTGTGTGCAGCCCCAGCGTCAGCCGATATCCGAATCCGTCGGCCGCGGCGTAAAGCCGGTCGACGAGATCGGCTTCGAACGGACTCGACGCACCGAACACCACACCGACCAAGCGCGTCATCGTCGTACCTCTTTCTTGTTGCCCTACAAACTGTGTCACGACGTATCCCTGTGCCACAAAGTAGCCCTGTGTCACAACGTATCCCACGCGTGACCCGCCCGGCGACGAATCGACCGGGCGGGCGTCGCGGCGGATTCAGCGGCTCAGCGCCGTAGCTCGTGGCTCAGCGTGTCGAGTTCGTCGCCGCCGGCCATCTGCTGGGTCAGTTCCTCGAGGGTGATCTCGTCGTAGGAGCAGTCCAGCTTCTGGCGTCCGCGGTTCAGCAGGACGAAGTGGTCGCCCACCATGTGTGCGTGGTGCGGGTTGTGCGTGATGAACACGACTCCGAAACCCTGGTCCCGGGCCGCGTTGATGTACCGCAGCACGGTCCCCGACTGCTTGACTCCCAGCGCGGCGGTCGGCTCGTCGAGGATCAGCACTCGGGCGCCGAAGTAGATGGCCCGGGAGATCGCGACGCACTGGCGCTGACCACCCGACAACGAGCCGATCGGCGCATCCACATCGGGTAGGTCGATGCCCATCTTGTACAGCTCTTCCTTGGTGGTCGCCCGCATCGCCTGGATGTCCAGCATCCGGAAGGGCCCCTTGCGTAGCTCCTGGCCGAGGAAGAAGTTGCGCCACACCGGCATCAACCCGACCACCGCGAGGTCCTGGTAGACCGTCGCGATGCCCTTGCCGAGCGCATGCTTCGGCGATTCGAGATGGGTTTGCTCACCGTCGATGAGCAGGTCGCCCTCGGTCTGCTGATGCAGCCCGGCCATGATCTTGATCAGGGTGGACTTGCCTGCGCCGTTGTCACCGAGCACACAGGTGACCTCGCCGGCGTGCACGCGCAGGTTGATGCCCTTGAGCGCGATGATCGCACCGTAGGACTTGCCGACCTCGCGGAACTCGATCAGCGGCACCTTGCCGCCGTCCGCGTCGGACTCCGAACGGGTCTCGATTGCTGAACTCATCGTCCTCGTCACCTCTTCGCCGCGTAGTTGCGGAAGCTGTTGTTGGCGATGACCGCGAACAGCAGCATCGCTCCCATGAAGAACTTGAACCAGTCGGGATTCCAACCGGCGTACACGATGCCCTGGTTGACCATGCCGAAGATGAAGGCGCCGATCGCGGCGCCGACCGCCGTGCCGTAGCCGCCGGTCAGCAGACACCCACCGACCACCGCGGCGATGATGTAGAAGAACTCGTTGCCGACGCCCTGACCGGACTGCACCGTGTCGAACGCGAACAGCAGATGCATGCCCACGAACCAGGCGCAGAAGCCGACGAACATGAACATGCCGATCTTGACCCGCGTCACCGGGACACCCACGGCGCGTGCGGAGTCCTGGTTACCGCCGACGGCGAACACCCAGTTCCCCACCCGGGTCCGCATCAGAACCCACGTCGCGACAAGGGTGAACAGAATCCACCAGACGACGGTGATGCGGACCGAGACACCGAAGAGGGTGAACGACGACGCGAACACCTGCTGCGCGGAATCGAAACCCTGCATGTCGGAAATGGACGGCGTCGCCACCTGGCCGGTCACCAATTTCGTGACGGCCAGGTTGATGCCGGTCAGCATGAGGAACGTCGACAACGTGATGAGGAACGACGGGATCTTCGTCTTCATCACGAGGAAACCGTTGAAGAATCCGACGCCCAGCGCCAGGATCAACGCCAGGAACGCACCCAACCACACGTTGAGATGCAGGTTGTAGGCGAGCATCGAGGCGGCCAGCGACGAGAAGGTCACGGCGACGCCCGTCGACAAGTCGAACTCACCGCCGATCATCAAGACCGCGACACCGCACGCCATGATGCCGATCGTCGAGCTCGCGTACAGGACGGTCGCGAGCGCCTCTGGTGTCCGGAACGGCGGCGCGACGATCAGGAAGAAGACGAAGATCGCGATCGCACCGAACAGCGCACCGATCTCCGGCCGGAGCAGTAAGCGCTGCAACGGCTTCTGCCGTTTGAGTCGTTCATCTGTGACGACCTTGTGCGTGGACAGGTCGAGATCCGCTTGTGTACTCATGGTTGTCCTTTTTCGATCGGCCGCGCGGTCAGCGGGTGCCGTTTCGGGCGTACTCGGCCACTGCTTCGATGTTCGACTCGTCGATGAACGCCGGACCCGTCAGCACCGCCTGCCCGCCGCCGATCGTGTTTCCGTTGGTGAGATACAGCCACAGCGAGTCGATGGCCTCGTAGCCCTGCACGTACGGCTGCTGATCGACCGCCCACTTCACCTCGCCGTTCTCGATCAGGTCGACGAGCGCGGCATTGGTGTCGAAGGTGACGATCTCGGCCTGCGAGCCGGCGTTGCCCTTGGACTGCACCGCGGTCTGGGCGATCGGCGCGCCGAGGGTCACCACCGTGTCGATCGACGGATCCTGCTGGAGCTTGGCCGTCATCGTCGCCTCCACCGACGGCATGTCCTTGCTGTTGACGTTGAGGATCTCGAATCCTCCGCCGGTGAAGCCCTGCCGGACACCGGCGCAACGGGATTCGAGCGCCACCTGCCCCTGCTCCTGGATGACGCACAGCACCTTCTTGCGTCCCTCCTCGGTGAGTCGCTCGCCTGCGGTGCGGCCGGCGAGGGTCTCATCCTGTCCGAAGTACTGCTGGACGCCCATCTGCTTCCAGTTGTCGTAACCGGAGTTGAAGGCCACCACCGGAATTCCGGCGTCGAGCGCACGTTGCACGGCCGGCGCCATCGCGTCCGGCTTGGCCAGGGTGAGAGCGATCCCGTCGACGTCGCTGTCGATCGCGGTCTGCACGAGGTTCGCCTGATTCGGTGCCTCCGGGTCCGCCGAGTACTGCAGGTTGACGTTGTCCTTCTGCGCCGCCATCTCTGCACCCTTGCGGATCAGGTCCCAGAACGAGTCACCCGGAACCTCGTGGGTGATCATCGCGATGGTCACCTCCGGCGTACCCGCATTGCCCGCTCCGCCGCCGTCGCCGCCGTCGTCGTCGGGGGCACCGCCGGTGCTGGAGCAACCGGCCACGATCAACACCGCGGAGGACACGGCAGCGGCGATGGCGATCAGCCGGCGTGTCCGTCCCGAGCGGCGACGTTCCGTGGAATGCATCGTTGTCTCTTCCTCTCGGTATGCAGAGTGTTCGAGGGAACACTCTCCTGGCGTTGATGTAATACCCGTCACACCCATGATGTCAAGACTTTGTCCAGACATTCTGATGTTCGGGCTCGATCACCCGGGCCCGACGGCCTGCGCACCTGCGGTCCGCGGGAGTCGCAACGCCCCGAGGACACACGTCGCCATCACCACACCGAGCACGAGATAGGTGGCCGAGTACGCCTCGGCGGGAAGCACGGTGATCGAGGCGAACAGCGACACCGCGACCGCACCGAGCGCGACGCCGAACGCCGAACCCAGTTCCTGAACGGCCGCATGCAACGCATTGGCGTCGCCGAGTTCGGCGGCGTCGACGTCGGCGAATGCCAGCGTGTTGTACGCGGAGAAACCGATCGACCGCAGTGCACCTGAGATCACGAGCACGACCGCGATCACCACACCGGCCGTGTTCGGGCCGAGCATCGCGAGTGCTCCGAACGCCATCACCGACGCGAGGAGATCGACCACCAGCACCGTGCGTATCCCCCATCGGCGCATCAACCCGGTGGTGAGTGGTTTGATCACGACGTTGCCCGCGAACAACGCCGTCACCATGGTTCCCGCAGCCACCGCAGACCACCCGAACTGCAGCTGGAACATCAACGGCAGCAGGAACGGAACGGCACTGATCGCCATCCGGTACACCGTTCCGTAGCCGACGACGGATGCGAAGGACGGCACCCGCAGCACCCCGAGATCGAGCAGCGGCTCCGGCGCCGACAGCAGCCGCCGTACCGCGATCACGCCCAGCACCGCAGCGGCGATCGCACCGCCGATCACCACCGGCCATCGCGGGTCGTCGGCGGCCACCTCCTGCGCGGCGAACATGGCCGCAGCCACCGCACTCGTCGTCCACACCACCCCGGCGACATCGAGCCGTCGACGCCCGACGGAGCTCGGCGCCGGTCGACACCACGCGACGGCCGCCGCCAGTCCGACGATCCCGATCGGGATGTTGATCGCGAAGATCACCCGCCAGTGCGCATGGGTCACGATGAGTCCGCCGATCACCGGCGCCACCACCGGCGCGATCAACGCCGGCCACGTCAGGTACGCGATCGCACGGACGAGCTGGGCCCGCTGCACGGTGCGCAAGACCCCGAGCCGACCGACCGGCACCATCATCGCGCCGCCGGCCGCCTGTATCACCCGCATCACGACGAGGGTCGTCAGGTCGGGCGCGAACGCGCAGCCGGCCGACGCGATCGTGAACACCAGGCCTGCGGTGAGAAACACCCGGCGAACGCCGAATCTGTCTGCCACCCAACCGGACAGCGGGATCAGCACGGCGAGGGTGATCAAGTAGGACGTCACCACCACCGAGGCCGCCAGCGGCGCCACGCCGAGGTCGTCGGCGATGGCGGGCAGGGCTGTCACGACGATCGTGGCGTCGAGGATCTCCATGAACATCGCACCGGCGCCCAGCAACGCCAGCGCGTACGGGAAGTCCGCGCCCTCCGATCGACGTGCGCGACCACCGACCGGGGTGAGGCGGCCGAGTCCGATCACCTCATCGACGCCGGCGCGACCCAGGTGCCCTCACGGACCGAGGTCGTCATCGCGTCGAGGACCTCCGCGCTGCGGACGGCGTCGTCGACGGTGGCACCGGCCCGACTCGGATCGCTGATGGATTCGCAGAAGCGCGCCGCCTCGATCACCTTCAGATCGTCGTAGCTCATCGGGTTGGCCGCACCCGGCTGGAAGTTCACGTAGTCCCCGCTACCCGGTCCCACATACCGCGTCGCCACCGACAGGTCCTGGTATGCATCGCCCGCGCCGATCTCGAGTTCGCCCATGCGCCGGTAATCCCACCGGACCACGCCGGCGGTGCCGTGGATCTCGAAACCGTACGAGTTCTGCGCGCCGACCGATACCCGACTGGCCTCGAGCACGCATCGCGCACCGCCGGCCAGACGCATCTGTGCCGACACATAGTCTTCGTTCTCGACCGGGCCGCGCTCGCCGCCCGAGGCGAGCTGGTGTCCCGCGGTGGCACCGGTGGGTCGCGGTCTGTTGGCGACGAAGATGGCGGTGTCGGCGACCAGACTCTCGATGTCACCCAAGAGGAACCACACCAGGTCCGCACCGTGCGAGGCGAGATCACCGAGCACGCCGTTGCCGCCGCGGTCACGCCGGAATCGCCAGCTCAACGCACCGTCGGGGTGAGCGGCGTAGTCGCTGAACAGGCGAAAGCGGGCATGGGTCACCTCGCCGATCTCACCCGCCGCGATCAGTTCCCGGGCCGCCGCGACGGCAGGCACGTTGCGATAGTTGAAGCCCACCGCGGTCTGCACGCCGGCTTCTCGGGCCGCACGCGCCACCGCACGGGCGTCGTCGGCGGACAGTCCGACCGGTTTCTCAATCCACAGGTGCTTGCCCGCCGCGGCGACGGCGCAACCGATCTCGCGGTGCAAGAAGTTCGGCGCGGTCACGCTGACCGCACCGATGGTCGGATCGGCGACCACTGCGTGCCAGTCGGCAACCGTGGAGGCGATGTCGAACTGGGCGGCCGCCTCGGCTGCGCGGTCGGTCACCTCGTCGGCGATGACGGACAGACGCGGCACCGGGGTGATGTGCGGATAGTGGTGCCGGATGCGGGCGTAGGCCTGCGCGTGCGCCCGGCCCATCCACCCGAACCCGATGATTCCCACCGGCAGGATGGCGGATGTACTACCCACCCGGTCCGTGTCGGCCGTGCTCACGGCCGACGTTGTCGTGTCTACGGTCATTGCCAGAAGTCCTTTCGACGGGGCCCGACGGACCCTGTGATCCCCGACACCCCACTATGCCAGGTAAGAATGTCAGGACAAAGTCTTGACTTTCGCCTGTGAACTGACGCACAGTGGATTCCAACGAAGACGACAGGGTCCACCGTTCGACCGCCGGGCCCACCTGTCCACCACACGAGCAGGGAGCTGTACGTGACCGCACAACCTGAGACGCCGACCTTCGATGTACTCGCCATCGGCCGAAGCGGCGTCGACATCTATCCACAGCAGATCGGTGTCGGTCTCGAAGAGGTGAGCAGCTTCGGCAAGTTCCTCGGCGGCAGCGCGGCGAACGTGAGCGTGGCCGCCGCACGGCTCGGACACAGCAGTGCGCTGATCTCCGGTGTCGGCGACGACCCGTTCGGTCGGTTCGTCAGCGCCGAACTCGCGCGCCTGGGCGTCGACAACCGCTACGTCGGCGTCGACGACGAGTACGCCACCCCGGTCACCTTCTGCGAGATCTTCCCGCCCGACGACTTCCCGCTGTACTTCTACCGCAAGCCGACCGCCCCGGACCTGCAGATCGAGGTCGCCGACATCGACGCCGACGCGGTCCACGATGCCCGGCTGTACTGGTCGACGGTGACCGGCCTGTCCGAGGAGCCCTCGCGCAGCGCACATTTCGCCGCGTGGGAGGCGCGCGGCCGCCAGTCGCTGACCGTTCTCGACCTCGACTACCGGCCGATGTTCTGGTCCACGCCTGCGGCCGCGACCGAGCAGGTGCGACGCGCACTGTCGCACGTGACGGTCGCCGTCGGCAATCGCGAGGAATGCGAGATCGCTGTCGGCGAGACCGACCCGCACGCTGCAGCCGACGCACTGCTCGACCTCGGCGTCGAGCTCGCCATCGTCAAGCAGGGCCCGCGCGGTGTCCTCGGCAAGACCCGATCGGAAACGGTCGAGGTCGCCCCGATTCCCGTCGACGTCGTCAACGGTCTCGGTGCCGGCGACAGCTTCGGCGGCAGCCTCTGCCACGGACTGCTCGAGGGCTGGCCGCTGGAGAAGATCCTGCGCCACGCCAATGCCGCGGGCTCCATCGTGGCCGGCCGCCTCGAATGCTCGACCGCCATGCCCACCGCCGACGAGGTCTCCGCGCTCGCCGAGTCCGCCACCAAAGCACAGGAGAAAGTCAATGTCTGAGGTCGCCACCACGACGGGCCCGCCCTCGCCCGCGACGACCCCGCGAACCAATGGTGTACCCCCGTCGACGTGTTCGACCTATGCCGAGGTGACCGCCATTCGCGCCACCCACCCGCAGGCCATCTCCGAGGCCTGGGCTCGACGCCGCCGGCGCCAGACGGTCAACGGCAGCAACGATCGTCTGATGATCGTCGCCGCCGACCACCCGGCGCGGGGTGCGCTGTCCGTCGGCGCGAATCCGACCGCGATGAACAGCCGTTCCGACCTGCTCGATCGGCTGCGCACGGCACTGGCGAACCCCGGCGTCGACGGCGTGCTCGCCACATCCGACATCCTCGAGGACCTCCTGCTACTCGGCGCACTGGAGGACAAGGTGGTGTTCTCGTCGATGAACCGCGGCGGTCTGGCCGGGGCGTCGTTCGAACTCGACGACCGGATGACCGCGGCGACCGCCACCTGGACCATCGATGCCGGCCTCAACGGCGCCAAGATGCTGTGCCGGGTCGATCTCGGCGATCCGGGCACCCTGAACATGATGACCGCCTGCGCGGCCGCGGTGGATGAACTGGCCGCCGGCCGATCGATCGCGATGCTCGAACCGTTCCTGTCGTCACGGATCGACGGCAAGGTCCGCAACGACCTGACCGCCGACGCGGTGATCAAGTCGATGCACATCATCCAGGGACTCGGGTCCACCTCGGCCTACACCTGGCTCAAGCTGCCGGTGGTCGACGAGATGGAACGCGTCATGGACGCCACCACGCTGCCCACCCTGCTGCTCGGCGGCGATCCGCAAACCGCGCCCGACGAGACCTTCGCGAGTTGGGAACGCGCACTGCGCATCCCGTCGGTCCGCGGCCTGATCGTGGGACGCACCCTGCTGTACCCGGCCGACGACGACGTGGCCACCGCGGTCGACACCGCAGTGAACCTGGTGAGCTGAGAGGAGACGCGCGTGAACTCGAAGTACTACATCCCGGCCGGCACCGGCACTGCGCCGCTGACCGTCGACATCACCCCGGAGTCGGCCGGCTGGACCGAGTCGTCGTTGTTCGTGGTCGAACTCGGTGCCGGTGAGTCGATCACCCGGCGCACCGGCGATGACGAGATCATCGTCGTGCCGCTCGCCGGGTCGGCGAGCGTGTCCTCGGGCGGCGTCACCTTCGACCTCGCCGGACGCGCGAGTGTGTTCGACGGGCCCAGCGACTTCGCCTATGTGGGGCGCGACTCCGAGTTCACCGTGACCAGTGCGGCGGGCGGACGGTTCGCGCTGTGCGGCGCCCGGGCGAAGGGCCGTCTGCCGTTCCGCTACGTACCGGCCGCCGACGTCCCCATCGAGTTGCGCGGCGCCGGCAACTGCAGCCGTCAGGTACACAACTTCGGCACCGCCGGCGTTTTCGAGGCCGAGTCGATCATCGCGTGCGAGGTCATCACACCGGGCGGCAACTGGTCGAGCTATCCGGCGCACAAGCACGACGAGAACTCCGAGAACGAGTCACAACTCGAGGAGATCTACTACTTCGAGATCGATCAGGGCGCCGACGGCTCACCGGGATTCGGCTATCACCGGGTCTACGGCACGCCCGAACGTCCGATCGAGGTGCTCGAGGAGGTCCGCAGCGGCGATGTCGTCCTGGTGCCGCACGGCTACCACGGACCGTCCATCGCGGCACCCGGCTACCACATGTACTACCTCAACGTGATGGCCGGACCGGGTGACGAGCGCGCCTGGAAGATCTGCGACGACCCGGCCCACACGTGGCTGCGCGGCAGCTGGGAACACCAGGATGTCGATCCCCGACTCCCCCTGCACAGCAACAACTCCTGACCACCCACCGACCAGAAAGAAGCCATCGTGGCACCGATCAACTCCGGACGCGCCGGCGGCGTCACCGGCCTCCGCACCCCCCACGGTGAATCAACCGTCCGCCTCACCGTCGCCCAGGCGACCGTGCGATTCCTCGCCAATCAGTACGTCGAGCGCGACGGCGAGCGGAGCAAGTTCTTCGCCGGGTGCTTCGGCATCTTCGGTCACGGCAACGTCGCCGGACTCGGTCAGGCGTTGCTGCAGAACGAGATCGACGACGTGAACAGTGGCCGGGAGCTGTCGCTGAAGTATGTCCTCGGACGCAACGAGCAGGCGATGGTGCACTCCGCCGTCGGCTATGCCCGCATGAAGGACCGACTGCAGGCGTGGGCGGTGACCGCGTCCGTCGGCCCCGGAGCCACCAACATGCTGACCGGCGCGGCACTGGCCACCATCAACCGGTTGCCGGTGCTGCTCTTGCCGGCCGACACCTTCGCGACCCGGGCCACCTCCCCGGTGCTGCAGGAACTCGAACTGCCCTCATCGGGTGACGTGACCGTCAACGACGCATTCAAACCGGTCTCGCGCTACTTCGACCGGGTGTGGCGGCCCGAACAGTTGGCGGGTGCCCTCCTCGGCGCCATGCGGGTGCTCACCGATCCGGTGGAGACCGGCGCCGCCACCGTCGCGATCCCGCAGGACGTCCAGGCCGAGGCCTTCGAGTTCCCGGAATCCCTGTTCGCCGAACGCACCTGGCACGTCGCCCGCCCGCTGCCGGAGCGCCACGTGATCGCCGAGGCCGCCGAGATCATCGCCTCGGCACAGCGCCCACTCATCGTTGCCGGCGGCGGTGTCATCTACAGCCACGCCACCGACGCCCTGGCCCGCTTCTGCGAACGGACCGGCATCCCCGTCGGGCAGAGTCAGGCCGGCAAGGGCTCGCTGCCCTACGATCACGCACAGTCCGTGGGCGCCATCGGCTCCACCGGCACCACCGCGGCCAATGCGCTGGCCGCCGACGCCGACGTGGTGATCGGTATCGGCACCCGCTACAGCGATTTCACCACCGCATCGCGCACCGCGTTCACCGGCGACGGTGTGCGTTTCGTGAACATCAATGTGGCGTCCCTGGATTCGGTCAAGCACAGTGGCTACAGCGTGGTCGCCGACGCCCGCGAATCCATCGAGGCTCTCGACGAGCTACTCTCCGAGTACGCAGTCGATCCCACCTATCGGGAGCGGGTCACGGCACTCGCACAGGAGTGGGACGACATCGTCGAGCAGGCCTACTCCCCGACCTCGGTCGGCACCAACGTCGCCACCGGCGACGAAGCGCTGACCCAGGGTGCCGTCATCGGGCTGGTGAACGAAACCTCCGATCCACGCGATGTCGTCGTCTGCGCGGCGGGCTCCATGCCCGGTGACCTGCACAAGCTCTGGCGCACCCGTGATGCCAAGGGCTACCACGTCGAATACGGGTACTCCTGCATGGGTTACGAGGTCGCCGGCGGCCTCGGCGTCAAGATGGCCTGCCCCGACCGCGACGTGTTCGTCATGGTCGGCGACGGCTCCTACCTGATGATGGCCACCGAGTTGGTGACCGCCGTGCAGGAAAACCTGAAGGTGATCGTGGTGCTCGTCCAGAACCACGGCTTCGCCTCCATCGGCTCCCTGTCGGAGTCGCTGGGCTCGCAACGGTTCGGCACCAACTACCGCTACCGCGGCGACAACGGCCGGCTCGAGGGCGCCACCCTGCCGGTGGACCTCGCCGCCAACGCCGCCTCGCTCGGTGCCGACGTCATCCGGGCCACCTCGGCCGCAGAGTTCACCGACGCGATCAAGGCCGCCAAGGCTGCGGACCGCACCACCGTCATTCATGTGGAGACCGATCCGCTGGTAGGCGCCCCGGACAGCGAATCCTGGTGGGACGTACCCGTGTCGGAGACCTCCACACTCGAGTCCACCCAGCAGGCCTACGACGTGTACGCGCAGTGGAAGGCCGTGCAGCGGCCATATCTGAACCCGACCGATCTGAACTCGACCGACCCGACCACGGGAGGAAATCAATGACCACCGACCTGCGCATCGCTGTCCTCGGCGTCGGCATGATGGGCGCCGACCACGTCGCCCGCATCACCGAGCGCACCAAGGGCGCCACCGTCACGGTGCTCAACGACTATCTCCCGGAGAAGGCCGAGGAACTGGCCGCCACCATCCCGGGCTGCCGAGCGATCAACGATCCGCTCGACGCCATCGCCGATCCGGAGGTCGACGCGGTCATCCTCGCCACTCCCGGTCCGACCCACGAGAAGCAGCTGCTCGCCTGCCTCGAGGCCGGCAAGCCGGTGATGTGTGAGAAGCCGCTCACCACCGATGTCACCACGTCGTTGGAGATCGTGAAGCGCGAAGCCGAGGTGGGCCGCAAGCTCATCCAGGTCGGTTTCATGCGCCGCTTCGATCACGAGTACGAGCAGCTCAAGGGACTCATCGACGACGGCACCTTCGGGCAGCCGCTGCTCGCGCACTTCGTGCACCGCAATCCCGCGGTGCCGCCGAGCTTCGACAGCTCGATGATCGTCAAGGACTCGCTGGTGCACGAGGTCGACGCCACCCGGTACTTCTTCGACGAGGAGATCACCTCGGTGCAGATCATCGCGCCGGGCGCCAACCCGAATGCGCCGGAGGGGCTGAAGGATCCGCAGATCGCGATCTTCACCACCGAGTCGGGCCGGCACGTCGACATCGAGTGCTTCGTCACCACCGGTGTCGCCTATGAGGTACGCACCGAGTTGGTGGGCGAGCTGGGTTCGGCGTTCATCGGCCTCGACCAAGGTCTGATCCGCAAGCAGCGCAACCCCGTTCAGTCCGACACCGGCGACGGCCGCAAGATCGCCGGCATCTCGACCGGCGACATCACCCCGTCGTTCGTCGAACGCTTCGGTGTCGCCTACGACGTCGAGATCCAGCGCTGGGTCAACGCGGTCCGCCGCGGCGACAACGTCGACGGCCCAGGCGCCTGGGACGGGTACGCCGCCGCCGCGGTGTGCGCGGCCGGCGTCAAGGCACTCGAGACCGGTGAGCCCCAGACTGTCGAGATGGTCTCGCGCGCATCCATTCCCGGCGCCTGACCGCGCAGGCACAGAGCCCAGCCCCGGTCCCTGAGAACGAGGCGCTAGCCGACCCCCCGGTCCCTGAGGAACGAGGCGCCAGCCGACCTCCGGCCCCTGAGGAACGAGGCGCTAGCCGAGTGTCACGAAGGGCCCTTCGTGACCCTTCGAGACCCTTCGAGACGCTCGCAAGCTCGCTCCTCAGGGACCACCAAACCGCTCGCAAGCTCGCTCCTCAGGGACCAGCAACGGACCACATCCATCCAGGAGAATCAACATGACCACCACCGTCACCCAGACCATCACCCATTGGGTCAACAACAAGGCCTACCCCGGCACGTCGAGCAACACGGCTCCGGTGACCAACCCCGCGACCGGCGCGGTCACCGGCGAAGTCGCGCTGGCCAATGTCGAGGACGCCCGCGCAGTTATCGACGCCGCCACCGCCGCCTTCCCGGCCTGGCGTGACACCAGCCTGGCCAAGCGCACCGCCATCCTGTTCCGCTTCCGCGAACTGCTCGAGGCCCGCAAACCCGAACTCGCCGCCATCATCACCGCCGAACACGGCAAGGTTCTCTCCGACGCACTCGGTGAGATCAGCCGCGGCCAGGAAGTCGCCGAGTTCGCCTGCGGTATCCCGCATCTACTCAAGGGCGGCTACACCGAGAACGCCTCGACCAAGGTCGACGTGCACTCGGTGCGTCAACCGCTGGGGCCCGTCGGCATCATCTCCCCGTTCAACTTCCCGGCCATGGTGCCGATGTGGTTCTTCCCGGTGGCCATCGCCGCCGGCAACACCGTCGTGCTCAAACCGTCCGAGAAGGACCCCACCGCCGCCATCTGGCTGGCCGAGCTCTGGAAAGAGGCGGGCCTGCCCGACGGCGTGTTCAACGTCCTCCAGGGTGACAAGACCGCGGTCGACGAGCTGCTCACCAACAAGGCCATCAAGTCCATCAGCTTCGTCGGGTCCACCCCGATCGCCGAGTACGTGTACGCCACCGGCACCGCTGCCGGCAAGCGCGTGCAGGCACTCGGCGGGGCCAAGAATCACGCCATCATCCTGCCCGACGCCGACCTCGACCTCGCCGCTGACGCCATGGTCAACGCCGGTTTCGGTTCGGCGGGAGAGCGCTGCATGGCCATCTCGGTCGCCGTGGCCGTCGGCGACGTCGCCGATGACCTCGTCGACAAGATCGCCGAACGCGCCAAGACCATCACCACCGGCGACGGCACGCGCAACGCCGACATGGGCCCGCTGGTCACGAAGGCACACCGCGACAAGGTCGCGTCCTACGTCGACGCCGGCGAGAAGGCCGGAGCCACTGTCGTCCTGGACGGCCGCACCGTTGAGCCTGCAGGCGAGGCCGATGGATTCTGGCTGGGGCCGACCCTGTTCGACAACGTCACCTCCGACATGAGCATCTACACCGACGAGATCTTCGGGCCCGTCCTGTCGGTGGTGCGCGTCGACTCCTACGACGAAGCCCTCGAACTGATCAATTCGAATCCCTACGGCAACGGCACCGCCATCTTCACCAACGACGGCGGCGCCGCCCGACGCTTCCAAAACGAGGTCGAGGTCGGCATGGTCGGCATCAACGTCCCCATCCCGGTTCCCATGGCCTACTACAGCTTCGGCGGCTGGAAGGCCTCGCTGTTCGGCGACACCCACGCCCACGGCACCGAAGGTATCCATTTCTTCACCCGCGCCAAGGCCATCACCACCCGCTGGCTCGACCCGAGCCATGGCGGACTCAACCTCGGCTTCCCCCAGAACGCCTGAGACACACCGGCTGAGGCACAGAACAGCTGCGGCACAGAACAGCTGCGACGACGCCGAGCCGATGTTGCCGTGTGACTCACCCCGGTGAGTCACACGGCAATTGTGCGTTGCACGACCTGTCAGAGACGGACGGTGTCACCCGTTTCGGAGCTGCGACGCGCGGCGTCGAGTACGTCGAGCACGGCTATCGCCTCGGCCGCCGGTACCGGCTGCGGACCCCTGCCCTCAACCGCAGCGGCGAACTGCCGGTAGTACTCGTCGTAACGTCCCTGTGCCGATGGAACAGCCGCCGTCCCCTTCGCCGTGGACAGCACTCCGAGGCGATCCGGCCTTTCGTAGCCCCATGATTCGAGACCGTCGGCAGGCCGGAGGCCTTGCTTGATCTGATCCGTCTGAACATCCGTGCCGTCGCTGATGTAGCTGCCCGCCGAGCCGTAGATGCGCCACTGGCGCGCCGCCACGTGATTGATCTTGCTCGCGCTCACGGTCGAGTGGACACCGTTCGAATGGTTCACCGAGACGACGAATCCGCAGTCGGTGCGGCCCTCTGTCTGATCCACGAAATCCAGATGCCCGTACACCGTGGCCGCCGGACCGAACAACGTCAGCATCTGGTCGACAAGGTGCGCTCCGAGGTCGCGGAGCAGCCCCCCGCTCGGGCCGGCGTCCAGGCTTCCGGGTTCATCGAGATCGAACCGCGACTCACAGCGCCAGACATCCCCCAGACTCGGCAGCATGTCGGCAATTGTGGCGATGTCAGCATCCCAGCGCCGGTTGTGGAAAACGCTCAGCAGTACGCCCGCCGACTCAGCTGCCGCCGCCAGCTCGCGCCCACCTGCGGCGTCTGGCGCGAAGGGTTTGTCCGCGATGACGTGCACTCCCCGGGCCAGCGCCTCGAGGACCAGATCGCGGCGGGTGTCCGGGGGCGTGGTGATGGTGACCGCGTCGACCCCGGCATCGAGCAACGCCGACAGCGAATCGAAGGTCGGAACTCCCGGTAGATCCCCGCGCACCTCGCGACGCCGCTCCGGGCTCCGCGTGACCACGCCGACCAGTTCGATCTCGGGCACGGCCGCGATGTACGGCGCGTGAAAGAGCCGTCCGCCGGCGCCGTAGCCGACCAAACCCAGCTTCATAGGAGTCTCCATAATGTTCGGACAAATTGCCGTGATCACGGTATCCACTTCGCTGTGCGGCAATCAACACCCAGTTCAAACGAAAAACTTTGACATTTTGTTAGGACATAGTTTGTTCTTCGGCTAGTATCGGCTGTGACCGCCATCACGAGCGCTGGTCGAATGTAACGCGATAGAGGAGTATCCGATGTCCACCACCGACAGTTCGGACCTGGTCAACGAACGAAAAGCTCTGCCACCGCTGGGCACCGGCGCCTTCCGCCGACGGCTGCACGCGGTGGCATTGATCGCGACCCTCGGTGGTCTGCTGTTCGGTTACGACACCGGTGTCATCAACGGTGCACTCGAGCCGATGAAGGAGGACCTCGGACTCACCGCCTTCACCGAGGGAGTCGTGACGAGTTCACTGCTCTTCGCGGCTGCGTTCGGGGCCATGATCGGTGGCCGCCTCTCGGATGCCTGGGGCCGCCGCAAGTCGATCATGCTGCTCGCGGTCTTGTTCCTGGTCGGCGCGCTCACCTGCGTCATCGCCCCGGGTTTCGGAGTGATGGTCTTCGGCCGTATCGTCCTGGGCCTCGCCGTCGGCGCAGCATCGACGGTGGTTCCGGTCTATCTCGCCGAACTCGCCCCCTACGAGATCCGCGGATCCCTGGCCGGCCGCAACGAGGTTATGATCGTCGTCGGTCAGCTCGCTGCATTCGTCGTGAATGCGATCATCGGCAACATCTGGGGTGAGCACGATGGTGTCTGGCGGATCATGCTCGCCGTCGCCGCATTACCCGCGATCTGCCTGATGGTCGGCATGACTCGAGTCCCGGAATCACCGCGCTGGCTCATCGCGCAGAATCGAAGCGACGAGGCGCTCGAAGTTCTCTCGACCATCCGGACGCAACAGCGGGCGCAGGCCGAGGTGGACATGATCACCGAGATCCACGACATGGAGAGGGACCGGGTCCGAGGCAGCTGGTCGTCCATCCGCGACAGCCGCTGGGTCCGCCGGATCATCCTGGTGGGCATCGGACTCGGTGTCGCACAGCAACTCACCGGCATCAACTCGATCATGTACTACGGCCAGTCGGTTCTGAAGGAAGCCGGCTTCGAGTCCAACGCGGCTCTCATCGCCAACATCGCGCCCGGGGTGATCGCGGTGATCGGCTCCATCACCGCGCTGTGGCTGGCCCAGCACATGAATCGCCGCACAACCTTGCTGATCGGCTACAGCCTCACGACGGTGTGCCACTTCCTCATCGGCATCGCCTCCATCGCTCTGCCGGTGGGCAATCCGCTGCGCCCCTATGTCATCTTGATTCTGGTCGTGTTGTTCGTCGGCTCGATGCAGACGTTCCTCAACGTGGCCACCTGGGTGCTGCTGTCGGAGATCTTTCCCTTGCAGATCCGAGGTCTCGCCATCGGCATATCGGTGTTCTGCCTGTGGATGGCCAACGCGTTCCTGGGCCTGTTCTTCCCGACCCTGGTAGAGGCCATCGGCATCACCGGAACGTTCTTCATGTTCGGCGTCGTCGGCATCTTCGCCATCCTCTTCGTCTACACCCAGGCGCCGGAAACCCGTGGGCGCACATTGGAAGAGGTGGAAGACGACGTCACCACCGGCGCAATCTACACCCACCACCTGCGGGCCAAGTCCACTCCGCAGCGCTGAGCCGAGCGAGCGTAGAACACCTGCACGCTGCCGGCGCACGGTGTCGCGTACCGCGCACCACAAGGCTTGAGGTTCAACCGTTGTGGCCGTCGGGTACGCGACACCGTTGTGATGGCGTCATTCACATCTATGGAGTTCTCAAGGGACTGATGCGATCCCGACCCGGAGGGTCGGGTGCGTGGGAAGTCTTGGCTGCGTGCCTATGCCGACTGAAAGTCGACCGAGGATCTCAAGCGGCAGACGGAAGGTCGTCCAGGTTCATCGTGCGTCTGTTGTAGGCAGGCAGCGGTCGACGTTTCGGGTCGACCGATACCGGCGGGATGAGCCAGGGATGTCGGTCGAGGCCCATGATGACATCCCATCCGTTGTGGTGGATGTCGGCGTGACAGGACGGGCACAACAGACATCCGTTGTCCAACACAGTGATTCCGCCATCTGCCCAGTGAATGATGTGATGCCCCTGGCAGCGGGTCGCACTCACTCCGCATTTGATGCAGCACTCGTCACGCTTGTGCAGCGCCTTCCGCAGATGCGCTGGGAACAGCCGCTTCTCGCGGCTGATCTCCATCGGCACCCGCTCTCCGTCCACGATCGTGGTGGTCACACCGGCGTCGCAGGTGAGGGTGCGTAACATTGCTTCGGAGAGCGACCCCATGAAGGGCAGGTCGGCCAAGTCGGGAGTGTCGGCCGGAACCGACACGAGTACCTGGGTTCGCGGCGCGGCCGCCACATCCCCACTGCGTGCAGCGATGTCCAACAACGCTTCGAGGGCGTCGGCATGACGACGCGCCGCGCTTCGTGCGTCCGGCGATCCGTCGGGTTCGGGCCGAGGCGCGGCGAGGTCCTCGATTGCCGCACTGAACTTCTCGCCGACCTCGGTGTTGAGGTCTGCACGCACCTGTAGGCGTCCGTCACCATCGATGATGTGGGTAAGTGCATTGAGGTTGCGGTCCTCGGCCGCGGGCACCCCACCGGTGTCATCGGCCTGTTGATTGCCCAGTCTGCGGGCATGTTTGCCGATCTCGGCAGGGGTGGCACCGGAGAAGAACTGGGCGAGAAGATCAGTCACGATATTTAGACGCGCCGCGTCGTCGATCGGTTCCGCCGACCTGCCGGCAACCTGGTCGACACCTTTACCCACTGCATCAGCGTGCTCAGCCGAGATCGCCCCATCGGCGGCATGCGCCGCCAGGGTCGGTAGCTTCTCGCGTGCGGCAGAAATGCGGATCAAACGTGAGGCGACTGTGGGCGCCAACCCCATCACGATCAGCAGTTCACTGAGTTTGCGACCGTGATCGCGGGCCACGCCGAGTCGGTCGAGATGACCGACCACAGTCGCGGCGTGATGCTCGATCAGATTTCGCAGCGTGACCAGTGTGGTCATCGCATCGAACGCGCCCCGCCCCGATATGTCGTCGGCAAAGCGCAGTTCACGAACTGAATCAGTGATGGTGGTGAGATCCCCCGAAGCTCCCATGAGTCCAGTATGTTCGAACATCAGTTCGAAGTCAAGGAGATTCTTGAGAACAGTGCAGAGAATTTTCGGGGCTCGTGCGGACGTCGACTTCGGTGCTCGGGATCGGCCCTGGCGCATGCGCAGCGGCGGGAGAGCTTGCGAGGGTGAGGGTTTGGTGATCGGGTTGCGGGGTTTCGATACGGTCTCGGCTAGCGCCTCGACCTACTCAACCAGCGACAAACGGCGGCGCCGCCGCCTCGACCTACTCAACCAGCGACAAACGGTGCCGGCGCCCCCGACCTACTCAACCCGCGACAAACGGTGCCATCAAACGTCGCCACCGGCCCGACCCACTCAACCAGCGATAGAACGGGGTCGCTGCGCCTCGACCTACTCAACCAGCGAGGTGCGCCATCGAGATCACTTCCGCGACAGCTTGTTCCGCTTCAGCTCGATGATGGCGGACTTGAGTCCGCGGGTGCTCGGCATACCGGCGAAGCGCCGTTCGGACGCCGTCTCCGGTGCGTCGTCGGCGGTGTCTCGCAGGAAGCGGTCCGGCAGAGCCAGCTTGTTGATGGTGCGCAGCGTCTTCATGTACTGCACGAACAGTGATCCGGTGGTGTACGGCAGGTCGTACTTGTCGCAGAGTGCGCGCACGCGCTCGGCGATCTCGGCGTAGCGGTTGCTCGGCAGGTCCGGATACAGGTGGTGCTCGATCTGATAGCAGAGGTTGCCGCTCATGAACGCCATCGCCGGCCCGGCGTTGAAGTTCGCGGTGCCGAGCATCTGACGCAGGTACCACTGCCCCGACGTCTCGTCCGTCAACGAGTCGGTGGTGAATTTCTCTGCACCATCAGGGAAGTGGCCGCAGAAGATGACCACATACGCCCACAGGTTGCGGATCACATTGGCCGTCAGGTTCGCGGTCAGCGTGTGCCGGTAGTTCGGCCCGGTCAACGCCGGGAACAGGACATAGTCCTTGGCCACCTGTCGACCGACCTTCCGGCCGAACTCCTTGATCTGCGGAATCGCCTCTTCCTTGGACTTCTTGCCCTGGGCGACGTCTTTCAGCGCGAGGTCGTGCAGCCCGATGCCCCATTCGAAGGTGAGCGCGAGCAGAACGTTGAACAGCGGCTGGAGGGCTCGCCGCGGTTCCCACGGTTCGTCGCGGGTCACCCGGAGGATCTTGTAGCCCACGTCGTCGTCCATCCCGACGACGTTCGTGAACTTGTGATGGATGTAGTTGTGCGAGTGCTTCCAATGCGGCGACGCGCACACCATGTCCCACTCCCAGGTGGTGGAGTGCACCTCGGGATCATTCATCCAATCCCATTGGCCGTGCATCACATTGTGGCCGAGCTCCATGTTCTCGATGATCTTCGAGGCGGCCAGCGAGCCGGTGCCGAGCCACCACAGCCCCCGTTTGTGACTACCCAGGAGCGCCAGTCGGCCGACGACCTCGAGCGCGCGGTGCGCGACGATCGTGCGTCGGAGGTAGCGGACATCGCGGAGCCCCCGATCGGCTTCGATCTCACGTCGAAGTGCGTCGAGTTCCGCGCCGAGCGCCTCCACATCTGCATCGGTCAGATGGGCGTACTCGTTGATGTCGGTGATGGCCATTGCGGTTCATTATGCCCGTGGGCGGCCACGGCCTGCAGCCGTGGCCCCACGCGGTCGGGCGGGTTGTCTCAGGCGGCCCGCCGCTGCGGCGCGTTCGTCGTCGCCGATCCGGACGCAGCCCGAGCTCCACGGCGAGCGCGCTTACCCAGACCCGCGATGGCCGTGCGCAGACCGCTGCGGCGCCCGGTGGCCGGGTCGAGGGTGCCCTGCAGCCGCGCTCCGTCGACGAGCTCCGCCTTGAACCGCCGCTCGGAGGCTGTCTCCGGCGCGTCGTCGGCCGTCGCCTTCAGGTATTTGTTCGGCAACGACAGCTTGGCGATCGTGCGCCACACCTTCGCGTACTGCACCGGCAACGAGCCGGTGGTGTAGGGCAGGTCGTACTTCTCGCACAGCGCCTGCACCCGCACCGAGATCTCCGGCAGCCGATTGCTGGGCAGGTCCGGGAAGATGTGGTGCTCGATCTGGTAGGACAGGTTGCCGCTCATGAAGCCCATCACCGGCCCCGCGCGGAAGTTCGCACTGCCCAGCATCTGGCGCAGATACCACTCCGGCTGGGTCTCGCTGTCGACGTCCTGCTTGGTGAACTTCTCCGCGCCGTCCGGGAAGTGACCGCAGAAGATCACGGCATTGGTCCAGAGGTTGCGGATCACGTTGGCCATCAGGTTGGCGGTGGCGGCCTTGCCGAATGCGCGGCCGTATCCGACGCGGCGGCCGGCGACGGCACTCACCAGCGTCGGGTGGATGACGTAGTCCTTGGCGACCTGCTTGCCGACCTTCTTGCCGACGTCGGCGAGATCGCGGCGGAACTGTTCCTTGGCCTCCGGGGTGCGGCGCTTTTTGCCCAGCTCCAGATGCTGAACGGCGACGCCCCATTCGAAGAGGAGTGCGAGCACCGTGTTGTAGGCGAGATTGCCGAGGTAGAACGGCCGCCACCGTTGGTCGCGGGTCACCCGCAGCAGGCCGTAGCCCACGTCGTCGTCCATGCCGAGCACGTTCGTGTACTTGTGATGGATGTAGTTGTGGGTGTGCTTCCAGTGCGCCGACGGGTCGGTGTTGTCCCACTCCCAGGTGGTCGAATGCACCTCGGGATCGTTCATCCAATCCCACTGCCCGTGCATCACGTTGTGGCCGAGCTCCATGTTCTCCACGATCTTCGCCACGCCCAGCGCACCGGCGCCGGCCCACCACATCGACCGCTTGGTCGAGCCGGCGATCAACGTGCGCCCAGCGAGTTCCATGCCGCGCTGGAATCGGATCGTGTTCCGGATGTAGCGCGCGTCCCGCTCGCCGCGGTCGGCCTCGATGTCGGCGCGGATCGCGTCGAGCTCCGCGCCGAGTGCCTCGAGATCGGCATCGGTCAGGTGCGCGTACTCGGGGATGTCGGTGATCGCCATACAGTCCTCCCGGGTGTCAGTCGGCTGGTGCGACGGTCAGGTCGGGCGCCGATCGGCGCGCCTACCTACCATTCCGTAACCTACGCAAGCGTAGGTTGCCGGGGGCGGCCATGTCCAGCGTTCGATGATCCGGGCTCATGAATGTGACCGAGCCCACTACGGGGCCGGCACGTGATCGGGTCAGGCGTCTTCGCGGAGGAGCTCGTATCCGACCAGGTCCTCGAGCACACCGCCCGAGCTGGCCGCCAGCGGTTGGGTCCCGAACTCGTGCATCCCGGCCCGCCGGGCCAGGGCCTTGCTGCCCTCGTTGGAGTCGGCGGCGAACATCGTCAGGCGGCGGATGTCGAGAGTCTCGAAGCAATGCCGGACCGCGGCCGGGAACGTCTCGCCGAGGACGCCACGTCCGCGCGCTTCCGGATGGGTGTAGAAACCGATCTCCGCGCCGACGACGGGGTCGATCTCGAAGATCGAGATGTCACCGAGGTACTCGTCGGTCTCCTTGTCCGCCACCGCCCAGGTGCAGGTCTCCCCTCGAGCCGCGGTCCACCATTTGCGGGTGCGTTCGGCTGCTGCGTGTTCGACCGTCAGCGGATCCGGGCGCCCGAACAGGTACTTGCGCGAGACCGGGTCGTCGAGGGTTTCCCGGATACGTTCGTCGTCGCCCTCCGCGAGCGGACGCAGGCGGAATCGATCGGTTTCGAATGTGGTTGCGCGCCAGGTCGTCTTGGGCTCGAAGTCGTCACCCGCGCGCCATTTCGCACACCAGGCGTCGACGACCTTGCTGTTCATCTCCAGCCAGTCGGGCATCTTGGCCAGCAAGGTGAAGCCGGCCGCATGGGCGGTACGCAGACTGACCAGGTTGCCCTCCTCGGCCTCCCACCGCACCACCTCGACGTTGCGATGCTCGACCGCGTACTCGATCGCGAGGACGATGGCACGGCGCGCCGTTCCGGCACCGCGCGCATCCGGGTGCAGGACGAATCCGATCTCGACCGCACGACCCGACCCTTTGAGTTCGACGCTGCCGACGAAACGATCGTCACGCTCGATCGCCCAGGTCATCGACTCACCCGTCACCCACCCGGCGTGGGCACCGGTGATGTACCGCTCGGCATCGTTGCGGCCGTACGGCGACGGCATCTTGGCCCAGCGCATCGTCAATGGGTCGGTTGCGTACTCCACGACGCGTTCCACGTCGGCGGGCGTGTGGGCCCGCAACGTCACGACCCCGTCGGACAGGACAGGAATTTCCAGTGTTTCGGGCAATTCAGCGCGCACGCGGATCACCTCCGTGGTCGACTACCGGCCGTTGGATTCGAGCCTAACGCGATCGTGCCCACTCGCGAACGGAACAGCGCAGCCGTGGTGCGGTGGATCACACGCCGAGGGTGCAGTCCCCGGCCGCGACGCTGATGCAGGTCTGAATCCGCTCGCCCTCGACGTGCTCGACGCCCGACCGGAGGTCGCGGACGCAGCCCTGCTCCAACATGACGACGCAGCTCTGGCAGATCCCCATCCGGCAGCCGAACGGCATCAGCACGCCGGCCGACTCGCCGGCCTCCAACAGGGTTGTCGCGCCGTCGACCTCCGCGGACTGCCCAGACCGTTGGAACGACACGGTGCCGCCTCGTGCACCGACGGCGCCCCGCTCGAGCGCGAAGCGTTCGATGTGCAGCGAGTCGCCGACACCCGACTCCGTGAACATGGCTTGCAGGGAGTCGAGAAAACCCGCCGGACCACATGCCCACGTCTGGCGGAGGCGCCAATCGGGCACGAGTTCTTCCAGTCGCCGCGGAGTGAGCTGCCCGTCGGGACGCGTGGTCTGGACGTGCAGGTCGATGAGCCCGTCGTCGGCCATCGAGCCCAATTCCTCGGCGAACAGCAGATCGGCCGCCAACGGTACGGAATGCACCACCCGGATGTCGGTGCGCTGTCCGCGGTGCCGAATCGTCCGCAGCATCGAGATGATCGGCGTGATGCCGCTACCCGCGGTGGCGAACAGGACCTTGGCCGGCAATGGCTCGGGTAGGACGAACTCGCCGCGCGGCGCCGCGAGTCGGACCACTGTACCGGGCTGCAGTCCGGTGACCAGATGCGAGGACAGAAATCCCTCCGGCATGGCCTTGACGGTGATCGAGATCGTTCGGTCGTGTCCGTCGTCGACAGCCGACACCGGCACGGACGTCAGCGAATACGACCGCCATGTCCAGCGGCCCTGCATCAGCACGCCGATGCCGACGTATTGCCCGGCCGCATAGTCGAAGGAGAATCCCCATCCGGGACGGATGCGGATGGTGGCGGAGTCCTCGGTTTCGGCGGTCACCGACACGACTTTTCCGCGCAGTTCCCTCGCCGACCACAGCGGATTCGCCAGGTGCAGGTAATCATCCGGCAGTAGTGGGGTCGTGATCCGGGCAACCGCCGCACGCGCCCATCGTGAACCCCGATTCCGGGTCGCGATCCCGGCCACCGGCTCCTCGAACCGCTCGAGCCACCCCACTTCAGCACCACCTCACCGTGACCACGGGGTCACCTCGAACGGCATCGCCGACCATCAACCTACGGTCCCGTAGGTTACGCGACGGTGGTGGCGGTGCAAAGCCCTGTCAGAGCAGTTCGAGCAGGAACGGGAGCTCCTGGGTCGCATACCAGGCGAGGTCGAAATCCTCGACGTCGCCCACGGCGAGTTCGGCGTCCTGATCGCCGAGATCTGCGGCATCGACCACCACGACGGCGGCGCGCACCTTGTCCTCCGCTTCGGCGACGTCGACGTGCACCGACGCGATGTCACGCAGGGGCACCGGACCGTGGATCTTCACCACCGCGTCGTCGAGTTCGGGGTGCAGGGTCACCTCGGCGACGTCGGCGGCGACCACCACGCGACGCGGCGGCAACCGTGGCGTGTCCCCCGGCTTGGTGGACCGCTCGTCGTCGGCGAGATCCGCGTCCGCGTCGGTGTCACCGGACTCCGGCGCCTCGCCGGCCAGTAGGCGAAGGGAGGCGCGCGCGGCCTCCCGCATCGCGACCTCGGCCAGTTCTTCGTCGTCGCCGGAGACGAATGCCTCCCGCAGTGTCGGGGTGAGCGCGAAACCGGTACCACCGATCGCCCGGAACTCACCGACCTCGTTGAGCTGCATCAGCATTGCCAGTGTTGCCGGCAGATACACCCTCATCGCACTCTTCCCCTCACCGATCGACCTGCATCGACAAACAGCCCAATCCTAGTGTCCCGCACCGGAGCCCGGGTCACTTGGTGGCCACGAGTTCGTCGTACGCCTCGGTCACGTACTCGGTCATGGCGGGTAGGTCGTTCATGACCCCGCGGTCGGCGAGGAACGCGAACTGCAGGTTGTCGCGATAGTCGGTGATGCTGATGGCCAGCGCGCGCTGCGCCATCAGGGTCGGGATCGCGTACATCGCGGTGACCGGGCAACCGTCGACGAAGCGGTTCGCGACGGGCGAGGTCCCCATCCCGACCGGGACGTTGTACGCGCGGCGGTTGAGGCTACGGAACGCCCGCGAACTGAGCTCCGGAAATGGCACCACGCCCAACTCGGGCAGGATCGGCTGAGGGCCGAGCGACAGCCGACGCGAGGACTGCGCGTACCTGTTGGCCAGCCCCGCGACCTGGGCCAGCCGGACAGCCGGATTGTCCTCGCCCACCGGAAGATCGGTGACGAAACTGGGTTTGCCGACGGCGATCCACCGACCGTCGGTGTCGACCCGCCGTTCCACGGACGGATCGCGCGCCGACAGCGGCAGGACCACACGGACGGTGTCGGCCGCGTGGACCGACTCGTCGAAGGACAACATCCATCGGCGCATCACGCCGGAGATGATCGCCAGCTCGACGTCGTTGACGGTGCAGTCATAGCGGTCGGCGATCTTGGCGCACCCGCGTCGCGGCACCGACGCGACGGCGAAGATCCTGGTCGAGGTCGTCGAGCTGTTGAGCGGGCTCGCCGGGGCCGAGTCGGTGAGCTGCTGCACGATGCTGCCGACCCGGCGCACCACGTCCTCGGTGGTCGAGCGCATCTCCGCGACGATCGAATTACCGTGCACCAGCGAGTCGACCAGGTCGCCCGGCCGGGAGATCGCCTCGGCCACCGCCCCCACCGCCAGCGAGACGCTGCTCGGCGGCGACCCCGGCATCCACAGATCTTCGGTGAGCCGCTCGACGGATGTCTGCTCGTCGCAGATCGCCTCGCTGATCTCGAGGGCGGCGTCGTCGTCGACCAGACAGCGATGGGTTTTGGTGAGGATCGCCTGCCTGCCGTCCGGCAACCCCTCGATCAGGTACATCTCCCACAGTGGACGGGTCCGATCGAGCGGGCGCGACATCACCCGGGCGATGAGATCCTGCAGCTGCGCGGTGTCACCGGGACGTGGCAACCCGGAGCGTCGGATGTGGAAGTTGATGTCGAAGTCGGGGTCATCGACCCACACCGGTCGGGCGAGTCCGAGGGTCACCTCCCGGACGACCTGACGATATCGGGGAATCGTCTGGAGTCGGTTCTCCACCAGCGCGACCAGCCCCGGGTAGTCGAGGGCCCGCGGGCCGCGCGCGGCCGACGAGTCGGGACTCGAGGGCGCCTCGGCGTCCGGCCCGGTCGGTTCGTCGGGTCCTGAGGGGTCGACGATGAGCAGCGCCCCCAGGTGCGTCGTGGTCCCGGACTCGTCGAGGAAGTAGAACATCGCTTCGCGCGGGGACAGACGGTTCACCACGATTGCGATCCTAGTGGCCGCGGGCCGGTACCTCCGGGACGATGCACGTTCCACTCCGGCGCCCGACGCCGAAGCGGGCACCGATCAGGTCTGGCGGCCACGCGCCGGCACGTCGTCAGACCAGCGTGAAGGCGACGAGTTGCCAGCGATACTCGACGTTGCGGGTGAGTCCGGGCCGCGGCGTCCCCGGCGCTGGACGCACCCGGCGGGGCAGCTGTTCGATTCGTCCCGCGAAGGCACGCACGCGTTGCCCACGCCGATAGCTCCCGAAGACCTCCGCGGCGCCGGGGCCGAGCATCTGCACATGCAGCCGGCGCAGGCCCGCCGCGTCTCCCCCACCTACGCCGGACGCAGCGGTGCCCGTGGCGCAGGCACGGACCAGCGCCTCCACGTGATCGATGAGCGGGACGGGCGCGACAGGGTCGAGCTGAGCAAGACTACGACGGCGATCGACCACTTCGAGCACCAGCGTGATCGCACGGATCGCGAACCGCCTCGCGTCGGTGCTCGCCCTCGACACGGCGGCCGTCGGCGGTGTACCCCTCTGCGTTGCACCCCTCTGTGGTGCACCCTTCTGGCGGGTTGCGGGCTCCCGTGTGGCGGCTGCGTCGGTATCCGCGGACACGGCGACGACCACGTCACCACGGTGGTCGGCCGGCCGCGGTGGCGGTTCGTAGGGCGCGGCGGGCCGGATCAGGACTCGAGGGGTCTCCATGAGTATCGGACGCACCAGCTCGACGACCGGTTCCGTTCGACCACGAGAATTCTCGGACGACGGCGACGTCCGATCAGCGGCGCCGCTTCTTCGACTTCGGCGGCTTCTGCCGCGTGCCGCCCTTGGCGCTCTGTCGTGCCGCGGCCCGGCGTTCGCGCCGCGTCGCCGACACCAGCGCAGGATCGTCGAGTTCCTCTTCCTCCGAATGGATCTCGGTTCCGCCGCCTTCGGACGGCCCGGAGAACGTCATCGGCACATCGGGTTGCTCGACACCGACCGCGCGCAGCGCCGGCGGCGCCTGCTGCTCGGGAGCCTCCTGCTCGGGAGTCTGCCCATCCTGGTTGGCGTTGCCGTTCGCGGCGAAGTCGGCGACCTCGGGAGACGAGAGGGTCGCCTGCGCCCCGGGCGCCGGGACCGGTGCGGGGGCCTGCTCGGTCTGGACCTGAACGTTGTAGAGCAGGCCGAGCGACTCCTCCTTGAGGGCGTCGAGCATGCCGTTGAACATGTCGAAGCCCTCGCGCTGGTACTCCACGACCGGATCGCGCTGCGCCATCGACCGCAGGTGGATGCCCTCGCGCAGATAGTCCATCTCGTAGAGGTGGTCCTGCCACTTGCGATCCAGCACGGTCAGCAGGATGGTGCGCTCGAGCTGGCGCATCGCGCCCTCACCCGCGATCGCCTCGATGTCCTTCTCGCGCGCCTCATACGCGCTGCGCGCGTCGCCCACGAGGATCTCGCGCAGGTCCTCGGCACTGATGTCGTCGCGCTCGCCGTATTCGTTCTCGCCGACGACCTCTTTCGGATCCAGGTCGATCGGGTACAGCGTCCGCACCGCCGACCACAGCTCGTCGAGATCCCAGTCCTCGGCGTATCCCTCGGCGGTGGCGCCCTCGACGTAGGCACCGACGACATCGTCGATCATGGTCTGCACCTGTTCGCCGGGGTCCTCGCCCTCGAGGATGCGGCGGCGCTCGCTGTAGATGACCTTGCGCTGCTCGTTCATGACCTCGTCGTACTTGAGGACGTTCTTGCGGACCTCGAAGTTCTGCTGCTCGACCTGGGTCTGGGCGCTGCGGATGGCCTTGGTGACCATCTTGGCCTCGATCGGCACATCGTCGGGCAGGTTGACGCGGTTCATGATCGACTCGAGCGCTGCACCGTTGAAGCGGCGCATGAGCTCGTCGCCGAGCGACAGGTAGAAGCGCGACTCGCCGGGATCGCCCTGACGTCCGGAGCGACCGCGCAGCTGGTTGTCGATGCGGCGCGACTCGTGGCGCTCGGTGCCCAGAACGTAGAGACCGCCGGCCTCCTTGACCGCTTCGGCCTCCTCGGCAGCCGCTGCGCGGGCGACCTCGATCGCCTCGGGCCACGCGGCCTCGTACTCGTCGGGGGTGTTGACCGGGTCGAGTCCGGCCTTGCGCAGCCGGGTGTCGGCGATGATGTCCGGGTTGCCGCCGAGCACGACGTCGGTACCACGACCGGCCATGTTGGTGGCCACCGTGACGGCGCCGGTGCGGCCCGCCTCGGCGATGATCTGGGCTTCCTGCTCGTGGAACTTCGCGTTGAGCACACTGTGCGGAACGTTCCGCTTGGCCAACTGCCGCGACAGGTACTCCGAGCGCTCCACGCTGGTGGTGCCGATCAGCACCGGCTGCCCCTTCTCGTGGCGTTCGGTGATGTCGTCGACGACCGCGTCGAACTTCGCCTCTTCGGTCTTGTAGATGAGGTCGACCTGGTCCTTGCGGACCATCGGCTTGTTCGTCGGGATGGGCAGCACACCGAGCTTGTAGATCTGGTCGAACTCGGCGGCCTCGGTTTCCGCGGTGCCGGTCATCCCGGCCAGTTTGTCGTAGAGACGGAAGTAGTTCTGCAGGGTGATCGTGGCGAGCGTCTGG
The DNA here is from genome assembly GCF_036350415.1 of Gordonia sesuvii. Lineage (NCBI taxonomy): Bacteria > Bacillati > Actinomycetota > Actinomycetes > Mycobacteriales > Gordoniaceae > Gordonia > Gordonia sesuvii. Next base: position 142,669 of record NZ_JAZDUF010000003.1, read on the forward strand.
TTCTCGGCCTTGATCTCCACCCGCTCCTTGGCCTCGATGGCCTGGTGCAGACCTTCGTTGAAGCGTCGGCCGTCGAGCACACGGCCGGTAAATTCGTCGACGATCACGACGTCACCGTTGCGGACGATGTAGTCCTTGTCGCGGTGGAAGAGTTCTTTGACCTTGATGGCGTTGTTCAGGTAGCTGACCAGCGGCGAGTTCGCGGCCTCGTACAGGTTGTCGATACCGAGTTGGTCCTCGACGAACTCGACCCCCGCCTCGTGGACGCCGACGGTCTTCTTCTTGATGTCGACCTCGTAGTGCACGTCCTTCTCGAGCAGCGGTGCGATCCGGGCGAACTCCGTGTACCACTTGCTCGACCCCTCGGCCGGGCCCGAGATGATCAGCGGCGTGCGGGCCTCGTCGATCAGGATCGAGTCGACCTCGTCGACGATGGCGTAGTTGTGACCGCGCTGGACCAGGTCCGGCAGCGAGTGCGCCATGTTGTCACGCAGATAGTCGAAGCCGAACTCGTTGTTGGTGCCGTAGGTGATGTCGGCGGCGTACGCCTCGCGTCGCTGGGCGGAGCTCATCCCGGTCAGGATGACCGCGGTGTCGAGACCCAGGAACCGGTGCACGCGGCCCATCCACTCGGCGTCGCGCTTGGCGAGGTAGTCGTTGACGGTGACCACGTGCACGCCGTCGCCGGCCAGCGCGTTGAGGTAGGCGGGCAGCACGCAGGTGAGGGTCTTGCCCTCACCGGTCTTCATCTCGGCGATGTTGCCGTAGTGCAGGGCCGCGCCGCCCATGATCTGGACGTGGAAGTGCTTCTGCTCCAGCACACGCCACGCGGCCTCACGGGCAACGGCGAACGCCTCGGGGAGGAGTTCGTCGAGCGACGCACCGTCTTCGATGCGCTCCTTGAACTCGTCGGTCTTGGACCGCAGTTCCTCGTCCGTCAGCGCCTCGACCTCGTCGGAGAGTGCCTCGACGTGCGACGCGATCGCATCGAGTCGTTTGACCATCCGGCCTTCACCGACGCGCAGCAGCTTGTTCAGCACCGTGGATCGAGTCCCTCACTCATGTCGACAACACACACGAAATCCGGCCTGCAGCACAGTACAGACCGGATTCCATGGTACTCAGGCCGCCTTAGTGCAACCTGATCGGTGTCACGCGAGCCTGATCAACCCGTAGTCGAAGGCGTGACGCCGGTAGACGACCGACGGTTTGTCGCTCTCCTTGTCATGGAACAGGAAGAAGTCGTGACCGACCAGTTCCATCTCGTACAGGGCGTCATCCACCGACATCGGCACGGCCTCGTGCTCCTTGACGCGCACGACCTGCCCGGGTTCGTGCAGTTCGACGCCGTCGTCCCAGGTCTGATCGGGCCCGTCGCCCTCCGAGTCGGGCTGCGCGGTGAGCTGGCCGTCTCGCAGCGGCGGGGCCCCGATCTCGGTGGCCTCGGCAACGGAGATCGGTCGGCGGTTGCCGTAGGACACCCGTCGCCGGTCCTTGACGCGACGCAGCCGCGATTCCAGCTTGTCCAGCGCGTTCTCCAGCGCGGCATAGAAGTTCTCGCCACATGCCTGGGCGCGGGCCTTCGGGCCCTTCCCGACGGCGGTGATCTCGACCTGTTGACAGACCTTGGATTGCCTGCGGTTGCGTTCGTGGTTCAGTTCGACGTCGAATCGGAAAATGGAAGGGTCGAAACGCTCCAGCCGGGCGAGCTTGTCGCCGACGTAGATGCGGTAGTGATCGGGGATCTCGACGTTGCGTCCACTGATGTCGACCTTGGCATTGGGTTCGGCGGGTTCGTCGGCGGCGACGGTGCCGGCAGGTCGGACGAAGGCGAAGCTGGGATCGAAGGCCTCGTCGGGGGACGAGGAGTTCTTCTTGCTCTCACGAGTCGGTTCGGGGGCACGATCACCGACCTTCGACTCGCGGTGGCCTTTGCGGTGGATGACTGTTGACATATACAACTACCTCCTTGTGATGGTTCCCGGCGCGCGACTCCGGCGCCACGGCGCGACGTGTCCCGATCCATCGGTAGAGGCGGCATGGTGCCGCTGATGGGAGTAGGCCGAAGGTCCGCCGACCCCGCTGCACCTGCTGCGACCTGACTCGTACGAGCGATCGCACCCGGGCGCGGCGACACCAGACCTCTTGTCGCGCTGACACCTTCGTCATCGGTAGGGAATCGAATCCATGCCAGCCGACGGCTGACACTCAGGGGCAGGGGCCTCACCTCCTCGCGAAAAGCGGCGGCTACCTGTTGTGCCTACGACCGTAGCCCGAAGTTCGCCTACTGGCCACGTTTCGGCGCAACCGCGTCGTGTCGCGCTGTGCACATCCGAGCCGGGAATCCACAGATCGCGCGACGACCGGACCGGCCCACCTCGGCGGGGCTCGGCGGCCCGGCATTCTGACGGGGTGCCACGAGCGCGCCGAACCGGGCCGGCCGCCCACGCCGCCGAGATACTCCGTTCGGGGGCAGATCTGATGGTCCCGACACAGTGCGGCGGTTGCGGCGAACCCGGCACCGACTGGTGTGGCGACTGCGCGAGGACACTGACCGACAGTCCGGTGCGGCTCGAACCGCGAGTGGAGATCGGCGTCGCCGCATGGGCGCTGGGGCGCTACCGCGGGACGTACCGGTCGACACTGATCGCCATGAAGGAACACGGCCGCCGTGACCTGATCGGCCCGCTCGGCGGCGCGCTGGCGCGGGGGATCGTGACCCTGTCGCAGTGGGGTGAGATTCCGGACGGCGACACCCTGACCCTGGTTCCCGCACCGACGCGTGCGTCGGCGGCCCGGCGCCGGGGCGGGGACCCGGTCGCAGCGATCGCACGAGCGTCGGCCGACCGGCTCGGTCGGCGCGTGGCCGTCGCCGACGCGCTCGCCACGTCGGCCCGGGCGCGGGATTCTGCCGGTCTCGACGCCCGCGCCCGCGTGGCCAATCTCTCCGATGCCGTCTACGTGCGTCGCCGATTCGTGCCCTCTTCCCGCATCGTCGCCGGACCGGTGTTGCTCGTCGACGACATCCTGACCACGGGCGCGACCGCGGCCCAGTCGTGCCGGGTGCTGGCCGCGCACGACCTGCATGTGAGCACGGTGGTCGTCATCGCGGGAGCCTGATGTCGGGTGCGCACCGCGTCACGGCAGCACGGGGATGACATCGGGGGCCATCGCCGGCTCGACCTCGGTCCAGTACTGATCGGGCTGACCGTTCGAACTCCCGAGTCGCAGCACTCCGCGGGTGTCTCCGACGTACACCGTCGACTGGTCGGCGACAACCGCTCGCACCGGAGGTGAGAGGTTGCCGGACAGCAGGCCGACGGCGGGGGTGCCGTTGATCGACAGCTGCACGACGGGGGATTCGAGCGCGTCCCGAGCGACCATCACCGTCGTCGGCGACGCCCAGTCCAACGACAGTGCCCGGTTCCCGATGTTGTAGGCCGCGATCCGCGGGCTGGCCAGTGACACAGCACCTTCGGCGTTGGTGGCCACGACCGCGAACACCACCTGCCCGCCGACGATCAGCGCGACGCGGACGCCGTCGGGCGCCACCTGCAGTTCGGTGATCGGCCCGCGGGCCACGGTGGCGATCGCCTCGGCGTCCACCGGCGCGAGGCGCTCGCTGTCGCCGGATTCGTCGCGCACCCATTGCACCGGCTGACCGTCCACGACGGCCCAGACGGTGTTGGCGTCCTGGCCGAACGACGGTCGGGTGATCGACTCGCCGGAGGTAACCACCGAGGGGGTGCCACCGTAGGGCCCGATCCCGAGTTCCAGCCGTGGCCCGCCACCGCTACGGGCACGCACCGAGGCCGTTCGCTGCCCGTCCGCGGAGATCACTGCCGACCGTACCGCCGTGCTGGTGCCCAGCGGACCGTCCACCGGGACCGTTCCCGAATCGGTCACCTTGAGCATCGCACCCAGTCGGATGATGTTGAGGCCGACGTCGGTGGCCGGCACCGCCGTGGGGTCGAACGATTGCACGTCGGCCGTCTGCCAGCCGGGCGCGCGTTCGGGGATGAGCGGCCCGCCGTCGGCGTTGATCACATACGGGCCGCCGATGTCGGCCGCGTCCAACGTCCAGATGATCTGGGCGGCCAGCGCCGTTCGGTCGCGGGTGGAACTGGAGCCGATACCGGTCAACTCCACCCGCACACCGCCGTCGGTCAGCGACGTGACGGGCCCGCGCAGAGCCGCGCCGTTGGGGAAGCCACTGTCCACGGCACCGTTGAGGTCGGATGCGGGCCCCGCGATCAAACGGGTGAGCAGTGCGGTCGGGTCGGAACCCGTGCCCGAGTAGAACCATCGAGGATCCGCGACCAGATTTTCGAGGCTGCGGTCCGTGTAATACAGCGTCGCGGCCCGGTACGCCGCGTCGAACTGGTTGCGATCGATCATCGTGCCGTTCGGCAGCGGCCCGTCGATGCGCCACTGGTCCCCGGCGCGCGTCAGCGACAGACTCGTCTCCACCCGGCCCGTGGCCGGCAGCAGCTCCCCGGCGGTCGTCAACGTCCCGACGTTGTCGCCGATCAGGCGTAGTCGCACGGCGTCTTCGCTGCGCTGGTCGACGAAGATGTTGATCTCGTCGACGATCAGCATGTCCCCGCGGTCGTCCCACTGCTCGGACGCCGCGGTGGTGAGGAACTTTCGCGCGGCCTCATGGCCCGAGTCGGGATCGGCCGTCGCCTGCAGGAACGCCCGGACGAGAGACTCCGGGTCCATGTCCGCCTGCGGTTCGGGGACGTCGTTCGTCGGACCCTGCCGCTCGAACGCGGTGATCGGTTGGGGAGACGAACTCGTCGGGATGGATCCGCAACCACTGAGGACACAGAGCATCGCGAGCAGCATCGCGACGACGATCCCGGTCGCTCCCCCGGGTCGCATCCTCGGTGACCGGGACCCGAGCTGCGGTGTCACGGGCTCAGCCGGAGACACTGCCACCTCCCCCGCTGTTCTCCGGGACATTCGACTGCGCGCCGGCGGATTCGGCGGACTCGTCCGGCCGGGCGTCGGGCCTGGGCGCGATGGCGCGCTGGGGCGTGGACCGAACAGGCCCGCCGACCGCCTTCAACGGCAATGGACTGCCGAGCACCTTGTGACCCCGCAGCAGCGGCAGGGTCAGCCGGAAGCATGCACCCTTTCCGGGTTCGCCCCACGCCTCCAATCGGCCCTGGTGGAGCCGGGCGTCCTCGATGCTGATCGCCAGCCCCAGACCGGTGCCTCCGGAACGGCGGAACCGCGACGGGTCCGAGCGCCAGAAGCGGTTGAAGACGAGCTTCTCCTCCCCGGGACGAAGACCGATTCCGTTGTCGCGGACCGTGATCGCCACCGCATCACCGTCGGACCGCATCGTGAGGACGACCGGCTTGCGCTCGCCGTGGTCGATGGCGTTCGCCAGCAGGTTACGCAGGATGCGCTCCACGCGGCGGGGGTCGATCTCGGCGATCACCGGTTCGGTCGGCAGGTCGAGGACCAACTCGGTACCGGTTTCCTCGGCGAGGTGGCTGACAGTCGCCAGAGCACCGTCGATCGGGATCGCCATGTCCATCCGTTCGGCGGCGAGTTCGGCCATACCCGCGTCGTGGCGGGAGATCTCGAGCAATTCGTTGAGCAGCGTCTCGAACCGGTCGAGCTCCTTGTCGAGCAGTTCCACCGACCGCTTGCGGACCGGGTCGAGTTCGTCGCGGCCCTCGTAGAGCACGTCGCTCGCCATCCGCACCGTGGTCAGCGGCGTCCGCAGCTCGTGACTGACGTCGGAGGTGAACTGCCGCTGCAGGCCGCCGAACTCCTCGAGATGGGTGATCTGCTTGGACAGACTCTCGGCCATGTCGTTGAAGGACATGGCCAGCCTCGCCATGTCGTCCTCGCCCCGCACCGGCATGCGTTCCTTGAGCCTGCCGTCGGCGAACCGGACGGCGATCCGCGAGGCCGAACGCACCGGCAGGACCACCTGCCGGGAGACGAGCCACGCGATCGCGGCGAGCAATCCCAGGAGAACCACGCCGCCGGTCACGAGGGTGCCGCGGACCAGGTCGATGGTGTTCTGCTCGCTGGTCAGCGGGAACACGAGGTAGAGCTCGAGACCCGGGACCGACGCGTTGGTGGGTGTGCCGACGATCAACGCCGGCTCGGAACCGCCGGACGTGTTCGGAATCGACGTGTATTGGTAGGCGACCTGTCCGCCCTCGACCATGTCGCGCAGATTCTCCGGGATCTCCGAGATCGGTCCGACGCCGCTGTCGCCGCCGTCCTCCCCGGTTCCCCGGACCACCAGCACGGTGTCGAAGGTGCCGACCGTGCCCGAACTCTCGCTGGTGTCCACGTCCCGGTCGGTGAGCAGCGAGCGCGTCTGCCGGAGACGGTTCTGCACCGACATGTTGCCGTCACTGCTGGTCAGATCACGTTCGACCGCAACCCTGGCCCGTTCGACCTCCTCGGTCGCCGCGGCGAGCTGCACATCGAGGAGCCGGTCGGTGATCTGACTGATCAGCACGAACACGAGGATCAGGATCACCACAAACGACAGCACCAGCGTCGACACCACGACCCGAAGCTGCAGGGATCGACGCCAGACCTTGCCGAAGGCACGGCCGATACTGCTCGCGACGCGGGTGATGCGTCCGAAGGTGCTGTTGACGCGGCGGCGGGGTCGGCCGATCACGGTGGGCCGGCCTTGTAGCCGACCCCCCTCACCGTCAGCACAACCTCAGGGTTCTCCGGGTCGGTCTCGACCTTGGCTCGCAGACGCTGGACATGCACGTTCACAAGTCTAGTGTCCGCCGGATGGCGGTAACCCCACACCTGTTCGAGCAGCACATCGCGCGTGAAGACCTGCCGCGGTTTCCGCGCGAGCGCCACGAGCAGGTCGAACTCCAGCGGCGTGAGCGAGATCGGCACGCCGTCACGGGTGACCTTGTGGGCAGGGACGTCGATCTCGACGGGCCCGATCGACAGCAGTTCGGCCGGCTCCTCGTCGGTGCGGCGCAGCCGAGCCCGCACACGGGCCACGAGTTCCTTCGGCTTGAACGGCTTGACCATGTAGTCGTCGGCGCCCGACTCCAGCCCCAGGACGACGTCCACGGTGTCCGACTTGGCCGTGAGCATCACGATCGGCACACCCGAGTCGGCCCGCAGCACGCGACACACATCGATGCCGTTCATTCCCGGGAGCATCAGATCGAGCAGCACCAGATCGGGGCGGATCTCCCGAACAGCGGTCAGTGCCTGCGTCCCGTCGCCCACCACGAACGGTTCGAAACCCTCGCCACGCAGCACGATGGTGAGCATCTCGGCGAGTGCGGCGTCGTCGTCGACGACGAGGATGCGAGGCTTCATACTCTCAATGGTGACACTTTCGTGACCCAACTGCGGAGATGACGCGCCGTACCGGGTCGCGCGACCCACCGTGTCGCCTCGCCCGATGAGGGGGCCCGGTGCCGTTACCATCGCGCACGTGGGTCAACTCATTGCCGTCGAGGGACTCGACGGCGCCGGCAAGAACACCCTCGTCACAGGGCTCGTCGACCGATGGCGCCAGGACGGACTGCGGGTGTGGACACTGACCTTTCCGCGGTACGGGGAATCGGTGACCGCCGACCTGGCAGCCGAGGCCCTACACGGACAGCACGGAGACCTCAGCGACAGCGTGTACGCGATGGCCCTGATGTTCGCGCTCGATCGCGCCGGCGCCGCCGCCGAGATCCGCGGTGCCGTCGCCGATCACGACATCGTGGTGCTCGACCGGTATGTCGCCTCCAACGCCGCCTACAACGCCGCACGACTCGGGCAGGGCGCCGACGGCGAGATGGTGTCCTGGGTGCGCGACATCGAGTTCCGACGTTTCGGCCTACCGGTGCCCGACCATCACGTCCTCCTCGGTGTGGCTCCACAGGTTGCCATGGACCGCGCCGCCCACCGCGAGTCGATCGACTCGAGCCGCCGCCGGGACCTCTACGAGCGCAACACCGACCTTCAACTGCGCGTGGATGCCGTGTATCGCGAACTGGCGGAAGCGAATTGGATGTCGCCGTGGCAGTCGACCGCGGACGAGGACGTCGCCGAGCTGGCGGTACGTCTGCTGGACGAATGACCGTCCGTGACCGGCAATCGGCACTTCGATAGCCTGAAAGTTCAAGCCCCCCGACGGAAGGAGGCCGCGTGACCCATCAGCAACCGCCAGGGGGTCAGCCGCCCTTCGGCCCCGGACCCGGTCAGGGCGGGCATCCACCTCTCCATCCCGGCGGGCCCCCGATGCACGGCGGCCCCGCCCACCCCTACCCGCAGAGCCACCCTTACGCGCAGGGTCAGCCTCCGGGTTGGCCACCGCCGGTCGGATACGGACCGCCCTATCCGCCGCCGCGACCACCTCGGCGCACCGGCATGATCGTGGGCACCGTGCTCGGCCTGATCACCATCGTCGCCGTCATCGCCTCGGCGGTGTTCCTCACCGTCGCCGACGACGGCGCAGGGTCGTCGGCGGATTCCGCCGCCCGTGACGAGCTGGTCCGGACACCCGGGCCGCCCGAGGGCGGCGCCACCGCGAGCACCGCCGACGAGAGCGGAATCCGCACGGCGATGCAGGCCTTCGTCGACGCGGTGAACTCCCGCAATGTCACCCGTATCCAGTCATCGGTGTGCAGTGCGATGCGCCCGCAGGTGACCACACCGCTGGACATCACCGGCTACGTCGTCCTGGAGGACCTCACCGAGATCACCGTCACCGGCGACTCGGCGGCGTCGACGGTGACGACCCACCTCGAACTGGGCAACCAGCGCTCGTCACCGAAGCAGAACGAGGAGAGCTTCGCCCGCGAGGACGGCACCTGGTACGTGTGCCCGGGGACTGAGTTGGACATCGGGACGTAGGCTTCTCACGTCGACAGAACCCACTTTCACGTCGACAGAACCCCGAAAAACGCCGAGAGAACCCACGGTCGGTGACCGTGCCGCGACTGTCGATCGCGGTGGGTTCTCTCGGCGTTTTTCGGGGTTCTGTCGACCTCCGTGCTGGGCACGTTGGTGAGGTGACCCGGCGGTTGCTCAGTAGCGGTAGTGCTCGGGCTTGTAGGGGCCCTCGACGTCGACGTTGATGTACTCGGCCTGCTCCTTGGTCAGCTTGGTCATGGTGCCGCCGAGGGCCTCGACGTGGATGCGTGCCACCTTCTCGTCGAGGTGCTTGGGCAGCCGGTAGACCTCGTTGTCGTACTCGTCGTTCTTGGTCCACAGCTCGATCTGCGCGATGACCTGGTTGGAGAAGCTGTTGCTCATCACGAACGACGGGTGACCGGTGGCATTACCGAGATTGAGCAGGCGCCCTTCGGACAGGACGATGATCGACTTACCGCTCTCGAAGATCCACTGATCGACCTGCGGCTTGACGGTGATGCGCTTGGCGCCGGAGTTCTCCAGACCGGCCATGTCGATCTCGTTGTCGAAGTGACCGATGTTGCCGAGGATCGCCTGATTCTTCATCTGCTGCATGTGGGCGAGCGTGATGATGCCCAGGTTGCCGGTCGACGTGATGACGATGTCCGCATTCGCGATGGCATCCTCGACGGTGACCACGTCGTAGCCGTCCATCAGCGCCTGCAAGGCGTTGATCGGGTCGATCTCCGTGACCTGGACTCGGGCACCCTGTCCCGCAAGGGATTCCGCACAGCCCTTGCCGACGTCGCCGTAGCCGCAGATGAGCACCTTCTTGCCGCCGATGAGCACGTCGGTTCCGCGATTGATGCCGTCGATCAGGGAGTGGCGGGTGCCGTACTTGTTGTCGAACTTGCTCTTGGTGACGGAGTCGTTGACGTTGATCGCCGGGAAGCTCAGTTCGCCGGCGGCGGCGAACTGGTACAGCCGCAGGACGCCGGTGGTGGTCTCCTCGGTGACTCCCTGGACGGAATCGGCGATCGTGGTCCATTTGGTCTTGTCGGTCTCGAACCGCGACCGCAGCAGTTCCAGGAAGACCTTGTACTCGGCCGGGTGGTCGTCCTCCGCGGGCGGGACCACCCCTGCCTTCTCGAACTCGGCGCCACGCAGCACCAGCATCGTGGCGTCGCCACCGTCGTCGAGGATCATGTTCGCCGGCTGCTCCGGCCAGGTCAGCATCTGCTCGGCCGCCCACCAGTACTCGGCGAGAGTCTCACCCTTCCAGGCGAAGACGGGCACACCCTTCGGCTCGTCGGGAGTGCCGTGGGGACCCACGACGATGGCCGCCGCGGCATGGTCCTGGGTGGAGAAGATGTTGCACGACGCCCACCGCACCTCGGCACCGAGCGCCACGAGCGTCTCGATCAGCACCGCGGTCTGGACGGTCATGTGCAGCGAACCCGAGATCCGAGCACCCTTGAGGGGCAGCACATCCGCGTACTCGTGTCGCAGTGACATCAGCCCCGGCATCTCGTGCTCGGCCAGTTCGATCTCTTTGCGGCCGAAATCCGCGAGTGACAGGTCGGCCACCTTGAAGTCGATCCCGTTGCGACTGTCTGCCTGAAGTGCGGAGTCCGCCACCGTGGTCATCTCGTCCCCTTCGTCGTCTGCCTTGTCTGAGCCAAGGCTATCCGACCGGAACCAGGGGCTAGGTGTCGCGGGTGGGATGCGGCATCTGGCTGCGAGCTGTGTCGTCGGCGACCAGATCTGGGTCCTCGAACGGGCTGTCCGTCTTCTCGGGCCGCATCCGGAGATACACGATGCTGGCCACGAGCCCACCCCACACGATCACCATGGCGATGATCATCATGACGATGGCGCCTGCACTCATCGAACCGCCTCCTTCTTCGGTTGGTCGTCGAGTGGCGGCCACGGTTGGAACCCAGGATAGTCGCGGCCCTTCCACGACGGGAGGGTGAAGACGACCGCCACGACGATCAGCAGGGCGATCGTTCCCCAGCCGAACACCCCGAGGTACCACGTCGGATAGCCTTCGTAGCCCTCGTCGATGATCGAGATGATCTTCTGCACCAGCATGATCGTGAGGAAGACCGGTCCGACGACGCCGATGAGGGCGATCCACCACTTACCGAGCGGGAACGTCGAGACGGCATTGAGATGTCTGCGGAGGATGTCGGCGTCGCGTGCCAGCCACACGGTGAACACCGTCATGATGATCGCCGACGACACCACGCCGATGTTGTTGGCGAACTGGTCGACCGTGTCGAGTGCGATCAACCCCGAGGTGGTGGAGAACAGGCCGATCGAGATGACGCCGCTGACACCCGCGGTGACGGCCGCGGCGACCACTCGGCTCAGACCGAACTTCTCCTGCAGGGAACTCTGCACACCGACCAACAGCGAGATCAGCGATGTGAACCCGGCGACCACGAGCGAGCCGAAGAACAGCGCACCCCAGAAGCTGGCACCCGGCATCTCCGAGATGACGGCCGGGAACGTCACGAACGACAGGATCGGCCCGGTCAGCCCTTCGAGCTCCGAGATCGCGGCCTGCTGCTGATAGGCGAGGAAGCCCAGCGCACTGAACACACCGATGCCGGCGAGGATCTCGAACGACGAGTTCGCGAATGCCACGACCAGACCGGAACTGGTCATGTTGGCCTTGCGTCGCTGGAACGACGAGTAGGCGATCATGATGCCGAACGCGATCGACAGTGAGAAGAAGATCTGGCTGTACGCCGCGATCCATACGTCGAGGTCCGACAGTGCCGACCAGTCCGGGGTGAACAGTGCGTTGAGGCCGTCGGCGGCGCCGTCGAGGGTGACCGCGCGGATGACGAGACCGGTGAATCCGACGAAGAGCAGCGGGATGAAGACCATGTTGATCTTCTCAACGCCTCGTGCGACGCCCAGGCACAGCACCGCCAGGATGGCCAGCCAGACGATGACCAGCGGGATGGCGACGTTGCCGACGACTGTCGTCGACACCTCGGGATCACCGACCTGCAGATAGTCCTCGAGGAAGAACGTCGTCGTATCCGAACCCCATCGGAGATCGAACGAGTACACGAAATAGCTCAGCGCCCACGCGATGACCGCGGCGTAGTAGACACCGATGACGAACAGCAGGCCGGTCTGGAACCAGCCGATGGCTTCCGCCTTCTGCCGGATACGGCGGAACGCGAGCGGGGCGACGCCCCGGTAACGATGGCCGATCGCGTAGTCCAGGAACAGGATCGGGATGCCGGCGGTCAGCAGTGCGGCGAGATACGGGACGATGAACGCGCCGCCGCCGCTCTCATAGGCGACGCCGGGGAATCTCCAGATGTTGCCGAGGCCGACCGCAGATCCGATGGCGGCCAGGATGAAACCCGAGTTCCTGGTCCATGTCTCACGGGGCGCGCCGGCGGCGTCAGGGTTGGCCACAGTACCTCCTCGACGGTCTCGCCCGACGCTATCGCACCGATGCCGGTTCTGCGCGCAGAACCGCGCCACCTATGTCCCCGGGCGGACGACGAGTCCGCATCTGATGTTGGGCCCGTGACAGTGGCCACCTTCTACCCAGACGACAATGGGGCCACCGAGGAGATCGGTGGCCCCACTGCGGCGCAAGCGGTCTCAGACCATGCCCTGAAAGCCCTTGCCGATCGCGCGGTCGGCGTTCATCATCGTGTCCGACGCGTTCTGAACGCCCCGTCCGAGGCCGCTCAGCTGCTCGCGGGCCTGCATGAACAACGCGTCCCAACGCGCCTGCGCATCGTCGTACTGAGGCTTGGAGCCTGACTGCCAGTTGTCGGCGAGCGCATTCACCTGGGTCTTGAGGCTGGTGGCGAGCTCTTCCAGCCGGCCGAACTGTGCGTGGATGTTGCCTGACAGGTCGCCGAGGCTTGCGGGGTTGTAACCGATCTTGCCGGACATTGCTGTCTCCTTCTGATGGTCGTGGTGGGTGAGTCCGGGGTGTGCGGACGGGTCAGATCTTGACGTGGACCTGGTTCTGGAACGGCTGCGCCGCGCTGCTGTCGATGTCCTCGTACTCGGTGAACCCCGACATCAGGGCGTTCTCGATCTCCTGCAGAACGGCCTGCAGCTTGGTCGCCGACGTGTGCCAATCCGCATTGGTCGTGCCGAATGCCTCGCTGGCCCGACCGAACCAGGTCTCCTGGCCGGCCGCCGTCTGCTTCTGGATGGTTCCCAGAATCGCCTGCATCTCGTTGACGATGCCGCTGATCGATTTGACCGACGCCTGTGCGCCGGCTGTATCGAGATTGAGGCCGCCCCCGGTTGGGTCACTCATGGTGTTCTCCTTCTGTGTTGCGGCACCGCATGGCGATGCCTCGGTGGTATCCGCGGTGTGTGGCCCGCTCGCGATGCTCCCGGCGCCGGCGACACAGATACCCTGTCCTTTCCCCCGCCCGGGTCATGGCATCCACCGTCCTTCGGGCAGGGTCTCGATCAGCAGACCGGTGGCCTGCGTGATCCGATTGACACTGCCCGGGGACAGAGTGGTCCACACCCGCCCGTCCGGAGACTTGCTGGGACTGGCGACGATCCGACCCCTGTCGGTGTCGAAAACCGCCAGTGCACCAGAAGATTGTGTGCTGAAACCGCCCGACCAGGAGACCGCGACGATCTCCGACCGGCTGCGACAATTGGTCAACCCCGACGCGATGGCGGTCGCGTCCGGACCTGGCGCACCGAGGGCACGAAGTGCATCGGCGACATCGCCGGAGCTGGTGCAGTGCGTCAGACGAGTGGCGAGTTCTTCGGTGGGTGCGCTCAGCCCGGTGAACACCGCCGGTTCCAGCGAAGGGAACTCACGGGCGAGGATCGCCCCGATCTCGGCCTCCGAGTTGACGTCCACGACCGCGAGGTCGACCTCGGATCCGTTGCGACGAGCGATCACATGATCGTGTCCCCGGCGCGCGACACACGTCCGACGCGGATCGCCTGCGTTGGGCTCGGTGCCGGTGTCCGCCGAGAACGTACGGATCTCGAGTTGACGTTCGGGAGCCGCCAGGATGTGCAGTGCGGTGGCCAACCACGCCACGGGCTCACCGTCGACGAGCAATCGCCGCTCCCAGATCTGCTGGTCGGCCACGGCACGGCGCTCAGCGAGTTCGTCGCCGTCGACTGCGGTGTGCCACAGGTCGAGTACGACCGGCCAGGTCTGAACCCCCGCCAGTTCGCCGACGCGACAGAGCACGTCGACATCGAGTACCGCTGCCGATTCCGCGGTCAGGCCCCACATGTCAGAGCCCCTTCCGATGATCCAGCACGAGAGTCTCGTGGACGTAACGCGGGTCGAGCGATCGATCCGAGGAATCATCCGAGACATGCTGTACCGCAGGCTTTTCTGCGATCGCGACCTCGGCCCACGTCGAGGGCGGATCGACCGCGGCCTCGGCGGCGCCCAGTTCGTCGGCGGGTTCCGGTGCCGATGGAGCGCGCGTCACCACGCGTTCGGCCGCGGCCGCCCCGTGGGGCGCCACCGGCGGGGCCATCGGTCCGTGGTGGGGTGACTGCGCCGCGTGCGCAGGCGCAGTCGGGCCTGCGGTCGCCGTGCCGGCCGGCGCCCCGCCGGCCAGGGTGGTCGGCACATAGTTCGTCTTCTCCACCGGCGCCACGGCGAAACCTGCCATTGCCGCCATCGGCATCCCGGCCAACGCAGCGGGCGTCGTGGAGGACGACTTCGGCGGGGTGTGCGCGGCTGCGCGCGCGGCTGTCTCGCGTGCTGCGCGCTCTGCGGCGAGTGGTTGTGCCGAAACGAGGTTCGGCGCCGGCGGAGCGCCCTTCCACGGCTTGGCGGCCGTTTCGGAGGCGGACTCGTAGGTCTGCATCACCCGAGCCGCACGCATACGTTGGTCGTGCACCGCCCGTTCCGCCTGCGCGGCAGCTCCCACCAATGCAGGTGCGATCGCGCTGACCGCGGTCGCGGTACGCATGGCCTCCTCGGCGAGGTCGACCTCCACCAGGTTCGGCATCGTCAGCCGCGCCACCGTTACCGCGGCGGCCTGGGCCTCGGCCCGCCCCGCGTTCTGTCCGGCCTCTGCCGCGGCTTCGGCGAACCACGGGGCGAGGCGGCTCAACTTCTCGAAGGACTCAATCGTGTGTCCCGACTCCCAGTGCACCGCCATGGCCGCGAGGATCGTGCCGTATTCGGCGGCGGCAGAGGCCATCTCGGATGCCACCCGCCCCCAGGCCAGCCCGGCCTCCGCGAGCGGGCCGGGTCCGGCGCCGTCGCCGAGATCGGAGGCGAGCTGCTCGGTGGTTCGGGCGTCCCAGATGACGCCGGTGTATCCGGTCACTCACTTCTCCTTTCTCGTCGACAGGTCGGGTCGGGATCGTCGGGTGTCGAGATCTACGGTCAGACGCGGAACTCTGCCGCCGCGTCGTCCTCGCCGCGCGCATAGACCTGCGCCTGCGACCGCAGCAGCGCGGCGATCTTGCGCAATTCCTCGACGCCGCGCGCGGAATCGGTGGAGAAGGCCTCGGCCACTG
Source organism: Gordonia sesuvii (assembly GCF_036350415.1). Lineage (NCBI taxonomy): Bacteria > Bacillati > Actinomycetota > Actinomycetes > Mycobacteriales > Gordoniaceae > Gordonia > Gordonia sesuvii. The sequence continues at coordinate 158,050 of NZ_JAZDUF010000003.1, forward strand.
AATTGAAGCTCGTCGCCGAGGTCTGCGAGACCTCGTCGCGGCCGGCCGCCGGCACTGTCAAGGCCGGGGTGAGCGCACCCAGCGAGTTCTCCAGACGCTCGGCGAGACGGTCGAGTCGGCCTGCCGCCGCGACGAGTTCGGCGGGGTCGACGTTCAACGGTGCTTCGGTCATGACTTCCTCGTTCCGGGATGTGTTCGGACGGTCGATGTTTCGCAGTGACGCTGTGGTGACGGCTACGTGTCGGTGGTCGGGGGCGTTCCGCCCGGCGGCGGGCCGAGTCGGAGCTCGATATCCGGCGACTCCGGGGCCGCCTGCGCCTGATCCTCCTGGCCGATGACAGCGGGGACGACGTCGGGCAACTCCCCCACGACCGCTTGCCCGTTGTCCTCGGTGACGAGGTAATCCGGCACCTGGTGTTCCTCATTGGACGCGCCTGCGCCGCGCGCCGCGCCGGCCCCGGCCATCGGGGCCATCGACGCGGGCATGGCACCCGTGGATGCGACGCCGCCGCGGGCCATCTGCGCCGGACCCGATGCGGCCGGCTCGGTCATGCCCACCGTTGGTGTCATGAAAGGTCGCGGCGCCAGTGGGGAGGCACCGCCGCCGACGCCTCCCACGCCGCCACCGCCACCGGCGCGACTCATTCCGCCTGCGCCGCCGGCACCTCCGCCACCGCCGGGTCCACCCGGCCGGCCCGCGGCCGAACCGGTCGCGGCGCCCGATCCCGGGTACGGATCGGCCCGCGCCGCGGAAAGCATCCCCGACACCGGCGACGCGATCATCGACGGCAACTCGGAGGCCGACGACACCGCCGGCGCGACGCCGTCGAGCACCGCGCTGGCGACCGCGAACGGCGATTGGGCCCCACCGGCCGCGGTCGGCGCACCGGTCACCGCGACCGGGGCACCGTTTGCCGTCATCTTGGCGGTCGGGCCGAGGAGCTGCGCCCGCGTCACCGCGACCTGGGCGGTCGCCTCGGCCAGTCCCTCGGATGCGAATGCGACCGCCAGGCCCTGCCCGGGCGGAGTCATGATGAGCGGGATCGTGCCGGCGATCTTGGTGATGGTGGCAGCGATGATCGCCTGTACCGCAGCCAATCCGGCGCCGACGATGCCGGCGGCGGCCTGGATGTCGATCGACATCCCGGTACCCTGCGTCGAGACGTTCGCCGTGTCCGCGCTCGCCGCTGCCGACTTGCCCACCGCCGCGGTCGACGCGGTCCCGGACCACAGCTTGTCGAGCGCCTTCACCGCGCCGGAGCTCATCGACATGCTCGTCTGCAACACCTGGGACAGACCCTCGAAGATCGCCGACGGATCGAAGTCGGCACCCGAGAGGTTTCCGGTGCCGAAACCGCCCAGGAGATCGGTCAGAGGTTTGACGAGCAGACTCAGATCGATCGGCGGCAAGGGCGGAAGACCCGGCAGCGGCGCCCCCGGCGGCGGTAGAGCAGGCAGCGCCGGTAAGCCGTGGCCGGACAACACATCTGCGACAGAGGTGTCCAGGATGGGTCCGAGCGGAGTGGCCTCGATCATCTCCTGCACCGTCATGTTCATCATGGCGGGAACATCGGGGATCGATACCGGCATCGGGCCGGGTGTCGGAACGCCGGTCACAGGACCGATCGGATCTCGGCGCCGGAGTTCGCGTCCTCGGCCTGGAACTGGGCGAGTCCGGCGAACGTGGATGCCGCGCTGCCCGCATGAACCGCTGCGAGGCTGCCGACCGACATCAGGTGGTTGGCCTGCGCCACGATGAACGACGCGAGGAACTCCTGCCCGATGAGCCCGAATACCGGAACCATCACCGCGGTGTTGGCCGCCGCGTTGATGGACCCGGCAGCGCCGACCGCGGTCGCCATCGCCGCGCTCGTCGCCCCGAAGGCTTCGACCGCCTCTGGCACGACTGTCACATCATTCATCGCTGTCCCTCCCACTCACTGCTGTCGATCCTTCAAGGCTGTCGATCCTTCAAGGCCGTCGATCCACTCAAATGCTCTAGCTCTTGCTGGTGTCCGCCCCTGTCCGATTGTTGGACGCAGCGGGACTCGATTCGGTTCCACCACCGAGGAAACTTCTCGGATCACTCGGTCCGCGGACGCGCGTTGACGAGTTCGGCGAAGGACTCGTTGAACTCCTCGGTGATCGCTGCGCGCTTGGCGAAAGCCCGCTGCGCCGCCAGCGCGGCCGTCGCGACGATCTGCTCACCGAGCCGCGCACCACCGAGCTCATTGGCGCCATGTGCCAGCCACAGACCGGTCAGCGCACCCACCCCGTCGACCTCCACGGTCACCAGGTCGTCCGCCGAGGTCTCCCGCACCGAGATCGCCGCATACTTCTCGTTGAGTTCGTAGAGACTGTTCAGCTGCGCGTTCGCGCGCGCCTCGAGCTCATCCATCGCCCAGCTCATGCCATGCCCCTCAGACCGACCGCAGCCACGACGACGGCGCGTCGAGGTGATGGTCGTCGAGTTGTTCGGCACGGGCGAGATCGTCGGCACGAGGAAGCTTCATCGCGTCCACCACATCGCGTTGCACACCCGAAGCGAGAAGCTGTTCACGCAGCCGAATTCCCGCCACCATCGCCGATTGCCGGCACAGGCGGAGGATCTCGTCGGCGAGCGCCGAAGGTTCCTTGCTCAACGCGGAGTTGTCGATGCGAACCGACACGGGCAGCCCCTGCGGGGTGGTGACCACCGCGAGCGCACCCGAACGCGACCGCGCAGTGGACATAGCGTGCGCAGCGTCCACCCCGTGACCGTCCTCGTTCCCGTCCCGGGCACGATCCGGATCTGCGCCGTACTGTTCTGCGCCGTACTGTTCTGTGCCAGGCCGATCTGCGCTGTGACGCCCTTGGCGGTGACCTGGTGAGGTCATGCCGGTTCCCCCCTCCGAACTCGATCCTGTGACTCTTGGACGCAGCCCGGTCGCAATCGGTTCCCCACGATCCACAGAAGTTCGGATCTGGTCCCCCGACCGACCGTGCGCACGCCTCAGGCGGTCCACATCGATCCGACCGGCGAACCATGGCCACCGGTCGTCGTGGCCGATCCTGCCATACCAGCCCGACTCCAACCACACAACACCCGGGTTTGGGACCGTTCGGATGACCATCGTCGGGGCGGTCCGGCTGGGCGCAATCTACAGCCGCCCCGCTCGCCGGGCACTGAGCACGATCGGCGATGCTGACTGTGTGACGCACACCGATGTAGCCGCACCCGGCGCCCTCGACGGCCTGCGGGTGCTGGAACTGGGCACGCTGATCGCCGGGCCGTTCGCCGGTCGCCTTCTCGCCGACATGGGTGCCGACGTCGTGAAGATCGAACCGCCGGGTTCCCCGGACCCGATCCGAACGTGGGGTCAGGCCGAAGAGGACGGCGAGCGTGTGTATTGGACCGTCCACGCCCGCAACAAGAAGGCGATCACGCTCGACCTGCGCTCCCCGGCCGGCCGAGACATCTTTCTCCGGCTCGTCGACCACGCCGACATCGTCGTCGAGAACTTCCGCCCGGGAACACTCGAACGATGGGACCTCGGCTACGACGTCCTCGCCGACCGCAACCCCGGCATCATCCTGGTCCGCGTGTCCGGATACGGCCAGACCGGTCCGGCATCGGCGCGCGCCGGGTACGCCTCCGTCGCCGAGGCGGAGAGCGGGCTGCGGTACCTCAACGGCTACCCGGGTGAGGCGCCGCCTCGTCTCGCACTCTCCCTCGGGGACACCCTGGCCGGGATGTTCGCCGCCCAGGGCGCCCTGGCGGCGGTCTACCGTCGGACCGTCACCGGCCGCGGGCAGGTCGTCGACACCGCGCTCACCGAGGCCTGCCTGGCCGTGCAGGAATCGACGATCGCCGACTACGACCTCGCGGGTGTCGTTCGCGGCCCCTCGGGTACCCGGCTCGACGGCATCGCGCCGTCCAATCTGTACCTCGCCGCCGACGGCCTTCGGGTGGTCATCGCCGCCAACCAGGACACGGTGTTCCGGCGCCTCTGCTCGGCGATGGAATGTCCGGAGCTCGCCGACGACCCCCGCTTCGTCGATCACCGCGCCCGCGGCGACCACCAGGACGAACTCGACGGGATCATCGCGGAGTGGGCCATCGGGCACACGAGCGACGAACTCATCGAGATCCTCGGCGCGGCCGGTGTCGTGGTGGGGCCGGTCAACACCGTCGCCGAGGTCGTCGCCGATCCCCAGATGCAGGCCCGCGACATGCTGATTCCCCACCATGACGAGCGAATCGGGCGCGACATCCTGGGCCCGGGTATCGTCCCGAAGCTGTCCGAGTCCCCGGGAAGTGTCCGGTCCGCGGGACCGCCGCGTCCCGGGACGCACAACGACGAGATCTATCGCGACCTGCTGGGCCTCGACGACGAGGCGATCACCGCCCTGCGTGGCGAAGGGGTCATCTGAACGTTCTCCCCAGGGGGCAATGAGGCTGGTCAGCGGGGCTCTGCGGCCGTCGCAGCATTCGGCGGCACCGTAAGTGTTCGTTAGACTCTGAACTCGCGACGGAATGCACGCCGTCGGACCACCTACAGGGGGATCTTTTCTCACATGACGTACGACGACTCCGGGAGTTTCGACAATTCCGGTGTGCCGGCGCCCCCACCATGGCTTCAGTTCGCCGAGCCGGAGCCTGCGGAGGCGCCACCACCGGCTCCGCCGTCCCACCGCCCACCGGACCGGGAGCAGGCCGCGCAACCCGACGACGGACGTCCAGGCGCTCCGGTAGCGCCGGGGTCGCAGGTTCCTCCGGTACCGCCGGGACCACCCAACGGCCCGTTCGGGCACGGCCCCGTCCCGCCCGGGAGGCCGATGCCGCCGGGCCCGCCTGGCCCCCCACCGGGCCATATGCCCCCACACATGCCCCCGGGCCGGCCACCCGGACCGCCGCCGTCGACGCCTCCCGGGCGCGGGCCTGCCTCCGGAGAGACCGGCGTGCCGCCCGGCCCGCGCGTCGACGACGCCGGATGGTCGGAGCCGTCCGGATCACCGGGCACCGGCCCGGATCAGGCCCCCTCCGGCAGCTGGGGTCCGCCACCGTGGGCCGATTCGCCTGGTCCGCAGGCCCCACCGCCGGAACACCCGCAGGCTCGGGCGCCCGAGTCGCCGCCGAGCCCGTACGGCCCGCCGCAGAGTCCGACACAACATGGTCCGACACCCCAGGGTCCGGCACCGATGGGTCCGGCACCGATGGGTCCGGGAACCCCGTACGACGGTTATCCGATGGGACCGCCGGGATACGGCGACCCGCAGTCGGGACCGGCGCTCGACGAGGTCGCGCTGATCCGCAAGGCACGCAGGCCACCGAGCCGCGGGTGGCGTCGGGCGGTGCACACGATCTCCGCGGGCGCCATCAATCCGGGTGAGTCGTCGGCCGACCTCGAGTACAAGCGGCTGCTCGAACGCGTCAACCGACCGGTTCGCGGCGACTACCGCATCGCGGTGCTGTCGCTGAAGGGCGGAGTCGGCAAGACCACCACGACCGTCGGGTTGGGCTCCACGTTCGCCTCGCTGCGCGGAGATCGCGTCATCGCGGTGGACGCCAACCCAGACCTCGGAACACTCGCTCAGCGCGTGCCGCAGCAAACCCGGTCGACGGTTCGCGACCTGCTCGCCGACACCAACGTCTACCGCTACTCCGACGTGCGAGCGCACACCTCGCAATCACCGAGCCGCCTCGAAGTACTTGCCTCCGAACGTGATCCGGCGATGGCCGAGGCGTTCAGCGAGGAGGAGTACCGCGGCGTGATGCGCATCCTCCAGCGCTTCTACAACATCATCATCACCGACTGCGGCACCGGCCTGAGCCATTCGGCGATGGGCGGTGTCCTCGACCTCGCCAACGCGATCATCCTGGTGAGCTCACCGGCGATGGACGGGGCACGCAGCGCCGGTGCGACTCTCGATTGGCTGGCCGCCCACGGATACGGTCACCTCGTCTCACGCGCCGTCGTGGTGTTGAGCTCGTCGCGGCCCGGAGCCTCGACGATCGACACCGATCAACTGGGCCAGCACTTCCTGACCCGTTGCCGCGCGGTGCACAAGGTCCCGTTCGACGACCACCTCTCGGAGGGCGCCGACGTCGACCTCGATCTGGTCAGCAAACAGACCCGGCGTGCCTTCGTCGAGTTGGCGGCGACCATCGCCGACGACTTCGCCTCGGTCGGCGACGAACGGGACCAACCCTTGTACTAGCCTCGCGCGCCGGGCACCTGACGCCTGTTGCGAACCCGGCGGTGGACGAGGGTGATGGCGGTCGGGACCACGACGGTGACCACCGAGGCGATGATGAACACCTCGATGTGGTCGCGGATGATCGGCACCTGGCCGAGGAAGTAGCCGAGCACGATGATGCCCGCTGCCCAGGTGAAACTGCCGAGGACGCTGAAGATCGTGAACACCCGGTGGGACATGCCGGTGAACCCCGCCACCAGGGGCGTCAGGGTACGCACGATCCCGATGAAGCGGGCGAAGAACACCGTAAGCGCGCCGAACCGCTCGAAGTAGCGGTGGGTCTTCTCCAACGGCTCCGGCCCGATCCAGCGCACGATCCGCCCCTCGACCGCGCCGGTTCCGAGACGCCGACCGATGAAGTAGCCGACCTGGTCGCCGACGATGGCCGCCATCGGGACCGCGACGCACAGCAGCCACAGGGGCGCGAACGGATCCGGTTGCGCGGCAAACACCCCCGCAGTGAACAACACCGAGTCGCCCGGGAACACGAACCCGATCAACAGACCGGTCTCGATGAAGATGAGGATGCACAGCCCGATCAGGCCACCGGTCGCCAGGAAGTTGTCGACGTCGAACGGATTCATCACCTCGCCTAACGACGTAGGCGTTCCTCCGGCGGATTCCGGAGCCACGACCGAGCGTCTGACACCAGAGTCGGGGTGCGAGGTTAACTCGATGCAACATCTTGGGCGAAATGTGCCAAACTGCGGTTTACTCGTGAGTAAGCAACATCAGGAGACCGCGCACCGGCGGAGGCGGACGACCGCCTCGTCAGCCGGAACGTCGCACCACAGCCATCACACCGACGTGACATGAGGAGCCACCGTGTCCGGAACCACACACCCTCCGACCAGGGGTTCCCGGAGCCGTCCCCGCGCGCAGAACGGCAAGAGCCCTGCGCTGCGCCCGGTGACCGACACCGAGATGCGCATCGAGTACCACACGATCCACGGCTACCGGCGTGCCTACCGGATCGCGGGCAGCGGACCCGCGCTTCTGCTGATCCACGGCATCGGCGACAACTCCTCGACCTGGGATTCGATCATCCCGACACTGGCCCAGCACTACACGGTGATCGCGCCGGATCTCCTCGGCCACGGACGGTCGGAGAAACCCCGCGCCGACTACTCGGTGCCCGCGTTCGCGAACGGCATGCGCGACCTGCTGGTGGTGCTCGGCATCAGCAAGGTGACCGTCGTCGGACACTCGCTCGGCGGCGGGGTCGCCATGCAGTTCTGCTATCAGTTCCCGCGCTTCGTCGAACGCCTCGTCCTCGTGGCAGCGGGCGGCGTCACCCGCGACGTCAACCCGGCCCTGCGGCTCGTGTCGATGCCGGTCGCTCACGAGATCCTGACGCTGCTACGCGTACCCGGCGTCATGCCGACGCTGCGACTCGCGGCGCGAACCCTGGCAGCCGCGCCACATGTCCCCGGGGTGCCCGCGGCCGCATCCCCGAGACGGCTCCTCAACGATCACGAGGACCTCGTGCGGGTACTCGGCGATCTCGCCGACGCGACGGCCTCGTCGGCCTTCCTGCGCACCCTGCGGGCCGTCGTCGACTGGCGTGGGCAGGTCGTCACCATGCTCGATCGGTGTTACCTCACCGAACGGCTCCCCGTCTTGCTGATCTGGGGCGACGAGGACACCGTGATCCCCTACCACCACGCCCAGCTCGCACACTCGGCGATCCCCCACTCGGAGTTCGAGACCTTCTCGGGCTGCGGACATTTCCCGTTCCACGCCGACCCCGACCGGTTCGCCAAGACCATCATCGACTTCATCGACCGCAACGAGGCGGTGGTCTTCGATCCCGCGAACTGGCGCCATCTGATGAGCGAAGGGCAACGACCCGGGGATTTCACCGGCGACGAGCAGACCGTCGAAGCGGTGCTCGAGGCGATCGAGGACGAACGCAGCGCCACCTGACCCCGGAATCACCAGCGAGGCATCTCACCGATCGTGCAGATCCGCCGCCACATCGCCGAGGGACTGCGGACCTCGACCGGCTTCCGCTGCGCGCCGATGGAGTTCGGCCGCGACCCGGACCGGCGAGTTCACCTCGCCGTAGCCTCGATATCCATTGCGGCGGCACACGATCTCGAAGAACAGGTCCTCCCCGACCGTCTCGGTGAAGAAGTGGAGGAACTCGCCACCGCGCTCATCGGCGTCGAACAGGATGCCGAGTGGCCGCAACCGCTCGACGAAGTCGTCGGACAGGTCATATCGCGCCTGCAGGTCGGCGTAGTAGTTGTCCGGGATGTGCAGGGGACGCAATCCACGCGACCGGCATTCCGCGGCGACGGCGTAGATGTCGTCGCAGGAGAACGCCACGTGCGTGAGGCCTCCCGGTCTCTTCAACAAGCCATGGGTGTCGAGTTGGGTCGGCACCATCGATGCGACGACCCGCAGTTCCGACCCCGAGTCGACAGGCATCGTGAGCGCCTGGGTACGCATCGTGCCGACCGCGTCGGGCACGTCGAGCCCGTCGTCGACGCGCATGTCGAAGACCGACCGCAGCAGCAGCATCGCTCCTTCCCAGTCGGCCGTCGCGATGCCGATGCCGACGTGGTCGACCCCTGTGTAGAGGTGCGGCGTCGGATCCGCATGTCGCGGGACGAGGTCGAAACGCTCCCGCCACTGCGCCGCGGACACCGCTGCCCGCAGGTCGATGGCCAGGGTGTCGGTGACCTCCAGTCGCACCACGTCGTCGGCGGTGCGCGCACCCACCGACCCGGGGGCCCGCACCGGGGCCACCGGCACGTCGAAGGCGGCCGCACGGCGTTCCCAGGCGGGCGGGTCATCACTGCGCAAACCGATCTGGGCGATGGTGGGCATGTCCGGAGGTATCCCGGGAGCGCTCCACACCGTCCCTGCGGTCGGATCGACGACGACGGCGATCTCGCTGTCGCGGTAGAGACGCAACCCCGTCTCGCTGTCGACTCCTTGGAGTCCGAATCCGATGTGTGACAACGTTTCCGCGACCCGTGGCGCCATCACCGGACCGGCCGCGACCCGGACGGACACCACGTCGCCCGCCGACGCCCGGGGCGAGCGTCCCGCCACCACCGGCGTCGCCGTCGGCATCGCCGCCTCGGACTCGGCTCCCGGTTCGGCGGTCAGTTCCGCCAGATATCGCAACGAACGATGGGCGTCGAGCGCTGTTCTGGTGGGGTCGGCGTGCCGGAGGATGTCACTGAAGACCTCGAGGGACCACGGACCGCGATAGTCGGCCGCCTTCACCGCCCGGATGAAGCTCCGCAGGTCGAAGTTCCCCTGCCCGGGAAGGCACCGATGGTGACGGCTCCATTGCAGCACGTCCATCTGCATCGCGGGAGCGTCGGCGAGCTGCAGGAAGAAGATCGACCCCGGCTCCAGGTCTGCGATGCCCGCCGGATCGTGGCCACGCGACAGCACATGGAAACTGTCCAGACAGTTCCCCAGACGGGGATGACCGACCGCCGCGACGAGCCGCGCCGCATGCCGGTAGTCATTGACATGGCGCCCCCATGCCAGGGCCTCGTAGGCCAGCCGCTTCCCGCGCCGCTCGGCGAGCACGGCCGCCCGCTCGAGTTGTTCGCACAGACGGTCATCGTCTCCGACGGCGGCGGCCAGCGGAGACGAACACACGAGGAGCAGATCGCATCCCAGTTCGTCCATCACGTCGAACTTGCGCTCGAGGCGAACCAGGTTACGCTCGAATCGCTCCTCGTCGCTGCTGTCGAGATCCCGGAAGGGCTGGTACAACTCGACGCGGAGTCCGCGCTGTGCCGCGGCCCGCGCGACGTCGCGCGGTGCTGCCGGCGACGCGACGAGATCCGGCTCGAACACCTCGACACCGTCGAACCCGGCAGCAGCGGCGGCGTCGAGTTTCTGCTCCAGGGTGCCGGCCAGACAGACGGTTGCGATGGATGTCCGGGGCAGCCCGGCGGGTTCGGGACTCGCTGCGCTACGGGTGGAGCTGACCTCGACACTCATCGCCGACCTCCTCGTGGTGACGCGAAACACACCCACAATGTACCAAATAGTACATTAGTGCGTCCACGACCGCCGGTCGACGTCGCGGCGTCCGTCACCGACGCTGGCCACCGCACCCACCAGGGAGCGCACCATCGACCAACAGAACGCGTCGGCGCTCACCTGTCCGACGAACACTCCGTCGGCATCGACCGTCCACTCGAAGCGCTGCAGGTCACGGATCGTGGTCGCACCTTCGCGGCGGCGACAGAAGGCGGCGAAGTCGTTGAGCCCGAGCAAGGTCCGGGCCGCGGCATTCATCGCGTCGACGTCGAGCGGCCGACGCCGGGGACTCGTCGTCGAGCACCCGTCTGTCCTTCAAATACCGCCTGCGCGTTGTCCCGCAGGAGTAGGCTCCGAAAAGGCAGTTGAGCCAATTCTCTCCTTGGAGTCCCGATGGAATGGCCGAAAAGTATACGTGCTCTACCGATCGTTGCCATTCTCGTAGCCTCAGCCGCTGCGGCATTGAGCAATCCGGCTCAGACGACGGCGGCCGAGATCAGTCGGCCGTCGACGGTCGGCGTCGAGCCCGGATCGGCCGCCGGCCTCGAGCCTCGACAGGCAGCTGGGCCTCCGCCCGGTGCAATCCTGTTGGGGATAGCCAAGAATCAATGGTCGTACTGCGTGCTCCTCTGCCCGCCGATGATCGAGTTCGCGTTCAACGTGACGACAGCGACCTTGAACGCTCCCGAAGTGTACGACCGGGCACTTGCCGAGACCGGATCCGAGAGCCGGGCCAGGGGCATCGCGCTGACCACAGTGACCGGTCCGGCGAGCGACGGGATCGACAAGATGTTCAGCCTCGATATCGCGCTGGTGGTGCCGAAGGTGAAGAACGTCATGGGGGTGACAGCCGTCGAGATGATGACCGTTGCCGACCTTGCCCTATCGGGTGACACACCTGATGAAGTCGGCGCGGCTTACGACACGGGGCGCACCCGGATTCTCGAAGCAGTCGAGACGCCGATGATGTACAACCCACCAGACCTCAGACAACCAGATACCCGGTTGCAGTACGCCGCCGTCAACGCCGTCGATATCGGATGGACGGCGGGTTATGTGGTGCCGGAAATGATGATGATCGGCGGTGCCGCCTCGGTCGACAAGGCTGCGGACGCCCTGGCCGCCACGGGCGACCCGGCCCAGGCACGGGACGCGGGACTCGCAAGCCTCAACCAGGTCATCCACGAGGCTGGGCTTGTCCTCCGCGACTCGATCACCAATCGTCGTCAGCCGTAGACGGCGCGCGACCGGCGGAATCATGCCGCGGGGCGCGGTGAGGTCGAACTTTTTCACCCCCTCCTCCCCACGAGCTGATCGCGTTCAGGCGCCGCAGCATCCACCGGGGGACCGGACGTCCTTGGTGATCTCGTTGCGGGCTGCCAATTCGTCGGCGGCGGGATAGTCGACGCCCACCAGACACAGGCCGCGCGCCTCGGCGACCGGAACCCGGCTGCTGCGAGTCCTCTCGGCCAGCAGGCCTCGGCACCAGTCGACGTCGCGGCGTCCGTCACCGACGCTGGCCACCGCACCCACCAGGGAGCGCACCATCGACCAACAGAACGCGTCGGCGCTCACCTGTCCGACGAACACTCCGTCGGCATCGACCGTCCACTCGAAGCGCTGCAGGTCACGGATCGTGGTCGCACCTTCGCGGCGGCGACAGAAGGCGGCGAAGTCGTTGAGCCCGAGCAAGGTCCGGGCCGCGGCATTCATCGCGTCGACGTCGAGCGGCCGACGCCAGGACGCGGTGGTACGCGCCGCGACGGGCTCTGCTCCCCAGACCGCATCGGTGAGTCGGTACACGTAGTGCCGCCGCAGCGCCGAGAAGCGTGCGTCGAACTCGGGGCTGACCCGCTCGATCCGCCGAACCCGCACGTCGTCGGGAAGCATCTTCGCGAGCCGGCCCACCAACCTCGACGGGTCGCCGCCGATCGATCGCGTGTCCAGCGCCGACTCATCGACGTCGGCATGCGCGACCTGACCGGTGGCGTGCACCCCCGCGTCCGTACGGCCGGCGACAGTGAGCCGGACGGGTACCCGCAGCACCGTGCCCAGGGTGTCCTGGAGAACACCGCAGACGGTCCGCTGGCCCACCTGGGTCGCCCATCCGGCGAAATCGGTTCCGTCGTAGGAGATGTCGAGTCGCAGACGACAGAACCCGCCATCACCTGGTGTGGTGACGGCGGGTTCCGGCAACTCTGTTGAGCTCAGCGACTACTTCTTGTCGCCATCGACGTCCGCACCCGCTGCCTCGGCATCGGGGGCGGTCGCCGCGGAGGACTCGTCGTCGACGGCCTCGGCCACGGCCTCGGCGTTCTCGACGGCCGAATCGTCGGCGTCGGCCTCGACGGCCTCCACCGGGTTCTCCGGGGTGTCGGCGTCGGCCACGTCGTCCTCGGTCGCGACGACCTCTTCGGTGTCGGTGAGCTTCTCCTCGGCGGCCTTCTTGGACGCGGCGACGCGGGTCGCGCGGCTGGCCTCGCTCGACGCGGTCGACTCACGCACCAGCTCGATCACGGCCATGGGGGCGTTGTCGCCCTTGCGCGGCAGCGTCTTGATGATGCGGGTGTAACCGCCCGGACGATCCGCGAAGAACGGACCGATCTCGGCGAACAGGGTGTGCACGACATCCTTGTCGCGGATGTCCTTCATCACCTCACGCCGGTTGGCCAGCGAGCCGGCCTTGGCGTGGGTGATCAGCTTCTCGGCGTACGGACGCAGCCGTTTCGCCTTCGCTTCGGTGGTGGTGATACGGCCGTGCTCGAAGAGCGAGGTGGCGAGGTTCGCCAGCATCGCCTTCTGGTGGCTGGCCGACCCGCCGAGGCGGGCACCCTTGGTGGGCTTGGGCATTTCTCTTCTCCTAGAAGAAACTCACGATCTCTCGACCGGAAGGGTTGGGCGAGCGGCTTACAGCTGCTCGGTCTCAGCGAAATCCTCACCGGAGTCGGCGTCGAACGACGCGTCATCCGACCACGTACCGGTCGCCGGGTCGTATCCGGCCACCTGCGACGGGTCGAAGCTGGCCGGGCTGTCCTTGAGCGACAGACCCAGCGCGTGCAGCTTGACCTTGACCTCGTCGATCGACTTCTGGCCGAAGTTGCGGATGTCGAGCAGATCCGACTCGGTCCGGGCAACCAGCTCGCCGACGGTGTGCACACCTTCGCGCTTGAGGCAGTTGTAGGAACGGACGGTCAGCTCCAGATCCTCGATCGGCAGGCTGAACGACGCGATGTGGTCGGCCTCGGCCGGCGACGGCCCGATCTCGATGCCCTCCGCCTCGACGTTGAGCTCCCGGGCGAGCCCGAACAGCTCGACCAGGGTCTTGCCCGCCGAAGCGAGCGCGTCCCGAGCGGTGATCGAGTTCTTGGTCTCCACGTCGAGCACGAGCCGATCGAAGTCGGTGCGCTGCTCGACACGGGTGGCCTCGACCTTGTAGGTCACCTTGAGCACCGGCGAGTAGATCGAGTCGACCGGAATGCGGCCGATCTCGGCACCCGACGCCTTGTTCTGCACGGCCGGCACATAGCCGCGGCCCCGCTCGACGACGAGCTCGATCTCGAGCTTGCCCTTGTCGTTCAGGGTCGCGATGTGCAGGTCGGGGTTGTGCACGGTGACACCGGCCGGGGGCACGATGTCGGCGCCGGTGACGGTGCCCGGACCCTGCTTGCGCACGTACATGGTGACCGGCTCGTCCTCTTCGGAGCTCACCACGAGGCCCTTGAGGTTCAGGATGATGTCGGTGACGTCTTCCTTCACACCCGGGACGGTGGTGAACTCGTGCAGGACACCGTCGATGCGGATGCTGGTGATCGCAGCTCCGGGGATCGACGAGAGCAGGGTACGACGCAGCGAATTGCCGAGGGTGTAGCCGAAGCCCGGCTCGAGCGGCTCGATGACGAACTTCGAGCGGTTCTCGGCGATGATCTCCTCGGTCAGAGTGGGTCGCTGTGAGATGAGCATTTCTGTGAATCTCCTTGTGGCCGACCGCTATTTGACGGCCTAGAAGTGGACCGAACAGCTGTTGCTGTCTGGCTGGACTACTCGAGGTCTACTTGGAGTAGAACTCGACGATGAGCTGTTCCTGCAGCGGAACGTCGATCTGGGCGCGCTCGGGCACGTTGTGCACGAGGATGCGCAGCGTCGACGGAACCACCTGCAGCCAGCCCGGGACCGGACGGTCGCCCTGGATCTCCTTGGCGATCTGGAACGGGACGGTCTGCAGCGACTTCGGCTTGACGTCGATGATGTCGTACTGGCTGACGCGGTAGCTGGGCACGTCCACGTTCACACCGTTGACGGTGAGGTGTCCGTGGGTGACCATCTGGCGGGCCTGACGACGGGTCCGGGCCAGTCCGGCGCGGTACACGACGTTGTCGAGACGGGTCTCGAGCAGCTTCAGCAGCTCGTCACCGGTCTTGCCGGTGCGACGGTTGGCTTCTTCGTAGTAGCGACGGAACTGCTTCTCCATCACTCCGTAGGTGAAGCGCGCCTTCTGCTTCTCCTGCAGCTGGAGCAGGTACTCGCTCTCCTTGATCCGCGAACGGCCGTGCTGGCCGGGCGGGTAGGGGCGACGCTCGAACGCCTGGTCTCCGCCGATGAGATCGACGCGCAGACGACGGGACTTCTTGGTTGCGGGGCCGGTATAACGAGCCATTTTCTTCTACCTCTTCCTTTCCCGCTTAGACCCGACGCCGCTTGGGCGGACGGCAACCGTTGTGCGGCTGCGGGGTGACATCGGAAATGGTGCCGACCTCCAGGCCGGCAGCCTGCAGGGAGCGGATAGCGGTCTCGCGACCCGAACCCGGTCCCTTGACGAACACGTCGACCTTCTTGACGCCGTGCTCCTGGGCCTTGCGCGCAGCGTTCTCGGCCGCGAGCTGAGCCGCGAACGGAGTGCTCTTGCGCGAGCCCTTGAAGCCGACGTGACCCGACGACGCCCAGCTGATGACGGCGCCGCTCGGATCGGTGATCGACACAATGGTGTTGTTGAACGTCGACTTGATGTGTGCGTTGCCGTGCGGGACGTTCTTCTTATCGCGACGGCGGGTGCCCTTCTTGGGGCCTGCGCTACGTGACTTGGGTGGCATTACTTCTTCTTCCCGGCGATGGTCTTCTTCGGGCCCTTACGAGTACGGGCATTGGTCTTGGTGCGCTGTCCACGGACGGGCAGGCCACGACGGTGGCGGAAGCCCTGGTAGCAGCCGATCTCGATCTTGCGACGGATGTCGGCCTGCACCTCGCGACGCAGGTCACCTTCGACCTTCACCGAGTTCTCGATGTACTCACGCAGCTTGGCGACATCGGCGTCGGTGAGATCCTTCGCACGGAGGTCGGCAGAGAGCCCGGTCCCCTCGAGGATCTCCTTGGAGGTGGTACGACCAACTCCGTAGATGTAGGTCAGTGCGATCTCCAGCCGCTTCTCGCGGGGGAGATCCACACCAGCAACACGTGCCATGTGGCGTTTCCTTCACTTCTCAGAGGTCTGCTCCCAGTCCGTCCCGAAACTCTTGTCGGGCTCCGGCCTCTGAACCGAAGGTGGGCGACGACCCGTATGTCGCCGCTGGTGCTGGGAGGGCTTCACAAAGAATGTTCAGCTCTCGATTGCGTATTCAGTTGTGGTCTAAAACTTCAAGCGACCCCGAGGGGTGCCGATGATCAGCCCTGACGCTGCTTGTGACGCAGGTTGTCGCAGATCACCATGACCCGACCGTTGCGGCGGATCACCTTGCACTTCTCGCAGATCGGCTTGACGCTCGGCTGAACCTTCACGTCCGCTTCTCCTTGACTGGTCCGGGCACGACGCAGCCGCGCCCGATCTGTCCTCGCCCCTGGCTGGGGGAAGTCCTACTTGTACCGATAAACGATGCGCCCACGACCGAGGTCGTAGGGCGAGAGTTCCACGACGACCCGGTCCTCGGGCAGGATGCGGATGTAGTGCTGCCGCATCTTGCCACTGATGTGGGCGAGCACCTTGTGACCGTTCTCCAGCTCAATACGAAACATCGCATTGGGCAGGGGTTCGATCACTCGACCCTCGACCTCGATGGCCCCGTCTTTTTTCGCCATGTCCTCCGCGATCCTTGGCTCCTCGCCGGAAATCGCGAAGCGATCCCCAGGACACGAAGCCCGGTTGAATCCGTGCTTATCCGTTACTGTGATGGCACCGATCGCTGGCGAACGGCCCACCGGAGGCGACTCCCACCGGATCGCGGAATCCGCTCATGAACGGATGACACGCAGAATCCGGCGTGCGACGCACACCGACGTTCAATGTTACGCGAACTGGCACAACAGTCCAAACCGCGACCGCCGGCACCGTCGTGACACGGCGCGAGTACCCACATCCGGCCGGCCACTGCAGATCGGAATCCTGAATCAGACGTGCCCTCACCCATGGGGTGTGATGTGGAACACTTGACCACATATATGATACATATGACACGAGCTGTTGCGATGGAGTCGTGGTTGCAGCCCAGACTCATTGCACCCAGCAGGTCTCGCGACGCCGAGAATGGTTGGGCACGAAGGATTTCGGGGGGATTCCATGGACGCGCCATCGACTTACTCGCCGGTAGGTACCAAACCGCTGCGCGCGGTGATCGGCGGTGTGGACACGTCATTGGCCTATCTCGGCCAGTTCGTGTCCTTCGTCTACTACACGATCCGGTACATCCCGACGACCCTCGTCCACTATCCGCGCCAGACGGTCCGCGCGGTGACCGATCTCGCCTGGGGCCGGGGGGCCGTCGTCGTGGGCGGCGGCACCGCACTCGTGATGGCGGCACTGGGGATCGCCGCAGGTGCGACCGTGGCGGTGATCGCCCACAGCACCCTCGACCTGGTCGGGTTGGGTGCCGTGTCAGGTGCCGCATCGTCGTTCGCCATCACCCGTGAGTTCGCCCCGATCCTCGCCGCCGTCGCGTTCGCGATCCAGGCCGGCTGCCGGATCACCGCCGAGGTCGGCTCGATGCGCATCAGCGAGGAGATCGACGCCCTCGAGGTGATCGGCGTCCACGCCATGGCCTTCGTGGTGACGACCCGAGTCATCGCGGGCGTGATCACCACCATCCCGACCTTCCTCGTCGCGCTGGTCGCCAGCTACCTGAGCAGCTCGTTGGTGGTGGGCTTCCGCGACGAGTCCGTCGGCGCCTACGAGCACTACTTCGACCAGTTCCTCAACTTCGGTGACCTGGTGTTCGCAACCATCAAGTGCGTCGTTTTCGTCGTGGCCATCACGCTGATCCACTCCTACAAGGGCTTCTTCGCGCGCGGCGGCCCCGAGGGCGTCGGAGTCGCGTCGGGGCGTGCCATCCGTGCCAGCCTGGTGGCGATCATGGTCCTCGATCTGATCCTGACCATCGCCTTCTGGGGAATCAACTCCCCGTTCAGTTTCCGGGGCTGATCAGATGGCGGAGTTTCGTATTCCCGGAATGTCGGCGGAGCCGGCGACGTATCGGCGGCGCGCCCTCGCGTTCCTCGCCGGCCTCGCGCTGCTCGTCGGCACGATCGTCGTCGTCGACCGCGTTGTTCCCGACGACTCGATGCAGGTCACGATGTCGACGTCCACAGTCGCCGGTGGCATCCAGGCCGGCGCATCGGTGGTTCTCAACGGTTCGCAGGTCGGACGTGTCACCCAGGTCTCGGTGCCGGTACCCGACGTCTACGAGGTCACCCTCGAACTCGACCCGGAAAGGCTCGGGGACTCCACCGACGTCCTCACCGACACCGCCATGGTCAGCTACGCACCCGAGAACCTGTTCGGCATCGCCGCGGTCGTGCTCTACGGCCAGCCGGGTGGCGACCCGCTGCGCGACGGTTCCACGTTCTCGCCGCCCGAGCCGCAGGACGCCACTCTGACCACGTTGCTGCACAACCTGAGTGACCTGCAGAACGAGGCGTTCGACCCGTACGTCGGCGACGTCCTCGACATCGCCAATCAGGCGACCCTGGGACTACTGCCGCTGTTCGGTGCCATCGGCCAGATCGCCAGTGACGTGGCCGACACCCAGGTGGTGACGCCGCGCGAGACCCTCCCCCAGTACACCCAACTGATCGCACAGGTCCGGGGCACCGTCGACGACCTGCTGCCCGGGATCAAACAGATCATGGACTGGCAGGCGCCACGCGAACCCGGCTACCTCGAGCGATCCCAGAAAGGCCTGGAAGCCACCGCGGGACCGTTCATCGACGACCTGACCCGACTGCTCGCCGACGACGCACTGGGCCAGACGGCACCGTTGATGCCGGTGATCACCGAGGTGCTGCAGCGGGTGCAGGACACCTTCCCGGACGCCCGGCGCAACGGCATCCAGATCGCCACGCTGATCGAGCGCCTTCGCCGTTCGCTGCCCGACGCCCCCGGCGGGCCGGTCCTCAATGTCGACGTGGTCCTGAAGTCGGCACCCGGCGTGGCCGCAGCGCTCGGCCTGCCGGCCGCGCGAACGGGAGGTGGGCAGCGATGACCAATTTCCGTCGAGCTCTGGTGTACCTGGTGATCTTCGCGGTGGTGACCGTCCTGGGCGGTCTGTTCATCACCAACGCGATCATCCGCCCGGTCACCGACGTCAACCGTGTCTACACCGCGGACTTCGTCAACGCCGCCGGCCTGAAGGTCGGCAACGACGTCCGCGCCCGCGGCGCCCGTATCGGCAAGGTCACCTCCATCGCGGTGCACCGCGACGATGCCAACCCCGCCAGCGTCGCACGGGTCGAGTTCGAGCTCGCCGGCGACGCGCAGGTGCACGAGAACAGCAACCTCGCCATCCGGTACCTGAACCTGACGGGTATCCGGTACGTCGACCTCCAGGAGCCCGAACAGCCGGGCGCCCCGGTGCCCGATGACGAGCTCATCACGACCGAATCGACGACGCCGTCCTTCGACGTCACGCGGGTCTTCCGCGGACTGGCCCCGGTGTTCTCGGCGATGAGCACCGAGGACATCAACCACTTCACCGAGAGTCTGCTGGCCGTGGTGGAAGGCGACGGCTCCAGCTTTCCGCAGTTCGTGAGCTCGCTGACGACGATGATGGAACTGGTCGACGACCGCTCGCAGGTGATCAACACGCTCGTCGACAACCTCGCCGAACTCGCCGGGGCCGTCGACGGCCGCCAGGAGTACATCGATCCCATCATCGGATACATCTCCCGCTTCGGCACCGTGCTCGCCGAGTGGACGCCCGATCTGGAGAACCTCGCCAATGACACCGGCAACCTCCTCATCCAGGCCGACTACCTGCTCGCGGCACTCGGCCTCGAGCCCAACCGGACGCCCGACGCCGACTTCTTCGTCAACCAGATCGAACCGATCAACGAAGCGGTCATCGGCCTGCTCTCGCTGACGCCCGGCATTCTCGAATCGATCAACTCCGTTGTCCCCGCGCCGGATGCGCAACAGGTCGACCGCACGTGCTCCAACGGCACGGCCGACCTGCCCGCCGAGGTGAAGCTGTTCCTGCGGGGAAGTCAGGTGACGTTGTGCAAACGCTGAACTACGACAATCTGCGCGAGAACCGCACGAGCATCCCTGTGTTGTCGAGCGTCGGAGCCATCATCCGTTCGCTCTGGGCCTTCGGGATCGACCTGGTCAACCGCATGACCGACCACAAGCCGAAGTCCAATCGCGGGCGTCGGCGCTCCGAACTCCGTTGGGGCGTCGCCGGTGTGGTGGTCAGCCTGGTCGCTGGCCTGATCGCGGTCGGGGTCTACTGGTTCGCTCCCGGCCACTACCGCGTGGTGGCGCAGTTCGAGGAGGCCGGCCAGATGAAGGTGGGCAACAGTGTCCGCGTGGCCGGCGTGCCGGTGGGCACCGTCAAGAGCATCGATCTGCAGTCCGACCACGTCGACGTCGAGATGGCGGTCCGGTGGGGCACGTACCTCGGCGACCGGACCCGGGCGGACGTCAAGATGCTCACCATCGTCGGCGGTTCCTTCGTGGACCTCACCCCGGACGGCGACGCTTCGATCGGCGACGAGCCGATCCCGACCGACCGCACGTCGGTTCCCTACAGCCTCATGGAGACCTTTCAGACCATCCAGCCGAAGCTGACGGAGATCGACGCCGACCCGCTGCGCAAGACGATGTCCGACTTCAACGAGGCACTCACCGCCAATCCCGGTGCGCTGCGCAAGAACATCACGCTGATCCACTCGATGCTCGACAACCTGCAACAGCGCCAGGACGAGTTCGGTTCGATGCTGCGGCTCGCCGCCGACTATGCCGAACAGATCAACGCCAACGGCGACGTGATCACCCAGATGGCGCGCAACCTCTCGAGTTTCATCTCGGAGTACGCGGTGTTCGCTCCCCGACTGAACCTGGTGCTGCACCGGACCGGTGTGCTGCTCGAACGACTGCGCGGTGTCGTGCTGCTCTACAACGACGACATCCAGCCGCTGATCGACCAGCTCGATGCGATCGGACGTGACTTCGGGCCCGCGCTGCAGCGGTACACCCCGTTGATCGAGCAGGGCCGCGACCTCATCAATCGACTGGAGGGCATGGTGGCCCCCGACGGTTCCATCGTCATCGACCAGAGCAATGTGGTGCTTTCGTCGGTCTACTGCATCCCCATGGTGGGGGTGAAGTGCTGATGCTGGCGAAGATCCTCGGCTCGAAGTGGCTGATATCCGGCACCGCCATCGCGGTGGTCGTCGCGTCCATGGCCGGCCTGTACGTCGTCGGCAGTGGACTCACCGGGCAGAAGGAGTACTGCGCGGAGTTCGACGACGCGATCGGTTTGTTCCCCGGCAACCACGTCACCCGGCGCGGGGTCACGATCGGCACGATCACCGATGTCGAGCCCGGCCAGGGTGCGGCGATCGTCCGGTTCACCGCCGACGGCGCACAGCAGTTCCCGGCCGAGGTCAAGGCGGCCACCGTGGCTCCGTCGGTCATCGCCGTGCGTCAACTCGCGCTCATCGGCGACGACACCGGGGGCGAGTCGCTGGCGTCCGACGAGTGCATCCCGAAGACGGCCACCAACACACCGGTGTCGATCTCCGAGTCGCTCGAGAGCATCTCGACGGTCGCCAAACAGCTCACCACCGCCGGTGGCCCCGACGAGCTCCAGAACGTCCTGCAGTTCGTCGGCAACCTGGACAAGGAGCTCGACGGCACCGGACCGGAACTGAACTCGCTGATCAACGATCTGGCCGAGCCGGCCAACAGTCCGATGGCCGGCGCCCTGGTCGACACGGCCCGGGTCGTCGACAGCGTCAGCGCGATGTCGACCGGACTCGCCGGGAACTGGGACTTCCTCGAGGATTTCATCACCGAGATCACCGGCGTCATCGAACCGTTGGTGTTGCCGACCATCGACGACGTCGTCCGGATCATCGGCGCCGTGCCCGAGACCATCCAGCTGCTGACCAAGGTCGTCGCCCACTACGGGCACTTCGTCTGGCCGGCTCTCGACGTGGTCGTACCGATCGCCCGGCTGATCGGCAACGGCATGCGCAACTTCGGCGACATCCTGGGCATCGTGCCCGTGCTCATCCGGGCCTTCGACATCTCCTTCGATCAGCAATCCCTGGGCCTACGAATTCGCTACACCCCGCCGACCACCCGCATACCCGCCCAGAATCCGGAGCTGACCTGCGCGAACATCAACCGTCTCGTGCCCGGCCAATGCACCGTTACCGATCCCGACGGCATGGAGATCGACGCGATCACCATGGCCCTGATGCTGACGGGAGCCAAGCCATGACGGCGGGTCGGCCGGCCGGCCGGCGGTCCGTGACGATCCGGGTGATCGCCCTGCTGATGGCCGGATGGTGGCTCACCGGGTGCTCCGCGTACGCGTACTTCAGCCCGGAGGAACTGCCCACACCGCAGTCCGTGCGCACCGGATGGATGCTGAACGTCGAGGTACCCACAGCGGTGAACCTTCCACTGGCCTCGCGCGTCACGGTCAACGGCATCGAGTCCGGCGTCGTGTCCGAGATCGTGCCCGCCACCGGCCACACGGTGATCCGGCTCCTTCTCGACGACGCCCAGCCCGTCTCCGCGGAGGCGACGCTGGAGCTCAAACAGGACACCCTGCTGGGTGACACCTACGTCGCGATCACCAATCCGCCCAACCCTTCTCGGACGGCCCTACCGACCGGCGGCACCCTGCCCGAGTCCCAGGTGGAGCGTCCGGTCCAGATCGAGCAGTTGATGGTCAGCCTCTCCAACTTCCTCGGCAGCGGTGACCTGATGCAGTTGGGCAACACGTTCTCCACCGTGAACAACCAGTTCCCCCAGGATCCCGCGGAGGTACGCAAGATCCAGGCCATCCTGACCGACACGGTGAACACCTGGGCGGACAGCACCGGCGACATCACGTCGATCCTGCGCAACGTCACCGCGCTCACCGAGAAGCTCAAGTCGATGAAGGGCACCTTGGAGTTCACCCTCAGCCAGGGCGGGGTCGATCAGTTCCGGGCGATGAGCGACACCACCTACCTCGTCGTGGTGCTCGCCCGCCTGCAGCGCGCGCTCGGCCCGGCGATGCCGTTGGTCCCGGTGCTCACGAGTCTGACGCAGCTCGTCAACAATGTGGCCAAACCCATGCTCATCCCCGGCTGGCCGGACAACGACGTGTCCAACGCCGAACTGTTCGTCGACGTCCTCCACGACAAGTTGGTCCCGTACTTCAAGAACGCGCCCGGCCTGAACATCCGCTCGCTCGCCATCGAACACAACGTCTCCGACCGCGAGATCGCGGGACAGCTGGCGAATGTCTTCCGCATGTTGGGAATGACCCGATGAACCCGCAGACCTACCGGGAGCTGGCACTCAACGTCGCCGCCTTCGTCGCCGTCATCGTCCTCTGCGGCGGGTACCTGGCGACCCAGGCCTACGACTGGGATCCGTTCGAGGAACCCAAGACCGCGGAGATGGGTGTGACGAACACCGGCCTCATCCTGTCGGGCACGGGCGTCTTCGTCAGCGGTGTCCGCATCGGCGAGGTCCGCGAGGTACAGATCGAGCGTGAGGGCGCCAATCTCGTGCTCGAATACGAGAGCGCGCAACAGATCCCCGCCGACTCGACCGTGGAGATCGGATTGCAGTCGGCTCTGGGCGAGCCCTACATCAACTTCAGCGGAGGCAGTTTCAGCGGTCCCGCGCTCCCCGACGGCGCGGTCATCGACGCCGAACAGATCGCCGAACCGGAGTCGATTCCCGGTATCTTCGAAGAGATCTCGACGATGTCGTCGGCGATCGCGGCGGGTCCGATGGCCGGGGTGCTGAAAACCGTGTCACAGGCACTCGACGGCACCGAACCGGCCTTGGGCCGGATCAGCGATGGCACGCGACTCGTTGCGGCACTGCTGTTGTCGCGGTCGGAGCAACTGCGGACGATGTTCAGCAACACGCAGGTCTACACCAGCGACCTCGGGTGGATCGTGAACACCCTGCCCGAGTTCTCCCGGGGCCTAGACCGGGTGATCACCGACTTCCAGGGCGCACTGCACACGACCGCCAACCTGGTCAACACCGTAGATCCGTACACTGCGATCACCGAAACCCTGCATCCGTTCTTCGAACGGTTCAACCCGTACCTGGAGAAGACGATCCCGCCGGTGATGGATGCGGTCGGACCCCTGATGCCGATTGTGACCGCACTCAATCAGACCCTGCCCCAGATCAACATGAGTGAGCTGCTGGCGCGTGCACTCGAATTGTTCGGCGCCGGCGACGGCATGCGGCTGGTCATCACCCAGCCGAACTGATGCCGGACACCATGCACACGAAGAACGGAGAAACGGCTGTGGCCGAAGACAAGACACCGTCCGCACCGGACGAGAACGAGAACACGGGCACCGACGACAGCACGGACCTCGACGGCTCGACGGATCCCGATACCCACGTGACCGAGAGTCGCGCCACGGACCGAGAGTCGACCGATGGGGACACACCGAAGCGCGAGGACAAGGACGAGCCCGCCGGGAACCGGTCCGGCCCGGTTGCGGACGACAAGCCGGCGGCTGAGGACAAGCCGGCGGTGGTCTCGAGATCAAATCGGGCCTCGAGATCCTCACGGCAACTGTCCATCTCGGTCGGCACCCTTGCGATCTCGGTGCTGGTGATCGCGCTCGTCGCCGCACTGGTGACATTCGCCTACCGCGACTTCTCGGCGCGCGACGAGTTGAACGCCCTCACCTCCGAGGCCGCCGACTCGGCAGCCGCCGAAGAGGTCGCCGGACGCTACGCGGTCTCCGCGGCCACGCTGGACTACGAGGACCTGACCCCGTGGATCGCCGCGATGAAGGACGGGGTCAGCCCGGAACTGCAGAAGAAGTACGACGTCATCGGCCAGGCGATGGAACAGATCATCACACCGCTGCGAATGCAGACGACAGCCGAGCTCGTTCTCGCCAAGACGACGGAGTCCAACGGCGACATGTTCCAGGTCGACGCCGTCGTCAACGTCAACACGACGAGCGTGCAGACCCCCGACGGCGGCAGCGCCGTGGCCGTCTACACCGTCACGCTCGATCGGTCGCAGGACTGGCTCATCACCGAGGTGGGCGACCCCACCGGAGCGATTCCCGGCAGCCTGGAAGGCGCTGCGCCCGAGGCCGCCCCGCAGGAGTCCGCCCCGCAAGAGTCCGCCCCACCACCGCCGCCGGCTCCGGCACCGGCACCAGGGGGCTGATCGATGACCCAACGAGTATCGCGTAGCCCGGCCTACGAGGCGTTCGCCGAGAACTTCTCGGAGAACGCCCTGGGCCCGGTCCGGACCCTGGGTCGCACCTTCCGCCTGTCCATCGTCTCGATGCTGCAACTCGCGCTCGACATCCTGCGCGGACAGTTGAAGTTCCGCGAGGCGGTTGTCATGGCCTGGTACCTCGTGAGCGTCACCGCGCTGCCGGCATTCCTGATGGCGATTCCGTTCGGCGTCATCGTCACCATCCAGATCGGCAACATCATCAATCAGCTCGGCGCACAGTCGTTGCTGGGTGCCGCATCCGGGTTCGCCGTCATCCAGCAGGCGGCGCCCCTCGCGGCCGGGATCCTGCTCGGCGGCGCCGGGGCATCGGCGATCGCGGCCGACCTCGGCGCACGCACCGTCCGGGAAGAGATCGACGCCATGCGCACCATGGGCGTCGACCCGATCCAGCGGCTGGTGGTGCCTCGGGTCATCGCAGCGGCCTTCGTCGCCCCGCTGCTCGCGGTGTTCATCATCGTGGTCGGTGTCGTCGCCGCGTTCTACCTGGCGGTCACCATGCAGGGTGTCGGACCCGGCAGTTATTGGCTGTCCTTCGGCGCCTTCGCATCACCGCGCGACCTGGCGCTGGCCCTGATCAAGGCGGCGATCTTCGGTGTGATCATCGCGGTCATCGGGTGTCAGCGGGGGCTGGAGGCCAAGGGCGGTCCGCGCGGTGTCGCCGACGGGGTCAACGCGACCGTGGTGGTGTCGACGGTCGCGATCATCGGCGTGAACTTCGTGATCACCCTGATCTACACGGTCTTCTTCCCGCTGCAGATCGGCTGACGTCCGGGCAGCTGCAGATCTGGCACACTGACCCCCATGTCCGCCTTCCTGATTCGTTCCGCGTTCACCGGGTTCGCCCTGTGGATCGCGACGTTGATCGTGCCGGGGCTCGACTTCGTCGGCGGGTCCACGGGGTGGGAGCAGTTCGGCATCGTCGTGGTGGTCGCCCTGATCTTCGGGGTGGTCAACGCGATCATCAAGCCGGTCGTGCAGATCTTGTCGATCCCGCTGTACATCCTCACTCTCGGCCTGATCCACGTCGTCATCAACGCGTTCATGCTCGAGATCACGGCATGGATCACCCGGAACACCACCCACTGGGGCCTCGAGGTCGACAGCTTCTTCTGGTCGGCCATCCTCGGCGCGATCGTCATCTCGATCGTCGGCTGGATGCTGGGTCTGCTGATGCGGGAGCCGGTGTGAGTCGGCGGACGGCCCGGGTCGCGGCGATCGTCGCGAGTGTGGCGGCGGTGCTGTTCGTGTCCGCTTGCGGGAGCGGCGGCGGAGACGACCCGCGCACCGTGACCGTCGTGGGCAACGGCGAGGTCACCGGCGCCCCCGACACGTTACGCGCCGTCATCGGCGTCGAGGCCACCGCCGATGACGTCTCGAGTGCGCTGAACGAGTCGAGCACGCAGGTGAGTGCGGTGACCGACGCAGTCGTCGAGGCGGGCGTCGCGCGCGAGGACATCCAGACGCAGCAGGTGGACCTGAGTCCGCAGTACGCCAATCCGGCACCCGGTTCGACCCGCGAGATCTCCGGGTATCAGGCCACGAACACGATCCGGGTGACCATCCGTGACATCGCAACCGCCTCGGACGTACTCGCCGCGGCCGCGACGGCGGGCGGCGACAACACCCGGATCAGCAACGTCGCGTTCGCCATCGACGACGATTCGGACTTGATGAAGCAGGCCCGCGAGGCCGCGTTCACCGACGCCCGTGGTCGCGCGGACCAGTACGCGTCGCTCAGCGGGGATTCCCTCGGTGATGTGCAGACCATCAACGAGCAGACCAGCGGGCAAGAACAACCGACGACAATGCAGCGCGACTCGGTGGCCGCCGCCCCCGTGCCGATCGAACCGGGTCAGCAGACACTCACCTTCTCGGTCACGGTGACCTTCGAGCTGACGTAACCCGACAGGCGTACCGTTGAGTCGTGGCGGAATCGGCCGAATGGTCACCTGCGCTGGACGAACTGATCCAGCGCAACGACGCCGCCGCCAAGGCCTACATCAACGGTGAGATCGACCGTTTCCTCGACCTGGTGAATCCTGCCGACGACTACACCCTGTTCACTCCTTTCGGTGGCGAGGCGGTCTCCGACATGGATCGCAGCGAGGACGCCAAGCGCGCCACCGCCGAGTTCTTCCAGGGCGGTGAGGCTGCGCTCGAGGTCGCCGCGGCGCACATGTCCGGCGATCTCGCCGTGCTGATCGCCATCGAACGACAACACGGCCGCGTCGGCGGTCGTGACCTGCCGGACTGTTCCCTGCGCGTGACGCTCGTCTTCCGGCACGACGACGCCGGGTGGCGACTCCTGCACCGGCACGCCGATCCCCTGGTCCATCCGATCGACTTCGACGCACTCGTCGGACTGCTCGGTGGCGCCGAGCAGTCCGACGACTGATCGTCTCCACACGCGCACCGTCCAACCACATGCGCGGGTTGCTACCTGAGCGTGTAAGTGGAGCCTGAGCGTTTCGGCCGATGCCAGTCACAGTCACGCCGCATGGCACCCTGTTGGCCATGCGTGCAGTCATCCAACGCGTGACCGAGGCGTCCGTGGTCGTCGACGGCGAGACCGTCGGTGCACTCGACCTGGCGGACGGCCGTACCGGTCTCGTCGCACTCGTCGGCGTCACCCACGATGACACCGAGGAACTCGCGGCGAAGCTCGCCGACAAGATCTGGCGACTCCGCATCCTCGACGGCGACGACGGCCGCGAGTGCTCGGCATCCGACGTCGGCGCACCGATCCTGGTGATCAGCCAGTTCACGCTGTATGCGAACACCGCCAAGGGCCGGCGTCCCTCGTGGAATGCCGCAGCGCCCGGACCGGTCGCCGAGCCGCTGGTCTCGGCTGTGAGCGATGCCCTCCGCGCCGCCGGTGCGACGGTCGCCACCGGACGGTTCGGCGCGGACATGAAGGTCAGGCTCGTCAACGACGGCCCCGTCACCCTCGTCCTCGAGGTTTAGTCTGGTGCCGACCGCGTGGTGCCGACCGCGCGCTCAACCCCTCGGCTCCGCGCATCGGTAGTGTCGTCGATGTGGGACGCATAACCGCCCGGCGACGGGTCACCAGGATTCGGCGAGACCAGCCGACAGCGGTTCGCGCTGATGTCCTGGCCGTCGAGGAACCCCTCGAGATCAGGCTCGACGGCGCGCGTTTCGTCGTCACCATGCGCACTCCGGGCAACGACGTCGAACTCGCGATCGGCTACCTCGTGTCCGAGGGAATCGTCGCCGCCGGCTCCGACGTCGACACGGCCCGGTACTGTGCCGGCACGGATGCCGACGGGATGAACACGTACAACGTGCTCGACGTGACCCTGGCGCCGGGCGTCCCCGGCCCCGACCCGACGGCGGCGCGACAGGTCACCATGACCAGCGCCTGCGGCGTCTGCGGCAAGGACAGCATCGACGCGGTGACGACCCGGTCCAGATTCGATCCGGCCGTCGACCCTCTTATCGTGAATCCGGATGTGCTGCTGGAACTTCCGGACCGCCTACGCGCCGGGCAGTCGGTCTTCGACAAGACCGGCGGGCTTCACGCCGCCGCACTCGTCGACGGACGATCCGGCGAGATCATCGCACTGCGCGAAGATGTCGGCCGACACAACGCCGTCGACAAGATCATCGGGTGGGCCGCCGCCGCGAACCTCCTCCCGCTGCGTGAACACATCCTGCAGGTGTCGGGCCGGGCCAGCTTCGAGCTCGTTCAGAAGGCGGCGATGGCCGGCATCCCGGTTCTCTCCGCCGTGTCGGCGCCGTCGTCGTTGGCCGCCGAGCTCGCCGAGGAACGCGGGATCACCCTCGCCGGTTTCGTCCGCGGGGATTCGATGGTCCTCTACAGTCGTCCGGACCGGGTGAGCCACACTTCCGACACCGTGCGGGGATCGTCCGCACTAGGCTGACGTCATGCAACCCCGCATCAACGGCACCACGATGCCGGTCCT
Organism: Gordonia sesuvii; assembly: GCF_036350415.1. Classification (NCBI taxonomy): domain Bacteria; kingdom Bacillati; phylum Actinomycetota; class Actinomycetes; order Mycobacteriales; family Gordoniaceae; genus Gordonia; species Gordonia sesuvii. The sequence continues at coordinate 186,968 of NZ_JAZDUF010000003.1, forward strand.
GGAGCTGACTCTGGATGCCGGCGAACACATCATCGCCGAAGGTGGCGACGTCGCCTGGCTGACACCAGGATTCGACATGGAGACCTCCACCGCGTTCGGTTCCGGCGGCAGAGGCGGCTTCATGAGCGGCCTCAAGCGCATGCTCGGTGGCGGCCAACTGTTCCTGACCAGGTACACGGCGCCGCCGCAGGGCGGGTTCGTCGCGTTCGCCGCGAGCATGCCCGGCCAGATCCGTGAGCTGCAGATCGACGCAGCCGATGAGTTCATGGTGCAGTCGGGTTCGTTCATGGCCAGCACCGACGACGTCGAGATCTCGGTGGGCCTGCAGAAGAAGCTCGGCGTCGGCGTCTTCGGTGGTGCCGGCGTGGTCTTCCAGAAACTCGCGGGCACCGGCTCGGCGTGGGTTCAGCTGTCCGGCGAGATCGTCGAGTACGACCTCGCAGCCGGGCAGTCGATGCTGGTGCATCCAGGCCATCTGGCGCTGTTCCGCGCACAGATGCCCCTGGAGTTCGCGAAGGTCAAGGGCGTCAAGAACAAGTTCTTCGGAGACTCGCTGTTCCTCGCCGAGATCCACGGTCCAGGCCACATCTGGCTGCAGTCGATGACTCCGGACAAGCTCGCCGCGGCGTTGGAACCGTATCTACCCAAGGACAGTTCGCCGGGATCCGGCGGAGACAACTGAGGTACGGCCGAGACGACGCCATTCGGCGGCAACCAACGGCGGCAACGACGTCGCCGCTCAGCTGGAGCGGGGTGTGAGGATACGTGGGCCGTCGCCGGTGACGACGACGGTGTGCTCCCAATGCGCTGCCCGGGAACCGTCGTCGGTGACCACGGTCCAGTCGTCGTCGAGCACCGATGTCTCCGTGGTGCCCAGCGTCAGCATCGGTTCGATCGCAAGGGTCGATCCGATGACCAGACGTGGCCCCCGGTTCGGCTTTCCCTCGTTCGCCAGGAACGGTTCCATGTGCATCTCGCGGCCGATGCCGTGACCGCCGTAACCGGCGACGATGCCGAACGAACGCCCGAACTTCTGTTCCGCCGCACGGGTGCCCAGCTCGATGGCGTGCGAGATGTCGGTGAGCCGGGCGCCGTCGACCATCGCGGCTATCCCCGCCTCCATCGACAGACGCGTGGCCTCGGACAGTTCGGTGTCCTCCGCAGAGAGTTCGCCCACGCCGAAGGTCCACGCCGAGTCGCCGTGCCAGCCGTCGAGGATGGCACCACAGTCGATCGACACCAGGTCACCCTCGGCCAGAACCACGTCCGACGACGGGATTCCGTGCACCACAACATCATTGACCGAGCTGCAGATCGAGCCGGGAAAGCCGTGGTAGCCCTTGAACGACGGGACGGCCCCGGCAGCCCGGATCACGGATTCGGCCACCTCGTCGAGTTCGAGCGTGGACACACCCGGGGCGGCTGCGTTGCGGACCGCGACGAGCGCCGCGCCCACCACAGCTCCGGCGGCAGCCATGGCGTCGACTTCGGCGGCGGTCCGGAACGGCACCGGCCGGGGTTTACGAAAAGCCATGGATACGACCGCTATTCGGTGTGGACGCGGATCAGGACACGCCCGCGCCGAGCGCGCTCAGCACACGCTGGTGGACGTCCTGCACATCACCCACGGCATCGATGGTCTTGACCTCGTCGCCGTAGTACTCGAGCAACGGCGCGGTTTCCTTGGTGTAGACCGACATCCGGTTGCGGATGACCTCTTCGGTGTCGTCGGCGCGGCCGCGGGCCATCATGCGTTCGACCACGACCTCGGTGTCCACCACGAACGACAGCACGGCGTCGAGGCCGGTGTCGAGCTTGGCGAGGATGTCCTTGAGAGCGTCGGCCTGCTCGGTCGAGCGGGGAAACCCGTCGAGGATGAAACCCTTTGCGGCGTCAGGCTCGGCGACTCGTGCGCGCACCATGTCGACCGTGATCTCCGACGGCACCAGATCGCCCGCGTCGAGGTACCGCTTGGCCTCGATCCCGACCGCCGTGCCCTGGGAGATATTGGCACGGAAGAGGTCTCCGGTGGAGATGTGCGGGATGCCGATCGCTTCGGAGAGAAGCTCCGCCTGAGTGCCCTTGCCGGCGCCGGGGGGGCCGAGAATCACGAGTCTCACTTGAGGAATCCTTCGTACTTACGTTGCATCAGTTGACTGTTGACTTGCTTCATCGTGTCCAGACCCACACCGACCATGATCAGCACGGCCGTGCCCCCAAATGGCAGGTTCTGCACACCACCGCTGTTACCGATCTCGAGGAACAGGTTGGGCAGTACCGCGATGATACCCAGGTAGATCGAGCCCGGCAGTGTGATGCGGCTCAACACATACCCGAGGTAATCGGCCGTCGGCCGGCCGGGACGGATACCCGGGATGAAGCCACCGTACTTCTTCATGTCGTCGGCGCGCTCCTCCGGATTGAAGGTGACCGCGACGTAGAAGTAGGTGAAGAAGATGATCATCAGGAAGTACACGAGAATGTAGACCCAGCTGCCGGGGTCGGTCAGGTACTCGCTGATGTAGCGCTGCCAGGACGACTGCTCGCCGGCCGGGTCCTGCGTCAGCTGCAGGATCAGCTGCGGGAGGTAGAGCAGCGACGAGGCGAAGATCACCGGGATGACGCCGGCCTGGTTGACCTTGAGCGGCAGATAGGTCGAGGAACCGCCGTACATCTTTCGGCCCACCATGCGCTTGGCGTACTGCACGGGGATGCGGCGCTGGCCCTGCTCGATGAACACGACGCCGGCCACGATCAGCAGCGCGGCGACACACACCAGGCTGAAGACCAGCGGACCGCGGGTGTCGAGGATGTTGCGGCCTTCCGCGGGAATGCGCGCGGCGATACCGGCGAAGATCAGCAGGGACATGCCGTTGCCGACGCCACGCTCGGTGATGAGCTCGCCGAACCACATGACGACACAGGCGCCGGCGGTCATCACGAGCACGATGATCGCGAGTCCGAAGATGGATTGGTCGTTGATGATCTGATCACCGACCGAACAGTCCGCGAGCAACTGCCCTCGGTCGGCGAGGGCCACGATGCCGGTCGACTGCAGCAACGCCAACGCCACCGTGAGGTAGCGGGTGTACTGCGTCATCTTGGCCTGGCCGGACTGGCCTTCCTTGCGCAGCTGCTCGAAGCGCGGAATCACCACGGTGAGCAACTGCACGATGATGCTGGCCGTGATGTAGGGCATGATGCCGATCGCGAACACCGACAGCTGCAGCAGTGCGCCGCCGGAGAACAGGCTGATCAGCGAATAGATGTTCGCCGAGTCGCCCTGCGACACCTCGTCGAGACATGCCCGCACGGTCTGGTAGTCGACGCCGGGCGAAGGAATGGTCGCACCCAGTCGATACAGCACGATGATGCCGATGACGAAGAGGATCTTCTTCCTCAGATCGGGCGTCCTAAAGGCCGCGACGAGGGGGGAAAACACTAACTCCTCCTAGGAACGACCACGCAGCAAGGACTCGCATCCCCCACGTGCTCGGCAATCGACGTTGATCGAAGCGTCCGGACAACGCTTGAACTCTAACAGTCACGCCATCGGCCCTCGTCAGCGCGACGGCCGTTGTCCCACTTGTCCGAGTGGCGACCCGCAACGGTGCAATGGTCGGCCCCGAACAGCGAGACCGCCGGAGGTCGGCAGCGTGTGAGCACTGCCGACCGCCGACGGAATCAAGGCGATTCAGAGTTCGGTGACGCTGCCACCGGCAGCGGCGATCTTCTCCTTGGCCGAAGCCGTGAACTTGTTGGCGGTGACGTCGACCTTGACGCCGAGTTCCCCGTCGCCGAGGACCTTGACGAGCTGGTTCTTACGAACCGCACCGGCCGCGACGAGCTCGTCGACGCCGATGGTGCCGCCCTGCGGGAACAGCTTGGCGATGTCGCCGACGTTGACGACCTGGTACTCGACCCGGTTGTTGTTCTTGAAGCCCTTGAGCTTCGGCAGACGCATGTGAATCGGCATCTGGCCACCCTCGAAGGCAGCGGGGACGTTCTTGCGTGCCTTGGTGCCCTTGGTGCCGCGGCCCGCGGTCTTGCCCTTCGAGCCCTCACCGCGACCCACACGGGTCTTGTCGGTCTTCGCGCCCTCCGCGGGGCGAAGATGATGGAGCTTGATTGTCATTACTTGACCTCTTCGACTGTCACGAGGTGCCGCACGGCATTGATCAGGCCGCGGTTGATCGGCGTGTCCTCACGGGTGACGGTCTGGCGGACGCCCTTGAGTCCGAGGGTCCGCAGGCTGTCACGCTGGTTGCTCTTGGTCCCGATGGTGCTTTTCACCTGGGTGATCTTGAGTTCTGCCATGGTGATCAGACTCCCTGTCCGGCGCGGGCGCGGAGCATGCCGGCCGGCGCGACGTCTTCGATCGGCAGACCACGACGTGCGGCGACCTCTTCGGGACGCTGCAGCATCTTCAGCGCGGCAACGGTCGCGTGAACGACGTTGATCGCGTTGTCGCTGCCGAGGCTCTTGGCGAGCACGTCGTGCACGCCCGCGCACTCGAGCACGGCACGCACCGCGCCACCGGCGATCACACCGGTACCGGGGCTGGCCGGGCGGAGCATCACGACACCGGCGGCGGCCTCACCCTGGACGGGGTGGGTCACGGTGCCGGCGATCAGCGGCACGCGGAAGAAGTTCTTGCGAGCCTCTTCGACGCCCTTCTGGATCGCGGCCGGGACTTCCTTGGCCTTGCCATAGCCGACACCGACCATGCCCTGGCCGTCGCCGACCACCACGAGAGCGGTGAAGGAGAAGCGACGGCCACCCTTCACCACCTTGGAGACACGGTTGATGGTGACCACGCGCTCGAGCTGGTTGCGCTCCTCGCGGTCACGTCCGCCACGGTCGTCGCGACGGCCGCGTCCGCGGCGCTGGTCGCGCTGATCGTTGCCGGCGGCGGTGTTGTTGTCGTTTCCGGCGGGTCCGTTTCCGCCGTCACGCTGACGTCCGGGCATCAGAGGTTCCCTCCGGTCATGTTGGTCGTGCTGGTGTAGATGGTCATCAGAAGGTCAGGCCTCCCTCGCGGGCGGCGTCGGCGAGCGCGGCGATCCGTCCGTGGTAGTCCTTGCCGCCACGGTCGAACACGACGGTCTCGACCCCGGCTGCCTTGGCGCGGGCGGCGATCAGCTCGCCGACCTTGCGGGCCTGGGCGGTCTTGTCGCCGTCGACCGAACGCACGTCGGCCTCGATGGACGACGCGGCGGCCAGCGTCTTGCCGGCCAGGTCGTCGATCAGCTGCACGTGGATGTGACGCGAGCTGCGCTTGACCGAGAGGCGCGGACGCTGCGGCGTGCCGTCGACCTTCTTGCGGAGCCGGAAGTGCCGGTTCGCGGTCGCCTTGCGACGGCGGGTCGACACGTCCTTGCCGAGGGGCTTGCGAACGGTTTTGGTTGCGGTGTCACTCATGGCTTACTTACCCGTCTTTCCGACCTTGCGACGGATCTGCTCACCCTCGTAACGAATGCCCTTGCCCTTGTAGGGGTCCGGACGACGCAGGCGGCGGATGTTCGCCGAGATCTGGCCGACTTGCTGCTTGTCGATACCCGAGATCGAGAACTTCGTGGGCGATTCCACGGCGAAGGAGATGCCTTCGGGCGCCTCGATCGGCACCGGGTGGCTGTAGCCGAGGGCGAACTCGAGGTCACTGCCCTTGGCCTGCACGCGGTAGCCGACACCGAAGATCTCCATCTTCGTGGTGTAGCCCTGCGTGACGCCGATGACGAGGTTGTTCACCAGCGTGCGGCTGAGGCCGTGCAGGGAACGGTTGCGACGCTCGTCGTTCGGCCGGCTGACAACGATCTCGTTGTCTTCCTTGGCGACGGTGATCGGCTCCGCGACGGTGACGCTCAGTTCACCCTTGGGGCCCTTCACCTTGACGTCCTGGCCGTCGATCGTGACGTCGACGCCAGTGGGGATCTGGATGGGATGCTTTCCGATACGCGACATGTGAGGCTCCCTTACCAGACGTAAGCGAGGACTTCGCCGCCCACGCCCTGGTTGGCTGCCTGGCGGTCGGTGAGCAGACCCGACGACGTGGAGATGATGGCCACGCCGAGGCCGCCCAGCACCTTGGGCAGGTTGGTGGACTTTGCATACACCCGCAGACCCGGCTTCGACACGCGACGCAGACCAGCGATGCTGCGCTCACGGCTCGGGCCGTACTTCAGGGAGACGACGAGGTTCTTGCCGATCTCCGCATCTTCGGTGCGGTAGTCGGTGATGTAGCCCTCGCGCTTGAGGATCTCGGCGATGTTCACCTTGATCTTCGACGACGGCAGGGTCACCTCGTCGTGGAACGCCGAGTTGGCGTTACGCAGACGTGTCAAGAAGTCTGCGATCGGGTCAGTCATGGTCATGGTTGACCGTCAACCTTTCTCGTAGCGGTTCCCATACAGCGCCGGACGCGGGAAAATGATCCCTGACCTGCGGTGGGCCTTCCACGAAGTGGATAGTTGTGCATAAGGTTCTCGCCGCCGATGCCCTTGGCTCTTCACCGGCACCGGCGACTATTCTGTTGTGATGGCGAGCCCGCAGAGCGCAGGCAACCGTTCAAGTGTAGAGAATTGGCTGGCCAGACCCAAATCGATGCGGAATGGTCCTCGCGGGGGGCGTTGGCGGGTTCGGGTCACCGGGTTTCGATACGCGCCGGCTCGCAAGCTCGCGCGGCGCTACTCAACCAGCAGAGGTACCCCACCCCCACACCGGTGATCGGCCACCCCCACTCGCTGATCGAGTAGCCGGCGAGCGGCAGCGAGTCGGTGTATCGAGATCAACCGGCGGAGAAATCGAAGTCGTAGCGCGACGTCGGCACCACGTCGAGGTTACGGTCGGCCCCGAACCGCACGACGCTCTCCAGCATCCGCGTCATCCGTCGCTCCAGTTCCGCCTGGTCTCCCCCGCTGCCGTAGAACGCGTGCATGTCGGCGACTGCGGCCATCGGGAACAGTTCCTCCACGATCGCGTCGACGAGCGGGGCATCCGGGGTCAGCGGCTCGTCGACGACGTTCTGGACGTACCCGAACGTCGCCTGGGTCTCGATGGCGACCTGGGTGTGTTCCTCCAACCAGATCCGCAACCACTCGGCCCGGGCCAGGTCACCCGGCCGGCGCAGGAACGCGACGTTCGCCAGGGCGTCGACCCGACTACCGTCACCCGCAGTCGCGTACGTCAGGGGCACGCGTTCTGTCACCGACCAGGCGGCCGGCGCGACGCAGCACTGCCGCAGCGCATCGAGGACAGGCTCCGGGTCCGCTCCCCAGACGCTCACAACCGCATCGATCGGCGGGTCGAGCTCGCTGATCCGCATCGCGCCGTCGACGTCGACGTCGTCGACGTTGATCTGCAATCTGCGTGCCCCCGAGGCTCGACACACCGCGATCAGTTCGGGGTCGAGCAGTCGCGGCCGGTCCTCGAGGCCACGCAACGCAATCATCGTCTTGTCCGGCATCCGCGAACCGTAGCGCCGTGTGCCGCAGCGGGCCCCGCTTTCACCGATCTCGCGCGCCGTTCGATCGTCCGCGCGCGTGGCTTCACGCGCGGACGATCGGTGGGCGCGCGAGGTCTGACGTTCCTGCACGAGTCGGGCGATTCGGGCACCATCGATGACGTGGATCGCCGACAGTTCCTGACCGCGGGCGCGCTGGCCGGTCTCTCCGTGTGGGTGGCCTCGTGCGCGGACGCCGAGCAAACCGCGTCACCGTCCACCCCCGCATCTTCGCCCGATCCCGGGACACCGGCCGCACAGGCAACCGAACCCACGGTGTCCGGCATCGTCGCCGAGGGCCTGAACGTGCCGTGGGCGATCGCGTTTCTGCGGGACGGCTCCGCGCTGGTGACCCAGCGCGACGACGCCACGATCGTGCGGGTCTCCCCGAACGGCGACGTCGCCACCGTCGGCGACGTGTCGGACGCCGCACCGCGCGGTGAGGGTGGCCTGCAGGGTATTGCACTGACCCCGAACGAGGACGCGGTCGTCGTCTATTACACGACCGAGAACGACAACCGACTCGTCCGGATGGACTTCGACGGCAACCGGGTCTCGAATCCACGCCCGCTGATCACCGGTCTCGACATGGCGTTCAATCACCACGGCGGCCCGATCGTCCGGGGACCGGACGGCTACCTCTACGTCGCCGTCGGCGATGCGGCCGACCCTGATGTCGCCCAAGATGTCAACGCGCTGAACGGCAAGATTCTCCGGGTCGACGACGACGGCCGGCCGGCGCCGGAGAACCCGTTCGACAACGAGGTCTGGTCGATGGGCCACCGAAACAACGAGGGGCTGGCCTTCGACGCCTCGGGTCGGTTGTGGGCCAGCGAGTTCGGACAGGACCGACGCGACGAACTGAACCTGATCGAACGGGGCGGCAACTACGGCTGGCCCGAGTTCGAAGGGGAGTCCGACGATCCCCGCTTCATCTCCCCGGCCGCCACCTGGACGACGGATGAGGCCTCACCTGCAGGACTCGCGATCATCGGGGACACCGCCTACATGGCCGCGCTGCGGGGGCGGCGGCTGTGGACGATCCCGCTCGGGGACGGGTCGTCGAGTGCTGTCGGACAACCACGGAGTCTGTTCACCGACACCTACGGACGTCTGCGTGCCGTCGCCGCGGCGCCCGACGGGTCGTTGTGGGTGAGCACCAGCAACACCGATGGTCGTGGTCGACCGGAGGACGGGGACGATCGGATTCTGCGGGTCACGGTCTGAGCCGGGCCGCGAACCACACGTATCACTTCGCCCGGAAACCGCGCTCGCGGCCGATCACGGTGCCAGAGTTGACGGCATGGATGCCACACACCTGCCCGAACTCGTCGACCAGCTCCTCACCTCCGCACATTCGGCTCGCAGCGGTCGCGCCGCGCAGACGCTCTACGGCAGCGCCGACCACCACCTGCGTCAGACTGTCATCGCTCTTGTTGCGGGGCACCGGCTCACCGACCACGAAAGTCCCGGGGAGGCAAGCCTTCAGGTCCTGCGCGGCCATGTCACGCTGACCACTGCGAACGGCAGCTGGGAAGGTGTCGACGGGGACCTGGTCGTGATTCCGCCCGAACGTCACGGACTTGCCGCGCAACAGGATTCGGTCGTGTTGTTGACCGTGGTGACGAGCTGACCTCGGACCGCGACAAACCTCACACGCAGTCAGGGACGATGTGAGGTCATCACGTTCATGCACTGAATTCCCGCATTTCACGAAACGGCGACCGAACAATCGTATCGTCGGGACATGGCCCGATCATCGGGGGTGGACGGTGAAGCGGCGAAGGCTCTGCTGGACGTAGGCAGATTCTTCACCCGGTGGGACGAGACGGACGACGGCCGTGCGGTGTTCCGTCGCGGCGGACGCGCCGGTGACGTGTTCTATCGCGACCGGTGGAGTCACGACAAGGTGGTCCGATCAACCCACGGAGTCAATTGCACCGGATCCTGTTCCTGGAAGGTCTATGTCAAGGACGGGATCATCACCTGGGAGACCCAGGAGACCGACTACCCGTCCGTCGGCCCGGATCGTCCCGAGTACGAGCCGCGGGGATGCCCACGAGGCGCGGCCTTTTCGTGGTACACCTACTCGCCCACCCGCGTCCGGTACCCATACGCCCGCGGCGTCCTGGTCGAGATGTTCCGGGAGGCCAAGGGGCGCCTGGGGGATCCGGTCCTGGCGTGGGCCGACGTCGTCGGCGACCCGCTGCGGCGGCGGTCGTACCAGCAGGCGCGCGGTAAAGGCGGTCTCGTACGGGTCTCCTGGGATGAGGCCATCGAGATCGCGGCCGCCGCACATGTGCACACCATCAAGACCTACGGTCCCGACCGATGCACGGGCTTCTCCCCCATCCCGGCGATGTCGATGGTGTCGCACTGCGTGGGCACCCGGTTCATCCAGTTGATCGGCGGCGTGATGACGTCGTTCTACGACTGGTACGCCGACCTCCCGGTGGCCAGCCCACAGGTCTTCGGCGACCAGACCGACGTCCCGGAATCGGGTGACTGGTGGGACGCGACATACCTGATGATGTGGGGTTCCAACGTCCCGGTCACCCGCACGCCGGACGCGCACTGGATGGCCGAGGTGCGCTATCGCGGGACCAAGGTAGTGACCGTGAGCCCCGACTACGCGGACAACACCAAGTTCGCCGACGAGTGGTTGCCCGCGCAGGCCGGAACCGATGCGGCGCTGGCCATGGCGATGGGGCACGTGATCCTCACCGAGTACTTCGTCGCGCAGCGCACGCCGTTCTTCGACGACTACGTCCGCAAGTACACCGACCTGCCGTTCCTGATCCACCTCGACGAGCACACCGTCGACGACGCCGGTGAGAGCGTCGGCGCGACACACGTTCCCGGAAAGTTCGTGACCGCCGACGAGGTGACCGACAGCGTCGCGGACGAGGACGTCTGGAAGACCGTGCTGCTGGACGAGCGCACCGGTGAGCCGGTGGTTCCCAACGGGTCCATGGGTTTCCGGTACGCCGAGTCCGGCGTCGGGCGCTGGAATCTCGATCTCGAAGGCGTGACACCCACTCTCAGCCTGTACGGCGACGACGCCGAGACGGTGGAGGTGTCATTCCCCGCCTTCGACTCCCCCGACGGCAGCGGCACGGTGCTCCGCCGCGGCGTCCCCGCCCGACGCATCCGGGGCCACCTGGTCACCACGGTGTTCGACCTCATGCTCGCGCAGTACGGGGTGGCCCGCGACGGTCTGCCCGGCGAGTGGCCCAGTGGCTACGACGACGCCACCACGCCGTATACCCCTGCCTGGCAGGCCGAGATCACCAGCGTGCCGGCCGAGGCCGCAATCCGGGTCGCACGGGAGTTCGCCACCAACGCCGACGAATCCGACGGCCGCTCGATGATCATCATGGGTGCCGGTATCTGCCAGTGGTTCCACGGGGACGCAACCTATCGGGCGATCTTGTCGCTGCTCATCCTCACCGGATGCATGGGCCGTAACGGCGGCGGGTGGGCGCACTATGTCGGCCAGGAGAAGTGCCGGCCCATCACCGGCTGGATCTCCCTGGCCAACGCCTTGGACTGGACCCGCCCGCCGCGAACCATGACCGGGACGTCGTACTGGTACATGCACACCGACCAGTGGCGCAACGACGGCTACTCCACCGGGTCGCTGACCTCTCCGCTCGCCCGCGGCGTACTCGGTGAGCAGCACACCGCCGACGCCATCGCACAGGCTGCACGTCTGGGGTGGATGCCGTTCTACCCCCAGTTCTCCGCCAACCCGCTCGACGTCGCCGCGGCGGCCGACGCCGCCGTCGGGGACGGCAGCGCCGAGAACGTGGGAAGCTATGTGGCGCAACAGCTCACCTCAGGTGGCTTGACGCCGTCGATCTCCGACATCGACGCCCCGGAGAACTGGCCTCGCACGCTGGTGCTCTGGCGCTCCAATCTGATGGGATCGTCGGCCAAGGGCAACGAGTACTTCCTCCGCCATCTGCTGGGCACTCACCACAACGTGCTCGGCGACGAGAATCCCAACACCCCGCGCCCCCGCGACGTCACCTGGCACGACGAGGCACCTGAGGGCAAACTCGACCTGCTGATGTCGGCGGACTTCCGGATGACCTCGACCACGCTGCTGTCCGACGTGGTGTTCCCCGCCGCCACCTGGTACGAGAAGCACGATCTGTCCTCGACCGACATGCATCCGTTCGTGCACGCCTTCTCACCGGCGATCGACCCGCCGTGGGAGGCCAAGACCGACTTCGAGATGTTCCACCTGCTCGCGCAGAAGTTGTCCGACCTGGCGCGCACCCATCTCGGCGTGCGCCGCGACCTGGTCAGCGTCCCGCTGCAACACGACACCCCCGGCGAGACCGCCCAACCGCACGGCCGGGTGATGGATTGGTGGCACGGCGATACGCCGGCGCGCCCCGGCCGCAACATGCCGGTCTTCAGCGTCGTCGAGCGCGACTACACGGCGATCGCCGACAAACTCGCCGCGATCGGCCCGCTGGCCGACTCGTTGGGTTTCACCGTCAAGAACATCACGTACGACCTGCCCGAGCAGACGGCGAAACTCGCCGACTCCAACGGGGTCATGCTCGGCGGTGCCGCCGACGGCCGTCCGGCGATCGACACCGACGAGAAACTCGCCGAGGCCATCCTGACGCTGTCCGGGACCACCAACGGCGAACTGGCCGTCAACGGATTCCGCAAACTCCAGCAGCGCGTGGGCTTCCTGCTCGACGACCTGGCCCGGGGGTCCGAGGAGAAGCGGGTCCGGTTCGCCGACACGCAGCAGGCACCCGTGCCGGTGATCACCTCCCCCGAGTGGTCCGGATCGGAGACCGGCGGACGCCGCTACGCTCCGTTCACGGTGAACATCGAGCGCCTCAAGCCCTTTCACACGCTGACCGGCCGGATGCACTTCTACCTCGATCACGACTGGATGATCGACATCGGCGAGTCGCTGCCCATCTATCGCCCACCGCTGGACATGCATCGCCTCTTCGGCGAACCGAAGTTGGGACCGGATGGGAGCAAGCAGATCACGGTCCGCTACCTGACCCCGCATTCCAAATGGTCGATCCACTCCGAGTATCAGGACAACCTCTTCATGCTGTCGCTGTCGCGCGGCGGGCCCACCGCCTGGCTCAGCCCCGATGACGCCGCCTCGATCGACGTGTCCGACAACGACTGGATCGAATGCGTCAACGCCAACGGCGTCATCGTGTGCCGAGCGATCGTCAGTCACCGGATGCCGGCCGGCGTGTGTTACGTCCACCATGCCCAGGAACGCACGATCGACGTCCCGAAGTCGGAGGCGACCGGACGTCGCGGCGGCATCCACAACTCGGTCACCCGACTGCTGGTCAAGCCCAGCCACATGATCGGCGGCTACGCCCAGTTGTCCTACGCCTTCAACTATCTGGGCCCGGCCGGCAACCAGCGCGACATGGTCTCGACGATACGCAAGCGGAGCCAGGAGGTGACCTACTGATGCGCGTGATGGCCCAGATGGGCATGGTGATGAACCTGGACAAGTGCATCGGATGCCACACCTGTTCGGTCACCTGCAAGCAGGCCTGGACCAATCGGGCAGGCACCGAGTACGTCTGGTTCAACAATGTGGAAACCCGCCCGGGGCAGGGCTATCCGCGACGATACGAGGATCAGGAGCAGTGGCGCGGCGGCTGGACGCTGAACAAACGCGGCCGGCTGCGGCTGCGCACCGGTGGTCGTCTGCAGAAGTTGTTGACGCTGTTCGCCAGCCCCGTCCAACCGACCCTCGACGACTACTACGAGCCGTGGACCTACGACTACCAGACGCTCGTGGACGCACCACTCGGCGACGACTTCCCCGTCGCCCGCCCGAAGTCGCTGATCACCGGCGAGGACACCAAGGTCACCTGGTCGGCCAACTGGGACGACAACCTCGGCGGCGCACCGGAGATGGGCGCGCTGGACCCGATCGTGGCGAAGCTGCGCCGCGAGTCCGAGGATGCGATCAAGTTCAGCTTCGAACAGACCTTCATGTTCTACCTGCCGCGGATCTGCGAACACTGCCTCAACCCGTCCTGCATGGCGTCGTGTCCCTCCGGTGCGATCTACAAGCGATCCGAGGACGGCATCGTGCTGGTCGACCAGGACCGGTGCCGCGGTTGGCGACAGTGCATCACCGGCTGTCCCTACAAGAAGATCTACTTCAACCACAAGTCCGGCAAGGCCGAGAAGTGCACCTTCTGTTATCCGCGGGTGGAGGTCGGGCTACCCACCGTGTGCTCGGAGACCTGCGTCGGGCGGCTGCGCTACCTGGGTCTGTTCCTCTACGACGCCGACGCCGTCACCGACGCGGCATCGACCCCCGACGAACAGGACCTCTACCAAGCCCAGCTCGACCTCATGCTCGATCCGGAAGATCCCGAGGTCATCAAGGCGGCACGCGCACAAGGCATCCCGGACGACTGGCTGGACGCGGCACGTCGGTCACCGGTGTACGCGCTCGCCAAGAAATACCGCGTCGCACTGCCCCTGCATCCGGAGTACCGCACCATGCCGATGGTCTGGTACGTGCCACCGCTCTCACCCATCGTCGATCTGCTCACCGAACAGGGCCACGACGGCGAGAGTCACCGAAACCTGTTCGGCGCCATCGACAGTCTGCGCATCCCGGTCGACTACCTCGCCGAGCTGTTCACCGCGGGCGACACCGCGGTCATCGAGAACGTGCTGCGCAAACTCGCGGCCATGCGCGCCTACATGCGCGATGTCACGCTGGGCCGCGAGCTCGACGCGTCGATCCCCGCAGCGGTCGGGATGAGCGAGGAGCAGATCTACCGCATGTACCGGTTGATGGCGATCGCCAAGTACGAGGAGCGGTACGTGATCCCCACGGCTCATCTCGAGCAGGCACACGATCTCGAGGAGATGGGCTGCTCACTGGACTACGACGACGGACCGGGAATGTTCGAGTCGTCGGCGTTCGGGGAGGCCAGCGGCCGCCCGGCACCGGTGTCCGTGGAGACATTCCACGCTCTGAAACAACGCCAGACCACCGACACCGCAGCGGGTTCCGAGACATTGGCCGGACGCACCAATCTGCTGAACTGGGACGGCAACGGTGCACCCGACGGCCTGTTCCCGCGGCGATCGGAACGCACATGAGGCTGCGGCGATCTCGCGGCTCCGACCGGGCCGTGATCCTCCAGGCGGCATCGGTGTGCCTGAGCTATCCCGACGACGACGTACTCGCGATGATGCCGCTGCTCGATGCCGCGCTCACCGAGCAACCCGACGGTGACGCCGCTTCGTGTCAGCTCCGCGAGTTCGTCGCGTACGTCCGCGAGACCGATCCGATGCCGTTGCGGCAGCAGTACATCGACACATTCGACCTGTCGCGCAAGCACACCCTCTATCTCACGTACTGGTCGGCAGGCGACACCCGCCGTCGCGGCGCGATGCTCGGCGAGTTCAAACAGCGATACCGCGACGGCGGGTTCCTCGTCGACCTGCGCGGCGAACTGCCCGACCATCTGCCGATCGTGTTGGAGTTCGCCGCACGCGTCGACCCGCGTGCCGGCACCGACCTCCTCACCGAACACCGGCAGGCGCTCGAACTGTTACGCCTCTCGCTCATCGAACAACAGAGCCGGTACGCCCAGGTCGTCGGCGCCGTCTGCACCACGCTGCCCGGGGTCTCGCCGACCGACCGGCAGGCGGTGATGGCGATGCGTGACGCGCCCACGCCGATCGAGACCGTGGGGCTCGAGCCATTCGACCCCCGCCTACTGCCGATCACTCCCAGCCCCGTCGCACCCGAGTCGATGTCACGAGCGAGGTGATCTGAATGGACGTGCTGCTGTGGGGGGTGCTGCCATACGTCACACTGCTGTTGCTGATCGGCGGCACCATCTGGCGCTACCGCTACGACAAGTTCGGTTGGACCACACGCTCATCCGAGCTGTACGAGTCCCGCCTGCTGCGCATCGGCTCACCGCTGTTCCATTTCGGCATCCTCGTCGTGATCATCGGGCACGCAATGGGTCTGGTCATCCCGGAAGGGTGGACCGACGCGATCGGTGTGTCCGAGCACATGTACCACATCGTCGCGGCCGGCTTCGGCCTCGTCGCGGGTGTCGCCACCCTCGGCGGGCTGGCCATCCTCATCTATCGCCGCAGACGGACCGGACCGGTGTTCATGGCGACCACCACCAACGACAAGGTGATGTACGTCGTGCTGACCGCCGCCCTGGTGCTCGGCGTCTACATCACCCTCATCGGGACATTGCCCGACGCCGAGGGCGTCAACTACCGCGAGACCGTCTCGCCGTGGTTCCGGTCGATCTTCCTGTTGCAACCCGACATCGACGCGATGAACGCGGCCCCGTTCCGGTTCCACATCCACATCCTCGTCGGGATGCTCGTGTTCGCCATGGTGCCGTTCACCCGGCTCGTCCACGCCTTCACCGCGCCGGTGCACTACCTGTTCCGGCCCTACATCGTCTACCGGAGCCGCGACATCGCCGACGCACCCGGTAGCCGTTCGTCCCGCCCCGGTTGGGCGCCCGTCGGAACGAAGGATCGTCAGTAACCACCCCACGACGAAGGATCGTCAACGATGACCACCGCAACCAGCAGTCCCGCCGCACTCAAATCGGGCCAGAGTGTGAACCTCGCGCTGGCCACGCTGGCGTTCTGCATCAGCTTCTGGGCGTGGAACCTGATCGCTCCCCTCGGCGTCCGTTACGCCGAGATCATGAACCTGTCGTCGACCGAGAAGTCGATCCTGGTCGCGATCCCCATCGTCGTCGGCTCCGTCGGGCGCATCCTCACCGGCGCGCTCACCGACCGCTACGGCGGCCGGCTCATGTTCCCGGTGCTGCTGGTCGCAACCGCACCGTTCGTCGTACTCGTCGCCGTGGCAGGCGAACTCGGGTCCTAC
This sequence comes from Gordonia sesuvii, assembly GCF_036350415.1. Taxonomy (NCBI): domain Bacteria; kingdom Bacillati; phylum Actinomycetota; class Actinomycetes; order Mycobacteriales; family Gordoniaceae; genus Gordonia; species Gordonia sesuvii. The sequence continues at coordinate 203,380 of NZ_JAZDUF010000003.1, forward strand.
CCGATGATGCTCGTCATCGGCTTCTTCCTCGGCATCTCCGGCACCACCTTCGCCGTCGGCATCCCGTTCGTCAACGCATGGTACGAACCGTCCAAACGTGGATTCGCGACCGGCATCTTCGGCGCGGGCATGGGCGGGACCGCGCTGTCGGCGTTCTTCACCCCACGGTTCGTCGACTGGTTCGGCTACGTCACCACACACGTCATCGTCGCGGTGGCGCTGGTCGCGGTGGCGGTCATCGTGTGGATGTTCATGCACGACTCCCCCGTATGGCAACCCAACCGCGCCGCGGTGACACCCAAGTTGGTTGCCGCCGCAAAACTTCCGATCACCTGGCAGATGTCGTTCCTGTACGCGGCGACGTTCGGTGGGTTCGTCGCGTTCTCCACTTATCTGCCGACGTACCTCAAGGACGTCTACGACTTCGATCTGCAGGCCGCCGGCACCCGAACCGCGGGCTTCGCACTCGCCGCGGTGATCGCACGCCCGATCGGCGGCGTCCTCTCGGACCGATTCGGTCCGCGCATGATCACCTTCATCTCGTGTGCCGGCGCGGCCGTACTCGCGATCTGGATGATCACCGAGCCTCCGCTCGAACTCCCCGCCGGTCTCAACTTCGTGCTGATGGCAGCGTGCATGGGCCTCGGCTCGGGCTCGGTGTTCACCTGGGTGGCACAAGCCGCGCCGGCCGAGCGGGTCGGTTCCGTCACCGGCATCGTCGGCGCCGCCGGCGGGCTCGGCGGCTTCTTCCCGCCGATGGTGATGGGTGCGACCTACAACGCCGAGGAACACAGCTACACGATCGGTCTCACTCTGCTCGTGGTGTTCGCGACCGGAGCAGCGTTGTTCACGCTCTTCGGGATCAAACGACGGGTGGTCCGCGAGTCGCCGACGTAGGCGAGAGTCTTCGACGCACCCCGCCGCACCCCGCCGCACCCCGCCGCGGCTCGAGCGTCGGCTACGTGCCGATGAGCCGCTGTCGGCGCGAAGCGATATATTCCTCACCGATGAAGCCTGTTCCCCCGCCACCGACGGTCGAGGACCGGCTATCGGAACACACCGCGCGAGACGGCTGGATCGCCGGTGCCGCACGGACGGGCCGAGTGGTGCGGCTGGTCGACGTGTATCGCGCAGACATCGATGCTCTGATCGCCGATGTCGGACGCGATCTTCCGGTGATCCTGGCCTACTGTGGCCCGCAGTCGCTGTCGGCCCGTGGCGTCGTCGACGAGATCCTCGACGCGATCGAGCAGATCGTGGTGTCCACGGCACCCGCATGGCTGGGCTTCGACGAATCCGCGGGCATCGACGTCGCGGACGCCGAGGACCGGGCCCGCGACCTGGCCGCGATCGGAGCCGACTATCGGCCCTTCGTCGTCGAACTGGCCCGGGCGGCGGCGACCGGATCACCCTGTCGCTCGCATCAATCACCGGAGCTCCGCGCCCGCGGCCTGGTCCGGCTCCTGCGCCACGGATATGGCCGCGACACCGTGATCCTCGCCGTCACCGCTCCACCGGACCTCGACCGGAACACACAGGATGTCGTGGCCGCAGGCGTCGGCTGGGTCGCCGAGCACGGCGACCTCCCGGTTTGGCTACCGGCCGACACCCTCCCCGACGTGACCCGATGCTCGACGGTCCGCGGCCGTTTCCGCTCGTCGCCGGCGGCCGCGCCCGGGCCCGTTTCCGAACCAGCGGAGCCTTCGCCGCAGGTGATGTCCGCCAGCCGACTCGAGGGCATGCCTGCTCCCCACAGCATCGCCGAGCAGACGTTGGAGCGCGCCCTACGGCGCCACCAATGGGCGCACGACCGGCGATGGAACCGCCGCCTCGACGACATCGATCCGATGGCGCCGACGGCGATCGTGGACGTGCACTGGCCACGTGCCCGGGTGGTCGTCGAGGTCGACGGCGACGACCACCGGCAGCCCGGCAAGTACGCCGCCGACCGCGCCCGGGACAACATCCTGCAACGTCACGGGTTCATCGTGCTCCGCTACCCGAATGCGCAGGTCCTCACCGATGTCGGACTCGTGGTCGACGAGATCCGCCAGGTCCTCGCCGACCGTGTTGTGTCGGCACCCGTCCCAGACCCGGTCACCCGTCCGAGGAGACATTGACGTTGGAACACGTGTCGCTCACGCCATCACAGAGTGCGGTCCTGTTCGTCCTCATGTCGCAGGCCCGCGACGTGCCCAATCCGCAACTGCGTGCGCTGGCGCCCGAACTGACGAAGAAGAGCCGGGAGACGTTGAACGAGCTCGGGCTCATCGACTCCGTGAAGGGACCACGCAACAGCTTCGTACACACCCTCACCGACCGCGGATGGGCCTGGTGCGCACGCGAACTCACCGAAGAACCGCCGAAGGGGGCGCAGCCACCGATCCGGGCGCTGTACGCGGTCATGGCCGGTGTCGGACGATACCTCACCGCCGAGGATCTCCGTCTCCACGAGGTGTTCCGGGCTGAGGTGTTCCGGGCTGAGGAGACTCCGCACACCGAGCAGAACGCGGCATCGCCGCTCGAGGAACGGATCCGCACCGGTTACGCGGATCTGGCCGCCCGACCCGGCGCCTGGGTCACGCTGTCGGCACTACGCGCCGGACTCGACGATGTCGACGCGGCCACTCTCGACACCGCGTTGGTGAACCTGCAGCGCGCACCGGGGGTCAGCCTGATCCCGCAGGAGGATCGTGCGCTGCTCACCGACGCCGACCGTGCGGCGGCTGTCATCGTGGGCACCCAGGCGTGCCACCTTTTTGCCATCGAGGAGCTGTGATGGACGAAACCACCCGGCAGGCAATGGAATCGATCCGGCTCGACTGGGCCGCGACACCCGACGACGTGTGGGGACCGCAGGCACCGCTGCACGTGCCGGGCCTGCACGAGCCCATCGTCGGCGACATCATGCGGGCGTTCGCCGATGCTCAACGCAGCAAGGCCGCCAGTCCGCTCGGTGTCGCCGTGCGCGGACCCGCCGGTGCCGGCAAGACGCATCTCCTCGGCCAGGTCCGCGAACGCGTACAGGATGCCGGCGGCTACTTCTTCCTGGTGAAGCTCCTCGACGGCGAGGACTTCTGGCGCTCGGTCCTCGTCGCCATGTTGGAAGACCTCAGCCGGCCCACCCCGACGCACCGCTCCCAGCTCGCGCAGCTGCTCGATCGGCTCGGACACGCCACCGGCGTCGGCCCGGACGACCTCTCGGCGGTGACGGGCGAGGTCGCCGTGACGCCCGAGATCCTCAACCGGTATGTGACCACCGTCTACACCACCCACTCACGGCACCGTCGGCGCTCCCAGCACATCCTGCGTGCGCTGGTGTTGACCGAGGCCGACGACTTCGCCACCAAGGATCTCGGCGAGGCGTTTCTACATCTCGACGTCGACGACGGAGAAGAGCTGGCGGAGTGGGGAATCCGCAACGCGCGGCTGGGCTACCAGGAGATCGTCGAGAACATCTCGCGCATCGTCGCGTTCGACGGTGCGACCGTCCTCGCCATCGATCAGATCGACACCTTGATCGAGGCGGCGAAGTCGGAGAACCGGCACGACGAGAATTCCGTGGAGAAGGTAGCCCACGGACTGATGTCGATCCGCGAGACGATGAGCCGGACTGCGGCGGTGGTCTCGTCGATCACCGCCGCGTGGGAGTACCTGGAAGCCAATGTCATGGCGTCGGCGATGGACCGCTTTCGCCAGCCGCCGCGGCTGCAGCGTCCCGGTTCGGCAGATTTCGGCCGGGCGTTGCTGGCCAAACGTTTCGCCCCGTGCTTCGCCGAGGCCGACTTCACGCCGCCGTATCCGACATGGCCGGTGACCGATGCCGCGCTGACCGCGTCGGTCGACTTCACGCCGCGAGAACTGATGCGGACCGTGGACCGCCACATCGGGGCATGTCTGCGTGCCGACGTCTTCCGCGAGATGGCGTCGTTGACCACCGACGCCCCGGTCGAACAGGTATCCACCGACGACGAGAAACCCGAACTCACACAACTCGATCAGCGCTTCGCGGAGCTGCTCGCGGCGGCCGACCCATCCCTCGCCCTGACACCGGAGTCGGAGGATCAGACCGTTCCGGTGCTGTTGCAGGCCGGATTCGCCTCGTGGATCGAAGCACTCGGCGACACCGGTGATGCCTTCCGCCAGGACCCCAAGCCCAGTCCCAAAGCCGTGCTCCACGGACGGATCACGCGGATTCTCGATCCCGAGACCGATGCCGAGGAATCGTGGAGCTTCCGAGCTGTCTCGGCGACACACCCACGCTCGGTGCAGGCCCGTCTCGCCAATGCGACGACCGCTGCCGGGCTGTCACTCGGCAGCGCCGCACGCACACTGGTCGTCCTCCGCCGCGACCCCTGGCCGTCGGGGGCGAAGACCGCGGAGATGGTCACCGAACTCCACCAGCGGGGCGGACGGGTCGTCGCCTGGACCGACGACGAGATCAAGATCCTCACCGCCCTCGCGCGGATACGTTCGGAGCGTTCGGAATTCCTCAGCGAATGGACCGCCCGCCGAAACCCCGCCGCTCGTGTCGGTTTCATCGCGGAGATCCTCGAGCCCGCCGCGCGCGCCGTGCCGCCCGCCGGGACGGGCGACGACCTCGGCCGGACCGACCAGCCGGCACGACACGAACGTCCGCGGGGCCGTTCCGCCGTCACGCCGGTTCGCAGCGGCGACCGCTACGCGGTGTCCGCGCTCAGCGAGTCGGCGACGAGTGTCGTACTCGGCGCCGCCGCACGCCCCGCCGCGCGGCCGCCTGCGCCGGCAGTCGGTGGCGACGCCGAGGTCGGAACGATCACCGTGGGCGCAGAGGTCGGGTCGCGACGTCCGGTCACCGTCGCACTCGAGGCCCTGCGTAAACACACCGCGATCTTCGCCGGTTCCGGTTCCGGCAAGACCGTCCTGATCCGACGGATCATCGAAGAGTGTGCGCTGCAGGGTGTCTCGTCGATCGTGTTGGATGTGAACAACGACCTGTCGCGGCTCGGCTCGGCATGGCCGGACGACGAGCGCACGTGGGCCGACGACGCGGAACGCGACAAGGCCGCCGACTACATCGCCGGGACCGAGGTCGCCGTGTTCACCCCGGGCCGTTCGTCGGGCCGTCCGTTGAGCTTTCGCCCGCTCCCGGATCTGAGTGAGGTCGCCGACGACGCCGACGAGTTCGAGGCGGCCGTGGAAGCGGCGACTGCCGGACTCATCCCCCGGGCGATGGTCGGCGGCAAGACCGCCAAGGCCACGCAGTCACGAGCCGTGTTGATGGACTCTCTGCGCTATTTCGGTCGACGGCACTCCGGCGGGATCGTCGAGTTCATCGACCTGCTGACCGACCTGCCCGACGACGTCAGCGGGTTGCGGGAGGCACGGCGCTACGCCGCCGAGATGGCCGAGAACCTCAAGGCCGCACGCGCATACGATCCGCTCTTCGGCGGCACCGGGGCTCCCGCGGACCCCGCGGTCCTGCTCACACCGTCTCCCGGTTATCGCGCCCGCGTCTCGGTGATCAACCTCTCCGCACTGGCCAGCGACGACAAGCGGCAGAACTTCGTCAATGAATTGCAGATGGCGCTGTTCGCGTGGATCAAGAAACACCCGGCCGACGGGCGGCCGCTCGGCGGACTCTTCGTGATGGACGAAGCGCAGAACTATGCGCCGTCTGACCGTGGCACCGCCTGCCTGCAGAGCACGTTGGCGCTGGTGTCGCAGGCACGCAAGTACGGACTCGGCCTGGTGTTCGCGACGCAGGCACCCAAGGGCCTCAACGCCAAGATCCCCGGCAATTCCGCCACGCAGTTCTTCGGCATGCTCAATGCGCCTGTGCAGATCGCGACCGCGCAGGAGATCGCCCGCGCGAAGGGCAGTTCGATCGGCGATGTCGGTCGCCTGAGCACGGGCGTGTTCTACGTGGCGCGCGAGGGCGCCGGGTTCACCAAGGTGACGACCCCGCTCTGCTTGAGCCATCACCCGCAGAGTCCGCCCACCGAGGACGAGGTGGTCGGGATCGCGCAGCGATCGGCGGGCTGATCCGCGCTACGCCGATCGCTGGTCTCCTTCGGTTCGCTTCGAGTCTGATGAACCTGTCGGACCCGCCTGGTCTACTGGATCGCACCTTCGAACAAAGGAGCGAACATGTCGGACCACGCCGCCGCGATCCGGGGGTTGCCGCGCTGGCATCCCGAGCCACTCGTGCAGGACACCCTTCACCGCATACGTGCGTACGGGTGGTCTGTCACCTCGGTGTCAGAGCTGTGCGCCGAGTGCGCAGACGACTGTGAACCACCCGAGTGCGCCTTCGCTTACTCGACCGGACTGACTCTGCATTCGATCCCCGAGCTCATCGTCTACGGTCTCGACGCCGCGACCTCGGCGGCGGTGATCAACGAACTCGGGGATGTGCTCCATCGGTGTGACTGGACCGAACTCGTGCAGGCCGGCACGGAGATCTGCGTCGGCGTGCTGGACGTACCGGTCCGCCTCGTCGAGCTCATCGACAAGGACGACATGAGCATCAGCAACGTTCTGTTCCCCGATGCGCCGGCGCTACAGGTGGTGTGGCCCGACGACTGGGGCCGATTCCCGTGGGATGAGGAGTACGCACTCGAGCCGGTGCATCAACCGGTGAAGGGCGTTCTCCCCGATCCGGAGGTCCGAGTCGTCGGCCCACGCATCATCTCGCGCAGTTACGGGCCGAATCGTCGGGAACGTCGGCGCCGCAAACCGACTGCCGGATAAGAGATACGGCGTGTCCGCGATGGTGGCCGCACGGCCGGACCACCATCGCGGGACCGGTCGGTTCGGTACCCGTGTTTCGGTGTGTGAACGAATCCCTTAGTGAGACAAAGGAATCAGCCGCAGCATCCCTGGATCACTCAGTCGTGAAAGCGTACTCTGAGAGTCGCGCTTCGTCACAGCAGAGTCCGTGCCGTCGAGGGCTTCCTGTCCCGGCACGGCAGATCATCAGCAGGCATCGCATACAAGGGAGACCCCTCATGCCTGAGTCCAGCGCCACAGTCACTCTCGCGCACCCGGCGGACGTCGTCTGGGAATACAACAGCACTCCTGAGCACATCGCGATCATCACACCGGGAACCATCGAGGCGAGGTCGCTCAGCGACGGCCCCCTCGCGGTCGGGTCCCAGTGGGAGGGCAAGACCCGCCTACTCGGCCGCACGGTCGAGTGGCACGGGGAGTTCACCCGCGTCGATGCGGGGAAGGCGACGGAATTCCACAGCACCCGATCCCCGTTCGACTTCACGATCTGGACCGACCTCGAGGAGACACCCGACGGATGTGTGTTCACTTACCGGATCGAATCGGAGTCCGGCCTCGGCGGCGTCTTCGGCAAGATGGCCGACGCCATCGTCAACCGAACCTACCAGCGCTCACTCAGCGCGAGCGTCGAGAGTCTGCCCGACCTTATCGACGACTGGGTCGCCAACCGTTGAACGCGCAACGGCCCCACCTCTCGTCGAGAGGTGGGGCCGTTGACGGTACCCGTAGGATTCGTAGCTGTCACCGACGGACGACGCCGGGGAACACTACGAGATCGGGGATGCAGTCCGCCTGATCGAAATCGCTCAGATCACCAGCTGGACTTCTGCACACCCGGCAGCTCGCCGGCGTGTGCCATGTCGCGCAGGCACACACGGCACAGACCGAACTTGCGGAACACCGAGTGCGGACGGCCGCACTTGTTGCACCGGGTGTAGGCCCGCACGGCGAACTTGGGCTTCTTGTTGGCCTTGTTGACCAGAGCCTTCTTTGCCATCAGTTGTCCTTCACGGAGTTGTCTTTGAACGGGAAGCCCAGGTGACGCAGCAGCGCACGGCCTTCCTCGTCGGTGGTCGCCGAGGTCACGACGGTGATGTCCATACCGCGCGGCCGGTCGATCTTGTCGATGTTGATCTCGTGGAACATCGACTGCTCGTTGAGGCCGAACGTGTAGTTGCCGTTGCCGTCGAACTGGCGGTCCGAGAGGCCACGGAAGTCGCGGATACGCGGAAGCGCGATGGACACGAGACGGTCCAGGAACTCCCACATCCGGTCACCGCGCAGCGTCGCACGGGCGCCGATCGGCATGCCCTCACGCAGCTTGAACTGCGCGATGGACTTGCGGGCGCGCCGGATCTCCGGGCGCTGACCGGTGATCAGCGCGAGGTCCTCGACGGCACCGTTGATGAGCTTGGCGTCGCGGGCGGCGTCACCGACACCCATGTTGACGACGACCTTGACCACGCCGGGGATCTGCATGACGTTGGCGTAGTCGAACTCGGTGTTGAGCGCGTCCTTGATCTCCTCGCGGTAGCGAGTCTTCAGGCGCGGCGGGGTCTTGATTTCTGTAGAAGTCATGATCAGATGTCCTTCCCGTTCTTGCGGGAAATACGGACCTTCTTACCGGATTCCTCGTCCACGCGGTAGCCCACGCGGGTCGGGTTTCCGTCGGAGTCCACGACCATCACGTTCGACACGTGGATCGGGGCTTCCTGGGTCACGATGCCGCCGGAGGATGCGCCACGCTCGTTGGCCGAGGCGGCGGTGTGCTTCTTGATGCGGTTGACGCCCTCGACCAGGACTCGCTGCTCCTGCGGGAAGGCCTGGATGACCTTGCCCTTGGCGCCCTTGTCCTTGCCCGAGATGACGATCACGGTGTCACCCTTGTGCACCTTCATGTCAGATCACCTCCGGTGCCAGCGACACGATCTTCATGAACTTCTTCTCACGCAGCTCACGGCCGACCGGGCCGAAGATGCGGGTTCCGCGGGGATCGCTCTCACCGCGGAGGATGACGGCGGCGTTCTCGTCGAAACGGATGTAGCTTCCGTCCGGACGACGGCGCTCCTTGGTGGTGCGCACGATGACCGCCTTGACGACCTCTCCCTTTTTGACGTTGCCGCCCGGGATGGCGTCCTTGACAGTGGCGACGATGACGTCGCCAATGCCGGCGTAGCGCCGCGAGGAACCGCCCAACACGCGGATGCAGAGGATTTCCTTCGCACCGGTGTTGTCGGCGACCCGCAGGCGAGATTCCTGCTGAATCACTCGTCAATCTCCTTGACCTGGATGTTGATGTCCGCCGGATTGCCGACCCGACGCACACGGTCCGCTGCCCACCGGACACGCGCCTGCCTGGGGTTTTCGTCTTCCGACGGCCATCCCAGTGGGTTCGCGAGCCGATTTGCGGCATGTCAATGCCGCAGGCAACCCCACAAGTGTAGGGGAAACCGCAGGTGGGGACCAAATCCGCGATGCTGTCGGCAGGGCCACCCCGATCCCTGAGGTGCGAGGAGCGCAAGCGACGAGCCACGAAGGGTCGCCCTCACGACAACCTACCCGCGCCCCCGGCATCGGGCGGCAATCGGATCGAGACCAATCTGCGACCTGACGACACGCGAAGCACCCACAGACGGCCAACGTGACCGGCCACCCGGCCGACCGAACCGCCGAGACGAGGGAGGACTGCGTGACCACCGACGACGCCATCCGGACCGACGCCCACACCGATCGGCCCGACACGGCCCGGACCGATGCAGCGCTGCCGATGACCGCTGCGCAACGCGGGATCTACTACGCCCAGCAACTCGAGCCCGAGGTTCCGATGGCGGTTGCGGCGTTCGCCGAGTTCCACGACGACGTCGATGCCGACGTGATGGAGCGCGCCGTCGCGGCGACATGCAGCGAGACCGAGTCGGGTCTGTTGCGTCTCGTCCCCACCGACGACGACGAGCCACGAGTGACCGTCGACCGCACCCGCACTGTTGCGCTGGGTCGCCGGGACTTCTCCGATGGCCCGGACCCGCGCGCGGCCGCGATGGACTGGATCGATCACCATCGAGCCCAGAGCACTGATCTGTTCGGCGACCCGCTGCTGGAAACCCATCTGCTTCGGCTCGGCGACCGTCATCACATCTGGTACTGCTGGGGCCACCATCTGGCGTTCGACGGCTATGCGGCGATGTACATGATGGTGCGGGTCGCACAGCACTACACCGCGATGACGGACGGCAGCGACGTGCCGCCGGCCGACATCGCCTCGATGGCCGACATCGCCGAGTTCGATGCCGAGTACCGCTCGTCGGAGGCGTTCGAGAACGACCAGGCCCACTGGTCGGCCACCCTGCTCGACGAGTCGGGCGAGTTCGCCGAGGTCACGTCCTTGTCGTCGCACACCGCTGCGGCGGCGCCGACCGCGACCGTCCGCGCACACACGCTGCCGGCCGAACTCGTCGCCCGGATTCGCGGGCTCGCCTCCGAACACCGCGTCCGCCCCGCATCGGTGATCACCGCGGCGCTGGCCGCCTATCTCGGGCGGTTGAACGACCGCGACGACACGATGCTGAGCCTGCCGATGGCCGCCCGCGACCGCGACATCCTGCGGACCTCGGCCGGACTCACCTCCAACGTCGTACCGGTGCGGGCCAACCTCGCCGACGACGGTGGCGCGGCGGTCACCGTCGCCGACCTGCTCGGGTCGGTGAACCGCGAGATCAAGCAGGCGGTTGCGCACCAGCGGTTCCGGCACGAGGACATCACGGCTCGAGTTCTGGGCTCCCCCAGCGGTCGACGCGGGTTCTTCGGACCGATGGTCAACGTGATGCTGTTCTTCGAGCACATCGACTTCGGCGAACTGCGCGGTGAACTCAATGTGCTGTCCACCGGACCGGTGGAGGACGCGTCGGTCAACGTCTACGACGGATTCACCGGCGGGATGCGCCTGGATCTGGAAGCCAATCCGAACGTCTACTCCCCGTGGGAGATCCGAACACACCACGAGCGGATCGTCGCCTTCCTCGAGCGCTTCGTCACCGCCGACCCGACGACGCCGGTCGCCGACGTCGATGTCATGGACGACGAGGAAGCCGGAACGATCCGACGCGACACGCACGGCGAGGAGGTCGACCCCGGCGCCACCACGCTTCTCGACCTGCTCGCCGATGCCGCCGGCCGCAACGGCGAGCACTTCGCACTCGTCGACGAGAGCCCTGACACCGACCTCGCGCTCACCTACGCCGAGCTCACCGCGCGCGCCGAAGCGGTCGCCGCCGGGTTACGCGCACGCGGCATCGGACCGGAGAGCGTGGTCGGCGTCGCCCTGCCCCGCAGCATCGACCAGGTGATCGGATTGCACGCCGTCATCCGGGCCGGCGCCGCATTCCTGCCGATCGATCCGCACGAGCCGGCCGAACGACTCACGCACATCCTGATGACGGCACAGCCCGCGCTGATGATCGCCGACGATGCGTTCGTTCCCCCGGTCTCCGCCACGGACACCGAGGTCGTGGGACTCGACGAGTTGTCGACGTCGGGGTCGGCGCTGCGTGAGACCCGCGCGAGTCGCCGGCGGGTGCGCGAGTCGGTGCGCGGCGATCACCCCGCCTACGTCCTGTTCACGTCCGGATCCACCGGGAAGCCCAAGGGCGTCATGATCTCTCACCGGTCGATCGTCAACCGGCTGCTGTGGATGCAGTCACGCTACCCGCTGACCGCAGACGACCGGGTCCTCCAGAAGACACCCGCCACGTTCGACGTGTCGGTGTGGGAGTTCTTCTGGCCGTTGATCTCCGGTGCCACGCTGGTGGTTCCGCGCGCCGACGGACACCGCGATCCCTGGTACCTGCGCGACGCGATCTCCACCCACCGGATCACGACGGTGCATTTCGTGCCGTCCCTGCTGTCGACGTTTGCCGCCGCACACTCCGACGACCAGGGACCGGCACGTTCGGACCTGGCCTCGGTGCGACGGATCTTCACCAGCGGTGAGGCGCTCACCGCGGAGACGGTCGCAGCCGCCGGGACACTGTTCGACGCCCCGATCCACAATCTGTACGGCCCCACCGAAGCGGCGATCGATGTGACGTTCCACGACCGATGCGGCACCGACGCCGTCAACGTTCCGATCGGGTCCCCGGTGTGGAACACCAGCACCCATGTCCTCGATCGCCGCCTGCGGCCGCAACCGGTCGGCGCGATCGGCGAGCTCTATCTCGGCGGTGTGCAACTCGCCCGAGGCTACGTCGATCGGACGGATCTGACCGCCGCGCGTTTCGTCGCGGCCCCGGATGGTGTCGGCAAAAGACTATACCGCACAGGCGATCTCGTCCGCCGTCGCCCCGACGGCGAGCTGGACTATCTCGGTCGCAGCGACTCCCAGGTCAAGATTCGTGGTCAGCGTGTCGAGCTCGGCGAGATCGAGGCCGCGCTCAGCACGTTGCGGGGTGTTCGCGCTGCCGCCGCGCTCGTCCGCGACGACCTCCTCGCCGACTCCGACGCGATCGCCGGCTATGTGATCGGCAACGACGACCTCCACGACCGCAACCTACGCACCGAACTCGCCGACCGGCTACCCGAGCACATGGTCCCGACGGCCGTGATGGTGCTCGACGACCTGCCCACCACCGCCAACGGCAAACTCGATCGTCGCGCCTTGCCGGCGCCGCAACGGCCGGTCGGCACCGACCGCGTCCCACCGGAGACGCCGTTGCAGGAGTTGGTGGCCGACACCGTCGCCAACGTCGTCGGTGCCACCGACATCTCGATGTCGGACAGCTTCTTCGACCTCGGCGGCAACTCGCTGTCGGCGACGCGGGTGTCCGCGCGCCTGTCCCGGGCGACCGGTCGACGGGTGGGCATCCGAACCATCTTCGACGCCGCCGACATCGCCGACATCGCCACCGCGCTGCGCGATCTGGGTGTGTCCGACACCGTCGACCGGACCACCCGCGCCGATGAGGCCGAGGCGTCCACCGCAGCGGCGCCGACGGGACCGGTACCGCTGTCACCCGCGGCCACGCGGCTGTGGCTGACCAACCGGATGGACACCACCGATGCGGCCACCTACAACATCCCGTTCACGGTGCGCCTGGTGGGACGGCTCGACACCGACGCACTCACCGCGGCGCTGCGCGACGTCGTCACGCGTCACGAACCGCTGCGGACCCGTGTCGTCGAGGTGGCCGGCAGCCCGTACGCCGACGTGATCGACCCCGCCGACGTCGATCTGCAGATCCCCGTCCTGACCGCCGACGACGCGGGGCCGGTCGGCGACTTCGCTTCGGCCCCATTCGATCTGGTCCGGGACATGCCGATCCGGGCACGCATCGTCACCACCGGCGACGACGATCACCACCTCACCGTCGTGATCCATCACATCGCCGCCGACGGCTGGTCGCTGGCACCGCTGGCCGGCGATCTGGCGCACGCCTACCGCGCCCGCCGCGACGGCACCGCCGGGGATCTCGAACCGCTACCGCTGACCTACTCGCAGGTCAGCGCGCGCCGCCACGCGGAACTCGAGAGAACCGCCGACGACGATCTCGCGTTCTGGACCGACGAACTCGCCGGTCTTCCCGGCGAGACGGAGCTGCCGTTCGACCGGCCGCGCCCCCGCGTATCAGATGCGGCCGGCGGTACCGTGCACACCGGTGTCGACGCGGCCACTCACCGCCGGATCCGCGACATCGCCGACGACCACGACTCGACGGTCTTCATGGCGTCGCACGCCCTGGTCGCCGCCCTGTTGCGCACCATGGGCCGCAGCTCCGACATCGCGGTCGGCACACCGGTGTCCGGGCGTGGCGATCCGGAGGCCGATGCGATGGTCGGCATGTTCGTCAACACCGTCGTGCTGCGCACCGACGTCTCCAAAGACGGCTCGTTCACCGACCTTCTGGCACACGTCCGCGACCGTGATCTCGCCGCGTTCGACCATGCCGACCTACCCTTCGACCGACTGGTCACCGAACTCAACCCGCAGCGCGGGAACACCCATCCGTTGTTCCAGGTGTCGGTCGCCGTCGAGGACAGCACCGCGATCGACCTCGAGTTCGCCGACCTCTCGGCCACGGCATCCCGGATCGACACCGGACACACCAAGTTCGATCTGCAGTTCACGTTCACCGAACATCACTCCGCCGACGGCGGCCCGGGTGGAATCGCGATCGAGATTGGCTATGCCGCAGCACTGTTCGACCGGTCGACGGTCACCGCGGTCGCGGCGCGGCTGCGTCGGCTGATCCGCGCGGTCGCCGACGACCCGTACGTCGTGATCGGCGACGTGTCCCTGCTCGAGCCGGTCGAGCGTCTCGACCTCGTGCCCGCGGTCGGCGCCGGAGGGCGCCCGGTGGCACACCTGACGCGGATTCTGGCGGCTGCCGCGAACGCGGAGCCGCAGCGCTCGGCCGTCACCGACGGCACCCGCACGCTGACCTACCGTTCGCTCGACGAAACGGCCAACCGGCTGGCACGCCTGCTGATCGCGCACGGGGCCGGTCCGGAACGCTTCGTCGCCGTATCGATGCCGAGAGGCGTCGACTGGATCGTGACGCTGTGGGCCGTCGCCCGGACCGGGGCCGCATGGGTGCCGGTCGATCCGGAATACCCGTCGGAGCGCATCGACTTCATGATGACCGACTCCGGCGCGGATCTGGTGATCACCGACCGCGTCAGCGATCCGGGCGTGCAGACCGCCACGACACTCCGGCTCGACGACGACGCCGTCGTCGCCGAACTGGACCGACTCTCGCCCACCCCGCTCGCCGACGACGAGCGCCTCGGACCGCTCGACGTCGACCATCCCGCCTACCTGATCTACACATCGGGGACCACGGGCCGACCGAAGGGGGTCGTGGTCAACCATCGCGGCATCGCCGACTTCGCCGCCGAAGAGGTACGCGCCTTCGGCCTCGGTCCCGACAGCCGCACCCTGCAATTGGCGTCCCCCAGCTTCGACGCGTCGGTGCTCGAACTGCTGATGGCGGTGTCGGCAGCGGCGACGATGCATATCGCGCCGCCCGGTGTCGTCGGCGGAAACGAGCTGGCCGAGTTCCTCCGGGTGCGGCGCATCACCCACGCGTTCCTCACACCGTCGCTACTGACCACAATGGAGCCCGATCAGCTGCCCGAGCTGCGCACGCTGGTCATCGGTGGTGAACATCCCAATCCCGAGGTCGTCCGCCGGTGGTCGGCGGGTCGTGCGCTGTTCAACGCGTACGGCCCGACGGAGACAACCGTCGTCGCGACGATGTCGGGCGACATCGACCCCACCGACGAGGTGCTGACCATCGGCCGCCCGATCCGGGGTATCGCCGCGATGGTGCTCGACGAACGTCTGCAGCCGGTCGCACCGGGCGCGGTCGGCGAACTCTACATCGCCGGGCCGCACCTGGCCCGGGGCTACCACGGAGTTCGGCCGCTGACGTCAAAGCGGTTCGTGGCCAACCCCTTCGGCGACCCAGGTGACCGCATGTACCGCACCGGTGACCTGGCGCGGTGGACGGGCGACACAGCGGCCCCCGCCGGTCGCCGGTTGGAGTTCCGCGGCCGCGCCGACCACCAGATCAAGATCCGCGGACACCGCATCGAACTAGGTGAGATCGACGCCGCGCTGGTCACCGACGACGTCGTCGCGGCCGCCGTCACCACCACCCATGGCCCGGCCGCCGAGGCACGCCTGGTCGCGTACGTCACGAGAAGCGACGCCGCCCGCGGCTCCGACGGTGAACTCGTTGCAGCGGTGCGTGATCGACTCGGCGGCCGACTGCCCCGGCACATGATCCCGTCGGCCATCGTCGTGCTCGACGAGATCCCCACGACGCCCATCGGCAAGGTCGACATGCGCGCCCTCCCCGACCCGGGACCCGTGGTCGACGCCGGGACCCGATTCGTGGCGCCGCAGACGGCGGCAGAGCAAGCGGTCGCCGCCCTGTTCGCCGAGCATCTCGACGTCGACGGCACCGATGTCGGGCGCGATCACGACTTCTTCGATCTCGGCGGCAACTCGCTGTCGGCGACGCAGCTCCTCTCCGGGCTCGAGGAGATCGCCGGCCGTCGAATCTCGGTGCGCGACATCTTCGAACATCCGTCCGTGGCGGCACTGGCGCGCCTCGCCGGTGGCACATCGACGGAAACCGTCGGTGCGGCCGAGGCGGTCCGCGGGTTGACACCGTTGCGACACGATCCGGACACCGAGGTGGCCCCCGGGCCGGCCCAGCAGCAGTTGTGGTTCCTGAACCGGCTCGCACACTCCGAGTCCGCCGACGGGGCCGCCGACGGGGCCGCGCAGCCGACGTCCTCGGCGAGCGCGTACAACATCGCGTTCGCGCTCGATCTCCGCGGCGAGCTCGACGTCGACGCGCTGTCGGGGGCCGTACTGCACGCGGTGGCGCGGCATGAGCCGCTGCGCACCGTCTATCCCGACCGCGACGGACTTCCCGAAATGGACGTCCGTCCCGCCGGGGATGTCGTCGCACCCCTCGTCGCGCAGGCAACCGACCTGTCCGGATGGCGCACCGAATCCCGCCGGCTCGCGACGGCCGGGTTCGACCTCACGACCGAGGCGCCGTTGCGGATCGTGTTGCACCGCATCGTCGGCGCGGGGGCCGAGTCCGGCGCCGATGATGCCGGGCCACACCACAAGCTGACCATCGTCGTGCATCACATCGCCGCCGACGGTTGGTCGATGACGCCACTGGCGCGTGACATCGCCGGGGCCTATGCGGACCTGCGCCACGGTCGATCACCAGGCCAGGAACCGCTGTCGGTCGGCTACCGCGACTATCTGCGGTGGCAGGCCGAGAACCTCGGGGTCGACCCCGCACGCGGGCTGTCGATCCAGCCCGGACACGACCACACCGAAGACGGGCCGGACGGCACGCGACAGGCCGAGCTCGCCGCATGGTGGCGACGCGAACTCGACGGGATCGACGCCGCCCCCGCCCTGCTCCCCGACCGACCGGACCCCGCCACAGCCGCCACCACCGGCGTCGTCGAAGTGGAGTTCGGCACCGATCTGCGTGCTCGGCTGCGGGACCTGGCCGACGGCCAGGCAACCGAATTCATGGCTGTGCACGCCGTCTTCGCCGCGCTGCTGCGGCGCCTGCACTCCGATCCCGACGTGCATGTGGGTGGCGACGCCGCCGACATCGTCATCGGCACGCCCGTCGCGGGACGCAACGATCCCCGGTTGTCCGACCTGGTGGGAATGTTCGTCAACTCGGTGGTGCTGCGCACCCCGGTCGACGGGTCGGTGTCCTTCGGCGAGCTGCTCGACACGGTGCGTCGCAGCGACCTCGAAGCCCTGTCACAGTCCGACCTTCCGTTCGAGCAGGTCGTCGCAGCGGTCAATCCTCCTCGCACCGACCGTCATCCGCTGTTCGGCATCGTGCTCGCCTTCGACGCCGACGCCGACGACGGCCCGACGGCCGGTCATCGGATCGGACTCGACGGACTGCAGGTGACCCCGGAAGAGGTCGAGACGGGTTCGGCACGGTTCGACCTCGAGCTGCGCATCCGCGGCGACCGCGCCCGGTTCACCTATGCCGGCGACGTGTTGAGCCGCGCCCGGGTGCAGACCATCGCCGACGCCTTCGTCTCGCTGGCCTGGCAGGTCGTCGCCGATCCCGATCGACGCATCGATGACCACACCGTGGTCACCCGCCGCGCCGCCATCGCCGAGGCCGCCACCCGGCCACGCCATCTCGCCGACATTCTCGAGGCCGCCGCCGATCGGCACCCGGACCGGATCGCCGTCGAGAACGGCCGGGACACCATCACCTACCGTGACCTCGACCGGCGCGCCGACACGTGGGCCCGCCACATGACCGGATTGGGGATCGGCACCGACGACGTCATCGGGGTGGCCCTCGAACGATCGGTCGACTCGGTGACCGCGGTGTGGGCGGTCGCGAAGGCCGGTGCTGCGGCCCTGCCGATCGATCCGGGATATCCTGCCGAACGGGTCGCCCACATGCTCGAGGATTCCGGCGCACTTCTCGGCATCACCGCCGCGGAACGCTTCGGCGAACTGCCCCAACATATCTGGTGGGTGAGCCCGGCGACACTGGACGCCGGCGCCACCCGGTCGACCCGCGACCGTACGCGGCCCGGTCATCTCGACAGCACCGCATACGTCATCTACACCTCCGGATCCACCGGTGCACCCAAGGGTGTCTCGGTCCCCCATCGCGGGCTTGCCGGGTTCGCCGCCGAGCAGACCGCCCGTCACGGTGTCACCGCGGACAGCCGCACCCTGCACTTCGCGTCGCCGAGCTTCGACGCGGCGATGCTCGAGCTGCTGCTCGCCGTCGACGCGGGCGCGACGATGGTCATCGCGCCGCCGACCGTGTACGGCGGCGACGAACTGACCGACCTGCTCGCCGACAAGGCGGTGACCCACGCCTTCATCACGCCCGCCGCGCTGGCCGCCGCCGCACCCCGCGACCTACCGGCCCTGGAGACCGTGGCGGTGGGCGGCGAGGCATCACCGCCGGAGGTCGTCGCGCGGTGGGCACCCGGACGCCGCTACCTGAACTGCTACGGCCCCACCGAGACCACGATCGTCTCCACGATGTCGGACCCGTTGTCGCCGGACGATGAAATCACCATCGGCACCCCCGTCGACGGCATGACCGCATTCGTGCTCGATCACCGCCTCCGCCCGCTGCCCGAACGTGTGCCCGGCGAGCTCTACCTGACCGGACCCGGCGTGGCGCGTGGCTACGTGAACCGCACCGACCTCACCGCGACCCGATTCGTCGCGGCCCCGGCCGGCGGCGGCGCGGTCATGTACCGCACGGGCGACATCGTCAGCCGGCGGCCCGACGGTGCACTGATCTACCACGGCCGCAGCGACAACCAGGTCAAGGTTCGGGGCTTCCGGATCGAGCTGGACGAGGTGTCGTCCGCACTCGGTCGCCATCCCGCCGTCGACTGGTCGACCACCCTGGTCTCCGGCAGCGGCGCCGACGCCGTCCTCGCCGGCTATGTCACGCTGCATGCGGATCTGGCGGCGGCCGACCGACCGGACGGAACCGAGATCGTGAACGCGATCCGCGGCCGTCTGCCCGCGCAGATGGTTCCGGCGTCGGTGACGGTGATCGACGCGATCCCGTTGACTTCGAACGGAAAGCTCGACCGCAAGGCGTTGCCCACGCCGACCATGACGGCCCGACCACGGGCGGGCCGCACACCACACACGCGGGCCGAACACGTTGTCGCACAGGTGTTCGCCGACGTTCTCGGCCATGATGACGTCTCCGCCGACGACGACTTCTTCGCACTCGGCGGCACGTCGCTGCAGGCGACCACCCTCACCAGCCGCCTCAATCACGTGCATCGCGGCGAACCGCTACGGGTACGGGCTGTCTTCGACCATCCCACGGTGGCCGATCTCGCCGGCCGCATCGATCCCGTCGAGCAGACCTCTGGCGATCACGAGACAGCAGTTCCGACGACATCTTCCGGAGTCCGATTCACCGAGCGCCCGTCCGTCGTACCGCTGGCACCGGTACAGCGCCGCCTCTGGTCGCTGACCCGCGCCGTTCCGGATTCCGCGCAGTACACGATCCCGTTCGCCTTGCGGCTCACCGGCGAACTCTCGGTCGAGGCCGTGCACGGCGCCCTGGTGGACGTCGTCTCCCGGCACGCCGCGCTCCGGACCGTGTACCCGGTGCGCGACGGTCAGCCGGTCGGCGTCATCCTCGACGACGCCGAGGACGTGGTCGGTGCACTGCGCGTGCACCGCCACGCGGACCCGGCCGGTGTCGCCGACGAGATCGCCCGTCGCCCGTTCGATCTGACCGAGGACGCGCCGCTGCGCGTGGCCCTCGTCGCAGCAGACCATGACGAGCACGTGCTCGTCATGTCGATCCACCACATCGCCGCCGACGGTGCGTCACTGCCCGTGCTCGTCGGTGACCTGATGACCGCCTATCGCGAACGCCTCGCGGGCCGCACCGAGCCGTGGCAGCCCGCCGAGGTCGACTTCCGCGACTATGCGCACCACATGGCGGCGCAGGAGACGTCACGCGACGACATCGGCTACTGGGTCGAACGGCTCGCCGATGCCCCGGCGGAGACCACGCTCCCGCCGACGATCCCCAACACCGAGACCCACAGCACTGACACCGACGGCACCGACACCGACACAGATCGGGGTGCCTCGATCACGGTGGCGATCGACGACGACATCCGCGACGGACTCGCGCGTTTCGTCGGCGACCACCGCACCACCCCGTTCTCGGCGCTGCACTGCGCGCTGGCGATCCTGTTGCACCGCATGGGGGTGGGCAGTGACGTGGTGTTGGGCACCCCGGTTGCCAACCGTTCGCCCGGCGCGGGCATCGGGGCGGACTACTCGCAGGTGGTCGGGATGTTCGTCAACACCCTCGCGCTGCGCACCCGGATCACCCCGGATCACAGTGTCGCCGACCTGATCGCCGAGGTCCGTGACGACGATCTGGCGGCTCTCGATCACCGCGACCTCCCGTTCGACGACGTGGTGAGCGAACTGAACCCGCCACGCGAGGTGGGCCGGCACCCGCTGTTCCAGGTGGCGTTGTCGGTCCACGACTTCGCCGACGGCATCGACGGCGAGTCCCTGCCCGTCGACGATTCCCTCGTGGCCGAGATGTCGGAGATCGACAACGGCACGGCCAAGTTCGATCTGCAGTTCACCGTCACCGGGATGAGTTCCGACGCGGGCGGAGCCGCGGTCGAGGTCTCCTACGCCGCCGACCGCTACGGCCGTGACGACGTCGAGATGCTGATCACCCGCCTGATGCGGGTGCTGCGGGCGATGATGTGCGATCCACAGCGCACTGTCGGCGACATCCGCGTCACCGATCCGCTCGAGGTCGCACGACTGTGCCCCGGCAACGGGCCCGCGGCAGCGACACCGGTCACCTTCGGTGAGCTGCTCGACGAGGCGGTCCGGCGCAACCCGACCGGTCTGGCCGCCGTCACCGAGCACGCATCGATCACCTACGCCGAGCTCGATGCCCGCGCCAACCGGCTCGCGCGGCTGCTGCTGGGACGCGGAATCGGCTCGCACCCCGACGATGTGGCCGAACCGGTGGTCGCGATGGCCGTTCCGCGATCCATCGACGCGCTGGTGGCCATCTGGGCGATCGTCCGGACCGGAGCGGCATACGTACCGGTCGACCCGACCTATCCGGCGGACCGGATCGCTCACATGCTCGACGACAGCGGGGCGCGACTGCTGATCACGACCGAGGACGCCCGGTCCGCGGTGGACACCGGGACCCCCACCCTCGTTCTCGACGACGCGGCTGTCCGCACACGTCTCGGGCACTCGTCGCCGGCCCCGCTCCGGGCGCATGAGCTGCCCGCGCCGATCCGGACCGACCAGCTCGCCTACATGATCTACACGTCCGGCTCGACCGGACGTCCGAAGGGCGTGCTGGTCCCGCACTCCGGGCTGACCGCGGTGCGTGACGAACTCCGGAATCGTCTCGCGCCCAACATGTCCTCGCGGGTGCTGCACTTCGCTTCCCCCAGCTTCGACGCCTCGGTGCTGGAGTTCCTGATGGCGGCGGCCGGTGCGTCGACACTCGTCGTCGCGCCGACCGATGTGTATGGCGGCGCGCCGCTCGCCGATTTCATCGACCGGCACGGGGTGACGCACGCGTTCATCACCCCGGCGGCGGTGGCGACCATGGATCCCCACGCGGTCCCCACGCTGCAGGCACTCGCCATCGGCGGTGAGGCATTCGGCCCCGAGTTGGTGCGACGCTGGGCACCCGGACGGAGCGTGATCAACGTGTACGGCCCCACCGAGACGACCGTGATCACCACCGGCAGTGCGGAACTGAGCGCCGACACCGAGCTCACCATCGGCACCCCGAACAACGGGGTCGGTGCGATGGTGCTGGACGAGCGGCTGCATCCCGTCCCACCTGGAGTGACCGGAGAGTTGTACCTGGTCGGTGATCAGGTCACTCGCGGCTACCACCGACGACCGCAGCTGACCTCGACCCGGTTCGTTCCGGCCCCGATGGTCGCCGGCCCGGATCGTGCAGGTCGTCGGATGTACCGCACCGGTGACCTGGTCAGCTGGACCGCCGATGGCCGGCTCCGCTACGTCGGCCGAGGCGACAACCAGGTGCAGGTGCGTGGTTTCCGCGTCGAGCTCGGGGAGATCGACGAGGCACTGGCCTCCCGGCCCACCGTCGATTTCGCCGCGACCATCGTCGACGGCGGGAATGCCGACGGGGCCGCCGCCACGATCCGCAGCTATGTCACGGCCGCGGATCGTGCCGACATCGATCCGGAGGCACTGCGGCGGGAACTGTCCGCACTCCTGCCGCGCCACATGATCCCGTCGTCGATCACCGTGCTCGACGAGATCCCGCTGACCCCGGTCGGCAAACTGGATCGGCGGGCCCTGCCGGAACCGGATGTCGCGGCCCGATCGCGCGCACCGAGGTCGGGCGCGGAGTCCACCGTGGCCGCGGTGTTCGCCGACGTGCTCGGCATCGATGTCGCCGCGGTCGGCGCCGAGGACGGGTTCTTCGACCTGGGCGGCAATTCGTTGATGGCGACCACGGTCACCGCGAAGTTGGCGGAGCTGTCGGGCCGCGACATCAGTGCCGGAACCCTTTTCGGCGCACCGACTCCCGCCGAACTCGCCGCCGTCCTCGACGACGAGACCGGCGCTCAGGGAATGGCCGACGTCGACCCGTTCGCCACCCTGCTGCCGTTGCGTCGGCCGTCCGCCCAGACCGATGCGGACACGGACATCCCGCTGTTCGTCATCCACCCGGCCATCGGCCTGTCGTGGAGCTTCACCTCCCTGCTGCCGCACATACAGCCGGGCCGACCGGTCTACGGCCTGCAGAACCCGATGCTGTCGGGCGGTCCGCAACCGCGGTCCGTTCCCGAGCTCGCCGCCCGATACATCGAGCACATCCGGACGGTGGCGCCGTCCGGGCCGTACCGGCTGCTCGGGTGGTCGCTGGGCGGATTGATCGCCCAGGAGATGGCGGTGGCATTGAGCGAGGCCGGGGAGGTCGTCGACGAACTGACATTGCTCGACTCGTTCGTCGTCGCCGACCGCCCTGGTTTCGACGAAACCCCGTCGGTCGCCGAACTGCTGGCCGAGTTCGGTCTGCAGACAGAGGTCGCCGACGGGACCGAACCGAGCATCGACGAGGCATGGGACGCCGTCCGCGGTGCCGGCGGGCCCTTGGCCGGGCTGGGCCGCGACGAGTTCGAAGCCGTGCACCGCACCTTCCTCGCCGCCACCGGGCTGGCCGCCGACTGGCGGCCACGGACCTATGACGGCGACGCGGTGTTCGTGACGGCCGCCGCCGACCCGCCGCCGGGCGGACGGGCGATCGGTGACTGGGCGGGCCGGATCACCGGGACCATCACCGAGGTGACGGCGGACTGCAGTCACGCCCGGATGCTGCTTCCCGAGAACGTGATCGGATATTCCGCCGTTCTCGACCGATCTGCGGGACCCGGCCAGACGAACGACATGTGAGAGACATTCCGACAGAGATGTTCACGGACAGAGATGTTTACCGATAGGGAGGATCGATGACCAACCCGTTCGACAACACCGAAGGTGTGTTCCTGGTGCTCGTCAACGCCGAGAACCAGCACTCGCTGTGGCCCGAGTTCGCCGCCGTGCCCGACGGCTGGTCGGTGGTGTTCGGCCCGGCAGGCCATGACGAGTGCCTGACCTACGTCGAGGAGAACTGGCGGGACATGCGTCCCGCGAGCCTGATCCGGGCGATGGAGGGGAGTGAACACGTCCATGGGACGACACGCGATGCCTGAGCAAACCGCCGACGTCGCGCTCCGCCTCGACGGGGTGTGCAAGACCTTCCGATCGGGGGTGACCGGACGCGGACCACGGGTGAACGCGCTGTCCGGAATCGATCTCACCGTGCGATCCGGGACGGTGCATGCCCTCCTCGGACCGAACGGGGCCGGTAAGACCACCACGGTGCGCGCCGTCGCCACCCTGATGCGACCCGACTCCGGATCCGTCGTCGTCGACGGCGTGGATGCCCTTGCCGAACCCGACCGGGTGCGGGAGATGATCGGGGTGTCCGGGCAATACGCCGCGGTCGACGGAAATCTCACCGGCTTCGAGAACCTGCGGATGGTTGCCCAACTCTACGGCCACCGTCGCCGCGCGGCGGCCAAGCGGGCGCGGGCGATGATCGCCGACCTCCGCCTCACCGACGCCGCCGACCGGCCCATGCGGACCTATTCGGGCGGGATGCGACGTCGACTGGACCTGGCCGGCGCCCTCATCAACGAGCCGTCGCTGGTGATTCTCGACGAACCCACCACGGGACTCGACCCGCGCGGCCGCCGCCAGATGTGGGAGGTCATCACCGAGCAGGTCGCAGCCGGCACCACCGTCTTGCTGACCACCCAATACCTCGAGGAGGCCGATGCGCTGGCCGACGAGATCACCGTGATCGATCGCGGCACGGTCCGCGCCCGAGGCACCGCCGCCGAGCTGAAAGCCACGACAGCACAATCGATCCTGACGATCGAGGTGGCGGGTGACGGCGACGACGCCCGAGTCGGGGCTGCACTGGCCGAGGTCGGACTCGGTGCGCCGCACCGTGTCGACTCCCGGACCTGGTCCGTGGCTGTCACCGACGGCTCCCGCAGCGCCGTCGCGGCGGTGCGGGTGTGCGACGGGCTCGGCATCGACGTGGTCGACGCGACGGTGAGCACACCCACGCTCGACGACGTGTTCCTGGAGATCACCGGACGTGCGGAGTCGAGCACGGCATCCGGGCCCGATGGGAACGGGGACGACGAGAACGGGGACGACGAAGGTCCCACCGCCACCCCCGACCGCGGGACCGAGCGATTGGAGCGCGTCTGATGTTCGCCGACACCGCTGTCATCATCGAACGAAACCTGTTGACCGTCCGCCGTATCCCGACGCTGCTGATCAGCGCGACCATCCAACCGCTGATGTTCGTCTTCCTGTTCGCCTACGTGTTCGGGGCGACGTTCGGCGGCGGCTCCTACCGTGAGTTCCTGATGGCCGGCATCTTCACGCAGACCGTCGTCTTCAACGCCGCCATCACCACCGTCGGACTCGCGAACGACATGTCCGACGGCATCATCGACCGCCTACGATCGTTGCCGATGTCACGTCTGGCGGTGATCGCCGGCCGGGTGAGCTCCGACATGCTGCTCGGCGTCCTCGGACTCGCCGTGATGGTGGCGTGCGGACTCGCGATCGGCTGGCGGGTCCGCGGCAGCGCTCTCGACGCGGCGATCGCCTTCGGCATCATCGTCCTGTTCGCCCTCGCGATGGCGTGGGTGGGAGCGGTGACCGGGCTGGCCGCACCGAACGTCAATGTGGCACAGAGCATCGGCTTTCTGTGGATGTTCCCCGTGACATTCCTGTCGAGTGCGTTCATCTCGGCGCAGAGCCTGCCCGGATTCCTACGGCCGATCGCCGAATGGAATCCGGTGACCGCAGTCGCCACGGCCTGCCGACAGAAGTTCGGCAACCCGTCACCCCCGGACTTCCCGGCCCCGTCCGGGTGGGTCGCCGAGCATGCCGTCGGCTATTCGATCGGCACCAGTCTGGCCATCCTCGCCGTGTGTATCCCGTTGTCGCTGATCCTGTATCGGCGGTCGACGAACTGACCCCGGGGTCTCGATACGCCACTCACTCCGTTCGCGGCTACTCGACCAACGGAAGGGGCAACGCCCCCCGCCGGTTGAGTAGCGACGTGCGAGCCTGCGAGCCCGACCCCAACCGCTGGTTGAGTAGCGACGTGCGAGCTTGCGAGCCCGACGCGTATCGAAACCCGCCGCACCCGAGCAGATTACAGTGCCACCTGCGCAAGGATCGGTGTCGTCGGTTGCGGTGAGCCACCTGCCGGCTCGACGGTGACGGCGAGAACCGTTGCCGAACCCAGGTTCTCGACGACGGTCGGCGAATCGCCACCGCCCGACGGGATCAGCCCGGCCGACACCGGCTGCTCCTCGTCGGCGACCAGCCAGAGCTGGAACTCGCGGTCTGCCGGGATCGGGTTGTCGAGATCTCTCAGCAGAGCCACCGCCTGGTCGGTCTCCCGCGAGGTCACCACCGAGATGGTGCCCCGATCGTCTTGCAGTTCCTGCGCCGAGAGTTGCGCGTCGGGCGCGGACAGCACGTCGAGCACCTGCTGTTGGGCCGCGGTCACCGTCGGCGCTGCGGGTTCGGGTGCCGTTCCGCGACCGATCAGCACGCCCGCGCCGAGAGCGACCACAACGGCCACCGCGGCGGCGGCGACGATGGCGGCTCGGCTGCGTCGACGGGCCCGGTCGATCGGGATCGCCGCGGGCACATCGCCGTCGTCGACTCGGTCCGGCACCCCACCGCCGTCCGGCCGAGTGCTTTCGCGACCGCCGGGCGTGGTGAAGACATGATCGAGCACGCGGTCGCGCAGGTCGGCCGGGGCGTCGACCGCGTAGGAGCTCGCCAGATCGGCCATCGCCGCGCGGGTCTCGGCGATACGGGCGTCATAGATGCGACGTTCGACGTCGGTCAGGCCGCGGAGTTCTTGCTCCACGCGTTCATATTCCGCGGGCGGCAGCACCGCCACGGCATACAGTTCGATGTGGTCGTCGAGCCAGTCGGTATCAGGCATACTCACGACCCCTCAGACAGTTGCGGAGTTTGCGCAGGCCGTCGCGGATGCGCGTCTTGATGGTGGGCAGCGGCGTCGACATGTGTTCGGCCACCTCGGGATACGTCAGCCCACCGAAGTACGACATCTCGATGCTGTCGCGCTGCAGGTCACTGAGCCGGTTGAGGCACGTCCGGAGCTCTACGCTCTCCTCGCGCTCCACCACGATGTCGAGCGGCACGGAACCCGGTGGCGCCTGGTTGCCGGACTCGTATTCCGTCGCCTTGCGACTGTGCAGTTCCTCCGAGCGCACCCGGTCCACCGCGCGACGGTGCGCGATGGTCATCATCCAGCTGATGACGGTTCCGCGCCCGGGGTGGTACTGGTCGGCTTTCTGCCAGAACTGCAGATACGCCTCCTGGACGACTTCCTCGGCATAGTTGCGGTCACGCACGATGCGCAGGGCGAGTCCGTAGATCCGCGCGCTGGTGAGGTCGTACAGACGGGTGAATGCGACCCGATCACCGATCGCCGAATCCGCGAGCAGGGTACGCAGGAGTTCGGGATCGTTGGCCGCCCCCGGGGATGTCATCCCTCCACGGTAGCCAACACCGCGTGCCACAGGCCGGATCGCTTCGCGATGCGGTCTCAGGAACGGCCGTTACACTTGGACAGCCGCGCACGGAGTGGGAACGGATTGGGGCATCGTGGGGAGACATCAGCGTCTGATCGCCGGGGTGTTGGCGATGGTCGCCGCCATCGTCGGAACATGGGTCGCCGGCGCCGGGACGGCGTCGTCGGCACCGGCGTCACGGATCGTGAGTTCCTATGACGACGACCCGCAGCAGGTCACGCTGGTCGTGTACTCCGCGTCGATGAACGAGAACATCCCCGTCACCGTGCTCACACCACGTGACCGTTCCCGGCCGAGCCCCACACTGTATCTGCTCAACGGGGCAGGTGGCGGTGAGGACTCCGCGACGTGGGAGGCACGGACGGATTACAAGGAGTTCTTCGCCGACGAGGATGTGTACGTGGTGACGCCCGTCGGCGGCGCGTTCTCGTATTACACCGACTGGCAGCGCGATGATCCGGTCCTCGGCCGCAACCAGTGGCAGACCTTCCTGACCGAGGAACTGCCACCGCTCATCGACGAACGCTTCAACACGACCGGACGCAACGCCGTGGCCGGGATCTCGATGGCCGGCACCACGGTCTTCAATCTCGCCATCGCGGCACCGGGCCTCTACCGATCGGTCGCGGGATTCAGCGGTTGCGCCCGCACCAGTGATCCGCTCGGCCAGCAGTACATCCGATTCGTCGTCGCCGATCGTGGCGGGGGCGACCTCGAGAACATGTGGGGCCCGATGAACGGTCCCGGCTGGCGCGCGAACGATCCGTATCTGAATGCGGAGAAGCTCCGCGGCACCAAGATCTACATGACGTCGGGCACCGGACTTCCCGGGACGCACGAGCGCCTCGAGGACCCGTTCGTCGACGGCGATCCGTTCTTCCTCGCCAATCAGGCGGTGCTCGGTGGGGTCATCGAGGTCGCCATGGACCAGTGCTCGCGGCAGATGGCGGGCCGGCTGGCCGAACTCCGCATCCCCGCCGACGTCACGTTCCGCAACACGGGCACCCACTCATGGGGCTACTGGCAGGACGACCTGCACACCACCTGGCCGAAGATCGAGCGCGATCTGCGCTGACCCGGCACGCACTCGCCGCCTCCGGGCGACGGGTCGGTCAGGTCACCAGCGGTCGAGACTGGTGTAACCGTCCTGGAGCGCCCTGGCCAGCAGGTGGGCCTTGGTCGGGGCCTCGCGTCCGACGCCGGAGTACTTGGCCCGAATCCGGGCGAGGTGGGTGCTGACGGTCGACGCCGAGATGAACAGGGCGGCGGCAGCTTCCTCCTTCGACTCGGCGGCCAGCCAGGCCAGCAGCACCTCGACCTCGCGCGACGACAGTTCCGGACGACGAAGCTCTGGCATCGCACCTTCCGCGTTGCGATAGTCCGACAGTCGGGCGACCGGACGTCCCGTGGGCGCGGCTGGTTCGCCGAGAGTGTGTGCGCCGACCCGCGGATGCGGTGCCGACGGCGGTTGTTGTGGAATGTGTGAACGCGCGGTCATCTGTCATCCTTCACTCGGCACCACTGTCCCCCGCTGCTACGGGCGCTCCAGTCCCCCGACAAGACCGCACCACAGGAACTGCAGGCTAGGTCACCGGCGTTCGATCGGTGTAGACCCAGAACTGGGGACACCGCCTATCCGGCGGGCACCACCTATCGGCCTCCGACACACTGTGACCTGGAGTTATGGGGACGTCGCCACCATGATCCGCAGGCGAGACACGAGGTGAGATCCGTCTCAGTCGGGAGGTGTTTCTCGCCCTGGACTCATGGGCGGGAGTCGCCCGGTCGGCCGGAGGCACGTCCGATTCCGCCGCGCCGCGACGACCGGTTCGGCGCGGTTCCCGGTCCGCGTCCCGGGAACGGCAGCCATCCGTCCTCGACCGCGCGCTTGAAGAGATCGAGCTTGGTGTGGGTGGGCCGGCCGGCTGCCGCGTACTTCTGGCGGATTCGTTTGAGGTACTCGTTGACCGTCTCGGCGGAGACACCGAGCGCGGCCCCCACCCCCGCGGACGTCTCACCGGACGCGTAGAGCGTGAGGACGCGTTGCAGCTGGGGACTCAGGTCGACCGTCGCGAGTTCGGGGTCCCCGTCGATCGCCGCGGCCCATTCGGTGGTCAGTACCTCACACCCGGAGCCGGCGGCCCGGATGGCGTCGACGATCTCCTGCTCCGAGGCAGATTTCAGGACCACCCCGAGTGTCCCTGCCCGGGCGGCGGACCGAAGGAGCGCTGGGTGCTCACCGGAGGTGTAGACGACGGTGCCGATACCCGATTCGGTGAGGCGGGTGACGTTCTCGCCGGGGGTCGTGCCGTCGTCGAGGCGCAGATCGAGGATCACGATGTCGATCGGGATTCCCTGTTGCAGCAGGCCGCTGACGGTGGTTGCCGAGCACACCAGCTCGAGATCGGCATGTCGGTCGAGAATCCGCTCGACACCCCAGACCGGCGACGGATGGTCGTCGACCATGCCCACGCGGACCACGGACCGGACCTCAGGTGTCACCCCTACCTCCGTCCGTTCGACCGCCGCCGGCGTGCCCCGGCATGCCCCGGCGTGCGGTTGTACAGCGCACCCCCAGACTAGTCCGTACGTGACTCGGGTCATGCAGTCGACCGACTCATCCAGCCGAGGTGCGATCCGCCGAAGTACTGGTCACATCCTCACCGAACTGACAGGATGAAACGAGAACATGTTCTAGTTCCGAGGAGAGTTGCCGATGACCCACACCGCGTCCACCCACGAGATCCTGGGCAGCACCGTCACGATGCCGGTCGAGATCCGTCACGCGCGGTGCTTCGTCGCCGGATTCACCGCGGACAGCTCGGCGGTCGAACGGGCGATCCGATCGGCGGGTACGGAGGGACGAGTACGGCCGCTGCGTGTCCGGCCCGGCCGCACGATGTGCATGGTGGTTTTCGTCGACTACGTCGACGGCGACCTCGGGCCGTACAACGAGTTCGGCGTCTGTTTCCTCGTCGAGGATCCGAGTCGGCCGCCGAGTTCGCCGCTCGCAGCGCTGGGTTCGCTGGCCCGCGGCGACGCCCGAGCGCTGATCCACCATCTACCGGTGGACGGCGACTTCACCCTCGCGGCCGGCCGCGGCATCTGGGGCTTCCCCAAGACCCTGGCCACCTTCGACGTCGACCACGAGGCGGCGACCAAACACGGTCGGGTCAGCGCAGACGGACAACTCATCGCGGACCTGACCGTCCGACCCGGAATCACGGTGCCCGACAACGCGAAGGACACCGTCCTCAACGCCTACTCCCAGCTCGACGGTGTCCTCCGGTTGACCCCGTGGAAGCTCACCTCCACCTCGGGCACCCGCAGCCGGGTCGGCGGGGCACGCCTGACCCTCGGCGACCATCCGATCGCCGACGAGCTGCGATCTCTGAAACTCGGACGCCACGCGCTGATGTCGACGTCCGTCGACAAGGTGACGATGACCTTCGAGGACGCCACGATCGTGTCCTGACCCGATCCCCGACCCCGGGGTTCTCACTACACTGGCCGGACAGCCCGAACGACGTGCGGATGGTGCGGTGATGAGCAATCTGGAGACCCGACCCGACGAGATCGACTGCCGCCCGGCAGTCGAGCGAACCGCGCCCCGCACCGACGGCGCCGTGGCCGTCGAGGTGCTCACGGCGCGCGACGTCCCCCTGGGCGGGCCACGCGCGATGACCGTGCACCGCACTCTCCCCCAGCGCCGCCGCTCGCTCATCGGCGCGTGGTGCTTCGCCGATCACTATGGGCCCGACGATGTCTCGGCGACCGGCGGGATGGACGTACCACCCCACCCGCACACCGGTCTCCAGACGGTCAGCTGGCTGTTCTCCGGAGAGATCGAGCACCGCGACACGATGGGCAACCACGCGATGGTCAGGCCGGGCGAACTCAATCTGATGACTGCCGGACACGGAATCGCCCACACCGAGGTGTCGACGCCGGACACGACGATCCTGCACGGCGTGCAGCTGTGGGTGGCCCTGCCGGAGTCGGCGGCCGACACGAAACGCGACTTCGCCCACCACATCCCGCCGGTCGTCGAGCGCGCGGGTGTGGAGGTCCGCGTCTTTCTGGGTGACCTGCTCGGCGAACGATCACCGGTACACACCTTCACTCCACTGCTCGGCGCCGAGTTGCGGTTGCGGCCGGGCGCACAGATCGACCTCCCGATCCGGCCCGAACACGAGCACGGGGTGCTCGTCGACGCCGGCGTCATCCGGATCGTCAACTCCGTCGCGGAGCCGCTGGCGCCGACCGAACTCGGCTACGTCGGCCTCGGCGCCGCGACGCTGCGTCTGCGCAACGACTCGGAGGTCGAAGCACGCGCCGTGCTGCTGGGCGGAGAGCCGCTCGACGAAGAGATCATCATGTGGTGGAACTTCATCGGCCGCAGCCACGACGACATCGTGGCCTTCCGCCGGCAGTGGTCCGATCACAGTGACCGGTTCGGCCAGGTCGAGGGCTACGCCGGCGACACCCAACATCTGCCCGCGCCGGCGTTGCCGACATCGCGCCTGAGCCCGCGACACAACGTCCCGGGTCAGGCGTGATCCGGGTCGGCCCTTCGTGACCCTTCGTGACGCTCGCAAGCTCGCTCCTCAGGGACCAGGGGGGTTTCGCAAGCTCGCGCTCACCCGATCCCTGAGGAGCCCGCGAACGAAGTGAGCGTGCGTCACGAAGGGTCGGTCAGGCGTGGTGGCCGAGGAGCTTCGCGAAGTTGTCGATCCCGGCCTGTTCGGCCGACCGCTGCGAGTCGATCTGTCGGCCGGTCTCGGTCGCGTCCGGGGCCGTCTCCCGCGGCCGATCGGTTCCGGAACCGCGGATCGCGGTGACGAGTTCGCCTGCCGCACGCCGGATGCGATCGGTCAGCAGGGCGGTGTCACCCGTCGTGCCGGCCCAGTCCTCCGCCGCCGCGTAGACACCCGTCGGGAGGACGACGGCCCGGAGGTAGCTGAACAGCGGACGCATCGCGTGGTCGAGGACCATCGAGTGGCGCGGGCTGCCGCCGGTCGCGGCGATCAGGACGGGGATGTCACGCATCCGGTCAACCTCGACGAGGTCGAAGAACGACTTGAACAGACCGCTGTACGAGGCGTTGAAGACGGGTGTGGCCGCGATGAGGCCGTCCGCACGGTAGATGGCCTCGAGGGCGTCGCGCACCCCGGCGACAGCGAATCCCGTCGTCATCGACCGGGCCACATCCACCGCCAGATCGCGCAGGTCGACGACGACCACCTCGACCGCGCCGGCCGGGAACGCGGTCGTCACCGAATCCACCAGTCGGCGCACGAGCAATCCGGTCGACGACGGTTCGCCGAGTCCGGCGTTGACGGCGACGATCCGCACCGGTGCGGTCATGCTTCCACCTTCATTTCGGCATGGTCTGCGGGGCCCTCGACGAAAGCGGCATCGCGGGCGGCGACGAGCGAGGCGTGCGTGGGAGCATCGGGCACCTGCGTCGGGCGGCCCGCAGCGAACCCGGCGCGCAGATCCGGCAACACCTCGCCGAGTTCATCGAGCTGGGAGAGGACCGTCTTGAGCGGCAGCCCAGCATGGTCGACGAGGAACAACTGGCGCTGGTAGTCGCCGAAGCTCTCCCGGAACGACAACGTCTTGTCCAGGAACTCCTGCGGACTGCCGACGGTCAGCGGGGTCTGATCGGTGAACTCCTCCAGCGACGGGCCGTGCCCGTACACCGGCGCCTTGTCGAAGTACGGCCGGAACTCACGCACGGCATCCTGCGAGTTCTTCCTGATGTAGAACTGCCCGCCGAGCCCGACGATCGCCTGCTCCGCGGAGCCGTGCCCGTAGTGCTCGAAGCGTTCGCGGTAGAAGCCGATCAGCTGCTGGAAGTGTTCCTTCGGCCAGAAGATGTTGTTGGCGAAGAATCCGTCGCCGTAGTACGCGGCCTGCTCGGCGATCTCCGGACTCCGGATCGACCCGTGCCAGACGAACGGCGCGACCCCGTCGAGCGGGCGCGGAGTCGAGGTGAACGACGTCAGGGGCGTGCGGAAGTTGCCTTCCCAGTCGACGACGTCCTCGGTCCACAGCCGGTGCAGCAGATGGTAGTTCTCGATCGCGAGCGGAATGCCCTGACGGATGTCCTTGCCGAACCACGGATAGACCGGCCCGGTGTTCCCGCGGCCGAGCATGAGGTCGACACGCCCGTCCGCGAGATGCTGCAGCATCGCGAAGTCCTCGGCGATCTTCACGGGATCGTTCGTGGTGATCAAGGTGGTCGCGGTGGACAGTTGCAGCCGTTCGGTCTGGGCGGCGATGTAGGCGAGCGTCGTGGTCGGCGATGACGAGAAGAACGGCCGGTTGTGATGCTCGCCGAGGGCGAAGACGTCGAGACCGATGTCCTCGGCCTTCTTCGCGATTTCCACGATGGCCTTGATCCGCTCATTCTCTGTGGGCTCGACGCCGTTCGTCGGGTCCACCGTGATGTCGCTGACGCTGAAGATTCCGAACTGCATGTCGCGCCTCCCTGGCACTCTGCGGATTGTCACCCAGTCTAACCGGACCGCGGTCCGATTAATTCCCTCGTGCCTCGCCGCACGTCACGCGCCCGTTCGGTGTCCGGGTCTCGACAATCCGGCCATGGGTTAGTGTGGGCTTACTCAAGAGGAGGAGACGAAATGAACGTTCGGAAGTCCCTGGCTGCGGCCCTGTTGTCGGGCGCAGCGGTCTTCGCGGTCGCCGGTTGTTCCGAAGAGGCCACGGACACCGCGAGCAGCGCCGCCAACGACGCCTCCGCGGCCGTGGCCTCCGCAGCGAGCGACGCGACGCAGGCGATCATCGGGCTGAGCAATGACGACGCACAGGTCATCCTGCGCAAGTCGGTCAATACCGATACCTCGTCGGAAGAGCTCGAGGCCGTCGTCGACACGACGAACCCGGCCACCAAGGCCGCACTTCAGGGCTACGCCCGGGCGTCGAACGCGGCCGGCTACACCCCGGACGTCTACACCGTGACGAACGTGCGTGAGGACGGCGAGAACAACGCCGTCGCCACCGTGTCGATCGCGAGTCCGCATGCACCCCAGCCGATCGACATCGAGCTCGCGTTCGTCGAGGTCGACGGGGAATGGAAGCTCGCCGGGAGTGCCATCACCCAGCTGACGACCATGGGCGGACAGCACGGCGGCTGACCGTCGCACGCTGATCGTGTTCTGGCCGCAACCGGATGCCCGGTTGCGGCCAGATTCGTTTCAGACGCCGTTATGCGTTCGTGATCTTGTTCCGGTGCAGTGGAATCAGACAGAACCGACGATCACCCCGCGCGGGGTGGTACCGGGCACAGGCCGAACGGCCAGGAGGTACGCCATGCGGGGGACCGATCATCCGACCGAGTCGATACCACCCGCGGTGACCGACCAGATCCTGACCTGGCCGACCGACAACCACGACACCGGGTATCACGACCTCGGGTATGACAACGCCGGGTATGACGACACCGGCTATGACAACACCGGTGCGTACGGGCGGGATGAGTACACCCCTGGTGATCACGTCATCCGCAGCGACGACCACGACAGGCTCCCGCCGGTGACACCGTCTTCGGTGTTCGCGCCGCCGATCAACCCGACCGCCGACCGCCCACTGCCGCCGCCCGCGGACATCTGGGTGCCGTCGGTTCCCGATGCGACGTCGCCGCCCGCCCGACACCTTCGGCAACCCAGTTCGGCCATGGCGACCACGGCTCTGGTCACATCGATCGTGTCGTTGCCACTGGCTTTGATCGGAGTCGGCGCGATCGTCGGCTTCGTCGGAACGATTCTGGGTGTCGTCGCATTGGTCCAGGTCGCGGCGGGCCGCCGGCCTGCACCCGAACCCAACCGTTATCGAGGTGCCGGTCGCGCCATCACCGCCGCAGCGCTCGGAATCGTCAGCATGGCGATCGGGGCGCCGATTCTCCTGGTGATCTTGATGTTCATGGCCGTCGTCTGATCGACGACAGCATGCTCAGCTGACGGCGCGCAGGCGTCGGCTGTCGCCGCCGCCGAGTTCACGGCTGAGCCAAGCGACGACCTCGCTCATCACCTGATTGCGTTCGGTCGCACTCTCGATCCGTGCCAGCCCGGGCATGCAGTTGATGAGGCCGGCGTGGAAGGCCGCGTCCTGCGACATGCCGTGACGGTCCATGACGTCACCGTAGGCAGAGATGGCGTCGTTCAGCTCGGCGTAGGTGACCGCGTCGTCTCCGATGCGCACAGCGGCCAGGCGCGGGGTAATCTCTGCCCGTCGCCGGATATCGTCAAGCAATTCATTCATCATGACAGTCGTTCCCCCGAGCTCGATACGTCAACCCTGGCCACGCTGCCTCCCAGTCAGACTGGCACCGGGTCCTTCTCTCTAGCTTGCCTTGCTAACGGACCTTTGGGAACCACTGGTGCCACTTTGTGTGTGAATCCACAGGATGTTGCGGATACTTCGTACGCCCTTCATGTTACTGTTGTGACTCCCGTTATCGAAGTGACGGATGCGCTTGATGTGCAAGCGTTATCGCGGCGTCACGGCATCGCGACGTGGACAACGACGGTCAGCCGTCGGACGTCGCCCGGTCGGCCGCCATCGCGTCGATCAGGCTCTGTGGCCGCAGGTCCGTCCAGTTCCGCTCCACATAATCCAGGCATGCCGCCCGGGTGTCCTCACCGAACACCGTGGTCCAGCCGGCCGGGATCTCGGCGAACGTCGGCCACAGCGAATGCTGGTTCTCGTCGTTCACCAGGACGTAGAAACGTCCGTTCTCGTCGTCGAACGGGTTGGTCATCGTGATTCCTCTCGGTTGAAGGTCGGGGTGGGGTGTCGATCATCTGTCGCGGCCAGGCAACCTCCGCCGGAGCTCGGGGCCGATGACCTCGAGCGCCGGGGCGTTCGCGAGACCGAGATGGTCGGATTCGACGTCGACGTTCGTGATGTCGCCGCGCACGTAGGGTGCCCAGCCTCGGGCGACCGCACTCGGGTCGGCCTTGTCCCGGGTCGCGGTGAACACGAGCAGGGAACCGTCGAACGGCTCCGGACGGAAGTCGGCCACCAAGGTCTCCCCCATCGCGAAACTGTCCATGACGCCCTGCACCTGACCCGCGTCCAGCAGACCCATCGACGCGATCTGTTCACGGACGATGGCGGCGACCTCCTCGGCCGAATCGGCGTGGACGTCGTCGTCGAGGTCGAACAGGTCACGCCACCCGCCGAGGAAGTCCCCGACGTAGTCGCCGCCGAGCGCGACCCCCGGCGGTGCGACGCCACCGGTTCCGTCCGCCGCCTGCGGCGGGATCGGAGATGAATCCATGACGCCGAGGAAGGCGACCTCCTCGCCGTCGGCGCGCAGAGCGGTCGCGATCGCGTAGGCGATGTACCCGCCCAGCGACCAGCCGAGCAGGTGATACGGACCGTGCGGGGAGACCTGGCGGATCTCGTCCAGATAGCGGGCGGCCATCTCCTCGACCGACCCGGCGCTCGGCTCGCCGGCCACCACGTGCGGGTCTTGCAGGCCGTAGACGGGGCGGTCGCCCAGATAGGGCACGAACCCGCCGTAGAACCAGGCGAGCCCGCCGGCCGGATGGATGCAGAACAATGGGGGCTGCGACCCGGCCGCGTTCAGCGTGATCAGCACCCGGCCGCCGGTGGCGGCGCCCGCATCGATCCGCGTGGCCAACCCGCGCGGCGTGGGGTCGTCGAACAACCACCCGAGTTCGACCTCGTAGCCGCGCTCGCGCAGTCCCGCGAGCACCCGCGTCGCCGACAGCGAATTGCCGCCGAGGTCGAAGAAGCTCTGGGTGGCGCCGACCCGTTCGGTGTAGAGCACATCGGCGAAGACCGCCGTCACCGCCACCTCTGTCTCGGTCGCCGGGTCGACGTGGTCGGCGCCCGCGTCGATGACCGGCTCGGGCAGCGCCCGCTTGTCGAGCTTGCCGACCGGCGTGAGCGGCAACGAGTCGAGGACGGTGAGGCTCGCGGGCACCATGTGCGACGGGAGGCTTCGCGCGACGTGGTCGCGGACGTCGCCGAGATCTGTACTCGCATCGGCCACGATGTAGCCGGCGAGGGCGGTCGCCACCGACCCACCGACCCCGATGACCACTGCCGACTCGACGGCGGGATGCGCGGCGAGAACGGCTTCGATCTCACCGAGTTCGATCCGAAGACCACGCAACTTCACCTGATCATCAGTGCGGCCGGAGTACTCGAGTACCAGCTCTCCGAGAGTGCCGCGGCGCCACCGCACCACATCGCCCGTGCGGTACATCCGTTGCCCGGCAACGCCATACGGATTCGCGACGAATCGGTTCGAGGTCAGCCCCGGGCGGTCCAGGTAGCCGCGCGACTGCGCACCGCCGGTCACGTACAACTCGCCCGGCACACCCTGGGGAACGGGCCGCAACCGGTCGTCGAGCACCTGCAGACCGACCCCGGCCAACGGTGCCCCCAACCGCACCGGCTCCCCGGCGGTCATGGGCTCGCTGATCGTGATGCCGATGGTCGTCTCGGTCGGCCCGTACAGGTTGTGGATGCGGGTGTGCGGCGACCACTCGTCGACGAGCAGGCCGGGCACCGCCTCGCCACCCGCCGCGAGCGCTTCCAGATCGGGCAGCTCCGCCGGGTCGAGGGTGGTCAGCACCGTCGGCGTCAGGAAGGTGTGGGTCACCCGATGGGTTCGCATGAAGTCCTGCAATGCGGTGCCACCCACCGCATCCGACGGCCGATATGCCAACGTGCCGCCGTTTCGCGTGGCGAGCAGATACTCCAGGACGGAGGCGTCGAAACTCGGTGACGCGAAGCCGAGGACAACCGGCGCGTCGCCGACCCGCAACCGCCTCGTCTCCTGCTCGGCGAAGTTGGCCAGTCCGGTGTGGGTGACCGACACGCCCTTGGGCCGACCCGTCGATCCCGAGGTGTAGATCACGTAGGCCACGTTCTCCGGCCGGACCACGCCGTGTCGCTCGTCAATGGCCACGGCGTTGTGCGGCAACGCATCCACCGCGTCGGCGACCGTGTCGTCATCGAGGTGAACCCAGTCGAACCGTTCGGCCGGCAGATCGACGGCACCGACGGTGAGGCCCAGGACGGCCCCGGAGTCCGCCACCATGTTGCGGACCCGCTCCGCGGGATAGTCCGGATCGATCGGCACGTAACCGGCACCGGTCTTGGCCACCGCCCAGATCGCGGTCAACAACTCCACCGACCGGCCGATCGCCAACGCCACCAACGATTCCACGCCGAGACCTCGCGAGATCAACCAGCGTGCCAGGCGATTGGACCGCGCGTCGAGTTCGGCATAGGTAACCGACGCCCCCGTGCCGTCGACGACCGCCACCCGATCACCGCATCGTGCCGCCACGTCGGCGAACATGTCAGCCAGGAGCCGCGGCGCCACACCGTCACCGCCGGACACCGGCGTCAGCTCGGCGGCCAGATCCGACGACGACAACGCGATGTCGGCGGTGACGGTGCCCGGCCGGTCGGCGACGGTCCGCAGGATCTGCACCAGAGCCGCCCCGAACACCGCCACCTGCTCGGCGTCGAACGCGTCCGGAAGGTACTTGAGCGTCACCGACATTCGACCACCGTTCATGGGCGCGGTGGCCATGTTCAGCGGATAGTGGGTCGCGTCGGCGCCGTCGTAGTCGAGGATCTCCAGC
The DNA here is from genome assembly GCF_036350415.1 of Gordonia sesuvii. Taxonomy (NCBI): domain Bacteria; kingdom Bacillati; phylum Actinomycetota; class Actinomycetes; order Mycobacteriales; family Gordoniaceae; genus Gordonia; species Gordonia sesuvii. The sequence continues at coordinate 242,064 of NZ_JAZDUF010000003.1, forward strand.
CCGCCGGTGAGTGCGGCATCGGTGGTGGACAGTGACTCGGTGTCCACCGGATAGGACTCGTGCACCGTCAGGGTGTCGAACAGCGGGCCGGCACCGCCGGTGTCGGCGAGGGGCATCAACTCGGGAAGCGACAGATGCTGGTGGTCGAGCACCGACACCTTGGACTCCTGCACACGGGCCAGCACATCGGAGATCGGCGCATCGGGGTCGACGTCGATCACGGCCGGCAGGGTGTTGATGAACAGGCCCACCATCGATTCGACACCGTCGAGGTCGGCAGGGCGACCCGAGACCGTCTCGGCGAAGGTCACCACCCGGGTGCCGGTCAAGCGCGACAACAGCACCGCCCAGGCGAACTGCAGGACCGTGGCCACCGTGGCGCCCGTGGTGCGGCCGACGGCCTCGATCGCCGCGGTGAGGTCCGCGTCGAGTTCGAGTGTGAGGTCGCGGGGCATCGCCCCGGTCGTCGCGGTGACGCCGGGCGCCACCAGTGTCGGCCCTTCCACCGGCGCGAGGACTTCTCGCCACGCCTGCACGCCGGCAGCGTGTTCGGCAACCGCGATCCTCTTCACGTGATCGGCGAAATCTGCTGTACTACTGCCGATCTGACCGGTGTACGTGGTCCCGGATGCGTACAGTGCCAGCAGGTCGGCCAGCACCAACGGTCCCGACCATCCGTCGAGCAGGATGTGGTGGTTGGTCACCACGAGGTGCGCGGTGGCGCCGTGCCGGATCACCGCGAACCTGATGAGGGGCGGCCGGGCCAGGTCGAACGGGATCCGACGCTGATCGTCGGCGACCGCGCGGACACCGGTGGCCACCGACCCGCCGTCGCCGAGCTCGATCACCTGCCATGGCACGTCGACCGATTCCGGCACGACGCCGACGACGGCACCACCGGCGGTGCGTTCGAACCCGGATCGCAGTGCCCGGTGATGACCGAACAGCGCCTGCGCCGCGGTCCGGAGCCGATCGAGGTCGATGACCCCGCCGAGTTCGAGAACCGCCTGCACGACATAGACGTCCACCGACGCGCCGCCGGACGCCGACGCCCGTTCGTACTCGAAGTGCAGACCCTGCTGCAGCGGAGTGAGTGGCCAGACGTCGGCTCCCGGTGCGCGGCGGGCGATCTCGTCCAGCTCCTGCTGGGTGATACCGGTGCCGGGCACATCCGACGGGGAGAGCCCGAGGTCGGTGCCCGACGTCACGAGGTCGACGACCGCGGCGAGTTCCTCCTGCCACCGGCGACCGATGTCGACCACGTCCGCCGCGTCGAGAACCCCTTGTGCGTACAGGAGATCCGCGGTGAGGGCACGACCGTCGCCGGAGGGCACGGTGCCCGCGTTGAGGGTCAGCACGTTCATGGCGGTCATCGCACCCGACACCGTCGCCGGCAACGAGGGTGCGGTGGTATCGACCATGAACGGCAGCACCACCGCGTCACCGGCGTTGCGGCCGCCGGCGCCGAAGAAGTTGAATCCGATCGACGGCAACCGGCATCCGGCCAGCCGCGACCCCGTACCATCCGGAACCCCGTCCTGTGCCCCGGCCGGCACCCCGTCCTGTGCCCCACCGAATCGCAGCAGACCGAAACCGATTCCCCGTTCCGGGGTGCCGAGACGTTCCTCTTTCACGGCCTTCAGGGTGTGGACGGTGTCGCCGGACGGGTCCACCAGCGTGGGCGCGATCGTGGTGAACCAGCCGACGGTTCGGGACAGGTCCGCCGACCGTGGATTCGCGCCCCGGCCGAGCACCTCGTCGTAACGACCGTGCCCTTCCACCAGCACCGAGACCGGCTCGGTGTCGGTGATGCCGCGCGAACGCTGCCAGCCGCGCACCGCACGGCCGAGGGCGGCGAGGAGGGCGTCGTTGACGTGGCCGCCGAATGCCTCCGGCACCTCTGTCAGCAACGCTTCGGTGATGTGCGGGCCGATCTCGACGCGCAGCGAGGCGACATCGGAGAACCGGTCTCGATTCCGGTCGAACGGCGCCCCGAAGTCGGTGGGCGGTCGGCCCACGCGTGCGAGCCAATGGTCGGCCTCGTCGAGATGGACCTCCGTGCGGGCGACCATCGCCTGATGCCATGCACGTGCGCTCGTGACCTCCGAACGCACCGCCACGGGCTGGCCGGAACTGAGTTGCCCCCACACGGTCACCATGTCCTCGACGAGGATCGGCCACGACACCGCGTCGACCGCGAGGTGATGGATCGCGAGAACGACCCGCGCCCTGCGCAGCCCGGCACCGTTCACCCCAGCCTCGTTCACCCCAGCCTCGTTCACCCCAGCCTCGTTCACCCCGGCACCGCTCACGAGAACCGCGGACACCAACGCCCCGACCGCCGGGTCGAGCTGTCCGAGTGCGGCGGTGTGCGCGTCGACGAGGGCGGCGTCGAAATCCACCGAGCCGACCTCGGCATCGGTGGCCAACTCGGACACCACGGCACCTGTGCCGACCCCGGCGACATGGCTCCAGACGCCATCGGTCAGCTCGAGTCGCGCCGCGAGCATGGGATGGGCGTCGACGACCGCCTTCAGCACCTGGGTCAGGTCCGCCGGTGTGAGCCCGTCCGGTGCGATCAGCACCGTGGATTGCGAGAAGTCGGCGAAATCAGCCGGCCCGTCGGACAATTCCAGCATCCAGCCGGCCACCGGCGGGATCGCCACCGCACCGACGCCGCCACCGGAGGCCTCGGCGAGCAACTCCGGCGACCCGTCACCGGATGCGACGGCACGGGCCATCGCCCGAACCGTCTTGTGCTCGAACACCTCTCGCGGGGACACAGCGAGACCGGCCGCGCGGGCCGCCGACGACAACTGGATGGAGAGGATGGAATCGCCGCCGAGCGCGAAGAACGAGTCCACCACACTGACGCGATCGACGCCGAGGACACCGGCCACCACGGCGGCGAGCAGTTCTTCGGTCGACGAGGCGGGTGGGACGTAGTCGTCGCCGGGACCCTCGATCTCGGGGACCGGCAGCGCCTTGCGATCCAGTTTCCCGTTCGCCGTCAACGGGAGCCGGTCCACACCGATGATGACGCTCGGCACCATGTAGCCCGGCACCGCCCGCGCGACGGCATCCCTGACCTGCTGCGCATCCACAACGCCGTCGGCGTCGGAGACCACATAGCCGACGAGTTGCTCACCGCGTCCGGCAATCTCGGTGACGTTCGCCGCGGCCGCGGTCACGCCGTCGACGGCGAGCAGCGCCGCCTCGATCTCGCCGTACTCGATGCGGAAGCCGCGCAGCTGCACCTGCGCATCGCCACGGCCGAGGTATTCGATGTCGTCGCCGACGCGACGGGCCAGGTCGCCGGTGCGATACATCCGCGTGCCGTCGGGTCCGGACGGATTGGCGACGAAACGCGTCGCGGAGAGTTCCGGCCGGCCCAGATAGCCCTGCGCCAGTTGGCCGCCGACCACATACATCTCACCGATGACGCCGGGCGGGACCGGATGCAGTCGGTCGTCGAGGATGTGGATCGCGAGGGAGTGCAGCGGTCGGCCGATCAGCGACGCGTCGCCGGCGGCGACCAGCGTCGGATCGAGCGGGCGGAAACTGACGTGCACCGTCGTCTCGGTGATGCCGTACATGTTCACCAGGCGAGGGGCGTCGCCTGGATTGTCCCCGCCAGGGTGATCGTCGTACCAGCGACGGACCTGGTCGAAGCTCAGTGCCTCGCCACCGAACACGATGTAGCGCAGCGGCAACGACGCAGGGTTGCGCCGACGCGCGTCGATCAGCTGATAGAACGCCGACGGGGTCTGACTCAGAACGGTGACCCCCTCGTCGGCGAGCAGCTCGACGAAGGCGTCGGGATCGCGGGCCACCGAACGGTCGACGATGACCAGCCGCGCACCGGACAGCAACGGCCCCCACATCTCCCAGACGGAGAAATCGAAGGCATACGAGTGGAACATGGTCCACACGTCGGTGTCGAGGAAGTCGAAATCGCCTGCGGCGGTGTCCATCAACGTCACGACGTCGCGGTGGGTGATCTCCACCCCCTTGGGACGGCCGGTCGAGCCGGAGGTGTAGATCACGTAGGCCCGGGAATCGGGACGCGGCGTCCGGCCCGGCGCTGTGCCGCCCTCGGCGAGGAGGTCGGCGACCCGCACTGCGGCCACGCCGGACGGCAGCACGCCGAACAGTTCGTGACCCTCGGTGTCCGCGTCGGTGATGACGACGCCGACCGCGGCGTCGGTGACGATGTACCTCAGGCGATCGACCGGGTTGGTCGTGTCCAGCGGAAGGTAACCGGCTCCGGACTTCAGCACCCCGAGGATCGCGACCATCAGATCGGTCGACCGGGCGGTGGCCACACCGACGAGGTCCCCGACTCCGACACCCCGGGTCGCCAGTGCCGCGGCGACGGCATCGGAGCGTTCGTCGAGGTCACCGTAGGTCAGCGTCACGCCGGCGGCGCTCACCGCCGCCGCGTCCCGGTGGAGCCGGACGGACTCGGCGAACAGCTCGACGAGGGTGCGATCGGTGTGGGCGGCGGGCACGACGGGCGCCGGCAGGGCCTCGAGGGTGGCCGCCTCGTCGTCGGAGATGAGGTCCAGGTCGCCGACCGGGCACGTCATGTCGTCGACGGCGCCGCCGAGAACCCGGAGGAACCGATCGGCGAGCGCCACGATGGACGATTCGTCGAACAGATCGGTGGCGTACACGATCTGGGCAGACCACCCACGACCGGCGTCGGATGTCGCGACGCCGAACATCAGGTCGACCTTCGCCGGGGTCTCGGGAACCTCCACCGGCGAGATCGTCAGCCCGTCGACGGCGACCGGTCCGATGCCGGTCGACAGCTCGGCCACGGCCGACTGGTTGAACGTCAACGTCACCTGTGCCAGTGGCGAGAATGCCTCGGAGCGGACCGGATCGAGGTCGTCGACGACTGTTTCGAACGGGACGTCGGCGTTCGCGAAAGCGGCGAGATCGTCGGCGCGGACCCGGTCGAGCAACTGCTCGAAACTATCCGACCCGTCGACCCGGGTGCGCAGCACGAGGGTGTTGACGAACATACCGACGAGGGGATCGAGGTCGCGGTGGCCGCGACCGGCGATCGGTGTGCCGATGGCGATGTCGTCGGTCGACGACAGGCGCGCGAGCAACACCGCGAGCGCGGTGTGCACGACGATGAACGGGGTGACTCCCCGATCCCGTGCCACGTCGACGATCCGGTCGGCGAGTTCGGCGGGGATCTCGTAGGAGACCTGGGCTCCCCGGTTGGTCGCCACCGCGGGACGGGCCCGGTCGGACGGGACCTCGAGGACGTCGGGCAGTCCGGCGAGTTGTTCCCGCCAGTAGGCGAGCTGCCTGCCGACCACCGAGTCGGTGTCGCCGGTGGACCCGAGTACGTCGTGCTGCCACATCGCGAAGTCGGCGAACTGCACTGCGAGCGGCGCGAATCGCGGTGCGTCACCCGCAGCCCGGGCCTCGTACGCGGCGACGAGGTCGGTCACCAACGGCAGCATCGACTCGCCGTCGGCGGCGATGTGATGGGCGACGACCGCGAGAAGCGTGTCGTCGTCGGCGATCTGATGCACCCGCACCCGCAGCGGCCGCTGCCGGGTCACGTCGAATCCGGCGACCACCGCCGCCGCCATCTCCGCCTCCGAATCGACCACTGCCCAATCGAGTTCATCGTCGATCGTCTCCGGCGAGCCGATCACCTGCCGGGGTGTGCCGTCGACCGCCGGGAACGTGGTCCGCAGCACCTCGTGTCGTGCGACGACGTCGACGACCGCGGCGCGCAACGCCGCCACGTCGAGACCACCGGAAAGACGCAGCAGCACAGGCACGTTGTAGGTCGACGACGACGGATCGAACTGGTTGATGAACCACATCCGGTTCTGCGCAAACGACAGCGGGATGTGCTCCGGCCGTGGCTGTACGGCCTGCAACGGCGCCAGTCCCGCACCGCGCCCGCTCACCCGTTCGGCCAGCATCCGGACCGTCGGCGCGTCGAACACGTCGCGCACCGAGACGTCGGCGTCGAGCAGTTCAGCCACCCTCGCCGCCACCCGGGTCGCCGACAACGAGTTGCCGCCGACGTCGAAGAAGCTGTCGATGACGCTGACCTGTTCTGCGCCCAGCACATCGGCGAAGACGGCGGCGATCAGTTCCTCGGCCCCGGTGGCCGGCGCCACATACTCGGCGGCGACGTCGATCACCGGTTCCGGCAACGCCCGCCGGTCGAGCTTCCCGACCGGGCTGCGCGGCATCTCCTCCAGCACCGTGATGCTCGAGGGCACCATGTGCGTCGGCAACCGGTGGGCGACGAAATCGCGGAGATCCGCGACGGCGACCGGCGTGCTGGTCACGACGTATCCGGCGAGAGCGGTGGCGACCGATCCGCCCAGGCCGATCACCACGGCGGATTCCACATCCGGATGACTTGCCAGCACGGACTCGATCTCGCCCAGTTCGATACGCAGGCCACGTAGCTTCACCTGGTCGTCGCTGCGACCCTCGTACTCGAGGACCAGGAGCCCGTCGAGGTCCCGGCGCCACCGGACGACGTCACCGGTCCGATACATCCTCGCGCCGTGGTCGAACGGGTTCGCGACGAATCGGCCGGCGGTCAACGCCGAACGACCGAGGTAGCCACGGCCGAGCGCATCGCCGACGACGTAGAGTTCCCCGGGCACGCCGACCGGGACCACACGCAGCCGCGAATCCAGCACGACCATGCCGACACCGGGGATCGCACCCCCCAACGTCACCGTCTCCCCGGATCGCAAGGGGGAACGGCTCATCGACACGACGACGGTCGTCTCGGTGGGGCCGTACGCGTTGAAGAACGCCACCCGGTCACCCCACCGGTCGACGAGCCGCTGCGGTACGGCTTCTCCGCCCGCCGCGAGGGTGGTCAGACCCAGAACCGCGTCGGGGTCCAGGGTGGCCAACACGGTCGGGGTCAGGAAGGTATGTGTGATCTGTTGTGCACGGATGAACTCGGCGAGCTCGTCGCCGCCGAGTGCGGTGTCCGGACGGTACACGAGGGTGGCGCCCGACCCCATGGCCATCAGCCACTCGAGCACCGAGGCGTCGAAACTCGGCGACGCGAACGCCAGGACCCTCGACTCCGCGGTCACACCGAATCGGTCGATCTCGGCCACCCCGAAATTGACCAGACCGCGGCCGGTGACGGCGACACCCTTGGGTGTGCCGGTGGAACCGGAGGTGTAGATGACATACGCCAGGGCATCGACGGACAGGCCACTGCGGAGTTCTGCGTCTCGCACCGGCGTGGCCGACAGCGCGTCCAGTTGGCCGGCGACCTCGGGATCGTCGAGAACCGACCACGTCACACCGTCCGGCAGCGTTCCGCGGTGGCGCGACGTGGTGAGGCCGATCGCGGCCCCGGAGTCGGTCAGCATGTGGGATATCCGATCGACCGGATACCCCGGGTCGATCGGGAGGTGCGCGGCCCCGACCTTCGCGGCCGCCCAGATCGCGGTGAGCAGATCCGCCGAGCGGCCGATCGCCAGGGCGATCAGCGAGTCGGTACCCACACCTCGCGCGATGAGCCATCGCGCGAGGCGATTCGCCCGTGCCTCGAGTTCGCCGTAGGTCAGCGTGGTGCCGGCAGCGTCGACGACGGCCGTGCGGTGTGTGAAGCGGGTCGCCGCGTCGGCGAACAGGTCGGCGAGCAACTGCGGTCGGGTGCCCGGACCGCCGGTGACCGGTGACAGCTGGGCGGCCTCGTCGGCGGGCAACAGATCCAGGTCGCCGACGAGGCGGTCGGGGTGGACCGTCATCTCGTCGAGGAGGCGCAGCATCGAGTCGGCGAACCCGACGACCGTCGACTCCTCGAACAACGAACGGGCGTAGGTGAATTCGAGCGTCATCGGGTTCTGCGAGGTCCGGTCGACGAGGCTCACGGTCAGGTCGAACTTGGCCGCCTGATCCGGTAGCTCAAGGGGTCGCGCCCGCAGGCCGGCCAGTTCGACGGCGCCCGCGTCCGGCGTCCCCGCGACATGGGCGAACGCGATCTGGACGAGCGGCGCGAACGCGGTGGACCGCTCCGGCGACAGTTCCTCGATCAGATCCTCGAACGCGACATCGGCGTTGGCGAAGGCGTCGAGGTCGACGGTCCGCACGTCCGACACGAGATCGGCGACGGTGGCCTCCGGGTCGACATGGGTGCGCAGCACCAGCGTGTTGACGAACATGCCGACCAGGTCGGCGACGGCCGCCTCGGTGCGTCCGGCGATGGGGGTACCGATCACCACATCGTCGGTGGCGGCGAGACGGGCGATCAGCATCGCCAGCGCGGCATGCGATGTCATGAACACGGTCACGCCATGCGTGGTGGCGAACTGTTCGATCTGCCGGGTCAGCGCAGCACCGACCGGGATCGACACCGTGCCGGCGGTGGTGTCGAGCACGGCCGGTCGCGGACGGTCCATCGGGAGGTCGGTCACCGACGGCAGCGCCCGCAGATGTGTCCGCCAGTGATCCATCTGCCGGCCGAGCGGACTCGCCGGGTCGTCGATGGTGCCGAGCGTCCGTCGTTGCCACAGCGCGTAATCCGCGTACTGGACCGCGAGATCCGCATCGAAGGCGGCCGTTGCCTCGACCCGCGCGCGGTAAGCGGCCAGCAGATCGGCGACGAAGACCGGTGTCGACGCGCCGTCGAACGCGATGTGGTGCACGGTCAGCACCAGATCGTGCCGGGTGGCCCCACGCGGTCGAATCCGACCGCGGATCGGCATGTCGGTGGTGAGGTCGAAACCACCGGTCGCCGACTCGGAGAGCGCGGCGTCGGTGTCGGCGACGGCCCAGTCGAGCTGTGCGCGTGCCCGCTCGGCACCGAGGATCACCTGGTGCGGCCCGTCGGCGTCGGCCGGGTAGACGGTGCGGAGCACCTCGTGGCGTTCGATCACGTCCCCGAGCGCCCCGGTGAGGGCGGTGATGTCCAGAGAACCGCTGAGTTCCAACGCCATCGGGATGTTGTACGCCGACGACTCGGGGTCGAAGCGGTTGATGAACCACATGCGGGACTGTGCGGTCGACAAGGGTATCCGAGACGGCCGGGGTGTCGCCGTCAACGGGACCACGGTGCGGTCCCGATCGGACAGGGCGACAACGAGTTCACGCACGGACGGGGTGTCGAACAGGTCGCGCACGGTCACGTCGACGCCGAGCAGGTCAGACACCCGGGCGGCGACGCGCATCGCCGACAGCGAGTTGCCGCCGAGGTCGAAGAACCCGTCGGTGACACCGATCCGGTCGACTCCGAGCACGTCGGCATAGATGGCGGCGACGACCTCTTCGTTCTCGGTGGTCGGTGCGACGTACTCGTCGGCCTCGAACACCGGCTCCGGCAACGCCTTACGATCCAACTTGCCCGAACTGTTCAACGCGATGTCATCCAACGCCACCCACACCGACGGACGCATGTACTCCGGCAACGCCGCAGCCACCACACCCCGCGCCACCGACACATCCACCGACCCCGGCGACACATACGCCACCAAATGCTGCGCCCCCGTCGGCGCCACCACCACCGCACACGCCGCATGCACCACACCCGGCACCGACGCCACCACCGTCTCGATCTCACCCAACTCGATCCGCTGCCCCCGCAACTTCACCTGAAAATCCGTACGCCCCAAATACTCGATCTCACCCGCGGCACCCCACCGCACCAAATCCCCCGTCCGATACAACCGCGACCCCGCCACCCCAAACGGATCCGCCACAAACCGCTCCGCAGTCAACCCCGACCGCGTCGCATACCCCCGCGCCACCTGCACCCCACCGACGTAGAGCTCACCCGGAACCCCCGGCGGCACCAACCGCAACCGCCCATCCAACACATACGTCCCCGTATTCCACACCGGCACACCGATCGACACCTCACCGTCGACGGTGGTCACGTCGACGTGGGTCATCTCGACGGTGGTCTCGGTCGGCCCGTAGGTGTTGAGAATCGTTGCGCTGGGCAGCAGTTCGTGGGCACGACGGACCAGGGCCGGCGGGAACGTCTCCCCGGAGGAGAACAGCCAGCGCAGGGAGTCCAGCGCGGCCAACCGTTCCGGCGGGACGATGTCGAGGAACACCGACAGCATGGACGGCACGAAATGCGCTGATGTGACGCCGGCCTCGGCGATCACATCGGCCAGATAGACGGGATCGGCATGCCCGCCCGGCCGCGCGATCACTACGGTCGCGCCTGACATCAGCGGACCGAACAGCTCAGGCACCGACACGTCGAACGTGAACGGTGTCTTGAGGATCACGCGGTCGCCGACGTTCCACGGATAGTCCGCGAGACCCCAGCGCAAGCGATTGAGCACCGCGCTGTGCGGCAGTACGACGCCCTTGGGACGTCCGGTCGAGCCGGAGGTGAACAGTGTGTAGATCGCGTCGTCGGGCCGCAGCGCCACCACACGTTCGGTGTCACTGATCGGCGCTGTGTCCGGGTCGACGTCTGCGGCGGTGTCCACCCGAATCACCCGCAGGTCGACGTCGTCACACCACCGGGGTGGTTCCGTCGGGCCGAGGACAACCATCTCGACGCCCGCGGTGTCGACCATGTAGCGCACCCGATCACTCGGCGCCGTCGGGTCGATCGGCACGTACTGCGCACCGGCGGCGACGATCGCGTGGATCGCGACCACCATGTCCACCGAACGCTCCAGCGAAACCCCCACCGCCCCACCGGGGCCCACGCCCAGCGCGATGAGCCGCCGGGCGATCTCCGCGACGCGCGCACCGAACTCGGCGTAGGTCACCGATCGCGCGCCGTCGATCAGTGCCACCCCGTCGGGGGTCGCCGCCACCTGGGCCGCGACCGCGTCGGCGACCGACCGATCGGACACGTCCACGTCCGGACCGGCGGAGAAAGTCAGGACCTTCGCTCGCGTCTCGTCGGTCAGCAGATCGACATCCCCGACGGCGGTGGCCGGGACATCGGTGAGCTCGGTCAGGACGCGGACGAACAGTTCCGCCATCCACGCGACGGTCGCCTCGTCGAACAGGTCGGTCGCATAGGTGACCGAACCGGACCACGCGTGTCCGGGCGCCGCCGAACCGACCGTGATCGACAGGTCCAGCTGGGCGGGGATCTCGGCCGGTGGCAGTGCGGTCACCTCGAGCCCCGACACCGAGATGTCCGCGTCGGTGACCGACGCGCTCGGATCGAACGAGAGCATCACCTGGGCCAGCGGGGCGAACGCCTCCGACCGCACGGGGTCGAGCTTCTCGACCAGCGCCTCGAACGGGACGTCGGCGTGGGCGAAGGCATCGAGATCGGTCCGGCGGACACGACCGAGCAACGAGGAGAACGATTCTCCGAGCTCGACCCGGGTGCGCAGGACCAACGTGTTGACGAACATGCCGACGAGCGGATCGAGGGCCGCTTGACCGCGACCGGCGACCGGGGTCGCGACCGCGATGTCGTCACCGGCCGACAGGCGGGCGAGCAGTGCGGCCACCGCGCCGTGCACCACCATGAACGGTGTCACGCCGTGGTCGGCGGCCACCGCGGCGACCCGTTCGCCGACGTCGGCGGGGACGTCGAACGAGTGCCGGGCACCCCGGTGGGACGCGACGGATGGGCGCGGCCGGTCGGCGGGCAGGACGATCGCATCCGGAAGTCCCGCGAGTTCCTCGGTCCAATAGGCCAATTGGCGGCCGACCAGGGAGTCCGGATCGTCCGGGGAGCCGAGGACGCGGTGCTGCCAGATCGCGTAGTCGGCGAATTGCACATCCAACGGCCGGAACCCCGGTTGGGCGCCGCTGCTGCGTGCGACGTAGGCGGTGACCAGATCCGAGACCAGCGGCAGCATCGACTCACCGTCGGCCGCGATGTGGTGGGCGATGAGACCGAGGACGTGCTCGCGCTCGTTCGTGCGCCACAACCGGACGCGCAGCGGCTGATCCGTCGTCACGTCGAACCCGGTGGCCACCGCGTCCTGCAGGTCGCCCGGAGTCTCCACGACGGCCCAGTCGAGCCCGTCGGCCACGGAGTCCGCGGAAGCGATCACCTGCATCGGGACACCGTCGACGGCCGGGAAGGTGCTGCGCAGCACCTCGTGCCGGATCACCACGTCGGTGACCGCGTCCCGCAATGCCGCGACGTCGAGTTCCCCGTGCAGTCGGAGCAACGCCGGGACGTTGTATGTCGGTGCGTGGGTGTCCATCTGGTTGATGAACCACATCCGCGCCTGCGCGAACGACAACGGGATTCGCTCCGGCCGCGGGGTCACCGCGGCGACCCGTTCGAGGCTCGCCCCGCGGCCACCGACCGCTGCGGCCAGCTCACGCACGGTCGGTGCGTCGAAGACGTCACGCACCGACACCGCCACACCGAGGGCGTCGGCGGTCCGCGCGGCCACCCGGGTCGCCGACAACGAGTTGCCGCCCAGGTCGAAGAAGCCTCCGGTGGCGCCGACCCGATCGAGATCGAGGACCTCGGCGAAGACCGCCGCCACCGTCTGCTCCGCGAAGCCCTCGGGTGCGACGTACTCCCCTGCTGCCTCGATCACCGGTTCGGGCAGGGCACGCTTGTCGAGCTTGCCGACGGGTGTCAGCGGCAGCGCGTCGAGCACGGTGACACTCGCCGGCACCATGTGCGCGGGCAACCGGCGGGCGACGAAGGCCCGTAGGTCGGCGACATCGATGTCGGTGCCGGCCACGGCGGGCACCACATAGCCGGCGAGTGCGGTGGCCACCGACCCGCCGACGCCGACGACCACCGCGGTGCCGACCGAGTCATGCGCGGCCAGTGCGTCTTCGATCTCACCGAGCTCGATCCGCAGGCCACGCAGTTTGACCTGATCGTCGCTACGGCCCACATAGTCGAGCACCAGTTCCCCGGTCGCCGCTTCCCGCCGCCACGCCACCACGTCACCGGTCCGGTACATCCGTGCGCCGGGTGCCCCGTAGGGTCCGGCGACGAACCGGTCCGCGGTGAGCGCCGGGCGTGCGAGGTATCCCCGAGCCAACGCATCGCCGATCACGTACAGGTCGCCCGCCATACCCACCGGGACCACCCGCAGGCGGTCGTCGAGCACCACGAGGTCGACACCGGGTAGCGGTCCGCCCATGTGCACGCGCGCACCGGCGTGGAGCGGATGGCTCATCGTCACCGCCACCGAGGCCTCGGATGGGCCGTAGGCGTTGATGAATCGGAGACGTGGGCCCCACCGGTCGACGAGCGTCTGCGACACCGCCTCACCACCGCTGCCCAGCACCGAGACGTCCGGGATGTCCGCGGGATCAATGGTCGCCAACACCGTCGGCGTCAGGAACACGTGGCTGATGCGGTGTTCTCGGATGAACGCGGCCAGCATCTCGCCGCCCGGGGTGTCGTCGGGCCGGTAGACCAGTGCGGCACCCGACATGGACGCCATCAGCCATTCCAGGACGGAGGCGTCGAAGCTCGGCGATGCGAAGCCGAGGACCCGCGATCGGGGATGCACGTCGAATCGGGCGATCTCGGCCGAACCGAAGTTGTACGCGCCGCGGTAGGTGACCGGCACACCTTTCGGGGTTCCGGTCGAACCCGACGTGTAGATCACATACGCGATCGCATCGAGGTGTGGGGTGCCGATCCGTTCGGCGGGCGCCAGGGCATCGGTGTCCAGCCCGGAGGTCTCCGCGGTGAAGGCCGGGGCGTCCACGACGGTCCAGGCGACGTCGTCGGACAGTCGTGGCAGGTACCGATCGGTGGTGAGTCCCAGTGCCACTCCGGAATCGGTGAGGATGTGCGCGATCCGCTCCGGCGGGTAGTCGGGGTCCACCGGCACGTAGCCCGCACCGGTCTTGGCGACGGCCCAGATGGCGGTGAGCAGGTCGGTCGACCGGCCCAGCGCCAACGCCACGAGCGACTCGACACCGACCCCGCGAGAGACGAGCCATCGCGCCAACCGGTTCGACCGCGCATCGAGTTCGGCATAGGACAGTTGCGTTCCGCCGGCGTCGAGCACCGCGGGCCGATCGGGATGGCGCGCGACGACATCGGCGAACACTTCCCCGAGGAGTCGGGGGGCTGCGCCGACGCCACCCGTGACCGGGGTCAGCTCGGCTGATCGCGCGGCGGGCAGCAGCGCGAGGTCGGCGGTGCGGATGTCGGGATCGGCCACCGCGCAGCGAATGATCTCGACCAGGGCGGTGGCGAACACCTCGATCTGGTCGACGCCGAACGCCCCGGGGAGGTACTTGAGTTTCAGTGCGAAGCCGTCGGCCACGGGCGAGGTCGCCAGGTTGAGCGGGTAGTGAGTGGCGTCGAGCAACTCGACGTTCCGTACGTCGAGCCCCAGAGTTTCTGCGGCGGAGAAGGAGTCGGTGTCCACTGGATACGACTCGTGCACGGTCAACGTGTCGAAGAGCGGACCGTTCCCGGCGTGGGCAAGGGCGGTGAGCCGCGGCAATCCCAGGTGCTGGTGATCGAGAACGGCGACCTTGCCGGCCTGGATGCGACGCAGCACGTGCCGCACGCCGGCGTCGGGGTCGACGTCGCACACCGCGGGCACGGTGTTGATGAACAGACCCACCATGGACTCGACGCCGTCGAGATCGGCCGGGCGTCCCGACACCGTCTCGCCGAAGGTCACCACGCGTTCACCCGTCAACCGGGACAGCAGCACCGCCCAGGCGAAACCGAACACGGTCGCCACGGTGGTGTCGCTGGACCGGGCCAGCGCTTCGGCACCTGCGGACAGCTCGTCGCCCAACATGACGATGTGGTCGCGGGGCAGCAACCCGGGGGTGGCGCTCGCCCCGGGCGCCACCAGCGTCGGCGCCGTCACCGGGGACAAGATCTCCGCCCAGGCCGCCTCGCCCGCCGCGACGTCGGACGACCCGAGTCGCCGGAGGTGGGTGGCGAAGTCCGGTGTGCCCGGCCCGGCCGCGCCGGTGTAGGTGACCCCGGAAGCGTAGAGCGACAGCAGATCCGCGAGCACCAGCGGGCCGGACCAGCCGTCGAAGAGGATGTGGTGGTTGGTGACCACGAGGCTCGTTGATGTGGCGCGCCGGACCAGGACGAAACGGACCAGCGGCGGTGCCGCGAGGTCGAACGGCGTCACACGTTCGCGTTCGCAGATCTCGGCGATGCGCGCGTTGGCCGCATCGTCGTCGAGGTCGCGGAGGTCGACCGTCTCCCATGGCGCGGTGGCCGACTGCGGCACGACGGCGACCACCGACCCGCTGTCGGTCTCGGTGAAACCGGAACGCAGCACCCGGTGATGCGCGAACAACTCATCCGTGGCGCGGCGTAGTCGAGCCTCGTCGACGTCCTCGCCGAGTTCCAGAACTGCTTGGGTGACATACACATCGACCGCGGAGTGGTCGGCGGTGGCGAGCGCGGACTCCAGTCGAAGGCCGAGCTGCAGCGGTGTCAGCGGCCACACGTCGGCACCGGGATACCGGGCCGCGAGCATGTCCAGGTCGGATTGGGACACATCGGTGCCGGGCACGTCGGACGGCGACAGCCCGACCTCGCCCGTACGGACCGCGCCCACGATCTCCGCGAGCTCGGCGGACCAGCGGATCGCCAGGTCCTCGACGTCGTCGGCGGACAGGATCTCACCGGCGTACAGGAAATCCGCGGACAGTTCGCGGCCGCGGTCAGTTGCCCGGGTCCCGACGTTCACGGTGATCACGTTCATCGCCGTCATCGCGCCCGACACCGTGGCCGGCAACGCCGGAGCATCGGTGTCCGGCGTGAACGGCAACCCGGCTGCCGCAGACGCGGCGCCGCCGGCTCCGAAGAAGTTGAACCCGATCGATGGCAGCGGTCGCCCCGCCAGGCGGTCGTCGCCACCGAATCGCAGCAGTCCGAAGCCGATTCCGCTGTCCGGGCGGGCCAGCCGCTCCTCCTTCGCGGCCTTCACCGCATGCACACCGTCCGCACCCGGGTCGAGCAGCATCGGAGCGATCGTGGTGAACCACCCGACCGTGCGCGACAGGTCGGCCGACCTCGGCTCGGGTCCGGTCGCGACGACCTCGTCGTAGCGACCGTGGCCTTCCACCAGGATGCCGACCGGTGCTGCGTCGACGATGCCCCGAGCCGCCTGCCACGACCGGACGGCACGCGCGAGCGCGGCCAGCAGCGCATCGTCCAGATTGGCCCGGAAGGCCTCGGGCACCTCGGTCAGCAGCGCCTCGGTGACGTCGGAGTCCACGCGGTGGCGCAGCGAACCCACGGTCGCATAGTTGTCACGCGACCCATCCAGCGGTGCACCGAGATTCGTCGGCGCCGGGAGGCGGTCCGACCAGTAGTCCACCTCGCCACGGCGACGTTCGGTCTGGGTGGCCACCGCCGTGGCCCATGCGCGCGCGGTCGTCGCCTCGGGCCTGATTGCCGGGCGCCTCCCGTGGTGTAGATCGGCCCACACGGTGACCACGTCCTCACCGAGGACCGGCCATGACACCGCGTCGACACCGAGGTGGTGGATGGCAAGCACCACGCGCGCTCCGTCGGCACCGGATACCAGCACCGCCGACACCAGCGCGCCGGTGGACGGATCGAGGCGGCCCACGGCATCGGCGTGTGCACGTGTGATGAGGTCCGCGAACTCGGCAGATCCGGTCCGCACCCGCGCGTCGACGATGGCCACCCGGGCCGCGCTCGGGGTACCCGCGGTGAGCGTCCACCCGGTCGGCGACGCCTCGAGTCGGGCCGAGAGCATCGGGTGCGCGCCGATCACCACGTCCAGCACCTCACGGAGCCGGTCGGCGTCGAGGTCGTCGGGCGCCACCAGTACCAGGGCCTGCGAGAAGTCGGCGAAATCGTCTGCAGAGGTGGACAATTCGAGCATCCACGAGACGACCGGCGGTAGTGGGAGGTCACCGGAACCGCCACCGGGCGCCTCGTCGAGCAGCGGCAGGCGGCTGTCCGAGTCGAGAATCGACCGTGCGATCGCCCGGACGGTCTTGTGCTCGAACACCTCTCGTGGAGACAGTGTGATCCCGGCGGCCCGCGCCGCCGACGCCAGCTGGATGGACAGGATCGAGTCGCCGCCGAGCGCGAAGAACGATTCGACCACGCTCACCCGGTCGACGCCGAGGACCCCGGCAACGACCCCGGCCAGCGTCTCCTCCGTCGAGTTCGCCGGAGCGACGTACTCTTCGGCCTCGAACACCGGCTCCGGCAACGCCTTACGATCCAACTTGCCCGAACTGTTCAACGCGATGTCATCCAACGCCACCCACACCGACGGACGCATGTACTCCGGCAACGCCGCAGCCACCACACCCCGCGCCACCGACACATCCACCGACCCCGGCGACACATACGCCACCAAATGCTGCGCCCCCGTCGGCGCCACCACCACCGCACACGCCGCATGCACCACACCCGGCACCGACGCCACCACCGTCTCGATCTCACCCAACTCGATCCGCTGCCCCCGCAACTTCACCTGAAAATCCGTACGCCCCAAATACTCGATCTCACCCCCGACACCCCACCGCACCAAATCCCCCGTCCGATACAACCGCGACCCCGCCACACCAAACGGATCCGCCACAAACCGCTCCGCAGTCAACCCCGACCGCGTCGCATACCCCCGCGCCACCTGCACCCCACCGAGGTACAGCTCACCCGGAACCCCCGGCGGCACCAGCCGCAACCGCCCATCCAACACATACGTCCCCGTATTCCACACCGGCACACCGATCGGGACCATGTCCGCAGCGTGGGTGACGTCGACGTAGGCGACCTCGACGGCCGCCTCGGTGGGTCCGAAGAGGTTGACGATCTGTACGTGCGGGAGCATCTCGTGCGCGGCGGCGACCACGGTCGGCGGCAGCGCCTCCCCCGAGGCAAACATCCATCGCAAGGTGGTGAGCGTGCGAATCCGGTGGTGTGGGACCACGTCGAGGAACACCGACAGCATGGACGGCACGAAGTGCACGGAGGTGGCGCCGGTCTGCGCGATCAGGTCGGCGATGTAGAGGGGGTCGGCGTGGCCGCCCGGCCGTGCCACGACCATGGTGGCCCCGGATGCCATGGTGGCGAACAACTCCGGGACCGACACGTCGAAGGTGATCGGCGTCTTGAGAATGACCCGGTCCCCCGCGGTCCACGGATACTCGTGCAGCCCCCAACGGAGCCGGTTGAGTACCGAGCGGTGCGATACGGTCACACCCTTCGGGCGGCCGGTGGAGCCCGAGGTGAACAGCGTGTAGATCGCGTCGTCACCGCGCAGGGGGCGCAACCGCTCTGCGTCGGTGACGGGCTCCACGTCGGTCGGGACGTCCGTCGACGCCGAGACGGTCCGCACCGTCACCGTGGCGGACACGTCGTCGAGCCACCCGGGCCGGGCGTCGTCGCCGACGAGGATCGTACCGACGCCGGCCGTGTCGAGCATGTACCGCACCCGGTCGGCGGGTGCGGCGGTGTCGATCGGCACGTACTGCCCGCCGGCCGCGACGACCGCGTGGATGGCGACGACGAGCTCCACCGAACGCTCGAGCGAGACACCGACGGCCACCTCGGGACCGATGCCCGCCCCGATCAGCTCGCGGGCCAGGATCGCCACCCGCGCACCGAACTCGGCGTAGCTGACGGTCCGCTCGTCGACCAGGAGGGCGGGAGCGTCGGGAGTGGCCGAGACCTGGTCGGCCACCGCCTGGGCCACCGAGGTGTCCGGGATGTCCACGACCTCGCCCACGGACCAGTCGGTGAGTTCCCGGTGCTCGGCGACGGTGAGCAGGGCGGCATCGGACACGACCGAATCCGGTTGCGTCACGAGAAGATCCAGCAGACCGACGAATCTACCGACGAATCGCTCGATCGTTGCGGCGTCGAACAGATCCGTGGCGTACACGATCTCACCCGACCACGGGTGGTGTTCGGCCGCGGTCGCGAGGCTCATCAGCAGGTCGACCTTGGCCGGGGGGCGGCTCACCTCGGTCGGTGCGATGGCCATTCCGGCGACCGACACGGATTCCATGCCGGCGGCCAGTTCCGCCATCGACGATTGATTGAACGTCAGCATCACCTGCGCCAGCGGCGCGAATGCCTCCGACCGCACCGGGTCGAGACGTTCGACGACCGTCTCGAACGGTACGTCGGCGTTCGCGAAGGCCTCCAGATCGGTGCTGCGCACCTGGTCGAGCAGCTCTGCGAAGGTCATCGCCTCGTCGGTTCGCGTTCGCAGCACGAGGGTGTTGACGAACATGCCGATCAGCGGGTCGAGCACGCCCTGACCGCGTCCGGCGATGGGGGTGCCGACCGCGATGTCGTCGGTGGCCGACAGCCTGGCGAGCAGCACCGCGAGCGCGGCGTGGATCACCATGAAGGGTGTCGCACCGACCGCGCGGGCCAGTTCGCCGACGTGATCGGCGGTGGCCGAGGGTACCTCGAAGGTGACCCGGTCACCGCGGTAGGACGCGACCACCGGCCGGGGCCGGTCGGCGGGCAGTTCGAGGACGTCGGGCAATCCGGCGAGCTGACGAGCCCAGTAGGCGAGTTGGCCGCCGACCACCGAATCCGGATCGTCGACGGCGCCGAGCACCTCGTGCTGCCAGATGGCGAAGTCGGCGAACTGGACTGCCAGCGGCTCGTAGGTCGGCGCGTCGCCGGCGACCCGGGCCTCATAGGCGGCCGCGAAGTCGTCGACCAGCGGTACCAGCGACTCGCCGTCGGCGGCGATGTGGTGCACGACGAGGGCGAACAGCCAATCGCCCGAGTCGCCGCGCAGCAGCCGGGCGCGTACCGGCCAGTCGGTTGTCACGTCGAATCCGGTTCCCAGCGCCGTCTCGATGTCGGCGGCCGAGTCGGCGATCCCCCAGTCGATGGCGCCGTCGATCTCGGCGACCGGACGCACGTCCTGTACCGGCACGCCGTCCACCGCGGGGAAGAGCGTGCGCAGCACCTCGTGCCGCGCGACGACGTCGAGCAGCGCCTCGCGCAGCGCCGCCGCATCGACGTTCCCGGTCAGCTGCAGCAACATCGGCACGTTGTAGGTCGGCAGCGACGGATCGAACTGGTTGATGAACCACATCCGGGCCTGCGCGAAGGACAACGGCACCCGGTCTGGTCGGCGCGGAACCGCGAGCACCGGCGCGAGGCCCGCCCCGCGGCCCTCGATGATGGCGGCGAGGCCGCGGACCGTCGGTGCGTCGAACACGTCACGGACGGAGAGATCGACTTTCAGCACCTCGCCGGCACGTCCGACGATGCGCGCCGCGGCGAGCGAGTTCCCGCCGAGGTCGAACACCGAGTCGGCGACGCTGACCTCCTCGAGGCCCAGCACGTCGGCGACGATCTCGACGAGCGCCTCCTCGGTGTCGCCTGCCGCGGCGACGAATTCGGTGTCGACGCTGATCTTGGGTTCGGGCAGTGCCCGCCGGTCGAGCTTGCCGTTGACGGTGAGCGGCAACTGGTCGAGGACCATCACCACGTCGGGCACCATGTAGCTGGGGACGGCGGTGCCGGCGGCGCTTCTCAGTTCCGCCGGTGTGACCGCGGAGGTCCCGGTGAGCACCACATAGCCGACGAGCAGTTCATCGCCGCCGTCACGCCGTTTGACCGCCACCGCCGCCGCATCCACGCCCGGGGCGGCCAGGAGTGCCGATTCCACTTCGCCGAGTTCGATACGGAAACCACGCAATTGGACCTGGGCGTCGGATCGACCCAGATACTCGATGGTGTCGCCGCGGCGGATGGCCATGTCACCGCTGCGGTACATCCGGTCACCCGGGCCACCGAACGGGTTGGCGACGAATCGGCCCGAGGTGAGGCCGGGCCGGTCCAGGTACCCGCGGGTGACCTGGGTGCCGCTGACGTAGATCTCTCCGGGCACGCCGTCCGGGGCGGGACGCAGACGGTCGTCGAGCACCGCCATGGTGAGGTTCGGCAGCCCGTCCCCGATGTCGGATCCCTTGGCCGACACCACGAAGTCCGGGTCGAGAGCGCGGAAGGTGGAGTGCACGGTGGTCTCGGTGATGCCGTACATGTTCACCAGGACGGGGCCCACCGATCCCTCGGCCTCGACGCGGTCGGCATACCATCGCCGCACCTGCTCGAAATCCAGTGCCTCGCCGGCGAACACCATGTAGCGGACGGTGCCCGACAGGCGGGTGCGCGACGTGGGGCGGACCGCTGCGGCGAGCTGATAGTAGGCCGACGGGGTCTGCGACACCACGGTCGCGCCCTCCGCGATCAGCAGCTCCGCGAACTCGTCCGGGCTGCGGGTGGTGAGGAAGTCGACCACCACGAGTCGCCCGCCGAACAGCAGGGGTCCCCACATCTCGAACACCGAGACGTCGAAGGCGTACGAGTGGAACATCGTCCAGACGTCGTTCTCGGTGAAGTGGTAGTGCACCTGCGCCGCCGACATCAGGGCCAGAACGCTGCGATGCTCCACCACAACACCTTTGGGCCGTCCGGTCGAGCCCGAGGTGAAGATCATGTATGCGGCGAGCCGTGGGTCCACGGTGGTGGGCAACGCAACGCCGGAACCGGCGCCCCGTGCGATCAGCTCGGTGGTGGTCTGCCGGCCGACGTCGAGGTACGCGAGCGCCTCGACGCCGTCGGGGTCGGTGATGACGAGGGTCGGCGCGGCATCGGCGACGACGAAGGACAGGCGTTCGGCGGGATGGGAGATGTCGAGCGGAAGGTATGCCGCACCGGTCTTGAGGATCCCGAGGATCGCCACCATCACCTCGGCCGTGCGTGGCGTCGCCAAGCCGACGACGGACCCGGCACGCACACCGGAGGCGATCAGACCGGCCGCGAGCGCATCCGACTTCTCGTCGAGTTCCCGGTAGGTGAGCGCGGTTCCGGCCACATCGGTGACCGCGACGCGGTCGCCGAAACGGTGCACGGCGGAACGGAAGATGCCGGGCAGCGACCCCCAGTCCGTGGTTCCCGCGACCGCGCACGCGCGATCGCGGATCTCGGTGATCGCGGCCTGGGTGGCCGCGGCGATCTCACCGGGCGCGAGGCCGTCCTTCGGAATCAGGCCGGTGACGACGGCGCTCACGGCGGCATCGGTGTCCATCCCGCGGGCGGCGAACACGGCCGCGGTCGGGGCGACCCGTTCGTCGAGTTCGGCGAACGTCATCGCCCCGTCGGACGACGTGGGTGTCCGTGGTTCGATCCGGGCTGCGACCGCGATCAGGTCCCGCGTCGGCGGACGCCGCCCCCATGCTGTGGAAATGTCCGCCGAGTCCACACCGATCCCGGTCACCTGCGATCGCTACCTTCCGTTTCGGTGGCCTCCGTCGTCGACTGTTCGCCCTGCGCCACAATGGCGTTCGCGCGGTTTCGCAGATCGGAGAGAAGAGTGTCGAATCCCTCGGGGCCGGACTCGGCCAGCCCCGGGACGAGCGTCATCGCCGCCATGGTCAGGGCCGAATCCGCATCGGGGGCAGTCGGACTCATGGCAGTCATCATCACCTCGAGGTCGCCGAAGCTGACCACCGACGGAGTGATGACGGCCGGTGCCGTCGGGTCGGCCGCCGCCGCACGCATGATCAACGTGGAGAGCGCGACATCCGGTCCCGCATCCTCCGCCGCGGCGGCGAGGACCTCGTCGTCGAGCCTCAGCCGCACGTCGCCGACCGTGATCTCGGGGTCGGCGGTGATCGCTTCGAGCACCTGCACATATCGGGCGGCCAACCGCTCGACCGTCGCGTGCTCGAACAGATCGGTGGCGTAGAGGAACTGGGCGCGCATCGCTCCGCCCAGCTCGTCGCGGTCCGGATCGTTCGGGAACAGGGTGAGCTGCAGATCGACCTTCGCGGAGGTGAGCTCCTCGTGGATCGGCTCGACGGTGAGCCGATCGAACTGCAGACTCGGGAAGTCGACGTCCTGGAACGCGAGCATCACCTGGTAGATCGGGTTGTAGGAGGTCGGCGGCTTCGGCAGCGTCCGCGCGACGATCTCGTCGAATGCCACGTCGGTGTGCGACATGTCGGCGAGGTCCTCGTTGCGCACCCGTGCCAGCAGGTCGACGAATCGCTCGCCGGGGTCGACCCGGGTGCGCAGCGCCAGGGTGTTGACGAACATGCCGACCACGTCGTCGAGACTCTGCTCCCCGCGACCGGCGAACGGCGTACCGATCACCAGGTCGGTACTCCCCGACATCCGGTTGAGCAGTACGGCGAACGCGGCGTGGACGACCATGAAGGTCGTCGTATGGTGCCGGCGCGCGATCATCTCCAGTCCTGCGACGACCTCGGACGCGATCTCGAGGTCCACCGACTCACCCTGGAAGCTCGGCGATCTCGGCCGCTGGTGGTCGTGCGGCAGGTCGAGGCGTTCAGGCACTCCCGCCAGGCGGGTGTCCCAGTAGGCCAACTGCCGTTCCTCCTCGGTGGTGCCGTCGGGATCGGTGACGGCGAGACGTTCGGAGAGCCAGAGGCTGAAGTCCGCGTACTGCACGGGCAGCGGCTTCCAGGCCGGTTCGGCGCCGGTGCTGCGCGCGGCGTATGCGGTCATCAGATCGCGTGCCAGAGGGGACATCGACGCGCCGTCGGCGCTGATGTGGTGGATCACGAACACCAGGACGTGCTCGGTGGTCGAGGCACGTAGCAGCACCGCCCGCACCGGCGGCCGGGTGGTGATGTCGAACCCCTCCCCGGTGACCTCGCCGATGGCGCTCTCGAGCGAGCCGCCGGCTTCTCGGACCTCGACGGTCAGTTCGCTCTCGACGACGTCGGCCGGCATGATCACCTGAACCGGTTCGTCATTGATCATCGGGTACGTCGTGCGCAGCGATTCGTGCCGGCGGACGAGGTCGGCGGTCGCCATCTGCAGTGCGGCAACGTCGAGGTCACCGGTGAGGCGTAGCGCCATCGCCACGTTGTAGGCCGCCGAATCCGGGTCGGCGCGATTGACCAGCCAGAGGCCACGCTGCATCCCCGACACCCGGACGAGTTCGGCGCGGCTGCGGGCGAGCAAAGGTGGGGCACCGTGACCGGTCGGACCGCCGGCCAGCGACTGCGCGAGCATCGACACTGTCGGGTGCTCGAACAGCACCTTGACCGGCACCGGCCGATCGAGCAGTGCCGAGAGCCGCGAGGTCACCTTGGTCGCCGACAACGAGCTGCCGCCGAGGTCGAAGAAGTCCGCATCGGCGCTGATCCGGTCCAGGCCGAGCACCTGGCCGAAGATTCCCGCGACCACCGCCTCCATCTGCGAACTCGGCGCCCGGTAGAGCACGGATGAGGAGAAGTCCACCGGTGGAAGGGATTTGCGATCGATCTTTCCGGAGGTGGTGAGCCGGAACTCGGGGACGACGACGAGCGAGTGCGGCACCATGTACGCGGGCAGGTGAGCCGCGGCCTGCTCGAGAATCCGCTTGGGTTCCACCGACGCCCCGTCGGTCAGACGGGCGTAGGCGACGAGTACGTCGTCGCCGCCGGGGCCCGGAACACCGAGGCTGACGACCTCGCTGACCAGGGGGTGACGGGCGATGGCCGCATCGACCTCGCCCGGTTCGATGCGCAGGCCGCGGATCTTCAGCTGGAAGTCGGTGCGTCCCACATATCTCAGCGCGCCCGACGGTGTGCGCACCACGCGATCGCCGGTGCGGTACATACGCTCCCCCGCACCGAACGGGCTCGCGACGAAACGCGTCGCGGTCAGATCGGGCCGAGAGTGGTACGCCTGTGCCAACTGGATGCCGGTCAGGTAGAGCTCGCCGGGGACGCCGGTCGGGACCGGTCGCAGGGCCGGGTCGAGCACGAGTGCTCCGACGCCGGGAACCGCGCGACCGATGGTGACCTCATCGCCCTCGTGCAACGGTCCGGCGGCGGTGGCCCAGATGGTCACCTCCGTCGGCCCGTACAGATTGAAGAACGCGCGACCCGCACGCGCCCAGCGCCGCATGAGATCCGGCGGGCAGGCCTCGCCGACGCTGATGACCCGGCTCAGGGTCGGCACCGCTGCGGGCTCCAACGTCGCCAGGGCGGACGGCGTCATCACGGCGTGGGTGACCTGGTGCCGGTCGATGAGCGCCGCGAGTTCGTCGCCCCCGTACACCCCGCTCGGACTCACCACCAGTTCGGCTCCGCTGCCCAGGGCCATCAGGATCTCGAAGATCGACGCGTCGAAGCTCGGCGACGCGACATGCAGGACGCGGGATCGCTGGTCGAGGCGCAGGATCTTCTTCTGATTCGTCGCGACCGTGGCGAGACCGCGGTGGCTCAGGGCCGCCGCCTTGGGCTTGCCGGTGGATCCCGACGTGTAGATGAGATAGGCGAGGTCGTCGATCACGGGCACGCGCACCAGTTCGTCGGCGCGCAGTCGAGCGCCACTGTGACCGGCCAGCTGCCACTCCACCGACTCGTCGTCGATCGGCAGCCACTCGACCCCGTCCGGCACCCTGCCGGCGACCTCGACGGACGTCAGGCCCAGGCATGCCTCGCTGTCGGCGAGGATCTCCGCCAACCGGCCTGCCGGGTGGGCCGGATCGACGCTGACGAACGCCGCCCCCGACTTCGCCACCCCGAGCATCGCGATCACCGACAGATGCGACCGCGGGACACAGATGGCCACCACATCGCCCGGACCGACGTCGCGCGAGATCAGTTCGCGGGCAAGTTGATTCGTGCCGGCCTCGAGCGTCGACCAGGTGACCGTGTGGGACCCGCTGATCGCGACCGCCGACGGGTTGGCCTGGACCAGGCCGTTGAACAGCAGATCCCGCAGCGTCTCGGGAACGGCCGGGGACTTCGGATGCCGGGTCAGTGCGGCGATCTCGGCCGGGTCGACCAGGTCGATCGTGCCCACCCGGCGGGTGGGTGCGGCGATCATCGTCCGAAGCACCAGCTCGAGCTGCTGTGCCAGACGCTCGATGGTCCGCTGGTCGAAAAGGTCGGCAGCATAAGCGAGTTCGACGTCGAATCCGCTGGAACCAACGTGATCGGTGACGGTGATGGAGAGATCGAACTTGGCCGCGGGTACCCGCGCGTCGAGCATCTCGGCGGCCTCGGTCCACTCCTCGAGCGCCCGCGCCTGTCCGGGGTGCATGGTCAGCGACACCTGGAACAGCGGCGTGTGCGCGGCCGATCGCTCCGGGGCCACGGCCTCCACCACCCGCTCGAACGGGATCGTCGCATGACGCATCGCACGGGTGCGGGTGGTGTGCGCCCGATCCAACAGTTCGGCGGTCGTGTCGCCCGGGCCGACCGGCGTCCGCAGCACCACGGTGTTGACGAACATCCCGACCAGCTCGGCGGTCTCGGGTTCGTCCCGTCCGGCGACGGCGGTACCGATCGCGACCTCGTCGACCTCTGCCCAGCGCGCCAGCAGGATCGCGAAAGCGGTGTGCAACACGGAGAACGGGGTGACGTTGTGGTCCCGTGCCAGCGCGCGGATCCCGGCGACGAGATCCGGATCGAAGGTGGTGTCGACGTATCCGCCACTGCCGGACGCCACATGCGGCCGCGGATGGTCGGTGGGCAGCGGCAGGAACCCGGGCAGTCCGGCGAGTTCGTCCTGCCAGAACGCGACGCCGTCGGTGGCGATCGTCGTCGGCTCGTCGGGGGCCCCGAGCAGTCGGTGCTGCCACATCGCGAAGTCGGCGTACTGCACGTCCAGCGGCGGAAGGGGGCTGTCGGCCCCCCGCCGACGGGCGGTGTAGGCGACGAACAGATCACGGATCAGCGGGACCAGCGAAAACCCGTCGCCGGCGATGTGATGCAGCACCACGACCACGACGTAACCTGCCGGGTCCTGCAGAATCCGGGCACGGAAAGGGATCTCGTTCGCGAGATCGAATCCGCGTGCGGCCTCGGCGGCGATCACCTCGTCGATCCGGCCGTCGACGACGGCGACTTCGGTGTCGATGGTGGACAACGCCTCGGTGGAATCGAGGATCTCCTGGACGGGTTCGCCGCCATGCGAACCGAACCTGGTGCGCAGGGTCTCGTGGCGTTGCACGAGGTCGCCGATCGCGTGCGCCAGGGCCTCGATGTCGACGTCATCGCCGAGGCGGACGGCGCCGGGCATGTTGTACGTCCCGGCGCCGGGGTCCATCCGGTTGACGAACCACAGCCGGGTCTGGGCGTGCGACAACGGGATGATCTCCGGCCGCGGCTCGACCCGCGTGAGCGTCGGACGTCCGTCGGCGCCGGTCGATCGGGAGCGCTCGGCGATCTCGCCGACGTCGACCGAGGTGAACACGTCGGTGAGGTCGATCCGCACGTTGTGTTCGACCCGCGCCCGGGACACCAGGCGGGCCGCCATGAGGGAATCCCCGCCGAGCGCGAAGATGTTGTCCCGCAGACCGATCCGTTCCACTCCCAATGCCTCGCCGATCAGTTCGGCCAGTGTGATCTCGACAGGTGTGCGGGGGGCTTCGTAACCCACCACCGGTTTGAGGTCGGGCGCGGGCAGACGCTTGCGGTCGAGCTTCCCGGTCGCCCCGATCGGGAACTGGTCGAGCAACACGGCCGCGGAGGGGACCATGTGCGACGGGAGGTGACGACGGCACCACGACAGGGCGGCCGCCTCGCTCACCGACTCGTCCTCGGACCGCAGATACGCCACCAACACCGGGCCCGGACCGAGGTCCGTACGCGGAATCACCGCGGTGGCGTCGATACCCGGCATCGCGTCGAGGACCGCCTCGATCTCTCCCGGCTCGATCCGCTGGCCACGGATCTTGACCTGGAAGTCGGTGCGGCCCAGGTATTGCAGCTCGCCGTGGCTGTCCCACCGGACCAGGTCGCCGGTGCGGTACATCCGGTCACCCGGGGCCTTGAACGGGTCGGCGACGAACCGATCGGCGGTCAGGTCGGCACGCCCGACATAGCCGTCGGCCAATTGGCAGCCGGCGAGGTACAGCTCCCCCGCCACGCCGGCGGGTACCGGCTGCAGGCGGGTGTCCAGAACATAGGTGTCGGTGTTGGCGACCGGACGTCCGATCGGGACCGGCCCGTCCTCGGCGACGACCCGGTGCTCGGTGACGTCGACCGCCGCCTCCGTCGGCCCGTACAGGTTCACCAGTTCAGCGGTCGAACCGTCGAGGACGCGGTCGGCCAGCAGGCGGGGCAACGCCTCGCCGGAGGTGAACACCCGACGCATCGCCGGCGGGAACAGCGTCTCGTGTCCCTCGTTCTGCAACACCCCGTCGTTCTGCAACACCCCGTCGTTCTGCAATACCCCGTCGTTCTGCAACACCTCCGTGTACACGTCGAGCATCGAGGGCACGAAGTGTGCGACGTTGACGTCGCGTCGGGTGATCAGGTCGAGCAGGTACTCGGGGTCGCGGTGTCCACCCGGCCGCGCGATGACCATCCGCGCACCCTGTGCCAGCGGCCACAACAGTTCCCACACGGAGACGTCGAAGGTGAAGGGGGTCTTGTACAGCACCCGGTCGTCGACCGACAGCGGATAGTTGGTCTGCATCCACGCCAGGCGGTTCACGACGGCCTCGTGTCCGACCTGCACACCCTTCGGGGTGCCCGTGGAACCGGACGTGAAGATCACGTATGCGGCCTCGCGCGCACCGCCCACGGTGCGGACCGCCGCCGATTCGCCGGCGGCGTCGGCTCCCCGCGCGATGGCGTCGAAGCCGATGTCGGTCAGGCGTGAGGCATCGATGACCACCGGCGCCGACACCGTCTTGGCGATCATCTGCCGCCGTTCGTCGGGCGCAGCGGGGTCGACGGGCACATACGCCGCGCCGACGGTCAGAACCGCGTAGATGGCCGCGACCTGGCCGATGCCGCGGTCGAGCGCCACGACGACGTGATCGCCGCGGCGCACACCCGACGAGACGAGGTGTGCGGCGAGTACTCGCCGGAGACGGTCGAATTCGGTGTACGACCACTGGCGGTCGTCGAACTCGACGGCGACCCGGTCGCCGTGGTCGGCGACGTTGCGTTCGAAAGGTTCCAGCAGGTGGGTGATCTGCTCGGGTTCACCGAGGGCGGGCCCGTGGCCGAGGTCGATCAGTTCCTGCCGCTCGCCGGGCATCAGCAGATCCACGTCCCCGATCAGGGTGTCGAGGCGATCGAAGAGCCGCCCGAGGAAGACCAGGAAGCGCTCGAGGTGGCCCCGCAGTTCGTCGACGGTGTAGAGATGCGGATTGCCATGTAGGTCGACGACGAGCCGGGCCCCGGGGCTGGCCTGGTAGACGTTGAGGCGCAGGTCCTCCAGGATCCCGGACGTCAGGATCTGGTATTCGACCTGGGCACCGACCATCTCGATCGGCTTGTCGAAGAACATCAGGTTGACGATCGGACCGAACGAGGCTGTGTTGGCGTCGGCCAGGCCGGCGTCGATGCGGATGTCCTCGAACCGGTACCGCTGGTGGCGCAGGGCGCCGGTCAGCTCGAGTTGGCTCTGTTCGATGAGGTCGCGGGTCGACAGCCGCGATACGTCACGTGCCCGGATCGGCAGCATGTTGGCGAGCATGCCGCTGGCGTTCTTGATCTTGGCGGTCGCACGGCCGGTAACGGGAAGGCTGAGCACCACGTCGTCGGTGCCGGCCATACGGGCGAGATAGGCCGAGAAGCCCGCGGTCATCAGCACCGCGGCGGAGGTGTTGAGCTCTGCGGCGATCGCGTCGAGCCGGGCCTGTGCGTCTGCGCTCATCTCGTCGCCGGCCACGAGGTTGCGCGGTGAGAGCGGAGCGGCCGCCGACTGTTGTGCGAGTGTCACCCGTTCCGGCAGGTCGCTGACCCGCTCCACCCAGTGGTCCCGATCGGTCAGGCGGCGAGAGCCCTCGCGGTATTTGATGTCGTCGGCGACCAGTTCGGCGAGCGTCGCACGCGGCTTCGGCGTGTACTCGGCCCCGTCGATCGCGGCGTTGTAGCGGTTCAGGACGTCCAGAACAGAGGTCAGGCCGGCATATCCGTCGAGTGCGATGTGATGCGCCCGCACGTACCAGAAAGATCGATCGTCGGCGACGCGGATCAACGAGGAATTGACCAGGCGATCGGTACGCAGATCCATTTGTCGCTGATAATCGTCGTTCATCCATTGGTGAGCGGCGGCGACCGGATCGGGGCGATCACGAAAATCGAGGAAATCGACGTCGTTGTCCATCTGCCGGTCGACGAACTGCATCGGGACGCCGTTGACCTCGACGATGCGACTGAACGCGGACTCGCGGTCGCGGCCGCTCTCGACGGTCACCCGGCGGAAGAGTTCACGATCGAGTTCGCGCCCGTCGTCACGGATGTCGAGATACTGAGCAACGGTAACGGAATAGTCGGCAGAGAGGTTCTCCGCGAACCACATACCGCGCTGCGCGGCGGTCAGTTCGAGGGGTGTCGGTTGGGTCTCGGTGGCATCATGGGTGCGTTCTGCTGACCCCATCGCCTCTCTCTTCCAGTCGGTCGGCCAGCCTGATCCAACGACTCAATCGGCCGGCCCGATCCGGCGACGAACACATTCGACCGACGCAAGGATCGCTGCGGGCTGTCTGTTCCGTGGGAACAACACTGTTCCCGGGGAACAGTCTGCGTCATTATCCACCTTTCAAATCGGACTACGCCATGATTCGGTTGAATGGATGAGCGCCGACGAAACCACCGGAAACAGGGAGCAAACGCCTAGCTCACAGAAGGAATTCGGTTCTGGGCGTCGGTTCGTTACTTATTCTCGGGTGGGGTCGTCCAAACGTACGAAGGCGGCGGCGGGACAAGTAATGTTTGAGCCTCTCCGAACGACAATGTCGGGAGGGCGATGCCGGATTTGGGTAGCATCGCCTCCAGCGACCGGCCGTGCTCCGGCACCCGAGGTGGCCGAGAGGAGTAATCGATGGCCGAGCCATCCCACAGGTCCACCACTGCCGAGACGGCCCCAGCGGCCACCGAGGTCGACATGGACACGCTCACCTCGGGCGATCTCGACCTCGCCCGCACCATGACGAACAACCACCCCGCACCGCCGAAGCCACGACATCGACGTGCGCGTCACGCGAAGGTCGTCGGGGACGAGTCGCCGACGGTGCCGCTGCCCCCGGTCTCCAAGCCGGTGCCCGATCTGTCCGGGTCCGACTCGACCGGATCCGACACGACCGGGCCCGACACCACAAGTCCCGACACCACCGGACCCGACACAACCGAGTCCGCCCTCACCGAACCCGCCGCTGTCGCCGAGGGCTGGCGCATCGTCGATCCCGTCGACGCCGTCGGGAGCACCGAGGCCACCGCGCCCCCGGCCACACATATGCCCCCGGAGACCGGCGTGCCGGCCGAGCCGACGCTTGATCGGGACGGGAGCGAGAGTCCCGTCCCCGATCGCGACGGGACCGATTCGCCGCCCGCCGCCATCGAGGTGGTCGGCCTGCACAAGCGGTTCGGCGAGAACGTGGCGGTCGAATCGGTGAGCTTCTCCGTCGCGAAGGGCTCGATCCTCGCGTTGCTGGGCCCCAACGGGGCGGGCAAGACGACGACCGTCAACATGCTGTGCACGCTGCTCAAACCGGATGGCGGCTCGGCGACGGTGGCCGGACACGACGTGGCATCCGACGCCCCGGGGGTGCGTCGCTCGATCATGCTCACCGGACAGTTCGCCGCCCTCGACGAAGCGCTCAGCGGTCGCGACAACCTCATCCTCTTCGGTCGACTGATGGGCCTGTCGAAATCTGCTGCCCGCTCGCGCGCCGACGAACTGTTGACGTCCTTCGACCTCACCGCCGCGGCCGGGCGACGCGTCGGCGAATACTCCGGCGGGATGCGTCGCCGGATCGACATCGCCTGCGGCCTGGTGACGCAGCCCGAGGTCGTCTTTCTCGACGAACCCACCACCGGACTCGACCCGCGTAGTCGGCAGGAGGTGTGGAAGCTCGTCGAGTCGTTGCGCGACCAGGGCGTCACCACACTGCTCACCACGCAGTATCTCGAAGAGGCCGACACCCTCTCCGATCACATCGTCGTGATCGATCGCGGACGGGTGATCGCCTCGGGGACCGCCGACGAACTGAAGTCCGCCACCGGCGCATCGCACTACGAGGTCACCCCCGCCGATCCGGCCGATCTCGACCGGCTCCTCGAGTGTCTCGGCGACCTGGTGGCCGACACCACCGGCGCCGTTGCCGCGGACCGGACGAGCCTCGCGGTGCCGGCTCCGGACGGTGCGGACACCCTGGTCGAGATCGTGCAGCGCACGACCGGCGCGGGTATCCGGCTCTCCGACGTGGCACTGCGCCGCCCCAGCCTCGACGAGGTGTTCCTCGCCCTGACCGATCCCTCCCTGACCAATCCGGCTGTCGCGCAACCTGTTTCACCGGCCACCGCGGACGATCCCGCATGACGTCGAGCGGGGTGGCCGCCGGAGGCCTGGCGGTGGGGCGCCCCGCGACCAGTGGGGTCATCCAGTGGTGGACGCTCACCGCCCGTGGGTTGCGCGCCATGGTCCGCAACGGCGAGATCGTGTTCGCATTCGTGGCGCCGGTGCTGCTGGCGATCTGCTTCTATCTCCCGCTGCGGACGATCATGGACGCGGACCCGTCGATGGACTACGCCGCATTCCTGATGCCGATCATCTCGTTGCAGTCGGTGAGCTTCGTCGCCTCGTCGGCCGCGATGCGTGCATCGGTGGACACCACCAAGGGCATCAACACGCGGTTCCGGACGATGCCGATGCCGATCGCGATCCCCACCCTGGCCCGGCTGGGCACCAACGCCGTGCTCCTGATCATCTCGGTGGCCTGCGCGGCCGCCACCAGTCTGGTGATGGGATGGCGACCCCTTGGCTCGGCACTGGAGACCATCGGCCTGTTCGCCGTGGTCCTCGCCGTCGGGGTGCTGATCGCCGTGCTGGCCGACGCGTTGGGGCTGCTGTCCAACAGCCCGGAGGCGACGAGTCAGGCACTGTCGCTGCCGATCCTGGTACTCGGCCTGCTCTCGACCGGCTTCGTGCCCGAGGACCAGTTCCCCGAATGGATTCAGCCGTTCGTCCGCAATCAGCCGATCTCACAGTTCGCGACATCGATGCGCGCCCTCAGCGACGGGACCGTCACCCTCGAGATCCTGACACCGACCATCTGGTGGTGCATCGGTCTGGCGATCGTCGGTGTGGTGCTGACCGCGATCGGCATCCGGAGGGCGGTGCGATGACCGCGGCAGACACCCCGACCACCTCCCCGGCGACATCAGTCCTGGCGGCCTCAGGCCCGGACGTGTCCGCTCCGACTGGATCAGCCCCGACCGTGTCCGCTCCGGCTGCGTCCGCCCCGCGGGAGAGCACGGTGCGGGCCTGGGCAACCCAGAGCGTGGTCCTCGCCTGGCGACAGGTGTCGGTGATGGTGCGAGACAAGGCGACGTTCCTCCAGCTGGTCCTCGTACCGATCCTGACGCTGCTGATGTTCAAGGTGGTTCTCGGTGATGCGATCGGGAGCGCCACGGGTCAGGACAGCACGTACGGGACCGTGCCGCTGGTCATCCTGGTCAGCGCCATGTTCGGATCGGTCGCCGCAGGTATCCGGCTCAACCAGGAACGCGGGACCGGGTTGTTGTCGCGGCTCTACGTGCTCCCGATCAATCGGGCCGCCGACCTCACGTCCCGACTGATGAGCGAGATGCTCCGCATCGTGGTGGTCACCGCCCTCCTGATCGCGGTGGGCACCACCATCGGATTCGACATCACCGGCGGGGTGATCGCGGTCGCGGGCATCTTCGGGGTCGCGCTGATGTACGGCGTCGCCTACGCGACCCTGGTACTCGCCCTCGCCGTGAGCGCACGCCCGTCCGCTCCGCTCGTCCCGCTCCTGTCGCTGGTGTCGAGCGTGCTCATGTTCTTCAACTCCGGGTTCTCACCCGTCGACGCGTACCCGGGCTGGCTGCAACCCATCGTCGAGAACCAGCCGATGACCCCGACGATCGAGGTGATGCGGTCCCTCGCTGCGGGGGGACCCATCGCGGAGAACATGATCAAGGTGACGATCTGGACGGTCCTCATCATCGGCGTGTGCCTGTACCCGGCGCTGCATGGCTACCGGAAGGCCGCGACGGCCCGCTGATCGGCAGCACTCACCCGGGGTTTGTCGCGCACGGCGGGACAACAGTTGGCAGAGTTGTCCCATGGACATCGAACAGGCCGACACCCCACTGCCGGATCGGGAGATCCTCACCTGGGCACTCAACGGCGACGCCTGCCGGTCGCTCGCCCAGATGGTCGCCGACGACGGATTCGTCCCGGACATCATCCTCGGGATCGCGCGTGGCGGACTCATCCCGGCCGGAGCTTTGGCCTACGCGCTCGAATGCAAGATCCTGATCTCACTCAACGTGGAGTTCTACACCGGTATCGGCGAGACCTTGGCCGAGCCGGTACTGCTGCCGTCGTTGTTGGAGAGCAGCGGTCTCGTCGACCAGCGCGTACTGGTCGTCGACGATGTCGCCGACTCCGGCAAGACCTTGAAACTGGTCAACGACTACTGCGAGAACCAGGGACGTGTCGCCGAGGTCCGTAACGCGGTGATCTATCAGAAGCCACACACCATCACCCGACCCGACTACAGCTGGCGGACCACCGACAAGTGGATCGATTTCCCGTGGTCGGCCGACGGGCCGGTGGCAGGTATCGAGGTGTCCCGCTGATCGCCGTATCCCGCTGATTGTGGTGGAGGCGACGGTCACCCGATGGCGCGTAGGCCCGTCTCGCCGTCGCCGAGGTCGCGCGCGAGCCAGTCGATCACCTGACTGACCGTGACGGCCACGGCCGCGGGCTCGCCGAGACGGCCGATGCGCGGCAGACAATGCAGGATCGCCGCGCAGATGGTGGAACCGATGCCGAGGCCGTTGAGGTCGGACACCATCCCGTAGCGCATGAGGGCGCGGGACAGGTCGCGGTAGGTGGCGCTCTGCCCGCTGAACCGCACCGCGGTCAGCGTCGGGGTGATCTCGGCGCGGCGGGCGACCTCGTCCCGGGTCGCACGTAGTCGTGCGGCCTGCCAGGATCCTGGTTCTCTGGCCATGCTGACCCGCTTTCCACCACTGAGAACCTTCACGATGCTCCGGGGAAAGTTCTCCGTGAGGAAATGATGACAGTTCGATGCGGGTCTGTCAGGCAGGCGCGACGGATTCGCAGCGGATCACGGCGCGTCCACGGCGTGTCATTCCGGGTGTGTCATTCCGGGTGTGTCATTCCGCCGCGCGCTCGGCGCGATCCGCCTCCATGGCGTCGATCAGGCTCTTCGGCCGCAGATCGGTCCAGTTCTGCTCCACGTACTCGAGGCAGGCCGCGCGGCTTTCCTCGCCGAACACCTTGGTCCAGCCGGCCGGGATCTCGGCGAAGGTCGGCCACAGCGAATGCTGGTTCTCGTCGTTCACCAGGACGTAGAAACGTCCGTTCTCGTCGTCGAACGGGTTGGTCATCTGAGGTGTCGTTCCTCTCGGGTCGAGTGATGCCTTCGGTCCGCCAGGTTTTCCTGATCGTACCGGTCGCTCACCTGGGCCGGAACATCGCGGACCACCTCGGGTTCCGTGGTTCGGACGATGGCGCCTCCCGGGCCGTAGGCTCTCGGACATGGCCACCGACAAGACCGGAGCCGCCACCACGGTCTCCCAGAACCCACCGGCGCAGCGATTCGAGATCGCGGTCGCCGACGCCACCGGCGACCCGGTCACGGCGGGATTCACCGCCTATCGGGACCGCGACGCGGCCGGAACACCGCAGCGCGTGTTCTTCCACACCGAGGTCGCCGACGAGTTCGGCGGCCGCGGGCTGGGCACGATCCTCATCCACCAGGCGCTCGACGCCACCCGCGACGAGGGGCGGGTGATCGTCGGCGTGTGCCCGATGGTGGCGGCGTTCCTGCGCAAGCACCCCGAGTACTCGGATGACTCCCGCAACCCGACGCCAGAGATCCTGCGGTGGTTGGACGCCGAACTCCGGTGACCGCACCGCTCAGGTGAGCGCGCCGGAGCCGCTGGTGAGGGTGCCGTCGGCGGCACAGTCGTGACGTCGGACACCGCTGTCGTCGGTGGCGACGATGGTCGCGCGGGTGGCCCGTCCGGGCGGCATCACGCGGGCGGTGACGCGACCGGATCGCATCTTCGCGAGTTCGGCGACGACCAGGTCGTCGAGCCGGGCCTGTAGTCCCCGGGCATCGTTCATGCCGCCGTCGTCGAGCAGTACCACCGCGACCCCCCGCCGTCGCGCCTGCCACACGGCCGCCCTCACCTGTCCGGACTGCCATGCGGGGGCCCGGATGCCGTCGCGCAGTTGGGCTTCGATGAGTCGTGCGAGCGCCACTTCGTCGGCGCGGAAAACGTGGCCCGCGGCGACCTTCTGCAGCATCGGTCGAGCCTCGCGGTCGAGCAGCGCCAGTTGCCGGTCGCGCTCGTCGGTGGCCGCGGCGAGCGCGGCGTCGTCGGCGGCGAACCGCACCGCTCGGGCGCGCAGGGTGCGGATGCCTGCGGCGATGGGTCGGAGCATCACCGCGAACAGCGACGCGAACAACATCACCGGGTACACCCAGGACGTGAAGGCGATTCCGTCGACGAAGCCGATGTCGCGGGCCCATCCCCAGATCCCGGCCGACAAGCTCATCGCGACCGCACCGACCCAGGCGATGCCGACCCGTCCACGGATGGCCAGCAACGCGAGCACCACGATCCCGCCGATCGCCGCGGGCAGGCATTGGGCCGGTTCAAAGGTGGCCGCCGGTACCGACCACCACGCAGTCCCCGTACCGATCACCATGAGCGCGAGTGCGCCGCACCCGTCGCGGAGCGGCAGCGGGTCGCCGCGGCGACGCGTCAGCAGGGCGAGGTCGCCGGCCAGCACCACGAACGCGACGGTCAGACCCACCCAGTTCCACACCGACCGGATCTCCAGACCGGACCCGATCGTCACGATCACATACGTCACGCCGAGCGCCAGCAATGCGCGCACCACCTGCGGAGAACGCAGGCCGAAGATGTCGACGGCGTCGTCGGACATCGGCTCGACCGACGTCTCGTGCTCGGCGATCGCGGACCGGCGCCGGGGCATTGCGGCCGGTTCCGTCCCGGATACACCGTGGTGGCGGCCCGCTTCGTGGTCATGGCATTCACGCAGCCAACCGAGGATGACGGTGGTGCCGCGCCCGGGGGCGCTCTGCACCTGCGCCGAACCACCGGGGATCGACTCCATTCGTCGTCGGATGCCGACGGCGACGCCGAACCGCTCCGGTCGAACCGAGGCGGGGTCGAAGCCGCATCCGTCGTCGACGACCGCGACAGAGACCTCGTCGGCACGCAGGTTTCCGACCACCAGGCACGATGCGTCGCCACCTGCGTGGCGCCGGACGTTGCGGATCGCCTCGCACATGGCATCGAGGATCGCGGTGACGACGTCGGTCGGGTAGGCGCCGGGAGAACGGGCGACGGTGTCGTCGCCCGGATGTGGTCCGGTCGAGTCGGGCTCGATCGTCAACTCGCGATCGATGTCGTCACCCATCGACGCCAGAGCCGACCGGATGCGATGCACGAACTCGTCGGCGCCGATCGTGGTGGACGGTTCGTCG
This sequence comes from Gordonia sesuvii, assembly GCF_036350415.1. Taxonomy (NCBI): domain Bacteria; kingdom Bacillati; phylum Actinomycetota; class Actinomycetes; order Mycobacteriales; family Gordoniaceae; genus Gordonia; species Gordonia sesuvii. Next base: position 279,458 of record NZ_JAZDUF010000003.1, read on the forward strand.
TCGTCGCGGCGGTCGAGTTCGTCCAACGCCGAGGCCGCCTGGGCGCGCAGACCTCGCTGCGGTCGGCCCACGTCGACGGCGAGCAGGATCGCGATCACCTTGTCGTGGATCAGCGCGGCGAAGCGGGACCGCTCGGCATCCTGGGCAACCGACGCGGCCGACGCCGCCGCCTGCTCGATGGCGGCGGCACGCGACCCGTCGAGAAACCGTGCCGTCCGAACCGTGACGACAGCGACCGCGAGGAACACGACGGTCAGAGCCATCTGCAACAGCGAGCCGAGATAGAGATCGAGCCGGAGCTCGCCGTAGAGCCCGAACAGATTGGCGGTCTGTGCCAGCAGCGTGATCGCGACGATGTGCACCACGCCGAGTCTCGGGTGTCCGGTCATCCCGAACAGCAGGCCCGCGACCCCCGGGAACTGCACCAGCCACACGCTCCACGACGACCCATCCGGAGCGAGGTCACCGGTCCACGCGACGAACCACAGTGCCACGGCGACAGCGACACCGAGGTTGCAGCCGAACGCGAGTGCGGTGAGATGGGGCAGGCGTGGGCGGTAGCTCGCGACGATGACGAGCAGGGCCGGCACCGAGACGAGCAGCATGCTGACCGGCGGCCACCAGGCCGCGGTCACCTCGGCCTGCGCGACGATGAGCGGCGTCAGTCCGGCGGTGAACACGAGCAGCCCACACCCGATGAACCGCGACCCGTATCGGCGGATGCGCGCGAGATCCGACCCGTCGGTCGGGCCGATGAGGTGTCGACGCCACGGCCGCACCGGCGCCGATCCCGTCGACGCCGGCCGTGTCATCGTCGGCGTGGCCACCTACTCCCCGATCTGCTGGTCGTACTCGCTCTCCACGGACATGATGACCCTGCCGACAACCGGGTGCCAAGGCCGGCCTCACCACATGTCGAGCCCGCCAGTACCGCACCGCAGCACCGACCAGCCCCACGGCGACAGCAACAGCCCGACGCCGCCGTCGGCATCGGCCTGCAGCCGCTGCCCGGAGAACACGTCGACGACCCGCGCTCCCGGCGCGAGGAACGAGACGTCGTCGCCGGTAATCCAGGCCGGAAGGACACGGGCAGACGTCGACGTCGCGGACATGTTGACGACGACCGTCCATCGACGATCGCCGGTACGCGTCCAGCAGATCACGGCGTCGGGTCCGGCGACCTCACACGACCGAAATGCGCCGGAACCGAACGCGTCGTCGCGCAGGACGTCGAGCAACGCGCGGTAGAAGAGGGCGCGCTCGGAGTCGACCGGTTCCGCCGGCATCCGGCCGAGCTGGACCGGCAGACGCGTACGACGCCCGGTGATCTGGCCCTGATGGATCAGCCGTGCACCGGGCAGGGTGAGGAAGGTGACCGCGGCCTGGCGATCACGTCCGTCGAACGCGACCGGTGCCCGCGGCTCGTCGTGGTTCTCGATGAACCGCAACGTGGGTGGACGCGCATCGTCGGTGGCCAGTTCAGCGGCGCCCAGTTCATCGGTGCCCAGATGTCGGTGCAGCGAGCCCGGGTCGTCGCGGAGCGTGTCGTAGAGCGACTTGTCGTAGCACAGGTCGAAACCCTGATCGATCAGCGCTGCCTCCGTGCCCCAGTACGCCTCGGCGATGAACGTGAAGCCGGGATGCTCGGCCCGGACGGCGTCGATGACCGCAGGCCAGAAGTCCGTGTCCGGCGCCGGCCCGGCCCGCTCGCCCCAGGTGCCGGCGAAGACGTCGGACATCATCAGCATCGCCATGTCGCAGCGCACCCCGTCGCACTGCTGCGCGATCGACCGCAGCGTGTCGATCTGGGCGGCCCGCAGGTCCGGATGAAAGGCGTTGAGCTGCAGCACATCGGTCCATGCCGGAAAGTACGGGTCGCGGCCGTGCGCGATGACGTGGCCGGCGATCTCGGTGAACGACCCCGCCTGCTCCGTCAGGTCGGCACGGTCACCCCGGACGAACCACACCGGATGCGTCCTCGCCCACGCATGGTCGGTGGCGACGTGGTTGGGCACGAAATCGAGGATGAGCGCCAGCCCGCGGTCGGCGAGCGCACGCCGCGCCTGAGCCAGGCCGTCGGGCCCACCGAGGTGCTCGTCGACCATGTACTCGCGCACCGCATATGGCGACCCGACCACGTCGTCGTCGCGCAGATCGGGCAGTGACTCGGTGAACCACTCCATCAGTGGGCGGTCGGCGCGCGCGATGTCGGCCCCGGCCGGGCTGCGCCGCCACACGCCCATCAGCCAGACGGCGTCGAACCCGCCGGCGGCGATGCCATCCCAGGTCTCGTCGTCGACGTCGGCGAGTGTCATCGCCGCGCCGGCCTCCTCCGTGCCGAGACGCGAAGTCAGTTCGGCCAGCCATGGCCACGTGTTGATCTCGTAGATGAGTGGCGAGGCAGGCAGCCGCCGATGCGCGGTCACCGACGCCACCGGTGGACACCACTGGGCCGCATGCGGACATGCCCGTCGTCTGGCGTCGCGGGTTGGCCGTCCTGGGGATAGCGACGAGCCACCGGTCCGGCGGTCGCGCCGTGGAGGACGACACTGGCCAGTACGGTGACGCCGATCGCCGCGACCGCAGCCTGCGCGTTGGGGTCGGAGCCCAGTTGTTCGGCGCCGAGCAGGGCGAACACCACGGAGGCGAGCCCACGCGGCCCGAACCACCCCAGTATCAGCACGTCTCGGCCGCGCAGTCCGGCGCCCACCAGCGACACCGCGACCGGCAGCATCCGGAATACGGTCAGGCTGAGGACCGCGTAGCCCGCCATCAGCGCCAGATCACCCGCCTCGACGACGTGGAACGCCAGCGGGATGAGGATCGAACCGAACAGGAACCACACGACCAGGGCGAGCAGTTCACCACCGAGCTCCGGCAGTACCTCCAGGACCGTCGTGTCGTCACCGTGCCGACGTGCCGCATCACCGCCCGCCGGTCCGGTTCGTCTGTCCTCCACACGCTCCCGGTCGAGGACGTAGCCGAAGGTCATGCCGGCGACGAAGGCGGCGATGAAGCCGTTGCCCTCGACGCCGATGGCGAGCGCGAACACACCGACCGCGGTGGCCAGCGCGGCGATCTGCCGGGTCTTGGGCGAGGAGAGATCGCGAGCCGCCGACTGATTGATCGCCCACGCGGCGAGTCCACCGACGACGACACCGATCCCGATGCCGAGGCCGAGTTCGACCGCCGCCTCGCCCACCGTGATCGCGTCGGCTCCGGCGACGCCCAGAGCGCTCGCCGCGATAGCGATCGCAAGCGTCACAACGGGAGTCGCGATACCGTCATTCAGGCCGCTCTCCACGTTGAGGGACAACCGCAGCCTGCGCGGGATACGTTCGTCATCGATCACCTGCACGCTCAGCGCGGCATCGGTCGGGGCCAGCGCCGCACCGACGAACAGTGCCAGCCCCCAGCCGAATTCGCTGAACATCACCTCTGCACCCACGGTCCCGAGGCCGATGGTCAGCGGCAGGCCCACCAACAGCAGGCGGGCCGGCAGTCGCACGGCGCGGCGCAACCGTCCCACGTCGACACGGGATGCGTCGGTGAACAGCACGAGTCCGAGGGTCAGTTCGGCGAGAGTGTGGACGATCGACGTGTCGACATCGATCGTCAACAGTCCCCAGTCCGGGTTGCCGAGGAGGTAACCGGCGACGACGAACAGCAGCGGCCCGGTGACGTCGTGGCGGGTCAGCATGCGCGACAGCACCGCCCAGATCAACACGAGAAGGCAGACGACGGCGACAGCTGACTCGGTCATCACGCGTCCGCGTCCGCGCCGATCGGCATGTTCGGATTATGCAGCACAGAGCGCTTCGACGTGGACCCGATACGCGCCCACCACGCGGCTGCGCCCGCCCGGTGTCCTACTCCACCGTCGGCGGCGACAACACGGCGAGCACTGTTGTCTCGATGAGTTCGCCGGCCGCGTCCGGCGTGTGCTCACCGCGATACACCGCGCGCGAGGCGCCGTGCAGGATGTCCTGAATCGTGGTGATCTGCCAGGTCAACGGCATGTCGTCGCGGAAGCGACCGGCGCCACGTCCACGCTCGAGCAGCGTCCGCATCCGGGCGATCGGTTCGAGGTGAGCCTCGTGGAGGTCCTCCGAACCCAGCGATTTCTCCGCCGCCTGCACGAGCGCCCCGTGGCGATGGGTGAGCCGCCAGGAAGCCCCGAGAAGCCGGCGCATCACCTCGACGGAATCACCGTCGAGGTCGACGTCGGACAGTTCGGTCTCGGCGCGCGCCATCGCGGCGTCGACCACTGCGGCGATCAGCGTCGCACGGGAATCGAAGTGCCCGTACAGCGTCACCCGGCCCACCCCGGCCTCGCGGGCGATGTCGGCGAGACTGGCATCGGGGTCGCGCGCCAGCAATCGGGTCGCGGCATCGACGATCGCGGCGGCGTTCATCCGGGCGTCTGCACGCCTCGCACTGTTCGGTCCCGTCTGCGTGTTCGGGTCGGTCTGCGCCACCAACACATGATGCCTGACCAGGTGACGCTTCTCAAACACGCATGTTCGAGTTACTGTGGTCCCAAATTGAACATCCATGTTCGAGTTATTGCCGTCGTCAAGCAACGACGACCCGTCTCCAGGAGCGCCCATGTCACGTCCTGCCCCCACCGAGGAACGGAACTCCGAACGCCTGCGGCCTCACCGTTCACCGCTGCGATGGTGGCCGGTGGCGACCGGGCTCTCCCTCGGAGTGTTCTCGATCGTCACCGACGACCCGAACACGATCGACGGGATTCTGCCGGTCCTGGTGATCGCGACAACCTGCTACGCACTGATCGCCTTCACCGGCCGCACGTCCTGGTCGTGGCCGATCACCGGGCTGTTCGCGGTTGTGTACCTGGCCGCCGACGCCGCGTCTGCGCCGGCGGTGGTCATCCTCGTCGGCGTCACCGTCGTGGCCGTCGGCGTGGGTGTCGCGTCCGGTCGCTGGCGGCCGCCGCCACCCGAGATGGGATGGCAACCGTGGGGTGCATCGGTTTTCCACGCCGCGGCGATCGGCGCCCTGTTCCTCGACGTGACCGTCGCCAAGGTGGTCATCGCGGTCGGACTTCTGCTCCACGGCGCGTGGGACATCGCTCATTGGCGCCGCCAGGCGGTGGTGTCGCGGTCACTCGCGGAATGGTGTGCCGCGCTGGACATCAGCTTGGGCATCGGGGTTCTCGCACTGGTGGCATTCACATGACCGGCGCCCCACAAGCCGAAACACTCTTCACGCCGTCCGACGCGACGCCGATGAGCACGGATGAGTCGACGGTGAAACCATGGCGCGACGCCCGTCGGTGCCTGGAGACTGCTCCGAAGATCTGGCTGTCCACGGCACGTTCGGACGGGCGGCCACATGTGATGCCCGTGATGGCCGTGTGGGTGCGCGATGCTCCGTACCTCACCACCCGTCCCACATCGCGCAAAGGACGCAACCTGATTGCGGATCCGCGTTGCGTCATCACGGTCTCCTGCGACGATCTCGACCTCGTGGTGGAAGGAATTGCCAGGCACACAACCGACGACGACGAGATTCGGTCCGTCTCCTCGGCTTTCCTGTCGAAGTACGCGTGGGAGTTCACCGTCGGCGACGGCGTCGTCCGGGACGATGGCCTTCCCGGCGCGCCCGAGTACTTCTTCTTCTCGATCACACCGACCCGCGCCTTCGGCTACGGCGCGGACGGCCTGACCGCGACGCGCTGGCGATTCACCGAGGAGCCCTGATGCGCAGAATTGTGGTGTCGATGTGGACCACGCTCGACGGGTACGTGGCCGGCGTCGACGACGAGATGGACTGGCTCGCACCCGACGACGACATGGCGGCCTATGAGACGTCGCTGGTCATGAGCGCCGAGACGTTGCTCCTCGGCCGCGTGACCCACGCCGACTTCGCCGGTGCTTGGCCCCCGATCGCGCGCGACGCGGATCAGCCGCCCGAGACCCGCGCCTACGCGCAGCGGGTGGACGAGATGCCGAAGATCGTCGCCTCCCGATCCGGCGCGATCACCGACTGGGACAACACGTCCCGTCTCGACTCACTCGACCGTGACACCGTCGCCGCTCTCAAGGCGGCAGGCGACGGCATCGTCGTGGTGTACGGGAGCCTGGCCGTCATCGCCGCCCTGCAGCGGATCGGCGCCGTCGATCAGTACGACCTGCTCGTCCATCCGACGGCGTTGGGCGCGGGCAAGCCTCTGTTCACGTCCGGCACCCGCCTGCAGCTCGTCTCGACGGAGGCGTTCGGGTCGGGGGTCACGCTGATGCGATACACCCCGGCCGTCGGGCCCTGACATGCCGCGAACGCACGAGTGGCCCGCTCCCTCTCGGGAACGGGCCACTCGTGTCGACTGTGTCGGTGACGGCCTCTTACTTGGCCTTCTCCAGCACCTCGACGATGCGCCAGTGCTTGGTCGCCGACAGCGGGCGGGTCTCCATGATCCGCACGCGGTCGCCGATACCGGCGATCTCGTTCTCGTCGTGTGCCTTGACCTTGCTCGTGGTCCGGATGATCTTGCCGTACAGCGGGTGCCGCGTACGATCCTCCAGCTCGACCACGATGGTCTTCTGCATCTTGTCACTCACCACGTAGCCGATCCGCTCCTTGCGGCTCGCACGCGGATCGCTCGCGACGTTCTGGCTTGCGCTCACTGCTTGGTCCTCACTCATGCGTCATCACCTTCCGGTCCCGACGCCAGACCCAGCTCACGCTCGCGCATCACGGTGTAGATCCGGGCGATCTCGCGACGCACGGTCCGCAGACGACGGTTGTTGTCGAGCTGGCCGGTGGCCATCTGGAAACGAAGGTTGAACAGCTCTTCCTTCGACTCGCGCAGACGATCGACCAGATCGGTGTCACTGAGCTCGCGCAGCTCGTTGGCTGCCACTCCGAGTGCCATCAGAACTGCTCCTCTCTGGTCACGATGCGGGTCTTGATCGGGAGCTTGTGCTGCGCGCGGCGCAGGGCCTCGCGAGCGGTCTCCTCATTGGGGTAGGTCATCTCGAACAGCACGCGACCCGGCTTGACCGGGGCCACCCACCATTCCGGCGAACCCTTACCGGAACCCATGCGGGTCTCGGCCGGCTTCTTCGTCAGCGGACGGTCCGGGAAGATGTTGATCCACACCTTGCCGCCACGCTTGATGTGCCGGTTGATGGCGATACGAGCGGACTCGATCTGCCGGTTCGTGATGTACGCACTTTCCAGCGCCTGGATGCCGTAGTCACCGAACGTCACCTTGGTGCCGCCCTTGGCCTGGCCCTTGAGGCTGGGGTGATGCTGCTTGCGGTGCTTGACCCGACGGGGGATCAGCATGAATCAGCCCTCCTGCTTCTCGGCGCCCGCCGCTGCAGTCGCCTCGGCCGGAGCATCTGCGGCACGACCCGCATCGGTGCTCGTGGCAGTGGTGCCCGAGGCACCGCTGCGGCGAGGCCGGCTGGGCCGGCGCGGACGACGGTCCTCGGTGGCCGGCGCGGCTGCACTCAGCTCGCGTCGTCCGCCGACGATGTCGCCCTTGTAGATCCACACCTTCACGCCGATGCGGCCGAAGGTGGTCTTGGCTTCGTAGAGTCCGTAGTCGATGTCGGCGCGCAGCGTGTGCAGCGGCACGCGTCCCTCGCGGTAGAACTCACTGCGGCTCATCTCTGCGCCACCCAGGCGACCCGAGCACTGGACCCGGATGCCCTTCACGTTCGGCTGACGCATCGCCGACTGGATCGCCTTGCGCATCGCGCGGCGGAACGCCACACGGTTGCTCAGCTGCTCGGCGACGCCCTGGGCCACCAACTGGGCCTCGGACTCTGCGTTCTTCACCTCGAGGATGTTCAGCTGCACCTGCTTGCCGGTCAGCTTCTCCAGGTCGCCACGGATCCGGTCGGCCTCGGCGCCGCGGCGGCCGATGACGATGCCCGGACGGGCGGTGTGGATGTCGACGCGAACCCGGTCACGGGTGCGCTCGATCTCCACCTTGGCGATGCCGGCGCGCTCGAGTCCGGTGGACAGGAGCTTGCGGATGGCGACATCCTCTTTGACGTACTCCGCGTACTGCTTGTCGGCGTACCACCGCGAACTCCAGTCCGTGGTGATGCCCAGACGGAAGCCGTGCGGGTTGATTTTCTGGCCCACTACTGAGCTCCCTTCTTCGGCTGACGCGAGCGGGCGCGACCGCCGGTGGCCTTCTCCGGAAGGCTCTCGACGACGACGGTGATGTGGCTGGTGCGCTTGCGGATGCGGAACGCACGGCCCTGCGCACGCGGCTGGAACCGCTTGAGTGTCGGGCCCTCGTCGGCGAACGCGGTGGCGACGACCAGGGTCCGGCGATCCAGATCCAGGTTGTTCTCCGCGTTCGCGACAGCGCTGGCGAGGACCTTGTACACCGGCTCGGAAGCCGACTGCGGGGCGAACCGCAGGATGTCGAGGGCCTCGTCCACGCTCTTGCCGCGGATCAGGTCAAGTACACGACGCGCCTTCATCGGCGTGACCCGCACGAAGCGTGCGGTCGCCTTGGCCGTCGGATTATCGGTCTGCGTAGTCATTACCGGCGCTTCGCTTTCCGGTCATCCTTGATGTGACCCTTGAAGGTGCGGGTGGGGGCGAACTCGCCCAGCTTGTGCCCGACCATCGACTCGGAGACGAACACCGGCACGTGCTTGCGGCCGTCGTGGACGGCGAAGGTGTGGCCGATGAAGTCCGGGATGATGGTCGAACGGCGCGACCAGGTCTTGATGACCTGCTTGGTGCCCTTTTCGTTCTGCGTGTCCACCTTGGCAAGCAGGTGGTCGTCGACGAACGGGCCCTTCTTGAGGCTGCGTGGCATTCTCTAACTCCCTCCTGTGCTTATCGCTTGTTCTTGCCGGTGCGACGACGCCGAACGATCAGCTGGTCGCTGGCCTTGTTCTTACGGGTCCGGCCTTCCGGCTGGCCCCACGGGCTGACCGGGTGGCGACCACCCGAGGTCTTGCCCTCGCCGCCACCATGCGGGTGGTCGACCGGGTTCATCACGACACCGCGCACGGTCGGGCGCTTGCCCTTCCAGCGCATACGGCCGGCCTTGCCCCAGTTGATGTTGCTCTGCTCGGCGTTGCCGACCTCGCCGACGGTGGCGCGGCAGCGCACGTCGACGCGACGGATCTCACCGGACGGCATACGCAGGGTGGCGTAGGTGCCCTCCTTGCCGAGCAGCTGGATGGCTGCGCCGGCGCTGCGGGCCATCTTGGCGCCACCACCCGGACGCAGCTCCACGGCGTGGATCTGGGTACCGGTCGGGATGTTGCGCAGCGGCAGGTTGTTGCCGGGCTTGATGTCGGCACCGGGGCCGCTCTCCACCACAGCACCCTGGCTCAGGCCGCGGGGTGCGATGATGTAGCGCTTCTCGCCGTCCACGTAGTGCAGCAACGCGATCCGCGCGGTGCGGTTCGGGTCGTACTCGATGTGGGCGACCTTGGCGTTGACGCCGTCCTTGTCGTGGCGACGGAAGTCGATGACGCGGTAGGCGCGCTTGTGGCCACCGCCCTTGTGGCGGGTGGTGATGCGGCCGTGGGCGTTACGTCCACCGCGGCTGTGCAGCGGACGAACCAGCGACTTCTCCGGATGGTCGCGGGTGACCTCGGCGAAATCGGCGCCACTGGCACCGCGACGACCCGGGGTCGTCGGCTTGTATCTACGAATAGCCATGTTCTAGTCCCTCAGTTCTGCGAGTCCCGGTCAGCCGACCGGTCCTCCGAAGATCTCGATGGGCTTGCTGTCTGCGGCCAGGGTCACGATCGCGCGCTTGGTGTCCTTGCGCTTGCCGTAGCCGAAGCGGGTGCGCTTGCGCTTGCCCTGCCGGTTGGCGGTGTTCACGCTGGTGACGGTGACGTCGAAGATCTTCTCGACCGCGATCTTGATCTGGGTCTTGTTCGACTCGGGGTGCACCAGGAAGGTGTACACGTTGTCCTCGATGAGTCCGTAGGACTTCTCGGAGATCACCGGCGCCAGGATGATGTCACGCGGGTCAGCCTGCGTAGCCATCTCAGGCCTCCTTCTGGTTCTGTGCGATGAACGCGTTGAGCGTCTCCACGCTGAACACCACGTCGTCCGCATCGAGGACGTCGTAGGTGTTGAGCTGATCCGGCGCGATCGGCAGGACGTTCTGCAGGTTCGCGACGCTCTTCCAGGCGGCCACGTCCTCGCGGCCGAGGACCACCAGGAACTTGCGACGGTCGCTGAGCGCCTCGAGGAACAGACGTGCCGACTTGGTCGACGGGGTCTGTCCGGCCACCAGCTCGGTGATGACGTGGATGCGCTCGTTGCGGGTCCGGTCCGAGAGGGCTCCGCGCAGGGCGGCGGCCTTCATCTTCTTCGGGGTCCGCTGGCTGTAGTCGCGCGGCTGCGGTCCGTGCACGGTGCCACCGCCGGCGAACTGCGGTGCGCGGGTCGAGCCCTGACGGGCGCGACCGGTGCCCTTCTGCCGGTACGGCTTGGCGCCACCGCCGCGGACCTCGCCGCGGGTCTTGGTGGCGTGCGTGCCCTGGCGACCTGCGGCCTGCTGGGCCACGACGACCTGGTGCATCAACGCGATGTTCGCGGGGGCGTCGAACAGCTCGGCGGGCAGATCAACGGTGCCGTTGGTCTTGCCGTCGGCCGTCTTCACGTCCAGCGTCAATTTCGTGCTTGTCTCGGTGCTCACTTGGTCGCACCACCCTTCACTGCGTCGCGGATCACCACGATGCCGCCCTTGCGGCCGGGGATCGCGCCCTTGATCAACAGCAGACCGGCCTCGGCATCGACCTTGTGCACGGTCAGGTTCTGTGTGGTCACGGTGTCGTTGCCCATCCGGCCCGCCATGCGCATGCCCTTGAACACACGACCCGGGGTGGCGCAGCCACCGATCGAGCCGGGTGCACGGTGCACGCGGTGCGCGCCGTGGCTGGCACCCAGACCGGCGAAGCCGTGGCGCTTCATCGCGCCGGCAAAGCCCTTGCCCTTGGAGGTGCCGGTGACGTCGACCTTGGTGCCGGCATCGAAGATCTCGGCGGTCAGCTCCTGGCCGACCTCGAGCTCCGAGACGTCCGCGATGCGGATCTCGGCGAGGTGACGGCGCGGGGTGACACCGGCCTTGGTGTACTGCCCGGCGACCGGCTTGGAGACCTTGCGCGGGTCGATGGCACCGTAGGCGACCTGCACGGCGGTGTAACCGTCGCGCTCGGCGTCACGGAGCTGGGTGATGACGTTCGGTCCGGCCTGGATGACCGTAACCGGGACGACACGGTTGTTCTCGTCGAAGACCTGGGTCATGCCGAGCTTGGTGCCCAGGATGCCTTTGGTCGAACTCTGATTGCTCATGATTTCTTCTCGCCCCCCGCCTACTGGATGTTGACGTCGACGCTGGCCGGCAGATCGATGCGCATGAGCGCGTCGACCGTCTTCGGCGTCGGGTCGAGGATGTCGATGAGTCGTTTGTGAGTGCGCATCTCGAAGTGTTCGCGGCTGTCCTTGTACTTGTGCGGCGAACGGATGACGCAGTAGACGTTCTTCTCGGTGGGCAACGGCACCGGGCCGACCACGCGTGCCCCGGTGCGGGTCACGGTTTCCACGATCTTGCGCGCCGAAGCGTCGATCGCCTCGTGGTCATAGGCCTTGAGCCTGATGCGGATCTTCTGTCCCGCCACGCTGTGTCCTCTTCCGTCAGTTGTTCTCGACAGACAAACACCGCGTGACCTGGTCCGACGCAAACTGTCGGTGGGCACATGATCACCCGCGTGAGATTCGGGGATCGACGCTGTTCATCTATCGTTGTACGTTGGCTCGCCACTGGAGCGAGCCGGCTGTGCTCCGGCACCCGCGGTCGGGCGTGTCGTGTCCACGAACCTGATTCGGCGCATGCGTTACACGCCCTGGCCCGGAATCCGGGGCCTGGGAGTCATTCACCTGATCGAGGCCGCAGAGATCTGCGTCCACCGGTCAAGGCAACCCGAATAGTATGCACCAGCCCGGGGTGCAGATTCAAATCCGCCCGCACATACCCTCGCCAAGTCTTGTCACGGCGGTCGACAGAACCCGGAATTTCGTCGAGAGAACCGCCCCAACCCGGTCCCGACGCAACCCCCCTCCAGGTTCTCTCGGCGAAATTCCGGGTTCTGTCGACGTGCATCCAGGTTCTCTCGACGAAATTCTGGGTTCTGTCGACGCGATCAGAGGTTCTCTCGACGCGATCCGAGGTTCCGTCGGCGAAATTCCGGGTTCCGTCGGCGAAATCGCGGGTTCCGTCGGCGAAATCCCGGGTTCCGTCGGCGATCGGCCACCCGATCTTACCCCCGAGTAAGATCAGCACCCATGACCGCCTCCCCCACCTACGCCCTCCGCCGACGCCTCCCCGACAACGTCGTCGGGCGCACGCTGTTCTCCCTCGGCATGGTCGCCCGCGTCCCGTACTTCGGCACGGTCCTGCCGTATGTCACCGACATGCGTCCGGGCTTCTGCCGGGTGACCGGCCCCAACTGGTTCGGCGTCCACAATCACCTCGGGACGTTTCACGCGATCGCGGCGTGCAACCTCGCCGAGGCGGCGATGGGGATGCTGATGGAGGCGACCACTCCGGCAAGCCACCGCTGGATCCCCAAGGCCATGTCCACGCAGTACCTCGCCAAGGCCACGACCCGGCTGACCGCGGAAGCACGCCTGGCCGAACCGGTCGACTTCGATGCGATCGCCGACGGCACCGACGTCGTGATCGAGGTACGTGTCCTCGACTCGCACGGAGCCGAGGTCGTGCACTGCGACATCACCACCTGGGTGACTGCCAAGCGCTGACTGCTGGACGTGCCGTCACACGCGGATACTTCTACGCTTGGACGATGACGGCGGACATCGAGCGCGCCGATCCGGGCGATCTCCGCCGAGGAACACGCAGAGTGGGTGTGGAGGAGGAATTCCACCTCGTCGACCTGCGTTCGTCGCGGCTCACGACACGCGCGCCGGAACTGCTGGAGATCCTGCCCGACGACGGTCCGTATGTAGAGGAACTGCAGAGCTGCGTCATCGAGGCCAACAGCGGCGTCTTCGACACCCTCACCGATCTTCGGGACAACCTGCGCTCCCATCGGGCCGGGCTGGTGGACGCGGCCCGCACGCTCGGTATCGGCGTCGTCGCCGCCGGCTCGGTGCCGCTGGCGGTGCCGACGCAGATGCGGGTCACCGAGAGCCCGCGATATCGCCGCATGCTCGCCGACTATCAGCTCCTCGCCCGCGAACAGCTCATCTGCGGCACGCAAGTGCATGTCGACGTCACCGACCGCGACGAGGCGGTCGCGGTGGCGTCGCGCCTGGCCCACCACATCCCGACGCTCCTCGCGGTGTCGGCGAGCTCTCCGTTCTGGGCCGACGGCTCCGACACCGGGTATGCCAGCGTGCGCACCCTGGTGTGGCAACGCTGGCCCACGACGGGTCCGTTTCCCGAGGTACGCGACGCCGACGAGTATGACGCCGAGGTCGATCGCCTGATCAGCAGCGGGGTGATCTCCGACCCCGGAATGGTGTACTTCGATGTTCGGCCGTCCGCGCACGTCGGCACCCTGGAACTCCGCGTCTGCGACAGCTGCCCGTCGGTCGACACGATCACCCTGATCGCGGCGCTCTTTCGCGCCCTCGTGACCCGCGAGGCCGCCCGCCTCGACGACCCGGTCGCGCCCACCCCGCCCGCGCTGTACCGCGCGGCCGTGTGGCAGGCCGCACGATCCGGGCTCGAGGGCGACCTCATCGATGTGGCACGCGCCGCCCCACGACCCGCCGCCGACGTTGTCGCCGACCTGGCCGCGTCGCTTCGACCCATCCTCGAGGAGACCGGCGACTGGACTCTCGTCGACGAACTGACCCAGGCCACGATCGATGCGGGCAGTTCGTCTGCCCGGCAGCGCCGCATCCTGCGGCGCACCGGCCGGCTCACCGCCGTCGTCGACGGCCTGCTCGCCGAGACCGCGGGGACCCTGACGGCGGCGGCACGGCCGTTTGATCCCGACGGTCGACTCCTGCACGGTTATCAGCGGGCCGAGCCCGTCGCCGATGTGCCGATGGTCGAGACCCCCGAACGGCTGTCCTATGACGAGGCCGTCGACCGGGCCTCGATCGCTCGCCCGGGATACCGGGAGATCCTGTCCGCGGCCGCCGACCTCGGCGCCGTCGAACTCCGCAAGCGGCAGTACCAGATCGAGCGCGAGCAGAGCACCGACGGAGTGACGTTCCGGGTGAGCGGCCAGGATCGCGCCCAACTGTTCCCCCTCGACGTCGTCCCCCGCTACATCGGTGCCGACGACTGGCTGCGGGTGGGCGCCGGCCTACGGCAGCGGGCGCTGGCGTTGAACGCGTTCATCGTCGACGTCTACCGCGACCAGCGCATCGTCGCGGACGGCATCATCCCGCCCGAAGCGCTCGACCGGGCGCCCGGATACCGACAGACGGGCCGGGTGCCGTCATGGCAGCGGGTGCGCACGCACATCTGCGGGACGGACCTGGTCTCCCCCGCACCCGGACAGTTCCTCGTTCTCGAGGACAATCTCCGTGTGCCGTCGGGGATCGCGTACGCGATGTCCAATCGCGCGTTGATGACCCAGTTCCTTCCGGAGTTGCCGATGCCGGCCGAGACGATGTCGGTCGCCGGTGTGCCGCACATGATCCGGGACACGATCACCGCTGCCGCGCCGCCGGACCCGGATCCCGATGGTGTCGACATCATGTTGAGTTCGGGGTGGACCGATTCGGCGTGGTTCGAGCACACCCTGTTGGCGCGCGGCGCCGACCTGAAGCTCGCGACACCGGAGAACATCTCGGTCGACGCGGTCGACAGCACTGACCGGGCACGTGTCTTCGTCCACCACGGCACCACGCGGACGCCGGTCAACACCGCCTATGTCCGGATGGACGAGGACATGCTGCTGTCCTCGAAGGGGTTCGACGACCAGCCGCTACGCACCGGCATCCTGGCGGCGCTCGCCGCCGGTCGACTGTCGATCGTCAACGCGTTGGGTAACGGCATCGGCGACGACAAGGCGATCTACTATCACGTTCCGGCGATGATCCGGTACTACCTCGGTGAGGAACCGCTGATCGGACAGGTCCGGACCTGGCTGTGCGCCGAGCGACACCAGCGCGATCACGTGCTCGCCAACCTGGCCCACCTGGTGGTCAAACCGATTGACGGGCTTGGTGGTTCCGGTATCACGATCGGACCGGAGTGCTCGGACGCAGAACTCGCCCGGCGCCGCGAGGACCTGATGGCCCAGCCCGAACGCTACATCGCGCAAGAGGTGATCGCACTGTCCACGCATCCCACGTTCGACGGCAACGGCTTCTATGCTCATCATGTCGACCTCCGGGTGTTCGTGCACCTGCGCGACGAGGACGGTCAGGTCACCGCGCACATCGCTCCGGCCGCGTTGAGCCGGGTGGCGCCGGCGGGCAGCCTGATCGTCAACTCGTCACGCGGCGGCGGAGGCAAGGACACCTGGGTACAGGGTGTCGGGGTGCAGGATGTCGGGGCGCACGGTATTCGGGCAGCAACGGGAGAGGAATGACCTATGTGCGGCGTATGTGGTGAGATCCGTTTCGATGCAACACCTCCGGACATCTCGGCGGTCGACGCGATGACGTGCGAGATGACCCGACGCGGGCCCGACGGCTCGGGGGTGTTCGCGAAGGGGTCGGTGGCGCTCGGGCATCGGCGACTCAAGATCATCGACCTGTCCGAACGCGGCGCACAGCCGATGGTCGACCCCGAACTCGCGCTGGCGCTGGTGTTCAACGGCTGCATCTACAACCATCGTGAGCTCCGCGGCGAGCTCGAGGCGAAGGGCTACCGATTCTTCTCCCACGCCGACAGTGAGGTGATCCTCAAGGCCTTCCACGCTTGGGGACCCCAGTGTGTCGACCACCTCATCGGCATGTTCGCCTTCGCCGTCGTCGACACCGACTCCGGGACGGTGACGCTGGCCCGCGACCGACTCGGGATCAAGCCGCTCTACATCGCCGAGACCCCCGGGCGGCTCCGGTTCGCATCGTCGGTGCAGGCCCTCCTGCGGGGCGGCGACGTCGACACGTCGATCGATCGCGTTGCGCTGCACCACTACTTCAGTTTCCACTCGGTGGTCCCGGCACCACACACGATCTACAACGGAATCCGAAAGCTGCCGCCGGCGACGGTCCGCACCATCACGCCGGACGGTCGTAGCACCGAGAAGCGTTATTGGACACCCGCATTCGAACCTCATCCCGATCGAGCCGATTGGGATGAACGGCGCTGGCAGCACGAGCTCCTGGACTCGCTGCGCACGTCGGTACGGCGGCGCATGGTCTCCGACGTCCCGGTCGGTGTGCTGCTGTCGGGCGGCGTCGACTCATCGCTGGTGGTGGCCCTGCTCGCCGAACAGGGCCAGCACGACCTCGCCACGTTCAGCATCGGATTCGATTCCGCCGGAGGCGAGTCCGGAGACGAATACGCCTACTCCGATCTGATCGCCGACACCTTCGCCACCGACCACCACAAGATCCACATCGGCACCGACCGCCTGCTGCCCGCCGTCCCGGACACGATCGCGGCGATGGGCGAACCGATGGTCAGCCATGACTGTGTGGCCTTCTATCTGCTCTCCGAAGAGGTCAGCAAGTCGATCAAGGTGGTGCAGTCCGGCCAGGGCGCCGACGAGATCCTGGGTGGGTATTCCTGGTATCCGCCATTGCGTGACACCGCACGCGCGGACACCACGAAGGCGTACGCCAACGTGTTCTTCGACCGGGGGCACCGCGCGATCCGCGACCTCCTCGACGACGAATATCTGGCCGACGCGGACTACGACCCCAGTTGGGAATTCGCGCTCGCCCACCAGTCGGCGCCGGGCGCACGGACCGCAGTCGACGCCGCGCTGCGGCTCGACACCACGGTCATGCTGGTCGACGACCCGGTCAAGCGGGTCGACACGATGACGATGGCGTGGGGTCTCGAGGCCCGCGTGCCGTTCCTCGACCACGAGTTCGTCGAACTGGCGGCGACATGTCCGCCCGACCTGAAACTGGCACACGGCGGCAAGGGAGTACTCAAGGAGGCCAGCAGAAGCCTGCTTCCCTCCGCGGTGATCGACCGCACCAAGGGCTACTTCCCGGTGCCCGGTATCCGGCACCTCGACGGCGGGCTGCTCGACCTGGTCACCGATGCGCTGCGGTCGCGACCCGCAGTCGATCGCGGTCTCTACCGGCCGGCAGCACTCGACCGACTGTTCGCCGACCCCAACGGAATCCGCACCACGCTCGACGGCAACGAACTGTGGCAGGTCGCCCTGCTCGAGATGTGGCTGCAGAGCATGGAAGCGGTCACCACTCGATGACCGCCCGTGAACCCTTTCCGTCGGGACCGACGATCGACCCGAGAGCGATCGCCCCGACTCGTACGGTCCGGTTCGACGACACCGGATGGCACACCTACGGCCCCTCGGTGTCACCGGATGGCTCGGCGTTCGCCTACATCGTCGACGACGGGACCGGGTATCCCCGTGCGGCGCAACGTTCTCTCTCGGTCGACGGGGTCGGCGACCTGCGCTGGGTACGGTTGCGCGCCAACGGCCCGGTCCGCCGGGTGGTCCACTCCACCGACGGTCGGTGGCTGGCGATCGAGATCGCACCGAGCGGCGGTGAGCATCATCAGGTCTGGGTGGTGACCACGGATCCGGAGGACGACACCGCGTTCCGGGTCGGCACCACCCGGCCCGACGGCCGCTCGTTCCGGACCGTCACCCTCGTCGGCTGGGACACCGACTGGGTGCTGCTGACCGCGACCGATTCCGACGGCACCGCGCACAGCCTGCGCGTGCATCCGGGAACGTCCACGACGATGACCCTCGATGTGCGGGTCGGCGGGGCACTGATCGATTCGTGGAAGGGCGCGACGCTGGTGCGGGTGGGTCCGCGTGGGTATCGCGACATGCTGCTGATCCGACGGCGCGTCGACACCGTGGACGGCGAGATCACCATGACCCCACTGCTGCCCAACGATCCCGGGTCGGTCACCGACCACGGGTACATCCTCGATCAGGGCTTCGACCATTCCTCCCTCGTGTTCGTCGGCCCGCCGCAGGATGCACAGCGCGACCTCGACAGCGTGCAGGCGCTGGTCATCAGCGACTTCGACGCCAAGTTCCCCCGACTGCTGGGCGTCGAGGTGGCCGAGCACGGCGTCCGGTTCCGCGTGTTGGCCCAACGCGGCGACATCGGGGTCGACGAGTTCGCCGTGTCCAACGACCAGTCGACCGTGGCGATGCTCTGGAACGTCCGCGGGCGCAGCGAACTTCAGGTGCTCACCCTGCCGGATCAGACTCTGCACGAACCGATCCCGCTCCCCGGCGACGTTGCGAGCGATCTGTCGATCAGCGCCGCCGGCACCCTGGTCGCCGTCACGGTGTCGAGCCCGCAGCATTCGCCTCTGGTACATCTGGTCAACACCGTCACCCGCGAGGTGTTCGCGGTACGGGACGACGTGGTCGCCGGTTCGGGCAGCTCGAGTGCCCTGCAGCCGGAGTTGGTGGAGTTCTCGGCACGCGACGGGATGCCGTTGTCGGGGTGGCTGTTCCGCGCGAAGCGCGACCGCGGCTCCCCGCCGGCACCGGCTCTGCTGTACTTCCACGGCGGCCCGGAGGCCCAGACACGACCCGACTACCACTTCCTGTTCGGTCCGCTCGTTGACGCCGGGATCACCGTGTTCGCACCGAATGTGCGCGGGTCGTCGGGCTACGGACGCCTGTTCTCTCATGCCGATGACCGATACGGACGGTATGCGGGTATCGACGACGCCGCCGACTGCGCCGAGTATCTAGTGTCGCAGGGCATCGCGGACGCCGACTCGCTCTACTGCTCGGGACGCTCCTACGGTGGCTATCTCACGCTGGCCTGCCTCACCTTCCATCCCGACATGTTCGCCGCCGGGATCGCGATCTGTGGGATGAGCGATCTCGAGTCGTTCTTCCGCAACACCGAGCCATGGATAGCGGTGGCCGCCTACACCAAATACGGCCATCCCGAATCGGATCGAGAGCTGCTCGCCGACCTGTCGCCGATCCATCGGATCGCCGATGTGCGCGCCCCGCTGCTGGTGGTGCACGGCGCCCACGACACCAACGTGCCGGTGAGCGAATCACAGCAGATGGTCGACGAACTCCGAGCCCGCGGTGCCACCGCAGAGATGTTGCTGTTCAACGACGAGGGCCACGAGATCGTCAAGCGCCACAATCAGCAGCAACTCACCGAAGCGGTCGCCGGATGGATTCTCGAGCATCCGAGACGACCGGGAGGACCCAGATGAGCTCGCGCATGACCGAGCGGCTGATCGCACAACTCGTCGAGACCAGGACGGGCAGCGCCCGCGCCAACGTCCTCGAAGAACTGCGACGGCTGATCCTGTCCGGTGGCGCGCCACCGGGGGTGCAGCTCCCGCCCGGTGAGATCGCGGACGCGTTCCGGGTCAGCCCCATCCCGGTCCGCGAGGCGCTCAAGACCCTGGTGGGTGAGGGACTCGTCGTCCACCAACGCAACTCCCCGTACCGGGTCAGCCAGCTGTCCACCGAGGAACTCCGCGAGATCTACTTCGTCCGCGGCACTCTCGAGCAGGCAGCTCTCGCCCAGGCGGTCACACGCATCGACCCGGCCGCCCTCGACCGCGCCCGCAGGTGCCACGACGACCTGGTGACCGCAGTGAAGTACAACGACCGCAAAGCTTTCCACATCACCTCCCGGGAGTTCCACCGCGAACTCACCGAACCGTGTGCGATGCCGCGACTGCTCAACATGTTCAACGCGACCTGGAATCTCACCGAGCCGTTCCAGGTGATGCGGTCGGTGGGCACCGCGACGCAGGAGGCATTGAACGACGACCACGCGACGATGCTCGATGCGTTCGCGGCGCGCGACAGCACAGCGCTGCTGGAGATCGCGCAGATCCATCATCGGCGGCTGGAGAGTGCGATCATCGAGACCTCGGCCGAGCTGGATGTGCGCCATGACTGACCGGCGGTCCGCCCCGACTACAGGCAGACTTCGCCCGGTCCGAGAGGTTCGCTGTCCCACTGCTCGCCGGGCGGCTGCGAGCGGAACTCGGCCGGCGTGACGCCGGTCCGGTCACGGAACCGGTTACGCATCGTGGACGTCGAGGAGAACCCCGCGGCCCGAGCGACCTCGGACATCGACATGTCCGGCCGGTCGGTCAGCAATGCCCGCACTTCCGCCACTCTCCGGTCGGCGATGACGTCGGACGGCGTGGTGCCGCTTCCCGCGAAGTGTCGATAGAACTGGCGGCGGCTGAGGTGGAGTTCGCGTGCCACGTCCGGTGCCGCGAAGTCCGGGTCGCGGAATCGACGTTCCACGAGTTCGCGGGTGCGTTCTCGGATCGACCGGGTGGTCTCGACAAGCGAGTGCGCCCGATAGGACTGCTGGGCCAGAACCGATGTCACCAGTCCGATGACCGCCCGCTGGGCCGCATCGGTGGTTCGTTCCGAGGTGACGCGTGTCGATGGCGTCTGTCCGAACCGTCGCAGGAAGGTGGTTGTGGCCCGGACCAGCGCGGTGTCGGCCGATATCGGGGACAGCCGGCGTAGGACACCTGCCGACTCGCGGCCGAGCGCGGCGATCGGGACCGTGAGCATCACGGTCTCGCAGACATCGGTCACCGACATCTCAGCGGGCTCGGCACTGCTCAGGATGACCAGTTGCCCGGCGCGGAAAGTCTGGTCCGGCCGCCCCGGCATCGTGAGCCGCCCCCCGGATGAGGGAATGAGCAGGACCAGTTCGGCATCGGCGGGTTCGACCACCTCGTTGGTGGAGCGGAGCACCGAGCACGGCGTCGCGATGCAATCGACGATCGTGATCGCACCGACGCGACGTGAGTGGACGATCGCGTCGAACCCCGCCGAGTCGGTCGAGGTGACATGCAGGGTGCCGAGAAAGTCGGCGAGGCCACGAGAACCGCGGAAGCGATGCACTTCGTCTCCCGAGTCGGCACCGACGAACCTGGCCTGCCACCGATCCACCCGCTCCCGCGCGAGCCCCGGCCGGGTGAGAGTCGAGCCTGCGGCGGACGCGAAGTACGGCGGCACGGCATGTGACGCAACGAATTGTCGACGCGGGCCGCCGTAGACTTCGGTCACCTGGGGCCGTCCCCACAGAGTTGATGTGGGGGCACGTCGGCCATCTGGCGACGGTATTCGTCGGGCGTCATCCCGAACTTGGCCCGGAATCGGTTGCGCAAGGTCGCCGCCGAGGAGAACCCGGCCGACTCGGCGATCCCCTCGAGACGTACCCGGTCACCTTGTGCGAGCAGGGCGCGAGCGAATTCGAGTCGTCGGTCCGCGATCATCTCGGTCAGGGAGAGGTCATGACCCTCCAGTCCTCGGTAGAGGTTTCGTCTACTGATGTGGAGGCGTTGGGCCACCACCTCTGGACCGAATGTCGGGTCGCGGAAGTTACGCTCGATCAGGTCGTCGACGGCTTCTCGCAGAAACAGCGGGTTCTCACGGAGATCGTTGTCCTGCGGACTGTCCTGTTCCAACATGGCGCGGACGACGTCGATGACCGCGAGCTCGGTGTCGAGGTCAACGTCGGCGCCACCGAAGGCGGTGTCCCGGGCGATTCGGACGATCAAACCGGCACACGAGCGCGTGAGCAGGGTGTCCGGGGGTACGGGCGCTACCGTTGCGCCCCCGGCGATGTCGCCGCCCACCAGCTCGCTCGGCACCCAGATGCCGGTCGCGTCTGTCACGCCATGGGTGGTCAGGTCGTACGGGATGCGACTGTCGGTGACGGTGAGCTGCCCGGGCCGAGAGACGAAGTCGCGGTTGTTGGCGGTTCCGGTCGTACTGCCCATCGTCTGCACCGCGACGATGAGGAAGTTCGACGGGTACTCACGAATGTGGTGTGCGGTCCGCCTGGTGCGGACCGCGGTCTGCAGGATGCTGAACGCGATGAGGTTCGACATCGGGCGCCAGAGGGCGAGCTGCTCGAAATCGTCCGGCTCACCCGCATCGAGGTCGACGAATTCTGCATACGTCTCGATGCCGTGCCGGCCGCGGGTCCGGACCTGTCGGGACCGATTGGTCCCCAACCGCTCACCGGCACCGTTCACACGCCACCAACGATCGATGATCGCTGGGTCGAGCCCGGATTGGGGGACGGTCACGAGGGTTCCTTCGTCAGTGTGCCCCCCGACCCACGGATGATCATCGCACTCCCTTGCAGATCATGGATTGGGACTTTGGTCCCGATTCTTGGAATTCGCATCGATTGCCGACACCGGGTAAACGATCAACGAGGCAATGAAAAAGCAGAGTGCACCGACGAATGTCCCCAGATTGGCGAGAAGCGCATCGACCGTGACGCCACTCGTTGTTATATATGCGCCGACGGCGGACACACCGAAAGCCACACAGCCGAGCATGTTGATCTGTCCCGACCACCAATCGCGACGGTTGGGCGCCCACGCGCGGTCACTGCGCGTATACGCGATCAACACGAAGAAACCGCTGATGAGGAAGGCAACGGAGCCTTCTGCGTTGGGCGTCCAAACGAGATGTTTCTGTGCTGCGATCGTATGTGCCTGTAGTGCTGCGCCGGTGCTGACATTGAACAACAAGGTGCCGACGAACTGGGTTGCGGCTGCCAGCCATTCGGCCCGCACCATCGTTCCCGGAGAATAGGACACCGGAACCGTTACCGGCCCACTGGTGACGAGTTGAATGAACGCGGCGAAGGTGAAGAACCACGCGCCGACAAAGAAACACAGGTTCGCCGCCGACGCGCCCATCATGCCGGCCAATCCCGGCGCCGATCCCGCAGCGAACAGCGCAGAGCCGATCATGAAGCCCATGCACTGCTTGTTCGGTGTCGGCGTGAGAATCCGCCCGGACCAGGTCGGCGCCGACGACCCCGAGCGGCCGGCGGTGGCGTCAGTCATCGCCACCTCGCGTGTCGGACGGGGTGGGCATCATCGGTCTCCTGCCGTAACGGCCGTGGGGCGGACGCGGGTCCCGCGCGAGAAGGTTTCGACCCCGCGAGCCGATGTGACTCGCGAGGGCGAAATCTCGCGCGTGGTGATGTCGGATCAGTGATGGAAGTGGGAACCGGTCCCCTCGCGAGGCATCGGAGCCTCGAGGTTTTCGAGGAAGGCGACCTCACTTTCGAGGTCGCGCAACAGTGCGTCGGCCAGGTCCCGACTCAGTCCGGCTCGAACGACGATCCGCTGCAGCGTCAGATCCGCGAGGTCGTCGGCCATCGGATAGGCCGGCACCAGCCATCCCTTCATCCGCAGCCGGTCCGAGAGGTCGAACAGCGTCCATTTGTCGGTGTAGCCGGCTTTCAGCTTCCAGGCGAACACGGGGATGGTGTCTCCCTTGCTGACCAGATCGAACGGCCCGATCTCGGCGATCGCCGACGACAGGTATTGCGCCACGTCCAGTGACCCCTGCTGCACCTGCCGGTAGCCCTCGCGGCCCAGTCGGAGGAATTGGTAGTACTGCAGCAGTACCTGCGCGCCGGGACGGGAGAAGTTCAGCGCGAGGGTGGGCATGTCGCCCCCGAGGTAGCTGCAGTGGAAGATCATGCTCTCCGGCAACGCGTCGGTGTCGCGCCAGATGATCCAGCCCAGGCCCGGGTACACCAGCCCGTACTTGTGCCCGGAGGTGTTGATGGACACCACGCGCGGCACGCGGAAGTCCCACTCCAGGTCGGGCTGGCAGAACGGCGCGATCATGGCGCCCGACGCACCGTCGACGTGGATCTTGACGTCGAGACCGGTCTTCTCCTGGATCTCGTCGAGCTTGGCCGAGATCTCCTTGACCGGTTCGTAGAGACCGTTGTAGGTGACACCCATGATGGCGACGACGCCGATGGTGTTCTCGTCGACGTAGCTCTCGAGGTCGTGGCCGTCGAGCAGGATGTGCTCCTCGCTCACCGGAACCCAGCGCGGCTCCACCTCGAAGTAGTTGAGGAACTTCTCCCAACACACCTGAACGGCGGTGGACAGCACCAGGTTCGGCTTCTCGATGGACTTGCCCTCGGCCTTACGTCGGGCCTGCCAATGGCGCTTGAGGGCGAGACCACCGAGCATCGCGGCCTCCGACGAACCGATGGTCGACGTCCCGATCGAGTTGTCCACGTCCGGAACATGCCAGAGGTCGGCGATGATCTTCCAGCACCGGTCCTCGATCGCCGCGGTCTGCGGATACTCGTCCTTGTCGATCATGTTCTTGTCGTACGTCTCGGCGTACAGCTTGTTCGCCTCGTCGTCCATCCAGGTGGACACGAAGGTGGCGAGGTTCAGCCTTGCGTTGCCGTCGAGCATCGCCTCGTCGTGCACGATCTGATACGCGGTCTCCGGCAGGCTCATGTCCTCCGGGATGGTGAACTTCGGGAGTTCGGTCGCTTCTCCGGGTCGCACGAAAACCGGGTTGAGGTTCAGCGTGTCACCGATGTTGGTGGTGGCACGGGCGTTCGTGTGCGAGCGATCGGTCATTGGTACCTCCATAGGTCAGGTGTCGGGATCAGGTCGGATCGGGAGACGGTTCGGCTACATGACGGCCCACTAGACTTCGACCGGCGGGTAGAGCCGATCCATGTTGTACTGCCGGTTTCGGCGGGCAGCCCAGGTCGAGATGGCCAGGAACACCACCGTCAGCACCGACAGCACCGCCACGGCGATCCACAGTCGGTGGTCGACGCCGCCCACGGTCAACTGTCGTAAGCCGTTGACCGTGTACGTCATCGGGTCAACCCAGTGGATGTACTGGAACGGTGCGGTCGTGGTGGGCACGGGATAGATTCCTCCCGCCGAGGTGAGCATGACCATCAGGAAGGCCAGCGTCACCACCCTGCCGACGGCAGGTCCGAACACGGCGTTGAGCATCTGGATCATCGCGAGGAACACGGCGACCATGAGCAACATGAACGCGAACGTCGCCACGGGATAGGCCGGCCGGAGGCCCACGGCGAACACCACGACCAGGTACAGGATGGTCGCCTGCAGGAAACCCACGAAGAACGTCGGCGCGAAGGATGCCAGCACCGCCCGCAACGATCCGAGGCCCTGCGCGATGGGCCGGGACTGCAACGGCGTGAACAACATCCAGGCGATGATGCTGCCCACGAACAGCGCCAGACCGAGGAAGAAGGGGGCGAATCCGGTGCCGAACGTCTTCGCCTCGTTGAGCGTGTTCTCCTCCAGCACCACCGGCTGACCCAACGTCTTGGCGAGCGCTGTGCGCTGGTCGGCAGACCAGTGCGGCACCGCTCGGACGCCTTCGTCGACCTGTCCGGCGAGCTCACTCGTCCCGGCCGCGAGCTGCTCTGTGCCCGAGGACAACTGATCGGCACCATTGCTCAGCTCGACCAGTCCGGTACTCAATTGGGTCGCGCCCGAACTGAGTTCGTCCGCAGCTCCGCGCGCTGCGACGATGTCGGACTGCAGGCCGCCGTTCTGCAACAGCCCCATGGCGATCCGCACCGGGCTCTGCGGGTTGCCGAGTTGCTGGGACAGCGCGGCGGAGTCCGCCCGGATCTGGGCGAGTCGGTTGTTCGCCTCGGGTCCGAGGCCTTGCGTCCTCAGCGCGCTCTGCGCCGGTGCCAGTACGTCGGCAAGCCGACGGATGTTCGGATCCGAGCTGGCACGCAGTTGGGTGACGACCGACGACACCGCCTGGGATGCCTGCGACTGCGTGTTCTGCGCGGCGCCCAGCTGATCGGCCACCGCGCTGGTGCCCGACCCGAGCCGGTTCACCAGTGCGGTCATCTCGGCGGGCGACATCCCCCCACCGCCACCCGAGTTCAGCGCCGCGAGCACCGGATCGGTGGCGCGCACCACCGCGTCGTCAAGGGTGTTGAGTCCACCGGCGAGTTCGGCGGCGCCGTCCTTCGCGGTGACCAGATTGGTGGCGAGCTCGCCGGCGCCGGTGTTCGCCTGCTGCATGCCGGTGTTCAGCTCGTCCACCCCGGCCTTCGCCTGCTCCAGTTTGGGCATCAGTCCGGTGACGTCGTTGATCACGATGTCGAAGGTCGTGGCACCCACCTGGGCGCCGACCTGATTGACCACCTGTTCGGCGGCATCCTGACCCATCACCGTCGAGAGGTAGTTGTTCGCATCGTTGTAGGTGAAGATCAACTGTGCCGAACGCGCGTCACCGCTTGCCGGAGAGGCGATGTCGGCGCTGAATTCCTCGGGCAGGGTGATGGAGAAGTAGTAGGTGCCGTGTTCGACGCCGTCGGCTGCCTCCTCCGGAGACACCACGTGCAGGTCGAGCTGGTCGGAGGAGATGAGTCCGTCGGCCACCTGCTTGCCGGCGTCGAGAGGCTGCCCCTGAACGGTCGCTCCGCGGTCCGAATTGACCAGGGCGACCGGGATCTTGTTGACGGCGTCGAACGGATTCCAGAATGCCCACAGGTACAGCGCGCCATACATGAGCGGCATCAACACGATGACGATGAGCGCCAGACGCGGCATGCGGCCGCGGTAGTAACGCTTGAAATCGCTGCCCGGCGAAAACGCAGCAAGCATGTCAGAGAATCCGTTCCTGTTGTTCCAGCATCGCGAACTCGTTGTCGGTGAGGTTCTCGACGCGAATCACCTCACGGACACCGGCACCCGGGTGGACACCGTTGACGTCGGCGGTGATGACCGTCTGCTCGGCACCGAGCGCAACGAGGCGCTCGGTGAGGATGCGCGTGCTGTCGATACGGGACAGGCGATCGACACCGCCCACCACCAGCAGCGGCGGCCGATGCACGTTGGCCACGGCGATCCGGAAGAGGCTCGCGGTCAGTTCGGGGAGTTCCTCGACGAATGCGTCCATCGACGGCAACGCCAGATCACCGAAGACCGGGCGGCAGATCCGCTCCAGGTCCTCCTGCCGGGATTGCCGAACCCACTTGTACCACGGTGCACGCCAACGGATCTGCTCGGTGACGACGTCGTGCACCCGGATGGCCTGCTCGATGCCGTCGACCTCGTCGATGTCGGCGATCGCGGCGCGGGCGAAGAGGTGATGCGCATCGTTGGTGCGGCCGAATGCGGTCAGGTCCCCCGACGAGGGCTTCATCCGACCGGCGAGGGTGAGCAGCAACGCGGTTCGGCCGCGGCCACCCGAACCGACCAGTACCGTGACCCCGCCTTCGGCGACTCGCAAGCTGGTCGGGCCGAAGATGTGACCCCAGGATGCACGGACCTCGATGTCCTCGGCCACGAGCAGGACGCCGTCCCCCGGTGCGTCGTGCACCCCGTCGCCGCTGTTCGGGTCCGACCGGTCGTCGGTCGTGGTCATGGTCGCTCCTCGATGTCGCCGGCACATGCGGGCGTGATGGCCGCCCGATCCGGACGCGGCCGTGCAGAGATGGTCAGTGGGGTCGAACTCGACCGCATCGGTCAGAGGGTGTTCTTGAAGATCTGGCCGCCTTTGATGATCAGCTTCAGATTGGTGTCGGGGTCCGAGAGCACCGACAGGTCGTCGAGCGGGTTTCCGTCCACCAGCAGGACGTCGGCCCATGCATCGGGCGCGACGACACCGAGGCGAGCGGCGCCATACGGGTTGCGATCGCCGGCCATCTCGAAGAGCTCCGCGTTGCCCGAGGTGAGCATCCGCAGCGACTCGGCGTTGGAGTAGAACTCACCCATGCGCGCGGCCATGACGCTCTGCCTCGCCGCCGACTGCGGCTCGAGGAGCAGGTCGGTGCCGAAGGCCACCTTCACGCCGTACTTCTTGGCCCACGAGTACACGTCCTCGGTTCCGTGGCAGATCTGCCGGTTCTTCTCCGCCCGATCGGGATCCGGATAGTGATGGTCGTCTTCGGCAAACGGCTGCATCGACAGCCAGATGCCTTTCTCGCCGATCAGTGCGACGGTCGACTCGTCGGCGAGGTGGCCGTGCTCGATCGATCGGACCCCGGCCTCGATCGCACGCCGGATGCCGGGCACCGTGTACACATGAGTCGCGACGTACGTGCCGTAGTCCTCGGCCGCGTTCACCGCCGCACGCATCTCGTCGGGCGTGAACTGAAGGGTGTACAGCGGGTCGTACATCGATGCCGCCCCACCCCCGATGGTGAGCTTGATCTGCGACGCGCCTTTGCGGAGTTGCTCACGCACCGCCGTGAGAACCCGCTCCACGCCGTCGACGGTCCGGGTGAACCCGATCGAGTCGGTGCGGCTCGGCCCACCGCCGAACGCATATGGCGTCTCGTAGACGAACGCGAAGTCACCGTGGCCGGAGGTCTGGGAGATCATCGCCTGACTCGGAAAGATGCGCGGCCCCTCGAAATCACCCCGGTCGATCACTGTCTTCAGTGGCGCGGTGTCCCCACCCATGTCCCGGACCGAGGTGAAACCCCGATACAGCATGCGCTTGGCCTCTGCGAGCGTGTTTGCCACGAGCAGCCCGGTCGCACCCATCACGAAGTCGAGGTAGCTGTTCGCGTTGCCCATCAGGTGGACGTGCGCGTCGGTCAATCCCGGCATCAGGAACCGGCCACCGCCATCGATCTCGACGGTGTCGGTGCCGGGCGCATCGCCGATCGGGGACTGGGACACCGCTGCGATCCGGTCGCCCTCGATGAGGACGTCGCGTGCGTCGGTGGCGGTGTCGGACAGCCCGTCGAACACGCTCACATTTCGGATCACCAACCGTGAGTTCGGTGTACTTCGTGACATGAGCTGAAAGCTAGGTCAAACCGAACTCCGGTGTCCAAGTGACGATGTGCCAGTCAGAAACGTCGTCGAACCGACCCACTCCGGCGCGTTGCGGACCGTCGGCGAACTTCCTCCGCGAAGACCTGATCCGCTGGTGGAGAGCCATTTTCGGGTGCGCTCGTCCACTCGGGCGGCCGATGATCGGTCCGGGAGCCGCCGGCGGGTCACGTTTCGGGCCAACTCTTCTGCATATCACCGTGCGGCGTGGCCATCACAGCGAAGGAACGAATTCGTGCACCAGTCGGCACGATCTGGCGCCCGCACCTCGATGCCTCGGCGTCCTGCCGGACGTGGGATGGCACGGATTTGCACATAGTGCGACACCGCATCGGCCGGGCCGCGTCCGGAACCGTTCCAACAGTGTGACCCTGTATCCGGGTGAACAAACCTGTATCCGGCCGAGGCACTCTCCGGAATATATGGGAGCGTTAATTCCCGGGTAACAATCGATTCCTACCGTAGTGTCGGCGGCCCGTACCCCGCCGGCGAGCACCGAGGCGACGTGAGGAGACGCCGATGCGCATCTGCGTCATCAATCCGAACACCTCGTCGGCGATGACCGACATCATCGCGACCGCGGCTCGGTCGGTTGCGCGTCCCGATTGCGAGATCGTCGCCGTCACGTCGTCGATGGGTCCGGCGTCGATCGAGAGTCACTACGACGAGGCCCTCGCCGTTCCCGGCCTGCTTCGCGCCATCGCCGAGAATCCCGACTGCGACGGTTACCTCATCGCGTGCTTCGGCGATCCCGGCCTCGATGCCGCCCGTGAGGTCGCCGCTGCCCCCGTTCTCGGTATCGCCGAAGCCGCGATGCACCTCGCCGGCCCGTTGGGACGCAGCTTCTCGGTGGTCACGACCTTGCACCGAACCATCGGCCGCGCAACCGATCTGGTCGACCACAACGGTTTCGCCGGACGGTGCGCCGGTATCCATGCCTGCGACATCCCGGTACTCGAACTCGAGACCAATCCGGCCACCGCCGAGATCCTCGAGAAGGCGTGCCGGGAGGCGTTGCACACCGATGGCTCGGACGCGATCGTCCTCGGATGCGCGGGAATGGCCGACCTCGCCCACCGGATCGGTGACGAGATCGGTGCACCGGTCGTCGACGGTGTGGCAGCGGGGGTGGGCATGCTCACGTCGATGGCCGCGATGGGTCTGCGGACCGGGACGGCGTCGGGTGAGTTCCGCCCACCGCCGGCGAAGGAGTACTCCGGCATCCTGCGCGACTTCGGGATCGGCCGACCGGGCAGCTGACCGGTCAGAGCACCATCTTGACGTCGCGCGCCGCCCACAGCGCGGCCACCCCCTGCGGGATCAATGCCAGCCCGAGCGCACCCATCGCGAACGACCATGACCCGGACAGGTCGTGCAGCCCGCCGATGAGGATGGGCCCCACCGCCGCGACGACGTACCCGATCGACTGGGCCATACCCGACACCTGACCGGTGACTGCCGTCGAGGGACTGCGCAACACCATGAACAGCAACGCGAGACTGATCGATGCACCGGGGCCGAACATGACCAGCATGACCCACAGCGTGGTGAGGTGGTCGGTACCGAGCAATCCGACGAAACCGGCGGCGCACAGGGAGATCACCGCGAGGGTCACCAGGCGCTGATCGGCCCACCGCCCCGCGACGATGGGAACCACCAACCCCGCGACCAACGCCATCGCCTGACCCGTCGCCAGGATCGCGCCGGCCTGTGCCGCCGTCCGGCCGTCCTCGAGCAGGTATTGCGGAAGCCACGCACTGAACGTGTAGAACACCAGCGACTGCGAACCCATGAACACCGTGATGGCCCAGGCGATCGGGTTGCGCAGCAACGATCCCGACGGTCCGGAGGCAACCACCCGATGAGTCGTCGACAGCTGCGGAATCCACACGACCAACGCCAGGACCGCCAGCAATCCCCACGACGCGAGAGTGACCTGCCAGTCGCCGCCGAGGCGCTGGTCGATCGGGACGGTCAGCCCCGCTGCGACGGCCGCGCCACCGGACAGGGTCATCGAGTACAGGCCGGTCATCAGTCCCGAGCGATGCGCGAAGTCACGTTTGACCAACGCCGGCAACACCACGTTGCACACGCCGATCGCGGCTCCGATCACCGCCGACCCGACGAACAGGCAGGCGACATCGGGGATGAAGCGCAGACCCATTCCCCCGATCAACACGATCAGCGCACCGAACACCGTTCGCTCGATACCGAACCGCGCCGCCAGTTTCGGGGCGAACGGTGCGCTCAGGCCGAAGAAGAGAATAGGCAACGCGGTGAGCATCCCGGCCAGCGCACTGCCGAAGCCGAGATCCGCCATGATCTCGTCGACGAGAGGCGCCACCGACACCACCGCGGGCCGGAGATTGGCGGCCACCAGCATGATGCCGAGTGCCGAGACGATGGTGCCGACGGATCGCGCCCGGTTCGGTGGCGCCGACATCGCACCGCGTGTGTCGGCGATCTGCGGGTCACGCGCCGACGAACCGTCGGTCATGCGCCGAGGCCCCGACGAGCGTCATCGAGGTAGGAGCGAACGGCCGCGCGCGCCGCATCGGCATCACCGGCTGCCAGTGCGTCCACCAGTTCATGATGGCCGCGCGGAAGGGTCCCCTCGGCGACGCTCGGGTCGACGACGGCGCGGTGTGTCCGCACCATGACCTCGACGATCCCGCCGTAGAGCTCGGCCAGCAGACCGTTGCCGGACGCGGCCACCACCGCGGTGTGAAATGCGATGTCCGCGTCGGCATATGACTGTGTGTCACCCGACGCCAGGGCGCGTTCCGCCCGGTCGAGCAGGGCACGTAGGTCCTCGATCTGCCGGCCCGTGACCTGAATGGCCGCCGCGGCGGCGGCCTCCACCTCGATCGCGCGACGGGCCACCAGCAGCTCCCGATGGGCTTCGTCCGATACGCAACGCCCGATGGCCGCGGCCAGCCCGTTGACGCTGCGGACATAGGTTCCGTCGCCGCGGCGTGGCACCAGCATCCCGGAGTGTTCGAGCGCTCGCACCGCTTCCCGGATCGTGTTGCGGCCGACTCCGAACTGTTCCACCAATTGCGGCTCGGGCGGGATTCGCTCACCGACCGGCCACTGGCCGCTGCGGATCAGTTCGTGCATGCGTCCGACCACGAGCTCGCTGGTGCGTGCCGGCGGGACGATGAGGTCGGCCATACAAACAACCTAACATCCCATGTTTGAGGCGGGTTAAGGATACTGTGAGGTCGACCAAGTAGCCTGTTTCGGGAAGTCCCTGCGCGACGCGGCCGCACGTCGGCCGCCCGTTCGCCAGGGTCTGCACAACCGTCCATCGAACAGCGAAGGCTTCAGCACCCCATGGCCCAGAACTCGAAGAAGGTCATCGTCGACCCCCGCAAGGCGGAGAAGCGCCGATCCATGCTCATCCGTATCGGGGCAGCCGTCGCGTTGATCGCGATCGCCGTGGGCATCGGGCTCTGGGCTGTGCTGTCGAACGAATCCAGCACCGGCAGCGCCTCGGAGGTGACGGTCGCCACCGACGACAACGCCTTCCGCGTGACCGGTGCCCCTGCCGGTAGCACACCGCCCGCGGTGGTGACGGTGATCGAGGACTTCCAGTGCCCGGCCTGCGCACAGTTCGAGCAGCAGTTCGGCCCGGTGCTCGCCGAACTGCGGGAGAATCCGAACGTGGCCGTCGACTACACGCCGATCGCGATCCTGGATCGCATGTCGAGCACCGACTACTCGACCCGGGCCGCCAACGCCTCGGCATGCGTGGCCGAGTCGACCGCCCAGAACGGCGACTTCACCACGTGGCTCCAGTTCCACGATAAGCTCTACGCCCAGCAGCCCTCCGAAGGCGGCGCCGGACTGACCGACGACCAGCTGAACAACCTCGCCACCGAGGCCGGCGCGAGCAACGTCCGCCAGTGCATCGATGACCGTCAGTTCGAGGACTGGGTCGCCGACACCACCCAGTCGGCCGGCGCGACGTCCACCCCGACGGTGCGCATCAACGGCGAGGACGTCCAGCTGTCGACGCCGGAGGCCCTGCGCGACGCCGTTCTCGCCGCCACCAACTGAGCCCGCCACCGGAGATCACCGCATCATGACCGACACCACCGACCACCGCGACGGCACGACGGCTCACCCCGAGGACGCCGAGGAGCCCTCGGCGCCGCGGGGGTGGGCGTCCGTCGTTCCCGCCTCCCGGCCGGTCGGTGTCGCCATGTTGCTCGCCGGCGCCATCGGGCTGCTGGCAGCCGCGACCCTCACCGTCGAGCGTTTCCATCTGCTGGTCGATCCGAACTACACACCGAGTTGCAGCATCAACCCGGTCCTCTCGTGCGGCTCGGTGATGGTCACCGACCAGGCGGCGATCTTCGGCTTTCCCAATCCGCTGATCGGCATCGCCGCGTTCTCGGTCATCGTGGTCACCGGAGTGCTCGCGACCGCGGGAATCGCTCTGCCCCGGTGGTATTGGCTCGGTCAGACGGTCGGCACGCTCGCCGGGTTCGTGATGGTCAACTGGCTCGCCTACCAGAGCCTGTACTCGATTCACGCCCTGTGCCCCTACTGCATGGTGGTGTGGGTCGTGACGCCGCTCATCCTCGTCCTCAGTGCGGGCCGGGTTCTCGGATCTTCGCGTGTCGCAAGCGAGGTCCGGGGATGGCTCTGGGTGCTGCTGCCGGTCTGGTACGTGATCGTGATCGTCGCGATCGGGGTCGAGTTCTGGGACTACTGGTCGACCCTGATCTGAGTACCGGACCTCGGCCGGTGACGGTCAGCCCGACACGTCGAGATGGGCGATGACCTTGGTCGGCTCGATCCAGACGACGAGTTCGCCGGGCACGCCGTTGCGTTCGCCGAATTCCTCGGCCCGGTCGGCTCCCATGTACCGAGCGCCGCATGCGGTGGCGATCCGCCGGACCTCGGCGAGATCGTCGCCGGTGACCGCACGGCCCTGGATCTGCACGAATGCGTAGGGCGGTGCGGGTAGGTCGACGGTCAGCACCACGCGCGGATCCCGGCCGATCGCACGGCCTTTCGCGGTCGTCGCCCCGGTGTTGAACGCGATCCGGTCGCCGTCGAGGACGAACCAGACGGGTGCGCTCAGCGGCCTGCCGTCGGCGGCGAGAAAGGCCAGATGGCCCGTCTTGGTTCCCTCGGTGAGGAAATCACGGATCTCCGGGTCGGTGAGACTTCGACTCATGGCGCCAGCCTACGGCCCGTGACGTCGGGTAGGTATGAGCTCGTCGGCGATGCGCACCGCGACCATCATGATGGTCGCGTGCGGCCCGCTGCGGCCGGCGGTCGGCAGTATCGAGCCGTCGACGATCCGCAACCCGGCGATGCCGTCCACGCCGCCGCGCGAATCGGTTCGCTTCCCCATCGGCATGCTGCCCCACGCATGCTGCGACGTTCGGACCACGGGATCGACGGCGATCGACCCCGGTTCGACGATGTCGGCGAAGTCGTTCGATGCGAGCATGGTCGCGACCGCGTCGACTCCGCGCCCGGCCTTGTGTGCCGACGCAGGATCCATCGAACCGAGGTCGACGATCGTCCCGCTGGGCCCGGTACGGATCGAGCCGGCCGACCCCGGACGCATCACCGCCACTCCGATCGCCGGCCCGGCCGGCGGAAGACCTTTGACGTAGTTCGCCATATCGGCGCTATAGCACCGTATTTCGAGGTCGTCGGCGGTGTGGACCACCGACTGGAGCAGCGCGGTGCGGCGGTGTGCGACGACGTCGCGGCGCCGATAGTGCACCAGGATCTCGCGGTGCTCGTGAATGGGGAGTTCCCGGATACCGGCGAGTGCGCCCAGGTCCGAACGCAGCAGGATCGCGGCGGTCCCGAGCGTTCCGGCGCTCAGCACGACCTCGCCGGTCGACAGCGCCTCATCGCCGATCCGGACCCCGTCCACCCGGGTGCCCGACACGATCAGTTCCGCCACCTCCGCGTCGGTGACGACGGACAGGTTCGGGCGGTCGACGACGGGCCGTAGATACGCCTCCGCGGAGGTTCGGCGCAACCGCCCGTCCCGGTTGGACCGGACCCGATTGACGCCGGTGATCGGCCACGCGTCGCGCGGGGCGCGGACGGGAAGCTCCTTGGCCCAATAGGTTTCGAAATGCTCGACGACGTCGGCGAGTTCGTCGTCGGCGAATGCGGACACTCCCATCGTCCCGTTCGGACCGTCGAGTTCGTCGAAGGAGGTCGCGATGTCCTCGAGACCCCAATCGTCGGGCCAGCCGACGAAGTCGTCGGGGTGCCAGCGCAGGAAGTAGCCGCCATTCACCGCCGCGGAGCCACCGACGCCACGGCCGCGGACGACGCCGAGACCGGACATCTCCTCGATGTCGACGGCGTAGTCGGCCCCGCTCTCGATGGGGAGTCCGCCGAGATCCCGCACCGTCGCCGACGGCCAGGCCCGCGGACCGCGTTCCACCAGCACCACGCTGCGGGCCGGATCGCGGGACAACCGTTCGGCGATGACACAACCGGCACTGCCCGCCCCGACGATCACGACGTCTGCCGTCGTCGGCAATACCCCGCGCATCGGGGCTATGTGGTGAGAACGGGACGCAGCGCGCCGAGGTCACGGTGAGCGATGGCACCCTGCCACAGGCCGGCTCCATAGGCGAGGTCGTCGAGCCGGTGCAGCACGGTGTAGCCGAGCGGACCGAGGGCGGGACCCCCGGCCGGATCCGCGACCACCTGGCGGGCCCACGACACCACCCCTTCGGCCAGTGCGACCTCGATGGCGAGCGTGCGGAACCGCGGCCAGAACAGCGCCAGCACCACCGCAACCGGCCAATAGTGACGGCAGATCGCGCCGGCCGCCTGCAAGAGCCCGAAGCCCACCGCTCGACCGGTCATCTGCGTCGCGACCAGCGGTGCCCCGGGTAGTTCGCCCAACCGCCGACGCAGTCGCATGCCGGTGTTCGCCACGATGATGAGCGCGATCGCCAGACCGATGCGGGTGCGGGTCAGCAGAGCGGCGACGGCGAGAGCCATCGGGATCGACATCACCACCGGGGCGGCGAACCCGCCGTGGCGGTCGGCGAGGTGGGCGGCACCGGTTCCGTAGAAGCGTCGCCGCTGCAGTACCGACCGCACGTCGGTGCGGTGGTCGTGTGCGACCTCCGCCACCGGGTCGTAGCGCACGCGCCAGCCCGCCTTGTGGGTTCGCCAGCACAGGTCCACGTCTTCGGCGACGCGCAGTGACTCGTCGAATCCACCGAACGCCTTGCGACGCACCACCATTGCAGCACTGGGCACGTAAGGCACACGACTGCCGGGCACCACCGAACATTCCTCGGGACCCATGTCGAGCGACGAGTGCCCGTTTTCGTAGCGCTCCACCATGGACGCGTCACGCTCCGCCCGGCTCAACCCGACGATGCGCGGGGCGACGATCGCCACGGCAGGATCGGAGAAGTGCCCGAGAAGCATGGTGAGCCAGTCTGCGGTCGGCACGACATCCGAGTCGAGGAATGCGACGAAATCGGTGGTCGCCGCGGACGCGCCGGCGTTCCGTGCCGCCGACGGGCCACGGTTCTCGTCGAACCGGATCACCCGATGGCGCTGGTCGACTCGGATCGGTGTGCGCGAACCGTCGTCCACCACGATCACCTCGACGCCCTCGACCGCGCCCAGCAGTCGATCGACACCGGATTGGTTGTCGCGCACCGGAATCACGATGGTGACGTCTGCGGGCGTGGGGCCGAACATGGGCCGGGGATTGGCGATCCCGCTGTCCAGTAGTCGGCGTGCGAGGCTGCGGGTCGCGGGATCGCACACCTCGATCCGCCCGTCCGCGGACGTCATGCCGAGCGCGGCGTCGGTCAGCCGCAGCATGCGGGTCGGCGATCCACCGACGAGGTAACGCAGGTCTCGGCGGCGGGCACACCGCATGTCGATCTGGACCTGGAATCCGTCGGGGAGCGTGTGCTCGACCGTCGCCACGGTCTTGGCCTCCCGGTCGATCGCCGTCATCCGAGCCGCCCGCTCTCCCCGACCGCCCACGCCCGCACGGCGGCGACGAGTTCGGAGACGAGGGCGTCGGTCAGCTGCTCCCCGTGCGTACTGCTCGCGCCGGTCGGATCACCGAGCACGCCGTTGTCACTGACCGCGGCGACTCCCCCGGCGCGCATCGTCGGCAGCAGCGTCGACACGGGCGATGTGTTCCCCGACTCGGCGGCCGTCATCGCGACCGATTCGGGCGAAAAGTGCAGTAGTACCGAGGTTTCGGTGAGTCCCGCATGTGCGTCGGCGTTCGGGAACGCGCACGGGAACCATGCGACGTCGCGTCCTTCGTACCGCAGTCGCCGAACCGCCTCGACCAGGGTCGGGCCGTTTCCGCCGTGTCCGTTGACGAAGACGAGGCGATCGGCCCATCGGCACGCACTGCGGCCGAACTCGATCAGCAGCATCCGCAAGGCGTCGTGGCCGAGTGAGATCGTGCCGGGAAATCCCTCGTGTTCCCCGCTCGCCCCGTAATTCAGGCCGGGTGCGGTGACGACGAGACGGGAACCGTCGGGTTCGCCCGATGCGCCGGTACCGAACATGGCGAGTGCGTGGACCGCGCGGCCGGCCACCTCCTGGGCGATCCGCGCGTCGGTGTCGAGGGGCAGGTGCGGCCCGTGCTGCTCGGTGGCCCCCAGCGGAACCAGCACCGTGCAGGTTCGTTCCGATAGTTCGGGCCACGACATCTGTCCCAACGCGGCCCGACGCTCCATTCGTTCAACTTTAGCGACGCGGTCGGCGCGTGTTAACCGGGTCGGCCCAATTCTTCGATAGGAATCCTGCATCCATGGGAATGATCGGCCCGACTGTCCGAGCGCTCGATCGGTTGTGGGATGCTGGACGGCAGACGTGAGACCCGACACATCGGGGCGGGTACGGATCGGGAGGACACCATGACGTCGACGACACCACGTAGCAGCGGAAAAAGCGGACCACTCAGCGCAATCCGGGTGGTCGAGTTCGCAGGTATCGGACCCGGACCGCATGCGGCGATGCTGCTGGCCGACCTGGGCGCCGACGTCGTGCGGGTCCAGCGTCCCGGTTCGCTGCCCGCGGCCGACCGCAAGGCCGACGCGCTACTGCGGGGGCGGCGTGTCGTCGAGGCGAATCTGAAGGACCCGGCCGATCGGGACACCATCCTCGGACTGGTGGCCAAGGCTGACGTTCTCCTCGAGGGTTTCCGACCCGGTGTGATGGAACGCCTGGGATTCGGCCCCGGCGACCTCGATGAGGTCAATCCCGGACTCGTCTACGGCCGTATGACCGGGTGGGGTCAGGACGGGCCGCGCGCCGACCGTGCAGGCCACGACATCAACTACATCTCCCTGACCGGCATGCTGCACGCCGTCGGCCGCAAGGACGACCGCCCGGTGCCGCCACTCAACCTCGTCGGCGACTTCGGCGGCGGTTCGATGTTCCTCGTCGTCGGTGTCCTCGCCGCGCTGCAGGAGCGCCAGGTATCGGGCCGCGGACAGGTCGTCGACGCCGCTATGGTCGACGGCGCGTCGGTGCTGGGCCAGATGATGTGGGCCTTCCGCGGCACCGGCCTGTGGAGCGATCAGCGGGGCGTGAACATGCTCGACACGGGCGCCCCGTACTACGAGGTGTACGAGACCTCGGACGGCAAGTACATGGCCGTCGGCGCAATCGAACCGCAGTTCTATGTGGAACTGCTCACCGGCCTGGGGCTGGCCGACGCGGATCTGCCCGCGCAGAACGACATTGCGCGGTGGCCGCAGCTGAAGCAGATCTTCACCGACACCTTCGCCTCACGTACTCGCGACGAGTGGTCGAAGGTGTTCGAGGGCACCGACGCGTGCACCTCGCCGGTCCTCGATTTCGGTGAGGCACCGTCCGATCCGCACATGGCCGCGCGAGCGAACCTGGTGGAGATCGACGGCGTGATGCAGGCGCAGGTCGCACCCCGGTTCTCGCGGACGACGCCGGACACCCCCGCCGCCCCCGATCGGGTCGCGACCGATCCCGCCACCCTCTGGCAGGATTAGGCCCGCACCTCACCCCGCCGACGTGCCCAGCACGGCGGCACGTCACCTCCCAACGCGCCCAGCACCGCGGCACGCCACCTCCCAACGCGCCCAGCACGGCGGCACGCCACCTCCCAACGCGCCCAGCACCGCGGCACGCCACCTCCCAACGTGCCCAGCACGGCGGCCGACAGAACCCAGAATTTCGCCGACAGAATCCAGCCGTACATCCACGCGGATGCGAACAGCACTCTCTGGATTCTGTCGGCGGAATTCGGGGTTCTGTCGGCGTGAAAAGAGATTCCGTCGGCGCGAAAAGAGATGCCGTCGGCGCGAAACAGGATGCCGTCGGCGCGAAAAGAGATGCCGTCGGCGCGAAAATGGGTTCCGTCGGCGAGAAACTCAGACCTTCGTCGCACCCATGTCGATGGAGAACTCGGCCCCGGTGACGGCTTTGGCGCCGTCGGATGCGAGGTAGAGGACCGCGTCGGAGATCTCGTCCAGCGAGGCCACCGGATGGTGGTTCATCATCGAGCTGAGATGCGGTGCGACCCAGGGGATGCCGAAGATCCGGTGCGCTTCGGTGTCGGCCACGCCCATCGGGGTGTCGACCGCATAGGGGTGCAAGCTGTTGACGCGGATGCGGTAGTGTCCGAGTTCCTTGGCCGCGGTCTGGGTGAGCCCGCGCAGTCCGAACTTCGACGCGGAGTAGGAGGCCTGCAGGGGCATCGCCTTGAGGCCGGCAGATGAACTGATCACCGTGATCGACCCACCGTTGCCGGCCTCGAGCATGGCCGGGATCGATGCGCGCAGCGTCTTCCACGTGCCCACCAGATTGACGTCGACGACGTCGGTGAATTGCTCCTCGGTCAGTTCCCAGACCTTCCCCCAGGTGAGCAGTCCGGCATTGGCCACCACGCAGTCCAGTCGTCCGAACTGCTCGACACCATCGGCGACGAGTTGTTCCTGGAACGACAGGTCGCGCGTATCCCCTTGTCGCGCAAGAATCTTTCCGCCGGCCTCCTCGACGAGACGGATCGTCTCGGCGAAGTCGTCAGCGGTCGCGGCCGGGTAGGTCGTGTGGTCGGCCACCGGACCTGCGATGTCCATGCCGATGATCGCGGCACCTTCGCGCGCGAACCGCAGCGCGTGGTTACGTCCCTGGCCGCGCGCCACGCCGGTGATGTAGACGACCTTGCCGTCGAACTGCCCCATCCCCAGAGTCCTCGTTCTCTCGTCGTGGTCACCCGCCACAGGTGATCCGTGTGAGAAAACTGTAACACGTTCTACTTTGGGTGGCGGGTGACCGAGGGGCCGATGATCAGCGGATCGTCGTGTCAGGCGACGCCGAACGAGCGCTCGAAGTCTGCCGGGATGACCAGGTCGTCGCGGCTAAGTTCGTGAACACTCTTGCGTCCCAGACCCATCAGCGACGAGTCGAGTCCCATGCGGAGCAGATCGAGAACGTTCTCGACACCCGCCTGCCCGTTGGCGGCCAGTCCCCACAGGTACGCGCGTCCGACCATCACCGCACGTGCACCGAGCGCCAGCGCCTTGGTGACGTCGCTGCCGCGACGGATGCCGCCGTCGAGGAGCACCTCGATGTCGTGGCCGACCGCGTCGGCGATCGGCCCGAGGACGCGAATGGTCGCCGGGGTGCCGTCGAGGTTGTTGCCGCCGTGATTGGACACCGAGATCGCCGACGCACCGATGTCGACCGCACGCCTCGCGTCGTCCATCCGGGTGATGCCCTTGACCATGAAGGGCCCATCCCACTGCTCGCGCAGCCACTTCAGGTCGTCCCAGGTGGGCGGCGGGGTGTTCATCCACTGCCCGTAGGCGCCGAAGAAGGTGGGACCGGGCTCACCGGGCGGGGTGAGGTTCGGCGCGGTCAGATCCGGGATGTTGATGCGGCCGCCCTTGACCCAGTCCAGGGCGTAGCGCGGCCGTACCGCGATCTCCGGAGCGAGCTTGAGAAGCGCCGGGAAGTCCACCTTCTCCGGGATCTCCGGGCTGCCCCAGTCACGGCCCACGTTGAACACCCAGTCGGTGGTCACGATGAGCCCCTTGGCACCGGCCGCCTTGGCCCGCTCGGCGCGGGCCAGGATCTCGTCACGCGAGCCGAGCCAATAGATCTGGAAGAAGATCTTGTCGTTGACGGCCGAGACCTCCTCCACCGGATGAGAGGCGAAGCTGGACAGGCCCATCGCGGTTCCACGCGCTGCTGCGGCGCGGGCCACGGCGACCTCACCATCGGGATCGACCGCCTGGACACCGGTCGGGCTGATCATCACCGGGAACGAGATCTCCTGGCCCATGACGGTGGTGGACAGTTCACGGTCGGGCTGGGTCCCGACGACATGCGGTGCGAATCCGAGTTCGTTGAACGCCTGCGTGTTGTCGTTCACCGTGATCCCGGCCTGGGTTCCGGCGACCAGCGACGAATACACCGACTTCGGCAGTCGCTTCTTGGCGCGCCGCTGCGCTTCGTGCACGGTCTCGAACCAGGGATTCCTGGCCCACGGATTCTTCGGCATCGTTCTACCTATCTGTTCGATGAAGTGAGACCCGGCTCGGCGGGTCAGCGGCTGTCCGGGGTGAACCCGGCCAGCGGGTTCTCGTCACAGCTCTTGGACGGGGGCGCACCGACGGGCAGCAGGTCGCCGTCCGGCCGCCGCGTCATCAGCGTCAGCGGGGTGCCACGCGAATGATCTTTGTTGGCAGTCGGTTTGGTGCGGTCACCGGCGAGCAGCTCCTCGCCGTAACCCTGCACACATTCGGGATCCGGACCGGCGAGCGGCAGACCGGTGAAGAACTTGGCGGCCATACAGCCACCGCGGCATGCGTCGAAATGCGCGCACTTGGTGCAGGCGCCGGCATTCTGCGGTTCCCGCAGTTCGGTGAAGAGGTCGGAGCGCTGCCAGATCTCCTGGAAGCCACCATCGGTGGTGATGTTGCCGGCGAGGAAGTTCTCGTGGATGGCGAACGGGCACGCGTAGACGTCGCCGACCGGGTCGATCAGGCACACCACACGACCCGCGCCGCACAGGTTCAATCCCGGGAGCGCGCCTCCGCCACCTGTCCCGGCGAACGCGGACAGATGGAAGAACGAGTCACCGGTGAGCACGTTGTCACCGTGGGCGACAAGCCAGTTGTAGAGTTCGCGCTGCTGTTCGGGGAGCGGATGCAGGTCGTCCCAGACGTCGGCGCCACGACCGGAGGGCCGGAGCCGGGTGATCCGCAGGGTCGCGCCGTACCGATCCGCGAGTGCCTTGAACTCGTCGAGCTGGGAGACGTTCTCCCGCGTCATGACGACACTGATCTTGGCGTCGGCGAATCCGGCCTCGTGCAAATTCTCCAGGGCACGCACGGCCATGTCGAACGACCCCGGTCCGCGGACGGCGTCGTTGACCTCGGCGGTCGCGCCGTCCAGGGAGATCTGCACGTCGACGTAATCCGAGGCGGCGAGCCGTGCCGCGACCTCTTTGTCGATGCGTAAACCGTTGGTGGAGAACTTGACCCCCACCTGATGGCTGGTCGCGTAGTCCACCAGCTCCCAGAAATCAGGGCGCACAGTGGGTTCGCCACCGCCGATGTTCACATAGAAGACCTGCATGCGTTGCAGTTCGTCGATGATCGCCTTGCACTGTTCGGTGGACAGCTCACGCGGATCACGTTTACCCGACGACGACAGGCAATGCACACAGGCGAGATTGCAGGCGTAGGTCAGTTCCCACGTCAAACAGATCGGGGCATCGAGGCCTTTCTCGAACTGATCGACCAGCCGTCCCACCTTCGGCGGGGAACTGGGGGCGGGCGCGGTGTCCACCGAAGCAGTTGCGGTGGGTGGCATTTCCAGGGTGGTCATCGTTGGACTCCTCAGGGGCGTGGCGAGTCGGGTGCGGTCCGGGGTCAGGCGTCGGGTGATGATCCCGGCGGGCGGCGGGTGATCATTCCCGAATCGGCGAGTGCACGCAGCGCCTGCAGGTAGAGGGGCCGCTCGGCCGCCTCGATCCCGGCCGCGGCGAGAGCCTCATCGGCAGACCGGTGGTCGGCGAGCGACTGCACGATCCCGACGACGGTCAGATTCTTCAGGAACGACAGTTTGCGTGTGCCGAAGTGATAGAGCAGCGCACCGAACGGCTCCGGCCGCAACGCCACCTTCGGATTGAGCTCCCACGCGGCGTCG
The DNA here is from genome assembly GCF_036350415.1 of Gordonia sesuvii. Taxonomy (NCBI): domain Bacteria; kingdom Bacillati; phylum Actinomycetota; class Actinomycetes; order Mycobacteriales; family Gordoniaceae; genus Gordonia; species Gordonia sesuvii. The sequence goes on from NZ_JAZDUF010000003.1 coordinate 322,371, forward strand.
ATGTCGAACGGAGCGGGATCTACCGGGGTGGGGCCGGGCCCGGCGGTCGCATCGACGCGACCACCGGACACCGGACTCGATGTCGGGACCGACATCAGTAGACCCCGCACATCCCGTCGATCGACACTTCCTCGACCAACGATTCGCCCACGAGCTCCTCGTGATCCGACGTGACAGACTGATCAGCCATGATCCAACCTCCAAATTCTCTCGATCGTGATGTGGATCACGGGCTACTATAATGGCACTCGGTGCAGAAAAACAGCCCCAGGCACCAAACTGCCCGAATGGACAGGTGACATGACTCCGCCCGACGCGCCCGCTCCCCTGACGCAGACCGGCCAACCAGGCCGGCGACCGGTCACGTCGCGGGCGCAGATCAGCGCGGTCGCGATCGACCTGTTCACCGCCAACGGTTTCGAGGAGACCAGCGTCGACGACGTCGCCGACGCGGCCGGCATCGCCCGACGGACCCTGTTCCGCTACTACCCGTCGAAGAATGCGATCGCGTGGGGCGACTTCGACGGTCACCTCGACGCGATGCGGGCGCTGCTCGCCGACATCCCGCCGACCGAACCGATCGCCGACGCGCTGCGCCGCGCCCTGATCTCGTTCAACCGGGTGCCGCCGGCCGAACTGGCCGGACACCGTCGCCGGATGACACTGCTGCTCGGTGTTCCTGCGCTCCAGGCCCATTCGATGCTCATGTATGCCGAATGGCGACAGGTGGTCGCCGAGTTCTGTGCACAGCGGCTCGGATTGTCCGACGACGACCACCTGCCGCAGACGATCGCCTGGATGTGCCTGGGCACCGCCCTCGCCGCGTACGACCAGTGGCTCGCCGATCCGGACGCCGATCTGGAGACCCTCATCATCGCCGGGAGTCGTACGCTTGCGGAGGGCGTCGGCGCCCTGTCATGATCGGCGGGCGCTGCGGTAGACTGAACTAGAACGTGTTCTCATTTTCGCTTGAACAGCGACGATGACGCCCGAGTGACGCGTGACAGATGTCGTCGAGACCACGGTGGGACTCGAGCGGCGGAGAGGTGGGAGATGACCGAGCTGACACCACATGGCTCGAGGAGCGTGATCCTGACGGTCACCGACGTCATCGACGAGACCGCCGACGCTCGCTCGATCGTCTTCGACGTCCCCGACGCGCACCGCGACTCCTTCACCGAGTACAAGCCCGGCCAGTTCCTGACGCTTCGAATCCCCAGCGACCGCACCGGTTCGGTGGCACGGTGCTATTCCCTCGCGTCGTCGCCGAAGACGGACCGGCTGCCCAAGGTGACGGTCAAGCGGACCTCGGACGGCTACGGGTCCAACTGGGTGTGCGACAACCTGTCCCCCGGTTCGCAGATCGAGGTGCTGCCGCCGTCGGGCGTCTTCACCCCCAAGGACCTCGACACCGCACTCCTGCTGATCGCGGCCGGCAGCGGGGTGACGCCCGTGATGTCGATCCTGAAGGCCGCCCTGCATGCAGGTACCGCGCCGATCACGTTCTTCTATGCCAACCGTGGCGTCGACGACGTGATCTTCGCCGACGAGCTACGCGACCTGCAACGCGATCACGCCGACCGACTGACCCTGGTCCACTGGCTGGAATCGCTGCAGGGGCTGCCCGACGACCGGTCCCTGGCCACCCTGTTCCGCGCCTACGCAGACCACACCGCATACATCTGCGGCCCCGGACCGTTCATGGACGCTGTGCACAAAGGCCTTGCGGGCGCGGGCTTTCCGCATCACAACGTCCACACCGAGGTGTACAACTCGCTGTCCGGGGACCCGTTCGCCGATGTCGAACTCGAGGAGGTCACGGAGTCCGAGGACGCCGAGGCCGCCACGGTCGAGGTCGAGCTCGACGGCGAGACACACAACCTCCGGTGGCCGCGCAAGCGCTCGTTGGTCGACATCATGCTGGCCGCAGGCCTCGACGCGCCGTACTCGTGCCAGGAGGGTGAGTGTGGCTCGTGTGCCTGCACCCTCACCGAGGGTACGGTCGAGATGGAGAACACCGGCGCGCTCGATCCGGAGGACATCGCCGACGGGTACATCCTGGGATGCCAAGCGCATCCGACGTCGGATGCCCTCAAGATCGAGTTCTGAGATCCGAGCGGCCGGCACCACAACACGACCCAGGGGGAACCGATGAGTCCCGACCGACTGGCCCGACTCATGGCCGGAATGCTGATCACGATCGGCACACTGCACTTCGTCGCGCCAAAGCCGTTCGACGACATCATCCCGGAGGAAATCCCCGCCGACCCGAGGACGCTGACCTACGCCTCCGGCGCGGCCGAGATCGGAATCGGCGCAGGCCTGCTGGCCCCGCGGACCCGGCGCTTCTCCGCGGCGCTGGCCGCAGCATTGTTCATCGCCGTCTACCCCGCCAACATCAACATGGTGCGGTTGTGGAAAGACAAACCACTCGCGATGCGGGCCGCGGCGATCGGCCGTCTGCCGCTTCAGTTCCCGATGATCTGGGCCGCGATCAAGGTCTTCCGCGGGTCGCGCTGAAGGCTGCCGCGTACGAGGTCTCGATACGGCGCCTCGCAAGCTCGGGGCCTACTCGACCAGCGAAAGGGTCCGGCGCCTCGCAAGCTCGGAGCCTACTCGACCAGCGAAAGGGCAACCATTCTTCCGATGGTCGAGTAGCCGCGAACGAAGTGAGTGGCGTATCGAGACCCACGTTCCTCAGCGCAACGAACGGTAGTGCGCCCGCTCGTCCGCCTCGAGGTGCTCGATCGCGTAACTCAGTGCGGTGCGGCCCATCCGGGGTGCGTGGTCGGCCAGATACGACGTGAGCAGATCGCGGTCGACCCGCTTGCCCATCTCGCGCAACATCCACCCGGTCGCCTTCTGGATGAGATCCCGGCGGTCGTCGATGACCACCGGCACCACCGCCAGAGTCGCCTCCCCCACACCGTGTTTGAGGAACGCAAACGTCCCGACGATGCCCGCCCGACGCATCCACAGGTCGGGTTCGGAAGCGAGTTCGACGAGCTTGCCATGGTCTCCGCGCCGAACCAGCCATGCGCCGAGAACGGGATCGGCCGACGCGTCGACCAGATCCCAGTTGTTCACCCGACCCTCCGCCAGCGCGCCGAGGTACTGATCCACCCAGCCCCTGCGCGTGGGGTCGTCGGGTGCGCGTTCGAACTCGGCCCGCATCAACAAGAGTCCGGCCAGTCGGTACTCATGGATCTCCGACGCCAGCAGCCGGTCGACCGTCGCGGCGTCGACACCGCGGAATCGCTTGGCCACCGCACGCAACTGGGGAACCGTCACCCCGATGAACCGATCGCCCTCCCCGTACTGGCCGGGGCCGGTCTTGAAGAACCTCGCCGACCCTTCCGCGCGCACCGGGTCGGCGAGCTCGGCGATCGCCGCCTCGATATCGGCTGGGGTGGCCCGCACGGGGATTAGCCCAGGAGTTCGGCGATCGGCGTCGGCGTGAGCAGCTTGGGCCGTGTCTTCATCACGGCACCGACCTTGCCGGCACCCACCACACCGGTCAGCACCCCGTCACGACTGTAGTAGGCGAGGAACTTGGTTCCGTCGTCGTCGACGAGATGCAGGTCGTCGGTGGCTTCCGGACGACCGAGGACCTGGATCTTGAGGTCGTACTGATCGCTCCAGAAGTACGGTGGCGCAGCGGGGATCATCGCGTCGGTCTGTGCGATCCGATGTGCGACAACGGTCGCCTGCTCCACCGTGTGGGTCCAGTGCTCGACGCGGCGGGTACCGCCTTCCTCGGTGCGCCAGTTGGCGACGTCACCGAGCGCGTAGACATCGGGGACCGATGTCTGCCCGTGTTGGTCGCAGGCGATGCCGCCGCCGGACTCCCGTGGCGCGAGCTCGATTCCGGAGCCGTCGAGATAGTCGGTGACCGGGGTCGACCCGATGCCGACGACCACGATGTCCGCGGCGACCTCGGTGCCGTCGGCCAAACGCACCCCGGTCACCTTCGCGCCGTCCGATACCACCTCCTCGACCCCGACTCCCGTGCGGACGTCGACACCGTTCGCGACGTGCATCCGGGTGATCAGGTCGCCGATGCCGGTGCCGAGCGCAGCAGCCAACGGCGACGGCGCCGGCTCGATGAGTGTCACCGCGAGTCCGGAGCGGATCATGCTGGCGGCGACCTCGCAGCCGATGAACCCAGCACCGACGACAACGGCTCGCGATGCCTGACCCATCTCGGCGCGTAAGGCGAGGGCGTCGTCGATGGTGCGCAGCACGTGTACCCCGGCCACACCGTCGGTGCCCGGGAGCGCGCGGGGCACCAACCCGGTCGCGAGGACGAGCGATTCGTAGGCGATGGTCTCGCGGATGGCCTCGTCGTCGAGACGCTGCACGGTCACCGTGTGGTCTGCGGGCGAGATCTCGCACACCCGCTCACCGATTCGCAGCGTGACCGATGAATCGCTGAAATAGTCGGCCGGCTTGAGGTCGACCCGGTCGTCCTTGCCGAGAAGCACCGACTTCGACAGCGGCGGGCGATCGTAGGGCGGATGGGCTTCCGCGCCGATCAGTGTGATCGGTCCTCGGTAGTCGTTGCTGCGCAAGCTCTCCGCGACACGGATACCGCCCAGTCCGGCACCGACCACCACAACACCCGCAGGTGACCCGTTCATGACGTCTTCCTCCTGACACGTTCGTCGCCCGTACCAGCCAGAACTGCCGCCACGGGTCCGGCCGCGACGCGGCCGTGGGAATGCGTACGAGCATCCCTCACCGGGTGACGTCGCCGACCGGATCGAGGTCGGCGAGCCGCCAATGTCCCTCGACATTACGCATAGACGCCCACCGAGCGATAGAAGTGCGTTCCCCGTTGCGTTCCGTCTGGTTGTCAGATGTGGCACCGTCCGACGGCGGTGTCGTCACCGTCTGGTCGATGAAGACCAAGACCCGAGCGATGTCGTCGCCGTACGAGTCGACCCCCGTGCCGACGACCCGCGAGGTCATCGTCACCCCGGCTTCGACGGCGCCGGGCAGGATCACGTCGGCGCCGGAGACCTCGTACACGGACTCCAGCGGGGCGGTGAGCTGGGCCGCCACCTCCCGTCGGGCCTGTGCCCCGGAGTCCGGGGCGAAGTTGGTCAACGCGGTGACGGCATCGCTGGTGGCGGTCAGCAGTGCGGTGCGCTGCGCGTCGTCGGAGATCGGGCGGGCCCGCTCGGCAGCGATGAAACCCACGACGGCCAGCACGGCGGCGACCACGACGACCGCGACCGCGATCGCGGCGCGTCGACGGGCACGTGGACCGAGATGCGGGCGCGGTGCGTTCTCTGCGGGTGTCATGCCGGCTCCGTCCCGCTGATGAGCCATCGCGAACCGACCCGGGTCACCGTCACCTCGACCGTCACCCGGTTCTGACCGGGGTCGGCGCCGACGAGTGCCGGGTCGGACGCCTCGGCGACCACCAGCGACACCGCGACGGCGCCGTCGTCGTCGCTGGGCGGGTCGGTGACCAGACCGGCGGACAGGACCGTGCCGCTGCTCGGCCGCCCCATGCCACGGACCTCCGCGGACAAGGCGTCGGCGACGTCGCGTATCCGATCGTGCTGCTCACCGGTGGTGACGGCGAGCGCCCGATCGATGTAGGCGGCCGGATCAGTCGGATCGGCGGTCAGCAGCGCGGCGACCCCCGCTTGCGATGCCTCGAGCGCCGCCTGTTCCGCTGCCGACCGGCCCGCGGCGTCACGGTTCTGCACCCACAGTGTGACCAGGCCACCGAGAGCGACCACGAGCACGGCGACACACACGACCGCAGCGACGCGGAAGCGCGACGAGCGTCGTCGGGCGCGTGCCCGGAGAGCGCCCGCAGCCGCGATCCGTGCCTGCCGCGCCGCGCGGGTGGCATCATCCACCCGTCGTCGCGCGCGAGCGAGGCCCTCGGCGCCGGATGCCGGATCGGAGGTCGTTCGGGTCTCGTCGGGGGCGCCCATCACAACACCTGGACCGCGGTCAACACCCACTGATCCCCCATACGGTCGAATTGTGCAGTGATCGAACGCCTTTCGGTTGTGGACTCGCCGGCATCCGAGCCCTCCGTGGTCACCGACGTCCTGATCAGCGTCTGACCCCGATCGGGTTCGGCGTCGACCACACCCACCACCTCGGGTCGCCAGACGACGCTGCGCACCCCGTCTGCCGGCGGGCGGGTCAATTCCGTCGCATACCGATCCGCGAACTCACCGCCGATCAACGCCCGCGCACGGTCACGATCGGCCCGCCACGAGGACACGTCCACCGAGAACACCTGTGCGACGATCTCACCGGCGTCGCGGCGCAATTCGGTGCGCGTGCGCTCGGTGGCCGAGTCGTCGGCCCGCTGCCGCCCCTGCGCGACGAGTGCGCCCAGCATCACCAGCAGCGTCAGCGCCAGGACGGACGCGACGACGAGGGCACGTCGCGTCGAGATCACCTGTGATCGCCGATCATTCATCGGAAGTCGCTTGCTCATGGGAGATACTGCACCGCTGCGAGTTTGAGTCGACCGTCGTCGGGTTCCACGAGCACGCTGAGCCGAAACTGCTGCACGGGTTCGGGACTCGCGGAGTCGTCACGGCCGTCGGTGAACACCACGGTGGCCGCGACGAGCACGCTGGCCCGGTCACCCGAGCGCGCCGACACGCCTGCTCCGTCGACGACGCCGCGGCCGATGGTGCCCTGCGAAACGACGAATCGGGTATAGGCGTCGGCGGATTGGGCGAACTCGTCACGGAAGGCGCCCGTCGCGCCGTCGAGGATCCGGCGCACCTGTCCGGCGCCGCGGGGGTCCGGGCTGAGCAGCACCTCGACCCGTTCTGTGGCGGCCTGCCGGAAGTCCTCATCGGTGTAGGACCGTTCCGCGCGGACCCAACCAACCACCGCGATGACGGCGACGACACTTGCTACCAGCGCCAACCCGATGGCCCACCGGTCGGCACGCGACCGACGCCGAAGACCCGCCCTGACCTCCTGTTCGCGCAGATCGTCCACCGCGCGACGCAACTCGACACGAGCCGCCAGCTCCTCGTCGAGCACGGCTTCCCTGGCCATCGATGGTCCTCTCCGCCGGTCCGTCGACCCCCCGTCGACGGAGTCCACCCTATCGACGGAGACAACCGGCGGTCCCGGCTGTTTGGCCGATGCCGTGCGAAAGCGGCGATTCGGGCGCAGAATCGACTACTACTGCGAGAAGGGCAGCGCCGATGACGCAAGCACAGTCGTTTTCGAGCACAATTTTCCGTCGTAAGCCCGTGGTCGGCGCGCGGGCGCCCGGGCAGGCGGCAGACGAACCGCACCTGAAACGCAGTATCGGGACCTTTCAGCTCACCTTCTTCGGCGTAGGGGCCACGGTCGGCACCGGTATCTTCATCGTGATCCCGGAAGCGATCAGCATGTCCGGCCCGGCCGTGATCCTGTCGTTCCTCATCGCCGGCATCGCGGCGGGGCTGGCCGCGATCTGCTACGCGGAGATGGCATCGGCGGTCCCGGTGTCGGGGTCGAGTTACTCGTATGCCTACGCGACGATGGGCGAGGTCGTGGCCGTTGGTATCGGCGCGTGTCTGATGCTGGAGTACGGCGTGTCCGCCGCCGCCACCTCCATCGGGTGGGGGCAGTACCTGAACGAATTGATCAACAACCTCTTCGGCTGGTCGATTCCGAACGAGTTGACCGCGGCACCGTGGGGGGTCGACGACCCCGGCTGGATCAATTTGCCGTCGGTGATCCTCGTCGTGATGTGCGGACTACTGCTGATCCGCGGTGCCAGTGAATCCGCGCTGGTCAACACGATCATGGTGTCGATCAAGATCGGTGTGCTGCTCCTGTTCGCGGCGGTGTGCTTCACCGCGTTCACGTCGAGTCACTTCTCACCGTTCATGCCGGAGGGGATGGCCGGGGTGACGTCGGCAGCCGCGGTCATCTTCTTCACCTTCATCGGGCTCGACGCCGTGTCCACCGCGGGCGACGAGGTGCGCAATCCGCAGAAGGCGATGCCGCGTGCCATCGTCGGCGCCCTGATCGTCGTGGTCAGCATCTACCTGCTGACGGCCGTCGCCTCCATCGGCGCGCAGGCCTGGACCGAGTTCAGCCCCGACGACGAGGCGAGCCTGTCGAGACTCGCCAACAGTGTCACCGGTTCGACGTGGGTCGGCGACATCATCGCGCTCGGCGCGGTCATCTCCATCTTCTCGGTCACCCTCGTGGTGATCTACGGGCAGACACGCATCCTGTTCGCGATGGGACGCGATGGGCTGCTGCCCAAGACCTTCGCTCAGGTCAGCCCGAAAACGATGGTGCCCGTGAACAACACCGTGATCGTCTGCGGCGTCATCGCTCTTCTGGGCGGGTTCGTGCCGATCGACGCACTCTGGGATCTGGTCTCGGTTGGCACCCTCGCCGCGTTCATCACCGTGTCGATCGGCGTCGTCATCCTGCGCCGCACCATGCCCGACCTCCCGCGCCCGTTCAAGGTTCCCGGCTACCCGGTCACCCCGGTGCTGTCGGTGGCGGCCTGCGTCTGGATCCTCAGCGGCCTGGCTCCGGTCACCTTCCTGTTCTTCGGGCTGTGGGTCGCCGCTGCGCTGCTGTTCTACTTCCTGTGGGGCCGCCGGCACAGCAAGCTGAACACGGGGCCCGCCTCCAGCGCCGATGAGGTCTCGCAGTGACGATCCTCGTCGGGTACGTCCAGGGCGAAGGCGGCACCGGCGGAGTCCAACTCGGCGCGATGGCCGCGGAGTCGCTGGGTACCGACCTCGTGGTCGCGACGGTGGTGCCGAAACCGTGGACCACCCCCTCGATGGGAAAGGTCGATGCGGAGTTCACGGCCTGGACCGATCAGGTCGTCGAGAAGGCTCGGCAGGAGATCACCGACTACATGGAGATCTACCCTCCCGAGTTGTCGTGGGAGTTCCGGCGACTCGACCATCGGACGGCGTCACGCGCGCTCATCGACTGCGCCGTCGAACTCTCTGCCGACGGCATCGTGATCAGTTCGACCGGCGACGGCCAGCTCGGCCAGATCGTGGTCGGGTCCACCGGTGACACGCTGATGCACCGTTCACCGGTCGCGGTCGGCATCAGCCCGCGCGGATACCGGTCCCCGAAGCACGGCCAGCTGACCAGGGTGACCGTGGCGATCACCGGCGCCGACAAGGCCTCCCGCGCAGTCCTGGAACGTGGGCGCAGCCTGTCGACTCGCATGGGCAAACCCCTGCGGGTGATCACGTTCGCGGTGCGGGGCGGTGCGATGTACCCGCCACTCGTGGGGCTCAGTACCGAGGACGCCGTCCTCGAACAGTGGCAGGAGCAGTCCGCGCACGCCCACCACGAACTGCTCGACGACGGCTCGATACCGTCGGGCACCGAGTGCGCGGTCGCCGCGGGTCGCGGGTATCGCGAGGCCTTCGACTCCATCGACTGGATCGAGGGCGAGGTGCTCTTCCTGGGTAGCACCCGCGAAGGCGTGCTGTCCCAGGTGTTCCTGGGTTCCCGTGCCGCCAAGATCATTCGGCATTCGTCGGTTCCGGTGGTGGTGTTGCCCAGGTGACGGAGTCGCCGACGAGCGGGTAGGCACCGCCCACCCGCGGATCGAGTAGGCACCGAGCGAAGCGAGGCGCCGTATCCCCCGCCGATCGAGTAGGCACCGAGCGAAGCGCCGTATCCCCCGCGGATCGAGTAGGCACCGAGCGAAGCGAGGCGCCGTATCCCCGCCGATCGAGTAGGCACCGAGCTTGCGAGGCGCCGTATCGAGATCACGCGCAGCAGGTTTCGATACGCCGGCTCGCAAGCTCGCGCGGCTACTCAACCAGCGAAAAAGGGCACGCCGGCTCGCAAGCTCGCGCGGCTACTCAACCACCGAAAGGGGCACGCGCGGCGCGAGACCACCGAAAGCCGTCGCTACTCCGCGCCGATACGGCGTGAGTACTCGGCGCGCCGCCCGTGATCGAAGTCGAGGAACATCGTGTCGAGCTTGGTCATCCGACGCGACGCCCGCTTCATGCGCTGGGGGATCATCGGGTTCGCGTGGGTCCACGCCATCGACCGGGGCGCGGTCAGCCGTACCCGGGGGCGGGCGATGATCGAGAGCACCTGCGCCGCCACCTCTTCGGGTTCGATCGCCCGCACCATGCTGTTGGTGTTCAGACCCGAGATGAGTCCCGTCCGGGTGAACGTGGGCAACACCGTGCTGATCCGCACGCCAGTGTTCTCGAGTTCGGCGTCGAGCGCCTCGGAGAACTCGATCACGGCCGCCTTGGCACCGTTGTAGATGGTGAGACCCGGCGTCGGCAGCCGGCCCGCGACCGAGGCGATGTTGACGACCTGGCCCTGCCCACGCGCAACCATCCTCCGCGCGGCCAACTGCGTGCCGGTGATCACGCCGATGACGTCGATGTCGTAGGTCCGTCGGATCAATGCGTCGTCGTAGGAGAGGAAATCGCCGACGGGCATGATCCCCGCGTTGTTGATGAGCACGTCGATCGGACCGACGGCCGTCTCGACCGCGTCGAGAAAGTCCGCGAACGAGGCGCGGTCGGTCACGTCGACGGTGAACCCCTCGACGCCCAGGTCAGCCGCCGCCTTGCCCACGGCGTCGTCGTCGATGTCGCCGAGCGCGACGACCGCACCCGCATCGAACAACTGCGTCGCGGTCTCGAATCCGATCCCGCGGGCTCCGCCGGTGATCGCGATCACCTTGCCGCGCAGTGCAGCACGGATCTCCTCGCGGTCGGGACCACGGCGCAACAGATCACGAACAGACATCAGAAGAACCTTCCATGGAGAGTCCACGAGCGTGGAGGTGGGCGCCGGCGGTCACCAGATCATCGGAGCGAGGAACTTCGCGGCGAGATCACGGACCGCATCGGGGTGCTGACGTTCATCGGACGCGGGCACCTCGAGGTAGGAGATCACCAGGCGGACATGCAGTTCCACCGCCAAGTGCAGATCCTCATCGGGCATCGTCGCGCCCGCGTCACGCAGTGTGGCCGCGACGCGGTCGGTGACCATGTCGACGAACAGTGCGGTGACCGCCGAGGTGATGCCCCTCATCTCCGAATCGGTGAGCACCAGCCGACGCATCAGCGGGTCCTCGGTGATCATCACCGCGCCCTCGGCGAATGCCTCCACGACCGCCTCGGCCGGACCCAGCCCGACAACGGCCTGCGTGAGTCGGTGCATACCCCGCTCGTAGAGGCCGTTGGCTACGGCGAGCAGCAGCGCTTCTTTGTTCGGGAAACGCCGATACAGGGTGCTGCGACTCACGCCGGCCTGTACCGCCACCTCGTCCATGTTCGCGCGACGCACACCGACAGAGGTGAACTCGGCCTCGGCGGCGGCGAGAATCGCCTGCTCCTGGTCCTCCGGGCTGGCAGTGTTGCGGGCCTTGCGCGCAGTCTTCGTCTGCGACGTCGACGCCGGCGTCATCGGCGGCGGAGGTCGACGGGCAGTTTGTCCTTCGGTACCGGCAGCGCGCTGTAGTCCATCGGCATCTCGTAGCTGTCGGGGACCGACCACTCGTAGTCGCGCAGCAGATGATGCAGGATCGTCTTGATCTCCATCTGGCCAAAATACAGCCCGATGCACTTGTGGACCCCGCCGCCGAACGGCATCCACGCCATCCGGTGCCCCTTGTCCTCCTTGCGCTCTTTCGTGAAGCGCTCGGGATCGAAAATGTCCGGGTTGGTGTAGAACTCCGGGTCACGATGATTGGTCATCTGCGGAACGGTGACCATCGACCCCTTCGGCACGAAGAACCCCTGCACCGAAGTGTCCTTGACCGCCATCCGGGGCTGCGCCGGCACCGGCGGACACATCCGCAGCGACTCCTTGAGCACCAGGTCGAGCACCGAGAGCTTGGCGAGGTCGTCATAGCCGAGTTCCGGGTTGAGTTCGAGGGACTGCTCGCGAGCCTGCTGCTGCCATTCCGGCGCCTTCGCCATCCGGTAGGCCATCTGCGTCATGGTGATCGTCGACGTATCGTGCGCGGCCATCAACACGAAGATCATGTGGTTCACGACGTCCTCGTCGGTGAACCGCTCCCCCTCGTCGCCCTCGACGTGACACAGCACCGAGAAGAGGTCAGGGGTCTCGCGGGCACGTTTGGCGGCGATGTTCTCGTAGAAGAACTCCTCGAGGATCTTGCGGCCCCGCAAGCCCTTCCACCATCGTCCGCCGGGCACCGGCTTGCGCACGTAGGCGACGCCGGCGCGCACCGTGTCGATGAACGCCTTGTTGATCTTGTCCGCCTGGTCCTTGGGTAGTTCCATCCCGAGGAAGACCTCGAGCGCGACGTCGAGGGTGAGGCTCTTGAACTCATCGAACATCTTGACCTGCCCGGTCGGGAGGTCGGCGACGCGCTCGGCGATCATCGGCTGCATCTCCTGCATGTAGCCCTTGAGCGTCGACGGCGTGAACGCCTGCTGCAGGATGTGCCGGTGATGACGGTGCTCGTCGAAATCGAGGAGCATGATGCCCCGATTGAAGAAGGGGCCGATGAAATAACTCCACGCGGGACCGTTCGCGAACGCCTTGTCGCGGTTCATCAGGACTTCGTCGGCGGCCCGCGGTCCCGCCGCGATCACCATCTTGACACCGAGCGCGTTGAGGCCGGAGACCTGACCGAACCGCGCCAGGCGCTCGTCGCCGAACGCGAAGGGATCGCGTCGCATCGACATCATCTCCAGGATCCCGTTGCGCTGCGCCGTCGGCACCGCCAGCAGGTCACTGCCCGCCGGCGCCTCTGCGAACACTGCCGACCGCTGCGCTGTCCCTGTCGAGCTCATAGCCACTCTCCTCGTCCCCGATCCACGTCGTGCGATGCGTCGATCCACGTGATCCGCGTCGCATGATCAGTCTATTGGAACAGAAATCGGAAAATGTTTCTAGTGTCCCGCGTCGGAAATTCGTTCCATGAGTTCGGCGGTCCAGGTGGATGCATCGCGAGGCGGCGGAGGAGCAGGTACTGGATGTACCTGCGACGACGCCAACGAAGCGAGGCGCCGCCTGGGCGTCGAAATCATCAACGAATTTCCGACGCGGGACACGAGTACCTCCGGGTGGGCCGTTACTCGTCCCGGACGGCGGGTCCGCCCGCCAGCACCGCATGACACCGCACCAGCCGTTCCCGCCACCACCGCTCACGATCCGGGTCGGCACGCGGCAGCGAACGCGGGGGCAGGTCGCCGGTGAACCATCGTGGCTCCACCAGCCCGTCGGCGGGCACGAAGGGCTCCGCGACGTCGTCGGTGAACATGCTCCCGGTACCCAACCCGCACGCGTGGTCGAGACGCGGCAACGCCGCGGCGGCGGCCACCCCGGCCGCCATCCCCACCGCCGAGTCCAGCGCCGACGACACCACGACCGGAAGGCCGATGGTGTCGGCGAGTTCGAGTGTGGCGCGCATCCCGCCGAGCGGTGCGACCTTGACGACCGCGATGTCGGCGGCGTCGGCGGCAACCACGCGATACGGATCGTCGGCCTTGCGGATCGATTCGTCGGCCGCGATCGGCACCTCGACGGCTCGGCGCACGGCCGCGAGTTCCGGCACGGTGGCGCACGGCTGTTCGACGTACTCGACGTCTCCGATCGCCCGGATGGCGTCGATCGCCTGCTCGACCGACCAGCCGCCGTTGGCGTCGACGCGGACCGTCGGAACGACATCGCGCGCCGCGTCGACGCGGGCGATGTCGTCGGCGAGGGTCTGGCCACGTTCGGCGACCTTCACCTTCGCGGTCGTCGCACCCGGGTATCGCCCGAGGATCTCCGCCACCCGGTCCGCATCGACCGCGGGCACGGTCGCGTTGACCGCCACGGTGTCTCGTACCGGTTTCGGCGGGCCGAGGTAGGCGGCCTCGATACCCGCCGCCAGCCATGCCGCGGCCTCGACGTCGCCGTACTCCACGAACGGACCGAACTCCCCCCAGCCGGCCGGCCCGCGGAACACGACCATCTCGCGCTCGGTGATCCCGCGGAATCGCGTGCGCATGGGCAGCCGGACGACGAACGACTCGGCCAACAGTTCGTCGGGTCCGGGCAGATCCTCGACCACAGGTGCCTCCACTCGTCGGCTTACATCCATCGTTGGAACAAATCTTTCATTCCGTTCCAACCTGGGTTACCCTTCCTGACATGTCAGTCAACCAGGACTACGAGCGCTCGATCCGCGAGGCCGAGCCGATGATCGAGCCCGACGACCCGGACTCGGCCCTGCCCTCGCCCCGTCTGGGCGCCGATTCGCTGATCTGGAAGTTCTACGGCGACAGCCGGGGCATCCTCGGGTTTCAGCGCCTCGCCGGCACGGAGAACTGCATCGAGCAACTCGGCCAGGCGGTGCTGGACCATTCGGTGATCTTCGACGACTTCCTCGGTCGGGCGAAGCGCACCGGACCTCCGGTGATGAAGACCGTCTACAGCACCGAACCGCAGAAGTGGGGTCGGACCGTCCGCGACTTCCATCGCGACATCAAGGGCACCATCAGCGACGGCTCGCGATACCACGCCCTGAATCCCGAACTCTTCTACTGGGCCCACGCGACATTCGTCGACCAGGTGCTGTACATCACCGATACCTTCATCCGCCGGCTCAGCTACGCCGAGAAGGTGCAGATCTTCGAGGAGAGCAAGGTCTGGTACGACCTGTACGGCGTGAGCTCACGCAGTCAGCCGCAGACCTACGAAGAGTTCGTCGAGTACTGGGACGACATGCTCGATCGCTTCGTCCCGCACAAGACGGTCGTCTATGCCACCGGCTACATCCGCCAGGGCCTACCGCGGCCGAAGAAGATCCCCGCCCCGGTGTGGAAGATCGTCTCGGCGCCCCTGAACGCCTTCCTGCGCACCGTGATCGTCGGGACGCTGCCGCAACAGATGCGTGACGTCTGCGGACTGAAGTGGGATGCCAAACGGGAGAAGAACTTCCAGCGCTTCGCCGCGGTGATGCGAACGTTGAACCCGGTGTTCAACCGCCTCCCGATCAAGTGGCTGTACGTGCCATGGGCATATCAGGCGTGGCGCGAGATCGGGGTGGACCCGCGACCGCTGTACAACAAGCCGGCCGCCTGACCGTCTCGACTGGGCGCCGTTTTCGGTCGACTGGGCACCGTTTTCGGTCGACTGGGCACCGTTTTCGGTTGACTGGGCGCCGTTTTCGGTTGAGTGGGCGTCCCACGTGAATGATCTCCGGCGAACGACCACTCGGTGAGGACTGTTGGCGGGAGTCGGGTGCCGCGTTTGCGGGCGTACCCCGCCGATCGACTCCGCCAAATCGTCCCAGGTCAGCTGCTCTGAACGAATTCCCCCGCGGCAGCAGCGAATTCGGCTGGCTTGTCGCGATGCACGCTATGACCCGCATCGATCTCGACGAATCGGGCGGCGGGCAGCGTCTCGCAAAGGGTGCGCAGGTGACGGGGCGGCAAGAAGCTCCGCCGGCCACCGGAGATCACCAGGGTGGATGCGGCGACGACGTCGAGGCGTGCCCACCAATCGGGGTCGGGAGTCTCGAACTGCCGGCCTACCTCGGCGCCCACGCGGCGATCGAACCGGATCAGTGGCCACGGATTCCGTACCGCGGCGCCGACTCCGCGTACACGTTCGCCGAGTGACGCGGCGACGACGATGCCCTCGTCGACGTGGCCCTGGTCTCGCGGCATCGGCGGGACCTCCTCGAGTACCAGCCGTCGCACCCGGTCGGGTATCGCCATCGCCAGGCGGAGCACGGTGTGCGCACCGAGCGAGTGCGCAACGATGTCGGTCACGTCGATGTCGAGCTCGTCGAGTACGAACTCGAGGTCATCGCGAAAGTCATCGAGCAGGTACGTCGGCGCGTGACCGCTGCGGCCGTGTCCACGCAAGTCGACCGAGATCACCTGCCGGCCCACACGACGCAGAGCACTCGCGAACGCACGCCACGTGGTGTGATCGCCGGCCATGCCATGTACCAGCAACACCGGCGGACGTTGCCCGTCGTGACCCGAGACCCGAACGCCCAGCGCCAGGTCACCGGTCGGGTTCGATCGATTCAGCACGCGCACGTGATTCTCATACGTCAAACGGCAGCCCGGACACAAGTTGGGTGCACGGCGCTGAAACGTCAGAATCAGACCCTGCCTGCCGGCCGCGCGATGTGAGCCTCCCATCTGCGGCGGCGTTCGTCGTCGGTTTGCTCCCACCATGGCGTCCCGCGCTCACCCAACGCGACCTTCGCGGCCTGCACCCCCCGGCGCGACTCCGGCGCGCCCCTCGTGCGTTTCACCTCTCGGCGCCACGCCATCAGGATCGACTGCAGCTCAGCGCGCCGTTCCTCGGGGATCAGCGGGTCCGTTGCCTGCCACTTCCGACCGTTCACGACGACGTGCCGACCGTCGGGAGTTCGTTGCGGACGGGACATGTTCCCAGAGTGTCACGCCGGCTCGAAACGGTGCGTGATCAGATCTCTCTCACGGCTTCTGCAGGGCGACGCTGTTCATCACCCCGAGCGGCCGCGCTCGCGGCGTTTGTCGGTGCGGGGATCTGTCAACACGGATCGGATCAGTCCCGGAACCAACCACTGCGCTTGGCCTCGAGAACCATGTCCTGCCAGTAGCCCCACTGGTGTGTGCCGACCGCGGGGTAGTCCGTGGTGATCCGGACGCCGGTGATGGCGGCGGCGATCTCGAACGTCCGGGTCTGTGCGAGTGAGATCACCTCCAGGGGTGTGCCCTTGATCGAGCCGATCGCGTCGGTGTTGTACTTACCCCACACGCCCGAAGCGGCGCCGACCCGGATCCGCATGCCCCGCATCCGGTCGAGCTGGGCGACAGAGTCGTTCGCGATCCAGCGGTTGTGCCACGGCGGGCCCCACATGGCGTCGGCGCTGAACGGGCCCACACCGGCGGCCATCCCCGCGTCGATCAACGCCAGGCGCACCGCCTCGCGCATCGTCGGCGCGGATGGGTTCAGGAAGCCCGACATCGAGAAGATGTGGGAGATCCGCTTCCGGTGGTACGCACCGAAGATCATCGCGGCGTTGCCGCCCATCGAGATGCCCATCATGGCGTACTTGCCGCGCGGACCGACCGCGAGGCCGCGTGCGTCGAGTTCGTTGATGATGGTCTTGAGCCGACAGGTCCACCGGTAGCGGTACTTGACCTTGTTGCCGGGGCTGGCGGCTTCCCAGTCGGTGTAGAAGCTGGCCAGGCCACCGACCGGCTGGATCACGTTGACGCCCGAATCGGCGATCCGCTGGATACGCGTCTCGTGCCGCCAGCCGCTCTTGTCGCCGGTCGCGCGCAGGCCGTCGAGGGCGATGACCGTCTTGTAGTTGCCCCACCGGGTCCACATGTCGACCGGCGTCGTCGGCATGCCGCATCCGGAGACGTAGAACCGGCCGAAGGACGCCGCGCTCGCGTTTCCGGCCTCGACGGAACCGATGCCGACGATGGTGGCTGAGACGAGCAGACAGACCAGGAATCGGCGCCGCTTCGCCAATCGGCGTGGGCGCATGGAGAGTACCGGCACCGCAGAACCGTAATCCGTTGTCCGAGTGGCTTGCCACACCTGTGACCAGAGCAGCGACAGACCGAAACCGCGCTGTTACCAAAGTGGCGGATGTTGCTGGAGTGATTTAGTCACTCGATGTCATGTGCGTCAGGCGTCAGAGAGGATCTGCCGGCGAGCCGTAGCGTACTCGGCCTCGGTGATGACGCCGGTCGCCTTCAACTGCTCGATCTCGGCGAGTCGCTCCTGCAGCGAACGCCCTCCCTTCGCCGAGCCGGTGCCGGTGGCGCCGATCGGAGTCGTTCCGGCCGTCGGGGAGGCCGTCGAATACCGGCGGGCCACCTGACTGACCTCGTCACGTTCCTCGGGATTCGAGCGGAGGTCGACGGACCCGTCGGTCGGGATTCCGTTGCGGCGCAGGATCTCGAAGATCTCGATGAGCGGCTCGGCCTGCCCGGTGAGATCGTAGGTCGTACCGTCCTCGGACGAGATCGTCATGGGCACCGATCCGGCGATCGCAGCCGTTGCCTGCCAATCGATCTCGGCCACCCGGGTTCGGAGATCGGCACGGACCGCGACGCGACGCCGGTGCAGCAACGCCTGGTGGGAGATCGGCACCGCGGTCTTGACCTGAACGTCGAACGGGGCGATGCCGTCGCCGCCGACCCGCAGCCCGATGACCATCAGCGGATGATGGTTGATCTCGGTTCCGGTCTGGGTGAACGATGTGACGTCTGCCAGGGCCATCCGGCCGTCGAGTCCCGGTTGCCTCACATGCGACGCGTTCGCCCGGCCCGTCATCGGCGCGAGAACACCGAGGTGCTCGTCCACGGTGCCGCGCACCGACCGCACGGACCGGATCACGACGACCGTGATGATGATCGCGATCACCACGAACAGTGCCGTGATGCCGAGGCCCACCCACAGCATCCAGTCCTGGTCGGCGTTGGTGACGGTCGTCATCGATCAAGGGTAGGCCGACCGCCGCCTCCCAGTCGGCCTGATCATGTGAACATCCGACGCGGGCGTTCCGGATGCCGCGGGTCCGTTCGGAGAACGCGACTCACCGACGGCCCGCGCGAACCGAACCGACCCGCGCGAACCGAGTGCACCCGCGCCGACGGCTTGGTGGACACGCGAAAGTACGCACGGGGCCCAGCGGTCCATCACGGATCGGCGACAGATGTCGACGCCATCTGGACACGACCGGGCGATTCGCCCACCCTCACCCGAAGATGCGGCCCGCTGTCCAGACCTACGGTGTTCGCGCCGCGGCCGTTGGGACCGCGCTGTACGGAATGTCTCTGCTCCGGCAGTTCGATCCAACTGGCGCCCGCGGAGGCCAGAGCAGTTCGTGCGGCCAGTGCGGCGGTTGCAGTTGCGGGTGACGAGCCGCCCGTGTCCTCCGTTCGACCGAGGCGGATATCGGAACGGCCACGATCGCGGACCGCGACTGGACAGTTCCTGACCTGCACAGATACTGATCTCATCTGTGGAGTGCGAAAGGTGGAGAGACCGATGAGTACATCGTCTGTGTGGGGCATCCCGGGCCCACTCCTGGTCATCATCGTCGTCGGCCTCTCGGCACTTGCTCTCGGCTGGATCGTGCTCTCCGGGCGGCGACTGCGGGACGACGACGATCGGCCACTCGACGAACTCTCCCCGACCGAACTGGGCATGCTGCTCTCCGACCACCACGCGATCTTGACGGCGCTGGTGGAGCTTCGCACCGAAGGCCTGATCAATGTCGCCGGCCGGAAGCGACGACCGACGGCAGTCGAGGTACACAGTCTGGATCCGCTGTCGCGCAACATCTACGGCCGACTCGCGCCGTTGTCCGCACAGCCGAGACCTCGGAGATCCACGTTCGGCGGCCCCATCCGTCGGAAACGCCGTTCAGTCGTCCGACGGGATACCCGAGTTCTGCTCGAACCGCTCAGAGCCGACCTCACCGACCGCGGGTATCTGGTGCGGAACCTCGGCCCACGGGCATACCTACCGTTGTGCGCCGTCGCCGCCTTTGGCGTGGTCTGCATATGGCAAAGCATCGTCAACGAACAGACCCCGTCGCCAGGTGCCGCAGGCATCATCGGCGCCGTGCTTCTCGTCGATCTTGCTCTCGCCCTGGAGATCCGCAGCCGCCGGCGACGTCGGACCGTACGCGGCGAGCAGGCGCTCGGGCTGGCCGAGGCCGAGCACGAGCACCTCGACCCGTCGCTGCACCCGGCCATCGAGACCTACGGGAAACGCGCGGCGGCCATCGGCAGTGCGTTGTTCGGCCTGGCCCTGGTCCACCAGTTCGACCCTGCATTTGCCAAAGCCGCCGGCGCGACCTGGATCCACGGCGGAGCGCCGGCCACCGCCGGGATCGCCGTCACCTGCGGCACCTGGGGCGGCGGCGACAGCTGTGGCGGCGGTGGTGGCGGGTGCGGTTCATGACACCTCACTCCCCGAACCCGTCAGACCGGCCAGTCGCCACGTGGCCGCACGGAATCGGAATCGGCTGGCGCCCAGAGATCGCCGGCCTCGTATCCGATCTGCCCGGGCTCGGATTCTGCGAGGTGATCGCCGAATCCGTGTCTCGCTACCCGATCGAGATGCTCAGTGCGCTGGACGTCCCGGTGATCCCGCACGGCATCGGCCTATCACTCGGTGGCGCCGAACCCGTGACACCCGAACGGATCTCGCTGCTCGCCGACTGCGCCGAGCGCCTGAAATCGCCGCTGGTCAGCGAACACGTCGCGTTCGTCCGGGCCGGCGGTGTCGAAGCCGAGCATCTGTTGCCGATACCGCGATCACGGGAGGCCCTCGACGTGCTGACCGACAACATCCGACGCACCCAGGACGGACTTCCGGTGCCGCTCGCCGTCGAGAACATCGCCACGCTGTTCGACTGGCCCGACGACGAGTTCTCCGAAGGCGAGTTTCTCGCCGAGGTCATCGATCGCACCGACGTCCACCTGCTCCTCGACGTCGAGAACGTGTACGCCTGCGCCAAGAATCGGGGCACCGACCCGGTGCGGGATCTGGAACGCCTGCCACACGAACGCATCGCGTACTGCCACGTCGCCGGCGGCCACATGGTCGACGGGCGATATCACGACACGCACACCGATCCGGTCCCGCCCGACGTGCTGGAACTCGTGGCCCAGATCGCCGAAACCGGTGCAGCGCAGGCCTTCATGCTCGAACGCGATGGGAACTTCCCACCCGCGCGTGAGCTGCTCGCCGAACTCGACGCGATCGCGGACGCGGCACGGATGGGCCGCATCACAGACGGCAGCAGGTGGTGGGTGGCATGACCGACAACCTCGCACGACGCCAGGCCGCGTTGGTCCGAGCGCTCGTCGACGGTGGTGACCCGCCGGCCGGGTTCGATCCAGGCGCTGTCGCGGCGGCAGCAGAAGTTCTGCGGCGCAAGCGGTCTGCGCGCACGGGTGCCACCACGCCGGACTCGGAGCAGGCTCCGACTGCTCGGCCGCGTAGACGATGGTGGCAGTGGTCACCGAATGCGGTTCGTTCCGGCGATCGCGGGTCGGTTCGGGAAACGCGGGTCGTCGACGGCCCGCATGAACCGAACCGACCCGCGTAAACCGAGTGAGCCCGCGCGAACGGACCCAATGGAAAGCGAAAGGCGCCCGGCCACTTTCGTGACCGGGCGCCTCCCTCGACTCAGTGAGTCAGATCAGAGTGACAATGTCACTTGTTGATCTTGGTGACTCGACCCGCACCGACGGTGCGGCCACCCTCGCGGATGGCGAAACGCAGGCCCTCGTCCATGGCGACCGGCTGGATGAGCTTGACGCTCATCTCGGTGTTGTCGCCCGGCATGACCATCTCGGTGCCCTCGGGGAGGGTCACGACGCCGGTCACGTCGGTGGTACGGAAGTAGAACTGCGGACGGTAGTTGTTGAAGAACGGGGTGTGGCGTCCACCCTCGTCCTTGCTCAGGATGTAGGCCTGGCCCTCGAACTCCGTGTGCGGAGTCGTGGTGCCCGGCTTCACGATGACCTGACCGCGCTCGACGTCCTCACGCTTGAGGCCGCGCAGCAGCAGACCGGCGTTGTCGCCTGCCTGTGCCGAGTCGAGCAGCTTGTGGAACATCTCGATACCGGTGACGGTGGTCTTGGTGGACTTGTCACGGATGCCGACGATCTCGACTTCCTCGTTCACGTTGACCTCGCCGCGCTCCACACGACCGGTGACCACGGTCCCGCGACCGGTGATGGTGAAGACGTCCTCGACGGGCATGAGGAACGGCTTGTCGGTCTCGCGGACCGGGTCCGGGATCGACTCGTCGACGGCAGCCATGAGCTCCTCGACCGACTTGACCCACTCGGCGTCGCCCTCGAGCGCCTTGAGCGCCGAGACCTTCACGACCGGGGCTTCCTCGTCGAACTCCTGGGCGGCCAGCAGTTCGCGGACCTCCATCTCGACGAGCTCGATGATCTCGTCGTCGTCGACCATGTCGGCCTTGTTCAGGGCGACCAGGATGTAGGGCACACCGACCTGGCGGGCCAGCAGCACGTGCTCACGGGTCTGCGGCATCGGACCGTCGGTGGCGGCGACCACGAGGATCGCACCGTCCATCTGGGCCGCACCGGTGATCATGTTCTTGATGTAGTCAGCGTGACCAGGAGCGTCGACGTGCGCGTAGTGGCGCTTGTCGGTCTCGTACTCCACATGCGAGATGTTGATCGTGATACCACGAGCCTTCTCTTCGGGAGCCTTGTCGATCTGATCGAACGCGAAACTCTGGTTGAGCTCCGGGAACTTGTCGTGCAGCACCTTGGTGATGGCCGCGGTCAGCGTGGTCTTGCCGTGGTCGACGTGACCGATGGTGCCGATGTTCACGTGCGGCTTGGTCCGCTCGAACTTCGCCTTCGCCACTTTGTTTGTCCTCCTGGACTGTTGTTGTCCTACTGGGCGGATCCCAGCAGGAGTTGTTCACTTACGTTGTTGCGCCCGCTTGTGGGCCAGCGCGGTCGCGATGGTCGCCGACGATTACTCGCCGGTGGCCTTCGCGATGATTTCCTTCGACACGTTCGACGGAACCTCCGCGTACGAGTCGAACACCATGGAGTAGTTTGCCCGGCCCTGGGTCTTCGACCGAAGGTCTCCGATGTAGCCGAACATCTCCGACAGCGGCACCTGTGCCTTGACGACACGTGCACCACTGCGCTCCTCCATGGCCTGGATCTGGCCACGGCGGGAGTTCAGGTCGCCGATCACGTCACCCATGTAGTCCTCGGGTGTGGTGACCTCGACCGCCATGAGCGGCTCGAGGATCACCGGACCGGCCAGCTTCGCAGCCTCTTTGAGGACCTGCTGGCCTGCGATCTTGAAGGCCATTTCCGACGAGTCGACGTCGTGGTACTGACCGTCGAGCAGGGTGGCCTTGATGTTGACCAGCGGGTACCCGGCCAGCACGCCGTACTGCATGGCGTCCTGGATACCGGCGTCAACCGACGGGATGTACTCGCGCGGCACGCGGCCACCGGTCACGGCGTTGTCGAACTCGTAGGTCGCGCCGTCCTCGGCGTCCACCAGGGGCTCGAGCTTGATGATGACCTTCGCGAACTGGCCGGAACCACCGGTCTGCTTCTTGTGCGTGTACTCGTGCTTGTCGACCGCCTTGCGGATGGTCTCGCGGTAGGCGACCTGCGGCTTGCCGACGTTGGCCTCGACCTTGAACTCACGCTTCATGCGGTCGACCAGGATGTCGAGGTGGAGCTCGCCCATGCCGCCGATGACGGTCTGGCCGGTCTCCTCGTCGAGCTGCACCGAGAAGGTCGGATCCTCTTCGGCGAGCTTCTGGATGGCCGTCGACAGCTTCTCCTGGTCGGACTTGGTCTTCGGCTCGATGGAGACGTTGATGACCGGGTCCGGGAAGCTCATCGACTCGAGCACGATCGGTGCATTCGGATCGCACAGGGTGTCGCCGGTGGTGGTGTCCTTCAGGCCGATCATCGCGTAGATGTGGCCCGCAGTCGCGTCCTCGACCGGGTTCTCCTTGTTGGCATGCATCTGGAAGAGCTTGCCGACGCGTTCCTTCTTGCCCTTGGTCGCGTTGAGGACCTGGGTGCCGGCGTTGATGCGGCCCGAGTAGACACGCACGAAGGTCAGCTTGCCGAAGAACGGATGTGCGGCGATCTTGAACGCCAGCGCGGAGAACGGCTCGTCCGAGGACGGCTTGCGCGACATCTCTTCTTCTTCGTTACCCACGGCATGACCCTCGACCGACGGAACGTCGAGCGGGTTCGGCAGGTAATCGATGATCGCGTCCAGCATCGGCTGGACACCCTTGTTCTTGAACGCCGAGCCACAGATGACCGGGTAGAACTCGCGGGCGATCGTCAGCTTGCGGATGGCGCCCTTGATCTCCTCGACGGAGAGCTCCTCGCCACCGAAGTACTTCTCCAGCAGGGCCTCGTCGCTCTCGGCGACGGTCTCGAGCAGCTTCTCGCGGTACTCGGCAGCCTGATCGGCCAGATCCGCGGGGATCTCCTCGATGGTCGGCTCGGCGCCGATCTCGACGGTTCCGCGCCAGGTGATGGCCTTTTGCTCGATCAGGTCGACGACGCCGTCGAAGCTGTCCTCGGCACCGATCGGCAGCTGCAGCACCAGCGGCTTGGCGCCGAGGCGCTCCTCGATGGTGCGCACGGTGAAGAAGAAGTCGGCACCGAGCTTGTCCATCTTGTTGACGAAGCAGATGCGCGGAACTTCGTACTTCTCCGCCTGCCGCCAGACCTGCTCGGACTGCGGCTCGACGCCTTCCTTGCCGTCGAACACGGCAACCGCACCGTCGAGCACGCGCAGGCTGCGCTCCACCTCGACGGTGAAGTCGACGTGCCCGGGGGTGTCGATGATGTTGATCTGGTTGTTGTTCCAGAAACAGGTGACGGCGGCGGAGGTGATGGTGATACCCCGCTCCTTCTCCTGCTCCATCCAGTCGGTGGTCGAGGCACCGTCGTGGGTCTCACCGATCTTGTAGTTCACACCGGTGTAGAAGAGGATTCGCTCGGTTGCGGTGGTCTTGCCGGCATCGATGTGGGCCATGATGCCGATGTTGCGAACCTTTTTGAGGTCGCTGAGCACTTCCTGTGCCACTTGGTTTCCCTTCGGGAATTGCTGTTGAACAGGGCTTGGGCTCCGCGCGACGAGTTCATCGCCACGCGGAGCACGTTCTCACCAGCGGTAGTGCGCGAACGCCCGGTTGGCCTCGGCCATCTTGTGGGTGTCTTCGCGACGCTTGACCGACGCGCCGAGACCGTTGGAGGCGTCGAGCAGCTCGTTGGCCAGACGCTCGACCATGGTCTTCTCGCGACGCTGACGGCTGAAGGTCACCAGCCAGCGCAGGGCGAGGGTGTTGGCACGGTTCGGCTTGACCTCGACCGGGACCTGGTAGGTGGCGCCACCGACGCGGCGGCTCTTCACCTCGAGGGTCGGCTTCACGTTGTCGAGGGCGCGCTTGAGGGTGATGACCGGGTCGGTGCCGGTCTTCTCGCGTGCCTGCTCGAGCGCGCCGTAGACGATGCGCTCGGCGGTCGACTTCTTGCCGTCCAGCAGGATCTTGTTGACCAGCTGGGTGACGACGGGCGAACCGTAGACCGGATCGTTGATCAGGGGGCGCTTGGGTGCGGGTCCTTTACGTGGCATGACTTATCAGTTCCCCTTCTTCGCGCCGTAGCGGCTGCGGGCCTGCTTGCGATCCTTGACACCCTGGGTGTCGAGCGAGCCGCGGATGACCTTGTAGCGCACACCCGGGAGGTCCTTCACACGACCGCCACGGACGAGCACCATCGAGTGCTCCTGGAGGTTGTGGCCCTCACCCGGGATGTAAGCGGTGACCTCGACGGAGCTGGTCAGGCGCACACGGGCGACCTTGCGCAGCGCGGAGTTCGGCTTCTTCGGGGTGGTGGTGTAGACGCGGGTGCACACGCCACGACGCTGCGGGCTCCCCTTGAGGGCCGCGGTCTTGGTCTTGGCAGCCTTGTCGTGACGGCCCTTGCGGACCAGCTGATTGATGGTTGGCACTAGGTGTTCATTCCTTATGTTGATGTTGGCATCTGTTGCGGTTGGTGCTCCGGGCAAGCATCGACAACCGTTTCCGATTACGTTGCTTCCACAACTCGCCCCACCAGCGAGTTCTCGCTGGTCAGTACAATTTTGCTACCCCGAGGTCGGGCGTGTCATACACTCGACGACGGTATCGCCTGTCAGGCCGTGTGCTCGGGGTTACCCGGGCATGCGGACTGGCCCAGCATGGGCCGGGCACCGGCGAACCACTCTACCGACCGAGTTTGCACAGGTCAAAAAACCGTTCCCGCAGATGACCGGGCGCGGGCACGCGGGTGAACGGGCGGCAACCTACCACCCTCTCAACGCCTGTCACCGTGAGTTGGTTCCGTGGAACGACACAGGGTGCTCCGTGAAACGACAAGGGTTGCCGCACCGCTCGATTCGCGAGCCATGCGACAACCCCTGTGCCGACTACCGTGCGCCGACTACGGCGTGTTCCACCACGCCAGCACCGACGGCCAGGCCTTCGGATTCACGCGCTCATAGGCGATGTAGGCGCCGATGCCGGCGCCGATGACCGCGCCTGGCAGCCACCCGAACGGGATGAACGCACCGACGAAGTAGCCGATGAGGCCGCCGACGACCGTCGACAACTGCGTCTCGGCGTTCCAGCCCTTGTTCAGTTCCGCCCACATCATGTCGTAGCGCTGCGCCTTGGTGATGCGTTTCCGCTGTGCGGCATCGGTCGCGGCGCGGTCCAGCAACGCCCGGTACTGAGAGCTGACCTGCGGGACGAAGGTCGCGGTGGACCGGTCCGCACTGACCGACCAGCGCAGCGGGACACTGAACCCGTCCATCGTGCCGACGAGAGGCATCGCGTCAACGACGCGTCCGCCACGGTCCACGACCTGCAGTTCGCTCCCCGCCGCATTCGGCACAAAGACAGCGTCGCGCAGCTTCGCGACAACACCCTGACCGTCGGCGGCGATCCCGGCATTGACGAAAGGTGCGGACGGCGACGCCGGTGCGGCGTTCGCCGTGGCGGACGGGATCGCGACCGATGCGACGGTGATCGCCGCGATCGCGAGGAGGTAACGGTGTATGCGCTTCATTGACCCCAACTTCGATGAACATGGAATCCCCAGCGGGAATGCTGAGAGACGCCTGAACCCTATCGGCACGAAATCGGAGATCTGTCTCAGAGTCGGCCCGACGTGCTGGGGATCACTGGCCGTGTCAGTTGGGTGAAGGACACCAGTGACCATCGCGTGAGCGAATTGCCGGTCGGCGTGTCCGGTCAGTCGCTCGACTGCGGCAGCTTGACGCGCGCAGCTGCCCGCTTGGCCGGATTCGACGGCGGTGGCACAACAGGACCGACGTCACCGTCGGGAGCGGTGTCGAGGTCGACGATCACCGGGGCGTGGTCGCTCGGTTTGCTGCCCTTGCGGGCCTGCCGGTCGATCCAGGCGGCGGCCACCCGCTCGGCGACGGGCCCGCCGGCGAGGACGAGGTCGATGCGCATGCCGAGGTCCTTGTGGAACATGCCGGCCCGGTAGTCCCAGTAGCTGAATACCCGGTCGTCGGGCCACCGGTCGCGGACCACATCGTGCAGCCCGAGCGAGCCGAACGCAGCGAGCGCGGCGCGTTCCGGCTCGGTGACGTGCGTGTGCCCGACGTAGGCGTCCGGGTCGAAGACGTCGGCGTCGGCGGGCGCGATGTTCATGTCGCCACACAACATCGTGTCGACGGCGTCATCGCCCGCTGCGACGCTGTCCCGCAAGCGGGCGAGCCACTCCAGCTTGTACCGGTAGTGATCCGAGTCGGGCGTGCGCCCGTTCGGCACGTACAGCGAGTGGATGCGCACTCCCCCACACAGCGCCGACACCGCTCGCGCCTCGGTCGGCGACTCCGGCTCGGGGTAGCCCGGAACACCGTCGAAACCGCGACGGACATCGTCGAGGCCGACTTTCGACAACAGCGCCACACCGTTCCACTGCCCCTGGCCGACGTGGGCGATCTCGTAACCCCGCTCGGCCAGGTCGGCACCGAGGACCTCGTGGAAGGCGTCGTCGGACAGTTTGGTCTCCTGCAGGCAGACGACATCGGGCTGTCGCTGATCCAGCCAGGGCAGCAGCCGGGGAATCCGTTGCTTGACCGAGTTCACGTTCCAGGTGGCGACGCGCATGGGTCAACGGTAGCGGCCGGGTCGGACTTGGCATTCACGGTGACCTGTGTCACGTTTGTCTCCATCGACGTCTCCCCTCGGACCTCCGACCGTGCGCCACGCCGATCCGTCATCGAGTACTCCTGGCGACGATCGGCGATGTCGGGCGTGCGGCCCGCCGATCCGATGCCGACCGCGACGCTCGACATCGCGCCCGCGGATCCGCTGCTCGACGCGGCACGACCGGTCCTCGACGATGCGGCGACGCGGTTGGCCGACACCGACATGTCCCTGCTGCTCGTCGACCACGAATGCCGCATGGTGTCGCGGGTCGCCTTCGGAGCCGCGATCGAGCGCACCCTCGATGAACTCGGCGCCACACCCGGAGCGCCGTTCGGCGAAGAGATCGTCGGCACGACGGCGCTCGGCACGCCTGCGGAGATCCGCGGCGGAATCGCGGTCAACAGCAGTGAGCACTATCTGGAGCGATTCAAGGCGATCAGCTGTTTCGGGCAGCCGATCGTGCACCCGGCCACCCGGCGCCTGGCCGGCATCATCTGCATGTCCGAGAAAGCCGAGCGGATCAACCCGCTCGCGGTCCCGTTCGTCAACCAGGTGGTCGCCGACATCGCCGACCGCCTGCTCGATCGTTCCCGAGCCCACCAGCGGCGGGTACTCGACGCCTTCCAACGCGCCGCGCCACGCCGCGACATCGCGGTCGTCGCCATCGGCGACGACCTACAGCTCACGAACGCACTGGCCGCAGAACTGCTCTCTCCCACCGACATCGGGGTTCTGCGCGCTTTCGCCTGCGATCCCGGCCTGCGCGACACGGTGCTGCCGCTGACGCTGGTCTCCGGGGTCGAGATCGAGATCGGCGTCGAGCCGGTCTCCGGTGCGCGGGGTGCGGCTCTGTTCCGTTTCCGGCCGGTCCAGTCCGGATCTCCGACGCAGGCACCGGTCTCACCGTCAACGTCTGCCGCGCAGTCGGTCACCGTCGCGATCACCGGGGAGCCCGGTAGCGGCCGCTCGACACACGCCGCGGCCCTCCTCGAACGCTTTCCAGGGCCGGAGGCAGTGGTCGTCGACGTCGCCGACGACCTGATCGACGGACGGCAACCAGACGTCGTCGGGTCCATCGCCCGGGCGCGCGCCCGGCACGCACCGCTGATCGTCGACGGCGTCGACCTCCTCGACGACCGGTCGGTGGCACTCCTCGGGAAAGCCGCGGCGAACTGGTCCGGCGAGGCACCGATGATCATCGTGAGTGCCCCTCGCGAGCAACTCACCGTGGGCGTCGCCGCACTCATCGGACGCTGTGCGCGTCGCATCGACCTGCTGCCCCTGCGGCATCGCAACTCAGAGTTCGCCGCGATCGCCAGCGAAATGCTCGAGTGCATCCACCCCGGACTCACCCTGTCCGGCAAAGCCACCGACGCATTGCTGAGTCAGGACTGGCCGGGCAACTTCGCGGAGCTCGAATCCGTTCTGCGCCAAGCCGCCGACGGATGCACCACCCGCGGCGCGAGGGTGGTCGAGCCGGCCGATCTCCCACCGAGTCATCGCGCCACGAGCCGGGCCGCACACCTGTCCGGTCGGGAGCAGGCCGAACGCGTCGCCATCATCGAGGCCCTCGATCGCGTCGGCGGCAACAAGGTGCACGCCGCACGCGAACTCGGCATCAGCCGCACCACGCTCTACGCACGGATGCGGGCCTTGGGGATCTGACCCCAAACGGCGTGCCGGCGCAACTGTTCAGTCCGGTGTTCAGATTCTGTACAGCCAGGGCCCGCCCATCGGTGGCAGAAATGAGTCAGGTCACATCTATGACCCAGATCACTGCCGATCTGTCACCGACCAGGAGGTTTCCATGACCGCCGTCGCCACCGACCTACTGCCCCGGGTTCGCGACTTCATCGCCGCGGACCGACCGATGCTGATCGGGGGTGAGTGGGTGTGGGCGGAGACCGGCCGCACGTTCGAGACGATCGATCCGGCGACCGCACGGCCGATCACGGCGGTCGCTCATGGCGATGCCCGCGACGTCGACCGAGCCGTCCGCGCCGCGCGCCAGGCCTTCGACGACGGGCCGTGGTCGCGGATGAAGCCCAACGAACGTGAACGGCTGCTATGGCGCGTCGGTGACCTCCTCACCGAACGCGCCGCGGAGTTCGGGCAGCTCGAGGCGCTCGACAACGGCAAGGCGGCGACTATCGCCACCGCCGTCGACACGACGTGGTCCGCCGACATCTTCCGCTACAACGCCGGCCTCGCCACCAAGATCACCGGTTCGACGGTCGACGTGTCGATGCCGTTCGTTCCCGGTGGCGAATTCCATGCGTACACCCTGCGCGAGCCGGTGGGCGTCTGCGGATTGATCGTCCCGTGGAACTTCCCCCTGTTGATGGCTGCCTTCAAGTTGGCCCCGGCTCTCGCGGCCGGCAACACCGTGGTCCTCAAACCGGCCGAACAGACCCCGCTGACCGCTCTGCTGCTCGGTGAGATCTTCCAGGAAGCCGGTTTTCCACCGGGCGTGGTCAACATCGTCACCGGATTCGGCGACGCGGGCGCCGCGCTCTCCGCGCACGATGATGTCGACAAGATCGCGTTCACCGGTTCGACCGAGGTCGGAAAGAAGATTGTCGACGCGGCCAGGGGTAACCTGAAGAAGGTGTCGCTGGAGCTCGGCGGAAAGAGCCCGAACATCGTGTTCGCCGACGCCGACTTCGAGAAGGCGGTCGCCGGCTCGGTGGCCGCGTGGATGTTCAACCACGGCCAGTGTTGCGTGGCGGGCACGCGCCTGTTCGTCGAGCGGCCCATCTTCGATGAGTTCACCGCCGCCGTCGCCGAGGCCGCATCGCAGGCGAAGATCGGACCCGGACTCGATCCGACGACCGAACTCGGACCCCTCGTCAGCCAGGAGCAGTTCGACCGCGTCTCCGGCTATCTCTCGGCCGGCCTCGCCGACGGCGCACGGGCCCTGACGGGCGGAAAGCGTTGGGGCGAAGAAGGTTTCTTCATCGAACCGACCGTGTTCGTCGACGTCGAACCGTCTTTCTCCATCGTGACCGAGGAGATCTTCGGACCGGTCGTAGCTGCCCTGCCGTTCGACGCCGATTCCGGAGTAGCCACTGCCGCAAACGATTCCATCTACGGTCTGGCCGCCGGCATCTGGACGAAGGATCTGTCCAAAGCGCACAAGACCGCACGACAGATCAAGGCCGGCTCGGTGTGGGTGAACCAGTACAACGGGTTCGACACCGCGATGCCGTTCGGCGGATACAAGCAATCCGGTTGGGGCCGCGAGCTGGGGTCGTCGGCGATCGAGCTCTACACCCAGACCAAGGCCGTCAACGTCGCCCTCTGACCCCGTCCATCATCTCTATTCGCAAAGGAGCGAACCATGAAGACAGCAACGATGACGACAAAGGCAGCTGTTCTCACCGGACCCGGCAAGCCGTTCGAGATCACCGAGCTCACGCTCGATCCACCCAAGGACGGGGAGGTGCTCATCAAGTACACCGCCGCCGGACTGTGTCATTCCGACCTGCATCTCACCGACGGTGACCTGCCACCGAGATATCCGATCGTCGGCGGTCACGAGGGTGCGGGGATCATCGAGGAGGTGGGGCCGGGGGTCACCAAGGTCAAACCGGGAGACCATGTGGTGTGCAGTTTCATCCCGAACTGCGGGACCTGTCGGTACTGCTCGACCGGACGCCAGTCCCTGTGCGATATGGGCGCCACCATCCTCGAGGGGTCGATGCCGGACGGTTCGTTCCGATTCCACGACGGTGACACGGATTTCGGCGCCATGTGCATGCTCGGCACGTTCGCCGAACGCGCGACGATCAGCCAGCATTCGGTGGTGAAGGTCGACGACTGGCTACCACTGGAGAAGGCCGTTCTGGTCGGATGTGGCGTCCCCACCGGATGGGGATCGGCGGTGTACACCGGCAACGTTCGTGCCGGCGACATCGTGGTCATCTACGGCATCGGCGGAATCGGCATCAACTCGGTGCAGGGTGCCGTGCACGCGGGCGCCAAACACGTCATCGTCGTCGACCCGGTGGCGTTCAAGCGCGACACGGCCATCAAGTTCGGCGCCACCCACGCATTCGCGAGTGCCGCCGAGGCACAGGAGACGATCACCGAGATCAGTTGGGGCCAGGGCGCCGACACGGCGATCGTGACCGTCGGCACGGTGGACGAGGAGGTCGTGTCGGCAGCGATCGGCG
This sequence comes from Gordonia sesuvii, assembly GCF_036350415.1. Lineage (NCBI taxonomy): Bacteria > Bacillati > Actinomycetota > Actinomycetes > Mycobacteriales > Gordoniaceae > Gordonia > Gordonia sesuvii. The sequence continues at coordinate 354,264 of NZ_JAZDUF010000003.1, forward strand.
CCGTCGGCAAGGGCGGAACGGTTGTGCTGACCGGACTGTCGAGCCCCGAGAAGTTCACCGTGCACTGGCCCGGTATCGATCTCACCCTGAACGAGAAGTCCATCAAGGGCAGCCTGTTCGGGTCGGCCAACCCGCAGTACGACATCGTCCGGCTCCTGCGGCTCTACGACGCCGGCCAGCTCAAGCTCGATGAACTGGTCACCACCACCTACACCCTCGACCAGGTGAACGACGGCTACCAGGATCTGCGCGACGGCAAGAACATCCGCGGCGTGCTCATCCACGACCACTGATCGCAGGCTGCACAACTACAACCGAGAAGACGGCAACCGAGAACCCCGGCCCGGACGCGATGCCCCCGCCGCGTCCGGGCCGGTCCATGCGCGTCCGTGCCTCACTGGTGCAGGGACACTAGAGGATGTTCACCAGTGACATCACCCAGGGCACCGACAACACAACGATCACAGCGAGATTGAGCTGCCAGTGATCGCGCAGAATCGCGACGAACTCGCGGACCTGCGCGTTCGGGAAGAAGTATGCGGCGGTGTGCGCGCCGGTGCTGAAACCCTCGATACCTGCGGAGCGCATGAGGGTCGCGGCGCGGAACGCGTGATAGTCGCTCGTCACGACCGCCGCCGCCCCGCTGGTGTGGTGTTCGTCGAGCAGTCGTTTCGTGAAGGTCAGGTTCTCGGCGGTGTCGGTGGAGTCGTCCTCGAGCCGGACTCGGCCGCGGTCGACACCGTGGTCGGCGAGATAGTTCGACATGGCCTCGGCTTCGGACAGCCGCTCGTCGTTTCCTCGGCCGCCGGAGCACACGAGAATCGGGTCGAGACCGGTGCCGATGGCGAGATCCATCAACTCGCGTCCGCGATCGAGCCGTCCTGCCAGCAGAGGACTGACGCGGTCGCCTCCGATGAGGCCGGCCCCCAGCACGATCACCGCACCCACGGGCTGTGTCCTGGCACGGCGGCGTCCGTAGATCGCGTACACCAGCGACCATCCCAGGAAGGCGACGAACACGAACCCCAGATATCCGGCCGGCAGCCCGATGGCGAGCACGAGCAGAAGAAATGTGTTGGAGGCCGCGGCATCGAACCACCCGATCACCACACCGACGAACACCGCGGCGACGTAGCCGACCAGCAGTGCCCCGAGCAGAGACGACAGCAGCGTCGCGGGACGGGCACCTTCCTTGCGAGCCAGGTCGACGCCGTTGACGATCAGGTAGATCCCGAGGGCGACGATCGCGAGCAGGCCACACATCCCGACGGCGATCAACGTCCACGCCCCGGTGAGTTCGCTGCCCGTCGCCGCCACCCCGAAAAAGACGAGCAGCATGACGGCCAGGACACCGGCGGCGGCGAAGTAGAGACCGGGCCGCAAGCGGCGGGGATCACGCCACGCGGTGATCAGCCCACTCAACACGAGCAGAGCCCACACCGCCGCGAAAATGTACATGTCCCAATCCTGTCAGGTCGCCTGCAGCACCATGTGATCCCGGAGGAGCCGACCCCCGGTCGCTGAGGAGCGAGCCTGCGAGCGCGCCGCCCTGAGGAGCGAGCTTGCGAGCGTCTCGAAGGGTCACGGGGCCCTTCGTGACGCTTCGCTCGTTCCTCACGAAGCTCCTCAGGGACCAGGTGGGGCGACCTCGCGAGGCTCCTCAGGGACCAAGTGGGGAACCCTCGCGAGGCCTCTCAGGGACCAAGGTGGGGAACCCTCGCGAGGCTCCTCAGGGACCAGGTGGAAGGCTCTGTGGACCGGGTGGGGGAACCAGCACCGCGGACACCATCGCCGTCCACGTGGCGACCACCTGCGCGCGCCGCTTCGAGTCGTCGGACAACGTGTCGGCGAGGCCGAGGCCACGGGCGAGGTCGAGGGTGACCTGCGCGATCCGGCGCGAGTCCGGGTAGCGGCCGTCGGGATCCAGTGCGGCGACCGTCATCTGGTGTGCGGCGCGGGCGAATTTGTCCTCCATCGGCAGGATGAGCTCACGCAGTGCGGGATCCGATGCGGCCGCCGCCCACACCTGCAGGGCGGCTTTGAACTGGGGGCCGGTGTAGATCGCGACCGCACGATCCACCGCGGCCGCGACCCGTTCGGTTTCGTCATCGGGCAAGGCCGCGAGTGTCGTCGATGCGGTCGAGGTCATGTCGTCGAAGACCTGCTCGAGCACCGCCGTGATGAGGGCCTCGCGCGTCGGAAAATGATGCTGCGCCGCACCCCGGGACACCCCGGCACGCATCGCCACCGCAGCAACCGTGGCCGCCGACCACCCGTCGTGCGCGAGTGCGTCGATCGTGGACCGCAGCAACCGTTCCCGCGTGAGCCGTGAGCGTTCCTGCTGCGGTTCACGGGAAACGGGTTGGCGAGGGTCGGTCACTTCGCGTCCACGGTGAGATCCCAGGGCGGTCGTTGCTTCGACAGGAACGCCGTCATCCCCGCCCGGGCCTCGTCGGACCCGAACAGTGCCGCCGACTCGGCGGCCCGCACATCGGCCGACGCGTCGAAATCCGCCAGGATCGAGGCGGTGGCCAGGGCCTTCGACGCCGCCAACCCTTGCGGCGACGACCGTCTGATCCCGGTCAGCACCGCGTCCAGTCCGGTGGCGAGGTCATCGGATGACGCGAATGCCTCGGTGGCCAGCCCGATGCGAACCGCCGTGCGGGGGTCGAACGTCTCGCCGGACAGGAAGTACCGTCCGGTGGCCCGGGCGGTCAGTTTCGGCAGCAGTACCAGCGAGATCACCGACGGCGCGAGCCCGAGGCGCGCCTCGGTGAGGGCGAAGGTGCACGACGGTCCGGCGAGCACGATGTCGGCGGCCCCGATGAGTCCGAAACCGCCTGCCCGGACGTGTCCGTCGATGCGGGCGATCACCGGCTTGGGCATCGTCAGGATCGTGCGCATGAGGTCGATCATCGATCGGGTACCGTGCGCCGACGCGTCCTCGACCGACATTCCGGACTTCAGCGCCTCGCTCAGATCGGCTCCCGCACAGAATGTTCCACCCGTGTGAGTGAGCACCACCGCACGAACCGACGGATCGTCGGAGGCGGAGGCCAATGCGGCGAGCAACTGATCGACCAGTGTCCCCCCGAGCGCGTTGCGGTTGGCAGGTGAGTCGAGGACCACCGTGGCGATCCCGCCGGCGACAGCCGTGTGGACGACCTTGGTCGTGTTGGTCATGTCACCTCACCTCAGTAGGACTTGGGCAGCCCGAGACTGGTCTGGGCGACGAAGTTCAGGATCATCTCCCGGCTGACCGGAGCGATGCGTGCGATACGCGCCAGCGCCAGCATCGGCGCCAGGCCGTACTCGGTGGTCAATCCGTTGCCGCCCATGGAATGCACGGCATGGTCGACGATCTTCACGCACGCCTCCGCGGCCGCGTACTTGGCCATGTTGGCGGGCTCTGCCGCACCCCAGTCGTCGCCGGCGTCGTACAGGGTGGCAGCCTTCTGCATCATCAGCTTGGCCATCTCGATCTGCACCTTGCCCTCCGCCAGCGGGTGTGCGATGGCCTGGTGGGCACCGATCGGCGTCTTCCACACGGTGCGGTCGTTGACGTAGGAGACGGCCTTGCCGAGCGCGAAACGGCCCATGCCGACCGCCGATGCGGCTGCCATGATCCGTTCCGGGTTGAGTCCCGCGAACAACTGGCTGAGCGCGGCATCCTCCGACCCGACGAGCGCGTCGGCCGGAAGCCGCACGTCGTCGAGGAAGAGCTGGAACTGCTTCTCCGGGTTCTGCAGTTCCATGTCGATCATCGTGTACTCGAAGTTGGGCGCATCGGTCGGCACGATGAACAAGGCGGGCTTGAGTTTTCCGGTCTTCGCGTCCTCGGTACGAGCGACGATGAGGACCGCCTCGGCCTGGTCGACACCCGAGATGTAGACCTTGCGTCCGGTCAGCAGCCACTCGTCGCCGTCGCGCCGGGCAGTGGTGGTGATCTGGTGGGAATTGGACCCGGCATCTGGTTCGGTGATCCCGAACGCCATGGTGATGGTGCCGTCGGCGAGGCCGGGAATCCACCGGTCCTTCTGTTCGTCGGTGCCGAAGCGCGCGATGATGTTTCCGCAGATGGCCGGCGACACGACGAGCATGAGCAGACCGGCACCGACGGCGGCGATCTCCTCCATGACGATCGACAGCTCGTACATCCCGGCCCCACCACCGCCGTACTCCTCCGGCAGGTTGACGCCGATGAACCCGAGTTTGCCTGCCTCCAGCCACATCTCGTCGGTCTTGCGACCTTCGCGAGCGCACTCCCGGAAGTAGTCCTGTCCGTACTTCGCAGCGAACGCCGCCACCGACGCGCGCAAGGCCGCGCGTTCCGGGGTCTCGATGAAGGGGTTGGGCGCGGTGTCGTCGATCGTGTCGGTCATCGAGAAGTCTCCTCTTGCTGAGCGGTGGTGGAATCGTTGGTGGTGTCGGTGTTCTCGGTGTCGTCGGCGGTGATCACCGCGAGGACGTCGCCTACGGACAGTTGCTGGCCGGCCTGCACGGAGAGGGTGGCGACCACACCATCGGCGGGTGCCGAGATGGTGTGCTCCATCTTCATCGCCTCGAGCCACAGGAGTGGTTGTCCGGCGGTGACGCGTTCACCCTCGGCGACCGCGATCCGGATCACCGAACCCGGCATCGGCGCCAGCAACGACCCGGGACGGGCGATCGCCGACGGGTCGACGAACCGCGGGACCCGACGCAAGGCCACCGTGGCATCCGGACCGTCGACGACGACGAGGTCGGCGTACCGCGACACCCGCAACGTGCGGCGCACACCGCCGACGTCGACGGTGACCAGGCCTGCGGTCACCGCGACGACCGTGCACTCGGGGAGATCCGGCAACTGCACGCCGTCGCGGTCGTGGCGGTACCGGACCTCGATCTCGCTGTCGGTCCGCGTGTCGAGGTAGCGGCGAACGCGGTGAGCGGACGCCAGATTGCGCCACCCCGAGGGCAACCCACGTTGCACCCGCGCATCCCGACGCGCCTGCTCGGCATCGGCCAGGGCAGCAGCGCTCGCGGCGACCCGGACGTCGTCGTCGGTCGCCAGGGGCATCGACAACACGTCCAAGCCGATTGCGTCGATGAATCCGGTGTCGGTGTCGCCGGCCAGGAACTGCGGATTGCGCAATGTGTTGACGAGCATGTCCCGATTGGTGACCGGGCCGTGGATGGTGGCGTCGGCCAACGCCCGCGCCAGCATCGCCGCCGCCCGCCGCCGGTCCGGCGCCCAGCTGATGACCTTCGCGAGCATCGGGTCGTAGAAGGTCGAGATCTCGCTACCACTCTCGATGCCGGAGTCGACCCGGATTCCGGGACGTGCCAGCGGGCCGAACACGGCGTCGGAGTCCACGGCGATGCCATGCACGGTGCCCGACTGCGGCTGCCAGTCGGCGGCCGGATCCTCGGCGTAGAGCCGCACCTCGATCGAGTGCCCGGTCGCCGCCGGGGCCTCGGGGGCGAGCCGCTCGCCCATCGCCACCCGGAGCTGCCACTCCACGAGATCGGTACCGGTGGTCAGTTCGGTCACCGGATGCTCGACCTGCAGGCGGGTGTTGGTCTCCAAGAAGAAGAACCGTCCGGTCTCGTCGGCGAGGAACTCGACCGTCCCGGCTCCGGTGTACCCGATCGCCGAGACCGCGGACCGTGCGGCGGCGAACAGCTGCGCCCGCAGATCGCCGCCGATGCGTTCCACCAGTGGCGCCGGTGCTTCTTCGACGACCTTCTGGTGCCGCCGCTGGATGGAACACTCACGTTCGCCGACCGCCCACACCTCACCGTGGGTGTCGGCCATGACCTGGACCTCGATGTGATGGCCCCGCTCGACGTACGGCTCACAGAACACGGTCGGATCACCGAACGCCGACTCCGCCTCGCGCGCCGCAGCCGCCACCGCGTCGGACAGTTCATCGAGCGTACGGACGATCCGCATCCCACGGCCACCGCCACCTGCCGACGCCTTGATCAGCAGCGGCAGGTCGTCGGCGGTCACGGCGGCCGGGTCGAGGTCGCCGAGGACCGGTACCCCGGCGTCGGCCATCAGCTTCTTGGCGTTGACCTTGGAGCCCATGGCGGAGATCGCCGACGCGGGCGGCCCGATCCAGGTCAGTCCGGCGTCGATCACCGCCTGCGCGAACTCGGCGTTCTCGGAGAGGAAGCCGTATCCGGGGTGGATGGCGTCGGCGCCGGCGGCGTGTGCGGCGGCGATGACGAGATCACCACGCAAATAGGTCTCCGCGGAAGTGGCGCCCGGCAGGCGGACCGCGGCATCGGCCATGCGCACATGGGGTGCCGCGGCGTCGGGGTCGGAGAACACCGCGACGGTCCGCATGCCCATCGCCCGCGCGGTGGTGAACACACGGCAAGCGATCTCGCCGCGGTTGGCGACGAGCACGGAGGTGATCTCTGGGGTGGGGTTGATTTCTCGGGTGGGGGTGTCGGTCATCATGGGCCTCACATCCGGAAGACGCCGAAGTTGGACGTGCCCTGCACCGGGGCACTGTGGATCGCGGAAAGACAGAGCCCGAGAACCGTTCTGGTGTCCCGAGGATCGATGACACCGTCGTCGTAGAGCATCCCCGACAAGAACGCCGGAACCGACTCGGCCTCGATCTGCCCCTCGATCATCTGCTTCATGGCGGCGTCGGCGGCCTCGTCGACCGTGCCGCCGCGGGCCTCGGTGGCCGCCCGCGACACGATGGAGATGACACCGGCGAGTTGGGCGGCACCCATCACCGCCGACTTGGCACTCGGCCAGGCGAACAGGAACCGCGGGTCGTAGGCGCGTCCGCACATGCCGTAGTGACCGGCGCCGTAGCTGGCACCCATCAGCACGGAGATGTGCGGAACGGTCGAGTTGGAGACCGCGTTGATCATCATCGAGCCGTGTTTGATGATGCCGTTCTGCTCGTACTCCTTGCCCACCATGTAGCCGGTCGTGTTGTGCAGGAACAGCAGTGGGGTGTTGCTGCGGTTGGCGTGCTGGATGAACTGGGTCGCCTTCTGCGCTTCCTGGCTGAACAGCACACCCTGCGCGTTGGCGAGGATGCCGATCGGATAGCCGTGCAGGCGTGCCCATCCGGTGCACAACGAGCTGCCGTACTCGGGTTTGAACTCGTCGAAATCACTGTCGTCGACGATGCGGGCGATCACATCACGCGGGTTGAACGGGATCTTCAGATCCGACGGCACGATGCCGAGCAATTCTTCCGGGTCGTGGCGGGGTTCGCGAACCTCGGTCGCGGGTGCCGGCCCCTGCTTGTGCCAGTTCAGTCGCGACACGATGCGCCGGCCGATGCGGATGGCGTCCTGTTCGTCGGCCGCGTAGTGGTCGGCGAGACCGGACTGGCGAGCGTGCATCTGGGCGCCGCCGAGGGATTCGTCGTCGCTGTCCTCGCCGGTTGCCATCTTGACCAGCGGCGGGCCGCCGAGGAACACCTTGGAGGCGTTCTCGATCATCACGACGTGATCGCTCATGCCGGGGACGTAGGCGCCACCGGCGGTGGAGTTGCCGAAGACCAGCGCGATCGTCGGGATGCCCGCCGCGGACAGCCGGGTGAGGTCGCGGAACATCCGCCCACCAGGGATGAACACCTCTTTCTGGGTCGGCAGGTCCGCGCCGCCGGATTCCACCAGCGAGATGACGGGCAGCCGGTTGGCCAGTGCGATGTCGTTGCAGCGCAGGATCTTGCGCAGCGTCCACGGATTGGAGGTGCCGCCACGAACGGTCGGGTCGTTGGCGACGATCATGCATTCGACGCCCTCGACGACCCCGATGCCGGTGACGACCGATGCGCCGACCTGGAAGTCGGAGCCGTAGCCGGCGAGTGGACAGAGCTCGAGGAACGCCGAGTCCTCGTCGATCAGCAGCTCGATGCGTTCGCGCGGGATCATCTTGCCGCGCTTGCGATGCCGTGCGACATACTTCTCGCCGCCGCCGGCGAGCGCCTTGTCGAACTCGTTCTGCAACTCGCCGAGCTTCTCGGTCATCGCCGCGCTCGCGGAGGCGAATTCCTCCCCGGCCGGGTCGAGTGTGGAGCGTAGTGCGGTCACTGCTGGTACCCCAATCGTTTGGCGGCGAGGCCGGTGAGGATCTCGGTGGTGCCACCACCGATACCGAGGATGCGCATGTCGCGGTACTGGCGTTCGACCTCGGTGCCGGTCATGTAGCCGAGTCCGCCGAATAGTTGAACCGCTGTGTTCGCGACCCACTCCCCCGTCTCGACTGCGGTGTTCTTGGCGAAGCACACCTCGGCGATGAGGTCGTCGTCGGAGCTCACCTTGCGCTCGACGACGGCCCGGGTATAGGTGCGGGCGACGTCGATGCGGCGCGCCATCTCGGTCACCGTGTCCTGGACGGACTGGCGAGCGATCAGCGGCTTCCCGAAGGTCTCCCGGTCGCGCGCCCAGGCGAGCGTCAGATCGAGGCAGCGCTGGGCACTGGCGTATGCCTGGACCGCCAGCCCTGCCCGCTCCGAGACGAAACCGGCTGCAATCTGTGCGAATCCGGAGTTCTCCGCACCGACCAGGTTGGTGATCGGTACCCGGACGTCGGTGAAGGAGAGTTCCGCGGTGTCCGAGCTGCGCCAGCCCATCTTGTCGAGCTTGCGGGTGACGGCGAATCCGGGCGTGTCCGTCTCGATGACGAGCAGCGACACCCCCGAGGCCCCCGGTCCGCCGGTGCGGACCGCCGTGGTGATGAAGTCGGCGCGGACGGCGGAGGTGATGTAGGTCTTGGCGCCGTTGACGATGTAGTGGTCGCCGTCGCGTACCGCCGTGGTGCGGAGGTGGCCGACGTCGCTGCCGCCGTCGGGCTCGGTGATCGCGAGGCTGCCGATCTTCTCACCGGCCAGCGTCGGGCGCACCCATCGGTCGATCTGCTCGGGGTCTCCGGCGGCGATGAGATGCGGGAGGGCGATGCCGTGGGTGAACAGCGAAGCGAACACGCCGGCCGCGGCCCCCGCCTGGTGGAACTCCTCGCCGAGGATCGACGCGTCGACCAGGTCACCGCCGGACCCGCCGACCTCCTCGGGTATCCCGAGGCCGAAGAGCCCGAGTTTCGCTGCCTCGCGGTGCAGTTCGCGTGGCAGCAGACCGTCGCGTTCCCACTCGTCCTGGTGGGGCAGCACGTGCCGCTCGACGAACCCTGCGACCGTGGCGCGCAGTTGCCGCCGCTCCGGGGTCTCCCACACCGGGCTGGTGATCGTCACTGATTCTCCTGACTCTGCTGTGTGAATGCCACCGGGATCGGCACGGGACGCGACCGCAGCCACTCCCCCATTCCCTTGGCCTGCGGGTCGAAGCGCACGTTCTCCGCGACGCCTCGACCGAGCACTCCCTCGATGACGAAGTTGACGGCGTTCAGGTTGGGCAGGCGGTAGCGGCGGACGGTGAGCTCGGCGACCTCGGGAAGCAGTTGTTTGAGGAGGTCGACGTCGAGAGTGTGATCGAGCCACGCGAAATGTGCCGGATCTCGCACCCAGACACCGATGTTCGCGTTGCCGCCCTTGTCACCGCTGCGTGCTCCGGCGAGCGTTCCCAGCGGCAACGACGCGGTTGGACCCCAGTCGGGCGGCAGTTGCGCGGGCGGCTCTTGAGCGTCGACGGACACGTCGCCGCGGAGCGGGCTCGGTGCGATACGTTCGACGACTCCCGACGGCAACGCAACCCGGTGGTCGACGACCTCGGCTGCGACGTATCCGGGTTCGAAGACGCCGTAGGGTGCGCCGTTGCCGGGTGGCGCGGTCATGGTGAAGCCCGGGTAGCTGGCCAGCGCGAGCTCGACCGCCGCCGCCGAGAACGGTCGGCCGACCTTCTTGGCGTCCGGATCGCGCACCACGCAGCGCAGCAACGCGCTCGCCTGCTCCTCGGTGGTCGCATCGGTGCGGTCGAGACGAGAGAGGTCCCAGTCCATCTCGGCCGGCTGGGTCGGCAGTGCCGCGGTGAACTGCTCGCGGAACAGCTCGGCCTTCGCGTCGATGTCGAGTCCGGTGAGGATGAGGGTGATCTCGTTGCGCACCCCCGCAAGGTGATTCAGCGACACCTTGGTCGTGGCGGGTGGAGCCTCGCCGCGCACTCCGCTCACCCGCACCCGATCGTCGGCCTCCTGTGACAACGCGATGGTGTCGAGTCGGGTCGTCACGTCGGGCCCCAGATAGCGTGGTCCGCTGACCTCGTACAACAACTGGGCGGTGACCGTGCCGACCGTGACCGCACCGCCGGTGCCGGGATGCTTGGTGATCACCGACGATCCGTCGGGCCCGACCTCGGCGATGGGGAAGCCGAGATGACCCATCCGCGGCAACTCGGTGAAGAACGAGTAGTTGCCGCCGGTGGCCTGTGCGCCGCATTCGATGATGTGGCCGGCCACCACCGCACCCGCGAGGGCGTCGAGATCCTGGTATCCCCAACCGAATTCACTGGCGGCGGGTCCGACCGTGAGGGAGGCGTCGGTGACGCGGCCGGTCACGACGACGTCGGCGCCGGCGTCGAGCGCGGCCTTGATCCCGAACCCGCCGAGGTACGCGTTGGCCGTGAGTGGATTGCCGAGCCCGAGGTCGGCGGCCCGGTCCGTGAGGTCGTCTCCGTCGACGAACGCGATGGCGGCGTCGACACCGAGACTGTCCGCGAGTTCGCGTAGCGCGACGGCGAGGCCGTGTGGGTTCAGGCCTCCCGCGTTGGCGACGATCCGGACACCCTTGTCGATCGCGAGGCCGAGGCAGTCCTCCATCTGACGCAGGAATGTCTTGGCATATCCGGACTTCGGGTCCTTCATGCGGTCGCGCCCCAGGATCAGCATGGTCAACTCGGCGAGGTAATCGCCGGTGAGATAGTCGAGGTCACCGCCGTCGAGCATCTCGCGGACGGCAGCGAACCGGTCGCCGTAGAAGCCCGAGGCGTTGCCGATGCGGATCATCCGGCCTGTGGTGTCGGCCATGACGTCAGGCCTCCGATCCGGCGCTCGTCGTCGCCCGGCCGGTGCCGGGTGGGCCGGCGAACGCCTGGGCGATGCGTGACCACCGGTGCGCCTCGGCGCCGACGATGTCGAGGTCGAGGTCGTCGAGCGGCCGACGCTGGGTCACCAACTGGCAGAAGTCACCGGCCGGTCCGCGCACGATGTCGGTCGCGTCCTCGGGACCCCAGGTCCACAATTCACCCGACGGCGCGGTGATCTCGTAGCGGAACGGCGCGGACGGTGGAGTGAGGCCGTTGACCGCATAGGCGAAATCGCGGGTGCGGACCCCGATGTGCACGACACCACGGATCCGGTCCGTGTCGACACGGGTGACCCCCAGCGTGTCGGCGACGTCGAGCCCGTGCGCCCAGGTCTCCATCAGCCGGGCCGTCGCCATGGACGCCGCCGACATGGGCGGTCCGAACCACGGGATCTTCACACCGTCGGGCACGGTGCGCAGCGCATCGGCCAGCGCGGCCCGGGCCGTGCGCCAGTCGTCGAGGATCTGCGCCGGCGGTGCCGCGGAACGCTTCTCGGCCGCCTCGTCCACAAAGCCCTCGGGGTTGTGCGCCCCCTCCTCGATGACCTTCGCGAAGCCCTCGGGATCGGTGGCGGCGATCGAGGCCACCTCGTCGGTCCACGACAGATGGGCGATCTGATGGGCGATGGTCCACCCCTCCGCCGGCGTCTGGCGCGCCCACGACGCGTCGTCCAGCCCGGCGACGAGACCATCGAGCTCACGGGATTCTTCGGTCAGATCGGCGACGAGCCTGTCCACCAATGACATGCGACCAGCGTCACACAGGGCCTCAGAAAAATCAAGCACGCATGATTGTTTTTCGCCGACAGAACCCCAGATCTCGCCGACAGAACCCCGAAAGTCGCCGACGGAACCCTGCGGTCAGCGGTAGACGACGTCCGCGGTCGCGGTGCTCAGCAGCAGACCGTCCTGCGCTCGCATGGTCGCCTCGAAGGACGCGATCCGACGACCGACCTTGATCGGCACCACCTCGACGACGACGTCGGTGCCGCGCACGGCCGGCGACCGGAGGAACCCGATGGCCAGATCCCCGAGTTGGTAGTCCACCCCGGCAGCGGCGTTGGCCTGTCCCGCGAACGAGCACGCCTGCGCCGCCACCGATGCGATCACCCCGCCATGCATGGTGCCGAAGAGGTTCCCCATCCACGGTTCGGTCGTGACCGTGAACTGCACCCCGGCGGCCCGGTCGTGGTCGGTCAGCGCGACCCGGCCGTTGAGCAGATCGACGATGGGTCCGGCCGCCAGTGCTCCGCTCGCGATCTGCTCGATGATCTCCCGGCCCGACAGGTGCGGGTCGATCGCGGGAGGGAGGTCGACGCCGTGTGTGTACGCCGAGCTCGGGGTCGGGCCGAGTCCGGGCGCCTTGGACGGGGCCTCGTCGTAGCTGCGTCCCACGGCCACGTTCCGCGCGGTCCCGGTGCAGCACACATGGCCGGTGGAGGTGGCGATGTCGACACGGGTGGAACCGAAGCTGTCGTCGCGCATCATCAGGTCGGCGGTGGCCGTGATCCGGTCGTCGATCCCGACGTGGCCCTGCATGGCCATCGACAGCCGCGCCTGCACGCACGGGGTGGTAGTCGGTCCGGACCGGAAGTACGGCAATCCGCCCAGGTGGTCGAACAACACCGCGAGCGCCGCGAGGTCGATGCGTCCGCGGTGATCGGCGAAGAGCGGTCCGAGTTGTTGCTCGGCGACCACGCGCCCGCGGCCCGCGACCGCGACGTTGCCGATACCGAACCCGCTCACCGGGTCGTTCGGCGGTTCGCGGTGGATCCAGTTCGAGTCGGCAACCATGGGTACTTCTCTCACAAGTAGGGCGTCTCTCACAGCCAGGGCGGGGCGGCGCAGCACGGCACCGCATATCAATCCAAGCACCCACCTCCGAGTGGTCGGCATCACGCGCCAGTAGACATTTCTCAGAATCTGTACACACGAAACGAGAACACGTTCTACAGTTGGGCTCGTGGCTGAGACCGTGACACAGCTCCTCCGTGAGCGCGCGAACGACGACAATCCCGCGATCACCTACAACGGTGACGAGTGGACGTGGCGGGAGTACATCAGTGCCTCCTCGGGTGTGGCCGCCGCGGTCATCGGCGTGATCGACCGGTCGCGGCCCGCACACGTCGGAGCCCTGCTCGGCAACACGCCGGGCATGCTGGTCGCGCTCGCGGCCGGCGCGCTCGGCGGCTATGTCACCGTCGGCGTCAACAACACACGCCGCGGCGAGGGATTGGCCGCCGACATCCTGCGTGCGGACTGTCAGGTCCTGATCACCGATGCCGAGCACCGGCACCTGCTCGACGGGCTGGACCTGCCCGGCGTCCTCGTGTTCGACATGTCGTCGCCGGAGTGGGCCGAACTCCTCGCAGACGCCGGCGATCTGGTGCCGCTGAGCGAACCGACCGCGATGGACACGTACATGCTGATCTTCACCTCCGGAACGAGCGGTAATCCCAAGCCGGTGCAGTTCGCGCACATGATGATCCCGTTCGCCGGTCCGGTACTGGCGGACAAGTACAACGTCGGCCCCGGCGACGTCTGCTACCTGTCGATGCCGCTGTTCCACTCCGCCGCGCTGATGGGCGGATATTGCGTGGCCTTGTGCGGTGGCGCGGCGATGGCACCGGCGAAGTTCTCGGCATCGACTTTTCTCGACGACATCCGTCGGTACAAGGCCACCTACATGAACTATGTCGGCAAGCCGCTCGCCTACATTCTCGCCACCGAGGAGAAGCCCGACGACGCGGACAATCCGCTCCGTGTCGCCTTCGGCAACGAGGCCACCGACCGTGACATCGACGATTTCTCCAGGCGGTTCGACTGCACCGTCTGGGACGGTTTCGGGTCCACCGAACTCGCGATCATCATCACCCGCGAGCCGGGAACGCCGGAAGGTTCGATCGGCAAGGGCTTTCCCAATGTGGCCGTGTACAACTCCGACACCCTGACCGAATGCCCACGGGCGGAGTTCGACGAGAACGGCGCACTCACGAACGCCGACGAGGCGATCGGTGAGCTGGTCAACGTCGACGGAGCCGGCATGTTCATGGGCTACTACAACGATGCCGACGCCACCAGCGAACGGATGCGCCACGGCAAGTACTGGTCGGGCGATCTCGCGTACAAGGACGCCGACGACTGGATCTATCTCGCCGGCCGGACCGGCGACTGGATGCGGGTCGACGGCGAGAACATGGCCGCGGGGCCGATCGAACGGATACTGCTACGGATACCCGAGATCAATCGCACGGCCGTCTATGCCGTACCGGACGAACACGTCGGCGACGCGGTGATGGCCGCGGTCGTGCTCCAGGATGATGCCACCCTCACACCCGAGTCGTTCGCGGAACAGCTCGCCGCGCAGTCGGATTTGTCCCCCAAGGCCTGGCCACGGTTCGTCCGGATAGCCGACGACCTGCCGACCACGGCGACCAACAAGATCCTGAAGCGGGAACTGAAGAAGGAAGGCGCCGTCGCGGGCGACGGAACACTGTGGACCAGGGACGCGAGGTCGACGCACTACCGTGTCGCCGCCGACACTGCGACGGTCTGACCGGCGTGACGGCGTCCACGGCGGATGGGACCGGCCGCTCAGCTCTGCCGACCGATCCGGACCACCTGAGTCCGGAGATGTTGTCCGACCTGCTCGGTCTCACCGGACGTCGGGTTCTGTCCGTTCGTCATGAGCCGGTCGGGTCAGGGCAGATGGCCGGCTCGTTTCGCCTCACTCCGACGTACGACGATGGTGACGGTCTGCCACCCACGATGGTCGCCAAGATCGCGGTCGGCGATGCGTCTCAACGCCAGTTCGCGTCCGGGGTGTTCCGCAACGAGGTGATGTTCTACCGCGACCTCGCTCCGACTCTCGATGTTCCGGTGCCGGCGTGTCATGCCGCCGAGATATCCACGGACGCCACCGAGTTCGTCCTCCTGCTGCAGGACATGGCGCCCGCTGTGCAGGGCGATCAGATCGCTGGATGCACACCGCAGGAAGCTCGTGCCGTCGCGGTTGCCGCAGCCGGCCTGCACGCCCCACGTTGGTGTGACGAGAGCCTGTTCGACATGCGTGGACTCGCGCTACCGGGTCACGACGACCGCTTGCTGATGGACTCGGTCCTCGAGCCGATGGCCGAGGCCTTCCGCTCCCGATTCGACCTCGGCCGACGAGAGGCGGCGGCCATCGACTGGCTGGTGGCCGAGGCCGGTCCCTGGTTGGAGCGGAAGCCATCAACGTTCGCCGTGATTCACAGCGATCTCCGTATCGACAACGTCCTCTTCGGCCCCGGCGACACGGTCACTGTCGTCGACTGGCAGACGATCACCGTCGGAAACCCGCTGCGCGACATTGCCTTCCTGCTGTCGACGAGCCTTTCGATTGCTGATCGGCGTGAGCATGAGCGCGACATCGTCGGCGCCTACCATAAGGCACTCGTGGAGAAGGGTGTGACCGGCTACTCGTCTGAGGAGTGCTGGGCCGACTATGTCGACTCGCTGATCCAGGCGCCGATGATCATCGTGTTCGGCTGTGGTGCGGCGATTCCGACGGAGCGCGGTGATCGGATGTTCCGTGTCATGCTGGAGCGCAGCGCAGCAGCGATCGACGACCTCGTTCCCGGTGCCCTGGGGTGAAGCTGGTCATCGGCGCCACCGGCTTTCTCGGCTCCCGTCTGGTGCGTCAACTCGTGGAGTCGGGGGAATCGGTGCGTGTACTCGTCCGCCCGACCAGCGATACGAAGTCCATCGATGATCTCGATGTCGAACGAGCAGTCGGTGAGCTGTTCGACGCGGAGTCGGTTGCGGCCGCGATGGATGGCTGCGATGTGGTGTTCTACTGCGCTGTGGACACGCGGGCATGGCTGACCGATTCCACCCCGCTGTTTCGGACCAACGTCGACGCGCTGCGCGCGGTGCTGGATGTGGCCGTGTCGGTTGATCTGCGCGCCTTCGTGTTCACCAGCTCGGCCGCGACGATCGGTCTGGTGTCCGGGCGGCTCGCCGATGAGGGCGACGCGTTCAACTGGTCCGACCGGGCGCCCGATTATGTGCGTTCACGTGTGGCCGGGGAGGAGCAGGTGCTCGACTACGCTCGCTCCCGAGGATTGCCCGCGATGGCGATCTGTGTGGCGAACACCTACGGTGCGGGCGACTGGCAGCCGACACCGCACGGTTCATTCGTTGCCGGGGCCGCGCTGGGCAAACTGCCGTTCACGGTCCGCGGGTGTCGATCCGAGTCCGTCGGTGTCGACGATGCCGCGCGGGCGCTGGTTCTCGCAGCTGAGCGCGGTCGCCCCGGTGAGCGGTACATCGTCGCCGAAAGGTCCGTCGATCTAGGCGAAATCGTCGCGATCGCCGCCGACGCCGCGGGTCGCCGGCCACCGCGGCTCGTACTCCACCGTCGAGTGCTGTATGCCATCGGAGCGGTGGGCTCGGTGCTGACACGACTGACCGGGCGACCTCGTCAGTTGACGGTCGCCTCGGTCCGGCTGATGCACATCATGTCACCAATGGACCACACCAAAGCGGTCCGCGAATTGGGTTGGAGCCCTTCACCGGTGAGCGAGTCCGTCGTCGACGGTGCGCGCTTCTGGGTGGACCGAGTCGCGCGACGCCGTGCACAGCGGACGAACAGCGTGGGTGACCGCTGACGGTCGTGATGTGCGGTCGGTGGTGCGCGGGCGTCGGACCTGGCGATCAGGGCACATGACCGACTGATTCCGGGCGATAGGTTGTAGCGCGGATCGGTCGCGCCGATCGTGAACGGGGTTGATGCCGATGCGCCCGTACGGTCGACCTCGAGATCCTCATCGGCGCATACGTCCTCGGAATCGCCATCGAGGTCTATCGAGGCGTCGGCCGGCACAGTGGGTGCAGTCTGGCCTTCTGCCGTCTCGTCCTCTGGGGTCTCGTCTTCTCCGGTCTGGTCCTCTGGGGTCTGGTCCTCTGCGCCTGACACGTTCACAGCGCCCTCGGGGAGGGTGGTGCGGTCAGCGTCGGTCGGGAAGTCGGTGGTGAGGTCTGGTCTCCGGATCTCGGCGCTGCGGGTGTCGGACCGCCCGGCCCGGCATCCGTCCACACCGCACCCGCAGCGCAGTTCGGCACCGGGCACACCGATCAACTCGGCCAGCGCGATCACCCGCTGCTGCCCGACCCGACGACCATCGGCCCGACACACCCGCTCAGCGATCAACCCGGCGATCCGCGCCTGCAGAAACACTCCAGACTCCGCCGGGATACACGCCTCGAGATTCATGTGCCCGAACGATTCCTTGCTGAGCACCACATTCGCGTAGACATCTGAGATGTCCTCACGGTTCTCCGCAGCCCCATCCGGGTCCAGACCGATCACCGCAGAATCCAGATCCTCACGCAACGCCGTATCCGTCGTCGCCCGATGCCCCAACTCCAGAGCAATATCCTCAAACGTCACCGACACCCCACCGGCAGCAGCGTCGGTATCGGATTCTGAGTCGGAGTCCGCATCGTCGGGCGACGTGGCGTCGGCATCGGCGGTGGGGATGGCATCGGAGTCGGCATTCCCGTCCGACTCACCGGCGTCAGCCGTCGGGTCCACTCCATCAGCGACGTCCTCGTCGACGGCGCCGCTGTCAGCGAGATCCTCCTCGGCAACGTCCTTGTCAGCTGCGTCCTCGTCGGCAGTGTCCTCGCCGTTGGTGGAATCGTCGTGGGAGTCGTTGTGCCCCATCGCATCCTCGGCGGCCTCGGCGAACCGATCCTGCAGATCACCCTTCGGCGCCGCCGCAGCCGCCCGCACCAGCAACGACATCCGATGCGTGCTGAAATCCCCGTCCAGATACGCCTCACGGATCTTCGGGAACTCCCCCAGCATCTCCCCCAGACGCGACCACTTCCCCGCCATCGTGCGCGACACACCCAACGCAACGAGATCTCCGAGATCGCAGCACGCTCGGCATGCTGACGCGCCCGCACCCGACCACCCGGCCCCTGCCCGAACAGGCGCTCGTTGTACGTCGAAAGGCCTAAGCGATACGCCCCGAGAACCACCCGCGCCTCGGCCTGCCGACTCAACCGCAACGCATCGCGCAAACCAGGAACCAGATCATCAGGCTCCGACGACGCCAACAACCGCTCATCGTCCGGCCGATCGGAAAACGAGAGCACGGAACGCCTTTCGCGAGCATCGGTTGCGGAGAATGCGGTGGAGAAGAACTGATGTCAGAGTATCGGGCGGGTACGACAATATTTGTTCGTCGAAGTCGTCGGTGTGGATGTCCGCATTTGATTGGTTTGAGAACAGGGTATCGGTGGATACCGACAAGAATTGGTGCACAGTGGGTTCGAGGTCTCGACTTCGACAAGCTCAGCCCGGCGGATACACTTCTCGCCTAGCGGCTCGAAGTTACTCGACCAACGGCAGAAGACGCGGCTCGAAGCTACTCGACCAACGATAGAAGGCGCGACTCGCGAAGCTACTCGACCAGCGGTGAAAAGAACGCTCATCGGCCGGCCGATCGGAAAACGAGAACACGGAACGCCTTTCGCGAGCATCGGTTGCGGAGAATGCGGCGGAGAAGAACTGATGTCAGAGTATCGGGCGGGTACGACAATATTTGTTCGTCGAAGTCGTCGGTGTGGATACCTGCATTTGATTCGTTGAGACTAGGGTATCGGTGGGCACCGACAAGAGTTGATGCACAACGGTTCAAGAGGTCTCGAGGTCTCGATACACTCCTCGCCTAGCGGCTCGAAGCTACTCGACCAACGGGGAAAAGAACGCCCATCGGCCGGCCGATCGGAAAACGAGAACACGGAACGCCTTTCGCGAGAATTGGCTGCGCGGAACGTGGTGGGAACGAACTGATGTCAGAGTATCGGGTGGGTACGACAATGTTTGTTCGTCGAAGGTCGGTGTGGATGCCCGCATTGATTCGTTGAGACTAGGGTATCGGTGGGTACCGACAAGGATTGGTGCACAGTGGGTTCGAGGTCTCGATACACTTCTCGCCTAGCGGCTCGAAGCTACTCGACCAACGGTAGAAGGCGCGGCACGAAGCTACTCGACCAGCGGTGAGAGCAGCGATCGATGGTTTCGGCCGGGCGGGCCCTTCGTGACGCATCGCTCGTTCCTAGCGAAGCTCCTCAGGGACCGAATACACGTCACCCCTCGCACCTCGCGAGGCTCCTCAGGGACCGGCTACCCTCTCTCGCGAGGAGTGTTCAGCTCAGGAGGTCGGCCAACTCGGCGAGAGTGTACGGCGCCGAGTCGTTGTGGTCACGGTAGGCGACGAAGGATGCCTGTTGCGGCTCGTAGCGCCCGATGAAACCGCCTGCCGCGGTGAATACCTGACCGGTGATGGAGCGGGCGGCGTCACTGGCAAGGAAGACATACAGAGCGGCCACATATTCGGGCGGAGCGGGGTCGAGCGCTGCGTCGCGGGTCAGCTCGTCGAGGATGCCACGTCGGTGCAGGCCCTCGATGTGCGCCACGTAGTCGTCGCCGGTCGACAACCGCGACTTCGCTCCGGGCATCACCACGTTCACGCGGACGCCCCGGTCGGCGAGATCCGCACCCGCGGCGAGCGCCAAGGCATTCACACCGCCCTTGGCCGCCGGATACCCACTGCCCCCGAACATTCCGAGCGAGGCAGCCGAACCGGTCAATACGATCGACCCGGACTCCTGTTCCGCGAAGACCCGACCGGCCGCGCGGACGAGGTGAAATGCACTCATCAGATGTGCGTCCAACTGGGCCCGGAAGTCCTCGGTGCTGATCGACAGGATCGTCGAGCCCGGCGGCTCGGCGATACCCGCACAGTTCACGGCGATGTCGAGTGCCCCGAACTCGGACAGTGCCGCATCGACCATCTTCTGGGCGACCCCGTCGTCGCCGGCAGACCCGACCACGCCGACCGCGTACCCGCCGCCGCCACGGATCTCGGTGACGGTCTCGTCGACAGCCACCGGATCTCGCCCGTTGACCACCACCGACACCCCGCGCCCGGACAGCGCATAGGCGACCGACAGTCCGATCCCACGGGTCGCGCCGGCGATGGCGGCGACGCGACCCGACAGACTCAGCTCCGCAACCCCGCCTCCGGGTTGCGCCTGCGCATCGGCCGCATCAGACACCGCTGCTCACCGGGGTGATCGGGATGGATCGACCGCGGTCGGTGAACTCGAAACTCGCACCGGAGCTGAATCGTGCGATGGCCACCTCACCTGTTTCCTTGTGCGGCTCATCACCTCTGGACAGCACGAACTCGATGGCTCCGTCGGCCTCCCCCGCCGATGTCACCGTCCAGTACGTGTCGACGGCGGTCGCGATCGCCTGCAGCGGTCCGGACTCCCCGACCTTCAGCAGCGTCACCCAGCCGCCGTCTGCCATGGCACCCGAGTCGCTCGGCACCTGCACCACCACGTCGTCGCCGCGCACCTCGGCGCCGACTCCGGTGTACTGCCGCGGCCCCAGCACCGGATGCAGGTTGATCACCGTCGCCAACGCCTCCGCGTCGGAGCCCAATCGCAGTGCAGCTCGCAACCGGTCGGCCGACAACCCCGCGATGCCGGTCAACTGTTTGCGATAGATCTCCTGCACCTGGTCTTCATCCATGGCGTGCCGCCGCACCGACCAGAGAAATCCCAGCGACAGCAACTGGTGCTGCAATGCGATCTCCTCGGCCATCCGCGCCAACGCGGTGTGCGACCACTCCCTGAACTGGAGGTCGGCCAGGAGCGGGCCGCGGTAGTCGACCAGTCCGTCGGTCGCCGACCCGTCGATGGGCGTGAGCTCCGTCCGTCCGGCGCGCGTTTCGAACATCTCCTGCGCATCGGCGGGAAGGGGCAGTTCGTCCCGGTCGTCCTCGATCGTCACCGTCCACTCACAGTGTGGTGTGCGACCTTCCGGACGCCGGGGCGGCCGATGGATCGGACGAATGCGCGCCCGGCGGTTCGTGGCGATGGCCGTCGCGTCGAAGGTCGGGTCCTCGATGTCGTGGCACATCGTCGTCACATAGTCGTCGCCCATCGGTTCGACATCCATGAGGGCGCCGCAATGCTGCAGGAAGAACGACCCGTGATACTTGTCGGTGACCTCGTAACGGAAGTCCATGAACTGAGGCGGGGCACCGATGTCGAGTTGTAGGCACTTGAACATGTCCTCGACACCGTCACCGTCGATACCCAGGGCCGTACGCATACGGTGGGTGTAGACGGGGCTGGCCGCCATCCACTCCTCGATCGCGACCTGTCCCATCACCTCTCGTCCGAAGGCGCTGATGAGATGTGCCATCCCGCTGCGGTCGATCAACTGGCCGGACAGCAGCAGTTCCGGTACGAGTGTGGCGAGCTGTTCTTGACTCAGGCCTTGATAGGCCGGGGCTGGAAGAGTCATGTCTCAGCTCACCAGAACGCGACGGGCGCCTTGCCGAACGGATACCACCCCGGCTGGTCGCCGGTGGCCTTCTCGATCCGTTTCAGCATCCCGTCGCTCATCGCGTTGCTCTTGAGCATCTCGATGAACAGGGCGGACACATTGCCGTAGTCGAAGAAGTCACGCTGCCAGGAGAACTGGAAGTTGCCGCCGTACTTGAACCAGCTGCCCTGGATGCCTTCGAGGGCGTAGTGCGACCCGTCCTCACGCGTGCCCTCGTACACCTGCTTCCAGAACCCGATCATGTCGCCGGTCTGATCGTCGATCACCCACGCCTGATAGGGGTACTCCCAGCCTTCGAGCCCTTCCATCTCCTGGCCGAGCGCGATGTCACGGATCTCGTCGCGCCCGACGGCCATGAAATCCTTGTCGGGCCCGTAGTTCCACCCGTAGGTGGCGTCCTCGGTGTAGAACTCCGCGAGGGGCTTCCAGTCACCCGCCTTCTCCGCAGCGACGTTGGCGTCGAGCCATCGCTGCTTCATCTCCTCCAGTTCGGCACGATCAAAAGCCATGTCATCCACTCCACTTCACTCGTCTTCGAGATGATTCAGTCTTCAACAATTCTCAGAGCCTGGGTCGGGCAGTACATGACCGCGGCCTCGACCTCTGCTCGAGCGCTCTCATCGGGCTCTTTGTCCAAGATCTCGACGTGGTCGGAGTGCGCCCGGAAGACGTCGGGCGCCTCCATCTCGCACATGCCATGCCCCTGGCACAGGTCCAGATCCACTTCGACACGCATCGGTGGTCACCGCCTCCGGTACTTCACGCGGCACGGCTGCTGGAGTTGGACCACCATCTTCGAGTGGTCGTTGCGGTAGGTCTCCGACGGTTGGAGCATCTCGAACTCGTAGTTCTGGAACAACACCGAGAAGATCGCCTTGAGCTGCATGATCGCGAACTGCGCACCGACACAGCGATGCCGGCCTGCGCCGAACGGAATCCACGTCCACCGGTTGGCCAGGTCCTCTTGCCGTGGCTTGTCGTAGCGGTCCGGGTCGAAAGTGTCCGGTTCCGGGAAGTCCTCCGGCAGCCGGTTCGAGATCGCGGGCGAGACGGCGATCGACTGGCCGGCCTTCACCTCGAAGTCCTCGACGTGGAAATCGTTCTGCACCACACGCATCAGGACGATGAGCGGCGGGTGGAGACGAAGCGCCTCCTTCAACGCGTTCTCCAGTTGCGGCATCTGGCGGGTGTGCGCGAACGTGTACTCCGGCCGCTCACCCTCCGGTGTGTCACCGTAGATCTCGTCGAGTTCGGCGTACACGCGTGCCATGTACTCGGGATTTCGCAGCAACTCGATCAGCGTCCACGCCGCCGTGCCGGACGTGGTGTGATGTCCGGCGAACATCATCGAGATGAACATGCCGGTGATCGTGTTGGCGTCGAACCCGACCTGGACGAGGACGTCCATCAGGTCGCGATCTTCCTTGTTCTCAGTCGGATTCGCGATCCGCTCGTCCATCACACCCTGGATGAACTCGACCAGCTCGGCCCGCGCCTCGTCCCGCTTGCGGAAGCTCTCGATGTCGGCGTTGTAGTCGACGTAGGCGATCGGGTCGGTGCCCTTTTCCAGATCGTGGAACAGGTGCGCGATGTGGCCGTCGAGCCGCTCGCGGAACTTCCGACCGATCAGGCACGCCGACGACGTGTACAGCGTGAGTTCGGCGAAGAACTCGAGCAGATCGATCTCGCCTTCCTCACCCCAGTTCGCGATGATCCGCTCGGCCTCGTTCGGGATGGTCACCGCATGCTGCTTCATGTGCGGGCCCTTGAGCGCCGAATTGTGGATTGCCTTCGAGCGTTCCTCCGGGCTGGTGTCGAAGACCACGCCCTCGCCGAACACGGGTGTCATGAACGGGTATGCGGCGGCCTGATCGAGATCCTCTTCCGGCGCGCGGAAGAACTCCTCGTTCGCGAGTGCGCCGGAGACCAGCACGACTTCACGGTCGGCGAGTTGGAACTGTCCTACGTCGCCACATTCCTCGCGCACGCGCCAGAACAGACCGATCGGGTCGGTGGCCAGTTCGTCGAGGTGGCCGTGCTCGCCGTCTCCGCCGGAGACGCGCTTGGGCTTGGTCAGAGCGGTCATGCGTCGGATCCCTTCTTGTTGAGTGCGCCTTCGGCCTCGATCTCCACCACGCGCATGTGCGCGCCGCGCGGCATCGCGACGATGGCGGCGACGCCCTGGGCGAGATGCTCCGGCGCGAGGAAGTTCCCGTGCCGCGCCAGGCCGTGTTTGATCCAGTCGTTGAGCATGGCCTCGGTGGATTCCTGATCCAGATTCATACCCATCCCGGTGATGGTCTGCCCGGGACGGATGACACTGGCCCGCACCCCGGTTCCCTCGAGCTCCAGTTGTACGGTCGCCACAAGTCCGTCGATGCCGGCCTTCGCGGCCACATAGGCCGATGACCACGGACGCGGATGCAACACGACATCCGAACCGATGAACACGAAGTCGCCACGACCCCGTTCGATCATGCCCGGAACGACGGCACGATAGATCCGATGCGCGCCGACGAGGTGAATGTTCACCTGCGAAGCGAACTCTTCCGACGTCACCTCGTAGGACAGTCCGATCGCGAGGTCACCCGCGCCGGCGACCGTGACCTCGATGGGCCCCAACGCAGCCTCGGCCTTGGCGACGCAGTCGACGACCGACTGCTCGTCGGTGACGTCGAGCGGAACGGCCACGGCCTCACCACCGGACGCCGTGATCTTGTCCGCGAGTTCCTGGAGACGGTCGATCCGGCGTGCCGCGAGTGCCACCGGATAGCCTGCTGCAGCGAGGTATTCCGCGGTGGCCGCGCCGATCCCCGACGATGCGCCGGCCACCAGGACCGGACGTCGGTCGGGATGTGGGATGAACGTCATCAGCGCACCTGCACTTTCACGGGGAGTTCGGCAAAGCCACGCACATTCACCGAATGCACGCGAACCGCCTGCTCGATGTCGATGTCGACGGACTTGATGGTTCGGACCACCTCGGACAGGCCGATATTCGACTCGAGCCGGGCCAGGTGGGCACCCAGGCAGAAGTGCGTGCCCATCCCGAAGCTCATCAGCGACTGACTGCAGTCGCGCCCGATCTGGTACGCGTCGGCGTTCTCGAAGACTTCCTCGTCGCGGTTGGCCGACCCGACGAGCAGCAGGACCCGATCGCCCTCCGGGATGGTGATGTCGCCGTAGGTGACATCGGTGGCGACCTTGCGCAGCACCATCTGCGTCGAGTTGTCGTAGCGCAGTGTCTCTTCGGTCCAGTCCGGTACGAGCTCCGGATCGGCGACCACCTTGGCGAGCTCGTCGGGGTTGCGCCACGCCCAATACAGGGCGTTGGCAAGCAGTTTCGTGGTGGTCTCGTTGCCGGCGACCACCATCAGCACCATGAACCCGACGATCTCGTCCTCCGTGAGGCTGGTCTTCTCACCCGTCTCGTCGTCGTCGATCTCCGCGGTGATCAGAGCCGACACCAGGTCCTCACCGAGATCACCTCTGCGCTCGGCGATCAACGCTGTGTAGTACTTGTGCAGCTCGATGTACGCGTAGACGGCGGCTTCGGGGATGTCGAGCACCCCTTCCTCGCGGTGCAACAGCAGATCCGACTGCTTGCGAAGGAAGGACCGGTCGGCCTCCGGCACGCCCAGCAGCTCCGACACCACGTCCATCGGCAGCAGGCCCGCGAAGTCCTCGACGTAGTCGAACTCCCCCTTCTCGAGGCACCTGTCCCAGTGCTGACGGGTCAGTTCGGTGATGCGCTCGGTCAGGTCGTTGACTCGGCGGGGAGTGAAGCCCTTCGACACCAGCTTCCGGATACGCATGTGCTTCGGGTCGTCCATCGCCAGGAACGACATGGACTTGTGAGCATCCGGACCGTACGACGACGGGTCCATCGACACGCCCCATGCGTTCGACAGGTTCACCGCGTCCCGGAAACCGGCTCGGACGTCGGCGTGCTTGGCCAGCGCCCAGAAGTTCATCTCGGCGTTGTAGTAGACCGGCGCCTCGTGCCGGAGCCGAGCGTAGGTGGGATACGGATCCTCGTGGAAGTCATAGGCATACGGATCGAACGGGACCAGATGCTCCATCCCGGTCCGCGTGACGATGTCGGTCATCACTTCTCCATCAGTAGATGTGCGGCTGCGACAAGACGTTCCGACGTCTGCTCGTAGGACATGTGCCCCATCCCTGCGTGCACGAGACCGCCGGCGTAGATCATCTCCAGCGTATCGAGCAGCGGCCCGGGGTGCTCGGGATCGACCTCCAACGCCTCGGCGAGCCGTCGCCGGATGAATCCACCGATGCGCAGACGTAGGTGCTCGACGTCCGGGTCGGTACCGAGCAGTGCCATCGTGACCGCTCCCCCGAGCTGGCCTTCACCGGCCACCACCATCGAGACCTCGCGCAGAACCTGCGAGACCCGTTCAGCGGCCGGGGCCGACAGGTCCGGCTCCGCGACGCCGGCACTGAGACGACGCCAGAAGACTTCCGCCACAAGGTGACTCTTCGACGAAAAGTACGTGTAGGCCGTGGCCGGCGCGACACCCGCCAACTTCGCAACCGAACGCACCGTGAGCCCGTCGAAGCCTTCGGTGTTGAGGACCTCGACGGCCGCGTCGGTCAGCCGATTGACGGTTTCCGCCTGCTGCTGGGTGAGCCTCCGGCGGGTCGATTCCTGGAACACGGGACTGGACATGTGAGCGAGGCTACACTAGCTTTGAACTTGAGTCCAGACACCTGTCCAGATGGAGTTCCAGACAATGGCCCTACGCCCCGCATCGTCGTCAGAACTGCTGATCGACGGCAAACTCGTCACCGGCAACGGTGGCACGTTCGATGTCATGAACCCGGCAACCGAAGAGGTCCTCGGCCAGGCCGCCGACGCCACCGCGGACGACATGGATGCCGCCATCGCGGCCGCCCGCCGGGCCTTCGATGCCACCGATTGGTCGCGCGACCACGCCTTCCGCGCTCGATGCCTCCGCCAGTTGCGGGACGCCCTGCTCGCGCACGCGGATGAGTTCCGCGAACTCACCGTCGCCGAGGTCGGTTGTCCCGCATTCCTGACCAGCGGCCCGCAGTTCGAGGGTCCGGTCACCGACCTGGGCTACTTCGCCGATCTCGCCGAGAACCACGAGTGGACGAAAGATCTCGGACTGGCCAAACCGATGGGCCTCAAGAACACTCGCGAGGTCCGCTCCGAGGGCGTCGGCGTGGTCGGCGCCATCACGCCGTGGAACTTCCCGCATCAGATCAACTTCGCGAAAATCGGCCCGGCCCTGGCCGCCGGGTGCACGGTGGTCCTGAAGCCCGCACCCGACACACCGTGGTGCGCGGCGCTCGTCGGGAAGGTGATCGCCGAGGAAACCGACTTCCCACCCGGCGTGATCAACATCGTCACCTCCAGCGACCACTCGCTCGGCGCCCAATTGTCGACCGACCCGCGCGTCGACCTGGTGTCGTTCACGGGTTCCACCGCGACCGGCCGCAAGGTGATGGCGTCGGCGGCGGAGACGCTGAAGAAGGTGTTCCTCGAACTGGGCGGCAAGTCGGCATTCATCGTCCTCGACGACGCCGACCTCGCATCCGCCTGCTCGATGGCGGCGTTCAACGTCGTCACCCATGCCGGACAGGGCTGCGCGATCACCACCAGGCTCCTTGTTCCTCGCGAAAAGCTCGAGGAGGCAACTGCCCTCACCCGAGATGCGATGTCGGGGTTCGCCGCCGGCGACCCCACCGACCCCGGCACCATCTGCGGACCGCTGATCTCCGCAGCGCAGCGCCAACGCGTCGAGTCCTACATCGAGCTCGCCAAGAGCGAGGGCGGGACCATCGAGGTCGGCGGCGGACGCCCCGCCGACAAGAGCGCGGGATTCTTCGTCGAACCCACACTGATCTCGGGGCTCGACAACTCCGCACGCGTGGCGCAGGAGGAGATCTTCGGCCCGGTTCTGGTGATCATCGCCCATGACGGCGACGACGACGCCATCCGCATCGCCAACGACTCACCATACGGCCTGTCGGGGGCGGTCTGGGGCACGGACCCAGACCGGATCAACAAGGTGGTCAACGGGGTTCGGACCGGCACGATGGGCATCAACGGCGGCATCTGGTATGCGGCCGATGTGCCGTTCGGCGGCTACAAGCAGTCGGGCATCGGACGGGAGATGGGTGTCGCCGGCTTCGAGGAGTATCTGGAGTCCAAGGCCGTAGCGACGCCGGCATGACCATCTGTCACCGACCGCCGGGGCGATCTCGATACACCTCCTCGCAAGCTCGTCGGCTACTCGATCAGCGAGGAGGGGTCCACCCAACCGCTGGTCGATCAACGAAGAAGGGACCACCCACCGCTGGTCGAGTAGCGACGAGCGAGCTTGCCAGCCCGACGCGTATCGAGACCCCGTCGGCCAACCGATCTCGATACGCCTCCTCGCAAGCTCGTCGGCTACTCGATCAACGAAAAAGGACCACCTACCGCTGGTCGATCAACGAGAAATTCCGCTGGTCGAGTAGCGACGAGCGAGCTTGCGAGCCCGACGCGTATCGAGACCCTGTCGATCAACGAGACCGAGAACCACAACAGAAAGCAGGACAATGACTTCCGAGAACCGTAAGCGTTTCCAGGACAAGACCATCATCGTCACGGGCGCCGCCGGAGGAATCGGTGAGGCGTATGCGCGTGGCCTCGCCGCGGAGGGCGCCAACGTCGTGATCGCCGACCTCAACGACGAGGCGGGCAAGCAGGTCGCCGCCGACATCGGCGGTCTGTACGTCAACACCGATGTGTCCGATGAACAGTCGGCACAGGCACTCGCGACCGCGGCGGTCGACGCCTACGGCACGGTTCACGGCCTGGTGAACAACGCCGCCATCTACGGCGGAATGAAGCTCGATTTCCTCATCACCGTGCCGTGGGACTACTACAAGAAGTTCATGAGCGTGAACCTCGACGGGGCACTCAACGTCACCCGCGCCGTCTACCCACACATGGCCGACGGCGGCGCCATCGTCAACCAATCCTCCACGGCGGCATGGCTCTACAGCGGTTTCTACGGCCTCGCGAAGGTCGGCGTGAACGGCCTCACCCAACAGCTGGCCACCGAACTCGGGGGCCAGAACATCCGGGTCAACGCGATCGCACCGGGCCCGATCGACACGGAGGCCACCCGCTCCACCACCCCGAAGGAGATGGTCGCCGACATCGTCAACCGGCTGCCGCTCAAGCGGTTCGGTACACCGGAGGATCTGGTCGGCATGTGCCTGTTCCTGCTCTCCGATGAGGCGGGCTGGGTGACCGGGCAGATCTTCAACGTTGATGGCGGGCAGGTCATCCGGTCATGAGCGACGGCTCCACACCGTCGACCAAGCGCGCGCGGCTCGGCTATGTCGGCCTCGGCAACATCGGCGGCCCCATGGCAGCAAGCCTGGCCAAGTGGGACGGCGGGCTCACGGTCTTCGACATCTCGCGTGAGGCCATGGCCACACTCGTGGATCAGGGTGCGGTAGCGGCGAGTTCGCTGTCCGAGCTCGCCGCCAATGCAGACATCATCGGCATCTGTGTACTGAATGACGAGCAAGTACGCACGGTGGTGACCGGCGACGGGGGGCTGCTCGAGACGGCCGGGCCGGGGACCATCATCACCGTCCACTCCACCATCAGTCCGCAAACAGCCGTCGACCTGGCGGCGACGTGTGCGGCCAAGGACGTCACCCTGCTGGACGCCCCGATCTCGGGTGGGGCCGCCGGTGCAGAGCAGGGCAGGCTCGCCGTCATGGTGGGCGGTGACCGCGCGTCCTACGAGCGTCTCAAGGAGCCGTTCGGCCTGGTGGCAGGAATGCTGGTCCACGCCGGCAATGATGTCGGCTCCGGCACCAAGATGAAGTTGGCCCGCAATCTACTGCATTTCATCTCGTTCAACGCCGCGGCCGAGGCCTCGCGGCTGGCGGAGGCGGCCGGGATCAGTATCACCAAGCTGGGCAAGGTGGTGCGGCACACGGATGCGATCACCGGAGGTGCCGGTTCGATCATCCTGCGCGACACCACGGCACCCATCGAACCCGACGATTTCTGGTACGACGTGTTGATGCCTGTGCGCGGGCTGGGCGAGAAGGACCTCTCACTTGCACTCGAACTAGGACGGGAGCTCGCAGTCGATCTCCCATTGGCCGAGATCGCCCGTCGCGACTTCGCTGCCGGGCTCGGCGTGCCACATCTGGAAGGAGACGCGACATGACCGCGGCGGAAGAGAACACGGACCCCCAGCGACAGAAGGGCCTCGACATGATGTCGAAGGTCTACGGCTGGGAGATGTCGGACGGTCCGGGAGACTTCTTCGCGCACACCTGCGATCAGGTCTTCGGGGAGGTCTGGACCCGCGACGGACTGAGCCTTCGCGATCGGCGACTGCTGCTTTTCGGGGCTCTCGCCGCCACCGGCCAGACCGACGTCGCCGAGATCCAGGCGGGTGCTGCGCTGAAGAACGAGGAACTCACACCGGCGCAGCTCGAGGAGATCAGCTTGTTCCTCTGCTACTACGTCGGCTGGCCACTGGGCACCAAGATGCACTTCATGTTCGGGAAGGTCATCTCGCAACATCAGAAGAACCAAGCGTGACCGAGACCATCGGCTTCGTCCAGCTGCACGGCGGTGACGGCCATTCCGTCGTCAGCGCGACTCCCGGACCCGACCTCACCGCGCACGGCTACCGTGAGGACGAGTACGCCGCCAGTGGCGTCGCCTACAGCTACGAACCCTCAGCGGACCACGAGGTCGTCCCACGTGACTCGGCCAGCTTCACGACGCGCGTGCTCGTGCGCCGTCCGGTCTCGGCCGACGATTTCACCGGCACGGTCGTCGTCGAGTGGCTCAATGTGAGCAGCGGATCGGACGCCGCACCCGAGTACACCTATCTGGCCGAGGAACTCGTCCGCGGCGGATATGCATGGGTGGGAATCTCCGCGCAGTTCACCGGGATAGCAGGCGGTGCCGGTTCGGTGGAGATGGCCGCCGCCGACGGGCCTCAGGCCCTGGCCGACAAAGACCCACAACGCTATGGCTTACTGCACCATCCGGGCGACGCCTACTGCTTCGACATCTTCGGCACCGTCTGCGCGGCACTTCAACAGGCCACGGACAACAGCCATCCGCTGCACGATCTGTCGGTGAAACAGATTTTGGCCGTCGGTGAGTCGCAGTCGGCGATGGCGCTCACGACCTATGCGAACCATGTCGTCGAGGTCCACGACGCCATCGACGGCATCCTCATCCACAGTCGCGCGGCCGGCGAGATGCCCTTCGGGGAACCCGGATGCGGTGTCGACATCGCCACCGTGTTCGACGCGGAGCCGGCGACGATCCGTGAGTCCCTGCGCATCCCGGTGCTGATCGTGCAGACCGAGACCGACGTACTGACGAACTTCCGGTTCGTCCGGTCCCGCCAACCCGACACCGACCGTCTGCGGGTCTGGGAGATCGCCGGCACCGCGCACGCCGACCTCCATCAGATCGGCCCGTACGAGGATCTGCTCGGCTGTCCCATGCCGGTCAACCGCGGGCAACAGCGCTTCGTCCTGCGGGCCGCCCTGAGCCACCTCACGCGGTGGGCCGGCGGAGGTACCCCGCCGCCGTCCGCGCCACCGCTGCGCGTCGACAACGCCACTGCCACTTTCGAACTCGACGAGATCGGCAATGTCCGCGACGGGGTTCGCACGCCGTGCGTCGACGCCCCGACGCAGGTGCTGAGCGGGATCGTCTCCGCCGACCTCCCGCGGATCTGTCTGCTCTTCGGCTCGACCACACCCGCCGACCCCGATCTCCTCGCGCGCCGCTACGCCGACGCCGACGACTACCTCGCGCAGTACCGAGCCGCGACCACTGAGGCCATCGACGCCGGATTCGCGCTCGAAGCCGACCGCGAGGAGATCCTCGCCGATGCCCGCCCCGACCTCGTGCCGGCCCCGACCTCAAACCCCTCAAGCCCACAGTCGACCGTCCGATGAGCCGAGACCGTGCCGAGCGGTGCCGATCACCGCGACCGTTCGAGCAGCGATAGGAGCCCTATGGAGTTCACCCTCGAGGACATTTCCGACGACGAGATCTCGCGCCGCCGGGACCTGTACGAACCGCTCACCGCCTCGGTCCGCGAACTCGTCGACGCCGTGATCCGCACCGAGGTCGACGACGACTCGGTCCGCGAGGCCCATCGATTGGTCCAAGCGGCCGTCGAAACTCTGCGCGCCGAGCAGATCGACGGGTCCTACGGGGTCCGCTTCTCCGCCGACCTGCAGGGCATGCCGTGGGGAAATGCGGTGATCGGGCTGCGAAATGCCATTGCGCCACCTGTACAGACCGTGCGCGACAGCGACGGCCGCGTCACCGCGGACTTCACGCTCGGCGCGGCGTACGAGGGTCCGTCGGACTGTGTGCACGGCGGGATCTGCGCGATGGTTCTCGACCACGTGCTCGGCGACGCCGGTAGCGCCGACGACGTCCCGTGCTACACGGGGACCATCTCGCTGCGCTTTCTGCGCCCCACCCCGCTCGGATCACTGCACGCCGAGGCCGTCATCGTCGAGCGGGACGGGCGGAAGAAGATCGTGCAGGGTTCCTTGTCGGATGCGCAGGGGCAGACGGTGACCGCCGAAGGCGTGTTCATCGTGCCGAAGAACTGGGACGGGCCGATGCCCCGCAAGGCACGACGTCCGGGCGAGGCGTAGCCGACCGTTCACGCCGACGTCGGGTGGTCTCCGACACCGTGGAGATACGCGCGTTCGACTCGCCCCATGTCCGCGGCCAGGGTCGCTGCCGCATCTTCCAGGGCGACCGTACCGTGCACCAGCACGAGTGCCCGGTCGGCGACCTCGAGCGCCAGCCGTACGTGCTGTTCGACGAGGACGACCGCGGTGCCCGTGGCCGCGACCTCACGCAAGACGGACATGATCGACTCGACGACGACCGGCGCGAGGCCCATGCTGAGTTCGTCGATGAGCAGGACCTTCGGCTTCTGCAGCAGAGCTCGTGCGATGGCGAGCATCTGCTGCTCACCTCCGGAGAGCTGCCCGGCAGCGACCCGCAGACGTGGTCGTAGCGCCGGAAAGTACTGCAGCACTTCCTCCATCGGGTCCTCGCCGGACTTGCGCGTGCGCTGGTGGACAGCCAGCCGCAGATTCTGCCGGGTGGTGAGTCGCCGGAAGAGGGCTCGGTCGTCGGGCACCAGGACGACCCCGGCACGGACCGCACGTCGAGGGTTGCCCGACGGCATCTCGTTACCGCCGACACGGACCGTTCCCCCCGCTCTCGGGATCAGGCCTGACAGTGTCAGCAGTAGCGTCGTCTTGCCCGCGCCGTTCGGCCCCAGGAGGGCGACGACCTCACCCTCGTCGACGGAGAAGTCGAGGCCACGGACACACGGACTCGTCCGCACATGCCCGGCGTCGAGATGGGTGCAGTCCAGCACGGTCATGTCGGTACCTCCTCGTTCGCCGGCGGTGTGGGTGCCCCATCTCGCTCGTCGTGTGCGGGTGAGCCCAGGTAGGCGCTGACAACCCGTGGGTCACTGCGGATCTCGGCCGGTGTCCCGGAGGCGATCACCCGGCCGAGGTCGAGCACGACGACCCGGTCACAGATGTCGAACACCAGATCCATGTCGTGATCGACGAGGAGCATCGTCACACCGGATTCCCGTGCCGCCCTGAGTCGGTCACCCAGCCACCGACTCTCGGCGCTGTCGAGTCCCGCGGCGGGCTCGTCGAGGAGCGCTACGGCGGGGCGCCGGGCGAGGACGCGGGCCACCGACACCAGCTGCCGCTGACCTTGCGAGAGGTCCGCCGCGGCCGTATCGGCGAAGCCGTGGATGTCGAGCAGTCGCAGGACCGCGTCGCAGGTTTCCGACGCGTCGCTCCCGGTCATGCCGGCGAGGACGTTCTCCGCCACGGAGAGTTCGTCATAGAGCTCGAGATCCTGGAATGTCCGGCCCAGGCCTGCTCGGCTCCGGCGATGCGGCGGACCGCTCAGTTCCGTGCCGGCCAGCACCACCCGACCGTCCGAGCGAACGAATCCGCCGACGGCGTCTATCAGCGTCGTCTTGCCTGCCCCGTTCGGTCCGATCAGTCCCACGATCTCACCGGAACGCACATCGAAACCGACATCATCGACTGCCCGCACCGTTCCGTACCGAACGGTCATCGCCTCGACGGACAGGATGACCTCGGCCGTCCCCGACCGGGCAGGTGCGTCCGGACGCGGCGCGAGGGTGGGCTCCGAGTGGTCTGTGCCGATCACGGGTGCGGTCGGTGCCGAAGTTCTCCGCGACATCCACCTGTGGAGGAGGCCGGCGAGACCGTCGGGGTTGGTGACCACGGTGAGCACCAGCAGGATTCCGCTGACGAGCATGTAATAGTCACCGAACGCGAGGTAGCGGTCGGAGGCGAAGTAGAGGATGCCACCGGGGGCGAGCACGCCGGCGAGCAACGCTCCGGAGATCGACGTCACACCCGCAACGTAGAAGATCGCGAACAGCCCGATCCCGGCGAACACCGTGAAACTGCCTGCGGTGGCCAGGGTTTGTTGATACGCGAGCAGCGCGCCACCCAGACCCGCGATGAAGGACGCGATGGCGAACGCCGCGAGCTTGACGACGCCGACGTTGATGCCGGTGGCGGCCGCCGACCGTTCGTTCGCCCGCACCGCGAGCATCGACGCGCCCAGGCGGCTGCGACGCAGCCAGGCCACTCCGCCGGCGACGATCACGATGGTCGCCAGGCAGACGATGCCGAAGGCGAGTCGGGGATATCCCTGGCCTGCACCGATTCCGAGATCCAGTCCGAACAGCGTCGGCGGTTCGATCGGCGCTCCCTGCATTCCGCCGTTGAAGGTCGGATTGCGAAACCAGAAGGCTTCGAGGAACACCGCCAACGCGAGTGTCGCGACCATCAGCGGCAGACCACGCACCCGCAGGGCGGGAAGTCCGACCAACACCCCGACCACCATCGCCGCGCACGCCGCCAGCAGCGGCGAGATCGGGAACGGCACACCGAGATCGGAGCTGAATCTGCTGAGACTGTAGGCGCCCACCCCGGCCAGTGTGAGCTGCGCCAGCGACACCTGACCGGCGTAACCGGTGACCACGACCTGCGAGAGCGCGATCACCCCGAAGATCATCGTGGCGATGACCGCGAGCCGAAGACTCCCCGATGTGGTGAGCAGCGCACCGAGCCCGATGATCACACCGATCAGCACCGACAGCGTCAGGCGTCGCGGCCTCGGCGATCGCCCCATGTACTGGCGGATCACCGCACCGCGTCCCGGCAGCGGCTGCCCGCGGATCAGCAGGAATCCGACGATGAGGACGAGCGGCACCGCCTCGGCGACACCGGCCTGCGGCAGCCAGTCCCAGGTCGACTGTAGGTTCGTGGCCTCCGACTGCAGCATCCCGATGAGCAGTCCCGCGCCGACCGTGACGGCGATGCTGGCGAAGTTCCCCACCAGGGCAGCGGCGAGGGCGGGCACGATGAACATGGTGTACGCGACCGGGTTCAGCGGCACGATCGGCGCGATGACGATACCGCCGATACCCGCGGTCGCCGACGACAACGCCCAGTTGCTGATGGCGATCCGATCCGGCGACAACCCGGTGACGAGCGCACCCTTCTCGGACTCGGCGGCAGCCTCGGTGGCGACCCCGAATCGGGTGTAGCGCAGCACGAGTCCGGCGCACACGGCGATACCGACGATGACGACGGCCAGCCACAGACGGTCGGCCGGCACCGCGCTGCTGCCGATCTCGACCGGCTTCGGCGCGAAGATCGGGCCGACGGTCGGCGTGTCCGCTCCGACCCGCAAGGCGATGAGTGCCTGGATCACCAGCATCAGGCCGATGGAGGCGACCGCCTTCGCCAACACCGGAGCGGTCCGCATCTGACGAAAGACGGCCAGATACAGGATCACGCCGAGCACCGCCGAGATGACGACCGAGATGATCATCGCGGGCGCCACGGCCAGATCTCCGCCGAGGTCGATGGTCGACGGGAACCCGGGGATCGGGATGAGCAGCTCCCCGTGCCGTAGGAACGCGAAAGTGTATGCGGCATAGAGGGCGACGGCGCCGGTGGCGAAGTTCACCACACCGGAGCTCTTGAAGGTCATCACCAGGGCGAGGCCGAGTGCGGCGTAGACCGCACCGTTGCCGAGGCCCAACGCGAGGAAGGCGAGATGCTGTGTCATGAGACGTCCTCGGTCGGGGGCCGCACGTGGCGACCCCCGACCATCGGGTCGGTGCGGTCAGTTCGCGCCGTTGTTGACCGCTGTCGTGTTCTCCAACGTCGCGTCATCGGTGACGTCGCTGACGAGGATCGCCCGACTGCACAACGCCCTCAGCTGGGGCACCGCGCTGCCGTCACAGGTGAACGTGATGCCCTCTGCCGCCGGCAGCGGCACATCCTTCGCCGACGACATCGCGGTGGCGATCGCCTCCGGCGTGACCGGTCCGGTCAGCGACTCCCCCACCTCGCCGAGTGACATGACCACCTGGTAGCCGAGGTAGCCGAGCCCGGCCGGGTCGGTGTCCGGCGCATACTCGGCCATCACGCTGCGGTACAGGTCAGACGACTCGGTGTCGGCGCCCACGACGACCGTGGTGAACGCCTTGGCTCCGGCGACGGCCTCGTTCCCGACGTTGTCGAGGACGGGTTTGTCGAGGCAGCTGGCGATCAGATACTTCTGCACGTCGGGCGCCACGGTCTGCAGAGCCTTCAGCGACGAGATGCACTGGCCGGTGTCCCCGAGAATCGTGACGGCGTCCGGGTTGTCGGCCAGGCCGGCGGTGATCTGTGGTGTGGGATCGGCGGTCCCGGTCGGCACCGTGACCACTTTCAGTTCGATCCCGGCCTGCTCGAACATCGGTGTGCCCAGCGCCTGCACGGACGCGGCTGCGTCGCCACTGTCACCGACGAGCACGGTGAACTTCTTGTATCCCGCCTGCGCAGCGGTGGCCGCCTGCCCCGACAGGACTGCGACGATGCCGCCGGAGAGCATGTAGGCGTTCTCCGAAACCATCTCGACCTGCGACACGGGCGCCTGCGAGATGTAGGGGATGCCCGCGCCGGTGATGATTGGCAGCATCACCGCACCTTGCGCCCCCAACGGCGAGATGACCGCTGCGACTTGGTCCTCCACCATCTGGTTGGCGCAGGCGGTCGCCGAGGCGGGGTCCTCCTGCTGCTCGCAGACGACGAGATCCACCTGGTGCCCACCGATTCCGCCGCCGTTGTTGTTCAGGTACTGCGCGGCAGCCTCACCACCCTCGCGCACCATGGGCAGCGACACGGCCCCGCCCTCGGGGGTGATGTAGCCGATCTTGATCGGATCACCCGTGGCCGGGTTCGACGGAAGGGCAGAGGTGTCACCGGCCGGGGCCGAGGAGTCCGACGAGCTGTCGTCGGCACATGCCGTCACGCCGCCGAGGACGAGCAGTCCCGCCGCACCGGCCATGCCGACCGCACGTAGCCCGCGCAGGAAAGAAGGTGATCGTTTCACTTGGCCCCCTCAGAGCTCTGATTGTCTCGGCCGAGAGAATGGCTCCGACCTGCATGAACGTCCAACAGTAAGGCCTTACGGTATCCTCTCACCATTGGGCCGCTCGAGAGTGACTGTAGCGTGATGTGGATCACCATTGGATACCTTTTGCGGAATACGGGCGAATCGCGCCACTCGCCGATCCGACCGGCTCACCCACGTAGGGTCGGGCGAGACCTGCCCGGCTGCGAACGCCCAGGAATGTGAAGGGAGACGATGGCCAACGCCAAGTCGCGCCGCACTTCGCCGAACCGGCGTGCTCGCGGATCGATTTCAGCTGACGAAATCGTCACCGGCGCTTTTGAGGTTGCCAATCGGTTGTCGCTCGGCGAGTTCAGCATGCCGCTGCTCGCCAAGCATCTCGACGTTGGCGTCACCAGCATCTACTGGTACTTCCGGAAGAAGGAAGACCTCCTCGATGCCATGTCGGAGAAGGCCAGCGAGGAGTATCAACAGGCAACCCCGTTCGACGGAGCGGACAACTGGCGTGACGCGCTTGACCGACACTTCCGCCGGATGCACGAGGTGTTCCGATCGCAGCCGGCACTCGTCGAATTGACGCTGTTGCGCATTCGGGGTGCCCGCGCGAGTCCGGCGTCACTGGAGATAATGGCCGCGAAGCTCGAGACGATCATCGCATCGCTCGTCTCCGCAGGATTCACGAGTGAAGATGCGCTCGAGGTGTATCTGTCGCTGCTGGCCCACGTCTGCGGCGCGGCCATGCTCGAACACTTCGGTGTGTTCACCGGCACCTCGCACGTACGGTCCGGGGCGGACGCGACGGGCAGGACGAACGACCCCCTGGTCGACGTTCTGTCGTCCCGCGGACATCACATCGACAACCCGCACGAGTCGACGTTCGAGTTCACGTACCAGGCAATCCTGAACCACGCAGAGGAGCGGTTGAGGGGCCACCGGCGCAGGTGACCCACCGAGGTGTCCCTGACCCGTCCGGGTAGCGTTGACGACGTGAACAGCGCCGTTCCGAACAGCACGTCCCCACCCTTCAGCGCCGACGAAGCCGCCCGGGTCAGGGCGATCTGGACATCACTCGGCCTGCCCGGACTCATCGACGTCCACACCCACTTCATGCCGAAACCGGTGATGGACAAGGTCTGGGCGTACTTCGACTCCGCGGGGCCGATGCTCGGCCGCGAATGGCCGATCACCTACCGCGCCGACGAAGACGTCCGGGTCGCGGCTCTGCAGGAGTTCGGCATCCGCGCCTACTCGTCGCTGGTGTATCCCCACAAGCCGGACATGGCCGAGTGGCTCAACGGGTGGGCCACCGACTTCGCCGCCCACCACCCCGATTGTCTACACACGGCGACGTTCTACCCGGAGGAATCGGCGCCGACCTACGTGTCACAGGCCATCGCACGCGGCGTCGGGGTGTTCAAATGTCACATCCAGGTCGGCGACTTCACGCCGACGGACTCGCTCCTCGACGGCGTGTGGTCGCAGATCGCCGACAGTCAGATCCCGGTGATCATCCATTGCGGGTCGGGTCCGGCTCCCGGCAACCACACCGGCCCCGGGCCGATAGCGGCACTGCTCCATCGTTTTCCGTCGTTGCCGCTGATCATCGCGCACATGGGAACCCCGGAGTACGTCGAGTTCCTCGACCTCGCCGACCGATATCGCAACGTCCGATTCGACACGACGATGTCGTTCACCGACTTCGCGGAGGAATCGGCACCGTTCCCGCGAGATGCGTTGCCCCGCTTGCTCGATCTCGGCGATCGAATCCTGTTCGGCAGCGACTTCCCGAACATCCCGTACCCGTACACGCATGCGCTCGAGGCACTGATCCGGCTCGACCTCGGCGACGACTGGCTGCGTGACGTGATCTACCGAAACGCCGCCGACCTGTTCGCCATCAGCACCGCTCAGAGCACCTGAGACAGGAAGTTGCGCAGGCGTTCCGACGACGCATCGGTGAAGATCTGCTCGGGTGCACCGGTTTCCACGACCGCCCCGTGGTCCATGAACAACACGCTGTCGGACACGTTGCGTGCGTAACCCATCTCGTGGGTCACGACGACCATCGTCATGCCCTCCTCGGACAGCTCGGTGATCAGCGCGAGCACACCCTTCACCAGTTCGGGGTCGAGCGCCGAGGTCGCCTCGTCGAAGAACATCACCTGAGGTTCCATCGCCAATGCGCGGGCGATGGCGACGCGCTGCTGTTGCCCGCCGGACAGGTTCCCCGGCCGCGCGTCGGCCTTGTTCCGCAGGCCGACGATGTCGAGCTGCCGTAACGCCACCTCATGCGCCTCGTCCTTGCTCAGACCGCGCAGCTTCTGTGGTCCGAGCGCGATGTTCTGGGCGACAGTCTTGTGCGGGAACAGGTTGAAGTGCTGGAACACCATGCCGATGCGGCGCCGCAGCTCGTCCGGGTTGTCCGCCAGGACCGAACGCCCATCCAGCAAGATGTCGCCCTGATCCGGTTCGTGCAGCCGGTTGAGCACCCGCAGCAGCGTCGACTTCCCCGATCCCGACGGACCGATCACCGTGGTAGTCGTCCCGGCGTCGACCTGGATGTCCACGCCGCGCAGGACATGATTCTTGCCGAAGGACAGATGCAATCCAGTGCCGGTCAGTGACACGGCATCTCGGGACACGGCATCTCGGGACACGGCGTCACGGCTGTTGGTGGGGTCGGACACTGCTCATCCCTTCTCGACGGCGGTCGGCGGCAGGGGGTCGTCCTCGGTTTCGGCAGGTCTACCGGTCCGCAGCCGGGCATCGATGTAATTGACCAGATGCGTCAGCGGGATGGTCAGCGCGAGGTAGACGATGCCGGCGGCGACCAGCGGTGACAGGTTGCCGGTCTGCGCGTTGAGATCACGCCCCACCGCGAACAGTTCGCGTTGGCTCGCCAGCAATCCCAGGAAGTACACCAGCGAGCTGTCCTTGATGAGGGAGATGAACTGGTTCATCAGGGCCGGCAACACGCGTCGCACGCCCTGCGGCACGACGACGAGCCGCATCGACTGCCGATAACTGAATCCGATCGCCCGTGCGGCCTCCATCTGCCCGTCGTCGACGCTCTGGATGCCGGCTCGGAAGATCTCACCGATGTACGCCGCGGCCAGCAGGGCCAGGGCGATCGCGCCCAGCCAGAAGGGGTTGTTGCCGGTGATGCCGCGGACCACGGGGCCGACACCGAGACCCACGATGAGGATGACCACCACGGCGGGCAGGCCTCGGAAGATGTCGGTGTAGACACGCGCCGGCCATCGCAGCCATCGGGATCGCGAAATGCCGGCAACCGCCAGCAGCATGCCGAGAATGGTGCCCAACACACCGGACACGACCGACAGGATCAAGGTGTTGACCAGGCCGGTCTTGATGAGATCGGGGAACGATTCCTGGTACAGCTCCCAGTCGAAGAAGGTGGCGCCGAGCTGCTCGAGAGTGCTTCGCGGGGCCGTGTCGGTGTCCTCGGAGTCGTCGGCGGCCGCGTTCTCCCGGGCGATCGCGGCGAAATCGGGCAGCTCGGGTTCTGGGGCGGCCTTGCTTCCCGGTTTCCACCCGTCGGGCAGCTCGCGCGGAACCCAGTCGGCGTAGAGGTCGGCGTAGGTGCCGTCGGCGATCACGGCGTCCAGACCGGAGTTGAGCGCCTCGGTCAGCCGCGGCTTGTTCTTGCCGATCGCCCACGCGATGAAGTTGTTGACGCTGAAGGTGTTCTCGACGATCGAGGCGTTGTCGCCGGGCTGCACCGACCCTTCGGCCTGCTGCGACGGCGCCACCCAGGCGTCGATCTGCCCGGCCTTCAGGTTGGCGTACGCGGTCGCGTAGTCGGGGAACTTGACGGGGTCGAGTCCCAGCGTGTTGACGACGTAGTCGTCCTGCACCGTGCCCTGGACGACACCGATGCGCACCGACTCGTTCAGGTCGTCGAATCCCCCGATCGAGCCACCGTCAGGGGCGACCAGCGAGAAGTACCCGAAGTCGTAGCCGTTGGTGAAATCGACGGTGCGTCGCCGTTCGTCGGTCGTCGTGATCGACGACGACCCCACGTCGAACCGGTTGTTTGCCACCTGCGACAGCAACCCGGCGAACTCGGTCCCGGCGAACTGGATCTGCAAGCCCAGTTTGGCCGCGACCGCCTTGAGGAGCTCGTTGTCGAAGCCGGTGAACACACCTTCGCTGTTCACGCAGATACTGGGGCCGGCGTCCGAGAGCGTCCCGACCGACAGTCGCCCGGGCGTCAGCAGTTCCAGCCCGCTCACGTCGATCTGGTCGATCGGTGTCGTGGTCTCGGTGGTGAAGCGGTCGTCGCCGCCCTGATCGGCCGCGGCGAGATTCACCGGCGCGGCCGACGCGGACCCCACGCCCGGCGGGGCACAGTTGTCGGTGGGCGCCGCAGCCGCGCGCGGGGGTGCGAGCACAGCGACGGCGGCCATCATCACACCGATGACCAGCACGACGGCTGCGGCCGTGATGCGCAGCAGGCGGGGTGCGGATGTCATCTCTGCACAGTAGCGAGGACCACCGCTGCCATCCGCCGTACGACGCCCACTGGGTGAAAGTCGACCCGGCTCCTGGTCGAGGTCGGACTACGAGGGGGTCGAGGTCGGACTACGCCGAGTCGCGCGCGGCGATTCGCGCCCGGACCTCGGGACGCCGCAGTGGCGGCACCGTCTTGGGCGGCTGCCGTCGTTCGGGGAGCGCGTCGAGAAGTTCGTGGGTGGCGTCGGTGACCTTCTGCACAGCCGCTTCGAACGCCTCGACGTTGGCGGCCGACGGATGCCGGACGCCGCTGACCTTACGGACGTACTGTCGCGCGGCGGCCTCGATCTCCTCGTCGGTCGCGGCGGGTTCCAAGCCGCGGAGTTCGGTGATGTTGCGGCACATGGTGGGCTCCTCGGGCAGGTTGTGGTCGGTGGCCTCGATACGCGCCGGGCTCGCAGGCTCGCTCACCCGTTGGTCGAGTAGCCGACGAGCCTGCGAGGAGGCGTATCGAGACCCGTCGTCACTCCGCGATCTTGACGACTGCCTTCCCCAGGATCCGCCCCTCGGCGAGATCCGTCAACGCCTTCGGCAGTTCGTCGAGCGTGTAGGTGACGTTGACCTGCGGACTCATCCCGGCGGCGATCATCTCGCCCAGCTCGTCGTGCAACAGGGCCGGCAGATCCGGATGGGTGCGCACGTATTCACCCCAGGCGGCGCCCACCACCGAGATGTTGCGGAACAACACACGGTTGAGCTTGACGGTGGGGATACCGCCCGCGGCGAACCCGATGACCACGTACCGGCCGTCCGGCGCGACCTGACGTAGGGCCTCGTCGAAGACCTCGCCGCCGGACGGGTCGATCATCACATCGACACCGGCCGGCTCGATCTCCTTGAGCTTCGCACCCCAGCCCTCTTCGAGCTGGATCACTTCGTCGGCGCCCGCGCTGCGCAGCAGTTCCTCGGCCCCCTTGCGATGAACGATCGCGATCACCTTGGCGCCCATGGCCTTCGCCACCATGATGGATGCGGTGCCCACGCCGCCTGCCGCGCCGAGGACACCGACGACCTCGCCCGGCGCGGTCTGCGCACGTACCTTCAGCGCGAACAGCGCCGTCTGGTAGTTGATGCCCATCGCGGCACCCTGTTCGAACGACAGGCCCTCGGGCAGCGGCAGGAGCTGTTCGGGAGCCGCCACGACCTGCTCGGCGAAGCCACCGACGACCGAGGCCACGAGCACCTTGTCGCCGGCCTTGACCGACGACCCCGCCGGCGCCTCACGCACCACACCGGCCACCTCGGTACCCGGAGTGAACGGAGTCGGGACGCGCAGCTGGTACTTGCCCTGACTCATGAGCAGGTCGGGGAAACACACCCCGCACGACTTGATGTCGACGAGGACCTGTCCGTCGGCGGGTTTCGGGTCGTCGACGGTGGTCAGCTCGAGTCCGTCAGGACCGGTCTCTGTAGTCAGCACCTGTGCTTGCATACGGCTCACCCTACTGTGCGGCGATGGGCGAACGGATAGGATCTGCCTCATGACCGCATCGTCGACGCAGATGTCGAACACACCATCGCCGGAGCGACGGAAGGTCGCCGAGGACGCCCCCGGGTTCATGCCGCTCGACGAGGCGCAGACCCTGTTCGAGATCGCGGGCGAGTATCTGTCACAACGTGATTCGACGAAGGTCGGCGTCGAGATCGGCACCTATTGCGGCAAGTCGACAGTGTTCCTCGGTGCCGCCGCCGAGGCGTGTGGGGCGACCATCGTCACCGTCGACCACCACCGCGGTTCCGAGGAGCATCAGCCCGGTTGGGAGTACCACGACGAGTCCCTGGTCGACCCGCACACCGGCACGCTGGACACGTCGGCCCGCTTCCGCCGCACCATGTTCGACGCGGGACTCGAGGACACCGTCGTGGGCATGCTGGCGCCGTCGGCGACGGCCGCGAAGGTGTGGGGAAAGCCTGCCGACTTCGTCTTCATCGACGGCGGCCACAGCATGCAGGCCGCGCAGACCGACCTCGACGGCTGGGCGCCGTGGGTGCGGATCGGTGGTGCACTGCTGATCCACGACGTGTTCCCGAACCCGGAGGACGGCGGCCGTCCCCCGTACGAGATCTACTGCCAGGCCCTCGCGACCGGCCAGTTCACCGAGGTGCGCGTCGAGGGCTCGCTGCGCGTCCTGCGCCGGGAATCCGGCACACCCGGCGAGCCGCTC
Source organism: Gordonia sesuvii (assembly GCF_036350415.1). Lineage (NCBI taxonomy): Bacteria > Bacillati > Actinomycetota > Actinomycetes > Mycobacteriales > Gordoniaceae > Gordonia > Gordonia sesuvii. The sequence continues at coordinate 397,923 of NZ_JAZDUF010000003.1, forward strand.
TCCCCCGCCGCCTGATCAGTTCCTCCGCCCGGTTTCGTCAAACTCTCCCCGAACTTCGGGAGGGTTCGACGAAACCGGGAGGACGAACAAGTCACCCCACGATGCCCGCCGTCCGTAGACCGGCGAGCACCTTCGGGTGAAGCACGTGTGGGCGGTGCGCGTCCGACCACGTCCAGCGCACGACGTGCGGTCCGGCGTCGCGGATCGCGTCCTCCCGTAGCTTCTCCTCGTAGATGACCTCCTCGGGGAGTCGGTTGTCGCCGAACGGATTTGACCGGTGGTACTTGAAGCGACCGTCGAATTCTCCGACCAACCTGAGTCTTCCTTCCTCGTCGCGCCATCCGAAGTCGCCACGGACCACCACCGTGCGTCCGCCAAGGCTCACTGGAATCCTCACCTGCAGTTCTGGCTTCGGGATCAGGGGGCTGTCGGACAGCCCGAGTCGACTCACCGATTCGCCGATACTCTCCGACCTTCCGTCGGCGACTGCCAGCGCCGATCGCAGCATCGCGATCCCCCGATGTCGCCGCATCTGTTCCGCCGCCGTCTGCAGATCCGCGATTGCGACGCCGAGGTGAAGGCCCGAGTCGAGGGCACACACAGCCTGCGCCAATGTGCCGGTACGCGCGACGTCGCACAGAGTCCGAGCCAACGAGGTGACCCGGACACCGCCGATGCAGACGATGTCGGATTCCGAGAGTGCCGACTGATGGATGATCCCGCGACGGATGCGCTTTCCGGTGGTCGCCGACGTGAAATGAACAAGCGTGAGATCGGGTCTGAGCAGCGGTACGCGATGCATGATCGCCGCCGAGATATGGCTGACGGTGCGCGCCGGCCCGCCGTTTCTGGACGCTGCGATGACCGTGGCCCGGTAACGCTCCAACTTGGCCGTGTGCGATTGCATGGGTTCCCCGGAGACGGGCAGGTAGGCGCCATGCCACACCCTTTCGGCGGCACCGTTACGAACCCTCCGGCTCAACGCGCTGTCGGTGGTCCCCGTGACGACGGCGTCCGAGCGGAACACAAGGTCGTCGGCGCCGATGTGCGGATTCTCCATGGGCAGCGATGATGCCCCGATTCACACGCAACGCCGCGATTTCATCCACAGGCTCGGACGCCGCCTCGCGGATCCTCCCGTTTCTTTTCGTCAAACCCTCCACAAGTCGACGGAGGGTTCGATGAAATCAGGGGGAAGAACCGTCAGGGCACCATGGCGCGCAGCTTGCCGAGCACGTCGGGGTAACGCTGCAGATGTGCGCCACCGTTGACGTCGAAGGCGGCCCCGGTGATCCAGGACGCCTTGTCGGAGGCCAGGAGGGTCACCATGTCGGCGATCTCGTCCGGGCGCCCGGCCCGTCCCAGGGGTGTGTTCTCGATGTACTCGTCCGTCAGCCCCGGCACGATCGACAATCCCGCGGTCAAGGGGGTGTCGACCAGGCCCGGCGACACGGCATTCACCCGGACTCCGCGTGACGCCAGCTCCAGCGCGGCCACCTCCACCAGCATCGTCACCCCGGCCTTCGATGCGCAGTAGGCGCCCATCCCCGCACCGGGCTGTCGCCCGTTCAGCGATGAGATCACGACGATGCTGCCGCCGTCGGCGATGCGTGGTCCGGCGTGTTTGAGCACGAGGAATGAACCGGTGAGACAGACGTCGATGGTGGTCTGCCATTGCTCCAGTGGGAGTTCGGTGATGGCGCCCGGGATCGTCAGGCCGGCGCAGCTCACCACCGTCCGTAGGTCTTCGATGCCGTCGAAGCCGGCGGCGACGGATGCCTCGTCGGTGACGTCCATGGCCACCGCGCGGGCACCCATCTCGTCGGCGGCCGACCGCGCGGCCTCGGCGTTCACGTCGGCGACGACGACCTGATTCCCCTCGGCGACAAACGCTTTCGCCACGGCGAGTCCGATTCCCGACGCGCCGCCGACCACGAGGGCGGTGCCGCTCATCGCGCCGCGGCCTCGGCCGCCGGCACCTCGACCGTGAGGTGCCTGGTGAGGAACGAGATCTGATGTGCGACAGCGGTCTCGAACCAGTCCTTGCCCTCGAACACGTCGAAGTGGTCGCACGGATAGTGCCGAACCTCGGCGCGCGCCTTGAATCCGGCCTTGGCTGCGGCGTGCGGTGGTGCGCCCTGATCGAAGTCGGCGATCTGCATCAAGACCGGGGCATCGACGTCTTCGGCCGCTTTGTCGGCGCGGAAGCTGCCGAGTTCCAGGCCGACGGAGGCGTCGACCTCGTTGCGCCACGACGGTCCGGCGATCTCGAGGTAGTCCTCGTAGAAGCCGGGCGAGGTGAGTGCCGCCTTCTCCCCCGGCCTGCCGACGACCGGCATCATCGTCGGCGCACGTCCGGCTTTGGCCCCCAGGGCACTGCCGATCCCCACGACGGTGGAACGCAACATCGAGGCGGCACCGACCTGCGGGTAGTGGTGAACGCCCGCCGACAACCCGTTCACCAGCGGGACCATGCTGATCACCGCGGCGATGTCGGATCGGCCACCGGCGACGATCAGTGCGTGGCCGCCGGACTGGGAGATCCCCCACAGGATCACCCGCCCGGGGTCGATGCCCGGTTGACGTTTTGCCGCGACGATCGCGCTGCGGTAGTCCTCGGCCTGTGCCCGCATCGAGATACGTTGGCGCGGCTCGCCTCCCGACAGCCCGAAGCCGCGGTAGTCGAACGCGAACACCGCCAGACCGGCGTCTGCCATCCGCCGAGCGTACGGGTCCAGGCCAGAGTCCTTGGTGCCGGCGAATCCGTGCGCCATGACGACCACCGGCCGCCCGGTCGACGCATCGAATGGTGATCGCTCGGCGCCCGGATAGAACCAGGCGTCGCAGGTCGTACCGAGGGAATCGAACGTGACGTTCTGCCGGGTGGTGGTCATCGGCCGGCTCCCGCCGTCGCGGCAGCCGGTTCGACGGACAGCTCACCCACCCGCGACCAGGACGGACCGCCTTGTGCCGCCGCACGTCTCATCCCGGACGGAATTTCCTTGGTTCGCATGTCGTGTTCGTAGAGATAGTGATCGAGCTGCTGGGTGTGTCGCGGCCGGTCGAGCATGTGTCCGGTGTAGAACTGCATGTCCTCGGTGATGACACGGTGCATGTCGTCGACGTCGGGCAGTCGGTAGCGGCCGACGGCGTAGGCCCCGATCAACCGCGCCTGGCACTCGACGAACGGGAACAACGTCGGGGTGGCCTGTGCGAATCCGGCGAACACGAGATCGTCGACACCCGGATAGAACATCCGCTTGTACAGGTCGATGCGATTGTCCGGTGCGCTGATGAAGTCCTCGTCGAAGAACGGGAAGGTGATGTTGTAACCGGTTGCGTAGATGATGATGTCGAAGTCGTCGGCGGTTCCGTCCTCGAAGTGCACGGTGTCGCCGTCGAGTCTGGCGATGTTGGGTTTGGCGATCACATCGCCCGAGCCGAGGCGCAGCGGCAGTTCGACAGACTGGGTCGGATGCGCTTCGAAGAACTTGTGATTCGGCGTCGGCAGGCCGTAGTCCTCCGGACGTCCGGCGGTCATCGGCTGCATGACCTGCATGAACTTCCGCTGCCAGGACCATGGGATGTACGGGGAGGTGTGGTAATACTTGTCGGCCGGCGTGCCCGCGAAGTACTTCGGCACGATCCATGCACCCGATCTGGTCGACAGGGTCAGTTTGTTGTCGAGCGCCTTCGACGAGAGCTCGACCGCGATGTCGGCGGCACTGTTTCCCAAGCCCACCACCAGGATCCGCTTTCCGGAGAACTCATGCGGCGTCTTCGGGTCGACGTAGTGGTGCGCGTGCATCTCGAGGCCGTCGAACTGGCCGGGGAAATCGGGTAGCCGGGGATCCCAGTGGTGCCCGTTGGCCACGATCAGCAGATCGAACAGTCGCCGCTCGCCACGCTGGGTCTCGAGTTCCCAGCCGCCGTCGTCGAGGCGGCGGGCGTGGGTGACACCGTTTTCGAACTCGATGTTGTCGAGCAATCCGAAGGCCTCGGCGTAGGAGTCCAGGTACGCCTTGATCTGGGTGTGGTGCGGGAAGTCCGGATAGCTCTCGGGCATCGGGAAGTCCCGGAACGACAACTGATGTTTGGACGTGTCGATGTGCAGCGAGCGATAGGCGCTGCTGTGCCCGTTCGGATTCCCGAATGCCCAGTTTCCGCCGATGCGGTCCGAGGATTCGAAACAGGTGTAGGGAACGCCGTAGTCGGCGAGCATCTTGCCCGCGGTGAGGCCGCTGATGCCGGCCCCGATGACCGCGGTCCGCGGTAGGTATGGACTCATGTCGTATTCCTCACCGAACGCCCGGCCGCACCGGATCAGTAGACAGATTGCCCATTCTGTCTACCGCATTTCCGCGGCCGGGTAAACAGAATCCGAGATTTGTCTACAAGTTTTGCTAGGGTTCGAACGTGAAGGAGGCACCGCCACAGAGTCGGCCCACGAGCACCGTCAGCGCACGGCTGCTCGACGCAACCGAGAAACTGCTGGCCGACAAGGGAATCCGGGCGACCACGATGCAAGAGGTGGCTGAGACTGCGGGTGTCTCACGGGCGTGGCTGTATCGGCACTTTCCGGACAAGTCGACGTTGGTCGGTGCTGCCGTCGTGCGGCTGAACGAATCGTTCTGGTCGGATGCCGTCCGCGAGCTGGACGAGATCGGCGACTTCGAGCGGCAAGTGGCGGCAGGGGTGCGGATCGGACGTGGCGCCTACGACGACCCCGGCACGCTGCTCCTTCGCCTGCGGACCGAGGAGCCCGACGACTTCGCCGCGTGCGCCGGGGCCGGTGTCGCCGGACTGGTGCCCGACCTCGCGCAGTTCTGGCTGCCCTACATCGAGGCCGCCGCGGAACGTGGCGAGATCCACCCCGGACACAACCTCGCCGAGGTGTCGGAATGGGTTGCGCGCGTGCTGATCAGCCTCGGAACCGTGCCGTCGGACACCATCGACCCGGACGACTCGGACGCCGTCCTCGGGCACGTCCGGCGGTACCTGATGCCGGCGTTGCGGGCAGATCCGGGGGATGTGGCGGATGGTCTCGATACACCGCTCGGCTAGCGCCTCGCGGCTACTCGACCAACGGTTGGGGGGGCCACTCGACCATCGGTGGGGGGGCCGCCCGACCAACGGTTGGTGGGCCACTCGGCTAGCGGTTTGGGGGGCCGCCCGGCCAGCGGTTGGGAGACACGACGGCACCGGCGCCCAATGGACGGGAAACAGCCGCACAGTCAACGAAAAGTAGCGCCCAGTCGACAGGAAACGACGCACAGTCGACCAAGCCGCCGATCAGCCGGCGGCGACCGGTGCGAGGTCGAGCTTGCCGGCGAGCTTCGCCAGGTACGCCGTCGCGCGCTCCACGCTGTCGTCGGGCAGACCGTAGAGCACCTGGGTCACTCCGATTTCCCGCCACTTGTCCAGCTTCTCGGCGACCGGTTTGAAGTCGAGGACGACGATCTGCGGATCACCCGCACGACCGGCATCGGACCAGATCTGCTTCAGCAAGGCCACCGATCCCTCGATGTCGTCCTCGCCCGGGGTGGTGATCCAGCCGTCGGCGCTGCGCGAGATCCACTTGAAGTTCTTCTCGTTGCCGGCCGCACCCACCAGCACCGGGATGTGCGGCTGCGTTGACTTGGGCCATGCCCAGCTGGGACCGAAATCGACGAACTCGCCGTGGTACTCGGCCTCTTCGTCGGTCCAGAGGGCTTTCATCGCCTCGAGGTACTCCCGCAGCATGGTCCGCCGACGTTTCGGCGGCACCTTGTGATCGGCGAGTTCGTCCAGGTTCCAACCGAATCCGACGCCGAGAGTGAGGCGGCCGGACGAGATATGGTCCACCGTCGCGAGTGTCTTGGCCAGCGTGATGGGATCGGACTGCACCGGCAGCGCGACAGCCGTGGCCAGCCGGATCCGCTCGGTCACGGCGGCGGCAGCCGCCAGTGACGTCCACGGATCGAGAGTGCGCATGTAACGGTCGTCGGGCAGCGACGAATCCCCCGTCTGTGGATGCGCGGCGTCGCGCCTGGTAGGGATGTGCCCGTGCTCCGGCACGAAGTAGGACGCGAAACCCGCCTCCTCGATGAGTGGTGCCAGCACGTGCGGTTTGAGGCCGCGATCACTGGTGAACTGCACGATTCCGAATTCCATGGGTCCTCCCGCGCGACGTCGCGTTCGCTGCCGCCCCACTTCCGGACGGCTGACTGGACACTAGTCTAGGTGATCGGATCGCCCGCGACCAGGGTTTCCCGGACGTCGCGAAAGATTCCCTCCCCCGCGCTGGTCCGGCTGATCGCGTCGGCGGCCAGGACCACGGCAGCCGACGTCCAGCAGCTCTTCTCCACCGGCCACCGCTTACCGTCGGCGTACACCAGGCCGGTCCAATACGAGCCGTCCGGATCGCGCAGGTGCTGAATGGATTCGACCAGCTTGACCGCATCAGCCGTGTCACCGAGGGCGTCCACCGCCAGGGCCAGCTCGCAGGTCTCCGCGCCGGTGACCCAGGGACGATGGTCGACGCATCGGATCCCCATTCCGGCGACCACGAATTCGTCCCAGCGCCGAGCGATGTGCTCCTGTCCGGCGCGACCGCGCAGGGCACCACCGAGAATCGGGTAGTACCAGTCCATCGAGTGATCCGACGGCGGTTCGAAGTTCTCCGGCCGGTCGCGGATCACGTCCCCGAGCGCGGTGTGTGCTGCGGCCCAGGCGTCCTCGGGCTGCCCCATCTCGTCGGCGATCCGCACCGCACAGTCGATCGCCTGGAAGATGCTGGCGTTGCCGGTGATCTGGGCTTGATCGAACATCGCCCCGGTGCGGTGATCACCACCCCACCGGAAGGCGCCGTCGGGCCGCTGGTACTTCATGACCAGGTCGATCGCCGACCACACGGTCGGCCACATCTCGTCCAGGAATCGGGTGTCCCCGGTGATCAGGTAGTGATGCCAGACCCCGACGGCGATGTAGGCACAGAAGTTGCTGTCGATGTTCGGGTCCTCGACCCGACCCTCGACCATGCGGATCGGCCATGATCCGTCGTCACGCTGGTGACGTCGTGACCATGCGTAGGCCGCCTCGGCTTCGGCGATGCGGCCGGTGACCGACAGGGCCATCGCCGATTCGACGTGGTCCCACGGGTCGGTCTGTCCGCCCGGGAACCACGGCAGCGCACCCGAATCCTCTTGCATCGCAGCGATCGCGGCGCCCGTGGCGTCGACCTGCTCCGCGGTGAGGACACCCGCGATCGCCGGGAGCGGCGTCACCTGCTTCCGGCGTCGGCACCGCCGGACGACTCGGGTTTGCGCAGATACAGCGCGACCGACTTGCCGATGACCGGGTTGAGCGCCTGCTCACCCACCCGGGTGAGCCAAGGCTTGCTCATCATGTCCCAGACCAGCAGCTTGTGATAGGCCTTGACCAACGGGTTGCCGTCGTTCTCCACGCCCACAGCACATTTGATCCACCAGTACGGGGCGTGCAGCGCGTGTGCGTGGTCGGTGCCGGTCACCTCGAGTCCGGCCCGGGTCAGTTTGTCGGCGAGCTCGGATGCCTTGTAGATGCGGACGTGCCCGCCCTCGACCTCGTGGTACGCGTCCGAGAGCGCCCAGCACACCTTCTCCGGCCAGTAGCGCGGCACGGTGACGGCCGCGACGCCGCCCGGCTTGAGGATGCGCACCATCTCGGCGATGGCACCTTCGTCGGTGGGGATGTGCTCGAGGATCTCGGACATGAGGACCACGTCGAAGCTGTTGTCCGCGTACGGAAGCCGCAGGGCGTCACCGACCTCGGCGCGAGCTTTCGCGTCGCCGGGGACATGCCCTTCGGCCATCATCGCGTCGAACATCTCCGCGACGTCGGCCATGTCCGACTCGGACTGGTCGAACGCGATGACATCCGCTCCCCGGCGGAACATCTCGAACGAGTGCCTACCCTGTCCCGCCCCGATGTCGATCGCCTTGGTCTGCGAACCAACCCCCAAGCGATCGAAATCCACTGTCAGCACTCGTTCTTCTCCTTCGAATCCTACGACCGTCGAATCCTACGCCGCTGCGATCAGTTCGCCGCGCCGCCGATCGTCGGTCAGTTCACCGTGCGGTCTGCGACTTCTCGATCGGCCGCAACCCGTTGCAGCACCGTCTCATAGTGTTCGGCCGTCTTCGCGGCGACCGCAGCCCAGCTGTAGCGCTCCTCGACGCGCCGGCGCCCACCGTCACCGAGTCGGCGACGCAGGTCGGCGTCGTCGAGCAGCCGCCCGATCGCCTGGGCGAGCTTGCCGGAGTCACGAGGCGGCACGAGCACCGCCGCCTCCTCGTCGGTGCCCACGACCTCCGGGATCGCCCCCGCGCGGGTTGCGACCAGGGGTGTCGCGCAGCTCATCGCCTCCACCGCCGGCAACGAGAAGCCCTCGTACAGCGAGGGCACGCAGGCCACCTCGGCCGATGCCAGCAGGTCGGCCATCTCCTCGTCCTCGAGCCCGGACACCACCCGCACCTTGTCGCGGATCGCGAGGCCGTCGATCATCTTCGCCGACGGCCCGTTGGGATCGAGCTTGGACACCAGGACCAGTTCGATGGGCCGTTCGGCGCTCAGCTTGGCAACCGCCTCCAGCAGATACGACACGCCCTTGAGCGGCGCGTCTGCGCTTGCGACACAGGCGATCCGGCCGGGTACACGCTCCACCCCCGGCTTGAACACCTCCGTGTTGACGCCGAGCGGGATGGTGGTGATCCGGCCCGACGGGATGTCGAAGGCCTTGCGGATGTCCACCTCACTACTACGGGACACGGTGAGCAGCTCGGGAATTCGACGCGACACCCGTCCCTGCATGCGCAGGAACGAATGCCACCGCCACGCGGTGATCTTGCGCCATCCCTTGGCCGCCTTGACCGCCAACGTGCGGTCACGCGTGATCGGGTGGTGGATCGTCGCGATCAGCGGAAAACCGGCCTTCTGGATGTCGAGCAGTCCATAACCGAGGCACTGGTTGTCGTGGACGATGTCGAAATCGTCGCGACGGCCCCTCAGCAAACGAGCCACGCGCAGGCTGAACGTGAGCGGCTCACCGAAACTCGCCGTCCACATCGACCCGACCTCGAGGGCGTCGATCCAGTCCCGGTACTCCCCCGGTCGCGGCGTCCGGAACGGGTTCGGCTCGTCGTAGAGGGCCATACTCGGCACCTTGGTCAGCTTCACCCCGGCGTCGATGGCAACCTGGTCGAGCTCGGGATACGGCTGGCCTGAGAAGATCTCGACGTCGTGCCCGAGCAGCGCCAGCTCGCGAGACAGATGCCTGACGTAGACGCCCTGGCCGCCACAGTGCGGTTTGCTGCGATACGACAGCAGTGCTACACGCATCCCCTTACACCGGTTCCATGCCGGCGGCGGTCTCGAACTCGGCGACCGAGACGAACTTGACGCGGCGACGACCCGCCGACTTGCCCGCGTCCCGTTCTGCGGTGTCGATGGCCTTCCAGCCGGCCAGGTCGATCCGGCGCGCACCGCGATCGGAGACGATGTCGGCGACATCGTCGCGGGGAGTCGACGGCGCGGACAGCGCGTCGTCGACGAAGTCCCGCAGCACTGCCTCGGCAGTCTGCTGGCCGCACATTCGGTTCATCCCGATCCCCCCGGTTGCCCCTCGTTTGATCCAGCCGGTCACGTAGAGACCGGGCATCACGTCGCCGTCGGCGGCCGCCTGCACACGCCCGTCCGTGTTGGGCACTACACCCTTCACCTCGTCGAACGGCAGGTCCATGACCGGCACGCCGCGATAACCGATGGCGCGCAGCACGACCCCGGTTTCCAGCTCGAAGCGTTCGTCGGTCGGGGTCACCGCCACCCGCTCGGTTCCCGGCGCGTAGGCGTTGCGCACGCAGGTGAGCGACTCGATCTGTCCGTCGCCGGAGATCTCCATGGGAGAGACGAGGAAGCGGAACACGATCCGTCGATTGCCGTCGGTGGCAGGACGTTCGGCGAACTCACGCGCGAGCCGGATCTTGGTGGCGATGGTGGAGTCCAGCGTGTCGTCGTCCAGCGCCGCCTCGGTGGCCGCGTCGAGAACCAGCTCGTCGGGATCGATCACCACGTCGACACCCTCGACGTCGCCGAGAGCGAGGAACTCGCTGTTGGTGTACGCCGCCTGGGCGACGCCGCGACGGGCGAGCAACTCGACCTCGCGGACGTTGGACTCACGCAGCTTGGCGAGGGCGTGGTCGGCGATGTCGGTTGTCGCGAGTTCGTCGGGGTCGCTGACGAGGATGCGGGCGACGTCGAGGGCGACGTTGCCGTTGCCGATCACCACCGCGCGCTCCGACGACAGGTCGACGTCGAGGTCCGCGTAGTCGGGGTGACCGTTGTACCAGGCGACGAATTCGGTGGCCGGAATCGATCCGGCCAGGTCCTCACCCTCGATGCCCAGCCGCTTGTCGGTCGCGGCGCCGACCGCGTAGATCACCGCGTGGTAGCGCTCGGCCAGTTCGGCGTGCGTGATGTGCTTGCCGACCTCGACGTTGAGGAAGTACTGGAAGTTGCGTTTGGCCGCGGTGGCCGCGAACGTCTTCTCGACGCCCTTCGTCGGCGCGTGGTCGGGCGCGACGCCGGCCCGGACGAGGCCGTACGGAGTCGGCAGCCGGTCGAACATGTCGACCTTGACCTGCGGCTTGCGGACCAGTTCCTCGGCGGCATAGAACGCCGCCGGTCCGGCTCCGATGATCGCGACGTGCAGTTCGCCGTCGGGCAGCTGCGGCGCCTTCTTGGGGGGCACGAGGCCGCCCTCGACATCGTGGTCCTTGTAGTAGTCGGCGTTGATCTGCAGGTACGCCTCGTCGCGCTCTTCGAGCTGGTCATCCGGAAGGATCGCCTCGACGGGGCATTCATCGATGCAGGCCCCGCAGTCGATACAGGTCTCCGGATCGATGAACAACATCTCCGCCGTGAAGAACTCCGGCTCGTCCGGCGTTGGGTGGATGCAGTTGACCGGGCACACGCTGACGCAACTGGCATCGTTGCAACATGGCCGGGTGATCACATGCGCCATCTGCTGTTTCCTCGAAATCCGACACGTGGAACGTGTTCTAGTTTTTTCGTCCTGAGTATCTTAACTGTAAAGATACCGGCGGCGGAAAGTAGGGACCGAGTGAGCAACTCACCCAGCGGGATCACCATGGAACCACTGAGTGAACGCAAGGACGGTGCGCGGTACTTCGAAGCGGACTATCGGGTACGCACCGGCGACGTCGACCAGGAGATGCGGGTGCGGCTCGACGCCGTGGCCCGCTACCTGCAGGATGTGGCCAACGACAACATCGAGGCGACCGACTACGGGCAGAGTGATCCGTTCTGGATCGTCCGGCGAACCGTCATCGACGTCATCCGGCCGATCTCCTGGCCCGCGACGGTCACCGCGCAACGCTGGTGCGGGGCGCTGTCGACCCGATGGACCAACATGCGGGTACGGCTGACGGCGGAACACGAGACCAACCGGTTCAACCCCGAGCACCGTGAACCGGGACTGATCGAGACCGAGGCCTTCTGGATCAACGTCAACGACCAGGGCATGCCGTCCCGGATCACCGACGACATGTTCGAGATGTTGTCGTCGATGACCGACGAGCATCGCCTGCGGTGGCGGTCGATGAACCCGGACAAGGCACCCGACCCGGACGATCTGGAGCTGGCCGACCGGGAGCATGTCCTCCGGATCACCGACTTCGACCCGTTCAAACACCTCAACAACGCCGCATACCTGGAGGCGATCGAGGACGAGGTCCTCGACCATCCCGACCTCGTCGACGCCCCGCATCGCGCGGTCATCGAGTATCTGCGGCCGATCGTGCCGGGAGTGTCGATCACCCTGCGACGGGTACGCGAACCCGACCGGCTGCTGATCTGGATGATGATTCCCGCCGACGGCCCCGATGCGGAGGTCGGTGAGCTGGTCGTGGCCGCGACTGTGTCGGTGACCAAGCTGGGCAAGTGAGCAGGCGGGTCAGGTAGCACAAGTGCTACCCTGGGTCGATGGTGACCGTCGGCCTGCGCGAGTTGCGGCAAGAAGCGTCCGAGTTGGTTCGGCGAGTCGAGGCCGGAGAGCAGATAACGATCACTGTGTCCGGCCGTCCGAGCGCCCGCCTCGTCCCCGCGTCATCGCATGCGTGGCGTCAGTGGGAGGACGTCGCCGACCTCTTCGCCGGTCCAGCGGATACCGAGTGGGAATCGGATCGCGACGCCGTCGATCAGGCGATCGGAGATCCGTGGCGGCACCGATGAGGGCGATACTGGACACGAGTGTCGTCGTCGGCTCCGACGTCGCACCCTTGCCGGGCCAGCTCGCGTTGAGTTCGATCACCTTGGCCGAGTTGCATTTCGGTGTTCTCGTCGCCAAGACTGCCGCGGTCCGGGCCGAGCGATTGCGCCGACTGGTGTTCATCGAGAAGGCGTTCGATGCGTTGCCCGTCGACGACGGTGCGGCGGCCGCATACGGACAGATCGCGGCCGCTGTCGTCGATGCGGGCCGTCAGCCGCGCGCACGGTCACTGGATCTCCTCATCGCGGCGACCGCACGGGCCCACGATGCCCGCCTCTACACCCGGAACCCATCCGATTTCGTCGGGCTCGACGATCTGGTCGAGGTGGTCTCGGTCTGACACCCGCGCTGCTCGCGCGCTCGGGACCGCGGACAGAGCCGCGACTCACTGCCCGCCGCTGAGCAGCAACTCCATCAGCTTGATCGGGGCGGCGCACGGGTCGGCGGGCACCGCCACGGTCCGCGGCTCGACCCACCAGGTGTAGACGCCGCGGCTGGGTGCCCGGGCGGTGACGCCACACACGGCGGGACGGTCCGGGTCGCGCTGGGTGAACGCCGCCTGGCTGGCGACCTTGATGTTCTCGGTCTCGTAGCCCAGCTGCTTCGCCGTCTCCTTCTCGACGTTGGGATCGCCCCACTCGAACCAGTTGAACGTGACGCCGGCCGTGGTCGAGCCCTCGACGATCCATCGGCAGATGGCTCCGTTGAACGTTCCGCGTGCCACCGTGCCGCCGACGACCTCCGCGATCTGCATCGGTGACAGCACCGAACATTCGAGAAGGAGATTGTCGAACTGGTCGGTGTCGACACTGCCCTCCGGCCGATCACCCCCCGCGCCGACGGGCACCGGGTTTCCGTCGATGCTGCGCGCGCACGCGGTGCCGAGCCCCAGGATCACCACCAGGGCGACGACGACGGTCACCACGCGCCTCATGACGCCCGCTCGATCGACAGGCGGGACAGTTCGGTCGCGGCGTCACAGAGTTGCTCGGTCGACGGCGGATCCTCGCCGAGAAGCGCCTGCGATCCGGCACTGACCGACCATTCGAAGAAGTCGGCGCCGAATCCGATGCCGATCTCGCAGATGCCCATGTCGGAACCGACGAAGCCTTCGTGTCCGGCGATCTCGATGTTCCCGGTCGACTCCCGGGACAGCTGGATGGTCGCGCGCTCCCGGCCGATGGGCGAGCCGCGATACCAGTTGAACGAGGCGACCGGACCCGTGCGGTCACCACTGCTGTCCCACTCGCACACCGATGCGTTGTTGACGGTGTTGGTGAGTGCACCGAACCGGGTGATGCGGCCGACCTCCTCCGTGCTGACGCCGCCGCATTCGCCGAAGAACGGCCCCGACCCGGCGTTGCCGGGCGCTTCGGGGGTGTTGGGTGCGGCCGGATCGGCCGTGTCGTCGGCCGAGCAGCCGGTCAGCGCCAGGGCGATCATGACGACGGTGGCGACGAGGAATCCGCCCCGCATCCGGAGGCGATCGAGTTCACGCCGTTCACGTTTGGTGGGGCGGCCCGCTCCACGGTCGCGGCGGGGCTGACTGGCCAGGACCTCCCGGGGCGGCGGTGGCGGGCTGTGATCGATGAAGCACTCGGCAGCCGCGGGCGCGGACACACGTTTGCTGATCAATTTCGTCACTTCGACGACGCGTTCGTGGCCGTGCAGACGCACACGGACTTCGTCGCCGAGGACGACCGGTTGCGCGGGCTTGGCGGTGATGCCGTTGACCCGGACGTGGCCACCGCGACAGGCCGCCCCCGCCGCGGACCTGGTCTTGGTGAGCCGGATCGCCCAGATCCAACTGTCGACGCGGGTGGCCATTGCTCCTCTGGGTTACTGCTGACGGGTCAGGAAGTAGTAGCCGGCGCCTCCGGCCACCAGGCCGATGAGCAGCGCAGGCCAGAAGCCCATCAGCAACCACAACACTCCGAACAACACGATCGCCGGCGACACGGCAGCGACACTCATGCCCGGGTGCTGTCGCACGACCTCCGAAACCGCTTTGCGTCTCGCTGGATCTACCGCCATGACTCCTCCTCGGTACGGCCGGTCAGGGTGAGGCTGATCGATGCCTCCACTGTAGCCAAGAGGAGCGGGGTGACCGTCGCGCCGAGGTCAGTCGTCGGAAGCCGCGGAGGTGTCGTCCGAACTCTCCGCGGCCGGATCGGAGTCGGAGGCAGTGTTGTCGGTGGTCTCGGTGTCGTCGGCGGCTTCGGTGACGTCATCGTTGGCCTCGGTGGCGTCGTCGACGGTCTCGGTGGAGTCGTCGACGGTGGAGTCGTCGGCCGGTGCGCTGTCCTCCGTCTCGTCGGACAGATCGGTCGGCCCGGTGTGGTCGGCCGGCTCCGTCGCGTCGGCCTGGCCGGCGTCGTCGACATCTCCACCCCCGTCGGATGTGGTGGCGGATGCAGTGGTGTCGGCTGCAGCGGTGTCGGCTGCGGGGGTGTCGGCTGCGGGGGTGTCGGCGCGGTGTGCCCCGACGTAGCCGCTCGCGGTCGGCTCGGGCGCCCGATGCCGACCCACATAAGCGGTCGTCTCCGCGGTCGAGGTCGACGATGCGAGTGCTTCGGCAGCGGCATCCGACGATGCCTCCTCCGCGACGGCGAAGGCCGGTCCCGTTGCTCCGATCCCGAATGGGAACTCGAACTCCGGGAGGTGCAGTACGGGCACGATCTCGCCGGTGTCGAGTTCACCGAACGTGAGGACCGGCACGCCCAGGTGGTTGGGCCGTTCCTGTCCGTTCACCGTCACCATCGGATGGAATGTCAGGGTCTGCCCGAGCCAGTCGATGCTCGTCGATTCCTGCGGGCCGTAATCGCTGGTGAGCCGGAAGAAGTTGCCGCCGAGGAGGTCGTAGTCGCCGGCGACGCTCAGCCGTGCCACGTCCTTGCTGAGAGTGAGGGGCTGACCCTCGAGCACTTGGGTCAGGACCTGACCCAGGACGTCGGCCGGGTCAAAGAGCACCGCCGACGGGTCGGTCAGGCCGAACTGCACCTCACCGTTGGGCTCCTTCCAGCGGAAGTCGAAGGTGCCCAGCACATTCGCGCATGCACCGACACCCTGGGCGTATGCACCAGTGAGTCCCCCGTAACAGCTGACATGGGCGACCTCGGGGACCTCGAGGTCGGTCGAGACGGTGAAGATCGTGACCGGGATGGCGCTGGTGGTCCAGGCGTTCGCCATTCCGACGACGGCGAATGCGAAGGCGGTTCGGCCGTCGCTCGCCCCCGACGTGGCCAGGCTGAGCGGCAGGTAGGCGGCCGAGGTCGCGCTACCGCCACCGGAGGCCAATGCGAACTGCACCCCGTCGCCGATCACCCTCGCGCTGCCCTCCGGCAGCGGTGCGTCGGGCACCGGGTCGACCGTCACCCCGAGCGCCTCAGCGGCCGCGATGGCGAGTTGGCGCAACCCTTCGGTCACGACATTGCCGCCCTCTGTGTTGAGGTACGACTGGAGGGGGTCGTAGACGTCGGCGGGGACGAGGTCGATCGAGGTCGGCATCACGAGCGCGACCCCCGCGCCCGTGGAACCCGTGCAGTCCGCACCACCGGACGCGGGCCCACCATCGGAATCCGACGAGCACAGGTCGAACCGCCACTGCTCGGCGAGCTCCTGGGTCACCCCGTTGTTGGCGAGCGCGGAGATGACATCACCGATCGTGCCCGTAGGGCTCGGGAGCGAGAAGTCGGGGGCGGCGTGCGCCTGTCCGGGATTCGCCTGGGCAACACCGAGCGCGGCGACGGTGGCCAAGGTCGCGGCGCCGACGGCTGCACCGGCCCGTCGCCGTTG
The DNA here is from genome assembly GCF_036350415.1 of Gordonia sesuvii. Classification (NCBI taxonomy): domain Bacteria; kingdom Bacillati; phylum Actinomycetota; class Actinomycetes; order Mycobacteriales; family Gordoniaceae; genus Gordonia; species Gordonia sesuvii. Next base: position 414,022 of record NZ_JAZDUF010000003.1, read on the forward strand.
GCGATCATGCTGCCGTCGCACCGTGCGTGACTGCCGAACTCCGTTGCGGCCCATGTTGGTCATCCGTCCCAATCCCCTGTCCCACCCGATGTGAGCCGGCTCATTGAATCATGTCCGTTTCGCGCCGATGTGCGATTTCAAGGAATTACCGAACGATCGAGAATGGCCGACCGGTCGGTCGCGCCCGGGCGGGCAAGGCCGGTGTCACCACCTCTGCCGGTCGAGCCGCTCTCCGTTCTCGGCGGCATCGGCCGCGCAGCCGAACCCGACCACCCAGCTGCCGTCGGACAGCTCCACGCTGCCGAGCATCATCGGCGCGGGCAGTGCAGCCAGGAACTCCCCCAACGCATTCGGCGACAGGGTCCACACCTCCCCGGCGATCGACCTGCCGTCCGGATCGCGCACCAGGCCCGGTTTGGGCGGCACGGTGTCGAGCGCGACGAGGCGGTAGCACGGTGCGGTGGCCACCTCGCCGACCCAGCGCGCGCCCCGCTCGGACAGCTCGTGCGTGAGTGGGCCACCCCGCATGTGAGCGCCGAAGACGGCGAGTTCCACGCTCGGCGCGACGCTCTCCGGCCACGCCGCACTGATCTCGCCGTCTCCGGCGAACCGGCGCGCGAGGTCCATCACCGCAGCATCCTCGTGTGCGCGTCCGAGCAGGGTGATGCCGAATTGCGATCGGGTGCCATCGGATTCGTCGACCGTACCGGCCGGGACGGCCACTCCACACAGGTCGAACAGGTTGCAGAAGTTGGTGTAGGTGCCCATCCGCGAGTTGACTCCGACCGGATCGTCGGCGACCTCGGTCAGGGCCGGATGACAGGGCGCGGTCGGCACCATGAGTGCGTCGGCATCACCGAGTTCGGCCATCGCCTCACGCCGCAGTTCCGCGAGCCGGGTACGGGCGTCCAGCAGCTCCACGGCGGTGAAACGATCTGCTGCGCCGATGATTCCGGACACGACGGGGTCGAGTCCGGCCGTGGCATCGGCATTCGCGATGAAGGCGCCCACCGCGTGCGACCGTTCGGCGACGAGCGCGTCGTCGTACAACAGCCGCGCAGCCGCCAAGAAGGGCGTCAGATCGATCGGTTTGATGCGGAGTCCGGCTTCCTCCGCACGTCGCACCGCGGCACCGAAGGCCGCTCGCCACTGTTCGGACAGCTCCGGCAGCTCGGCGGGGATCGCGATCGTCGGATGCTCGGTGGCCGCCAACGACGTCGTCGCGCCGAACGGCCGGGGACCCGGCGCCTGCGCCATCGCCGCCATCGCCCGGTTCGCCAGCGCCAGCGTCTCGGCGAACACGGTCACCGTGTCGTAGCTGGCGCACGCCGGCACCACCCCCTCGGTGGACACGACGTCGACCGTGGGTTTCACCCCGACGATGCCCTGCAGGCCCGCGGGCACACGACCCGATCCGGCGGTGTCGGTCCCGATCGCGATGTCGGCGAACCCGAGCGCGACCGCGACGGCCGAACCCGAACTCGAACCACCGGAGATACGGTCCGGTCGCCGCGAGTCCCGCACGGCCCCATACGGACTGCGCGTTCCGACGAGGCCGGTCGCGAACTGGTCGAGATTCGTCTTGCCGATCACCACGGCACCCGCCGCGCGTAGTGCGGCCACCGCGGGTGCGTCCGCCTGCGGCTCGTAGGCGTATCCGGGACACGCTGCGGTGGTCGGCACGCCGGCCACGTCGACGTTGTCCTTGACCGCGAGGACGATTCCGGCGAGCGCACCACCGCCGTCCACCGATGCGGCGTACTCGCGCTCGACATCGGCGCGCGGGCGCAGGGTGATGAACACCTCGGGCCGATCCGCCTCGTCGATGCGGCGATAGATGTCGTCGATACGGCTCATGCGACCTTTCCTTCTGTCAGTTCCGCCGCGGCGTTGCCGGCGACTCGCGCGAATTCACCTTGCTGCGACCATCTCTCACGCTCCTCCGCACGGGCGAACTCCATGGCACCACGTGTGGCGGCGATGTCCTCGGCGTTCTGGTCGAGGAACTCCTGATGGGCCGCCAACGAGAAGCTGCCGTCGGAGATCCGGACGCTGTCGCCGCGGCCGGCGGCGACGTCGGCGCGCATGTCGAGCAGCTCGTTCGCGCTGACCGGATACCACCGGATCTGATCGAAGAAGCGCAGCAGCCACGGGTGCTCGGGATCGAATCCGGGTGCGGGCAGCGGGTGTCGGTGATTCCACACCTGGGTGGTGCGCCCGACGAACTGGTATCCGCCCGGCCCTTCCATCCCGTAGATGCACATGTAGGCGCCACCGATCCCGACCGCGTTCTCCGGAGTCCAGGTGCGCGCCGGGTTGTACTTCGTGGTGACGAGCCGATGTCGCGGATCCAACGGGACGGCAACCGGCGCACCCAGATAGACATCTCCGAGGCCGAGAACCATGTAGTTGGCGTCGAACACGATGCGGTGCACGTCATCGACCGAGTCGAGACCGTTCATCCGGCGGATGAACTCGATGTTCCACGGGCACCACGGAGCATCCGAACGGACGCCGAGCATGTACCGTTCGATGGCTTCGCGGGTCGCGGGGTCGTCCCATGAGAGGGGTAGCTCGACGATCCGGCTGGGCACCACGAGGTCCTCGGCGGGCGGCAGCTGACTCTCACACTCGGTGAGCCACTGCAGCATCCGCTGCTGCGACCACACGTCGGGATCGGCCTTCACCTGCAGCGAGCGGATTCCGGGTGTGAGGTCGATCAGCCCCTTCGGCTGTTCGGCCGCGATGCGTTCGCTCAGTGCGTGCACCCGGGCGCGCAGCGCGAGGTCGAGCCGCATGTCGCCGTATTCGACGAGGATGTTGTCGTCCCCGCTGCGCCGGTAGGTGACCGCGGTCGCGCCGTCGGCGGTGGTGGTGGCACCCAGGACGCCGTCGTCGGGATCACCGCCGTCGGAGAGGACGTCGACGAGGCAGGCGCGCCGACCCAGTCCGATCTCCGACGGGGACGCCGCCCGTTCGCTGCGAATCGGGATGAACCGCACGGTGTCACCGGGCTTGAGCTGTCCCAGCTTCCATCGCTCGGCGGCGACCACCGTCACCGGGCACACGAAACCACCCAGGCTGGGGCCGTCGGGGCCGAGCAGGATGGGAGTGTCACCGGTGAAGTCCAGCGCGCCGACCGAGTACGCGTTGTCGTGGATGTTGGACGGGTGCAGCCCCGCCTCACCGCCGTCGTCCCGCGCCCACCGCGGTTTCGGCCCGATGAGGCGGATGCCGGTGCGATCGGAGTTGAAGTGGACCTCGTACGCCGTGCCGAGCAGGTCGTCGATGTCCTCGGCGGTGAAGAACTCCGGTGCGTTGTGTGGGCCGATGGTCACGCCGAGCTGCCAGGTGTGGGTGAATGCCGGCTGTTCGTCGGTGAGGATGCGCCGCGGTGACCGCGCGACGTCGCCGGCGATGGCGAGTTGGTCGCCGTCGGCGAGTTTGCGGCCGTCGAGCCCGCCGAACCGACCCATCGTGAAGGTCGACCTGCTGCCGAGGTAGTCCTCCGCATCGATGCCGCCGCCGATGGCGATGTAGATCCGCATGCCGATGTCGGCCGCCGCCCCGACATCCAGCGTGTCGCCGGCCCCGACGTGGATCGGAACCCACTGCGGTACACGCCTACCCGAGATGGTCACGTCGACAGGGGCGCCGGTGACGGCGACCACCCGGGGCTTGGTGAACCGAAGTGCGGGCCCCATCATCGTCGCTTCCAGCCCGGCGGCGTCCGCAGGGTTGCCGACGGCCTCGTTGGCCAGACGGAACGACAGGTCGTCCATCGGTCCGGACGGTGGGACCCCGACCTTCCAGTAGCCGATGCGGCCGGGCCAGTCCTGGATGGTGGTCTGTGGCCCCGCGCGGTGAACGGTGATGGTGGCCATGTGTTCGATACTCCTCGGGTGAAGTGGGGTGGCTCGCGGATCAGCCCGCGTGGGGCCGGGTGACGATGACCCGGACCTCGGTCGGGTCGAATCCGTTGCAGGGGTTGTTGATCTGCGGGCAGTTGGAGATCAGCACGAGCGTGTCGACATCGGCGCGCAACGCGAGTCGCTTACCCGGCGCCGACAGCCCGTCGACGATGCCGAGCGATCCGTCCGGATCCACCGGCACGTTCATGAAGAAGTTCACGTTCCCGACCATGTCTCGTTTGCCGAGGCCGTGTCGTGCTCCGCCGATGAGGAAATTCTCGACGCACGCATGCTGGTGCTTGGTGTGGTGCCCGTAGCGCAGGGTGTTGGATTCCTGCGAGCAGGCGCCGCCGAGGGTGTCGTGGTTGCCGACCTCGTCGTCGACGATGGTCATCAGCGGGTTGGACTCCTGGTCCCGGATCACCGTGCCGGTGGTCAGGAAGATGTTGCCCTGCGCGGCGATCGTCGCCTGGGCGGAGTACCGGATGGTGTGATCCCGGCCGCCGTAGAACAGTGTGTCGACGGCCTGGTTGCCGTAGAGGTCGACGATGGTCAGGACGTCGCCGGCGGCGACGATCCCGGACCAGGGTGCGCGGTCGCCGATCACGGCGTCGGTGATGACGTCACCGGGCACCAGGGCGAGGTCGGCGGGGTTGGTGGTGATGAGTGATGTGGTGGTCATGGGTTTCCTCGGGTGAGTGGGGTCTCGATACGCCCTCGGCTAGCGCCTCGGACTACTCGACCAGCGGGGGTTCGGCGGGGGTCTCGATACGCCCTGCGGGGTCGGACGGTGTCAGAAATGTGCTGCGGACCAGACGTCTTCGGAGTTGGCGACGGCGCGCTGGTACTCCGGGTCGGTCGCATCGACGGTGGCCAGGAGTTCGTCCAGATCGGAAGTGGCCTTCCACGAGAGGATCTCGAGCGGACCGGTGTCGAACGTCGGTGACGGATCGAGCGGATGCGCGGTGTTGACGACGGCCACCACACACGGCAGGTGCAGGATCAGGTCGACGGATTTGTCGCGGCCGGCCGAGCCCTTCGATGTCAGCGTGCCATCGCTCTCCACGACCACGCCATGGAAGAACGACAGGGACGGCGCCACGTCGGAGGGCGTCAGGCCATGCTTCGCGGCGGCCAGGGTGAACAGCTCCCGCCCGGCAGGGGTGTCCGAGTGGGCTACGCCGGCACCGTATTTCGCGGTGTTGCCGGCGAGAGTCGAGGTGCCGCAGAGTGCGTCGTGGTGTCCCGAATCGTCGGCGACCACGGTGGCGAGGGCTCGGCCCTGGTCACTGAGCAGCGGGTGCCCGGTCGACAGGTAGGCCTGCCACGGCACCTTGACGGTGTCGGCCACGTTGAGCCGTTCCCACGGTGCGTCCGACCGCCAGAGCAGGACGTGGGCGCAGGCGGTGCCGGTGACGTCGCGCAGACGCAGTCGGGTACCCCGTGCCAGCACCTTGCTGGTGTAGCGGCCGCCGGGAACCGTCTCGGCCCAGGTCAATCGGGAAGGGTCGACACCGGCCGGAGGGTTGGGCCAGCGGGAGGCCGGCACCACCGGCATGGTGTCGGTGATGGTCCCGGCCTGCGACCGGGCGTGCTCGCGGGCGCCTGCGGTGGTCGCGGTGCCGTCGGTGGTGGTGGTCATGGTGATTCTCCTGAGTAGCGTTGTCGTGCAAGTGATTTCGATACGATCAGCGAACGGTGCGTTAGCGGCTCGTGTCGACTCGATCGACGATCGGCGAGGTCACCGGTTTCGGATGTTCCTTGCCGCGCGGGAAGCAGGCGATGCCCACGAGAACGGTGATCGCGATGCAGATCGGGCCGGCCCAGCGCAGGATCGGCATCTCACCTGCCGGGTCGAAGATCTCGGCCCGCGGCCAGGCGAGGTTGGTCACCATGAACGTGCCGTAGGCGACCGCGAGCACGTTGACGACGATGCCGAACCGTCCCATCGTGAACAGCTTCTTGCCCTCGGCGTCGACGGCGGCCCGGTCGGTCGGCCAGCCCTGGAACCGGCGGTAGAGCATCGGCCCGGTCACCGACAGGTAGGCGAGGTAGATCAAGATGATGCAGACGCTGGCCAGGGTGGCGAAGATCGCCGAGTTGCCGACGTTGACGAGCAGGATGCCGATGCACAGCACACCGATCAGGATTGCGGGTGCGATGGGTGTCCCGGTGCGCTCGTTGACATGCGACAGGGTCTTCGAGAACGGCAGGCGGCCGTCCCGGGCCATCGAGAACATCAGACGCGAGCACGCGGTCTGGATGGCGAGGGTGCAGATGAAGATCGCCACCGCGACGTCGCAGAGCAGCACCTTGCCCCAGAAGCTGCCGAGCACCGAGTCGAGCACGTACGGGAGACCACCGGTGGCGAGTTGTTCGTCGAGGGTCGGTGCGGCCATCAGCGCACCGAGCAGCATGAGACCGCCACCGATGGCCGAGACCGTCAGCGCGAGACGGATGGTCTTCGGTGCGACGCGGCGCGGATTGCGAGTCTCTTCCGCGAGTTCACCGGCAGACCCGAAGCCCACCATGACGTAGGCGGCCATGAGTCCGGACACGATGAACGCCCAGATGTAGCCGGGCTGCTGGCCGGGGATGCCGGTGTCGAACACGACGTCGGGGCCACGCTGGGCGTGGGTGAACAACGCCAGCACCACTGCGACGACGCCGACTAGTTCACACGTCACGCCGATGTTGTTGATTCGGCTCATCCACGAGATGCCGACGCAGTTGATGGTGGTGACGATGACCAGCAGGACCGAGCCCAGCAGGACCGCGTTGGCCGCACCGCTGGTGCTGGTGAGGGTCGGGTCGTCGCCGATGACCTGGAATCCGCTCCAGACCGACGGCAGCACGACCTGCAGAGCGATCGCGGCCGCGGATGCGGTGACGATCTGGGCGATCATCATGAACCAGCCGCCGAACCAGCCGATGACTTCTCCGCCCATCCGGCGTGACCACTGGTAGATGGCCCCGGAGATCGGGTAGCGGGCGGCGATCTCGGCGAAGCACAGCGCCACCAGGAACTGGCCTGCGTAGACGATCGGCCACGTCCAGAAGAACGCCGGCCCGCCGAACCCGAAGCCGAGCCCGAAGAGCTGGAAGATCGTCGTCAGGATGGACACGAACGAGAAGCCGGCCGCGAAGGAAGCGAACTTCCCGAGCGAGCGGTGCAGTTGCTGGTCGTACCCGAACTCGGAGAGATCGTCGGCGTCCCCGCCTCCCGAGGACGGTGGCGGGACGGGTGGCGGTGTCGTCGCGGTGGAGGTCATGTGTCGTCTCTCTGCTGAGGTCTTCGTGGTCGGCTCAACGGTGAGCGGCTTATCTGTCGGTTGATAGATAACCGTGCGGCAATTTCTATCAAGTGACAGAAATGTTTCGTCCACGGAAACCCGCGCTAAGAGTGTGTTACATAGCGCAGGTCAGAGCCTCGCGACCCCGCAACATCGGTGCGTTAGGCTGATTTCTGTCGGTCGACCGAGACAGCGGCGTGAACAGAACACCGGCGCGAGCAGAATCGAGGACTGCCATGGCGACGCGGGCGTCTACACCAGAGCGCACGGCCAGCCCGGGCCGCCCCCGGTTGGTCAAACCCAAGCGGCGCGGCGACACGGCGCGCGAGGAGATCCTGGATGCCGCCGCCGAGTTGTTCACCCGCCACGGGTACACCGGAACCTCGACCCGGATGATCGCCGACGCCGTCGGCGTCCGGCAGGCGTCGCTCTATCACTACTTCAAGACCAAGGACGACATCCTCGCCGCGCTGCTCGCCACCACCGTCGACCCGTCCGTCGAACGAGCCCGTGAACTCCTCGACACCGAAGCACCTGCCCTGCAACGTCTACTGGACCTGGCGCGCTACGACGTGACGCAGTTGGCCGCCGGACGCTGGAATCTCGGGGCGCTCTACCTACTACCCGAACTCGCCGACGACCGTTTCGGCGAGTTCCGCACCGCCCGCCAGGAACTCGCCGCCGCGTACGAGTCGCTCGCTACCGAGACCCTCGGCAACGCCTCCGACAACCGGCGCCTTCTCCCGTTCCGCCTCGTCGAGTCGGTGATCATGATGCGTTCCGACGAACAGCGCGGCGAACTCGGCGATCACACGGTGGCCGGCCTGGTGGACACCATCGTCGGGGCGATCGAGATGCTTATCGAGCACACACCGTCGGCGTGACGGCGTTCGTCCCCCGCGTGTTGTCGAATCCTCCGGAAACTTCTGGGGGAGTTGACGATTTCCAGGGGAAACGTCGATCACCGCTACACGGCGATCGCGGCTAGACCGGGCAGCGCGCGAGTCTTGCGGCCGCGGTGGCACTCCCCCGCCCGATCGGCTCGGCGCCGACCGCTTCGGCCAATCCCCACGGCGGCATCCCGCTGCTGATGGTCTCGTGGTCGCCGATCACGTACGTCTCGTGCCAGATGCCGACCGAGTTGGTATCGGCGAAGCGTTTGTTGAACCATCGCCAGGCCGGGAGATGAGGAGCGTCGGCGTCTGCGGCGAATCGTCGCAGGTCCTCCGGGGATCGCCAGTACGAGAGCACCATCAGCGACGAACCCACATAGAGACGGTAGGTGAGCATCCCCGCGTCCGTGTGTCGGCGGAGATGAAACAGCATGCGCGGCATGGCGAGGAAGACGGAGAGCCACGCGCGCACGCGCAGCGGGTTGGTGACACGCATGCCGATCAGGAACAGTGTGGTGCCGGGCGGCGGTGTCTGGTTGGTGAGTCGACGAGCATCGGGACGTGGCATCCTGGCCTCCGGGTCGGAGTTTCATAACGTCGTTACAAAACAACGTTATGAAACAATCGTCGCCATGGCAAGACCCAAAGTGCACACCGACGAACTTCGCGACCGATTGCTCGACGAGGCCGTCGCCGTTGTCGGCGAGCGCGGCGTCGATGCGTTGTCGGTCCGGGAGGTGGCTCGAGCCGCCGGCACCTCGACGACAGCTGTGTACTCACTGTTCGGCAACAAGGAGGGCCTGATCCGGGGTGTCTTGGTCCGTGCTTTCGAGTCGTTCACCGCGGCGCAGGAATCCGCGACCGGCGCCGAGGTCGAGTCCGACCTCGCCAATCTCGGTGTGCAGTACGTCGGGTGGGCACTGGGCAATCCGCGCCTGTACGAGTTGATGTTCGGCGAATCCCGGGCGGGTATCGCCCCCACCGCCGAAACGGAGGCCGCATCGGCGCGGGCCATCGCACCCCTGCGTCACGGCGTGGCGCGGGCCATCGACACCGGCGTGTTCCGGGAGGGAGCCGACGTCGACACCGTGGCGGCATCCCTCTGGTCACAGGTCCACGGATTGTCGTTGTTGCTGCTGTCGGGCCATTTCCCTGCGGCCGCCGACCCGGCCGCGTCGGCGATGGCCGTCATCGACGGATGGCGTGCCGATCGTGGATAGGGTGTGAGGCATGGCAGGCCGCAGTATGCGTTTCGACCCGATCGCCGAGGCACGGCAGAACTGGGCGGACGCCGGATGGGGCGACGTCGCCGACGGCATGGTCGCGGTGACCTCGATCATGCGCGCACACCAGATCCTGCTGGCCCGCGTCGAGGGCGCGCTGCGGCCCTACGACCTGAGCTTCTCGCGGTTCGAACTGCTTCGCCTGCTGGCCTTTTCACGGCAGGGCGCGTTGCCCATCACCAAAGCGAGTGATCGGCTGCAGGTGCACGTCACCAGCGTCACGCATGCGATCCGACGGCTCGAGGAGGCGAAACTCGTCCGGCGGGTCCCCCACCCCACCGACGGCCGGACAACCCTGGTGGAGATCACCGACCTCGGCCGGTCCACGGTCGAGGACGCCACCGCGACACTCAACGACGAGGTGTTCGGGGCGGTTGGGATGACCGACGACGAGATGTCGTCGATGGTGACCGCGATTCAGTCGCTCCGGCACAACGCGGGTGACTTCTGACGAGGGATTCAGCGCGCACCGTCACCACTCGATCCCTGGGGAGGTCCGGAGCCTGCGGAGCAAGCCCTCCCACCTGGTCCCTGAGGAGGTCCGGAGCCTGCGGAGGACCGTCACGAAGGGCCCTTCGAGACCCTTCGATACTCGATACGCTCGCAAGCTCGCTACTCAGGGCGGCGCGCTCGCAAGCTCGATACTCAGGGGACCAAGGGGTGGGTGGCCCTTCGTGACGCTCGCAAGCTCGCTCCTCAGGGACCGGGGGTCAGTGGAGGGTCTTGATGATCGCGCTGAAGTCGAGGTCGGCGTGCTGTTCGGCGAAGCTCTTGTAGATCTGCGCGGCATGGGTGCCGAGCGGAGCACGGGAGCCGGTGCTGCCGATGGCGTCGAGGGCGAGGCCGAGGTCCTTGTTCATCAGCGCCGTCGCGAAGCCCGGCTTGAAGTCGTTGTTCGCGGGTGACGTCGGGACGGGCCCCGGCACGGGGCAGTTGGTCTGGACGGCCCAGCAGTTGCCGGTGGCGCCGGTGATGACGTCGTAGAGGGCCTGATCGGACAGCCCCAGCTTCTCGGCCAACACGAATGCCTCGCCGACGGCGATCTGCTGGACCGCCAGCACCATGTTGTTGCAGACCTTCGCGGCCTGCCCGGCACCCGCGGCACCGCAGTGGATCACCTTGCCGGCCATGGGTTCCAACGTCGGCCGAGCCGCGGTGAAAGCCTCGTCCTCGCCGCCGACCATGAAGGCCAGCGTGCCGGCCACCGCGCCCTTCACACCACCGGACACCGGGGCGTCGAGTTGCGCGAATCCGTGATCGGCGGCCTGCTCGTGGATCGACCGCGCGTCATCGACGGAGATGGTCGAACTGTCGATGAGCAGCGCACCGGTCTGGGTGGCGGGCAGGATCTCGGTGTACAGGTTCTTCACGATGGCCCCGCTCGGCAGCATGGTGATCACCACCTGGGCGGCGGCCACGGCCTCGACTGCGGTCGGGAACGTCTCGACCCCGTTCTCCTGCGCCGTCTTCACCGCCTCGGGCACCGGATCGAAACCGTGCACGGTGTGCCCGGCTTTCACCAGGTTCGCTGCCATGGGACCACCCATGTTGCCGAGGCCCAGAAAGGCGATCGTCGTCATTGTCGAATCTCCCTGTGTTCGATGATGTTGTGCGGCGGTACGGTCAGCTCTCGCGGTACCGCGACGCGATCGACCGCCCGACCACGACCCGCATGATCTCGTTGGTGCCCTCCAGTATCCGGTGCACCCGTAGATCGCGGACGATCTTCTCGAGACCGTATTCGTTCAGATACCCGTAGCCGCCGTGAAGTTGCAGCGCCTGGTCGGCCACCGTGAAACAGTTGTCGGTGACGAAGCGTTTGGCCATCGCGCACTTCTCCACCTTGTCGGGGGCGTCCGCGTCGAGCGCCGCGGCCGCCTGCCACAGCATCAGTCGCGAGGCCTCCAACGAGGTCGCCATGTCGGCGAGTGTGAACCGGATGGTGGGCTCGTCGATCAGCGCGCCGCCGAACGCTTTCCGGGATGCCACGTACTGGGCTGCCCGGTCGAATGCGGCCTGCGCGCCGCCCAACGACGACGCCGCGATGTTGAGGCGTCCCCCGTTGAGCCCGTTCATGGCGATGCCGAAGCCGATCCCCTCCTCGCCACCGAGCAGGTTCGCGGCCGGAACCCGCACCTCGTCGAGGATCACCTGGGCGGTGGGCTGGGCATGCCAGCCCATCTTGCGTTCCTGCGCACCGAAACTCAGTCCCGGACGGCCCTTCTCGACGATGAATGTCGAGATACCGCGCGGACCGTCGGCGCCGGTGCGAGCCATGAGGATGTAGACGTCACTCGCGCCGGCACCCGAGATGAACTGCTTCACCCCGGTGAGCACGTAGTCGTCGCCGGACCGGACCGCCTTCGTGGACAGCGCGGCGGCGTCGGAACCGGCACCCGGCTCGGTGAGGCAGTAGCTGGCGACGGCTTCCATCGACGCCATCTTCGGCACCCATTCGGCCCGTTGTTCGGGGGTGCCGTATCCGTCGACCATCCACGTGCACATGTTGTGGATCGAGAGGAACGCGGCGACGGCCGGGTCGGCGTAGGCCAGCTGCTCGAAGATCCGCACGCCGTCGATCCTGCGCAGACCGCTGCCGCCGACGTCCTCGGCACAGTAGATGGCGGCCATGCCGAGCTCGGCTGCCTCACGGAGTTCGTCGACCGGAAAGTGGTGGCTCTCATCCCATTCCAGGGCGAAGGGCGCCAGTTTCTTGGCCGCGAACCCGGCGGCGGTCTCGACGATGACGCGCTCGTCGGCGTCGAGACCGCTGTCGGTGATGATCGTCATGCGTGATGCTCTCTTACGTTCGCTGCCGAGGGTCAGTCCATCGTCGGGATGACGAACTCGGCCCCGTCCTTGATGCCCGACGGCCACCGGGAGGTGATGGTCTTGGTCTTGGTGTAGAACTGGATCGACGCCGGGCCGTGCTGGTTGAGGTCACCGAAACCGGACCGCTTCCAACCACCGAAGGTGTAGTAGGCCACCGGAACCGGGATGGGCACGTTCACGCCGACCATCCCGACGTTGACCCGCGCGGTGAAGTCGCGGGCGGCATCGCCGTCCTGGGTGAAGATGGCGACACCGTTGCCGTACTGGTGATCCGACGCCAGCGCGAGCGCCTCTTCGTAGTCGCCGGCCCGCACGATCTGCAGGACGGGCCCGAAGATCTCGTCGGTGTAGGACGTCATGTTCTTGGTGACATGGTCGAACAGGGTCGGGCCGATGAAGAAGCCGCCGGAGATGTCCTCGTCGCCGTAGGACTGCTCGTCGCTGGTGCGTTCGCGACCATCGATGACCAGCTCTGCACCTTCCTCGACGCCCTTGGCGATGTAGCCCTTGACCCGCTCGAGCGCCGCGGCGGTCACTAGCGGTCCGTAGTCGGCCTTCGGGTCGAGGCTGTGGCCCACCCGCAAGGCGTTGACCTTGTCGATGAGCTTGGCGCGCAGTCTTTCTGCGGTCTGCTCGCCCACCGGGACCGCGACGCTGATGGCCATACAGCGCTCGCCGGCACTGCCGTAGCCCGCGCCGATCAGCGCGTCGGCGACCTGGTCGAGGTTGGCGTCGGGCATGACGATCATGTGGTTCTTCGCACCACCGAAGCACTGGGAACGCTTGCCGTTGGCCGCGGCCGTCGAATAGATGTACTGCGCGATGTCGGAGCTGCCGACGAAGCCGAATGCCTGGACATCGGGGTTGTTCAGCAGCGCGTCGACGGATTCCTTGTCGCCGTGCACGACCTGGAAGACGCCGTCGGGCAGACCCGCCTGGGTGAAGTACTCGGCGAGTTTCACCGGCACCGACGGATCACGTTCGCTGGGCTTGAGGATGAAGGCGTTGCCGCATGCCAGCGCCGGGCCGGCCTTCCACAGCGGGATCATCGCCGGGAAGTTGAACGGCGTGATACCGGCGACCACTCCGAGCGGCTGCCGAACCGAGTGGACGTCGATACCCGCGCCGGCGCCTTCGGTGAACTCACCCTTGAGGAGGTGCGGGATGCCGATGGCGAACTCGATGACCTCGATGCCGCGCTGGATGTCACCCTTCGCGTCGGCGTGGGTCTTGCCGTGTTCCATCGACAGCAGGGTGGCGAGTTCGTCGGCGTTCTGGTTGACGATGTCGACGAACCGCATCAGCACGCGGGCGCGGCGTTGCGGATTCCACGCCGCCCATTCACGTTGCGCCTCGACGGCGGTGGCGACCGCGGCATCCACCTCGGCCGTGGTGGCGAGCGGAACCTTCGCGGCGACCGCGCCGGTGCTGGGGTTGAACACGTCTGCGAAACGGCCGTCGGTGACGGTCACGGCGGAGCCGTTCAGGAAGTGAGGGACGGAACGGACGTCGACGTCAGTAGTTGACACGGGGAGATCACCTTGATTCGGGAGTAGGGCAACGCCGGGGGAATCGGCTTCCGTCCTTAATAGTAGGACATCCAAGTATTTTCGCAAGCCCCCTCCACCTGCAGGTTTCCGGCCAGATGGAAGTTAGGGTAGCCTCGCCTATCGGAGTCGTGGCCACCGAAGCACGACATCGAAGGGAGCCTCCAGATCATGTCTGTCGTCATCCTCTATGGGACCGAGACCGGGAACTGCGAACTGGTCGCCGACGCGATCGCCGATGTCCTCGCGTCCGATCACGATCCCTCGATCTACGACATGAGCGAGTTCGCCGTCGAGGATCTCGATCCGGCGGACTTCCTGGTCGTCGTCTGCTCCACCTACGGCGAAGGTGAACTGCCGACGGGTGCGGAGCCTTTCGCCGAGGAACTCGACGATGTGGACCCGGATCTCTCCGGACTTCGGTTCGCGGTGTTCGGCCTCGGCGACACCGTCTACGGTGAGACCTTCAACCGCGGGGGCGAGATCATCGCGGGCATGTTGGCCAAGCGCGGCGCCACCCAGATCGGCGAGCACGCCCGTCACGACAATTCGTCGGCGGTGAAGCCGGCGAAACAGGCCGCGGAGTGGGCCGAGTCCATCAGCGGACTGATCGACGCGGTGCCCGTCAACTGAGACGACAACCGTCGACTGCGATAGCCGTCAGCCGCGCCCGGGACCGTGAGCCCGTTGCGCGATCTCCTCGGCGCGCACCGCGGCCAGCCTGGTGAGCTCCAGCACCGCGCGGACCATCACGGCGAGAACCACGCCGAGGAACAGTGCGGTGGGGACCGACACGGTGAGGTTCTCGCCCAGCAGCACCACGCCGAGCGCCATCGAAACCGCCAACTCCATCACGGTGAGCGCCGGGAACGACGTCTGCAGCTCACCGGCACCGAACGCACGCTGCTGCGCGACGATCGCCGCGACACCGACCAGCACGAACAGGTAGAGCTCCGGGTAGAACAGCGCGTGCTCCAGATCGTGCACGAGACGCACCGCGACCGCCTTCACCAGCAGCGCCGACACCCCGAACAGCGTGCCCGCGGCCACCCCGTACAACAGCGCCTTGTAATGCCGATTAGATCGCTCGGCGGCGACGACGCAGCACAAGACGACCGCGATCACCGCACCGACCGTCGCGGCGACGAGTACCTCGTCCGGCCGCCGCTGCGACGGTTCCGGACGCGAGATGACGAGGAACACGGTCACGCACGCCACGAGGACCGCTCCCCACGCCCACTCGACCCGCAGTGGCCATCGATGGTCAGCCCACGCCTCCATCGGCAAGGCGAACAGGATCGCCAGCACGACGATCGGCTGAACCAACAGGATGGAGCCGAGTCCCAGCGCGACGACCTGGGCCCCGAACCCGCAGATGGCGATGGCGGCGCCCAGCCACCAACCGCGCGCGATGGCACCGCTCGCATACGACGCGCGCTGCCGCATCACCGTTCCACCTGCGATCATCAGCGCCGCCGCCACAGACAGCAGCGCGGGGACCCAGGTATGCACCCGGTCCACCCTAGTGATCACCGCCGCCGCTCCGTTCGCGACCTGAATGGGCTGCTCACGGTGTGTGCGCACAACGTTGTCGCCCGCGCGTCGTAGGTTGGGAGCATGCGGTATCAGCCCGATCTCGAACGTCTGATGACACTCGACGGCGACACGATCGTCCGGGTGTGCAGCTCACCGCGCTCTGCCGCGCAGCTGATCGACGAGGCCCTCGACGAATGCATCGCGTTCGACGAGCTCGCCGACGAGCACCTCGTGTCCGGGGCCGATGACGACGCCTCGTACTGCCGGCAGGAGGCTGCTGCGTGGCGCGCGACGGCGTCGCTGCTGCGCGTGATCGCCGCCGAGCGCGCCGGACGCCGTGCGGCAGGTGCCGCATGAGCCGGACCTTGGTGCTGATGCGGCACGGGAAGTCGGGTTATCCGGCCGGAGTCGGAGACCACGAACGGCCACTCGCCGAACGCGGCCAACGTGAGGCCGCGCTCGCCGGCCGGTGGATGGGTGACGAAGGACTGCAGATCGACGCGGTCGTGTGCTCCACGGCGACGCGGACGCGGCAGACCCTCGAGCGCACCGGGATCGACGTCCCGACCGTCTACGTCGACGACGTCTACGGCGGTGCACCGGACGATATTCTCGAAGCCGTGCGGGTACACGCCCCGACCGACGCACAGACCGTGATGGTGGTCGGCCATTCACCCGGCATGCCCGCCACCGCGCTCACCCTCGACCCCGACGGTCACATCGACCGGTTCCCCACGTCCGCCTACGCCGTGGTCACCCTGGGCACCCCATGGGACCGGGTCGGCCTCGACGTGGACGCGGACGCCCGGCTCGTCGGCGTGCGGATACCGCGCGAATGATCGCTCCCTCCTAGTGTCCCGCGTCGGAAATTCGTTTCATGAGTTCGGCGGTCCAGGTGGATGCATCGCGAGGCGGCGGAGGAGCAGGTACTGGATGTACCTGCGACGACGCCAACGAAGCGAGGCGCCGCCTGGGCGTCGAAATCATCAACGAATTTCCGGTGCGGGACACTAGCATCAACCGCCGGTGTAGGGCGCCACCGGGACACACGGGACGGACGGGGCGTTGTCCGGGTCGAGCGCGCCGAGCACCATCGCCGCGGAGCGCCGGTTGGACGTGATCGACGCGTGTTCGGACCGATCGATCGCACAGCCGTCCTGCACGACGATGTTCGTGACGTCGATGCCTGGCGGGCCGTCGAGGATTCCGGTCCAGTACGGCGTCACGATCTGATCGTCGCGGGTCACGATGTTGGTGTACGCGACTCCCGGCAGATAGGGAGTCGGTTGCCGCACTGCCTGATTGAACGTCAGGTCGTCGGGCGGTGGGACGCAGTGGGGGCACTCCGGCCGTGGCGGCGCCGGGATACCGAGCCCCCGCCGAAACTGGGTGACCGCATCGCTGCGCGCGTCGCCGGAGTCACGCTCCTGCCGCCAGTACGGCGCAAGGGACACGTAGTGGGCGACCTTGCCCCGGCCACCGAGGTACTTCATCCAGTAGGTGGGGATCTCGGTGCCCTGCGAGTGACCGACGATGTCGACCTGCCGGGCGCCGGTCGCCGCCATCACCCGGTCGACGAATGTTGCCAGTTGCCAGGCACTCTCGGACTTGGGTCCGAGCCCGCCCAGCGCCGACAGCGGCCATACCGGCGACAGGGCACCGTAGGTGGGTGCGAATACGCAGTAGCCGGCGTTCTTCAGCACCGGCGCGAGAGTGGCCCAGTTCGTCTGGCGCCCACCGCCGGTGCCGTGCACCAGGATCACCGGACGGGGATGCTGCCTCGTCGGACGACATCCGTAGTCGTTCGTCCCCGGAAGGGACCCGCCCGGGTCCGCGAGTTCGGCGCCGATGCCTGCCGTGAAGTCGTAGACGACGGGTAGTGGTCGTGGTGCGGCCGACGCCGGGGCCGCGCACATCACCAGCGCCGCCACCACCGCGACCAGGAACGCGAGACCCGCACGCATCAGCTCTCCTCCTCGTCCCCCTCTAGTGTCCCGCGCCGGAAATTCGTTTCATGAGTTCGGCGGTCCAGGTGGATGCATCGCGAGGCGGCGGAGGAGCAGGTACTGGATGTACCTGCGACGACGCCAACGAAGCGAGGCGCCGCCTGGGCGTCGAAATCATCAACGAATTTCCGGCGCGGGACACTAGGGCATCACCAGATCGCAGCGTACGCCGAGCAACCGCACCGGCCGCTCGATCTCGAAATTCCCGAGAAGCTCGGAGATCACCGGTGCGATGTCGTCGAATCGGGTCGTCGGCGCGGGCAACTTGCGTGACTTGGTCCGGGTGTAGAACGTCTTGGTCCGCACCGTCACCGCCACCCGGAACACCTCGCGTTCCTCGGACAGAACCTGGCCGAGCAGGTCCTCGGTCAGTTCCAAAGCTGCCGCGCGCATCTCGGCAGCGTCGGTCATGTCTGTCGGGTACGTACGTGACTTGGAGTGCGAACGCGCCAACCACGGCTCTTCGGTGATCGTCGAATCGCCACCACCGCGGCACAACACATAGAGCCAATTGCCCTGGTGCGGACCGAATATCCCGATGAGATCGTCGCGCGGTGTCGCGATCAGCTCCTCGACCGTGTCGACGCCGTGGCCGGCCAGCTTGGCAGCGGTCTTGAGTCCGACACTCCACAGATCTCGGCAGGGTCGTGGACCCATCAACGGCAACCAGTTCGGCTCGTCGAGCAGGAACACCTTCTCGATGTGGAAGGGCGCGAGGGCATCTGACGCAGGCTCGGGCTTCTTCGCGAAGCCCGTCGCCATCTTGGCGCGCTGTTTGTTGTCGGAGATCCCGATCGAGCAATGCAGGCCCGTTCGGTCGAAGATCTCCGTGCGGATCCGCAGAGCGAGATCACCGATGGCCGGCCGATCGTGCGCGACGGGACCGTCGCCGTCGACCCGATCCACGCCCATGTAGGCCTCGTCCCAGCCCCACACCTCCACCGGATGGCCCAGGCCCCGCAAGACCGACATGACCTCGGCCGACGCGACGTCGTAGGCGGGGACGTCGAGGGGCAGGTAGATGGCGTCGGGCATCTTTCGGTATGCCGCGCGCAGCGGCATCCCCGCACGAACACCCGCGTCGCGTGCCTCGTACGACGCACAGGTGACGACCTTGCGTGCCTCCGTGGGATCGCCGTTGCCCCCGACGATCACCGGGACACCCACGAGTTCAGGACTGCGCAGGCGTTCCACGGAGACCTGGAACTGGTCCAGGTCGACGTGAATCAGCCACCGGTAGCGTGCTGCGTCGGCCACGGACTCAGCGTACTGCGATGGCACCGCCGAGCCCCCTGTCACACCTCGAGCCGGGAGTCACGCCTCGAGCCGGAAGTCACACCTCGGGCCTGACGTCACACCGGGTCGGGTCGGACATGCTGCGACGACAGCCGACCGACCCGACCCGACCCCTCGAGCGACGCCTCCCCTGCGTCCATACGGGTTGCTGAGATGGGCAGCCGACCGATCGCGAGTCGGTGACGTGCCGCAGAATTCCCCTCTGACGTGCGCGTTCGACTTCTTCATAAGTTACCCGCGCGTAGCTTACCGATGCGTAACCTACGGTAAGGTAAACCCGCGGGCTTGTCCAGTGGTGTAGCTCATATTCGTGGTCGGTTGTGATCGGCATCGCAATCACGTCACCCACGACACCGCCGGCTATCTCACTTCACGTCGCGCTGCTATGCGCAGTTCCGCCATGTCCAGCCCGGCCGCTCGGCAGGCCTCGCGAAGGGCATCGGGGTTGTAGTCGATGGTCCGCGGCGCCGATCGCCGCCGGCGATCGCTGGGCACCGACCACCGCGCGTCGTCGGACTGGGCGAAGAATGCACTCGCCTTGCTGATGTAGGTGGCCATCAGGCGAGCGGAACCATCCGACAGCCCGCCGAGCGCAGACCGCAGCACATCTTGCAGCAGCGCACGCTCGTCATGCAGTGGGCGTGGACGCAGATGCAGTGCGCGAGAGGCGGTGTGGCAATCCGTCGGGTCGGTCAACGTATGGGCGGCGACGAACGCGAACGCGACCCGCACCGTCCGGGCGCCCTGCGGATCGGCCGACCACCGATCCGAACGCGCGATGTACTCGACCGCCCGGACCGGAAGTGATGACGGAATCCGGGCGAGTTCTGCTGGACCACAACCGGTCTCATCGAGCGCCTCGACGGCCAGCCGTTTCATGACGCCGATCCGGCGGGTATGCGTGCGCAACATCCCGGACAGTGCGATCGACGCGTCGAAGGTGATGGCGAAGTCCTGCGGCGCATCGAGCAGCGCGTCCACACCGGGTATGACGATCACTTCGGTCACCTCGATCGCCTCGAGAAGTGCCAGCGATCGCGGTAACGAATCGTCGGCCGCCATCCTCGTGCGACGTGTCAACGTATCGGGCATGACCCCCTCCTGCACCGTGACGAACAGCGTGATGACCAGCCCGACTCTGGAATTCACGATCTGACAACTGTCGACCCCCACGTCGACCCACCCGTCGCACCGCGACCTACCCGCCGGTAACTTCGATGCGTATCGCTACCGTAAGGTAGCGCCACCCGGTCTGTCCAGAGACAATCTCGTTGCGGTTGTAACGTATTTCACCGGCCCAGCGGTGTCCATGCCTCGCAGATCAGTAGAGTTCGGGGCGGCGGTCGGCCAGATACGGATAGGTCTCGCGCGATCCTCGCAGCAGCGCGCGCCCCGTATCCGCGAGGATCATGTCCGGGATCCGACCCGCCTCGGCGATCACCGAACCGGTCGGGGCCACCACCATACTGCGGCCTCCGAAAACCAGATCACGTTCCGCACCACAGTAATTGGCGTACGCTACGTACACCTGACTCTCCAGCGCCCGCGCCGGGAGCAGGACGTCTTGGACGACGTCGTAATCGATCATGTTCGCGGTGGGCACGCAGATGACGTCTGCTCCGCGAACGGCGCACGAGCGGACCAGTTCCGGGAACTCGACCTCGTAACAGGTCAGCAGCGCCACCCGCCAGCCGGCCACCGTGACGACGGGAGGCGGCACCGATCCGGCCGCGACCATCGCCCGGTCGATGTCGCCGAACAGGTGGGTCTTGTGGTGCGTTGCCAGCGGCTTGCCGGTCCCGTCCACGAGACGGATCGCGTTGTACAGCAGTCCGTCCCGCGCGCGCTCGACACAGCCGTAGAGGATGGCGATGCCATGCCTCCGGGCCATCTCGCACACGCGGGCGGCGATCGGTCCGTCTTCGGCGTCGGCCAAACGTTCGGCCTCGTCGGCGGCGAGGCTGTAGCCGGTCACCATCATCTCCGGTGTGATCAGCAGATCGGCCGCATGACGTGCCGCCTGTGCGGCGGCGTCGTCCAGGCGTTCCAGATTCTCCGCGACGCCGGCGGGCACGGATTGACATTGCCAGAGGGCCAACCGAAGCCGGACGTCGGCGACGTTCTCGAGGTCATCGGTCATGTGATCACAGCCCGATGTCGAGGGGGCCGAGCTCGGCGTAGCGTTCGCCCGGACCGGGATTGTCGGGATGGGCTGCGCCACCGAAGTGGTTGATGACCCCCCACACCGCGTTGAGTGCGGTCTGCACGGCACCTTCCACCCAGGCCGGCATGAACGAGACGTCGTCGCCGGCGAGGAAGATGCCCCGTTCGGCGTCGGGCAGTCGTTCCTGTCCGTGGAAGTGGCCGTACATGCGGGTGTTGTAGCGGTAGTGCCCGGGCAGCGCACCTTTGAAAGCACCGAGGAAGTGTGGTTCGTTCTCCCAGGAGACGGTGATCGGCCGCCCGACGATGTGTGCGGCGATGTCGACGTCGGGGTAGATCTTGCGCAGCGCGTCCAGTGCCAGCGACACCCGCTTCTCCACCGGATGTGGCAGCACCTTCAACGCGTCGCTCATCCACGTGTAACTCAGGCAGATGACGCCGGGCCGATCGGGACCGTTGTCGAACAGGTAGGTCCCGCGGGTGAGCCGGTCGGTCAGCGTCATGCTGAGCAGGTCGCGTCCGGTCTCGGGATCACGGTCCTTCCAGAACGGCCGGTCGACCATGACGAAGGTCTTCGACGACTGCATGTAGCGGGTCCGGTCCAGCGCCATCCACAGATCCTGGCTGAACAGGCTTTCGTCGCACTCGATCTCGGTGGAGAGCAGCCACGCCTGACAGGTCGCGACGACGGCCGGGAACTCACGTGAGTCGCCCCACCGGTCGACGACCTCGATGCGGTTCGGGCCGAGTCTTCGCAACGCTGCCACGCCGGCGCGGGGTACACCGCTGTGCAGGGCGGACAGGCTGGTACCGACGGGCCAGTGCCGGATGCGCGGCGGCGTGTCCGACCACAGGCGGCGGGGCACCTGTTCGGCGCCGCCGACGATCAGATGCTGCTCGGTGTCGCAGTTGGTGACCACCACCCGGAAGATCTCCAGCATCGAGTTGGCGAAATCGGAATCCCATCCGCCGGTACCGAATCCGACCTGTCCGAACAACTCCCGATGCCGGAAGCTCAGCGAGCCGAACTCGTCGGAGGTGGCGAGGAAGTCGTAGAAGCTGCGGTCATCCCACTCCACCACCAGCCGGTTCCACAACTCCTTCAGCCGCGCAGCGTCACGGGTGCGGATCGCGTCCTGCAGCGCCGAGAAACCGGCGACACGTTCAAGCGCGCTGTCCCAGGCCTTCTCGATCTCGGTGTAGATCGACGGGAGGTCGTCGAGCGTTCGGGCGTACAGCGTCTCGCCGCCGAGGTCGATGACGGTGCTGCCCGCCGCGGCGGTCAGCGGGTTGGGGAACGGGCGCGACCGCAGTCCGAAGGAGTCGACGTAGTGGAAGAAGGTCGACGAGGACACCGGAAACCGCATGCCGCCGAGTTCGGCGACCTCGGGTTCACCGGGCACGAAGTGTTCCGACCACAGGCGCCCGCCGATCCGCTCGGGCTCGTACACCACCGGGCGCAGACCGATCTTCATGAGTTCGTACGCCGCGACCATGCCCGCCATCCCGGCACCGATGACGGCCACCTCGGAGCCGAGGGCCTCGGCGGGCACCGACCCGATGCCGGCCGGATGGGTGATCCAGTCGTCATAGGGGAACGGGAAATCCGGACCGAAGATGGTCACCGGCGGATCGGGCTGCACAGGTCCAGCGTATGGCGAGGGCGCGGCCGCCGCGGGGTTCCGCGACGCCGACGCGCCGTGACCACCCGATGAAGATCTCGCGATTGCGGACCTTTGCTGTCCGCGATCCGGTTGACAATGTGACTACCGAGATCCATCGACAACAGAGAGGCACAGCCATGGATTGGACACTCGAAGTCGCGTTCCTACCCGTCACCGATGTCGACCGCGCGAAGGACTTCTACACCAGGATCGGGTTCAACCCCGACCACGATCAGTCCCCCAGCGACGACGTCCGCTTCGTCCAGATGACGCCACCGGGATCGTCCTGCTCGATCGCGTTCGGGAAGGGGATCGTCGAGAAGGCCGGCCCCAATGCAGGCCCGCTCATGCTGTGCGTCTCGGACATCCACGCGGCCCGCACACAGCTCATCGAGGCCGGTGTCGATGCGAGCGAGGTCGATGAGCAGCCGTGGGGGCACTTCGTCTACTTCACCGACCCGGACGGCAATGATTGGAACGTGCAGTACCTGCCGTACCGGTACGAGAGCTGACCGTCCCGAGGCCGAGCGCGTCCGCCGTTTCGTGTGCGGCGGACGCGCCGGGGCACGACACTGTGAGTTATGCAGTCGGGAGGTGTGCAGTCGGGCGCCGTGGGTACCGAGCCGACCGTGCTGATGGGCACGATCGTCAACCCCGCGGGTCTGACGCTCGCCAAGATCGTCCCGCAGACCCGAGTCCCGGTGTTCGCGTCGGCCGGTTTGGGCGCCAGTCCCACGTGGCATGCCTTTGCCGCCGACCAGGTGGGGATCGCCTTCACCGACGCGATCGGCGTCGTCGGGGATCAGCGCATCCGGATCGACCAGGAGGCGATGCGCACGATCGACACCGGGCTGGCCTGGGCCCCGGGCGAATTCTTCTCCCAAGCCGGTGAGCCGATACCCCAGTGCGCACGGGGCACGTTGCGCCGGGTGGTCGACCGGCTCGCGGCGGCAGGTCTGCAGGCACTGGTCGGACACGAGATCGAGTTCGTCGTCACCGGCCCGCACGGTGAGCGCGAGCCGTCGGATCTGTGGGCGCAGTACGGCGCCGCGGGGGTGCTGGAGCATGAGGCGTTCGTCCGGGAGGTGCTCTCGGCGTGCGAATCGACCGGGATCGGTGTCGAACAGTTCCACCCGGAGTACGGGCACAACCAGTTCGAACTGTCCGTCGAGCCGCTCGACCCGGTGTCCGCCGCCGATCAGGTGGTGTTGACCAGGATCGTCCTGGGCCGGATCGCCCGACGTCACGGCTTGCGAATCAGCCTGTCCCCCAAGCCGTTCGCCGACGGAGTCGGGTGCGGCGCACACCAACACATCTCACTGCGGCGCGGCGAGGCGCCGGTGTTCTCGGACGGTTCGGGTGCAGCGGGGATGACGGTGGACGGCGAGCACGCGGTGGCCGGTGTCGTCGACGCGATGATCGAGCTGCAGGGCGTCCTGGGCGGATCGGTGGTGTCGGGGCTACGGATGCTGCCCGGCCAGTGGGCGGGCGCCTTCGCCTGCTGGGGTGTGGAGAACCGAGAGGCAGCGGTCCGACTCATCTGCTCCGGACCGTCGACCCCGCGTGGCGCCAACCTCGAGGTGAAGGCCATCGACGGCTCGGCCAATGTGTACTTCGCGACCGCCGCGATCCTCGGTGCCGCCCTGCGGGGCATCGACGCACGGATGACGCTGCCGCCGCAGGTCATCGTCGATCCGTCGACGCTCACCGAGGCGCAGCGCACCGACGCCGGCATCCGTCCGTTGTCGGCGGATCAGAGCACGGTCGTCGACACGATGGACTCGTCGCCAGTCCTGCGCGACATCCTCGGCGACCCGGCTGTCGACGCGCTCGTCGCGGTCCGGCGCTACGAGGTCACGCACTTCCCCGATCACACCGCGCAGACCCTGGCCGACCGGTTCCGGCTCGCGTGGAGTGTCTGAGCGAATGGCGTTGTCCCCCGGTGCGATCGCCGCTCACATCGCTGACATCCCGCTCGTGGATCACCACGTTCACGGCTGTTGGACCGGACGTGGCGATCGCACCCGGTTCGAGAACGCACTGAACGAGGGCAACACCGACCCGGTTGCCGCCGACGACGCCCCGTTCGACTCGCAGATCGGTTTCGCCGTGCGCCGGTGGTGTGCACCGGTCCTCGGCCTACCGACACACGTCCCCGCAGACGACTACTGGCGGTGTCGGGCAGCGCTCGCCGAGGATGAGGTGGCGCGGCGATTCCTGGGCGCCGCCGGGGTGAGCGACTGGGTCGTCGACACGGGTCTGCCCGGCGTGGCCGACCTTCCGACGCTGGCCGCGTGGTCGGGATCGGCTGCACACGAGGTGATCCGGCTCGAATCGCTCGCCGAGGACGCCGTCGCCCGCGGCGGCAGCTACATCGACGCGTTCGACGAGATCCTCGACGACCGATCCGCGACAGCGGTGGGCACGAAGTCGATCCTGGCCTACCGAGGCGGCTTCGACGGCGACCTGACCGACCCGGACCCGAGTGACGTCGAGGAGGCCGCCCGGAGGTGGCGTGACGCCGGCGCATCACGGCTGACCGACCGGACGTTGCTGCGCTTCGGTCTGCACCGCGGGCTGCGACTGGGCAAACCGCTGCAACTGCATGTGGGGCTCGGTGACCGCGACGCCGATCTCCATCGCACCAATCCCCTACTGCTGCTGGATTTCCTGCGGAACAGTGGCGCCACGCCGGTGATGCTGTTGCATTGCTATCCCTACGAACGTGAGGCCGGGTACCTCGCCCAGGCCTTCAGCAATGTCTACGTCGATGTTGGGCTTGCGGTGAACCACCTCGGCGCACGCGCCCCCGAATTGATCGCACGCGTGCTGGAGTTGGCGCCGTTCCGGAAGATCCTCTACTCGTCGGATGCCTTCGGCCCGGCCGAACTGCACTACCTGGGTGCGGCGCTGTGGCGCCACGGGCTGGCGGCGACGCTGCAGCGCTTCGTCGACGCGGACGCATGGGCGCTCGATGACGCCATACGGGTGGCCGAGCTGATCGGGTTCGGGAATGCGCGGCGGGTGTATGGGCTTTCAGTCGGCTGTTGAGGCCCTCTCCACTGCCCGTACGAACAGTTCGTCGAACCGTCCGGTGTCCAAAGCGCTGTCGAAGCCGAAGATCTCTTCGTAGAAGGTCACTCTCTTGTCCCCGAGCTGAGCATGGCCGATCAAGCTTTTCTGCTGCGCGGGGACCGAGTTCGGGTTATCCGGATACGGCTCGGTGGTTACGACTGTCTCGATCACGAGAGATTCGGTGTCGATCCCTGGGGGAACGGGACGTTCCGTTGTCGTCATGGAGATCTCACCTTCGCCCGCTACTACGGCGGTGAAGCTGCCGCACTGGCGATACACTTCGCGGGTCTGTTCGAGGCTTTCGCCCCCACGTGTCACGAAGTCCCCGAACGATGGTTTGTAGGGCCGCTCATGCTCGACATAGATTCCGCGACGCTGGGACGCCTCGGTTCGGTCCGCCTGCTGCGCAAAAACCTGCTCACACACTGCAGGCGTGTACTCGCGGGTGGCGACGCTGTGCCGCTGCTGTTCAGCGAGTTCCCCAGCCGAGGAACCTGGGTGCAGTTCGTAGCCCTCACCGAAGTCGGACGCCTCCAGGAGTTCGCTGGATGACGAACCCGAGGCGTCGAGACCATCACTTCGCTCGGTGTTCTGGCCACACGCCGTTGCACCCAGCAACGAGGCCACGAAGAACGCCGCAACGACAACGAGGCGTCTGACGTAGCGCTCCATCAGGAAGTACCCCCGGGGTCTGGAACTCGTACACCTTTGGAATGAAGTTTGACGACGTCACCATGGCTTATCGGCTGCCAGTTGGGGGCGTTGTCGGTGGTGACCTGAATACCATTTGCATCGACTCGCGTGACGCCCGAAACCTCGTAGTCGTAGCCATAGGTGATCGCCAGGTAGCTTTTCCCGTCGACTTCCACCGACCCGACCGAGGTCGGTTGCGCGCCGACGACACGAAGTTCCTTCTGTTGCGTCACTCCCAGTTCGACGTGACTTCCGTTCTTCGTCGGTATGCCGACCCCTCCCCCCATTCCGTCGCCGGTCTCCGGGTTCTGTGGAAGCAAGTTCCTCGATATCCCTCCCCGAGCACCTTGGTGCGACGGGTCGATCGTGACTGGAAGAGCGTAGGTGCGCGCCAGGTCCGACGTCATGTCGGGATCACTCCAGTCCTTCGGCACCTTGACATCGAGAATCCTTGTACTCGACATTTTCGGACTCGGCCCGGCGACTGGGACCCCCGGAGTCATCGGCACTTCTCTACCCGGGAGATGGTCGGGTGTCTCAGGCGGCGGCAGTACCGCGTTACTGCCCGACAACGTGGCTGGGGCTATCTCACCGGTCGCCGCCTGAATCGCCATCGCCAGATCGCGATCGGCATCGTCGGCGGCCAGCATCACCCGGTTCAGCATGACTTGCGCCGTATCGCGATCGTTCGCCCGGTCGACGTTCATCGTGCTGATCTCCCAGGCCGGAAGTTCCACGTTCCCCGACGCGTCATCGATCACCAAGCCCTTGGCCGCGGCGAAGGCACGTACCTCCTCGAGTTGCCGCTTGACCGCCTCGACTTCTGCCTGCGCGACCGACGCGGCCTCTGCGACCGCCGCCACCTCGTTGCCGTGGGCATCGATGTCTGCCCGCTTCTTCCCCGCCGCCTCGTCGGGGGCCTTGCCTGCGGTGCCGCCCCATGTCTCGAAGAGCTCAGGTGATCGGAGTTGTTCACTCGTGGTCGAGCACGCCACCTGGCGAGCCTGGCACACGCGAAAGACCTCGCCGATCTGTGCGGGGTCCCAGCGGTCGATGTCCTCGGGTGTCATCGCGAATCCGCGCCTTCAGTCCAGATTCACCAGCAGTGGCTGGTCGTCGCTGCTGGTGATCCGGCGGAGCCGCTCCGCGTTCTTCATCTCCTCGTTCTCGAACCGGTTCGCGGCGTCGTGAATCCCACGTGCGTGATCGTTGACCGTCGTCACCAAGATGTCGGCTGTCGCACGCCACTGCCCTGTGACTGCTGACAAGGCAGCCTTCGAGGCGCCTGCCCAGCCGCCGAGAGCCGCATCGAGTTCGCGGTGCTCACGGTCGAAGATGTCAGAGACGTCACTTGCGGCCTGACCGATCCGCGTCCCTGACGCCCGCATGACGCGAAAGTCTGCCCTCAACTCGTCCTGTGTGGTCATATCTCCCCCGCTGCGAATCGTTCGCCGTCCGTCTCCGCCATGTATGTAGGACGCGCGGGTGCACTCGTCGGTTCCGTCGTCGACCGGGTCGATTCGTTGCGGATCCGGATTCGCCATACTGTCCGATGTGCGCGAACCCGGATCAACAGTCATCGAGGCCTTCGACGTCGCCGAACCTGTGTGGGCCACCGCGGGAGCCCTGCTGTTCGTGCTGGTACTCGCGATGGTGTTCGGCACGGTGGCGCGATGGGTGTTGCGGCGACGGGCACGGCTGAGCTTCACCGCGTCCGTCGTCCTGTCGATTCTGGGATCGGCGGTGGGACTCCTGGTCGCCGGCGTGGTGAACCCCGACGCCCGGGTGTGGAGCGCCGTCACCGTCATCCTCTGCCTGCTGAGCTCGATCGGCGCCGTCGCCACCTATGGTGCGATCGCAACCCACTTCCAGCGCCAGCACCACGTCCCGATCACCGAGTTGTTGGCGGCGGGCGAGTCCGACCGCGTCGAGTTCAAGTCGACCGCACGGATCAACATGCGCACCGGCGACAAAGATGCGCGGATGGAGCACGTGATCGTCAAGACCGTGTCCGGCTTCCTCAACGGAGGGGGCGGCACACTGCTGGTCGGCGTCGACGACGACGGCAACCCGCTGGGCCTCGATCGCGACTACGCCACGTTGAAGGTGCCCGACGCCGACCGGTTCGAGCTGTGGCTGCGGGATCTGTTCACCACCGCCCTCGGCCAGAATGCGGCCGCCGCCATCGGCGTCAGCATCGAGGACGTCACCACAGACGACGGTGCGCAGCCGGTCTGCCGGATCAGCTGCTCACCGTCGACGCGACCGGTGTATCTGCGTGCCGGTAAGAACGCCACACCCGAGTTCTGGGTGCGCACCGGCAATTCCACACGGCAACTCACCGTCGACCAGGCCGCCGACTACGTCATGAACCGATGGCCACTGGGCGCCGGTTCCGCGGTCGCCGCGCAGGTCCGTGCCGCGGTGCGATTCTCTGTCGATCGCTGACCCGGACAGCATCACTCGGCGTCGAGGATGCGCCGCAGGGTCTGGGCGAAGCCATCGGGTTCGCCGTGCATTCCGTATTCGCCACCCAGAAAACCGTTGTGCCCGCTCGGGAAATCGATCTGTTCGAGGCCGGCCGCCGCGGCCAGCGCCGCGGCGCTCCGATGGGCGACCTCGCCGGACGATTCGACGCCGGTGCCGATCACCACCCGGGTCGACGCTGCACGTAGCGCATCGACGTCGAACTCGTAGCTGGTGCAGGTCCTGATGTTCAAACCGATCAGCGGGTCGGTGCGGTCACCGTCATCCTCCGTCGGCAGGCCGAACTGAGCCGGATTCGGTTCCGGTTCATCGAGATATGACGACGCCAACTCGCCCTTCTGGGAGACCAAGGCGACGAACTTCGCCATCGCCGGCCCGAGTCCCCGTGCCTGATAGGTGTCGTACATGTCGTCGCACACGGCGAGGATCACGTCGCGGTCGGGCAGAAACTGTGCCGTCGGTGGCTCATGCGCCACAAGGGTGGTCACCAGGTCGTCGTCCCCACGTCCGACCAGCGCCAGCGCGTTGACCGCTCCCCCGCTGCTGGCGAGCATGTCCACCGGGCCGGCATCGAGTTCGGTGATGACAGCGGCGATGTCGTCGGCATGGACGAGTGGGGTGTACTCCGCGGCGTCGTCGGTCCGGCGGCTACGGCCGACGGCCCGCGGGTCGTAGGTGACGATCACCCGATCCGCGAAGAAGCCCGAGAGGGTTGCGAACCCGCTTGCGTCCATGGGTGATCCGACGAGGAACAGTGGTCGGTTCGATGTGGTAGCTGCGGTGCCGCGGATGTCGTAGGTCAGTACTGCTCCGGGCACCTCGAGGGTGTGCGTTTCCGATGTGGTCATGATCAGTCCTTGTGTCTGGATGAAGGTCATCGGTCAGACGCGTTGCATCGCAGCGTATCCGAGGGTGAACGGCGCATTCTGCTCATTCGTGCCGTGGACGATGGCGGTTTGCCGTGTGCCGTCCGACGCTGCGGTCCACGACCGGATCGTCCTGGTCGTGTTGCCGGGACGCGGGCACGTCTGCACCGGTGGGTCCAGTTTCGCGGTGTTCCCGCGGACGAGCATCGACCATACGCAGCCGTCGTCGGTCTGTGCGGTGATGCGATTGCCGTAGTCCGCGGTCATCAGGACGGCCCCCTGCTCGGGGGTCGGTCGCACTCCGTCGGCGCCGCGCACGATGCTGATGTTGCGCATCGATGCGGGGTCGGCGGCGTCGAACCGCCACGTCCCGACGAACGCGGAGACTGCCGCCCCGTCACCGTCATCGGTTCGGGTACGCGCCCCGGTGGGCAATGCGAAGTCGAGGTCGCGGTCGGCGCGGTGACTCTTGGCGGTGATCTTCTCGGTCATCGCGTCCCCGTCGACAGTCGCCGTCCACGACGTGATCGTGTACGAGACGTTGGACGTCGGGTTGTTGCACAGCTGCGCGGGCGGATCGAGACGCAGCGCGTCTTCGCCGGCGTGGAATCGCCAGGTGCAGCCGACATCGGTCCGCCCGATCACGATGTCGCCGTCGGGATTCTGCGGGTCCCGAGTGAAGACGACGTCGCCCACCTGTGGCGCCTGCTGCGGGCCCGTCGGCAGTGCGAGCTCGGCCATGTTCAGACCAGACGACGGATCGGGCTGATCGTAGTTCCATTTCCCGAGATAGCGGTCGACGCGACTCTGCGACGCCTCGTCGGTCGGCGAACTGCACGCGGCGACGACACCGACGAGCAGGATGAGAGCGGGTAGCAGCGAGCGTCTGGTCATGGGTGGCTCCCGACGATATAGTGACTCGGCTGAAGGAAAGTAGTTTATCTATCGACTAGATAAACTAGTTATCAGATTAGCGAGGTATTCACGGGTGTCAAGCTCTCATGCGGATCTCACGCGCGAGATCGCCCAGCGACTGGGCCGCACGGTGGAGTGGGGAATGCGGATGAACCACTCGGCCGCATCGTCGCTGAACATCAACACCAGTGACATGTTCTGTCTGCAGGCCCTGCAGTCCGGCCCGAAGACAGCCGGCGAACTCGCGCGACATCTCGGCATCACCACCGCGTCGACGACGACGATGATCGATCGGCTCGAGCGCGCCGGGTTCGTCACTCGCACACGGGATCCGCAGGACCGCCGACGGGTTGCCGTGCAACTCGTCGACGATCGCGCGCGTCAGGAGATCGCACCGCTGTTCGCTCCCCTGGTGCGATCCTGGCTCCAGCACCTGGCCGACTACGACGAAGCCGAGCTCCGGGTGATCGCGGGGTTCCTCGCGTCCGTCGAGGAGTCGTTCGCGGCGGAGATCGAGGGCTGACCACGTTCTGGCCACAGCATGCGAACGGCCCCCGCGCTCCGGAGCTGCGGGGGCCGTTTGCGATTCGGCTTGCGTGATCTCGATACGCCCTCGGCTAGCGCCTCGGACTACTCGATCGGCGGTGGGGCGGACTACCCGATCGGCGGGTGGCGGTTCTGGCCGCAGTTGCAGGTTCTGGCCGCAGTTCCGGGTCCAAGCCGGAACCTGGAACTGCGGCCGGAAACAGCGAACGGCCCCCACACTCGAGGCGGTTTCAAGGGGTCGACGCAACACTGCCTGTTCTACTGGGTGGTGATTAGATCACGCAGACGCTCGGCTGGGGTATCCCAGCCGAGCGTTTTGCGTGGGCGGCCGTTGAGCTCCTGCGCGACGTGCTCGAGATCAGCCGGACCGTAGACGCTTAGGTCGGTGCCCTTGGGGAAGTATTGGCGGAGCAGCCCGTTGGTGTTCTCGTTGCTGCCGCGCTGCCAGGGACTGGCCGGATCGCAGAAATACACTTGCATGTCGGTCGCGACCGCGATCTGCTTGTGTCGGGCCAGTTCGGCGCCCTGGTCCCAGGTGAGCGACCCGCGTAGGTGCGCGGGCAGGTCCTTCATCGCGGTGATGAGTGCGTCGCGGACCTGTTCGGCGTCGTGTCCGTCGGGAAGGTGTAGCAGCATCGTGTAGCGGGTGGCGCGTTCGACGAGGGTGCCGATCGCGGTTTTGTTCTGCTCACCGGTGATCAGATCCCCTTCCCAGTGGCCGGGAACGGCGCGGTCGGCAACTTCGGCGGGACGTTCGCTGATCATCACCATCGGGTCGATGAACCGCTGATACCGCTCGCCTTCTTTCCGCCGCGGCTTGCGTCTGGTGCGCCCGGTTCGGAGTGCTTGCTGCACTTCGCGTTTCATCCCTCCTCGGGCTTGGAAGTATAAGGCTTGATAGATCGTTTCGGAGGTGTCAGATGTTCTGTGTAAGTCCGGTGCTCGGTAGTGAGAGGAAGATCTATGAGCATGGCGACAGACAGCGACAATCAGCACGACGAGGAGCAGCTGCCGGAGTTGGCTGAGCCTCGCTCGACCGCGGAGGTGGCTGAGGCGTTGGAGGCCTCGGGCATGATCGATGGGCTGCTGGCCCAGATCGACTCTGGTCAGATCCAGATCACCGGCGAAGGTGGCCTGATCCCGGGGCTGATCAAAGTCGCTCTCGAGCGCGGCTTGAGGGCCGAGCTGACCGATCATCTCGGCTACGCGAAGGGCGATCCGGCCGGCCGGGAGCTACCGAACGCCCGTAACGGGACGACGCCGAAAACGGTGGCGTCGGAGGCCGGGCCGGTCACGTTGAACATCCCCCGCGACCGTGACGGCTCGTTCACCCCGCGGCTGGTGCCGCGCGGCTCGCGGCGGCTCGGCGGGCTCGATGACATCATCATCTCGCTGTATGCCGGCGGGATGACGTTGCGCGATATCCAGCATCATCTGGCGTCCACGCTGGGCACCGAGCTGTCGCATGAGACGATCTCCAAGATCTGCGACGAGGTCCTCGACGCGGTCGATGAATGGCAGAACCGGCCACTGGAACCGCTGTATCCCGTGATGTTCCTCGACGCGCTGGTGGTCAAGGTCAAAGACGGCGCTCACGTGCGAAACAAGCACGCCCACATCGCAATCGGCGTCGACATGGCCGGCGTCAAGCATGTGTTGGGGATCTGGATTCAGGCCGAGGAAGGCGCGAAGTTCTGGGCCGGGGTGTGCGCGAATCTGGCCAACCGCGGCGTCAAAGACGTGCTGATCGTGTGCTGCGACGGACTGACCGGATTCCCTGAAGCGATCGAAGCGACCTGGCCCAAAGCCACCGTGCAAACCTGTGTGGTGCACCTGATCCGCAACGCGATGCGGTTCGTGAACTACAAAGACCGCAAAGAGGTGGCCCGCGCGCTCAAACCGATCTACACCGCGCCGAACGCCGAGGTCGCCCGCCGCGAATGGGAAGCCTTCCGCGACTCCGAACTCGGCGCCAAGTATCCCAGCGCGACCCAGGCGTTCGACCGTGCCTGGGACCGGTTCATCCCGTTCCTGGAGTTCCCGCCGGAACTGCGCAAGGTCATCTACACCACCAACTCGATCGAGTCACTGAACTATCAGCTCCGCAAGATCATCAAGAACCGCGGCCACTTCCCGAACGATGCCGCGGTCCGCAAACTGCTCTGGTTGGCGATCTGCGACATCGAGGACAAACGAGCCATCGCACGGGAGAAGCAACGCGGCAAACGCGGCCAGGTCAGCCCACAGGCCCCCGGACGACTCGTCGAGGGCCAAGTCGTCACCAACTGGAAACAGGCCCTCGGCCAGCTCGCGCTGGCCTACCCCGAACGCATCGAACCCCACCTGAACTGACCCGCAGCAACCGACAGAAAAACAAGGAGCGACGTTCTTACACAGACATCTTGACAAGCTCATCGTTTCGTGGCTCACCCGCATACTCTCGTCGTCGGGATGATCCCGGCGCAGGCGATGCGAGATCTGCTCCGGCGAGAGCTTCCTCGACAAGCCTTCCTCGACCGCTGCCCGTAGGACCGTGTTCACCACCAGCTTGGACTTCTTGGGCCGCGCCCGGGCCGCCGCTGCGGCCCGATCCGCCTGGTGCGGCAGATACCGGCCGGCGACACTATGCGCACGCACCTCGCGGGAGATGGTCGAGACGTCCTTCCCGATCCGCGCGGCGATGGTCCGCATCGAATCCTTGACCACCAGCCCGTCAGCGATCGCAATCCGATCCTCCAGCGACAGATACCGATCGCTGATCACCGAGACAGCGACATCCGGGCAGGTCATAGTGGCCACGGGCTGTTTGTAGACGGTTCCGTGGTGGTAGTCCACGACCCGCCCGTCCGGATAGATCCGCGTGTTGCGCGTTTGCCGGATTCCCTGACGCCAGTCCCGGCCGGTGCGTTCGTTGACCCCGACTTCGCGGGCCGCCCGCACCGCCGACCAGCCCTGCCCAACCAACTCAAGGAACCGCTTCTCGGCCTCCGGCTTACCGACCGCCTTCAGCTTCGCGGCAGAGACGAGACCAGCATCGACCAGGACCCGGCGAGCAACCGAGAACGCCACATCGCACTCGATCGCAGCCCTGTTGATCGAGCCGGTCCTAGTGAACACAGCCACGATCCGTCCCGGATCAGCCGGCTTACCCGGCCCGCGTGGCCGCCCTACCGGCCGGCCGATCGCCCGGAGAATCGCGTAGCACCGTTGCCGCGGCACACCGACCGCAACAGCGGCTTCCTTCACCGGCACCCCGGCATCCACCAGCCTCGCCAACTGGTCACCGAACCGAACACAGTCCTCCTGAAACGACATGATCGTCGCAACCTCTCATCTGAGAGTGTTGCGACGATCATGTGAACCCGCCGGAAAGTGCGGGGGCCGTTTGCGATTCGGCTTACGTGATCTCGATACGTCCTCGGCTAGCGCCTCGGACTACTCGATCAGCGGTGGGGCCTACCGGTAGTCGTTGGAGAACCCGTAGTCGTCCAGCGGCACCGCAGCGCCGGCGGGAGCACCGAAGGTGCCGTCCGGGCTGTAGTAGGTGTCGTCGTAGGACGGCACCGCGTAGGCCGCGGCACGTGCTTCCTCGGTCGGCTGCACCTGGATGTTGCGGTACCGGTTGATGCCGGTACCGGCCGGGATCAGCTTACCGATGATCACGTTCTCCTTGAGACCGATCAGCTTGTCGCTGCGGCTGTTGATGGCCGCATCGGTCAGGACACGCGTGGTCTCCTGGAACGACGCCGCCGACAGCCACGACTCGGTCGCGAGGCTGGCCTTGGTGATACCCATCAGCACCGGACGTCCGGCGGCGGGCTCGCCACCCTCGGTCACGACGCGACGGTTCTCCGACTCGAACTCGGCACGCTCGGTGAGCGAACCGGGCAGGAACTCGGTGGCACCGGAGTCGATGATCGTCACGCGACGCAGCATCTGACGCACGATGGTCTCGATGTGCTTGTCGTGGATCGACACACCCTGGCTGCGGTAGACCTCCTGGACCTCGTTGACGAGGTGCACCTGCACCTGACGCGGGCCCATCACGCGCAGCACCTCGTGCGGGTTCGCCGAACCCTCCATGAGCTGCTGGCCCACATCGACGTGGTCACCGTCGGCCAGCAGCCGCTCGGAACCGTCGTCGTGCTTGAACACGCGCAGACGCTGACGCTTCGAGATCTTGTCGTAGACAACCTCTTCCGAGCCATCATCGGGGATGATGGTGATCTTGTAGAAGCGGTCGTCGTCCTCGAGGCGCACCCGGCCGGAGACCTCCGCGATCGGCGCGACACCCTTGGGCACGCGCGCCTCGAAGAGCTCCTGGACGCGGGGCAGACCGCCGGTGATGTCCTCACCGACGCCACCCTGATGGAACGTACGCATCGTCAGCTGGGTACCGGGCTCACCGATCGACTGGGCCGCGATGATGCCGACGGCCTCGCCTATGTCGACGAGCTTGCCGGTCGCCATCGAACGGCCGTAGCAGCACGCACACACGCCGGTGCCGGTGGCACAGGTGAGCACCGACCGCACCTTGACCTGGGTGATACCTGCGGCCAACAGTGCTTCGATGGCCGGGTCGCCGAGGTCGTGACCCCGTTCGACGATGACGTTGCCGTTCTCGTCGAGCGCGTCGGTCGCCAATGTGCGGGCGTAGGTGGAGGTCTCCACGTGCGCGTCGCGGATCAGCGTGCCGTCGGGCTGCTTCTCGGCGATCGTGGTGTTGATGCCACGCTCGGTGCCGCAGTCGGTTTCGCGGACGATGACGTCCTGGGACACGTCCACCAGACGACGGGTCAGGTAACCCGAGTCGGCGGTACGCAGCGCGGTGTCGGCCAGACCCTTACGGGCACCGTGGGTGTTGATGAAGTACTCGGCCACGGTCAGGCCCTCGCGGAACGAGGACTTGATCGGACGCGGGATGAACTCACCCTTCGGGTTGGTCACCAGACCCTTCATGCCCGCCAGCGAACGGATCTGGGTCATGTTGCCCGCCGCACCCGACTTCACGATCATCGGGATCGGGTTGTCGTCGGGGTAGTGGGCCTCCATGACCTGGCCGACCTCTTCGGTCGCCTGCTTCCAGATCTCGACCAGCGCGTCACGACGCTCTTCCGGAGTCAACGCACCGCGCTGGAACTTGCGCTCCAGGCCGTCGGCCCGCTCCTCGTACTTGTCGAGGATCTCCTTCTTCTGCGGCGGCACCAGCACGTCGGCCATCGACACGGTCACACCCGAACGGGTGGCCCAGTAGAAGCCGACATCCTTGAGCTTGTCGACGGTCTGGGCGACCACGATCATCGGATACCGCTCGGCCAGGTCGTTGATGATGACGGCCTGACGCTTCTTCGGCATCTGCTCGTTGACGAACGGGTACTCCACCGGGAGCAGCTCGTTGAACATGACGCGGCCCAGCGTGGTGTCGCAATCCCAGGCCTGACCGTAGGTCCAGCCGTCCGGGAACAGCTCGGCCTCGAGGTCGGCCGGCGGGCGCTGATCGGTCAGGCGCACCTTGATGCGCGACTGCACGGTCAGTGCACCGAGGTCGACGGCCATGATGGCCTCGGCCGGAGTGGAGTAGACACCGCGCTCGACGTCGTCGTTCGATGCCGGGCTGTACTCGCCGGTCGCACCCTCCTTGAGGGTGGTCAGGTAGTACAGACCGGTCACCATGTCCAGACGCGGCATGGCGAGCGGACGGCCCGATGCCGGCGACAGGATGTTGTTCGACGACAGCATCAGGATGCGCGCCTCGGCCTGCGCCTCCGCGGACAGCGGGAGGTGCACGGCCATCTGGTCACCGTCGAAGTCGGCGTTGAACGCCTCACACACCAGCGGGTGCAGCTGGATGGCCTTGCCCTCCACCAGCTGCGGCTCGAAAGCCTGGATGCCGAGGCGGTGCAGCGTCGGTGCGCGGTTCAGCAGCACGGGGTGCTCGCCGATGACCTCTTCGAGGACGTCCCACACGGCGGGGCGCTGACGCTCCACCATGCGCTTGGCCGACTTGATGTTCTGTGCCTGGTTCAGGTCGACCAGACGCTTCATCACGAACGGCTTGAACAGCTCGAGCGCCATCAGCTTCGGCAGACCGCACTGGTGCAGCTTGAGCTGCGGGCCGACGACGATGACCGAACGGCCCGAGTAGTCGACGCGCTTGCCGAGCAGGTTCTGACGGAAACGACCCTGCTTGCCCTTGAGCAGATCCGAGAGCGACTTCAGCGGGCGGTTGCCCGGTCCGGTGACCGGACGGCCGCGACGGCCGTTGTCGAACAGGGCGTCGACCGACTCCTGCAGCATCCGCTTCTCGTTGTTGACGATGATCTCGGGGGCACCGAGGTCGATCAGTCGCTTGAGGCGGTTGTTGCGGTTGATGACGCGGCGGTACAGGTCGTTGAGGTCGGAGGTCGCGAAGCGGCCACCGTCGAGCTGCACCATCGGACGGAGCTCCGGCGGGATCACCGGCACGGCGTCGAGCACCATGCCCAGCGGCGAGTTGCCCGACTGCTGGAACGCGGCGACGACCTTCAGTCGCTTGAGCGCACGCAGCTTCTTCTGGCCCTTGCCGTTGCGGATGGTCTCGCGCAGCGAATCGGCCTCGGCGTCGATGTCGAAGTTCTCCAGGAGCTTCTTGATCGCCTCGGCACCCATCGCGCCGGCGAAGTACTCGCCGAAGCGCTCGTCGAGCTGCCGGTAGAGCTTCTCGTCGATGATCAGCTCGCCCGGGCTCAGCTTGACGAAGCGGTCCCAGATCTCCTCGAGCTCGTCGAGCTGACGCTGCGCGTGATCGCGCATACGACGCATCTCGCGCTCGGCACCGTCACGCACCTTGCGGCGCACGTCGGCCTTGGCGCCCTCGGCCTCCAGCTCGGCGAGATCCTCTTCGAGCTTCTGCTGACGCTCGTTCAGATCGACGTCACGCTGGTCGGCGACGGCCTTCTTCTCGACCTCGATCTCGGCCTCACGGGTCGACAGCTCCGCGTGACGCAGCTCGTCGTCGACCGACGTGATGACGTAGGCGGCGAAGTAGATGATCTTCTCGAGATCCTTCGGCGCCAGGTCGAGCAGGTAGCCGAGCCGGCTCGGCACACCCTTGAAGTACCAGATGTGGGTAACCGGGGCGGCCAGCTCGATGTGGCCCATCCGCTCACGACGCACCTTGGCGCGGGTCACCTCGACGCCGCAGCGCTCACAGATGATGCCCTTGAAGCGGACGCGCTTGTACTTGCCGCAGTAGCACTCCCAGTCGCGGGTGGGGCCGAAGATCTTCTCGCAGAAGAGTCCGTCCTTCTCCGGCTTGAGCGTGCGGTAGTTGATGGTCTCGGGCTTCTTGACCTCACCGTACGACCAGTTGTGGATGTCATCGGCCGTGGCGAGACCGATCTTCAGTTCGTCGAAGTAATTGACGTCGAGCACTTGTTACCTTTCGAGAGCTCTAATGTCGTGGGTCGGTGAGGGTCAGTTGGCGAGATCGTCGACCGTCGCGGACTCGTTGCGCGACAGGTTGATTCCCAGGTTCGCCGCAGCGCGCTCGAGGTCCTCGTCGTCGGAGTCCTGCATGGTGATCGCGGCACCGTCGGACGACAGCACCTCGACGTTCAGGCACAGCGACTGCAGCTCCTTGAGAAGCACCTTGAACGACTCCGGGATACCCGGCTCGGGGATGTTCTCGCCCTTGACGATCGCCTCGTACACCTTCACGCGGCCTACCACGTCGTCCGACTTGATGGTGAGCAGCTCCTGCAGCGTGTAGGCGGCGCCGTAGGCCTGCATGGCCCAGCACTCCATCTCACCGAAACGCTGACCACCGAACTGCGCCTTACCGCCGAGCGGCTGCTGCGTGATCATCGAGTACGGACCGGTCGAACGCGCGTGGATCTTGTCGTCGACCAGGTGGTGCAGCTTGATGATGTACATGTAGCCGACCGAGACCGGGTACGGGAACGGCTCGCCGGAGCGACCGTCGAACAGCGTCGCCTTGCCGTCGCTGTTGACCATCACCTCGCCGTCGCGGTTGGGCAGCGTCGAGCCCAGCAGGCCCTGCAGCTCCTCCTCGCGCGCACCGTCGAACACCGGGGTGGCGGTGTTGGTGTCGGGCTCCGCGGAGTACATCTCCTCGGGCAGCTTCGACGCCCAGTCCGGCACGCCGGAGGCCACGTTGATGTTCCAGCCGGCCTTGGCGACCCACCCGAGGTGGGTTTCCAGGATCTGGCCGATGTTCATACGACGCGGCACACCGTGGGTGTTCAGGATGATGTCGACCGGGGTGCCGTCGGGCAGGAACGGCATGTCCTCCTGCGGGAGGATCTTGCCGATGACGCCCTTGTTGCCGTGGCGTCCGGCCAGCTTGTCGCCGTCCTGGATCTTGCGCTTCTGAGCCACGTACACACGCACGAGCTCGTTGACGCCGGGAGCCAGATCGTCGTCGTCGTCGCGGCTGAACACGCGCACACCGATGACCTTGCCGGTCTCGCCGTGCGGCACCTTCAGCGAGGTGTCACGAACCTCGCGCGCCTTCTCACCGAAGATCGCGCGGAGCAGACGCTCCTCCGGGGTCAGCTCGGTCTCACCCTTCGGGGTGACCTTGCCGACCAGGATGTCGCCGTCGCGGACCTCAGCACCGATGCGCACGATGCCGCGCTCGTCGAGGTCGGCGAGGACCTCGTCGGAGACGTTCGGGATGTCCCGGGTGATCTCCTCGGCACCGAGCTTGGTGTCGCGGGCGTCGATCTCGTGCTCCTCGATGTGGATCGAGGTGAGGGTGTCCTCCTCCACGAGACGCTGGCTCAGGATGATCGCGTCCTCGTAGTTGTGACCCTCCCACGGCATGATCGCCACGAGCAGGTTCTTGCCCAGGGCCATCTCACCGTCTTCGGTGCACGGACCGTCGGCCAGCACCTGGCCGGTCTCGACACGCTGGCCCTCGTCCACGATCGGGCGCTGGTTGGCGCAGGTGCCGTGGTTGGAGCGGGCGAACTTACGCATCCGGTAGGTGTCGCGGGTGCCGTCGTCGGCCATCACGGTGATGTAGTCGGCGGAGACCTCCTCGACCACACCGGTCTTGGTGGACACGACCACGTCGCCGGCGTCGACGGCGGCACGCAGCTCCATGCCGGTACCGACCAGCGGCGACTCGTTACGCACCAGCGGCACGGCCTGACGCTGCATGTTGGCACCCATCAGGGCGCGGTTCGCGTCGTCGTGCTCGAGGAACGGGATCATCGCGGTCGCGACCGACACCATCTGGCGCGGCGAGACGTCGAGGTAGTCGACCTGATCCGGGTTGACGAACTCGACCTCGGAGCCCTTCTTGCGGACCAGCACACGGCTGTCGCTGATCTGCCCGTTCAGGTCGTAGTTGGTGTTGGCCTGGCCGACGAGGTAGCGGTCCTCTTCGTCGGCGGTCAGGTACTTGACCTGGTCGGTGACCACACCGTTCTCGACCTTGCGGTACGGGGTCTCGATGAAGCCGAACGGGTTGACCCGTGCGTACACCGAGAGCGAACCGATCAGACCGATGTTCGGACCCTCAGGGGTCTCGATCGGGCACATACGGCCGTAGTGGCTCGGGTGGACGTCGCGGACCTCGAGGCCGGCACGCTCGCGGCTCAGACCGCCGGGGCCCAACGCCGACAGGCGACGCTTGTGGGTGAGGCCCGACAGCGGGTTGTTCTGATCCATGAACTGCGACAGCTGGCTGGTGCCGAAGAACTCCTTGATCGCCGCCACGACGGGACGGATGTTGATCAGGGTCTGCGGGGTGATCGCCTCGACGTCCTGGGTGGTCATGCGCTCACGCACGACACGCTCCATACGTGACAGACCCACGCGGATCTGGTTCTGGATCAGCTCGCCGACGGTACGCAGACGACGGTTGCCGAAGTGGTCGATGTCGTCGACCTCGACGGGGACCTCGACGCCACCGGGCACCGTCATGAAGGTGGTGGTGTGCGGGTCGGCCTCGTGCAGGCGCACCAGGTACTCGACCGTCGCGACGATGTCCTCGCGCGTCAGCACGCCCTCGCCGGACATGGGGTTGTCGGTGAGGCCGAGCTTCTTGTTGATCTTGTAGCGACCGACGCGGGCCAGGTCGTAGCGCTTCTCCTTGAAGAACAGGTTCTCCAGGAGGTTCTCCGCGGACTCCTTGGTCGGCGGCTCGCCCGGACGCAGCTTGCGGTAGACCTCGAGCAGCGCCTCGTCCTGGTTGGCGGTGTTGTCCTTCTCCAGGGTGGACATCATGATCTCGGAGAAGCCGAAGCGCTCCGCGATCTCCTCGGTGGTCAGGCCCAGTGCCTTGAGCAGCACGGTGACCGGCTGGCGACGCTTGCGGTCGATGCGAACGCCCACGGTGTCGCGCTTGTCGACGTCGAACTCGAGCCAAGCACCACGGCCCGGGATCACCTTGACGGTGTGCAGGTTCTTCTCGGTGGCCTTGTCGATCGAGGAGTCGAAGTAGACACCCGGGCTGCGCACGAGCTGGCTCACCACGACACGCTCGGTGCCGTTGATGATGAAGCTGCCCTTGTCGGTCATGATCGGGAAGTCGCCCATGAAGACGGTCTGCGACTTGATCTCACCGGTGTTGTTGTTGATGAACTCCGCGGTGACGAACAGCGGCGCCGCGTAGGTCATGTCCTTGTCCTTGCACTCCTCGACGGAGGCCTTGACCTCGTCGAAGTGCGGGTCGGAGAAGGACAGCGACATCGAGCCGGAGAAGTCCTCGATCGGGGACAGTTCGTGCAGGATGTCCTCGAGGCCGCCGGTCGGGTTGTCGTCACCCCGGGCGATGGCCTTGGCGCGCCACTCGGGGGATCCGACGAGCCACTCGAACGAATCGAGTTGGAGGTCGAGGAGGCCGGGGACCTCCAGTGGCTCGTCGATCTTTGCAAACGATGCGCGCTTGGGCGCGCCGGGGATGGTTGAGGTGGACTGGCGGTCGAGTGCCAAGATGCGTCCTTCCAACACGAAGTGTTCTACCTAGCTCGGTGCTTGGCTTGATGGGCCGTTCGCTGGTGACACCTGCGATTTCGGCGATCACCACGAGCACACACAGCAAAGGTGGCTAGAGGAAGGATCGATACATGGACAGGAGGCAGCCAGCGCAACGTCCAACTGTAGCAGAAAATAGACGCACTTTGTCAAGCCGCGTCTTGAAGTGGCTCCGCGCTAATGGCTGCCTGCACGTCGATCACTGGTGACAGAGTGGCCCGACAACGCCCATACGTCAAGCGCTACGCGCATATTCTCGTCAGAAAATTTGCGCCTTACCTGCGCAGTACGGCCAACCGCGCGCCCCCTGGTCCCCGAGGAGGCCGGAGCTTGCGCGTACCCCTGGTCCCTGAGGAGGCCGGAGCTTGCGGAGGCCGTCACGAAGGGCCGCCCCTTCGTGACGCTCGCAAGCTCGCTCCTCAGGGAACGGGGGGAGGCGCCCTTCGTGACGCTCTTAAGCTCGCTCCTCAGGGAACGGGGGGAGGCGCAAGCTCGCTCCTCAGGGAGCGGGGCAAGCAAGCTCGCTCCTCAGGGAGCGGGTCGGATAAGGGAGAGGGGGTCGCGGGAAGCGGCGAGTGCTAGAACGCCTCGACCTTGTTGATCAGCCACGCATCGCCCTGCTTGACCATGCCGAACTGATAACGCGGGGCGGCGCTCTGCCCGGCGATCCCGGCCTGCTGCTGGCTGACGATCATGTTGACGACGACCCGCG
The DNA here is from genome assembly GCF_036350415.1 of Gordonia sesuvii. Taxonomy (NCBI): domain Bacteria; kingdom Bacillati; phylum Actinomycetota; class Actinomycetes; order Mycobacteriales; family Gordoniaceae; genus Gordonia; species Gordonia sesuvii. Next base: position 456,726 of record NZ_JAZDUF010000003.1, read on the forward strand.
CGGTGTCGCCGTCGCCGCCACCGCTGAGATCGGCGACGCCGACCGTCTCCACGCGGCACTCGGCGACGGCCTGGGTCTGCCCGAGGATCTCGCGCTGCTGGGGCAGGTACTGGTCGAACTCGGTGAGTGCCTCGCCGGTCAGCACGGCGCGCGCCTGCTCGGCCCATTTGTCGACATCGACGGTGTTGACGGTCAACGCACATGCCTTGCTCTGCACCTGCGAGGTCAGTTCGGTCGTCGCGGGCCGGTCGACGAAGGCCTTGTTGGGCCCGATGTCGGCGCCGGGATGGAGTCCCGCAATGAGGGCGAAGATCCCCAGGACGGCCGCGATCGCGGCCATGACGACGACGGTGGCGCGTCGTCGTGAGCCGCCGGGGCGGCTGCCGGGTGATATCGCCGACTCCGGCGCGGTCGGCGCGGCTGCGCCGTCGCCGGGGCGAAGGGTGGACACGCGAGAGACGGGACGCTTCGGCGCCGGCTTCGGCTTGTCGGCGTCGGCGGCATCCGGCGACTCGGCGACTTCCGGGGTTCCGTCGGCGGCTTCCGGGGTTCCGTCGGCGACTTCCGGGGTTCCGTCGGCGGCTTCCGGGGTTCCGTCGGCGGGCTCGGGGGTTCCGTCGGCGACTTCCGGGGTTCTGTCGGCGAGATCTGGGGTTCTGTCGGCGAGATCTGGGGTTCCGTCGGCGAGATCCGGGGTTCCGTCGGCGGGATCGGCGGGGACCTGGGTGCTCTCGACGGGCTCCGACGACGACGTCTGGCCGGGGGCCGGACGGCCGGCGACGCGGGGTGTGGGCCGCCGCTTCGGCGCCTTGCGCGACGGACGCGGGTTGTTCGGCATCAGTTGCCCCCTCCCTCGGCGCCCGGCGCCGGGGCGGCCGCGCCCGGTTCCTGATACTGCAGCGAGTCGAGGGGCACGATGTCGTTGGCCTTCCACGAGTCGCCGTCCTTGGTCATCGAGACGGAGAAGCCCATGGTCTGGGTGACCCCGGCCTCGTTCTCCCGCTTCGACGTGGCGGCGACGTACACCAGCACCTTGGCCGATCCGCCGTCGGCGTCGACCTCGGTGGGCGCGCTGCGCACCAGACGCGACGTCAGCGTGGCGGCCTGCGGCCCGGCGTCGGTGATCATCGAGTTCAGGTTGCTGACGTCCTGATTGGTGATCTGTTCGCGCGCCTTGCCCGTCAGCGACGCGTCCACCCGACGCTTCCAGTCCGCGGTGTCCTGCGGATCGACCGTCGTGACGTTGATGATGGCCTGCTCGGCCCCACCGACCGCGCCGTCGCGCGCGTCCTGGATGGGCTTCTGGACGAAGTAGGCCTGGTAGCCCTGATAGCCGAACCAGACGGCGCACACGGCTGCCGCGATCACCGCGATGATCGCCGCGGCCAGCGCCACCGTGGTCCCGGCGCTGCGCGACTGTGCGGGTCCCGTCGTCGGGGACGCCGATGTGTTACTCGTCATCGGCCGTCACCTAACCATCGGGACCTGAGAGGAACCCAAACACTCACTGCGGGCGGACTCCCAACAACGCTGCCAACTGCCGCGCCAACGGATTCAGGTTCAGCTTGTCCGGATCCTTCTTCGGGGTGTCGTCCCACGGCTGGGCGAAGTCCGGATTCGCGTACACGGCCCGTTCGCCGCTGCGCACGCCCGTCGGGTTACCCACCGGCACCGAACATTTGGCGTTGGTGTTGAACGGGAACTCGTCGTACCGGATGTCGAAGGACGGGTCCTCGCGCTTCATCCGCTGCACCATCTCCTGCGTGCCCTCGTAGCCCCGGGTACAGGCGGCCGGGTTGTTCGTCTCCAGCACGACACCGAAGTGGATCTGACCGTCGCCGGGGGCGGGGCTGTGGCTGCCCGCCGACAACGCCGACAACATGGCGAACGTCGCCGAGGTAGCGAAGGCGGTCGGTTCGATCGTCCGGACCGTGCTCGCCAACTGCTTGACGACGGTGGAGATGTCGCCACCGCTCTCCTCGAGAAGCGCAGAGATCTGGGTCGCCGATGCGGTGCCGGTGGTCAGCAGACGCCGCAGATCCGGATCGGACTGCGCCAGAGTCGCCGTGATGACGTCCAGGTTCCGCGACCACGACAAGATGGCATCCGACTGCTCGGCCTGGGTACTGAGCACCACATCCGAGTTCTGGATCAGCGAGATCGTCTCGTCGAGCGAGTCATAGCCGGCCCTCGACAGCTTCGACAACGAGTCGACGAGACGGGTCAGGTTGTTCGCCTGGCCGTCGAACGCCTTGCCCAGCTCCGTGATCACGGTGTGCAGGTCGTCGACCGGGATCGACGACGTGAAGTCGATGGCCGAGGCCACCACGTCCTCGAGCTCCGGCGGCACCGACGTCTCGGTGATCACCGATCCGTCCTCCAGATACGGACCCTCCGACGATGTCGGCTGCAGGTCCACATACTGCTCACCGATCGCCGAACGGTTGGCCACCACCGCGGCCGCCGACGACGGGATCTCGGGCCCGCCCGAGTCGAGCTCGAGGGCCACGTTCACGCCGTCCTCGGTGAGGCTCAGCGATCCGACCCGACCGACCGGCACGCCCTGGTACGTCACCTCGGCGTTGGTGAAGATGCCGCCCGACGACGGCATCGACGCGGTGACGGTGTACTGGCCGAAGCCGGCCAGGCGATCGAGCCGCGCGTACTTCGCGCCGACGTAGACCAGCGCGACCAGTCCCACGATGACGAACACGATGAGCTGGATCTTGGCCATCCGGGAGATCATGAGGGCGCTCCGATCATGCTCAGCGGACCGTCGATGAACCGCTGGCCCGGCTGTGCGGGCGGCATCAGCGTGAACTGGCCCTCGCCGTTGTCTGCATCGTCCCCGTCGTCGGAGCCACGGGAATTCGACGGGTCATCGGAGTCGGCCGAGGCCGGCGCGCGTGCCGAGCCGGCCGCCGGGTTCATCGGGTATGTGCCACCCGACGGCGGTGTGTTGGGCCCCGGCCGCCAGTTCGGGCCGGGCGGCAGCAGCGTGATCGTCGGCCAGCCGTAGCGCGGACCATTGTCCCCGACGTACGGGTTGCGCGGATTCACCGGCACATCGACCCGCTTGGGCGGCGAGTACTCGGGTGTCCCCTGCCCGACGCCGAGGGCCTCGAGCTGATTGAGCAGCCGCAGGTCCAGCGTCATGAAGAGGTTGGTCGCATCACCGTGCACGGCCGGCAGCAGCCAGTCGGGGAACGGGTGGGTGAGCATCAGCGGTGCCGCGGTGATCAGATCCGGAGTCGCCTTGGCCAACTCGCTGAGCACCGGACGCAGCGCCTTGAGGTCGGTGATCAACGCATCGCGCGACCTGCCCAGGACATCGGTACCCACCTGCCCCAGATCGTCGAGCTTGGTCAACAGGTCGACGAGCTGCGGACGCTGCTCCTCGAGTACCGCGACGCCCTCGGGCAGTTCGGCCAGGATGCGCTCGATCTGCTCGGTCTGGTCCGCCGCCCGGGTGGACAGGCGGGCGAGACCGTCGATGGCGTTGACGATGTCGTCGCGTTGACGGTTCAGACCGGTGATGAGTTGTTGGGTCTGCTCGAGCAGGCTCCGGAACACCGGGCACGTCCGCCCTCGCGGACCCACCTCGCACGGCTGATCCACGGAGCCCTCGAGCGCCTTGTTCAGCTCGGTCACGATCGGCTGCAGCTGGTTGAGCCCACCGCCGTTGAGCAGCATCGACAGCGCGCCGAGTACCTGCTCGATGTCGGTGGCAGTGCGGGTGCGGTCCAGCGGGATGGCCTCGACGGGATTCTGGCGGGGCAGTTCCTCGGCGTTCTCCGGCTCGGACAGTTCGATGAACTTCTCGCCGAGCAGCGACGTCTGCTGCACCGCGGCGGTCGCCGCGTCCGACAGGTCGATCTGACCCTGCACCTCGACCTTGACCTGCGCGAACCACTCGTTGTCGGGCACCTCGACCGCTTCGACGCGGCCGACCGGGATGCCGTCCATCTTGACCATCGACTGCGGCACCAGGTCGAGGATGTCCTCGAACTGGATCTGGTAGACGCGTGGGTTGTCGCCGGTGTCCACACCGCCGGGCAGCGGGATCGACTGGATGCCGTTGCTTCCGCAGCCGGACAGGACGAGCATCATCGCGGCGATCGCGGCACCGACGGCCACCCGCAGCGGATTGCGAGACAGGATGTGACGCATCAGTTCTCACCCGCCTCGGGTCGTTCGTTCGACGGTCGGGTGACCGCCGGTCCCGTCGGCGGCGCCGACTCCGCACCGGATTCCAGCTGCGGATCCGGGTTGCCCTGGTTGGTGCCGGGATCCGGGTACCGCTGCAGCTTGTTGTTGCTCATGATGCCGAACGGCAGCACCGGCAGCAGCGGCTCGAGCACACCGTCGGTGATCTGTTTGCCGATGTCCTCACACTGGGTGATCAGCGGGTTGAGGGTGGTACTGAACTGTTCGGCGGCCGGGTTGCCGTCGAGCAGCTTGCCCAGGTCGAGCAGTCGGCACTGCGCACCGATCAGGTCCTGCAGATCCGGGATCGTCAGGCGCATCGCCAACGTGCCGGACTCCGCGTCGTAGGCGTTGATCAGGTTGCTGATCGTGATCGGCAGAACGGTCAGGACCTCCTTGAGGTGGTCCTTGGTGTCCAGCAGCGCCTGCGTGGTCGGCTGCAGACCGCGCACGGTGTCCCCGAGCAGTTGCCGGTTGTCCTGGACGAACGTCGCGACGTCGCCGAGAGCCACCGACAGCTTGTTCAGTGACGCCGACAGCTGGTTGCGCTCCCCGGCGAGGAACTCGTTGAACGAGGCCATCTGCCGGTTGAATTGGCGCACCTGTGCGTCGTTCTCGCGCAGCGCGCCGACGAACACGTCGAGGTTCTTGACGGTGTCGACGATGTTGCCGCGCGAGTTGCTGAGGGTGGTGGTGGCGCGGGAGAGCTGCTCGATGGTCGCGCCGAGCTTCTCGCCGTTGCCCTCGAGGTTGTCCGCTCCGGTGGCGACGAGGTCGCTGACCGCGCCGTCGCGGTTCGCCCCCTCGGGGCCGAGCGCCTCGGACAGTTCCTGCACGCTGGCGTAGATCTGGTCGACCTCCACCGGAACCATCGTCTGGTCGATCGAGAGATTGATGTCGTCGGGGGCCTTCTCCCCTCCGGTGTAGGCCGGGGTGAGCTGCACGTAGCGGTCGGCGACCACCGACGGGATGATCTGCACCGCACGCACATCGGCGGGCAGGTCGACACCGCGGTTGACGGTCATCGTCACCTTCACCGTGTCGCCCTGCGGGGTCACCTCATCGACCTTGCCGACCTCGACGCCGAGGACCCGTACGTCGGAGCCGGAGTAGATGCCGACGCTGCGGGCGAAGGTCGCGGTGATCTTGGTGGTGCCCATCATCGAGAAGGCCCACCACAGCACGCCCGCGACGATCAGGGCGACGATCACCCCGAGCACGAGCATCACGATGTGACGGGGGGTGAACCAGCGCCCCGGACCGGAGGTGCGGGTGAGGTCGGGTGCGCTCATCAGCCGGCCTCCGTTCCGCCGTTGTTCTGCAGGACCTGCTTGTTGGGTGGCCGGGTGGTGTTCTGCTGCGGCAGCGCCGGCGGCAGCAGGTTGGTCACCACCGACTCGAACCAGCGTCCGTTGCCGAGCACGTTGGCGTAGAGCCGGTAGAACGGCGCCATGTAGGTGATCGTCTCGCGCAGGTTCTGGTTCTGTTCGGTCAGCAGCTCGTTGACCTGTTGCAGCGACTCGAGTGCCGGGCCGATCTGCTCCTGGTTGTCACGGACGATGCCCGACAGCGAATCCGACAGGGCCGTCGTGGTGGACAACAGATTGGAGATCGCCTGCTGGCGATTGTTGAGCTCGTCGAGAAGCTGCCCCGCGCCGGCGATCAATCGGACGAACTCCTCGTTGCGGTCGGCCAGGATCTGCGACGTCGACTTGGTCGCCTCGAGCAGCCGCTGTACCTCCGCGTCCCGGCTGGCGATGGTCTCCGAGAGCCGCGACAGTCCATCCAATGACGGTCCGATGTCGCCTGCGGTGCCGGAGAAGGCGTCGCGCAGCGATTCCATCGAGTCGGCGAGCTGCGTGGTGTCGAGCTCCTCCACCTGGTCTGCGGCATCGGAGAACGCCTCGACGACGTCGTAGGGCGACACGGTGTCGGTGAGCACGACGTCGGGGTCGGCCGGTTCGGTGCCCTGCGGGTTCAGGCCCAGATACTTCTGACCGAGGATGGTCTTGATCTGGATCGACGCCTGCGTCTGGTTGCCGATCCAAGTGTTGGTCACGCGGAAATCCACGTCCACGTGATCGCCGTCGAGGCTCACGCCGTCGACGGTGCCCACCTTGACGCCCGCGACGCGCACCTCGGCGCCCGGCTTGAGGCCGGCCGCCTCGGTGAACTGGGCGGTGTAGCGGGCGGCCGCCCCGATCAGCGGTAGCGAGTTCAGGAAGAACGCCGAGACCGCGGTCATCAGGATGATGAGGATGCCGATCGCGCCGATGCTGACCGGGCTGCGTCGCCCTCCGAAACGGCGGTGCGGGTGCTGTTCGTCGGCCTGCTGGTCCGGCCCGTCCGGGTTCTGCCCGTCCCGGTTCTGATTGTCGTCAGCCACAGGTCAGCCCCCCGGCCTTTCGTCTTTCCAGCAGCGGGTGGCGGCGCTGGTGTAGAGCACGTGATTGATGTCGGGCAGCGGGATCAGCGGCTGGGTCAGCAGCGTCGACTTGCCGTTGCCGGCCACCACGTCGATGCCGCACAGATAGAACTGGAACCACGAACCGAACGACGCCGCCCGGCCGATCTTCTGCAGTTTCACCGGCAGGTTCGTCAGGATCTCGGTGACGTCGTCGTCGCGGGCGTTGATCTGGTCGGCGAGCGACTTCAGACCGGCGATGTCGCCCTGGATCGCCGGGCGGGTGGGCTGCAGGATCGACGCCGTCACCGCGGTCAGGTTCGACACCGACTCGATCGCCGACCCCACCGACCCGCGCTGCGCGGCCAGCCCCGTCACGAGTTGCTCCGTGTTGTCGAGCAGCGCGGTGAACTGGTCGTCGTTGCGGTTCACGGTGTCGAGCACGGAGGTCAGGTTGGTGATCAGCTCCCCGATCACCCGGTCCTTGTCCGCGATCGCGTTGGTCAGCTCCGAGGTGCTGCTGATCAGCTGCGAGATGGTGCCGCTCTCGCCCTGGAACACCTTGATGATCTGATCCGACAGCGTGTTCACGTCCGCGGCGGACAGCTCACGGAACAACGGTTTGAAACCGTTGAACAGTTCGGTCAGGTTCACCGCGGGATGCGTGTCGCGTTCGTCGGGGTTCGGGTTGGTGCCGAACGTGTAGCCCGTGCTCACGGTCCGGTCGGGGTCGCCTGCCCCCTTCTCCAGCGCGAGATATCGCAGGCCGGTCAGGTTGCGGTAGCGGATGTAGAGCTGGGTGCCGTCGGGCAACCGGTCGCGGTCGACGTTGAACTCGACCATCGCCTGGTTTCGTTCGTGCACCCGCACGTCGGTGACCTGGCCGACGCGGACGCCCGCGATCCGGACGTCGTCGCCCGGGTTCAGCATCGCCGCGTCGGAGAAGACCGCCTTGAAGTCGCTGTCGCCGTCGCCGCCTGCGTTGGCGATGGTCAGCGCCAAGAGACTGGTGGCGATCACGGTGACCACCGCGAAGGTGATCAGCTTGATCAGCGGTCCGGTGATGGATTTCATCGGATGTTGACCTGCGCTCCCTGAAGCGACGCGCCGCCGATCGTGGTGACCCACGTGGGGACCTTCTCGGGATCGGTGCCGTTGGCGCCGCCGTAGATGACCTTCAACTGCTTCACATAATCGGGATCGTCGAACGGATTCGCGGCAATCGTCCCCACCGGCGTGGCCGAGAACTGCGGCTGCGGCAGCGTTTCGACGTTGCGCGGACCGGCGTTGCGCGACGGCGGCTGATACGAGCCGTCGGCGAGTCCGCCGCCCGGGTACTGCGGGAACGGCCGGCCGTCGCGGGCCGGTTCGTAGCAGACCGCCGGCGGGTCACGGTCGAGCAGTCGCGGCTCGTCCTGGTTGGGCAGGTAGCGACCGCGCGGGTTCACGAACTGCAGGTTCACGCGCACACCGGGGTTGTCGGTGCCCTGCCCGACGATCTTGCGGGATTCGGGGATGAGGCCCGCGAAGTTGCGGAACGTGCACACGAACGTCGGCGACTGCTTCGCGAGACCGACCAGGAACTCCTCGGAGCCGACGAACAGATCGATCAGGTCGGTCCGGTTCTCCCGCAGGAACGCGGTGGTGTCGGTCGCGGCCACGCCGACCGTCGAGATCAGCGTGCGCAGGTCACCCTGCCGTTCCACGATCGTGCGGTTGGTGGTGCGGAAGTTGTCGAGGGCGTCGATGACGTCGGGCAGCGCCTCCGAATAGGTCTGCGAGAAGCTCGACAGGCCGCGCAGGGTGCTCTGCAGCTCCGGCATGTTGTCGTTGAACCGACGGAAGATCGTGTCGAGTTCCTCGAAGGTCACACCGAGCTGCTCACCACGACCGTCGAGCGCCTGCGACAGCGACGTCAGCGTGACGTTCAGGTCGGCCGGCGGGATCGCGTCGAGCACCGGCAGCAGGTCGTCGAACAGTTCCTGCAGTTCCTGTGCGTTGCCACTCTCGTCGGTGTAGATCGTGTCCCCCGCCGCCAGCGTCGCGGCCGCCGCTTCGTCGGTGGGCACCTGCAGGTCGACGTAGCGCTCACCGAACAACGTCTTCGGCAGGATACGTGCGGTGGTGTTCTGCGGCAGTTTCGCGGCCATGTCCGGATCGAGACCGAGGGTGACCGCGACCGACCCGTCGTCGGTGGGTTCGACGTCACGGACCTCGCCGACGAGGACGCCGCGCGCCTTGACGTCGGCGTTCTGCGGCAGTGCGTTGCCGGTCGAATCGGTCTGCAGGGTGACGTCGGTGAACGTGGTGAAGCCGTCGTTGAACTTGGTGATGGTCACCGTGAAGAACAGCGCCACCACCAGGAAGAACACCACTCCGAGCAGCCGGCGACGAAGCGTCGACATCGATCAGCCTCCCACTCGGACGGTCGTCGTGGTGCCCCAGATCGCGAGACCGAGGAAGAAGTCGAGGATGGCGATGAGCACCAACGCCGCTCGTACCGCGTGACCGACGGCCACACCGACACCCGCGGGGCCGCCGCTCGCGTAGTAGCCGTAGTAGCAGTGGACCAGGATGATGACGAACGCGAACACCAGGACCTTGCCGAATGACCAGAGCACGTCGGCCGGCGGCAGGAACAGGTTGAAGTAGTGGTCGTAGGAGCCACCCGACTGGCCCTGGAACACGGTCGTGATGGTTCGCGACGCGAGGTACGCCGACAACAGACCGAGCACGTAGAGCGGGATGACCGCGATGAAACCGGCGATGACCCGGGTGGACACCAGGAACGGGATGGACGGCACGGCCATCGACTCCAGGGCGTCGATCTCTTCTGAGATCCGCATGGCGCCGAGCTGGGCGGTGAATCCGCAGCCGACCGTCGCCGACAACGCGAGTCCGGCCACCAGCGGCGCCACCTCGCGGGTGTTCACGTAGGCCGACAGGAAGCCGGTCAGGGCCTGCGACCCGAGCTGATCCAGGGCGGCGTAGCCCTGCAGTCCGACGACGACGCCGGTGAACCCGGACATCAGCACCATCACGCCGACGGTGCCGCCGATGACCGCGAGGCCGCCCGACCCGAACGCCACCTCGGCGAGCAGGCGCAACACCTCGCGGGTGTAGTGCACGAGCGTCTTCGGAATCCACGCGAGGGTGCGCCCGTAGAAGGACATCTGCTCGCCGGCACCGTCGAGCACCTTGAGCGGCTTGCCCAGCTGCTTGCGGGCTTCGTACATGTAGTACTCGGGGCGCGACTTCGCGATCGTCACGCCGCCCTGATCACCGGCCACGCTAGCCCCCCTTCGGCGGAACGATCTGCAGGTAGACCGCAGTGATGATCAGATTGGCCAGGAAGAGCAGCAGGAACGTGATGACCACGCTCTGGTTGACGGCGTCACCCACGCCCTTCGGTCCGCCCTTCGGGTTGAGGCCCTTGTAGGCGGCGACGACCCCGGCGAGCACACCGAAGATCGCCGCCTTGACCGTCGAGATGTAGAGGTCGGGCAGCTGCGCCAGCGACCCGAACGACGCGAGGTAGGCGCCCGGGGTGCCGCCCTGCACGATGACGTTGAAGAAGTAACCACCACCGATGCCGACGACGGCGACCAGTCCGTTGAGCAGCATCGCCACCAGCACCATCGCCAGCACGCGCGGGACCACGAGGCGCTGGATCGGGTTGATACCGAGCACCTCCATCGCGTCGATCTCTTCGCGGATGGTGCGCGAGCCGAGGTCGGCGGCGACGGCCGAGCCCGCGGCTCCCGCGATGAGCAGCGACGTCACCAGCGGCGACCCCTGCTGGATCACCACCAGGACGCTGGCCGCACCCGTGTAGGACTCTGCACCCAGCTGCTTGATCAGTGAGCCGGTCTGCAGGGACACGATCGCGCCGAACGGGATGGCGATCAGTGCGGTCGGCAGGATCGTGACACTCGCGATGAACCAGGCCTGCTGGATGAACTCCCGCAACTGAAACGGGCGCACGAAGGACTGCCGCGCGACATCGACGAAGAGCTGCACGATGTTGCCGGTCTGGGCGAGCGCGCCCGTTCCGGCCTGAGCTATCCGATCAACGCCACGCGTGGTGGCACTGCTCATCCTTATTGACTCCGACCGTCGTTGGGTTGCTGGTGGCGGCCGGTCTCGATGGGCTGGGTGGCATCTCCGACGGGCGGAGTGGCCCAGCTCTGAGTCGGCGCGTCACTACCCGGGTAGTCGTCGCCTCCGGCAGAGGTCCATTCCCCCGACCCCTGTCCGGCACCCACGGCGACGGTCTGCTGCTCGTCGTGGTGTGCCTGCATCTCCTCGCGCATCCGGTCTTCTTCCTCCATGCTGCGCCGGATGGCGTCCTGCGCATTCGGCGGCAGGGTGTGCAGCATCTCGTGCACCCGCTCGCGGTGGCGCGCGACGGCCTTGCGTTCGGGCATGCCCGGATTGGGCTGCACCTGCGGGATGATCTCGGAGAAATCGTCCTTGGTGCCGCCACCGCCGATGCCGGCCGCCTGCATCGCCTCTTCCTGCTTCTGGACGGCCTCGTCCTTCTCCTCGGACATACCGATCGGACCGAAGCGGTCACCGGAGAGGAACTGCTTGACCACCGGCTGCTCGGATGTCAGCAGCTGCTCGCGCGGACCGAACATGACCAGTTCCTTGCGGAACAGCATGCCGATGTTGTCCGGGATGGTCCGGGCGATGTTGATGTTGTGCGTGACGATCAGGATCGTCGCGTCGATCTGCGCGTTGATGTCGATCAACAGCTGCGAGATGTACGCGGTACGAACGGGATCCAGACCCGAGTCCGGCTCGTCGCAGAGGATGATCTGCGGGTCGAGCACCAGCGCGCGGGCGAGGCCGGCGCGCTTGCGCATACCACCGGAGATCTCACCGGGCAGCTTGTCCTCGGCGCCGGCCAGACCGACCAGGTCGATCTTCTCCATCACGATGTCGCGGACTTCGTCTTCCTTCTTCTTCGTGTGCTCACGAAGCGGGAAGGCGATGTTGTCGTAGAGGCTCATCGAGCCGAACAACGCGCCGTCCTGGAAGAGGACGCCGAACAGTTTGCGGATCTCGTAGAGTTCCTTGGCCGAGCACTTGGTGATGTCCGTGCCGTCGATGACGACCGATCCCTGCTCGGGGTGGAGCAGACCGATCAGCGTCTTCAGGAACACCGACTTACCGGTACCCGACGGACCCAGCAGGGCCGACACCTCCCCCTTGGGGAGCGTCATCGTGACGTCGCGCCAGATGTTCTGCGATCCGAACGACTTGGTGAGCCCCTCAACGCTGACCTCTACACCCACTGCATCCTCCCAGACATTCGCTGCCCCCTGCGGCGGTCGGTGTGACCACACACGTACCGGCGACAATTGTGGTTGGGGTCACTGTAGCGGAGACCCATAGCAGCTCACATGTGTGCGCGCCACAATCCTGGACAGTTGACCGAACTCCCCCGAGGCCGATCGTCCACCCTTACCCGTCGGTAACTTGGCTCGCTCGATGAGCGTAGTCGATGCCACCCCGATCGCAAAAGTGCGCCGGTGGTCACACCCCCGTACCACGACTCGAGGAAAGTCCGAACGTGTTGACCACAGTGGTCTGCACCATCGAACGGCATGGAATGTCGAGCGTCGATGTCATTGGGCATCTGGAGTCGGCGGACGCACGCGGCCGCTCTCGTCGACGCTGCCGTTAGAGTGCAGCGAGGCGACGGCGTCGCGAATCGCAGGCAGGGGGCGCGGTGAACAGGGCGATCGTTTGCGGGATGACGTTGTTGGTGTCGGTCGTATCGGTTGCGGTGATGGGCGTGTGCTCCGCGGCCACTGCGGTGGCGCGACCCTCGGGCACGACCATCCTGCCGACCCCGGCAGGCCCGCACCCGGTCGGTCGCACCATTCTCCGATTGATCGACCATGACCGACCCGACCCCTGGCACCCGGACCGTCGCCGCGAGCTGATGGTCACCGTCAGCTACCCGGCAACTGCCGCCGACAGCCACCCCCTGGGTCACTACGTTTCGCAGGTGTTCGGCGCCGCGGTGTCGCGCTACCTCACACAGACGCTCGCTGTGCCGACGAGGGCCGAGAATTACGTGGGGCTACGTACCAACGCGCACGACGGCGCGCCGGTCGCCGCCGGTTCCTTCCCCGTACTTCTCTTCTCACCAGGCCTCGGCGTACCTCGCGTCTTCGGCACCGCGGCCGCCGAGGATCTCGCAAGCCGCGGCTACATCGTCATCTCCATCGACCACACTTTTGAAGCGCAGGCCGTGGAGTTCCCGGGCGGCCGAGTCGTTTCGGGGATCACCCCGCCCACCGACACCGCTGCGTCGCAGCGTTGGCGAACCAAGGCGCTGGCGGCGCGAGTCGAGGACACACGCTCGGTGATCGACGCGCTCACCGATATCGCTCGCCACGATGACTCTCCGGCCTCCTTGCCCGACGGGCTGGTCAGGTCGATCGACCTGACCCGTGTGGGCATGTTCGGCCACTCACTCGGCGGTTTCACCGCCGCCGAAGCAATGTCGGCCGACCCGCGCATTCGTGCCGCGGTCAACCTCGACGGCAGCCTCGCGATCGACGACCAGCTGGGTTCCGCTGCAACACGCGGCCTCGACCGGCCGTTGCTGCTCTTGGCCAGCGGCCAGGTCGCCGACGGCGGCGCTCTGGAGAAGTCGTGGGGGGCGGTGCGGCGCAATTCCACCGCCTGGCAGCGTTCGATGGTCCTGCCGGATTCCGGCCATTACAGCTTCACGGATCTGCAGTTGCTGATCCCGCCGATAATCTCGCAGCTCGCACCCGAACTGGCGGCCTCCTACATCGGTACCGTCGATCCGGTGACCGCCTACCGCACAACCGTGGATAGCGTGGACGCGGTATTCGATCATTTTCTGCGCGGTGGGCCGCCAGCTCTTCTCGATGGACCTTCGGCGGGCGGCCTCGCAACCTGGGCTCCCACCGGTTAGGCGTCCACCCCAGCCTCTCTGCGGTTTGGCGGACGTCACCGTCGGGTGAGCCCTTCCCGTGACCGCCGGCAGCACCTGTGCCGCCCGGCGAACGGATTATCCAGTCGGCGGCCGGCTGCGGTGACCCAGACGGTCATCGAGTCGCCTGAGAAGCAGCATCCGGGCAGCACTTCCCGGCCGACCGGACACAAACGCCAGATGCACGCAAAAAGGCCCCGAGTCCAGCGGACTCGGGGCCTTTCGTGACGCTCGTCGAGAGCGTGGGGTCTTGCTCGGTCAGAGAACTGACGTCACTTGACCGAGACCGAAGCGCCGGCCTCTTCGAGCTTGGCCTTGGCAGCCTCGGCGGCTTCCTTGTCGACCTTCTCCAGGAGAGCCTTCGGAGCGCCCTCGACGAGGTCCTTGGCTTCCTTCAGGCCCAGGCCGGAGACGATCTCGCGGACCACCTTGATGACCTGGATCTTCTTGTCGCCAGCGCCCTCGAGCACGACGTCGAACTCGTCCTGCTCGGCGGCGGCCTCAGCGGCACCACCGGCAGCCGGAGCACCGGCAGCGGCGACGGCGACCGGAGCCGCAGCGGTGACCTCGAAGACCTCTTCGAACTTCTTCACGAAATCGCTGAGCTCCAGCAGGGTCAGTTCCTTGAACTGATCGATGAGCTCGTCAGCGGTGAGCTTCGCCATGGTGGCGTCCTTCCTGTCAGTCCCCGTACGGGGGTGGTTCATCCCCGTACGGTTCGGGGATTGCTTGGGTGCAGCGGGGCCGAATTACTCGGTCTCGCCGGCTTCGTTCTTCTTCTCCTGCAGGGCCGCGGCCAGGCGCGCCACCTGCGAAGCCGGCTGATTGAACAGTCCGGCAGCCTTTGCCAAGTTGCCCTTCATGGCACCGGCGAGCTTGGCCAACAGAACCTCACGGGTCTCCAGGTCGGCGATCTGTTCGATCTCGCCGATGGACAGCGCACGGCCGTCCATGTACCCGCCCTTGACCACGAGTGCCTTGTTGTCCTTGGCGAAGTTCTTGATCGCCTTTGCGGCCGTCACCGGCTCGCCTTCGATGAAGGCGATGGCGGTCGGACCGCTGAACAGCTCGTCGAGTCCCTCCACGCCCGCTTCGGCAGCGGCACGCTTCACGAGGGTGTTCTTGGCGACGGAGTAGGTTGCGCCCTCACCGAGCGAACGTCGCAGTTCGGTGATCTGGCTGACGGACAGACCACGGTATTCCGTGACAACCGCTGCCGATGAGCCCTTGAACTGCTCGGCGATCTCCGCAACAGCGGCGACCTTTTCGGACTTGGCCATACTTCGCCTCCTCTCTCATCACTAGAGTTGGGTTCAGACCCAACCGGAGCCGAAGAGGCGGGAAACTGTCGTCGAAACGACAAACGCCCCGGCACGCAGAGGTCCGGGGCGCGACATCAGCACGGCCACAGCCGTACTGTCGTTCCTCGTTCTCCCTGCGCGGGCCGCCGACCACATCGTCACCTCGATGACGTGAGCCGGACCTTCGATCGGGAGTACCCGATGACCGACGGTCTCTGGTTGAACCGATACGGCACACGGTTGTGTGCCACACCAAGCGAATAGGCTACCTGACCGTGGGTGACGCATCCAAATCGTCGTCGCAGATGCCCGGGCGGGGCGAGGCCGACGACCGCGCGGCTCGTGCCGCCGATGCCATTGTCGACCGGCACGTGCGGCGGCTCGCCTACCTACCGGGTACCCGTTTGGCACGGATCGCGTGGCCGTCGGGCCGCGTCCCCATGGTGGCCGGTAGCTGGCATTACTGGTGGCAGGCCCATGTCGTCGACCTGCTCGTCGACGCCGCGATCCACCGTTCCCCTGCCCTGGCCGACGACGTCGATCGTCTGCTGCGCGGCATCCGTCTGCGCAATCTCGGCCGCTGGACGAACAACTACTACGACGACATGGCCTGGCTCGGCCTGGCGATCGAACGCGCCGACCGGCATCTCGGCCGCACCCACGACGACGCGCTCGCCACGCTGGTCACCCAGATGCTCGAGGCCTGGATGCCGGCGCGAGGCGGTGGCATCCCGTGGCGAAAGCCCGACGTGTTCTTCAACGCCCCGGCCAACGGCCCGGGCGCCATCCTGCTGGCGCGTGCCGGCGAGGTCGAGCGGGCGTCGGCGATGGCCGACTGGATGGACCGCACCCTCATCGACGACGACTCCCATCTGGTGATCGACGGCGTCAAACCTCTCGCCGGGGGCGGCTTCGAGCGGGTCACCGCCATCTACACCTACTGCCAGGGCGTGGTTCTGGGCACCGAACTGGAACTGCTTCGCCTGACCGGCGAGCCTGTCCACACCGACCGGCTCGACCGTCTGCTGGGCGCGGTGGAAACACGCCTGTGTGATGACGGTGTGATCCCCGGAGCGGGCGGCGGCGACGGCGGCCTGTTCGCCGGGATCCTGGCCAGGTATCTGGCGTTGGTCGCCACGGACCTGCCGCGCAGTCCGACAACCGACGGACTCCGTCGTCGCGCGGCCGCCCTTGTCACGACGAGCGCGGACGCGACATGGACTCACCGTTACGACACCGAGAGTGGGCCGGTTTTTGGTCCCGACTGGCGCAAACCGGCGCACCGACCGTCAGTCGGCGGCGGAAAAGCCCAGTTCATCGGTGGTGCAGTGCACTCATCGGAGGTGCCGGAACGTGATCTGTCGGTCCAGTTGTCCGCCTGGATGGTGCTCGAGGCGGCGGCCGCCATCGAACTCGGGTCACGCGAGCATGATGAAACCGACGCCCCCTAGTTAGCGATCCGATATCGGCGCTCAGCTATCCTCGTCCGGCGAGGTGACGAACGCCACACCTATGGTGTGGGTCTCACCTCGTCGTCGACACACCGCAGGTGTCGACGACGAGCCGGCGACGACGCCCGCGATAGATCGGTGGGTCTCGCCCCGGAGGCAGGGTGATGCACCATGACGTACCGATTGGACCACGACCACGCCACGGCTCCGCGACGCCGAACGGGCCGGATAGGCGCCCCGCATTTCGGGTCGCTCCCGCTCGGTGATCCCACCGGCGGCGCCGACGCCATCCGCTGGCGCGAGCAGGTCGACGGCAAGCCGCTCTATCCCCGCGTGTCGATCCAGCGTGACGTCGTGCTCACCATGAGTGACGGCGTCCGGCTGCGGGCGACCGTGGTACGGCCGGCCAACCGTTTCGGGCAGACCGTCCTCACCCCGTATCCCGCCGTCGTCAACATCAATCCGTACAACCGGCTCGCCGTCGACGTCCTCGACCACACCCTGCACGCACCGGTGCTCGGCAAGGCGCTGCGCACCGCGTCGGCGTCCGTGGACGGCACCGGCACCGGTCTCGAAGGCCTCACCACGCTGACCAAGACCCTGTCCGGCGGCGTGTTCGACGTGTTCGGCGTCAACCGCAATCTGGTGCGCAGCGGCTACGTCCAGGTCATCGTCGACGTCCGCGGCACCGGCGCCAGCCAGGGCAAATGGCAAATCCTCGGCGAACGCGAACAGCAGGACTCGGTCGAGATCATCGACTGGACCGCCGACCAGGACTGGTGCGACGGCAGCGTGGGGCTCGCCGGCTGGTCGTACTCGGCGATCAATTCGCTGCAGGCCGCCGACAAACGACCACCTGCCCTGAAGGCCGTCTTCGCGGTCGAGGGTTGCGACGACATCGTCCGCGACATCTACATCACCGGCGGGATGCCGTCGGCGTTCATCCCGGCCTGGCTGTCGGTGGTGAACCTGCTCAAGTGGGTGCCCAACCCGAGCAGCCCCATCCGGGACGTGTTGCGCGGCGACACGCTGCGCTGGGCGCGTGACCGGATCAAGTCGCCCGCCACCGAGATCGGCTCGCTGATGTGGGGCTTCCTCACCGCCCGCGACGACCGCATCTTCGACGACCCGTACTTCGACGAACGTGATCCGCAGGTGGACCGTATCGAGGCACCCACGTTCACTGTCGGCGCCTGGCACGACCTGTTCGGGCGCAGCGCCACCGGCATCTATGAGCGTCTGCAGATGGAGCCGGGCCGTAAGCAGATGCTGGTCGGCGACGGCTATCACGTCGACGTCGGCTCCGGCTATGGCGACAAGAGCTCACCGCCCCGACTCGACGTGTTGGAGCGGGCCTGGTTCGACCGGTGGCTCAAGGGCCACCGCAACGGCGTCGAGTACTACGGGCCCGTCACCATGCGGCAGCAGGGGGGTTCGTGGACGTCGGGGCCGAGCTTCCCCCGGCCCGGGGTGCGGCCGCAGCGCCTCTACCTGAACGCCGCCCCGTCGGGGTCGGCCGAGCACGCCGTGCACGACGGCACCTTGCGGCACGAGCCGGTCGATCACCAGACATCGCTGCACGTGCAACCGGACGTGCGTGGCGCCGTATCGCGCGACATGTCGCAGGTGACCGCGGGCGCGGCCATCGCACTCGGCAAGTCGTTCACCGTCGACGCCCGGTATCAGGAACGCGGTGGGCTGTCGTTCACCACCGAGGCGGTGTCGGAGTCGACCACCATCAGCGGCCCGATGAACCTGCGGCTCAATGTCGCCACCACCGCGCACGAGGCGATCTGGGCGGTGACCGTCAACGACGTCGCCCCCGACGGCACCTCGACCGTGCTCACCAACGGCGCGCTGTCCGCATCGAACCGGGCCGTCGACCGCTCACAGTCCACCTACACGGCCGACGGCAGTCTGCTCTCGGCGCACCACTATCTGTCACGCAAACGCAAACTGCCGGTCCCGGCGGACGAACCGGTGCGCATCGACGTCGACCTGGTGCCGACCGACGCCGTCCTCGAACCCGGCCACCGGCTGCGGGTGGATGTGTATGCGGCCAGCTTCCCGCGCTACCTGACGGTGGTCCCCGACCTGATCAAGGCGCGTGGTCGCCGTCAGCGGCTGGTGCTCGACCCGCGGCATCCGAGCTACCTGACGTTCTGCGCGGGCGGGGAGTTCTAGGAAGTTCACCCGACCCCTGAGGAACCCCGGAGCCGGCAGACGGTCACCCCCGACCCCTGAGGAACCCCGGAGCCTGCGGAGGGGTGTCACGAAGGGCGCACCGACGTCCCGGCGGGGCGGCGTGTCACGGATGTGGCACGTCGCGCCGCCGGAAGCCCACGATGCCCGCGACCAGAAGGGCCGCGGTGAGCAGCGTGAGCACCACGACGGCGGTAACCGACGCGTCGGCGGCAGGGACCGCACCGACCGAGTAGAGCGGCGAGATCCGCAGAATCCAGGCCGGCCAGTCGAGGCTGCCGCCGAGGAATGCGATGAACGTGGCGTAGCCGAGGAGTGCCCACACGATCGGTTGCGTACGGGGCCGCCAGCCGAACAACGCCGCCGTCAGCGCGCCGAACACCGCGACGGCCGGGAGGTAGGCCATCCCCGCGAGCAGGTTGTCGCCGATCTCGCCGGCATCGTCGAGCTGGACGGCCGCCACCACACCGAGTCCCAGACTGGGCACGAGCAGCACCACGATCAGCCCCGACACCACCACCGCGAGGTGTGTCCCCATCCATCGGCCACGCGACACCGATTGGGCGAGTACCACTTCCAGCAGACCGGTCTGCTCGTCGGCGCGCATCCGGCCGGCCGCGGCGATGACGTAGCCACCGGCCATCAACGCGAGGATCGCCATCGTCAGCGCGAGGTAGGCGTCGATGCCGAAGGAGTCGTCACCGAAAGCCGCACTGAGCTGCGGGTTGGCGGCGATGGCGTCGGCGACCTCCTGCGCGAGGCCACCGAACACGACGGCCACCGCGAATCCGCCGACCGACCACCCGATCACCGAGCCGCGATGCTCACCGATCACTCGACGGGTGACCGATCGGGTGTGCTCGCCCGCCCGCGCGGGGCCCGCGCGGGTGGCGAGCAGACCCGATCCGAGGTCGCGGGTGGCCGCTGCCCGGACGCCGACCGCGACAAGAGCAGCCGCGACGGCCGCGGCCAGCAGTACCGGCCACCATCGTGGGTCGTCGGCGAATGGCCGCGTCTCCTGCTGCCACGCCAACGGCGACAACCACTTCCACGCATTGTCGCCGACATCGCCGATCGCGCGAGTGATGTAGGCGAGGCCGAGCAACACCATGCTCAGGGAGTAGACCCGACGGGCCCGCCGCTGCCACTGGGCCCCACATAACGCGATACCCGTCCACACCGCGCCGAGCAGGAACAGCGAGATCACGTACAGCAGACCACGATCGGCGGGCACGCCTGCGGCAAGAAGGGCGATGAACATCCCCGCCGCGGTGACCACAAACGCGACGAGCGCGCCGACGACGGCCGCCACATGCGGCGCCCAGGACGCGACCGACCGCGAACGCATGAGTTCCAGGAGCCCGGATTCCTCCGGGGTGCGGGTGAATCGCACGACGAGGTGGGTGGCCATCAGCGGGAACGCGACCCCCGCGATGAACGCGAACTCGTTGGCCACCACGCCGCCGAGGTTGTCTGCGCCGTACGGTGTTCCGTTGATGGCCGCGATGGCCGCGTCGTCGCCGACCGTCGCGCCGTAGGTGGCCAGCAGTTCCGGTGTGCCGTAGGTGCGGTCGATGGCGATCAGCGTGACGACGTAGCCGGCGACGACCCCGAGCACCCAGGCCAGGTAGACCTTCCACCCCGTGCGCAGCTGCAGTCGGAGCATGGCGGCCATCCCGGACAGGTCGCTACGGGGTCGGCGCACCTGGGTACCAGTAGCGGTCGCCGCGGTCATGACGGCGCGTCGGCCGCGTCGGGTGCGGCCGAATACGAGCTGAGGAACAGTTCGTCGAGACTCGGTGGCCGCACGGTGATCGCGGTGACGCCGGCGGCCAGCACCGTGCTCAGCGCGGTCTCGAGCGTCTCCGCACCGACGTCGAACCGGACGTCGGTGCCGTTGTCGCGTTCGGCGACCTCGAGATGGACGACCTGCTCGAGATCGGCCAGGCCGTTCGGGAGTCGACGAGTGTGGGCCTGCACGTGGGTTCTCGAACCGCGGCGTAGCTCGTCGAGGCCGCCGGTGCGCACCGTCTTCCCGTCGCGGATGATGGTCACCTCGTCGGACAACGCCTCGACCTCGGCGAGGATGTGGCTCGACAGGAGCACCGTCGTCCCCGCGGCGACCCGTTCACGCACGGCGTCCTGGAACACCTCCTCCATCAGCGGATCGAGTCCCGATGTCGGCTCGTCGAAGATGAGGAGTTCCGCATCGGAGGCGAGCGCGGCGATCAGCGCGACCTTCTGCCGGTTGCCCTTGGAGTACTCCCCGACCTTCTTGGTCTCATCGAGTCCGAATCGCTCGACGAAGTCGGCCCGTCGCCCCTCGTCGAGACCGGCCCCGCCGTCGGCCAGGATGTCGACGCACTCTCCGCCGGTGAGATCCGGCCACAGCGCGACGTCGCCGGGGACGTACGCGATCCGCCGATGCAGCCGGACGGCGTCCTTCCACGGGTCGCCGTCGAAGAGCCGGACACGACCGGCGTCGGCCCGGATCAGTCCGAGGATCGACCGGATCGTCGTCGATTTTCCGGCGCCGTTCGGTCCCAGGAATCCGTGCACCCGGCCGGCGCGGACACATAGGTTCAGTCCGTCGAGAGCGCGTGTGCGGCCGAACGATTTGGTCAATCCCTCGACGTCGACGACGACATCCACGGTGCCTCCAGTGTTGGCGTTCTACCGCTACCTGCGTAGTGACCGTACGGCATTCGCGAACGGATTCGCCGGTCGCCGCGTTCGATCACAGGACATCGCTGTCACCGAACATCACCCGGTACACCAGGCCGGCCTCCGGGCCCATGACGAGGCCGACGAGGTCGATGAGGGTGACCGCGAAGCCGCGACCATGGGCGGGGTCGTCGGAGTCGTCGAGATGGTGGGCGAGCTCGTGTAGGACCACCAGTTCGCGCAACGCCCACCGGCCGTCCGCCGACGACGGGATCGCGATCTGGGCTTCGCCCGCCGACGATGTCCGATACTCCGCTGAGGTGAATCCGCGACGTTCACGCACGGCGACCGGTGCCGTCGTGCGGGGGAACCGGGCCCGCACGGTCGGCATGGCCAACACCCGCGACACGTAGTCGCGGACGGAATCGACGGATGCGAAGCGGGCCTCGCTCGGCAACGTGATCTCGGCGCCGGCGAGTTGGGCGGTGCGGCTCGACCCGGCGCGGTCGAACATGCGATGCACCAGCCGTTCCGCGGCGTAGAGCCGAGCGCGGCCGACGTCGCGTGGCCTCACATTCACCCTCCCGCTGCCCGTGCACGCCGGACCGGTTCATCGTCACGTCCCCGGCTGCGAGACACTACGATCTGACCGGCGGCCACCGGACACCGGGGCAGGGCGAGGCGTGGCTGGGTGAAACGGAGGTGGGCGAGGTGAGCTCTCCGTCGCTGGGTGCGCGGACCCGGGCCCGCACCGCCTCGATGCTCGAACGAGCCATGGCCGTTCCCGGTGCCGGGCTCGTCGTGCGGGTGCTGCGCGACCTCGCCGTCAACGACATCACCGACCGTGCGATGACCCTGGCCGCCCAGGCCTTCACCGCGGTGCTGCCGATGGTGATCCTGATGTCGGCGCTGCCCAGCCACGACATGGTCGCCGACGCCCTCGACGGGCTCGGTGTCAATCCTCAGCAGGTCGATCTGACCGACTCGTCCACGCCCGATTCGGTGACCGCGTTCGGCGTGCTCGGCGCCCTGATGGTGGTGGCAGGCGCGACGTCGCTGTCGCGGGCCCTCGGCCGGATGTACGTGTCGATCTGGCGGGTCGCCAAATTGCCGCTGTCCGGGTGGTGGCGGTGGGTGGTGGTGATCCTGCTGCTCCCGATCGGCGTGGTGGCACAGGGGTTCGCCGCATCCCTGCACGGCCTCACCTTCACCGGGATGACCGTGGACGGCTATGGGCTCGTCGGTGTGATCCTGGAGATCGTCGCGACCTTCCTCATCTGGACCACTATGTTCACCCTCTTGCCGCGACTGCTGGTGTCGTCGCAGGTACCGATGCGGCTGCTCGCGCTCAACGGTGCGGTGACCGGCGTGCTCATCACCGTCTTCCTCGTCGGGTCGCGCATCGCATTGCCGGCCTTCCTCACCGAGACCACCCAGCACTTCGGAACGCTCGGCCTGGTGTTCGCGGCCATCAGCTGGTTGTTCTTCTTCGCCGGGATCGTGGTGGTGTGCGCGATCGTCACCCACTCGCTGGTGTCCGACGAAGGTGCGGTCGGTGGGTGGATCCGCACCCACTTCGGGGAGCCGCGTCCGTTCGCCGCACGACCGGACACCCTCGACGGCCTGCTCGAGAGTCCCCCGCGCCCCGCCACCGACCGTTCCGCCGCCGACCGTTCCGCCGCCGACCGTTCCGCCGCCGACAGCTGAGCCGGCGATCACTCCAGCGCACCGCGAGGCGCGCCGAACTCGCGGTCGGGGCCGATCTTCGCGCGACGGCCCGCCCGGTCGCCGGCCCGGCGGGCGGCCTCCGAATAGCCTGCCGATGCGCTCGACGGACGCCACGTGCCCCGCGCCTTCGACTCCGAACGGTAGAAGTCGGAGACCTCGATCTCCTTGTCGCGCAGCGCCACCGCCGTCGACGACGGACGGTTGGCCTCCTCGGGATCGGCGCCGAGCGCGTCGGCCCGCGCCTGCTCGCGGGCCTCGTTCAGCCGTTTGCCGATCCGTTCGGCGAAGGCCGACTGGAAGTTGAGCCGCGCCGTGATCGGTGACAGCGGCTTGGTCTCGACCACACGGCGGGTGCGCCATCCCGACCCGCGCGTGACGACCCGCGAGAACTCCTCGTCCTTGTAGGCACCCGATCGCAGGTACGCGTCGCTGGCCGCGACCATCTGCACCACCAAAGACGTGTAGAGCGTCTCGCAGGTGTCGATGTCGGCGGGGAAACCGTAGGCGACCACGTACGTCGAGTTGCCCGCGACGTCGACTGTGATGTCGTTGGCGCGGGCGATGGCCACGAACAGTTGCACGTAGGTGCGCAGCCCGCGTTTGCCCTTCTCCCCGATCGTCACCTGCCGCGACACGGGCACCGTCGCGCGCCGGCCGGCCGGATCATGCGATCGGGCGACGGCGAGATCGATCGACGCAGCGGTCGCCAGACGTTGTGCGGCCTGCATGAAGGTCTCGGCCTCGTGCGGGTTGTCCGTGCCCTCGGCCTGATTGAGCAGAGCGGCGATCCGGGTGAGCAGCTTGTCATCGCGCATATCTTTCAGACTATCCAGCGGCCCGATCGGTTCCCTCTTTCTTGTTCCTCCCCCCGAAATCCGTTCCTCCCCCACAAACGTGCGGAGAATTTGCCAAGACCGGGAGGACGAACCGGGCCGAATCAGTCCGGCACAATCTCTCTCGTGTCATTGATCGATGAACCCGCCGGGTTCTCCTATCCCTGCAACGACCCCGAGGCGAAGGTCGTCTGGGCGCTGCGCAAGGTCGAGGTGTCATCGGACGGGGCGGAGTCACCGTCGCAGCTCTACCAGGTCGGCGGCCGTGTCGAGATCGAACAGATCATCGACGACCACATGCAGCGCGCCGGCACTGACCTGACCGAGGTGGCCGGCACCCTGTGGACCCGCACACTGCACCTCCGCGACGGCGGCCGCAGCGAGTTCTGGATCATCCTGGAGGTCATCGACTGGCGTTGCCTGGACTGCGGGTGGAACCTCCAGCGCGTCGACGAGTACTACATGGTGAACGACGACCTCTGGCTCAGCGTCGTGCCCGACCGCATCGGTCACCTCTGCGTCGGGTGCCTCGAGGGTCGGTTGGGCCGGGAACTGAACGCGGCCGACTTCCCGACCGGACGGAGCATCGACGGCCGCTACACCGAGCGGCTATGGGACCGGGTGACCCGTCGAGCGCCGACCGATTGACGGATCGGCCGACACGGAAGCTCACTCCGCCGGCGCCCACCGAGCGATGTCGTCGTCGGTGATCTCCCGCTCCTGTTCGGGCCGCTGCGTCATCCGGATGTTGTTGCCGAACGGGTCCCGGAACGCGCAGTCGATCCCGTACGGCTGATCCTCGGGTTCCTGGGTGAACTCCACGCCCTTGGCGAGGAGGTCGGCGTAGGTGGCGCGGCAGTCGTCGGTGGAGAGGATCGTCGCGGGCATCGCGCCCTGCGTGACGAGTTCACGCACCCGCGCCGCCGCGTCCTCCGCAAGCGCGGGCGGACCCGGTCGCTCGAGCAGGATCTGCCGGCCCGAATCCCCGGGTGCATGGATGGTGAGCCACCGCATGAAACCCATGTCGACGTCGGTGTCGACCTCGAATCCCAGTTTGCCGACGTAGAACTCGAGGGCCGCGTCCTGATCGAGCACGTAAATGGAGTGGATGCTGATTCCGTTGATCATGGCGACGACGTTACGACCGCGCCTGCGTGCGGCGCTTCTCCGAAACTGCTGAGATCAGCCGGACCGGTGGCAGCGGAAGGCCTGGTCCACTCGCGGACGAAGCACGACGGCACCGGCACCGGCACCGCGGACCGGCGGTAGGCGATGGGGCTGCGGCCGATGATCGCGGTGAACGTCCGGCTGAAGGTACCGAGACTGTCGTAACCGACGGCCAGCGCGACATCGGTCACCGACATCTGCCGGCGCAGCATCGCACACGCCCGTTCCATCCGACGCCGCTGCAGATACCGATGTGGCGTCTCACCGAACAGATTCCGGAATCGTCGAGTGAAGTGCGCGGGCGACATCACCGCGATGGCGGCAAGGGTGCCGACATCGAGGGGCTCCGCGTACGCGCGGTCGATCGCGTCGCGGGCGCGTAGCAGGCGACGGTTCTCGTCCTCCCGTGCGGTGTACACCGATCAGTGCTGCTCGCAGGCGATGCCGTCCTTGTCACGGTCACGCCCGGACGCGTTGGCGTCGTACAGTTCCTGATCCACGGTGAAATCGGTGACCGGCACACCCGACGTGGAGTCCACGGCACCGGGCTCGCCGACGCCGTGCGGGTAGTCGGCGTTGAGCTCGTCGCAGTCGGAGTAGACCGTCACGGCACTGGCCGGCGCGATCGACACAGCAGGTCCGAGCAACACCAGTGCTGCGACCGCCATCGCACCCATCATCGATCTGCACACGCCTCGCATGACAACCCTCTTCCGGACATTCCTCATCGAATGAGACAACGGTAGCGGGACCCGGAACCGCCGGTCACCGGTTGCCGGGGAGTTCGTGCGAACGCGGTACGGCTACAACCCGAACTTGGCCTGCATCCCGCGCAGCGTCTCGGCCGAACTCATCAGCCCGGCGAGTTCATCGTCGGACATCGGCATCTCCAGACGGGTCTGCGCACCGGCCCGGTCGACGACGGTCGGCAATGAGAGACAGACGTCGTCGAGACCCTCATAACCGGCGGCCACCGTCGACACCGGGAGGACGCGGTGCTCGTCGTTGAGCACCGCCTCGACGATGCGGGCGGTCGCCAAGCCGATCGCGTTGTTCGTCGCGCCCTTGCCCTCGATGATCTTGTACGCCGCGTGCACCACCTCGTGGTGGATGCGGTCACGAGCCGCGGCGTCGATCGGTTCGCCGCCGGGCAGCGGCTTCCAATGTGTCAACGGCACGCCGCCGATGGTCGCCGAACTCCACAGCGGGATCTCACTGTCGCCGTGCTCGCCGACGATGTAGGCGTGCACGTTCTGCACCGCGACGTCGCAGTGCTGGGCGATCAGCCACCGAAGCCTCGACGAGTCGAGCACCGTCCCGGAGCCGAAGACCTGAGAGTTGGGCAGCCCGCTGAACTTCAGCGCCGCGTAGGTGACGAGGTCCACCGGATTGGTGACCATGATGTAGACGGCGTTGGGTGCCACCTCCAGCACCCCCGGCATGATCTTCTTCGTCAAACCGACTGTGGCCTCGGCCAATTCGAGGCGAGACTGCCCGGGTTTCTGCTTCGCGCCCGCGGTGAAGACCACCACATCCGCGTCGGCGCAGACCGCGACGTCGTCGTCACCGATGACGTCGGCGCGCGGCACGAACTCCAGCCCGTGCGACATGTCGAGCACCTCGGCGGTGACCTTCGCCGTGTTGATGTCCATGAGCGCGATGGTCCGCGCGACACCGCGGATCAACGACGCGTAGGCGACGGCGGTTCCGACCGCCCCCGCTCCGATGATGGCCAGCTTCGTCGGTCTCGCATCCATCAGATCTCTCCACCTGTCGTCGCAGTCCGTTGTGAGCAGGGCGCGCGTTCACCGTCGCACTGTCTCCGTCTTAGCGGATTTGATCGTGCGACGCCGGACAAACTCCGATGTCGTCGCCGAACGTTCACACGTCGTCGACGAGGTGGACCAGACGACGAAGGGGACGACCACTCATTGTGGTCGTCCCCTTCGCCTAGGTGGCGGTCAGCTCAGGACTGCGCCGTCTCCGTGAAGTTGCGGGTCACTGCCGGGTCGACCGGGATGCCCGGGCCCGTGTTGGTCGAGACGGTGACCTTCTTGATGTAGCGGCCCTTGGCGGCCGACGGCTTCGCACGCATGATCTCGTCGAACGCCGCGCCGTAGTTCTCGGCCAGCTTCTCGGCGCCGAACGATGCCTTGCCGATGACGAAGTGCAGGTTCGAGGCCTTGTCGACGCGGAAGGTGATCTTGCCGCCCTTGATGTCGTTGACGGCCTTGGTGACGTCGGTGGTCACGGTGCCCGTCTTCGGGTTCGGCATGAGACCACGCGGTCCGAGGACACGCGCGATGCGGCCGACCTTGGCCATCTGGTCCGGGGTGGCGATCGCCGCATCGAAGTCGAGCCAGCCGCCCTGGATCTTCTCGATCAGGTCCTCGGCGCCGACCTCGTCGGCTCCGGCGGCGACGGCCTCCGCAGCCTTGTCGCCGGCGGCGAACACGATCACGCGGGCGGTCTTACCGGTGCCGTTGGGCAGGTTGACGGTGCCGCGGACCATCTGGTCGGCCTTGCGCGGGTCGACGCCCAGGCGCATTGCGACCTCGACGGTCGAATCGGTGTTCTTGGACGACGTGTCCTTGGCGAGCTGTGCAGCTTCCAGCGGGCTGTACAGCTTGCTCTTGTCGACCTGCTCCGCGGCGGCGCGGTAGGCCTTGCTCTTCTGTGCCATTGCTCTGTTCTTTCTCCGTGTTGATGATTCGGGTTGGTGGTTGATGGGCCGAGCCGGCCCTCCCACGCTTTCTCTTTCGCTGGTCCCTCGGTGATCGAGTAGCGGGACTTCCCCTCGCTGATCGAGTAGCGGGACTTCCCTCGCTGATCGAGTAGCTGCGAGCCGCTAGGCGAGCAGCGTATCGAGATCAGGTACCGAGATCTCTCAGCCGTCGACCGTGATCCCCATCGACCGAGCAGTACCGGCGATGATCTTCGCGGCCTGGTCGATGTCGGTGGCGTTGAGGTCTTCCTGCTTGGTCTTGGCGATCTCACGGACCTGGTCCATGCTCACCTTGCCGACCTTGTTGGTGTGCGGCTCGCCCGAGCCCTTCTGCAGGCCGGCGGCCTTCAGCAGGAGCTTTGCGGCGGGCGGGGTCTTCAACTTGAAGTCGAAGGACCGGTCTTCGTAGACCGAGATCTCGACCGGCACGACGTTGCCGCGCTGCGACTCGGTCGCCGCGTTGTACGCCTTGCAGAACTCCATGATGTTCACGCCGTGCTGACCGAGCGCCGGACCCACGGGCGGAGCCGGGTTGGCCTGGCCTGCCTGGATCTGGAGCTTGATGATCCCGGCGAGCTTCTTCTTCTTGGGAGGCATCTCTGTTCCTTGTTTGTTCCTTGCAAATCCACGTCCGCTGGAGACGTGAAAGTCTTGTGTCCGGCCCTTCGTGACACCCGCTCGTTCCTCGCGGGCTCCTCAGGGACCGGGTTGTTGTGTCGGCCCTTCGTGACGCCCGCTCGTTCCTCGCGGGCTCCTCAGGGACCGGGTTTACCGTTCCCTGAGGAGCGAGCTTGCGAGCGTCACGAAGGGTCGTTAAATCTTCTCGACCTGGTTGAAGCCGAGTTCCACGGGTGTCTCGCGACCGAAGATCGACACGAGCACCTTGACCTTGCGCTGTTCGGCGTTGACCTCGCTGATCGACGCGGGCAGCGTCGCGAACGGGCCGTCCATGACAGTGACCGACTCGCCGACCTCGAAGTCGACCTCGATGACGGCGGTCGCGGCAGCGGCAGCGGCCTCGACACCCTCGGCCGCGGTGCCCCTCTGGGCTGCCGGCTTCTTGGCCTCGACGCGCGGCATCAGGAACTGCAGCACCTCGTCGAGCGACAGCGGCGACGGCTTGGACGTCATGCCGACGAACCCGGTCACACCGGGCGTGTTGCGCACGGCGCCCCACGACTCGTCGTTGAGGTCCATGCGCACCAGGATGTAGCCCGGCAGCACCTTGCGGTTGACCTTCTTCGGCTGACCGTTCTTGATCTCGGTGACCTCTTCGGTCGGCACCTCGACCTGGAAGATGTAGTCACCGACGTCGAGGTTCTGCACGCGGGTCTCGAGGTTGGCCTTCACCTTGTTCTCGTAGCCGGCGTAACTATGGATGACGTACCAGTCACCCGGGGCCCGACGAAGCTGCTTGCGCAGTTCCTCCACCGGGTCTGCTTCTTCGGCGGGAGCCTCTTCGGCAGCGACCTCGTCGGCCACGTCGACCTCGTCGGCGACGGCGTCCTCTACGGCCTCGGCTTCTTCGACGGCGACCTCGCCACCGTCGACGGCTGCTTCGTCATCCGCGGCGGCCTCGATCTGGGCCTCGACTGCCGGGTCGTTGGTCTCGTCGACAGCGTCGATCGCCGCGACGTCGACCGACTCGGGGGCCGATTCGATCTCGTTCTCCGGGGTGCTCATTGCAGCCCACGCTCCTCTTTCGTTTCCGGTCGTCCAGGCTCGGCCGCGATCCACTCGCGTGGATTGTCAGCCGAAGAGCCAGAGGACTCCCCTGGCGAAGACCAGGTCGAGACCGGAGATGAAGGCGGTCATGATGATCACGAAAACCAGCACGACAATCGTGTAGGTGATCATCTCCCGGCGGGTGGGCCAGATGACCTTCTTCAGTTCGGCGACGACCTGCTGCAGAAAGACCCAGATCCGAACGAACGGATTGCGACTCTGGCCTGCATCGGCCTTCTTCTTGCGTTCCTTGACGGCGACGTCGGAACCGGTGTCGGTGTCCGAGCCGCTGTCGGTGCTGGGGGCACCCGCCGACGAACGACGGCGCGACGAACGCTTGCCCGAGGGACGGAGTTCACTCGACTCCGTGCCACCCGACTCAGCGCCGGTCTCCTCGACGTCGCGACTCTCGAGCTCCTCCACCGAGTCGGTGGCGGCGTCGTCCGCGGCGCCTTTGGCGCGGGCAGCTCGATCTCGCTTGCTCACTTCGAGGTTCCTCTCGTCAACGTATGCCCTCACCAGGGCAGGGGCGACAGGACTTGAACCTGCAACCTGCGGTTTTGGAGACCGCTGCTCTGCCAGTTGAGCTACGCCCCTTTGCGACTGTGCCGCGGCTCTCGCCACGCTACAGCTGCCATCTGGGCCGACCCTGAGGAAAAGCTCCTCACACAACCAACGCGCCACCCTATGGGTAGCGCGCAAGTCTCAAGTCAATCCAGACACTTCAGTGTAGAACACTCGTCGCCCGGAACCCAAAACGGGTGCGGACCCGGCTGGCCGGGAGCCAGATCCAGGCTCCGCATGACCGTGGACGTCACCGCTGAGCGTGCTCGGCTGGATTATCCAGTCGAGCACGCGCACAGGTGATGCGGACGGTCACTCTCCACAGGTTCAGGAGCCTGTGGATGAGCACATCGGCCTTCCGCCGCTCCGCACCACAATCTAGCGGCATGAACGATCTCGGCGTCTACCACCGACGCGAACTCCGCAGCACCGGTGTCACCGACGTGGACCTGCGTCGTGGGCTGAGGCAGGGGGTGTACACGCGTGAGGGCAACAGTTGGTACTCCATCCCGTCGGCCGACCCCAAAGCGCTGGCGGCGGTCCGCAGGGGCGGTGTACTGAGTTGCGTCACCGCACTCGAGCACTACGGGGTCTGGATCCCGCCGCAGATCGATAAACTGCACCTCCGCGGCAACTCTCAGGCCAACCGCGATCACCCGGGCCGGTATTGCCGCCACTTCGGCCGACCCCTCCCGGTGACGACCATTCTCGACGATCCACTCACCGCACTGCGCCACGCAATCCGATGCCTCGACGCCGAGGGCGTCACGGTCGTGTGCGACTCGTTGCTGAACATGTCAGTGCGGATGCGCAGCGGATTGCTGGCATCCGAACTCCTGACACCCCGCGAGGTCGAATCCGCGTTCGCCGGCGGGCCAAAGCACCTGTGGGCATGTCTCGACAGGTGTGACGAACGCGCCGCCTCCGGCACGGAGACGATGGCTCGGCTCCGGCTGCGAAGCCTGGGCCTCAAGGTCGAGGTGCAGGTCTACGTGCCCGGACTCGGGCATGTCGACCTGAAGGTGGGCGACCGCCTCCTGATCGAGATCGACAGCAGGGCGCACCACACCGTCAGCGACAATTACCAGGAGGACCGTCGACGCGACCAGATCGCCACCAGCCTCGGACCTGCACCGCATGCCCATGACCTACCAGGACATCGTGTACGGGTGGCCCACGATGATGGACCGTGTGCTCGATGCGGTTCATGGTGGCCACCATCTGGCCCCGCGCCGCCGCAAACTGACCGCGGACATCACCGGAGACGGGCGCGAACTGGATTATCCAATCGACCCCGCTGCCACGTGATGCAGGCGGTCACGTTCGGGGGCAGTGAGCCGCTTATCGGGCGGCGACGACCTCAGTTGAACTGCACGTGCGCCAACGCGCGACCGAAGATCTTGCGATCGCCCTGCTTGGCGACGATGGCGATCACGCCGCGGCGGGTCTCCGGATCGAGCGACTTGATCTTGCCGGTGAAGTCGACCTGCGCGTATCCCTCGGCCGGCACGTAGACCGGGCTGGTGAAGCGCACGTTGTACTCGAAGATCGCGGCCGGGTCGCCGACGAAGCTGCTGACGAAGCTCGCACCGAGACCCATCGACTGCATGCCGTGCGCGACGACGGTCTCCAGGCCGATCACCTTCGCGACCTCGTCGGAGAAGTGGATCGGGTTGGGATCGCCGGCCACACCCGCGTAGTTGACCAGGTTGCCCCGGGTCAGCGTCTTGGTGATCGCCGGCAGTTCCTGGCCGACGGACAGGTCGTCGAAGTTGATCGCCGAGTACGGCTTCGGATCGACCTGCGGATCGGGCAGCGAGTACCGCTCGAACGGTCCGTGCACGGTCTTGGGCATGACCGCTTCGCGGTCGACCTTCATCATCACGTGCTCGAGCTTGTCGAGAACCTCGGGATCGGCCTCGACGGCCGGCCGCGCGACGAGGCTGGTCCAGGTGGTCATCACCGGCTCGTCGTACTGATTCCAGATGATGTTCTTGGTGACCATCACGTCGGTGCCGGCCATCTGGCGGAACGACTCGAGCGAGACGTCGCAGATGAGCTGATCGCCCACCTTGACGGGCTGGTGGAACACCAGACGCTGATCGGTCTGCATGATCTGCCACAGGTCGTAGCCGGTGACGATGTCCTCGAACAGTCGACGCTGGGCGATGATGCCGAGAACGGAGACGAACGTGGGCGCGGCAATGAGGGTGTCATGCCCCATCTCGGCGGCCATCTGCTCGTTCCAGTGGACGGGGTGATCGTCCTGGACAGCGCGGGCGTGTTTGCGGACCTCTTCGCGGCCGACCTCGTAGTAGTCGTCGACGGTGTAGTTGTAGCCCACCATCTCTTTGGTGTGGGCTGCGATCTCCTCCGGAGTCAGCTTGACACCGTTCTTCAGATCCTCGATCCGCTGCGCGATCTCGGTTTCGGTCACTGACATCGGGTGCCGCTCCTTCACTCCGCCAAACCCCGTGGCGACTGCTGGCTGTCGGGGCCGTCGGGCGAGAGGCCGGTCAGTGCGGACCGGTTCGCCGCCCTACGGCTGCGGGCCACCTCTTGCGTCAAGAGGCAGCCCGCATGGTCGTTCATACCGGAATCGCCGGTGATGCGCTCAGCGCGATTCCTTATGCGCCTGGTGCTTGCCGCAGTTCGGGCAGAACTTCTTGATCTCGAGACGATCGGGATCGTTGCGACGGTTCTTCTTGGTGATGTAGTTACGGTGCTTGCACACCTCGCACGCCAAGGTGATCTTGGGGCGAACATCTGTTGAGGAGGCCACTTCGTTGCCTTCTTTCGGGTGGTACGTTCGGCGGGCTCGGCGCGCCCTTTGCGTGTCGGCTCCGAACTGGTTCGGCACCGATGTGTAGCGGTGGAGGGGCTCGATCCCTCGACCTCACGATTATGAGTCGTGCGCTCTAACCAGCTGAGCTACACCGCCATGTGGACTGGGGTCCAGCGAGCCCCCTGACGGAATCGAACCGTCGACCTTTTCCTTACCATGGAAACGCTCTGCCGACTGAGCTAAGGGGGCGTGTCCCCGGGCATTTCTGCTCGAGAGCCTTAACGAGGTTACACACCAAAACCGGCGCTCACCAAATCGCACTTCACGACCGGTGGCGAGCGCCGACTTGTCAGCGTATGACCACGTTGTGGCAGGTATAGGATTCGAACCTATGTAGCTTGCGCGACGGATTTACAGTCCGCTCCCTTTGGCCGCTCGGGCAACCTGCCGGTGCTGTCCATCCAACCGCCGGACGGCTGTGAGAACAACGCCGTGAAGAATACAACGACGTGCCGGTATCCACGCAAACCGGCTGCTCAGCGCAGTCCCCGATGGGTTCCGGCCAGACGTCCCCGGCACGCCCGATAGGCTGTCGGGCATGGCTGATTCATCGTTCGACGTGGTGAGCAAGATCGATCGCCAGGAGGTCGACAACGCCCTCAACCAGGCGGCCAAGGAGCTGTCGCAGCGCTACGACTTCCGCGGCACCAACACCGGCATCGAGTGGTCCGGCGAGGAAGCGATCGTCATCACCTCCGACGCCGAGGAGCGCGCACAGGCCGGGCTCGAGGTGTTCAAGGAGAAGCTGATCCGCCGCGACATCTCGCTCAAGGCGTTCGACGCCGGCGAACCCGCCGCCTCCGGCAAGACGTTCAAGATCACCGGCACCCTGGTCCAGGGCATCGATTCCGACCACGCCAAGAAGATCTCCAAGAAGATCCGCGACGAGGGCCCCAAGGGCGTCAAGGCGCAGATCCAGGGCGACGAACTCCGCGTCTCCAGCAAGAAGCGCGACGACCTCCAGGCCGTCATCTCGCTGCTCAAGGGCGAGGACTTCGGGATCGCGCTGCAGTTCGTGAACTACCGCTGACCCTCGGCCTTCATCATCTCGCCGACAAAACCCGCAATCGCGCCGCGAGAATCCAGAGCCGGCTAGCCGCGGCCCGACCGCCTCGCCATCTCATGCAGCCGCGCGATCCGGTCCTCGGTCGGCGGGTGGCTGGAGAAGAGTTTGGCGACGCCGCCACCACGGAACGGGTTGGCGATCATCAGGTGCGACTGCGACTCGATCTTCGGGTCCTCGGGCAGCGGTGCGCGGTCGATGCCGCCGCTGATCTTGGCCAGCGCCGACGCGAGCGCGAGCGGGTCGCCGGTGAGCTCGGCACCCGACTGATCGGCCTGATACTCGCGCGACCGCGACACCGACATCTTGATGACGCTTGCGGCCAGCGGGCCGAGCAGCGTGATCAACAGCACGCCGAGGATTCCGGGACCGTTGCCGTTGCGACCGCCGCCGAAGAAGAACGCGAAGTTCGCCAGGCCGGTGATGATGGACGCCATCGCGCCGGCGATGGAAGAGATCAGGATGTCGCGGTTGTAGACGTGCGATAGTTCGTGGCCGAGCACCGCGCGCAGCTCCCGCTCGTCGAGGAGCCGCAGGATGCCCGCGGTGCAGCAGACGGCGGCGTTCTTCGGGTTGCGGCCGGTCGCGAAGGCGTTGGGTGACTCGGTCGGACTGATGTAGAGCGCCGGCATCGGCTGACGTGCGGTGGTCGCGAGCTCGCGGACGATGCGGTACAGCACCGGCGCCTCGACCTCGGTGACCGGCTGCGCACGCATCGACCGCAGGGCCAGCTTGGCGGAGTTGAAGTAGACGTAGGCATTGGTGCCGATCGCGAGCACCACCGCGAACAGCAGGATCGTCGGGCTCTGGAACATCGCGCCGATGCCGACGATGATCGCCGACATCAGCCCCATCAACGCGGCCGTCTTCAGACCATTGAAGTGCATGTGTCCCTCGTTCTCCCGCATCGCCCGACGCCCGTCGCCGGGGTGCTGTCACTGTGCCAAACGACTGAGAGGTCAGCAGAGTTTCCGGGCTCCGTCATCGAGGGCACCGACAGTTCCGGCCGCACTTCCAGGTTCCGGCTTGGACACGGAACTGCGGCCAGAAGCTGCAGGTGCGGCCAGAACCCGTTCCGGCTATCCCGTCCTGTCGATGGTGTAGCGCACCAGCGAACTCAATGCGCCGTGCGCGGGGCCGTCGGGTAGCTGGGCGAGAACCGACTCCGCTTCGTCGGCGTAGGCGCGCAACCGATTGTGTGCCGCCTTCATCCCCGACGACGCGTTGAGCACCTCGATGGCCTCGGCGACCGCGGCATCGTCGGTGACCGGCCGGGCCGCACCGGTCGCGGGGTCGAGCAGCAGGTCCCGAAGTCGTTTCGCCTCGGCGTCGTCGTCGCGCAGGGCGTACAGCACCGGCAGCGTGTGGACGCCTTCGCGCAGGTCGGTGCCCGGCGTCTTGCCGGAGTCACCGCTGACCGAGCTGATGTCGATGATGTCGTCGGACACCTGGAATGCGGTGCCGATGATGTCGCCGAGTTTCGACAGCCGCTCGACGTCGTCGGCGGTGGCGCCCGCGGCCATCGCACCGAACCGGCCGGATGCGGCGATCAGCGACCCGGTCTTCTCCCACACCACCTGCAGGTAGTGCTCGATCGGGTCGCCGCCCTCGCGCACTCCCACGGTTTCGCGCATCTGACCGGTCACCAGCTCCGCGAACGTCTCGGCGATGATGCGGACCGCCTCGGGGCCGAGCGTCGACACCAGCCGCGATGCGCGGGCGAACAGGAAGTCACCGGACAGGATCGCGACCGAGTTGGTCCACCGGGAGTTCGCGCTGGCGGCGCCGCGGCGGAGCTGCGCCTCGTCCATCACATCGTCGTGGTACAGCGTGGCGAGGTGGATCATCTCCACGACCGTCGCTGAGGTGATGACTTCCGACGCGTCCGGCCGCGCTCCGAACTGCGCAGACAGGATCGCGAACATGGGACGGAAGCGTTTGCCACCGGCCTTGGCCAGGTGCGTCGCGGCCTCGGTCATGATCTCGTCACCCGACGACAGCTCGGTCAGCAACAAGTCCTCGACCTGCGCCAACGACGATCGGACCGTCTCGGCGAACTCGTCGGTGCCCAGGTCCAACCCGGCGAATGTGGACTTCACGCGCTAGCCGCTCCATCTCGTCGTCGGTCGCAGTCGGCCTTCGGGCACGGCTGCCATGGTGCCGAGCCTAGTCGTAGTCGCGGCCCGACATACTGGTCGGGTGAGTAGCGACATACCCCCGCCCACGATCCCCGCACGGGCCGATGTCCTCGTGGTCGGCGCCGGTCCGGGTGGGTCGGCGGCGGCCGCGCATGCAGCGGCCGCCGGGCATGACGTGGTGCTGCTGGATGCGGCGACGTTTCCGCGCGACAAGACCTGCGGCGACGGACTCACCCCGCGGGCCGTCGCCGAGCTCGACGACCTCGGGCTGGGCGCGTTCCTGGACGATCGGCCCCGCATCGCCGGGCTGGACCTGCACGGCTGGGGCGCCGAGCAGCGGGTGCCGTGGCCGTCCGGCCGTTTTCCGGCCTACGGCAGCGCGGTGTCCCGCACGGAGTTCGATGACGCCCTGCGCGCTCACGCGGTCGGCCGCGGCGCGCGAATGGTGCAGGGCGCCAAAGCTGTCGACGCCACGCTCGCGGACGGGCGGATCACCGACGTGATCGTCGACGACGGGCACGGGCGACGCTCGATCGCGGTGCGCGACGTCATCGTCGCGGACGGTGTGCGCTCCGGCCTCGGCAAGACGCTCGGCCGCCAGTGGCATCGCGACACCGCCTACGGGGTGGCCGCGCGTGCGTACGTGCCGTCCCGCCGGGCCGAGGACAACTGGATGGGCTCCCATCTGGAACTGCGCGGCCCCGACGGCGACCTGCTACCTGGGTACGGCTGGGTGTTCCCGCTCGGCGACGTCGCCCCCGGACCGCTGCCGGTGTCGGGCGGGCTGCTCAACGTGGGCGTCGGGGCACTCGCCACCGCCAAGCGACCGGCGCACATGGCGCTGCGACCGATCCTCGAGCATTACGCCCGGATGGTCGGCGACGAATGGGGCATCGATGGACCTCCGCGCCTCGTGACGTCGGCGCTGTTGCCGATGGGCGGCGCGGTGACCGGGGTCGCCGGACGCAACTGGATGCTCATCGGCGACGCGGCGGCCTGCGTCAACCCGCTCAACGGCGAGGGCATCGACTACGCCCTCGAGACCGGGCGACTCGCCGTCGAACTGCTCGACGACACCCGCCGCTCCCCCGACCACACCACCCGCTGGCGCGACCTGCTCG
Organism: Gordonia sesuvii; assembly: GCF_036350415.1. Classification (NCBI taxonomy): domain Bacteria; kingdom Bacillati; phylum Actinomycetota; class Actinomycetes; order Mycobacteriales; family Gordoniaceae; genus Gordonia; species Gordonia sesuvii. Next base: position 493,842 of record NZ_JAZDUF010000003.1, read on the forward strand.
TCGGGCACTACGGCTTGGCGTTCTCCGCGGCGCGGCGCCTGGCCGGCCTGCTCACCGTGCCGCAGGCGGTGCCGGCGCTGGGACGACCGGGTATCCGATCGGCCCGGCTGATGTCGCTGGTGGTGCGGGTGATGGGCAACCTGATCACCCCCGACGACGCCGACCTGGTTGCGCGGGCATGGCGCACCGCCGGCCGCGTGTCCACCCGCGTCGACGACCGGCCGCCGTTCCGCTGACCTGCCCCGAGCGGCGTTGGAACAAACCAGGTGATATGTTCCAACCCATGTCCGTCGTCACCGCAGCCGCCACCCGCGCCCAACGCGCCATCCAGAATCGGCTCGCCACGCGCTACCGACTTCGGGGCGAGATCGACCAGATCGACGCTGTCGACGACCCGGTCGCGATCGCGCGGCTGCTCGCCACGCAGGAGTTCCCCTGGGGCATGACCCAGGCACTGAGCTTCGCGCTCTTCCGCACCTACGCGGTGCCGTCCATCGGCGAGTTGCTCTACGACACCCGGCAATTCACTGAGAACACGCAGAAGCGCTACGACGACACCGTCTTGCTGCTCGACGCGCCGGTCGAGCATGGATTCGACAGTCCTGCCGGGCGAGCCGGCATCCGTCGCATCAATCAGATGCACGCGATGTACGACATCTCCAACGACGACATGCTCTACGTCCTGTCGACGTTCGTGGTCTGTCCGGTGGAGTGGGTCAACGCCTACGAGTGGCGCACGCTCACCGAACACGAGGTCACCGGCCTCACCAACCACTACCGTCGCCTCGGAAAACACATGGCGATCAAGGAAATCCCCGAGACCTACGCGGAGTTCGAACGGTTCTACAACGACTACGAGGAACGTCACTTCAGCTACAGCGCCAAGTCGCTGGCCGTTGCCGACGCCACCCTCGATCTACTCGGCACCTTCATGCCGTACCGCCTCCTGCCGCGTCCGGTGGTGCGTCGATTGTCGTTCGCGCTCATGGACGATCGGCTGCTGGAGGCATTCGGCTACCCGAAACCCACTGTCGTCGAGCGGGTTCTGGCGCGCGGAGGTCTCAAGGCGCGGGGCCTCGCCATCCGGTTGTTCGCGCGTCCGCGGACGGAGCCGTTGTTCGGTCGTCAGACACCTCAGGTCCGCGGCTACCCGAATGGGTATCGGCTCGACGAACTGGGCACGTTCGCGCCCGGGTGTCCTGTGCCGCACGGGGTGTCGACTGCGACCGACGAGGAGCAGCATTCGGCATGACCCTTCGTGACGCCCCGCTCGTTCCTCACGGGGCTCCTCAGGGATCAGGGGGAAACGTCGCCACCGCCCCCTGAGGAGCGAGCTTGCGAGCGTCCACCGTTCCCTGAGGAGCGAGCTTGCGAGCGTCACGAAGGGGCCTGTCGGGGGCCCTTCGTGACGCCCCGCTCGTTGCTCGCGGGGCTCCTCAGGGATCGGGTCAACGTCCCCCTGCGCGTACCTAACGAACGGCCGAATGAATCGCCGCGATCCCGCCGGTGAGGTTCTGCCAGGCCACATTCGAGAAGCCCGCCGACCGGATCAGCGCTGCGAGATGCGGCTGGTCCGGCCAGGCCCGAATCGATTCGGCGAGATACACATACGCGGACGGGTTGCTCGACACCTTCGTCGCGACCGCGGGCAGGGCCTTCATCAGGTACTCCATGTACACGGTCCGGAACGGACGCAGCGTCGGCGTGGAGAACTCGCAGATCACCAATCGCCCACCGGGTTTCAAAACCCGCCGCAACTCCGACAACGCCTTCGGGGCATCGTGGACATTGCGCAGCCCGAACGAGATGGTGACGGCGTCAAAGGATTCGTCGGCGAACGGCAGGGCCAGCGCATCGGCGGCGACCTTGGGGACGTCGCGGTGGGCACCGGCCTTCAGCATGCCCAGCGAGAAATCGGCGGCCACACAGTGCGCGCCGGACGTCGCGAGCTCCACCGTCGACACCGCGGTCCCGGCGGCGAGATCGAGGACGATGTCTCCGGGTCGCAGGTCGAGCGCGCGGCGGGTCTTCTTACGCCAGCTGCGGTCCTGCCCGAACGACAGCACCGTGTTGGTGCGGTCGTAGCGCTTGGCGACGCCGTCGAACATCGCCGCAACCTCGGCCGGATCCTTGTCGAGAGTTGCGCGATCCTGCGAGCCCGTTCCCATGCCGACCACGCTACCGCCCGCGGGGACGCCGAGCGGCATCGCGCCGTGCGTCTCAACCGGGGCGACTCAGCCGGCGAGGCTCTGCACGTCGTCAATCCCGGTCACCGCGCGATAGTGGCCGAGTAGTTGATCGCACACCGCCGGCCAGGTGCGGGCGCGTACGGCGTTCAGGCCGGAGCGTCCCATCTCGGTGCGCAGTACCGGGTCGCGCAGGACGTCGACCACCGACGGCAGCCGGTCCGCGAACTCGTCGGGCGCGAGCAGGTAGCCGGTGCGGACGTGCGCGACCAGATCCCGCGGGCCACCCGCGTCGGGTCCGATGACCGGCAGTCCGGAGGCCATCGCCTCCTGGATGGTCTGGCAGAAGGTCTCGTGCTCGCCGGCGTGGACAAAGACGTCGAAGCTGGCGTACGCACGGGCAAGAAGCGCTCCCCGCAGTTCCCCGGTGAACACCGCGCCGGGCATCATCGAGGCGAGCCGTGACCGTTCCGGGCCGTCGCCGACGATCACGAGCTGCACCGACGGGTCCTGCGCGAGGGCGGCGAGCCGCTCGACGTGCTTCTCCGGTGCCAGCCGGCCGACGAAACCAACGACCAGCCGATCCTCGGCACCCCACCCAGCACGGAGTTGCGGGTCGCGGTGTACCGGGTCGAACTGCTCGACGTCCACACCACGTCCCCAGCGAAACAGTCGCGGAACACCGCGCAGGGCAAGGTCTTTCATGGTCTCCGACGACGGTGCGAGGGTACGGTCGCACATTTCGTGCAGTCGTCGGGTATAGCGCCAGGCGAGTCGCGAGGTCACCGCGAGGCCGTAGCTCGCGGCGAACCCCGCCACGTCGGTCTGGAAGACGGCGACCGACGGTATGTCCAGGTGGCGGGCGGCGACGGCACCGGCCGCTCCGATCACGAATGGCGACGCCAGGTGCACCACGTCGGGCTCGACGTCGCGCAGCGCCCGGTACAAGGAGGGGGTGGGCACCCCGATCGGCAGCGACGTCACCTTCGGCACCATCACCGACGGGACCAGGTGTACCGGGGTCCGCCGCCCGACCATCCGGGGCGCGGGAAGCTCACCGCGCGGGGTGTCGGGGGCGATGACGAATGCCTGATGGCCGGTTCTTTCGAGATGGTCGACCACCCGCAGGACGGAATTGACCACTCCGTTCATCTGCGGCAAGAAGCTCTCGGCGACAATCGCGACCCGCATGCCGCCAGTGTCCGGCAGGGGCTTGTCCTCGGTGGTGGTAACACGTGACGACATGTCGAAGATCGGATGAACACGCCCGGGCGTCGACCTCGGATGTTTCACCGCATGTCAGGGACACTTCAGACGTGACCGAATTGCTGCTGCTCAGTCGCTGGCTGGGCGCGGTCCCCGGCTTTCTCGCCGAAAGGTGCGGGCCCGGCGCGCGTGTCGGCTTTGTCCCGACCGCGTCGTCGATCTATCCGGATCGGGCGTGGGTCGATCTTGATCGCACCACGCTGCTCGACCAAGGCTTCGACGTCGTCGACATCGACATCGACGCCATGTCGGTCGCGCAGCTGGGCATCGCGCTCAACGCCGTCGACGCCGTCTTCGTCTCGGGTGGCAACGTCTTCCATCTGCTCGCGACGATGCGCCGCACCGGCTTCGACCGACTGCTCACCGACCGCGTCCGCGCAGGTCTCCCCTACCTGGGTGTCAGTGCCGGGGCCTGCGTCGTCGGCGCGGACATCGAACCGCTCAGGCTGCTCGACGACCCGGCCGAGGCCCCAGGTCTCACCTCGACGACAGGTCTCGGCTGGATCGACGAGGTGATCGTGCCGCACGCCGACGGCATCGTCTCCGGCCGCGCGGTGGTCGACGAGCTGCGGACGCGCTACGGCAGCCGATTCACCCTGCGGATGCTCGAAGACGATCAGGCGTTGCTGGTCTCGGGTTCGGAACGCTCGGTGGTGCCGTCCTGATCCGTGTCGTCCTGATCCGCCTCGTCGTTGTCACCGTCTGAGCGGGCACGCCGCGCGTTCAGACGCCGGTTGATCTCGGCGAGCAGCACCATCACCGCACCGACGATCAGCCAGCCGACGACGATGATCGACAACGCCGGGACGATCGCCAGGGTCCAGCTGCGCCCGGCGGGTCGTGCGAGGTCGGGGTTGGTGGCGTCGTACTCGACGCTGATCCGCTGGCCCTGCGTCAGTTCGGTCGGGTACAGCAGCCCGAGCCGCGGACTGTGGAAGTCGCCGTCGGGGGTCTGGAAGTTGACCGCGGCGTGCAGCCGGTCGGCCGACACGACGTCGGCCATCACGGTTGCCGTGTTCCGGTCGATCTGCGCGTCGTTGCGGTGACATCCTGCGACCAGCACCACCGCCATGGTCGTGATGACCATGCCGAGCAGCACCAGCACGTACTGGCTACGCCGCAGGATGGTCGGATTCACGTCGACCAGCGTAGCGCCGCCCGCCCCCACGTTCTGGCCGCACCTCCAGCTTCTGGCCGCAGTTCCGTGTCCAAGCCGGAACCTGGAAGTGCGGCCAGAACCTGCAGTCGCCTACCCGACCCGCCCCGCAATCGCCGCATGCACCGCACGCAGGTGGGCACGGTCGGTGATCACCTCGACCACCTCCACGCCACCATCGGGCGCATCCTCGGCCAGCACCGACGACAACTCGCCGATCGTCACCCGCCGATGCGGCACGTGGAAACCGGCGCACAGCGACGCGAGGTCGGCGGAATGTGGGGTGCCGAACACCCGCTCGTAGGCACCGACGTACGGGCCGCTGTTGTAGCGCGGGTCGCCCTGCTCCAGCAGGCCGAAGATGCCGCCGCCGTCGTCGTTGGCCACCACGATCCGCAGGCAGGACGGCCGCGGCTCCCCCGGCCCGATGACGAGTCCGGTGGCATCGTGGATGAAGGTGAGGTCACCCATCAGGGCGATGGTGTGCGCCCCCGGCGACGATCGGTCCAACGCCAACGCCGCACCGATCGCGGTCGAGTTGCTGCCGTCGATACCGGCCACGCCACGGTTGGACAGCACCCGCACACCGTCGGTGACGCGGCCGGCGAGCGCGACGTCGCGGATCGGGTTGCTGGCGCCGACGACGAGCTGATCGCCCGGCCGCATGGCCGCGCTCACCACCCGGGCGACGTGCAGCCCGGTGGTGGCGGCCGGGTCGTCGAGCCGACCGTCGAGTTCGGCGTCGACGGCGCCGAGCACCCGCTGCTGCACGTCGGCGCACTCCTTGAGCCACTCCTCGCGCGGCTCACCGGTCGGCTCCACCCGCGTCCCGGTGGCGTACACGTTGCCGGAGACATCGGGCCAGCGCGGACCGGTGGTCAGGGCATACACGGTGACGGCCGGGTCGGCCAGCAGCCGCGACACCCCACGGTGCAGCGTCGGGCGCCCGCAGATGATCGCCTGTTGCGGACGTACCGAATCGAGGGCCAGCGGATGCAGCGGCGTATCGGCATGCGGCGCAGTCGGTTCCGCGACCGTTGGAATCCCGGCCAGCGCCGGGTGGACGCCGGCTCCGTGCCCGGACACGACGACGGTGTCGAGCGACAGGTCGATGGGCAGCGGCACGTCGAGTTTGCCGACCGGCGCCTGGGTCCACGGCACACCGCCCGGCCGGCCGGCGAACGTGCCGAGGTCGTCGTCGGGCCCGACCTCGGGGTCCGGGACGAGCGGTTCACGCAGCGGAATGTCGAACTGCACGGGGCCGGCGTTGCCGGTGCGGGCACCCCGCGCGGCCGCCAGCACGCGACCGACCGCCGATCGCCACTGGCTGTTGGTGTCCAGGTCCTGCTCGGCGAGACCGAGACTGATCGCGGCCCGCACCTGGGTGCCGAAGATGCCGAACTGTTCGACGGTCTGGTTCGCCCCCGACCCCAACAACTCATACGGCCGGTTCGCGCTCACCACCACCAGCGGCACACGCGCATAGTTGGCCTCGAAGACCGCCGGACTCATGTTGGCCACCGCGGTACCGCTGGTCATCACGATCGGTACCGGCTGCCCCGACGACACCGCCAGCCCCAGCGCCAGGAACCCCGCCGACCGTTCGTCGATCCGCACATGCAGCCGAAGGCGACCCGCGACATCGGCCGCGTGCAGCGCGAACGCCAACGGCGCGTTGCGCGACCCCGGGCACAGGACCGCCTCGGTGACACCGCAGCGGATCATCTCGTCGACGATGACGCGCGCCTGCAGAGTCGAGGGATTCATCCCTCCAGCCTAGGACGACGCGACCTGTCATCCGCACGGCCTAACAACAGTGGTGCTCGTCACGCCACAAGGCGCACCATGAACACATGGGCTTCTACGACGACCGCATCCTGCCCCACCTGATCAACCTCACCTGCGGAATGTCGGTGCTCGAACCACTGCGCCGACGCACCTGCGAAGGCCTGTCCGGCGACGTCGTCGAACTCGGATTCGGGTCCGGGCTCAACGTCGGCGCCTACCCGGAGACGGTGACGCGGATCGCGGCCATCGAACCCAATGACCGCGGATGGAAGATCGCCGCCGACCGGGTCGCGGGGTCACGCGTACCGATCGACCGGGCGGGCCTCGACGGTCAGCGCCTGCCCTTCGACGACGACACCTTCGACCATGCGCTCACCACCTTCACGCTGTGCACCATCCCGGACCTCGCGGCGGCGTTGTCGGAGGTGCAGCGCGTGGTGAAGAGGGGCGGCACCCTGCATTTCCTCGAACACGGCAATGCCCCCGACGAGTCGGTGCGCCGCTGGCAGCGACGGCTCGAGCCGATCCAGAAACGCGTCGCCGGCGGCTGCCACCTCACCCGCGACATCCCGGGCGTCCTCGCCGACTCGGGCCTCACCGTGGAGACCATCGACCGCTTCTATCAGCAGGGCACCCCGAAGCCGATGGCCGCGATGAACCTGGGCGTCGCGCGAATACCGCTGGTCGAGTAGCCGAGGAGCTTGCGACGAGGCGTATCGAGACCTCCGGTAATACCCTCAACCAAGTGCGTCGTTGGATTCTGCTCGCCCTCCTGACCGCGGGTGCGACGTACCTCCTCGAACTTCTCGACGTCGACGCGGCGGCGTTGTTCGCCGGACTCGTCGTTGCGGCGATTCTGGCCATCGCCGGGTTCGGGCCGCCCCGGCTTCGCGCCGCCCGGCCGACGGGCTCGGACGATGGCGATCCCGACCCCGAGGACCCCGACCCGCCGGCCATCCCGCGCCCGATCATGCAGGCTGCGCAGGGTGTGCTCGGTGTGTTCATCGGCACGATGGCCGACCCCGAGACGATGTCGGGTCTCGGTTCGTCGTGGTTTCCGGTCCTTGTGATCGGGTTCGCCACGCTCGCCCTGTCGGTGATCGGCGGCGCGTTGCTCGGCCTGCACCGACTCGTCGACCCGCTGACGGGGTCCCTGGCGCTCGTCGCCGGCGGGGCGTCCGGGCTGGTCGCCCTGACCCGCGAGTTCGGCGGCGACGAACGCATGGTCGCGGTCATCCAGTACCTGCGGGTAGCGCTGGTGACGATCAGCATCCCGCTGGTCGCGTCGGTCGTGTTCCACGCCGAATCCACGGCGGTGCGCCAAGAGCCGCCCACCGTCGCCGACCAGGGCTGGGGCCTGCTGTTGCTGGCCGTCTGCCTGGGTGTCGGCATCCCGCTCGGCCGCCTGATCCGGTTGCCCGCCGCCGGGTTGCTCGGTCCGATGGCGTTGGCCACGGTCGCCGAACTGACCGGCCTCGCCGGCGACGCCGAGGTGTCGACGATCCTGCTCACCGTCGCCTACGCGGTCATCGGCTGGCAGGCGGGTCTGGGCTTCACCATGGAACGTCTGCGCGCCATCGGGCGTGTGCTGCCCGCCGCGCTGGTGCTGATCCTCGGCATCGGCGTCGGGTGCGCGCTGCTCGGGGTGGCGCTGTCGGCGTGGACCGGCGAGTCGATGTTCGACTGCTATCTGGCCACCACCCCGGGCGGGATCTATGCCGTGCTCGCCGCGGCCACCGCGGCGGGCGACAACGTCGCGTTCGTCGTCGCCGCCCAGATCCTGCGGGTGCTGTTGATGCTGTTCGTCGCGCCGTTCGCCGCCCGCGCCTTCGCGCGCCGACTGAGCCCGTGAGCGCGAGCCCCACGAGGGGACCTCGACCCGCCTCGTCCGTCTGTCTAGAGTCGAGGACATGAACGGGGACGCCAATCCGACCAATGCCCGCGAGTTCGACGTCGTCGTGTTCGGCGCGACCGGCTTCGTCGGCGAACTCACCGCCCGCTACCTGGCCGAACACGGGCCACGCGGCACCAAAGTCGCGCTCGCCGGGCGGTCGGAGACCAAACTCGCCGCGGTCCGCAAACGACTGCCCGACCGCGCCCACGACTGGCCGTTGATCGTCGCCGACGCGTCGTCGCCGAGTTCGCTCGATGCGATGGTCTCCCGCACCCGCGTCATCTGCACCACCGTCGGCCCCTACCTGCGCTACGGCGAGGCGCTCGTCGTCGCCGCGGCGAGCGCCGGCACCGACTACGTCGACCTCACCGGCGAGGCACCGTTCGTCCACTACTCCATCAACAAGGCACACGAGACCGCGCAGGCCACCGGCGCCCGCATCGTCCATTCATGCGGATTCGATTCCGTGCCATCCGATCTCGGCGTGTACCTGCTGTTCCAGAAGATCTCCGACGACAAGGCCGGTGAACTCACCGACACCACCTTCGTCGTCAAGTCGTTCAAGGGCGGGATCTCCGGCGGCACTTTCGATTCGGTGCGGGTGATGGCCGAGGAGTCACGCAACGCGGAGACACGGCGGCTGGTGCTCAATCCGCACTCGCTGTCCGGAAAGCCGGGCGACACCCCGCGGCCGGCCATCAAGTCCGAGCCCAGCGACATGTCGATGATGAGCGCCAAGAAGGTCGACCCGTCGATGAGCGGCACGCTGGCGCCGTTCTTCATGGCCGCCTCCAACACCCGGATCGTGCGGCGCACCAACGCCTTGCTCGACAACGCCTACGGCCCGGACTTCCACTACGCCGAGACCATGTCGGTTGGCAAGATCCCCGGCGTCTCCACGGTCGCGGCGGGTGCCGTCGCCGTCGGCACGGGCGCGTTCCTGGGCGCGATGAGCTTCGGCCCCACCCGCAAGCTGCTCGACCGTCTGCTGCCGAAGCCCGGTGAGGGCCCGAGCGAAAAGGCGCGTGAGAAGGGCTCGTTCATCACCGAGACCTACACGACGACCAGTACCGGCCGCCGCTACCGCTCGGAGATGCGGATGAAGGGCGACCCCGGCTACAAGGCCACCGCGGTGATGCTCGGCGAGAGTGCGCTATCCCTGGCGCTCGAACGCGACCGCCTGTCCCCGCTGACCGGCGTCCTCACGCCGGCCGCCGCGATGGGCGAGGTCCTGGTCCGGCGCCTGCGCGACGCCGGCGCCACCCTCGACGCCGTCGAGCTCACGTAGCCAGCACTATTCGCTGGTCGATCTCGATACGTAACTCACTTCGTTCGTTACTACTCGATCCACGGAGTAGCCGCGCCCGCTTTTAACCGCTGGTCGAGGGGTCCCCCAACCGCTGGTCGAGGCTCCCCCAACCGCTGGTCGAGTAGCCGAGGAGCCTGCGACGAGGCGTATCGAGACCCGCCGAGCCGCACAGCCGAAACCCCCTACTGCTGCCCCGGATTCAGCTTGATGAACAGGGCGTCCATCTCCGCGCAGAGCCGATCACCGTCGTAGAGCGCACCTTTGGTGAACACCTTGCGACCGTCGACGCGGTCGGCCCACGTGTGCGCCTGCAGCGGCGTGTTCAGCGGGGTGATCGAGCGGTATTGCACTGTGAGATAAGCGGTTCGGCAGACACCCTGAATCGCGACCGCAGAGGCGTAACCGCCGAGATCATCGAATGCGACCGCCACGTGCCCGCCGTGCGCCGCCTTGTTGCCGCCGAGATGGAAGTCGCGGAACGTCACGGTGGCGAACACGCCGTCATCGTTGACCTCTGTCACCTCGAACGGCGGAAGTGTGATGTTGCCGCGCGCCGGCAGGTCGATGCGGGTGCCCGACGGCGAGTGCCACTCGTCGATGCGGGTCGCATCGAGTTTCTCGTTGATCGCCGCGAGCTGCTCGATCAGTTCGTCGGCCACCTCCGGAGGCGGGCATGCGTAGCGGACGTTGTCCATGAGGGCACGGACCTGCTCGCTGAACTCGCCGTAGCGGGGACCGCCCCGTTCGGTGGTGATGGCGGTGTGTGCGCGGAACCCACCTTCGTGCGGATCTTCCTCGATCTCGGTGGTGGTCTCCGGACTGCTGGCACCGTCACTCATGGATCAACCGTATAGAACGGCCGTTCACGCGTCGCGATGTGATCCCGGTGGGCCGAAGTCGTCGTGGACCGGCTGGGGCTTCTCGTGGATGTCGCGCAGCCGCACGGCCCGCGCGATCACCAGGGCGAGCACCACCGACACCGTGACCCACACGGTGATGATGATCGCTGCGATGATCCAACCCACGACCCCAGGATGCCACCATTTGTGGGGGCGTGGTCAACGCGTGACGTACTCGTGAGGTAGCAGGTCGCTGCCCGGCACGAGGTATTCGTCGGCGCTGAGCATGCGGGTCCACTCGCCGGTGAACCCGCGATACCGGTTCTCCACGACCGCCCAGTCGGTGAGCTCGATTCCGTCGACGACGAGGCCGGCGACCAGACCGGCCAGCGCGACGTCGACGTCGCCGGCCGACTCCCACCGCCCGGCCGCGGCCTGACCTGGGACGACGGTCACTCGTCCGCCCTCGACGTCGACTCGGACGCCGAGCCGGCGCAGGTTGTCGACCACGGCCAGCGCAGCAGCGTCCGCCGGGCCGACGAAGCGACTGACCCCGCCCGCGAGGCTCGCGACCACCAGCAGCAACGGCGCGACCCCGGAAGCATCCGCCAGATCGATCGTGACCGGATCGACATCCCCGCTCGTCGAACGGCCGGTCACGGTCAGGCCGACCGACGACGACACGACGTAGCCGCCCATGTCGGCGAACGCGACCGCAAGTGCCTCCGCGGCAGGGACGTTTTCCGGCCAGTTGCGCACCAGCACTGTGCCGCCGGTGACCAGCCCTGCCGCGGCGAACGCACCGGCCACCAACAAGTCGGGTGTCGTGTCATCGCCTGCGGTGGGCGCGTTCACCCGCGCCCGTACCGGTGCGGCCGCCGTGGGCACGCGCCACCATCCGGTGTCGTTCATGGTCGTACCTCCATCGGGTAGTGGTAGCTCTCTTTGACGGTGTCCAGGTGCACCCAACTGTCGATCCGCAGCACCGACCGCATAGCCCGGAGACGGTCCAGCACGCTGACGGCGTCCGTCAGCGAGTTCGCGTCGATGGTCGCCAGCAGGTCGTAGCGGCCGAGGGTCTCGGCGAGGAAGCGCACCTCCGGCATCTCCACCAACAGGTCCCCCGCCTGCGACACCGGGCCGCGCAACGAGATCCCCACGCCGACGTCGATCCGGCTCTCCCGCCGGCCGGTCCGGACGATGGCCCCGATCCGGACGACGCCGTTGTCGATCATTCGCAGCACCCGGGTCCGCGCGGTCCCGGTGGACACCCCGACCTTCTCGGCGAGCGTCGTGAACGGCATCCTGCCGTCGAATTGCAAGTGCGACAATATCTTCGCATCGACCCGATCGATCTCCACGTCGGCGGCCTGGGCGGGGCGGAGGACGTCGACGGCGAGGTTGGTGTAGTAGAGCGTCTCGGTGGCCAGCACCCCGTCCACCGACCGGACGCGGTCGAGCACGGCGGCCAACTCGGCGTCGTCTCGGGCGCGCACCTCGGCAATGAGCGGAAAGCTCCCGGAGGCCAGCGACACGAACGGCACCTCGGGCATCGCGCCGAGTGTTTCGCCTACGCGACGCACCGGTTTGTCGACGGTCAGGGAGACATGTGCCAGCGACCGGATGCCCAGGGTCAGCGGATGCACGATCCCAACCACCCGGACGATGTCCTCATCCAGGAGCTGGCCCAAACGGCGGGCCGCGGCGGTGCGGGAGACGCCCACCCGATCCGCCAGATCGTTCGCGGTGATCCGCCCGTCGGCCCGCAGTTCTTCGAGGATCTGCAGGTCGACACCGGCGAGCGAGCCGTGCCTGGTCTCATCACGAGAAGTTAACAATTGAACACTCTCCAGGGCGATTGGGTCATTTTGCAGCCGATCGGGGTCCAGAACCGGGAACTGCTCACAAATCGACAGATCGTCGCTCGTTTCTGCAGATTCAGGCCGTCGAACTGACAATCTCATTTTGCACGACGATTCTACGCAGACCTAATGTGTCCTTCGAACGACCGGCGATCAGGGCCGGCACCCATCACGACGAGGTCCGAGGATCACCACCATGCGAAGAGTTCTGGTCAGCATCGCCGCCACCGTGTTCGCGGCAGCATCTCTCGCCGCCTGCAGCGGCGGCAGTGAGGGCACCGAGGCATCCGGCGACGCACCCGCGGGTCTCCTGCGCGAAGGTCAACTGTCGGTGTGCACCGACCCGGAGTACCCGCCGATGGAGTACTTCGCCGACGGCGACACCTCCACCCCGGTCGGTTTCGATCCGGACGGAGCGCGCGCCCTCGCCGACCTGTGGGGTCTCGAGATCAGCTTCCAGAACACGTCTTTCGACGGCCTGATGCCCGCACTGCAGGCGAAGCGCTGTGACATCCTCTGGGCGGCACTGTATCTGAGCCCCGAGCGTCTCGAGGTCGCCGACGGCAGCCCGTTCATGAACACCGGCCCGGGTCTCATCGTGCCGACCGCGACCACCGACATCACCACCGCCGACGACCTCTCGGGTAAGAGCGTCGCCGTGCAGGGTGGCGGCTCCAACGAGCTCACCCTCAAGGACCTCTCGGCGAAGTTCGAGGCCGAGGGCAAGCCCGGCATCACCGTGCAGCCCTACCCGAAGACCGCAGAGACGGTCGCCGCGGTGACCAACGGCAAGGCCGACGCGCTGATCGAGACCGACGTCGCCGTCGTCGACATGGTGGGCAAGTCGAACGGCCAACTGAAGCCCATCCCGGGCGTCTTCCCCGCCGAGACCAAGTTCGGCGTCTTCACCCTCAAGGAGTCGCCGCTGAGCCCCGCCGTCACCGAGGGCCTGCAAGAACTCAACGCCAACGGAACCCTCGCGCAGATCGCCGAGAAGTACGGCCTCGACCCCAACAGCATCGTCACCGAGTAGACCATGACCTTCGACTTCGACGTCTTCATCGACGCGCTGACCTCCGGCACGTTCTTCCGTGGGGCGCTGCTGTCGCTGGGGCTGGCCGTGGTGTCGATGATCGCTGCGACCATCATCGGTTTCGTCGTCGCGCTGCTGCGGATCGCCAAGAACCCGGGTGCCCGCTCGGTGGGCTGGACCTACGTCTGGTTCTTCCGGGCCATCCCCACCCTGCTGGTGCTGCTGATCATCTGGAACGCCGGACCCCAGCTCTTCCCGGCGCTCCGGGAGAACTGGTTCACCCCGTTCCTGGCGGCGTTCGTCGGGTTCGCCGTGGTCGAGGCCGCCTACATGGCCGAGATCCTGCGGTCGGCACTGCTCAGCGTCGACGACGGACAGCACATCGCCGCCCGCGCACTCGGTCTGCCGCCGCACAAGGTGCTCTTCAAAGTGGTGCTGCCACAGGCGATCAAGGTGGCCATCCCGCCGAGCGGCAACGAGTTCATCGCGATGCTGAAGTACACATCGCTGGCATCGGTGATCTCACTGCGCGAGCTGCTGACCACCGCGCAGTCGGAGGTCTCGGTCACGTTCCGCTACGCCGAATACTATTCGGCCGCACTGATCTACTACCTCGTCATCGTTAGCATCGCCATGCTCGGGCAGTACTTCCTCGAGCGTCGCTACCAGTGGATCTCCAAGGGCAACAGCACCTCACGGACCGCACCCCGATCACAGGAGGTCCCGGCATGACCGAGCCGGTCCTGCAGGCGATCAACCTGCACCGCAGCTACGGCGACACCGAGGTCCTCAAAGGTGTCGACCTGACCGTCGGCAAGGGCGAGGTCAAGGCGTTGCTCGGACCATCCGGGTCCGGCAAGTCGACCATCCTGCGTCTGCTGGCGTTGCTCGAGCCCGCCGACGACGGCGAGATCCTGCTCAACGGCAAGCAACTCGGCGTCTCCGTGGCCACCGACGGCAGCACCCGACCGCTTCGGGAGGCGCAGTTGGCCAAGCAGCGCCGCGACATCGGGATGGTGTTCCAGCGGTTCAACCTGTTCGCCCATCTCGACGTGATGCACAACGTCACGCTGGCGTTGACAGAGGTTGCGGGTGTGTCGAAGCACGACGCCCGCGATCGGGCCGAGGCGATGCTGGAGCGGGTGGGCATGGCACACCGGATGAAGCACTACCCCAGCGAGCTGTCCGGCGGCCAGCAGCAGCGCGTCGCCATCGCCCGTGCGCTGGTGATGAATCCGTCGGTGATGCTGTTCGACGAGCCGACGTCGGCGCTCGATCCCGAGCTGGTCGGTGAGGTGCTCGACGTGATGGAGCAGCTGGCCGACGAAGGGATGACGATGGTCGTGGTCACCCACGAGACGCGGTTCGCCCGCCGGGTCGCCAACGAGGTCGCCCTGTTCGACGACGGGCAGATCGTCGAGTCCGGCCCGCCGGCAACGTTCTTCGACGATCCGAGCCACCCACGCACCCAGCAGTTCCTATCCCACCTGCACTGAGACAGAAGTGAGTACCCCGAGATGAGCGATCACCGTCCGCTCGCCGTCTACACCGACACCGACGACCTCGATCCCCGTATCGGCGTCGACCTGCTGACCGACAACGGTTTCCGTGTCGAGGTCTGCGAGACCCGCGAACCCGAGGTGATCGCGCACGCCGCGGCCGACGCCACGGCGCTGCTGGTCGGTTATGCGCCGATCGACGAGAATCTGCTGGATCGGCTGCCCGGACTCCGGATCATCGCGCTGCTGTCGCGGGGATACGACAATGTCGACGTCGCGGCGGCCACCGCCCGCGGCATCTGGGTGTGCACCGTCGCCGACCTGGCCGCGCCGGAAGTCGGGGCGCACGCGTGGGCGTTGAGTCTGGCGCTGCTCCGTCGCCTCCCATTCTTCGCCGGGTCCGGCAATTCCCACGGGTGGCTCGAGCGGCCGCGTGTACTGCCCCGGCGGCTGTCGGAGGTGACCGTCGGGGTGCTCGGGTTGGGCAGCACGGGCCGGACCTACGCCGCGCTCGCGGCCCCCGCGGTGGGTCGGGTGCTCGCGTATGACTCTGGTTCCCGTAGCACCAAACCCGCGATCCCGGGGGTGCAGACCACCGATTTCTGGACCGTGATCGAGCAGTCCGATGTGGTGTCGCTGCACCTGCCGCTCACCGATGACACCCGCGGGATCATCGATGGCCCGGTGCTCGCGCGGATGCGTGACGACGCCTACCTCGTCAACGTCGCCCGCGGCGCCCTCGTCGACGACGTCGCTCTGCTGGTCGCGCTCGACGACCACCGGTTGGCCGGCGCCGCCCTCGACGTGTTCGACGCCGAACCGCCACCTGCCGACGACCCGCTGCTGCGGCATCCGGACGTCCTGACCACCCCGCACGTCGCCTACCTGTCCGACACCACCGCGGCGGGCTATGTGACGGCGCAGGCGCGCAACGTCGTCGCCTGGCGCACCGACGGCCGCCCAGAACATCCGATCAACGATGTGGCGGCCCTGTCATGCTGACCGTCTACCAATCCCTCTGGGCGATGGAGGATCTGCCGTCCAGGGATACGCCGTGGACCCTCGCCGAGCAGATCGCGAAGATCGACGACGCCGGGTTCGCCGGTATAGCCGTCGACCTCGGTGCACGTCAGGCCCCCGCCGCCGACGACCTCGCACCCCTACTCCACGGCACCGCACTGCGGTCGATGGTGTTCGCCTTCGTCGGCGACCGCGCCGCACTGTCGGCGGCCATCGACTACGCACACCGCATCGGCGCCGACCGAATGGTGGTGTGCGCGCAGATCTACGGCTTCGACCCGGTGCCGCTCGCCGACACGCTGCGCGACTGGTACGAGACGTGCCGGCAGGCCGGGATCACGATGCAGGTGGAGACCCACCGCAACACCGTCACCAACGATCTGCGGTTTACCTCCCTCCTCCTCGAACACCTCGATCCGCGCATCGAACTCGCCGGTGACCTCTCGCACTTCGTGTGCGCCAACGAACTCCCCGACGATCCGGCTCCCGAGCACGAAGCGCTCATCGCCGCCGTGCTCGGCCGATGCGGATCGTTGCAGGGCCGCATCGCCACCCGCGGCCAGGTGCAGATCCCGCTGGGCACACCCGCCGGCGCCGGCTGGGAGAAACGCTTCCGCGGCTGGTGGGAGGCCGGACTCCGGTCCATCGCCGTCCGCCATCCCGGCGACGACGTGGTGTTCTGCACCGAGCTCGGCACCCGCCCCTACGCCATCACCGACCTCGCGGGCAACGAACTGTCCGACCGCTGGGCCGAGGCCCTCACCCTCAAAGACTGGGCGGCGCAGGCCTTCCGCGCCGCCACCGGAGAACTCCAGGAGCAACGATGACCATCAGCGACGCCGCACCCCTCGCGCAAGTGCCCGACTCCCACGTCAACGACGCCGGCAACCGGATCATCGACGGCCCCCTACAGACCGACAGCAGCCAGCGCGCGATCATCCCGGCGCGTGCCTACGTCGGGCAGGCCGAGTTCGACCTCGAGCAGGAGCGGATCTTCTCCTCGGGCTGGGTGTGGGCCGGATACGCCCACTGGGTGGAGGAGGCCGGACAGGTGCATCCGGTCACCGTCGGCGGCAAGCCGCTGCTCATCGTCCGCGGCAGCGACGAGGAGATCCGCGTCTTCCACAACTCGTGCCGACACCGCGGGATGGTGATGCTCGAGGAGCCGGCCAAGGTGCGCCGCCGCATCCAGTGTGCCTACCACTGCTGGTCGTACAATCTCGACGGAAGCCTGCACGCCACACCGTATTTCAAGCGGGAACGCTCCCGCGGGCTGCCCGACGCCGCCGACGACCTCGGCCTGCTGTCGGTGACCTCGCACGTGTGGGCGGGCATGGTGTTCGTCAACCTGGCCACCGATCTCGACGACGCCGCTGCCGCAGCGGACTTCGAGCAGATGCTCGCGCCGATCATCTCCCGTTGGGATCACGTCGACTTCACCCGCATCCAGCTCGCCGACGAACGCGAGTTCGACATCGGGGTCAACTGGAAACTGGTGGTGGAGAATTTCCTCGACTTCTATCACCTGCCGTTCATCCACCCGCAGGTCGGACCGGTCAGTGCGTCGCTCGACGTCGACGACGTGTGGCTCGCCGATCACATCGTCGGCGGCACCTATCCGCGCGGGGCGGCCGGCAAGGCGGCGAAAACCGAAGAGTCGCTGCCGTTCCTCGGTGACGTGCCGGCCGACCGCACCGAGAGCCAGGACATTTTCTGTGTGTTTCCCAACGCGCTGCTGTTCCTGGAGGCCGACTGGTTCCAGGTCATCGGCTACGACGCCGTCGCCCCCGACCGCACCGTCGAGCACATGGCCATCTTCGTCGACGAAACCGCGACCGCGGAGAAGTACAGTCCCGCACGAAAGAGCCTGACCGACATCCTCTTCGAGGTCAACGAGCAGGACATGCCGATCCTGCACCGGCTGCAGAAGGGCCGGCGCTCACCCGGTTCGGATCGCACCAACCTGGTCACCCACTGGGACCAGATCACCGCCGCGTTCCAGCAGCTCGTGGCACGCAAGGTCGGCTACTGATGGCCGCAGACACAACACAGACACCCGACGAGGCACAACTGCGGCGCGAACTGGCCGCCGTGTACCGGCTCGTCGCGCACTACAAGATGACCGACCTCATCTTCACCCACATCTCCGTGCGCATCCCCGGCCCCGAGGACCATTTCCTCATCAACCCGTACGGTCTGCTGTTCGAGGAGATCACCGCGTCGAACCTGGTGCGTATCGACCTCGACGGCAACGTCGTCGGCGACACCGACGCCGTGGTCAACCCGGCGGGTTTCGTCATCCACAGCGCCATCCACCGCGAACGTCATGACGCCCAGTGCATCCTGCACACGCACACCCTCGCCGGTTGTGCCGTCGCGGCGTCGGAGACCGGGCTGCTGCCGCTCAACCAGATCTCGATGGAGTTCCACAATCGGGTCGGCTACCACGACTACGAGGGTGTGGCGCTCAACCTCGACGAGCAGAAACGCATCGTCGACGACATCGGTGACCACAATTCGCTGATCCTGCGCAACCACGGGCTGCTCACCGTCGGCGAGACACCGGGGCGGGCCTTCCTGCGGATGCACTACCTCAACAAGGCGTGCGAGATCCAGGTCGCCGCCACCCGCGCCGGTGAGGTCCGGTTGCCCGATGAACGGATCGCCGAGCACACCGCGCGGCAGCTCAACGGCGAGGACGCCGGCGACGACTACACCGACGACGTCGGACTCGATCTGGCCTGGCAGGCGATGCTCCGGCTCGTCGAGCGCATCGCCCCCGACTACAAGGACTGACACCATGACCGCTCACCTGATCCGCGGACCGCTCGATGCCAGCACCACCCCGCGCTACACCGAACCGTCGACCTTCGCGCGGCTGCCGCGGCTCGACGAGGTGCCGTCGGCCGCGGTGAAGATCATCGGTATCCCGTTCGACAGCGGGGTCAGCTACCGGCCCGGCGCACGTTTCGGTCCCGGCCACATCCGGGCCTCGTCGAAGCTGCTACGGCCCTACAACCCGGCGCTCGACGTCGCGCCGTTCGACGTCCAGCAGGTCGCCGACGCCGGTGACATCGCGGTCAACCCGTTCGACATCGTCGAAGCGCTCGCCACCGTCGAGCACGCCGCCACCGACCTCACCGCTGATGGCGCCCGGCTGCTCACCCTCGGCGGCGACCACACCCTCGCGCTGCCACTGCTGCGTGCCGTGCACAAGGAGCGCGGGAAGATCGCCGTGCTGCACTTCGACGCCCACCTCGACACCTGGGACACCTACTTCGGTGCGCCGTTCACCCACGGCACCCCGTTCCGGCGGGCCAGCGAGGAAGGCCTGATCGACATGGAACGGTCGATGCACGTCGGTATCCGCGGTCCGCTCTACGGCAAGGCCGACCTCGAGGCCGACGGCGTGCTCGGGTTCCAGATCGTGCGGTCCGACGACTACCAGTTCGACGGGGTCCGCAGCATCATCGAGCGCATCCACCGCCGGATGGCCGGCGGGCCGGTCTACCTGTCGATCGACATCGACGTGCTCGACCCCGCGCACGCACCCGGGACCGGAACCCCGGAGGCGGGCGGAATGACGTCGCGGGAGCTGCTCAACACGCTGCGCGGCCTGGTCGGCCTCGACATCGTCGGCGCGGACATCGTGGAGGTCGCCCCCGCCTACGACCACGCCGAGATCACCGGCATCGCCGCCGCACATGTCGGATACGAGTTGCTGTCGGTACTGGCCGCGAATCGGGTGAGCTGACCCTGGAACTAGGCTCGATCCCATGAGTGCACCCGACGCCGCGGCCACCGACAACCCGTTCGATCAGTCCCAGTGGGCGCCCGTCGCCGGGTTCGACGACCTCACCGACATCACCTACCACCGGCACGTCGGCCAGGGTCGGGAGAACGGCATCGTCCGCATCGCGTTCGACCGGCCGGAGATCCGCAACGCGTTTCGCCCGCACACCGTCGACGAGCTGTATCGCACCTTCGACCACGCCCGCCGCTCCCCCGACGTGGGGACCGTGCTGCTCACCGGCAACGGCCCGAGCCCCAAGGACGGCGGCTGGGCGTTCTGCAGCGGCGGCGATCAGCGCATCCGCGGGCGGTCGGGATACCAGTACGCCACCGATCACAACTCCGATGTGACCGCGGCCGGCGTCGAGGGTGTCGACGAGGCGCGGGTCAAGGCCGAGGGCGGCCGCCTGCACATCCTCGAGGTCCAGCGACTGATCCGCACCATGCCCAAGGTCGTCATCGCCGTGGTCAACGGCTGGGCCGCGGGCGGCGGGCATTCGCTGCACGTCGTCTGCGACCTCACCCTCGCCTCCCGCGAGCATGCCCGCTTCAAGCAGACCGACGCCGACGTGGGCTCCTTCGACGCCGGCTACGGCAGCGCCTACCTCGCCAAGCAGGTCGGGCAGAAGTACGCCCGTGAGATCTTCTTCCTCGGTGAGGCCTACGACGCCGAGACGATGCATCAGATGGGCGCGGTCAATCGTGTTGTCGCGCACGCCGACCTGGAGAACACGGCGATCGAGTGGGCCCGCAAGATCAACGGCAAGTCCCCCACCGCACAGCGCATGCTGAAATTCGCGTTCAACCTCACCGACGACGGCCTGATGGGCCAGCAGGTGTTCGCCGGCGAGGCCACCCGCCTGGCCTACATGACCGACGAGGCGGTGGAAGGTCGGGATGCGTTCCTGGAGAAGCGCAGCCCAGATTGGGAAGCGTTTCCGTATTACTACTGAGCCGACCTCGCGCGGACAGCGCAGGTCACCGCGGGTGCGGCAACGGTTTCCCGAACAGATACCCCTGGGCGAACTCGAACCCCAGCTCCGTGAGTGCCGGTACCAGCTCCTGGTCTTCCACACCCTCCGCGACCATGCCGATGCCCGTCGACTGTGCGACGTCACAGATGGCATGTACCACCGCGCCGCTGGCCGAGTCGTCGAGCACGCCATCGATCAACGTCTTGTCGACCTTCACCACGTCGACCGGTAGGTCCCGGACGTACCGGAGGGCGGAGAATCCGGAGCCGAGATCGTCGATGCAGATGGTGCATCCGATCTCGTGGAGCTGTTGAACGGCGCGCGCCGCGGGGGTGCCGAGGTCGACGGCCTCGTTCTCCCGGATCTCGATCCAGACCCGTTCGGGCTCCACGGCATTCGCCTCGATCCGCTCCTGCACGAAGGTGACGATCGTACTGTCCCACAGTTGTTGCGCCGACAGATTGAGCGAGACGAAGGCGGAATCGCCGATCGTGGGTGCAACCTCGGTTGCGAGAGTCCGGACAGCGTCGTCGATCGCGTGCCTGCCGATGGGCACGATCAGTGACGTGTCCTCCGCCACAGCGAGGAACACATCCGGTGACAGCAGTCCGGCTTCGGTGTTCCACCGCAGCAGCGACTCGTATCCCACGGTCCGGCGATCCGACAGGGTGACGATCGGCTGATAGTGAAGGACGAAATCGTTCCCGTCAGATCCACTCAGCCGGGTGGCGATGTCGACGTCCTTCCGAATCTGCTCCGGCGCCATCGAGTCGGCGAACACCACGGTCTGATGCTGCACGATCGCGGTCGACAGGGCCGCGTCGGCACAGTCGGTGATGGCTGCCACCGTGACCGCGTCGGCTAGCTCAGCGCCGACCGCGATCCCCATACAGACGTCGAGAAACCGTGCCACGCCATCGTGTTCCACCCGACGAGACTCCAGGTTGCCGCGCGCGGCGTCGATGAGTCCTCCCAAGCCGGGGTCAGACGCCGATAGCCAGATCAGCCATTCGAACGCCGACCGCTTCTCGAACCGCGCGGCCGGGCTCACCGGCCGCAACACCTGATCAACGAATTCGTCGGCGATCTGAGCCGACTCCGATTGCCCGTAGGCCACCGCCGCCCGGTGATATGGGTCTGCGGCCACCGCGATTGCGGTCATCGCCGCATATCCCTCTTCTGTCACCGGCGTCCCCGTCCCTGTATTCTGGCCCCGGTCAGCCAGTCCTCACAGTCTAAATCCTAGACCCCATCTTTGGGGACACCGCTCCTGCCGTTGTTCTTGTCAATGGTACGGATTTGGTTGACACTCACCGAATCCCACACCTCATCGATGCAACTGGTCATGCACCCCTACACGCCAACAAATCCGGCGGTGCAGGCTATGATCGAGTGCAGCAATGACCGGTTCATCGATGCAGCCCAGACGGAGGTCGGAGTGCAGCGTCTGAGTGTGTGCATACCGCTGTTCAACAGCGCGGACACCGTTGCGAAATGCCTGGAAAGCGTTCTGTCGCAGTCGTACGGCGACTTCGAGTGTTTGGTGGTGGACAACGCCTCCACCGACGAGACCGCCGAGCGAGTACGGGATTTCGACGATCCGCGAATCCGACTGGTGCGTAACGAACACAACGTCGGGCTGGTGGGCAACCACAACAGGTGCGTCGAACTCGCCCGCGGCAGCATCGTCCAGTTCGTCCACGGCGATGACTGGCTGCTGCCGCATTGCCTCGAACGACTGCTGCCCTACTTCGACGATCCGACCGTGAGTCTGGCTTTCGCCCCGCGCACCGTGGAAAGCGAAGACGCCGAATGGAAAGCACAGTTCTCTCGACTCGAGACATCGTTGGCGCCCCTATCGACACTCAACGACGGCCAGGAGCTCATCCGCCGGCACCTCGACGCCGGCGGTGGCGGCAATCCGATCGGTGAACCCACCGCCGTGATGGTGCGACGCGAAACACTGATCGCAGCGGGCGGATTCCGACCTGACGTACCGCAGCTGCAGGACATCGACGCATGGCTACGGGTCATGGCCTTGGGCGACGTCGCCTTTGTGGACGAACCGCTGACCGTCCGTTGGCACCATGCCGGTTCGGAGACCGACATCCATCAGGGCGCCCCGTCCATCGACCGGATGTGGGTGATGACCGGGTTGGTGCAACGCCCGGAGCTCGACAAATCGTTACGGCGACACGCATTCAATCTGTGGTTGCGGTCGTTACGGCATGTCCCCGGAGACGTGATGCGCAACCCCGCAGAGCAACGTCGCATATTGCTGAAACGGCTCGGTCGGCAGTTGGCCGCCACGGCGCGGCGTGCACCGCTGACATTCGGTGACAGCGAATCCTGACCTCTTACCCGCGCAGGATCGACGACAGCGCCGGCCCGATGGTGCTCCAGTCCAGCGACCGCTGCGCGGCGACGACGGCACGCCGGAAGCCGTGGTTGCGCTCCGACTCCTCCACCGTGGTGAGTGCGTCGGCCAGCGCAACCGGATCCCGGGGCGGCACGACGAGGCCGATGCCGAGCGCGCGCACCGTCTCGCCGAGCCCGCCGACGTCGGAAACGATCACCGGCACCCCGTACTCGATCGCCATGTGCAGCACTCCGCTCTGTGCTTCGAAGTCGGTGTAGGGCAAGATAACAGCCTGTGCGCGAGCGAACAGCCCGGGTACCCGTTCGGGTTCGACGAAACCGTCGATCCATTCGATGCGGTCATCCCGATCGACGGCATCGACGATGACCCCCCGCACCGAGTCCTCGGCACGACCGGCGATCACCAGCGCGCTCTCACCCGAGTACTTCGCGAAACCCTGCACGAGGACATCGACACCCTTGTTCGCCCGGATCTCGCCGAAGAACAGAAAAGTCGGCGAACCGGCGGGTGGCGATCCCGCTCTCGAAACAGACGAAATTCCGTGTGGGACAACACTCACACGCGTCAGGCCGTACCGTGCAGCGGCAACCTCGCAGTTGCCTTCGGTGTGCACCAGCACCGAGTCCGCTGCCCGCAAGCCCCGGCCGGTGATCCATTCGTCGACGGCGTCGATCGTCGACCCGGTGTAGTCGTGCCGACGAATGTTGTGCAGCCGCACCACCACTCGCCTACCCCGGATTCGCGACAGCCGCACCACCAGTGGCAGCGTGAAACGCTGGATCTCCTCCAGCAAAACGACGTCGATGTCTCGGGTACGCAGCAGGAACAGGCAGAACGCCATGTCATGTCGGCGCCACGGCCGCGCGCGTTCCCAGACCCATCGCCACGTCGATCCCAGATCGGTTCTCGGGCGTTGCGCCGGTATCGCCACGGGCTGGCTGATCCGATCGGAGACGAAGCGATCCTCGAGGTCTGGGCGGCGAGGCCAGACGAACCGGATGTCCTCACCCGAGTCGAGGACGCCGTCCAGCGCTTTGCGGACATACTCCGGATGGCCGCCGGCTGCGGTAGGGGCGAACACCGCGACTGTGGTGGCCTCACGTCGGCGTGTCCTGGCCTGTCGTAACGCCATGCGCATACCCTCGAGCAACCCGGCGAGGGCGGCGACACACTCCCCAGCACCCCCGCGCCATCGACGTTCCCGCAACGGCCACACCAGCTGGCCGGCAGTGCGTTTCGCACCGGCACCGACGAGCAGCGACAACAGCCCCATGTGCGCGGCGAGAACCACCGTGCGGTTGCGGTTCATGTAGCGGTGATAGACGGCGCCGTGCTGGTCACCGACGTGGGTCTGCGAGCCGCCTTCCTGGTGCCAGACGCGGGCGCGAGGCGCTACTGCCAGCATGACGCCACGCTCCTGCCAGCGAAGGGCGAGATCCACGTCCTCCCAGTACAGGAACAGGCTTTCGTCGAACGGCTCACTGCGCCATACCCGCAGCGTCGTCGCCATCACCGCACCGCTGAGAAATCCGGCCTGGTACACCGCACCGTCTCGAGGTGGCGGCGGTTGCCCATAGCCGCGATGAGTGACCACGCCGCGCCGCAGGTCGATGTCCCCGCCGGCAAACCAGACCACCGGAGCCGTCGGGTCGCCGGTGACAATGACCGGTGAGACGACACAGTCGGGCGCCATCTCGTCCAGCGCATCCGACAACGCCCGCAAACACCCCGGCTCCATCCGCGTGTCGGGATTGAGCACACAGAGCACCTCATCGTCGGCGAGGTTGCCCAGGTGCCGCACGATGATGTTGTGTCCACCACCGAAACCCACGTTGCGCGGGCTCCGGAGCATGGTGACGCCCGGTCGGCCCGTCGCGAGCGCCGACAGTGCGTCCCATTCCCCGTCGTCGCAGCTGTTGTCGAGGATCGTCACCGATGCCGCCCCGTCGGCCAACAACTGCGAGACGAGAACGGCCAGATACCCGGAGGTGAAGTAGTTGACGATCGCCACGTGGACGTCGCGTCGGTTGCTGTCGGTCATCAGTTCCTCGGCTCGAATGTCCGCCACACCGCTATCACGTCGTTCTGCCGCACCCGGCCGGTCTCGGTCATGAGCCCGTACTCATCGTTGATCAACCCCCATTGGTAGACGCCGCGGACACGGTCCGACGAGTTCGCCAAGTTGTCGATACTCCGGTAGACGTCGACCCGATCGGCGTCCTCGTCGCGGCTCGCGCCCGCCTCACCGAACACCAACGGGATGTCCGTGGCCAGTTCATACGGCGCGAGAAAGTTGGTGCCGGCACGGATTGTCGGGGGCCGGTACACGTGGACGTCGAAGAAGTCGACGACCTCACGCCATCGACTCATGGCCGCCCGGTCGGTGATCTTGTCGATCAGCTCGCCGGTGTGGATGTCGGACACCGACAGCGGCAGCTCAGTCTCGCTCCGGATCGTCGACGCCCACCGGGCGATGAACCCGAACACAACGGGTTCGGGCACTTGCGGATAGATCACCGACACCTCGTTGCAGAGATCGACCGCCACCACGTTGGGATGCCGCGACAGCCCGCGCGCGATCATCCGCGCCAGCGGCTCCACCTCCGCCAACCGATCCAACGGTGTGTGCCGAAGATCGAGAAGGCAGTAATAGACGGTCAATCCCCGCCGACGGCAGTAGTCCAGCAGCTGATCGAGTCGGCGCCGGTAGGTGGCGGAGTCGATCCTGCCGAGCAGCAGGGCGCCGACGTCACCGATGATCCGGATCGACCGCGAACCCACCTCGATCGCGAGATCGATCGACTCGCGCACCCACTGCCAGTCCCATCGGCTCCAGAAGTTCTGCCAGGCAGAGCCGTTCACGATGTCGACGGCACGCGGGACCACGGAACTGCCCTTGAGTCCCGTCGGAACCGGCATCGCGGCGCCGACTCGGCCGCCGATCAGCGGGACGATCCCCACCCCCCACGTGGCACCCAGCCAATCGAAGTTGCGCCGCAAGGTCGTACCCGACACCGCGTGATCCCAGTACCGCAGTTGGTGCAGCACCCCGGCGAACGACGAGTTCCCACTGACGGCGCCCAGCGACAGCCGCCGGACCGCCTTCAGGCCTATGCGGTCGGTGAAGCTCGCCACGTAGACACCGTTGAGGAATCCGTACGCGGTGCGCGAGGCGTCGAGAGTGACCGCGAAGGCGAAGGGCCGCAGCATGATCGATGGATCTCGGATTCGCATCAGCTCGCTACCCCGCGACCACACGGCCAGCGTGTCGGGTGCGGCGAGTACCACTCTCAGTTCGTTGTTCCGGGCGTCGGTCAGTGCGCAGATCGTTCCGGTGCCTCCGCTGCGTGCATCGACCACCACCATCAGACCGAATTCGGTCAGTGCCGGCAGGTCGGCCACCATGGCATCCGTGGGCGAGAACCGCCAGCCGGTCCCCGAGGGCCGCGGCACCGTCGAGTTCGCCACCTGGGCCGGTCCACCCACACCACCGGTGACCTGGTTTCTGATCACCGAGATACCGTCGACCTGATCCAACGACGCCTGCGTGCCGTCGAGGTCCAGGATTCGCGTGGGATCGTTCGGCTCGGTGACATCACGCGCGGTCGCCGCACATCCGACGACGACAGCGGGAACCGCGCCCGCGGCGAGTTGCAGGAGTCGGCGGCGGGTGAGCCCCACTACGCCGCTCCCGTCCGGATCTCCACCGGCGGTGCCGTCTGTGGAGTCGTCGGACGTTGCCCGCGAGCGTATCTGGCGATAGCGTAGCCGAGCAGGCAGCCGAATACGATGGAGCCCCCGTGGTCGTTGGGCATGGGTGACACCGCGATGATGGCCGCAAGGCCCGCCGTGGTCGCGGCGACCGCGATGCTGGGGCCGTCTCGCCATCGGCGGATCATCACCGGCAGGAGGCAGGTGACGAGCACTGCGACGAATGCCGCCAAGCCCACCAGTCCCGCCTTTGTCCGTAACCAGCCGTAGTAGTTGTGCGCGTACAGTTGCCCCTCGTTGGCTGCGAACTCGTCGGCCACGCCCATCGGCGGCTTGTACCGGAAGCCGAGCCCGTTGCCCAGAATCTCCCTGTCGCTGACACTTTCGGCGAGGTAGCGGTTCTCCTGCCGTCGGTCCTGAGTGGATGAGTCGACCGTCCGGGTGGATTCGTCGAGGCCGGCGAACACTCGATGGGAGTAGCCGGAGACCTGGCTCTGCGCCCACTGACCCGCCCCCATGGCGCCCGCGCCGACGAATGCAAGTCCCAGCGTGGCCGCGAGCACCGCGACGGTCACCGATATCCGCACCACGACCCGGGTCAACATCCCGTTCAACGCGGCGGCGACCAGTACCACCGCGACCATGATCACCAGGCCCAGGAACACATTGCGCGAGAAGCTGAAGAAGTCGACCACCACCGCAGGTATCAGCAGAGCCGTGACGGCCTTTGTGCGGCCGGCGCCGACAAGCAGCATCGCGACCGCGATCAACGTGACGGCCAGCGCCAACGGGGTGGTGGACGTGAGCAGGCGGTGCGCATCCGACCCGCCGGCCACCAAGCGACCTGTGACGGTGTAGAGCTGTGCAGCCTCCTGGCGCCCGGCCAACGCGAAGCCGGTGACCGACGACACGAGCATCGCGAAGGCCGACACCGACAGGGTGAACAACAGTGCGGGCACATACCGGCCCACCTCACCGATGCCCACGATCACCGCGGCGACGAACACCGCCCCGGCCAGCGCCACCGCCGGCCGCACGTCGTACTGGATGTCACGGATCGCCAGTCCCGACATCAGCCCGTGCGCCGCCGCGAACACCAGCGACATCACGAACACGACGAAGGCGATCGCTGTCGGCGACAACAGCATTCGACGCCCGAGAGTCCCGGCCGAACGAAGCCGGTAACCGGCGTAGATCACGGCGGCCAGGAGGGCGCATTCGTGGAAGTAGACGAACAGTCCGCCGACCCGGACACCGTCGGGAACCGATGCCGGCACGGTGATGAACGTGACGACGATGACCGCGTCCACGACGGTGGCGGGACGGCGCCACACGCAGACCGCCACCGCCACGACGGCCGCAATGGCCACCGCGGCATCGACGTGACCCAATCCCAGCGGCACCACCACAGCCAGGAGCGCACCACCGGCCAGGGCGACCCAGCGCAGGCCCCCGGATACCGATGCTGCACTGGTCATGTCGGTGCCAGAATGTCGTCGACAAGGGTCAGCCACCGCTCGGCGACGGCCGGTTCGGAGAGACGGTCGCGCACCGCCTGCACACCGGCATCCAGGGATTTCCGGGTGACCTCGTCATCAAGGCTGCGTACCGATGCGGCCAGTCCGCGTGCATCGTCGACCTCGAAGACCAACGCCGCACCCGAGTCGGACACGAACCCGTGAGCGGGGATTGCGCTGACCACCAACGGAACCGAGCAGGCGATACCTTCGAGCAGCACCATCGGCATGGCCTCCCACCGTGAGGGCAGAATTAGGGCGGAAGCGCGCTCCATCATCTTCCT
The DNA here is from genome assembly GCF_036350415.1 of Gordonia sesuvii. Taxonomy (NCBI): domain Bacteria; kingdom Bacillati; phylum Actinomycetota; class Actinomycetes; order Mycobacteriales; family Gordoniaceae; genus Gordonia; species Gordonia sesuvii. Next base: position 522,352 of record NZ_JAZDUF010000003.1, read on the forward strand.
GACCTCGGTGTTCGGCTGCGGTCCGGCGAACACCACCCGTTCCTCGACCCCTGCCGCCCGCGCGTGTGCCTCGAGTTCGGAGGTCAGTGGCCCCTCACCCACCAGGGTCAGGGTGCGGCCGGGCAAGTACTGCAATGCATCGATCGCCGTGGACACCGACTTCTCGGCCGAGTGTCGGGCCACGATCAACAGATCCACCTCGCGGCGTCGCGCCGCAGCGCCATACGCGGCAAGCGGGACCGGGTTCTCGATCACCACCCCCCGATCGGGGTCGGGGCGTACAGACGGCGAGACGAAGACCTCTTCGTCGATGAGCGCCTTGCGCACACCGAGCGAGTACACCTTCGCAGCCAAACGCGGATACCGCTCGATCGGCCAGTGATGCACGGCCACCACCTTCGGGCGCGCAGCCGGCCGCATCGACATCGACATGAGGATCACCGCGGCAATCGCATAGTGGGTGTGCGCGATCACCACGTCGCGTCCCTGCATCAGGTTGCGGAGCTTGCGCAGCATCGTCATCAACCCGCGCGGCGATCCCGGCCGGGAGTCGGCAAGACACCGGGAACCGGTGAACAGATCGCTGCCGGACTTGTTGTACAGGAAGTACGATCGGAACCCGCTGGTACCGCTGGCCTGATTCTCGATCCACCACGACAACGTCTGGGCACCCGCCCGTTCGAGCTGGGTGACGACCTGGACGACGTCCGGTTCATCGACGGGGTCCCGGTGGACGAAGAAGCGCTTGTCGCTGTACAGCCGAAGCCCGGACATCTCGAGACGACGGGCCACGTTCCGCAGCCGAACGGCGGCCACGAACGGTTCGACGGTGTACCGTCCGGCGAGCCGCCGAGGCTCATGGCACAGCCGCCACAGCCACCCCAGTCGCAGTGCGTGCACCATCGGCGGGAAGTAGTTCTCGGCGTGCGCGAGTTGGTCGAACCAGCCTCCGGCGGTGTAGATCTCCACGCCCTGCAGGTCGTCGCGCAGGCGGATCGCTATCCGGTCCTGTGCCGGTGATCCCATGCCGAGCACGATGACCGTCGCGCCGGATGCCCGCAGCCGCTGCACGAGTCGCGGATGGTCGGCGACCCCGTCGTATCCGTCCACGGCGAGCACGACGCCGGAGAAGCGTTCGGCTGCGGCTTTCGCTATGCCGAGACCACCACCCACGAAGGCGATCGTCCGGCCCTCCCGATGTCGCTCACGCAGGATGTTGGGCAGGTCCAGATCCGCTGAGGACCGCGTGACCGATGCCCCCTGCAGGCTCAGCATCAGCTGCAGGAATGTCCCGTCCACACCCACCGCATCTGCCTGGGCCACCGCATCCCAGTCGGCCACCAACGCGCTGTGGTGGTTGAGCCACGTCGTCACCGTTGATGTTCTGGTGATCGACAGGTCGATGACCGTTGCCTCACTTGTCATGACCGTGCGTCCTCTCGGTCCAGGGGCGAGTGACCGTTCGGCCAGGTGTGCCCGTTGAGTTCGTCGGTCTTCGGTTCCTCGGCTTGCAGAGGCTCTGCACTGGAATCGGTTTCGGAATCACCGGACTCGGAGGTGCGGTCACCGAGCGAGCGCTCGACGCGCCCCCAGCCGAGGACGACCGCGGCGGCGAGCAGTAGCCCGGCCAGCAGTCCGATACCGAGATTGCGCCCGGTGTTCGGCGAGGAAGGCCCCTCGGGCGTCAGCGGTTCCTGCAGGATTCGGAGCGCCACGATCGGACCGCCACCATCGTCGGGTGAGTCTCCCCATCGGGCGGCCTCGACGAGCTGCTGACAGACCTCACGGCTCAGCCGGACGGCTTCGGCGGCGGAGGCGCCGGTGAGGCTCACATCCATGGCCACCGACTGCGGCTGGGTCTCGAAACCGATCCGGTTCTGCAGCTCCGGAACGCTCATGTCCAACCCGAGCGAGGCGATGGTCTTCTCCGAGACCCGATCGCTGAGGGCGAGATCCCGATAGGACATCACGCGGTCCTGGGCCAACAGTGAGCCCTGGTAGGACTCACCCGGTGTTCCGCTTGCGGCCGGTGAGGCGTACAGCAGGCACACGGCGGTGTATTCGCGTGCCGCAGTTGCGTTGCCCACCGCGGCGGCGGCCACGCACAGCAGACACACAGCCGCCGCGACAATCCATTTGAGACTGCCCATGCGCAGGGTGCGGTACAGGTCACCACGATTCATGGCTCGGTCTCCTCCTACGATGGCGCCTCGGCGGTCCAGGGTTCGGCGCGGTGGTCCGATGAACTCGGTCGGTCATGTGGGCTGTCGATCCGGTTGCTGTCTCCGACCGCGTACCTGCGGAAGGGTCTTGAGCGCAGCGGCGACGGCTACATAGGCCGTCGTGAACACGGCTGCCGAGAGAAGGAACGGGAGGATTGCCGTTTCACGGGTGGTGGGCTGCGCCAGGATGCCGATCGGCACCGACGCGATCAGCCCCACTGCGGCGGCTGCATAGCCGGGTGCGACATTGGTCAGGTAGTCGCGGATCGGCACGTCCAACGCCAGGTGCACCAAGACGACACCCACAGCGACACCGAGGATCACCGCTGCCGCCGCCGCGACGACGACGCCGTGATAGCCGAACAGGAACCCCGCGGGGATGGCCAACACCAGGGCCAGCACGCAGGAGGCGACCGCGGACCAGATCAGCATCCGCATGCGGTCGATGGCCAGGGTCGCGGCGGTGCTGACTCCCGTCGCGACGTTGAACGTGAACGCCACCGACAGGATGACCGCCGCCCACAGCACGTCGCTGTTGGGTTCGCCCAACCAGAGCGGGATGGCACTGACCGATGTCGCCACCAACAGGAACGGCGCGAAGATCGACACCCCGCAATTGATCCGGACCAGTGGTAGGTAGGCGTCTCGGACGGCGCCGTCGCCGCCGGCGGCGAATCGCCGGGTCATGTGGGTGGTGAGGGCGACCGAGGCGATCGATCCGAATGCCCGCGCACCGAGCGCCAGCCGGCTGCCGAGGTCGTAGGCTCCCGCGGCCGCCGGACCGACGATGAACCCCAGGATCAGCTTGGGCGACTGGAACAGGACGATGTCGCCGATGCCGAGGACCTGCCCCTTCAACCCGAAAGCGATGACGTCGCGGGTGATCTCCGCGGTCGGGAGGCCGAGGGGGAAGTGGCGTTCGTCGATGAGCACGGCGGCAATCACCACCACCAGCCCGATGACCCCGCCCAGTGCGCTGGCGACCGCGAACGTGGCGAGTTCGGGTTCCACGATCAAACCGACGACACCGCCGACCGCGATCAACCCCGTCTGCACGGCCAGCCCAGCATTGCCGGCGATCATGCGTCCGCGCCCGAAGGCGGCAGCGGCGATCACCCGCGCGAGCATGCCGGTCACCAGGATCACCACAGCGGCCAACAGGAGCGTGCGTGCCAGCCCGACGGAGCCGGTGTGCAGCGAACCCTCGAACGCATACGCCGCCAACGCGCACAGAGCGATCAGGATGGCTCCGAGTCCGGCGGTCACCGCCAGGGCCACCCCCAGCACGGCGCGTTCTTCGCGCCGTTCACCACGGGCATGGTGCAGCGCCACGAAGCGGGTGACCGCCCGCGATACCCCGAGGTCGAACAGCGCGGCGTACTGAGCCAGTGCGCCGGTCACCGACCAAATGCCGTAGTCGTGCATCCCGAGCCGGAGCACGATGAAGGGGGTGACCAGTAGGTTGACGCCGTAACCGGCCACCAACGGCAGCATCTGGGCCGTGGTGCCTGCGCGCAGCGAGTGTTGTTGTGTGGGCGGCGACCCCGTCACGTCGGGATTGTCGTCGCCGGTGACGACCGTGGATCGGGCCACAAGCGGAAACTCTCGTTCAGTTGACTTCGAGGACTTTGGGATCGAACACGAGGACACCGTCGGCGCTGCCGTCGGCGCCGTACCGCGCGATCACCTCGTCCGGCAGCGGTTCGAAGGTGTCCGCGCGCAGGTAGTCCCGCACCGATGTGCCGGTGGAGCGCGAATCGACGTTCACGGGTCCGGCATCGGACAGCAGGTCGTCGATGTGCAGGGTGCGGAAGTCGAAACTGATACGTGCGGTGTCGGTTTCGTTGGGCACGGTGGAGTGCAGCTGGGCTCCCGAGAACGACAGGATGGAACCGGGATCCCCCACGACGCGCACGGCGGACCCTTCGGCTCCGGGTGCAGCCTTCGGGTGCGGCCGCGGATCGTGGGTCACGTACTTCGCGGCATCACGTCGCGAGGTGCGGTTCCATTCGTAGGCGTCGAAATCGGAGCTGCTGTTGTCGACCGGATGTCCCCAGAAGTCGGGGTGGAACTGCATACCGGTGTTTGCGGCGTTGCCGGCCACCGGAACCCACCAGTTGTTCTGGCAGTCCGGCGACGCGTACCAGGTGTCGCGGTGCGCGGCATAGTTGTAGCCCAGCCCCGAGGACAGATAGCTCGCGGTGGGTACCACCCGGAGTTTCGGCACGTCGAAGTAGGTCTTCGACGTGTCGGCTCCGAGATCCAGCAGGATCTCCCGCAACAGTTCCTTGCAGCGCCGGTGGTGGGTGAACGCGGGTTTCAGCGCGGCCAGCACACCCACGTACTCCTCGACGCCCATGTCCTGGTGGGCGGTCAACGGGTCTCGTCCGTCGAACGCCCGCGACACCATCTCCAAAGCGAAATCGGCCATGGCTTTGATGGAATCGCGGGGTGGTAGACAGAACACCGTCCCGGCATAGAGTTGTCGACGGCGGATGTGGTCGGGCAGAGCCGCTTCGGTGGATACGACGAATGGCATGAGAGCTCCTGACTATTGGTCGACGGCGGCAGGGCGGAAGATCTCGAGATGCGGTACGGGTGTGACGAACTGGCCGCCCCACTCACGGATGAACGCGAGATCCTCGACGATCTCGTCGCGCAGGTTCCAGGGCAGGATCAGCACGTAGTCGGGCTTGGCCGTCGCGATGAACGCGGGATCCTCGATGGGCAGACGGGTTCCGGGAAGGTACCTGCCCTGCTTGTGCGGGTTGCGATCGACGGTGCAGTCGATGAGGTCGCGGCCCACGCCGCAGTAGTTGAGCAGCGTGTTGCCTTTGGCCGGTGCACCGTAGGCCATCACGCGCTCGTTGCGTTCCCGTGCTGAGATGAGGAAGCTCAGCAGCTCACGCTTGGTGCGTTCGACCGAACGCGCGAAGCCGCGGTAGCCGTCCAACTGGTCGAGGCCGGATTCGGATTCCCTGCGTGCCAGCGCTTCCAGATGCTCCGACGGCGCGTAGCGGTCGGAGTCGTCGTGACAGGCGTAGATGCGCAACGAGCCACCGTGGGTGGACACCTCATCGACGTCGAACAGTCGCAGACCGTGCCGGGCGAAGACCTGCGTGACCGAGTGCAGGGAGAAATATGAGAAGTGTTCGTGATAGATCGTGTCGAACTGGGAGTGCGCAATCAGCTGCAGCAGATGTGGGAACTCCATCGTGATCCGACCGTCCGGCGCGAGCAGCAGTTTCATCCCGGCAACGAAGTCGTTGAGGTCCGGCACATGCGCCAGGACGTTATTGCCGATCAGGTGGTCGGCCTGTCGGCCCTCGTCGACCAGCTTCTCGGCGAGCTTGGTGCCGAAGAACTCGACCAAAGTGTCGATGCCGTTGGCACGGGCCACTTCTGCGACATTCGCTGCTGGTTCGATGCCGAGAACCGGGACGTCGTTGCGCGCGAAGTACTGCAGGAGGTAGCCGTCGTTGCTGGCGATCTCCATCACCCGCGTCGACGAGTCGATGTCGAAGCGGCGGGTCACCTGTTCGACGTAGGTTCGCGCATGCTCCAGCCAACTCGACGAGTACGAGGAGAAGTACGCGTAGTCGGAGAAGATCTCCTCGGGGGTCTCGAACTCCCCGAGCTGCACGAGCAGACATTCGCTGCAGACGTACGCGTGCAGCGGGTAGAAGATCTCGCCTCGGTCCGTGTTCTCGGGTGCGACATACGAATTGGCCATCGGCGACAGTCCGAGGTCACAGAATGTCTCGGTCAGTTCGGTCCAGCACGACCGGCATACGGGTGATGTCATCTCAGTCGTTCCAGATCTTCCAGGGGGCTTTGCCGCTATCCCAGAGGTCGTTGAGCATCACCTTGTCCCACAGGGTGTCCATGCCGCGCCAGAAGCCACCGTGCTGGTACGCCGACAGCTGACCATCGGCCGACAGCTTCTCGAGCGGTTGCCGCTCGAAGATCGTGTCGTCGCCGTCGATGTACTCGAGCAGCTTGGGTGAGGCGACGAAGAAGCCACCGTTGACCCAGCCAGAGCTGCCGTGCGGCTTCTCCTGGAACTGGGCGAGTCCGTCCTCGATGTCGAGCGTTCCGTACCGTGCCGGCGGCTGCACCGCGGTCACCGTCGCGACCGTGCCGTTGCGCTCGTGGGCGTCGATCACCGCGCGCACATCCAGGTCGGCGACGCCGTCGCCGTAGGTGAAGGTGAAGGTGTCGTCGCCGATGTGGTCACGCGCCCGCAGGAGGCGGCCACCGGTCATGGTCTCCATCCCGGTGTCGAGCAACGTCACCTTCCACGGTTCGCACTTGGAGCTGTGGGTACTGACGGCGCCGTCGCCGAGATCGACGGTGATGTCGGACATGTGCAGGAAGTAGTTGGCGAAGTACTCCTTGATCATGTATCCGCGGTAGCCCAGCAGGATCACGAACTCGTTGATGCCGGCGGCGCTGTAGATCTTCATGATGTGCCACAGGATCGGGCGTCCGCCGATCTCCACCATCGGCTTCGGGCGAGTCTGGGATTCCTCGCTGATCCGCGTCCCGCGTCCACCCGCGAGAATCACTGCTTTCACGATGGGTCCTCTCCGTTGTGGAGGATCTCGACGAAGGCGGTACACACTGCCTCGACCTGGTCCTCGGTGAGCATGAGCGCCGACGGAAGATTGATTGCCCGCGAAGCGATGTCGTAGGCGACGGGATTGTTCTTCGCAGCAGAAGCGGCGGTCTGATAGCCGTCGAACGCGGGCAGCGAACTCAGCGGCGGCAGGAACGGCCGGCTGTCGATCTGGTGTCGATCGAGCAGTTCCATCATCCGGCGGGTGGACAACCCGCGGGCGCGGTCGACCACCGCCGTGACCATCCAGCAGGTGTTGACCGCATCGGCTTGCGACGGGTTGAGTGTGACGCCGGGCAGGCCGGCCAACCGTTGCGCATACCAGTCGAAGATCTCCCGCTTCTTGTCCACCAGTTCGTCGATGCGGGCCAGCTGGGCGCGGCCGAAAGCCGCTTGCAGACTACTCATCCGGAACTTGTGGCCGATCTCGTCGGTAACGAAGAACTTGTGGTCGGCAGATGTGCGACCATGATCGCGGATGCGCGACATCCGTTCGTGGAGTTCGTCGTCGTCGGTGACGACCATGCCGCCCTCGCCCGTCGTCATCGTCTTGGTTCCGTGGAAGCTGAAGACGCCGATGTCACCCAGAGCTCCCGCCGGGACACCGTTTCGTGACGCACCGATCGCCTGGGCGGCGTCCTCGAGAATCGGGATGTCGCCGGCCACTTCTCGAATCCGCGTCATGTCGGGGGTGTTTCCGTACAGGTCGACGGTGACGATGAGCTTCGTTCGCGGTCCGATGACGCGGTGCAGGGAGTCGACGTCGAGACACCAACTGTGCGGATCGATGTCGGCGAACACCGGGGTCGCACCGAGGTAGACGATGGGCGCCGCCGAGGCCACCCACGTCGCCTCGGGCACTACCACTTCGTCGCCGGGTCCCACGCCGAGTGCCAGCATCGCGAGGTACAGCGCGGACGTGCCGTGCGGCACGGCGATCGCGTGGCGTCGACCGAGGTGATCGGCGAACTCACGCTCGAACAGCGGAACCGATCGCCCGGCATCGGCATACCAGTCGTTGGCGGCGGCTTCGCTGACGTAGCGCACCTCGAGGTCGGTGACCCAGGGGCCGGCGACCGGGATGCGCGGGCCGGTCGGATAGACGACCGGCGTGGACAGATCGGCAAGCTCGGTCATGCTGCACTCCAACGCAAGTCGGTCCCCAGCGACCCGGTGGCGCGCAGCCGCTGGATCTCGCGCAACCGGATATAGGACGGTCCCGCAAACATGTCGGCGGTCATCCCGCCCTGGCGGTAGGCCGCCCACAGCTGCTCGACACCCCGACGTACGGTCCATTGCGGCTGATAGCCGGGCACCATGCGGTGGATCTTGGTGAAGTCGACCCGGTAATCGCGGATGTCGGGTGATGCGTTCATGCCGAATCCGACGGCGCAGTCGGGGACGACGTCGGCCACGATGTCGGCGATCTGACGTACCTGGTAGTTCTCACCGGCGCGGCCGACGTTGAAGGCCTGATCGTGGATCGTTTCGGCCGGCGCGTCGAGCACCGCGGCGAACGCATCGGCGATGTCGAGGACGTGGACCAACGGTCGCCATGGTGTGCCGTCGCTTTCCATCAGGATTTTCCCTGAGGTGGCTGCGTGGGCGACGAGGTTGTTCACGACGATGTCGGCTCGCAGCCGACGCGAGAGTCCGTAGGCGGTGGCGTTGCGCAGGTACACCGGCGAGAACGTGTCGCACGCCAGCGTGTGCAGCTCCTCCTCCACTCGCACCTTGGATTCCCCGTACGGCGTCACCGGATTGAACTCGGCGTTCTCGTCGAGTTCCGCGTCGCCACCCTTGCCGTACAGGCTGCACGAGGACGAGAACAGGAAGCGACGGACACCGGCCGATTTCGCGGCCTCGGCCAGACTCACCGACGCGTCGAGGTTGATGTCGTACGTCAGTTGCGGATCGAGATCCGACAGTGGGTCATTGGACAGTGCGGCGAGATGGATCACCGCGTCGACGTCGAGTCCGGTCAGATCGGCGGCCGTCACGTCGCGCATGTCGACGTTCAGCGTCGGGACGTCGACCGGTGTGCCATGAAAGTCACAGTTGCCGAAAAGGTCGGTGTCCAAGCCGATCACGTCATGCCCGCGCGACTGCAGAACCGGAACCATCTCCGATCCCAGGTACCCCAGATGTCCGGTGACGAAAACCTTCATCACCGCACCTCGCAAACACTCTGCGGTCCAGGACAACTCGAACCCAGGAGGCGATCACACGGTGTCTGCGGATATTTGTGGCACGTCAAATTTACTGTCCTCCAGGGATTCTGGACGAAAGGATGTGGGCATGGTCGAGTACGGCTCGGCGATGAACCGGCTCGACGAAGAAGTGGTCAGGTCCAAATGTATGGACAGCCACCGCGGGCCACAATCAGATTCCGAGTGACAATTGACAGTCAACCGTTGTGTGCGCTGCTAGGGGGCATCGACGCACCCCCGAAGAGCGTGCACGTAAGCGTCACCACCGATCACGCGAGCGTCACAACTGGTCCCTGAGGAGCGAGCTTGCGAGCGCGCCGCCCTGAGTAGCGAGCCTGCGAGCGTATCGAAGGGTATCGAAGGGTCACGAAGGGGCCCTTCGTGACAGGCCTCCGCAAGCTCCGGCCTTCCTCAGGGACCAGGGGTTACCCAACGCACCAACCCTTCCCACCCCCGGTGAGGCCTCAGGGACCGATTGGCGTCAGGGCTGCAGCGACGCGAGAATCTCGGCCCGGATGTCCGAGGATGTGTGCGGCAGCCACATGGCCTGCACCGGCACGGTCGGCGACTCGTTGAGCTCGATGACGCGAATCCGGTTGCCGTAGAGCCACCCCGGTTCGTTGGTGACAAAAGCCGCGGCCTGTGGGTGCGCGATGACCGCGGTATGCGGTGGGGTACCCCGCAGTCGCGACACCGTGATCTGGGGCTCGAATCCGGCAGCCTGACAGATGGAGATCAGCAACCGGAGGTATTCGCTGTCTTCCTCCGGTTCGGCGACAGCGACCACGATCTCGTGGTCGGCCAGATCTGCCAGGCTGGCCCGATCCTGTTGGGCCAAAGGGTGATCGCTGCCGACGGCTAGCCGTAGGTGATGCCGGCCGGCGACGGTCCCGGCGAGGTCGGGTGGCGGCTGGATACCGCGTCGCAATGCCAGGTCGATCTGCCCGTCGAGCAGCGCGCTGCGAATCTGCTCGGCGAAGATGGGTCGCACCGTGATCGGCACCGACGGGTCGGCCACCACCACCGGCTCGATGATCGTGAAGACCTCCGACGGTGCGAGATTCGGCGTGTGGCCGATCACATACGGCGGTACGCTTTCTGCTCCGGCCGCTTGAACCTTGGCGGTCAGTTGATGGCCGCCGGCGAGAAGTGCTGCGGCACCGCGATACAGGGTCTCGCCGGCCGGGGTCAGCATCAGGCTGCGGCGTGTCCGCGAGAACAGCTCGACGCCGAGGTTTCGTTCGAGCTCCTTGATCGCCGATGATGCCGCCTGCTGCGTCAGGAACATCTTCTCGGCCGCCACCCGCAGGCTCGGCGCCTCGGCCACCGTCACGAACATACGCAGACGCCGCAGGTCCAGATCGTCTCGACTCTTCATCAACTCGTCCTTGTCAGTTGTCCACGACGCTGTGATTGTAGGTTGTGAGTTCCATACTTACATTGGTGGTGAGTTTTCCGGGAGTGCACTGCCCACAACCCGCACTTCGGATTTCGCCGTCCGTGCACTGCGTTGCGGACCGGAGCACACAGTCAGACGACCGGTTGGGGGATGATGACCGCGTACCGCAGCACCGGTCACGAGTCGCTCGCCGTCACCCGCCGCCGACGGCTCGGCCGCGATCGCGGTTTGCCTTTACTGAGCGCTTCCATGACCCGACGTGCATGGGCGCCGCGGTACGTGACCGCGATCGCGTTGACCGATGTAGCCGTGATTGCAGTGGCAGTCGTTGTGGCACAAGCCCTTCGGTTCGGCTCCGATCTGGAGTCCAACGACTTCGGCGGTGTCCATGGTGAGCCGCTGCTGGTCATGACCGTGTTGATCGCCGCCTGGCTGTTCTCGTTGCGGGTGTATCAAACCCTGGATCGACGCATCCTCGGCGACGGTCCGGAGGAATACAGCCGAGTGGCCACCGCGTGCCTGAGCGTCTTCGGGGTGCTCGCGATCCTCGTGCTGGTACTGCAACTGGATGTCTCCCGCGGATACTTCGCGTTGGCGTTGCCTTTGGGCACCGTCGGACTGTTGGTGTCGAGATGGGCGTGGCGCAGACAACTGAGCCGACAGCGGTCTCGCGGCATCGGATTGGAGCGGCTGCTGGTGGTGGGCGAGCCACAGTCGGTGGCCACGGTTACCGATCGGCTGAGCCAGGCTCCGGAGCAACCGTTCACGGTGGTCGGCGCGTGCATTCCCATCGACACCACGGCACGGTCGGCGGGCCGTAGGTCGGTGGGCGACGCCCACGTACCCGTCTATGGCGGCCTTGATGACGTGGCGACCGCAGCGGGCAGATGCGATGCGACGACTGTCGCCGTCACCTCCCCCGATGCTCTCGGTCACCGCGCCATGCAGGACCTGTCGTGGAATCTGCATCAGATGGACATCGACCTGCTGGTGGCTCCCGGCGTTGCCGACGTCGCCGGCCCACGCATGATGGTGCACCCCGTCGCCGGGCTGCCGCTTCTACACATCGACCGCCCGAGTTATGCCGGCGCCAATCGGTTCCGCAAGGGTTTTCTCGACCGGGTGGGCGCTGCGGCCCTTATGCTCGCCCTCTCCCCGCTGTTAGTTGGCATCGCGCTGGCGATCGTCGTCGACACCCGAGGTCCGGTCTTTCACCGATCGGTCCGCCAGGGCGTCAACAATCGGCCGTTCCGGATGTGGAAGTTCCGGTCGATGGTGCCCGACGCCGAAGCGTTGGTGGCCGATCTGGCCGACCGCGACGAGGGCAACGGACCGCTGTTCAAGATCCGCGACGACCCGCGCGTGACGCCGGTCGGCCGCGTCATCCGCCGATACAGCCTCGACGAGTTACCCCAGTTGTTCAACGTATTGGCCGGATCGATGAGTTTGGTGGGGCCGCGCCCGCCACTGCCGGCCGAAGTCGCCACCTACGACGGCCGGGTGGCCCGCCGCATGCTGGTCAAGCCGGGGATGACCGGACTCTGGCAGGTGTCCGGCCGGTCGAACCTGTCGTGGGAGGAATCCGTACGTCTCGACGTTTCCTATGTCGAGAACTGGTCGATCATGCAGGATCTGGTGATCCTGTGGCGCACCTTCCGGGCGGTAGTCGCAAAGGACGGGGCGTACTGACTCCGCGTCCGATCATTCGACGTCGCCGCGGCGTATCGGCCCGCAGCACTGACATCACCGTTCGAACGCCCCAGATGCGGGTTCGGGCTTGCCGAACAGGTACCCCTGCGCGAGGTCGAACCCCAGGTCGACGACCGCCGCCCGGACCTCCTCGGTTTCGACCCCCTCTGCGAGGGTGGTCATCCCGGTCGTGCGCGCCATGTCGCAGATAGCCTGCACGACGGCACGATCCGACGCGTCGTCGATCACTCCGGAGATGAGACCGCGATCCACCTTGAGCACGTCGACCGGCAGATCCCGCACATACCGCAGTGCGGAGTAGCCGGCGCCGAGGTCGTCGACGCAGATCGTGCAGCCGAGCTCGTCGAGTCCTTCGATTGCACGCGCGGCGGCACTGCCGAGCCTGATCACTTCGTCCTCGCGTACCTCGATCCACACCCGCTGCGAGGCCACGCCATTCGCCGCGATCAGCTCACCGATATAGGTGACGATGTCGTCGGCCCAGAGCTGCTGCGCTGACAGGTTGATCGAGATGAACGCGTCGTCACCGAAGACTGGGGTGATCTCACCGGCCAAGTTGCGGATCGCCGTGCCGATCGCATGTTCCCCGATCGGCACGATCAGTGAGGTCGCCTGCGCCGCCTGCAGAAAGGACTGCGGGGTCAGCACGGCGGAATCGACGTACCACCGCAGCAAGGACTCGAACCCGACCGGACTGCGGTCGTCGGGGCGAACGATCGGTTGATAGTGCAGACGGAAGTCTTCTGGTCGCGCCGCGGCCAGCCGGTTGCCGATCTCCACCTGTTCGCGCACCAGCGGCAGCGTCTCAGCGTCGGCGAAGACGACATGATGCTGCCTGATGAGGGCGAAACACATCGCCGCATCCGCACACCGGACCAGGTCACTGTGGTCGCCGATGGCGGGTAGTTGGTCTCGCACGGCGACGCCCATGCACACGTCGAGAAAAGTGGTCTGTCCGTCGACATCGACCGCGTGTGCGCCCGAACGGACGCGGGACGCCGTGACGAACGCTTCCGGGTCCCCGTCCATCGGGGACAGAGCGATGAGCCATTCCAGATCCGAGCGTCTGTCGAAACTGCTGTGTGGACTGAGCGGCTTGAGGACACGGTCGATGAACCGTTCGGCCATCGCGGCCGAGGTCGGATGCCCGTACGCGGTGGCCGCGCGGTGATAGGGATCTGCGCAGAAGGCGATGACCGCCGCTTCTGAGGCACTGATTTGACCTCTGCGGATGGGCTCACCCATGTGCATCCCCCGAGTCTATGTGCTGGACGTCCACTTCCCCCGGATCTGGCGATGGCGCCGAGTCGCCGCGGACTCAGTTGCTGAGATAAACAAAGCATGTGCGGCGATCCACCCCACAGCTCAATACATTGGAGTATTGTTGATCGCCGGGTCGCCAGATGCGACATCCTGCGTTAGTCTCTAATCGCTGATCTGTTCGTTTCGAAAGCGGCCATAGCTGTCCTTGAATTCGTTTCGTTCACAAAGCATTACAGACTAAAATGCGCGGTCGGGGTCGCCGGGGGCAGAATTATGACCTTTTTCAAGCAGCTTCTCGACCGCTACGATGCCCGTTCGCTGGCCACTCTGATCAGTACCGGCGGCGTGCTCCCGCTGCCAATCGTCGCAGTCCTCGCACCGGACACCCTGCGGCCCGGTGGCATGGTGTTGCTGTTCGTGATCTGGGGGTTCATCGCTGCCGTCTTCGTGGTGACCGCGTTGCGCAGTCACCTCACCGACGCCGAGTTCGCCGTCCTCGGCGGGATGGGCATCATCGGCATCTGCGGCACCGCCCTGATCTTGTCCTACAAGACGTCGGCAACCGCCGTTCTCGCGCTGGTCGCGGTGATCCCCACCATCGCCGCCATCTCGCCGTCGATTCCGCTGGTGCTCGGGTTGTCCTCTCTGGCCATCGTGGGGGCGATCATGGTGTTGGGGATGATCGCCACAACATCGGCCGCGCTCATCATCGGCATCGGCGCCGTCGGCGGCACCATTGTTGTACCGGTCTTCCTGGTGATCGCCCTACGCCGGTCGCTGGAAGCCACACTCGAACGTCAGACGCAGCTCAGCGGCATCGACCCACTGACCGGGCTGCTCAACCGCCGCGGATTCCTCAGCCGGGTCTCCCAGCTCCTGTCTGCTGCGCACGTCTCGAACGGTTGGATCGGAATCCTTCTGATGGACATCGATCACTTCAAACGTGTGAACGATCGACACGGCCACATCGCGGGCGACGGCGTGCTGCTCACCACCGCCGCGGCGATCCGGGAGGTCGCGCCTCCTGGATCGGTGGTCTGCCGCTTCGGCGGTGAGGAATTCCTGGTGTTCAGCGTGGTCCGCGATGAGGCCGAGCTCCGCGCATCCGCCGACCGTGTCCGGATCGCGGTATCGGAGGCCACTCCGGTGACCATGAGTGTCGGCGGGGTCTGCGCTCCGCTGATCGCTTCGATCCGGACCCGGGCGGCACCCACCGACGACGTCGTTGCCATGATGCTCGACCGCGCCGATCATTGCGTTTATCAGGCCAAGACCCAGGGCCGTGACCGGTCCGTCGTCGAACCGATGGACCCGGTGCTCTGGCGCCGACCGCCGGCCGAACGAACCGCGGACAAGCGCGCAGACGCCGCCCTCCAGTACACCGTCCTAGAACTCTTCACCCGCGAGCTCGGTCCGAATCATCAAGCTGCCAAACGTAACTGAGTCAGATCCGACGTCCGGAGCGCATCGGCCTCGGCACGCATGCGCGACCACGTCGCGGGCGTCGTGAATTCGGACAGCCGAGCACGGTCCCACCACATCAGCTGGGTGCGATAGCGGTCGTCGGGAAACGGGGTCGGCGGGATCGACACAGCAACGCGGCCGCCGCCGGATTCCCACCGTTTGAGCACATGATCGGCCGCCGTCGCCATCATGTGCCCGACCCCGGCCAGCTCCATGATCGGCAGACCGAGCCGCGACAGCTGACCCGCGACGTCGCGGGCGACCGGCGAACGTTCATCGACCCACGCGGTCTTCACCTCCACCACACCCTCGTCGAGTCGGGCGTCGATCTCGTTCACGAGGGACTGCCGACCCGGCTGCCCCGCCCACTCCTCCAGGGCATGGGACTCAGCCGCATGCTCGAAACGGTGCTGCACGCGAAGTCCACCGATCACTTTGCGCTCCTCGCCGAGGATGGCGAAGAACCGGGCCGTACTGGTGCCATCGACCACCAGGTCGTAATCGAGTGCGGCAGCGCATCCGTGTCGGGTGTAGGCCTGCGCTGCGCCCCGCATATAGCGTTCCCACAGCCGGGGTTCGGCACGCGGGGTGGCGGTCACCAGCAAGTAGTCGTCGGTACGGAGGAAACCGGTTCGAACAGAAGCCGGAACGGAGCAATCGCTGTTGTCGAGAATCGCAGGCACGGTTGGGTCAACCTCTCATCAGTTCACATTTGAGACGAATGACTGCGCGGAACTGATTCGCAGCTTGCGATACTGCTCAGTATGCGGCGTCATGAGGCATGAATTTACCCGGATTGGCAGCGTGGCGAAGCATTGTTGCGTGAGCGAAGATATGACTATGCAGAACCCCGACGGCGCCGTCGCGACCATCTACACCGGAGACACGGTGCCCGCAGACCTGCTCTCCGACCCGACCGTTTCGGTGCTGGACATCACCGAATCGTCGGCGGCGGCCTTCGCCGGGCTCTTACAACGGTCGTTGAACGATCTCTTCGATGAACCGCCACGGTATGCGCACTTTCCGTGGCGTCGGACCCTGGTCAGGATTCCCGGCCCGGACGCCTATCGGCGACTGCGACTCGACCGCAACCGCCACAAGATGACGCTCGCCGATCTGGACCGCGCCGCCCGGCTCCGGATCGGCATCGTCGGCTTGAGCGTCGGCCATTCCATCGCATTGACACTCGCGTTGGAAGGTCTCGGCGGCGAATTACGATTGGCTGATTTCGACACACTTGAATTGACGAACATGAATCGAGTGCCGAGTTCGGTCACCGATGTCGACACGAACAAATCGGTGATCGCGGCACGCCGTATTGCGGAGATTGATCCCTATGTTCGAACCTTTTGTTTTACCGATGGAATAACGTCGGAGAACATTGATGATTTCATCGACGGACTCGATCTCGTCATCGAAGAGTGTGATTCCTTCGATGTGAAGGTGTTGGTGCGAGACCGCTGCCGAGAACTCGGCATACCCGTGGTGATGGAGACCAGTGACGGCGGCACCCTTGATGTGGAACGCTTCGACCTCGAACCGCAACGTCCGCTGTTCCATGGTCTCGTCGGAGATCTGCGGGCCGCCGACCTGAGGGGTCTCGATCGGGCCGCGACGACCCCGCTCGCGGTCAAGGTGCTGGAGCCGGCGAAGGTGACCGCAGCGATGGCCGCCTCCGCGCTGGAACTCGGCCAGACCGTCACGGCATGGCCGCAGCTGGGTGGCGATGTGCTGCTCGGCGGGGCCACGGTCGCGGCCGCCGTCCGACGCTTCGTGCAGGGCCGGCCACTGCCGTCGGGCCGGGTGCGGTTCGATCGCGACGCGTGGCTCGACGGCCTCATCGATCCCGCCGCACCGCAGACGACGTCGGCTGACCGCCCTGCAGCCGTAGCGACGTCCGCCACCGACTCGCCGGTCGTCGAGTCGATGTCCGTGCCCGACCTGATGGCCTACGCGGCATCGTGGGCGCCGTCGGCGGGCAATCAACAGCCTTGGCAGATCCACACCGACGAACACTCAGTCACCATCGCGCTCGACCCGACGCGCACCTCGATCCTCGACGTCGACCACCGGGCATCAGCCGTCGCTGTGGGAGCAGCCGCCTACAACGCCCGAGTGGCTGCCGCAAGCCGCGGACTGTCGACGCAGACTCAAGTCGTCGGCGCAGGCGACCGGCTCGGTGTGCGGATCACGCTCGACCCCAACGATTCGGCCGCCGACGTCACGCCCGCCATCATGGACCTGTCCGCGATACTCGAGCGACACACTCATCGCGGGCGCGGGGACGCTTCGCCGATATCGGCAGCCGATGCCGAACGGGTGGCCACCGCGGCCGACACCGACCACACGCGGGCCATCGTGCTCACCGATCGGGCGGACATCGAGCGCTACGCGGCGATCGCGGCACACTCGGATCGCATCCGATTCCTCACGCCCGAGCTGCATCGCGAGATGTTCGCCGAGCTGACCGACATTCCCGACGACCCCACTGGCATCGACGTCGAGTCACTCGCGCTGCCGCCGGCGATGAAGGGCATGCTCGATGTGCTAGCACGGGCCGACGTGATGGCCCTGCTCGACCAGTGGGACGCCGGCGAGGCGTTGGGGGCCGACGCCGCCGCCCGGGTGATGTCGTCGTCGGCGCTGGTCATCCTGGTGCAGGACAGTGATGACCTTGCGGCCTACGTGAACTCCGGTCAGCTCGTTCAGCAGGTGTGGGTGATCGCGGAATCGCTGGGCTTCGCGGTGCATCCGGTGACCCCGACGTTCCTGTATGCCACCGATGACACGACCGTGCGCGGGCTGTCCTTTCGGCACGGCGATGACCTCGTCGGCCTGCGCCGTTCGATGTTGGCCGCCTGGCCCATACGTGACGGCGAGGTTCCGACGATTGTCCTCCGGCTCTCGCGCACCGACGAGACGCCGGCGCGGAGCCGGCGCGAACCGGCCGGTCGCTGATCAGCCCCCGATGATCCCCCGCAGAACCTCCATGTCGGCGACCCGCTCCTTGTGGGTTCCCGCCACCGACGACGCCAGCAGACAGGTCACACCCGCCGACCGGAACGCCGCCGCCCGCTCCTCGACCTCCGAGCGCGAACCGATCAGCGACATGGAGTTCACCAGGTCGGCGGGCACCGCCTCGGCGGCCTCGTTCTTCTTCCCGTCGAGGTAGAGGTCCTGGATGAGCTTGGCCTCTTCGACGTAGCCGTAGCGCTGGGCGAGGGTGTTGTAGAAGTTCTTGCCGCGCGCACCCATGCCACCGATGTAGAGG
The DNA here is from genome assembly GCF_036350415.1 of Gordonia sesuvii. Classification (NCBI taxonomy): domain Bacteria; kingdom Bacillati; phylum Actinomycetota; class Actinomycetes; order Mycobacteriales; family Gordoniaceae; genus Gordonia; species Gordonia sesuvii. The sequence goes on from NZ_JAZDUF010000003.1 coordinate 540,509, forward strand.
GCGGCGTGGTGACGCACGAGGGTCTTGGCGTTCTCGATCTCCTGCGCGTCGTCGGAGATGCGGGCGGTGGCCTGCACGACGATGCCGAGTTCGCCCAGCGACGGATCGCGCTTGGCCTTGCCAGCGCGCAGCGACTCACCGAAGGCGGCATCGATCTGCTCGGGGTGGAACAGGATCGGCTGGAACTCCTCGAACAGCTCGGCGGCCAGTTCGGTGTTCTTCGGGCCGATCGCGGCGAGCAGCATGGGGATACGCTCGCGGGTGGGGTGGTTGATGATCTTCAGTGCCTTACCGAGGCCCGAGCCGCCGTGCTCCTCGTCGAGCGGCAGGGTGTAGTGCTTGCCCTGGTAGTCGGTCTTGTCGCGGCGCCACACCATCCGGCAGATCTCGGCGTGCTCACGGGCGCGGCCGACCGGGTAGTCGTACTTGACGCCGTGGAAACCCTCGATGACCTGCGGGCCGGACGCGCCGATGCCGAGCACCACCCGCCCGTCGCTGATGTAGTCGAGGCCGGCAGCGGTCATCGCCAGGTTGGTGGGGGTGCGCGAGTACATCGGCAGGATGCCGGTCTGCAGCTCCATCTTCTCGGTCTTGGCGGCGATGTAGCCGAGCTGGCTGACCGCGTCGAAGCTGTACGCCTCCGGCACGGTGATCCGCTCCACGCCGGCCGCTTCGTAGTCGACGAGGTTGTTGATGGTCTCGCGGAAGTCGCCCGCGTAGTTGATCGGCATGCCAAGCTTCATCGCAGTCATGGTCGGATTCTTCCACAGCGGCACTTCGGGCCACCAGACCCGGGTTAACGCTCGTTAGAGAAGAATCTCACCGTTGACCGCGGCCTACGATGGGTGCGTGCCCGCGCCGACAGAACCCGGTATTTCGCCGACGGAACCCCTTTTTTCGCCGACAGAACCCGGTTTCGCGCCGACAGAACCCACCACCCCCGGGGAAGACCGCTGAGTCCGCTGCTGCACGCCCTCCATCTCCCCGCTCGGCCCGAGATCCTCGACCGCCGCGCGGAGCTGTCGGCGATCCTTGACGGTTCCGCCGCCTACGTCCCGGTCCCCGACGACCCCCGCGAGACCGCACTGCTGCGCGACGCCCTCGCCGTCGGCGAACCGATCGGCGACGATATCTCCCTCGTCATCACCACCTCCGGCACCACCGGGACACCCAAGGGCGCCCAACACACGCCCGCCACCCTCGTCGCGTCCGCGCAGGCAACCACCGAACGTCTCGGTGGTCCGGGCAACTGGCTCCTCGCTCTCGCGCCGCATCATATCGCCGGCCTTCAGGTTCTGTTGCGGGCGTTGGCATCCGGCCACACGCCCGCCGTCCTCGACGTCACGGACGGTTTCGACCCGGACGCCTTCGCCCGCGCCCTCGACGCCCTCGACGGCCCCCGCCGCTACACCTCACTCGTGCCGACCCAACTCATCAAGGTCCTCGACTCCCCATCTGCGACGACAGCGCTCGCCAACTCCGACGGCCTGCTGGTCGGCGGGGCCGCGACCCCGCCGGCACTGCTGCGCCGGGCCGTCGACGCGGGCATCCCGATCATCCGCACCTACGGCATGAGTGAAACCGCCGGTGGCTGCGTCTACGACGGCGTTCCGCTGAACGGCGTGCGCATCCGCATCGACGACCCGAACCCCGAGGGTGTCGGCCGCGTCATCCTGGGCGGCCCGATGATCGCGCACGGCTACCGCAACCGCCCCGACCATCCCGCGTTCGCCGACCCGAGCTGGTTTCGCACCGACGACCTGGGCACCGTCGACGACGACGGTGTCCTGTCGATCGTCGGCCGGGCCGACGAGGCGATCACCTCGGGCGGATTGACAATCGTGCCGCAGGTGGTGGAGGCCGTGATTCTCGACGACCCGGCGGTCCGGGAATGCGCCGTCGTCGGGCTCCCCGATGACCGGCTCGGCGAGAAGGTGGTCGCATTCGTGGTCACCTCCGACTCGGTGCCGCTCGACGTGGATCGCATCAGAGGTGCGGTGACTGACCGATTCGACCGTTATGCCGCGCCTCGGGACGTCATCGAACTCGATGCGCTACCCACCCGCGGCCCGGGCAAGATCGATCGGCGGGCGCTGCGGGCCCGCTTCACCTAATCCCGCGCATTAATGGCCAGTTCCGCATGTGTTTCCGCGCACACCGCGACCAACCCCCTCGTCAGGCGTTTGCCACCCCACTTTCTCGGGTAGAAACGACCCATACCCCGCCGCGAGAAAGCGACCACCACCATGCGCGACTTCCTGTGCCACAACTGCGGACAGCGCTTGTCCTTCGAGAACAGCCAGTGCCTGAATTGCAAGAAGGAGCTCGGCTTCTGGCTCCCCACGCGCACCATCTACACCCTCGACGACAAACAGCAGACCGAGATCGACGGCACCCTGGTCGAGCGCTGCGAGAACACCAAAGTCGCGCAATGTAATTGGCTGGTCACCTGGACGGGGACACCGACGCTGTGTGAGTCGTGCCGACTCACCCGGACCCGCCCGCAGGACACCGACGTCGAGGCGATGGCCGAGTACGGGCGCGCCGAGACCGCCAAACGGCGACTCATCCTGGAGCTCGACGAGTTGGGCCTGCCGATCATCGGGCGCGACGAGAACCCGGAGACCGGCCTGGCCTTCGACCTGCTGTCGAGTTCGCAACAATCGGTCATCACCGGCCACGACAACGGCCTGATCACCCTCGACCTCGCCGAGGGCGACGACGTGCACCGCGAACAGCTACGCGTGGAACTCGAGGAACCGTACCGGACCCTGCTCGGACATTTCCGGCACGAGATCGGGCATTACTACCAGCTCGTCCTCATCGACGACAAGGTCCGCGCCCGGTTCGAGGAACTGTTCGGCAACCCCGACGACGACTACCAGGCGGCGCTGGACCGCCACTACTCCGAGGGCGCGCCGGAGGGCTGGACCCAGAACTATGTGTCCTCCTACGCGACGATGCACCCGGCCGAGGACTACGCCGAGACGTTCGCGCACTATCTGCACATCCGCGACACCCTCGACACCGCCGCCGCGTTCGCCATGGCACCGGCCGGGTCCACCCTGGAGAGCGTGCTGCCCGGCGACGTCGGGTTCGAGCAACTCATCGACTGGTGGCTACCGCTGACCTGGGCGCTCAACCAAATCAACCGCTCGATGGGCCATCCCGACCTCTACCCGTTCGTGCTGCCGCCGGCGGTGCTCGACAAGATCCGATTCGTGCACAACCTGATGTCGTCGACCTGAGCCGCAGTCGGCGTCAGCAGGTCACCGCGCTCGACGATATGCCCGCACGGCCAGATAGCCGAACACGATGGTCAGCCCGACCGACCAGACGACCGTGATCGCGGCGTCGGCTCCGAGCACCGACTCGCCCGAGGTCGTCGCGTCGCGCATGGCGCCGATGACGTGCGACACCGGATTCGCCGACGCGACGGGCTGGGCCCAGCCGGGCAGGTCCTCGAGGGGCACCATGCCGGTCGACAGAAACGACAGCACCAGCATCACGGCGTTGAGCATGGACGCCGCGCTCTCGGCGGAGTCGGCGATCATGGCGATGAACACCATGAACCAGGCGATCCCGAAACCGAAGATCAGCGGCAGCACGATGTAGATGACGACGCCGGCAGGCCCGTTGTCGAAGCGGAAGCCGAGGGCGATCGCCACGATCGTCACCAGCAGTAGCGTCACCAGGTTGCGGCCGATGTCGGCGATGATGCGGCCGGCCAGCGGCGCCACCGGTGAGATGGGCAGCGTGCGCAGCCGGTCGTCGAAGCCCGAGATCCGGTCCTGTTGTGCGGCAACCGCCGTGGAGATGGCCCCGAAAGCAACACCCATCGTGACGAACAGCGGCGTCGCGAACTGGACGTAGTCGGAGACACCGGCCCCCGGCATCACCACCGACCCGAACGACACCGACAGCAGCAACAACAGGATGATCGGCATGAACGCCGAAGTGGACAAAGTCATCGGCGAGCGCACCATCAAGGTCACGCCCCGGCGGGTCATCACGGCGATGTCGGTGGTCATGACACCTTCCCGAACACGCGCGGCGCCAGCAGTCCGAACACCACCAACGACCCGGCCATCCACAACAGGGCGATGCCGACCGTGGCCGGCACATCGGTGAACCCGTCCGTCGACACCGCGCGCAGCGCCTCGGTGATGCACGACAGCGGCTGGTACTCGACGATCGGTTGCAGCCAGCCCGGGTAGGCCTCTTTCGGCACGAACAGTGTGGAGACCAGCAGCATCGGGAAGTAGATGACACCGCCGATCGCCTGGGCGGGTTCCGGTGCCGCCAAGCGGAATCCGAGCACCAGGTACGGCAGGCAGATCGCCGCGGCCGCCACGATCACGAGGGCGAAGAACCCGAGCACCCCCAGCACGCCGGTCTCGAAGCGGAAACCGAATCCGTAACCGACAGCGACCAATACGACACAGCTGATCACCGACCGCACGACCTCGCCGATCAGCAGCGACAGGATCGGGGCGGGCCGCGCGATCGGCATCGCCCGCAAACGTTCCACCATTCCCGACGACGCGTCCTCGGCCGCCCAGATCGACCCGGACATCGCCGCGAAGAACGCCGACTGCACCACGATCGCCGACATCATGTACTGCGGATAGTCGAGGCCGGCGCGTTCCATCACGCGCCCGAACACGGTCAGGAACAGCACCGCGAAGATGACCGGCAGCACGATGCCACCCATGATCGACGCCGGGCGACGGGCCATCAGCCGCAGGTGGCGGCCGGTGAGGGCGAGGCTGTCGGCGACCAGCGCCGGTTTCGCCTCCGGCACCGGCGGCGCGACGGTGGTGGTCATGAGGCGTCCACGGCAGGCGCATCCGACGACGTCGCCGAACCGGTCAAGGCGAGGAAGACGTCGTCGAGCGTCGGGTGGCGCAAGCTGATGTTGTCGGGAATCAGGCTCTGCTCGTCGAGGACCCGGACGACGTCGAACAACGTCGATGCACCGTCGGCGGGCACGATCACCTGCGTCTCGGTATGCGTGACCTCCCACCGCGACGCGAGTACCCCAGCCACCCGATCCCGCAAGTCCTCGCCGACCGCAACCTCACACACCGCGCCGCCGACAACCTCCTTGAGCCGCGCCGGCGTGCCCTCGGCGATGACGGTGCCCTTGTCGATGACGACGATGCGGTCGGCGAGCTCGTCGGCCTCGGCCAGGTACTGCGTGGTGAGAAACACCGTGACGCCCTCGGACCGCAGCTGACGGACCACGTCCCACAACATGTTTCGACTGCGCGGGTCCAGGCCGGTGGTCGGCTCGTCGAGGAACAGCACTCGGGGACGCCCGATCATGGAGGCCGCCAGATCGAGGCGCCGACGCATCCCGCCGGAGTAGGTGACGGTGCGGCGGTCGGCGGCGTCGGCCAGGGAGAACGCCTCGAGAAGTTCATCGGCCCGACGGGCGGCGTCGCGCGCGCCGAGCTTGAACAGGCGCCCGAACAGCACCAGGTTCTCCCGCGCGGTCAGGTTTCCGTCCAGCGCCGCGAACTGTCCGGTGAGTCCGATCAGCGGCCGGACCTTTGCCGGGTCATGCAGCACATCGATCCCGGCGACCCGCACCTCGCCCGCGTCCGGGCGCATCAGCGTGGTGAGGATGTTGATGGTGGTGGTCTTCCCGGCGCCGTTCGGTCCCAGGACGCCGAGAATCTCGCCCTCGGCGACCTCGAGGTCGAGCCCGCGCAGGGCTTCGACCTCTTTGAAGGACTTGTGCACACCCTTGGCTTCGACGATCACGTGCGACCTTCGTCTCTGTAGTCCGGCACCTGAGCAGTCAGGCACCTGGAGTTAGGTTACCCTTACTCGGCGTACCGTATCACCGGGTCAACGGGTCCTCAATGCCTTGCTTGCCGCATTTCGGGTTTCGTTCGCGCGGCTGCGGGTACTCGCGGCGAGGCATCTGCACACTGCCGGGTCGCCGGGCAGCAGCTAGTGTCGATCGATACCGCAATGACAATCGGCGCCAACACCTGCGAGGTGTCGGCGCCCTGCCCGGTCCGTTCCACGACGGTTCGGACGCAGCTCGTACGTCGGAACGGAGGGGTGCACGACGTGACCCGAACTCTCGACACGACCACAGCGACCGCTTCCCGACCGCCGGACGGAACCCTGGCGCGGGACGGGGGCTGGCGCGCGGCCCTGGCCGGACCGCCGGACGCGTCCGGCCTCGTGCGGGTCCAGCGCATCGTCGCCAGGTTCATCGCGGTCGGGCTGCTCGTCATCACGGCGGTGCTGACGCCGGTGATCATCGACCGCGCCGACCTGACCGCTGCCTGGTGGCCGCCGCTGAGTGTGCTCCTGGTGGCCGGACCTGCGGTCGCGGTGGCGATCTCCACCTACCGACCCGGGCTGAATCGGCTGACCGAGTTCGGCATCCTGTCGTGTGTCTCGGTGAACGTCGCCGTCCTGTTGTGGTTCGTCGCGTCCAATGGCGCAGTCGCACCGGACGGTTCGCGGTGGGCGATTTGGATGATCCAATTCATCGGCGTCCCGGGCCTTTTGCTGTCTATGTCGGGGCATCATCGGTGGGCGTTTTTCCACGTGTTGGGTTCGACTCTGTTGGCGTACACGGCAAACCAGTTCGGCCTCTACGGGGGATTCAACTGGGAGTCGTACCTCAACGCCTTGCTCACCGTTGCGCTGATCTGCGTCTTCCTGTCGATCACCGTGGTGACGCGACGCACCGCCGAAGTGCTCGACGACGAGGAGGAGGCCGCCATTCGTGGCGCGGCGGCGTCGGCCGCATCGTCGGCGCAAGAAGAGGTTCGGGCCCGGTTCGCCGGCCTGATCCACGACAAGGTGATGGCGATCCTGCTGACCATCCGGCCCGGCCGGCAGGAACCGTCGGTGACGGCGCAGGCCGTGTCCGCGCTCGACGAACTCGACACCCGAGCAGCCGGCAGTTCGCTGCCGGCCGAGATCGGCGCCGACGACTTCGCGCACCACGTCCGGGCCGCAGTCGAATTCATCGACGACGACCTCACCTGCAGCATCCGGAGCGCCGCGGACACCGAGACGGTGTACCCGGCAGCGGTCGCCACGAGCATGATCGATGCGATGAACGAGGCGGTCCGGAACTGGCGTCGCCACGGCGGCGTGGGGTCGAGCTGCGCAGTGACCTGCGATCTCCGCGATCACTGTGTGTCGATCACCGTCGTCGACGACGGCCGCGGCTTCGATCCGCTCGACGTGGCCCCCGAACGACTGGGCCTTGCCACCGGAATCGACCGGCGGATGGCGGTTCTCCCGGGTGGACGGTCGACGGTGACCAGCTCGCCCGGCCGCGGGACAACAGTCCATGTGGAGTGGGTGCGCGATGCCGCTGAATGACGCCCCGCCTCCTGCACCGATCACCGACATCTTCGGAATCCGTTCGCGGACCGTGATCCTCGCCCTCGCCCACCTCGGGTTCGTCTATGTCGTGGTGACCATCGGCGCCGGCCTCGACATGCGTGGCCTCTGGGCGTGGACCGGTGTCACCATCGCCTTCTTCATCCTCAGCGCACTCGCGGTCGCCGTGGTCCGCGCGCCCGGGGAGAAGTATCCGCTGCCGACCGGCATCGCCGTGGTGGCCGTGATGCTGGTCGCAACCGCGTTGAGCTGGTGGTCGATTCCCACGGACACCCTCGACATCGTCCAGTGTCAGCCGCCGTTGATCGCCGCCGCCGCGATCCTGGTGCTCCTCGCCCTACGCGGACGGCCCGTGGTTGCCTGGGCGGGAACGCTGTTGATGAGCCTGTCGGCCGGCATCTGGTCCGATGGCCGCGACCGTGGTTTCCTCAGCGGCGTCTTCTTCACGACCTGGATCTATCCGACGATGATCCTGGCGACCCTGTTCGTGGTGATGTTGCGCCCCATGGCCACTCGCATCCGGGTCCTGCGGGAGGAGGCGGTGCAACGCGCCGTCGACGATGCCGCCGCGCAGGCCGAGAGCGAGGAGAACGACCGGCAGGTCGCCCACCTGGACCGCACCGCCCGTCCCATCCTGCGGCTGGTCGCCGACGACCACGAGTTCGCCGACACCGAGGTCACCCGCGCCCGACTGGTGGAAGCCGATCTGCGCGATGGCCTTCGGGCGCAGGGTTGGCACTCTCCGCGCGTTCGTGACGCCGTCTGGCGCGCCCGCGAGCGCGGCCTCGCGGTGACGCTGCTCGACGATCGTGTCGAGGGTGACGCCGGCGTCGTGCACCCAGAGTTGGAAGACGCCCTCGTCGACATCCTCGACGAGGCGACGGCCGGGCAGGTGACCGCCCGCGTGGTCCCGCCTGGACGTGCCACGCTCGCAACGATCTTGGTCGAAGGCGGCGGAGTCACCCGGCGCTACGACTACGCCGGTGACGGAAAACTCACCGTCGCCGAGCAGGCACCGTCGTTCGGTCCCTGAGGAGCGAGCCTGCGAGCGCGCCGCCCTGAGTAGCGAGCTTGCGCGCGCCGCCCTGAGTAGCGAGCTTGCGAGCGTATCGAAGGGTATCGAAGGGCCACCACCTGGTCCCTGAGGAGCGAGCTTGCGAGCCTCACGAAGGGCCACCAAACCTCAAGCTCACTCGGGCGGTTGCACGATCGTCACCGCCGACGGCGGTTGGCGCACATCGATTCCCGCGCGGCGAGCCGCGACCGCGAGGCTGATGGACTCACGACCGGACGGGTGCGGCCAGCCCGGATCGCCCATCTCCCCGAAGATCGCCACGGCCTGGGCATCGGGTCCAGTGCTGAAGCGTGGCTGATACAAAATGCCGTCGGCCCGGCGCGCGAGTGCAGTCGCCCATTGCTGCGGAACGTCGTAGGACGTCATCGCGCTGAGTTCCCTGGTGACCCCAAAATCCGCGACGGCCGATGCGGTGAGGTCGGCGACACGGTGTGCCTTAGGCAGTCGGAGTCGGGACACTCTCCGCGCAGCTGCGAACTCGGCAGTGATGAAGCCGAATTCGACGATCTCCGGGCCGATGGCCTCGCGAACCGCAGCCACCTCGTCGAGCCCCAGGTAGCAGGTACCGCGTGGTGGAGCGAGATCGAAACGCCCGTGGCCGAGGCCACTGAACCACCACGGCCCGCGCGATGCGCGATGGCAGCGGAAGAGGTCGGCATCCGCCCCAAGGGCGGTGGTGGGAAAGTCGTCGAGTTTCGCGGGCGGTGGCTTCTGAAACGAACGCTGACGGCTCATGCACTCCACCGCGCGGTGGTATGCCGGGCGGCAGCAATGACGTCGTCGATCCGGCGGCCGGATCGCAGCCAGTCGACGGGGGTCAGGTCATCCAGGCCGGCATTGGCGCTGCACATCCAGGTCGCGGCCGTCCACGGGTCTGCGTCGACCGTCAGGATCGCCCACACCTCCGCCATGCCGTCGACGAGGCCGTGGTCGTCGCCGAACTGCCAGGTGGGAAACACCCAGCTGCGGCTGGGGTTGTCGAGTTGACAACCGATGAGCCGGCCGGTGCTCAGCCGTTTGACGATCGCGTTCTTGGTGATGCCGAGAAACCCGACCATGCCCTGCATGTCGTAGAACGGACCGATCAGCGCGTCGAACGGATCGCCCAGCGGCAACGACGCGATCATGCGCTGCGCAAGCAACTCCGGGTCGTCGAGGGCCGACGACAGGTCGACTCCCGAACGTCGCGCACGACGAAGGCGCTCGTCGAGCTGCACCGCAAAGGCGCGGGTCAGCGCGGCAACGCGATCGTCGAGGTCACCAGACATAATGGTCATCGTACACCTCGTACACCCATATCGAACACTGCATACACCGCGCTCGTAGCCGTCAGGAAGACTCGAAAACCCCAGCACCCAACGCCGCCATCGTCGCCCGCACCGCCCGGCGGGCATCGCCGTCACCGAGACGTTCTGTGGTGGTGAAGAATTGGTAGTACAGCGGTGCGGACAGGTATCGGATGACGGCAGTCGTATCGGTGGTCGCCGGTATCGCTCCCCGGTCGATGGCATCGGCGACCGACGTGGACCACTCGTCGACCCGGATGCGATAGAACTCCGCCAACGCGCGTTTGGTGTGCGAATCGTGGGTCGCCGCTGCGATCAGGGCGGCGAACAGCCGACCTTGCCGACGATGACCGAGCGTGCGCACGATCAGATCGGCATTGGCCTGCAGGTCACTGTCGAGTTCACCGGTATGCGTGGCGCGGACCGACTGGGCGGCCATCTCATCGAGCAGGTCGCTCACCAGCGCCTGCGGTGAACCCCACCGGCGATAGATCGTCGTCTTCCCCACGTCCGCAGCTCGAGCGATCACGGGGAGTTCGATACCCGCGAAACCGTGCTCGATCAGTGCGTCCTCGGTCGCGGTGAGGACGCGCCGTCGGACGTCGGCGGTCCGCCCGCCCGGGCGGGCGTCAGCAGATCGTCGACCGGCCGGCGTTTCCGAAGCATTGCTCACACACGCATCGTACGACGACCACCCCGCTTAACGGGTCTGCAGTTCCTTTTTCCCGAATCCAGGCGTAGAGTCACTAACAGAACCACAGTCCCCTTAAGGAGAGTCATGGAGTATCGGCGCGTTGGCAGTTCAGGCCTTCAGGTCTCGGAGTTCGGCTTCGGTGCAGCAACTTTCGGCGGGCGCGGAGAGTTCTTCAAGGCGTGGGGCGACACCGACGTCGATGCTGCGCGCCGCCTCGTCGACCAGTGCCTCGACGCCGGGGTCACCTTGTTCGACACCGCGGACGTCTACTCGGACGGCGCGTCGGAGGAGGTGCTCGGTGCGGCGTTGCGGGGCCGCCGGGACAGTGTGGTGATCTCGACCAAGGCTGCGCTGCCCACCGGCGACGGCCCGGCAGACTCCGGCACCTCCCGGCATCGGCTGATTCGCGCTGTCGAGTCCGCGCTACGACGCCTGAACACCGACTACATCGACCTCTTTCAACTGCATGCCTTCGACGCCGCGACACCGTTCGACGAAGTCGTCGACACGCTCGACGACCTCGTCCGCAGCGGGAAGGTCCGCTACACCGGCGTCTCGAACTTCTCCGGCTGGCAACTCATGAAGATGGTCGCCGTTGCCGACCGGCGGAATTCCGTGAGACCCGTCGCGCACCAGGTGTACTACTCGCTGATCGGGCGCGATTACGAGTGGGAACTCATGCCGCTGGGCGTCAACGAAGGTGTCGGAGCGATCGTCTGGAGCCCGCTGGGGTGGGGTCGCCTCACGGGCCGCCTCCGACGAGACACCCCTCTGCCGGCGACAAGTCGGCTGCACACCACCGCCTCCGCGGGCCCACCGGTCGACGACGAGCGACTGTTCCGAGTGGTCGACGCGCTCGACCAGGCAGCCTGCGACACCGGCAAGACGGTCGCTCAGGTAGCGCTGAATTGGTTGTCGCGCAGGCACACCGTGTCGAGCGTGATCATCGGCGCGCGCGACGAGGCGCAACTGCGTGACAACCTCGGGGCGGTCGGATGGTCACTGAGTAGCGAGCAGGTCGCGCACCTCGACGCCGCCTCGACCGTCGATGCGCCCTACCCCCACTTCCCGTACCACCGGCAGGAGGGTTTCGCTCGGCTCAACCCGCCGCTGTATGACTCGTCTCGAATTGCATAGATCTTCGGGCTCATTTCGCTCGACGAGGTGGGAGCCCGTGCTCCTCCCGCAGCTCGTCGAGCGAGATGGTCTCGCCGGCAGCGTGTTCGTCGTCGGCCCTTCCGATCGCCTCGATGGCGCCTGGGCGCGAGCGCCAGTAGATCGTCTCGTGGTGAGACTCCCGATCGTCGGCGGACATCAGGACGCCGAAGCAGTCGCCACCAGCTCGCTGAGCCTGGCTTTGGCTGCGGTCATGGGGACGAATCGCATAGATCGAGGATAGACCCTCCGACGGCGAGCGCACCCGATTGCATTTCCCCCCGCACCCGAACTTCAATGAAAGGAGTCAACACAGGAGGCGTGGGTGGTCAGCGAGTACGTCGACAGCTACTCGGCGGAAAGTGGCATCGAGGGCGCGCTCTACCGCACCCTCCAGTCGTTCGTCGGTACCGCCGAACATCGTCTGTGGATCAAGGTCCCGTGGTGGGATGCCTCGCCCCACGCCGACGCCCTCCTGGACGCGACGATCGCCGCGCGCCGACGCCACGTCGACGTCATCGTGTTCGCCCGGCCCGAAACGTCCAACGATGCGGCGCTGCGTCGCCTGCGTAGTGCCGACGTCCGCGTGATCACCGTCCGCAACCTGCACGAGAAGGTCGTGCTCGCCGACAACCGCGTCCTCAACCATTCGACCAACTTCACCCGCAAGGAACTCGAGGTCAACGAGAACTCGGGGACGGTGCACAGCACGCCGCGGCTGGTCGACGCGTTCGCCGCGGGCTTCGACCTGATGGCTGATGACCCCGACCGCAACACCAGCGGCGAGGAGTCCTGGACGCCCACCGCCACCCTGATCCCACCGGCCCTGCTGCCCTACCTCGACCGTTTCGACCGACTCAACCCGCTGCAGTCGAAGTCCGTTCCGGCAGTGCTGAACACAGCAGGCCACGTGATGGTGGTCGCGCCGACCAGTTCGGGCAAGACACTGATCGGCGAGGTGGCCGCACTGCGGTCGATCCTGCTGGAGAACCGGCCGGCGGTGTGGCTGCTGCCGGCACGCGCGTTGGCCGCCGAGGTGGCCGCGACCGCGGCCCGGTGGCGCGAACACGGAATCGCCTCGATCGAGCTGACCGGCGAGACCAACATGTCCAGCGACCGCATCCGCACCGCGCAGCTGTGGGTGGCGACCACCGAGAAGTTCGAATCCCTCTATCGTCGTTCGTCATTGAGGTCCTTCCTGGAGACAGTCGGCTGTCTGATCGTCGACGAGGTGCACCTCGTGGGCGACCACGAGCGCGGCGCCACCCTGGAGTCGCTCCTCGCCCGGCTGCGCGCGTCGGCCGACCGGACGCGGATCGTCGCCCTGTCGGCGACGGCAGCCAACGCCGAGGAGCTGGCCGCGTGGTTCAACGCCCAACTGATCACGGTGAATTGGCGGCCTACGCGCCTGCTCACGCAGTTCGTCACCTACGACTCCCCCTCGGGCAAACCCTGGGCCGACGAGGACGCCAAGGACGAAGCCATCACCGACCTGCTGCACGACATGTCGGACGACGGCGACGGCTCGGGTACGGGCAGCGTGCTGGTCTTCTGCGGCAGCAAGAACGCAGTCCGCCGCACCGCGGCCCTGCAGGCCGGCGTCCGCTACCGCGGCGTCGACGACGACACCCTGGTGGACCAGACTTTCGGCAAAGGTGTCGGCATCCACTTTCGGGATGCGCCGAAAGCCCAACGCGCGCTGGCTGCTTTCAACGCACGCCAGATCGACACCCTGGTCGCGACCTCGGGCCTGTCGACCGGGGTGAACACGCCTGCCCGCTCGGTCATCATCCGCGACCTGACCCTCGGCATCAACGAACTCGAAACCAGTCAGGCCCAGCAGATGCTGGGCCGCGCCGGACGCGCCGGTCAGGAATCCGAGGGCTTCGGGTTCATTCTCGTACCGCGCAGTGAGGAACTCGCGTGGCGCAGCCGACTTGTCGCCGGCTACCGGGTGGACAGCCGACTCATCGACAAGCTCGCCGACGCCCTCCTCGCGGAAATCCTGCTCGGCAGCGTTGCGCAGCGCGCCGACGCCCGACTCTGGTACGAGGGCACGTTCGCCTACGCCCAGAACAACCGGCGCCACAACCTCGATGGGGTACTCGACCGCCTGGTCACCCATGGTTTGGTCGACGACGCCGACGGCGCACTCACCGTGACCGAACTCGGCGCCGTGACCACCCGCCTGATGGTCGGGGTCGACGCGGCAAGCAATCTCCACTCCCGCCTCGCCACCTTGTCCACCCCCACCGACGCGACCGGCGCGGAATACATGATCCTCGCTGCGATCGCGAACAGTGTTCCAGCGCTCAATGATTGGCCGGTCAATCCCCGGACCTATGGCCCCTGGGTCGAGGACACCCTGGCCTCGGTGCCCGCGTTGGCTCGTCGGCTCGACACCGACTTCGGTCCCCGGTTCTGCGCGGCCGCCGCCGTGGCGGCATTGCACAGTCCCGACCGTCTGCGCGTATCCGGTCCCCTGTCACGCTCCGAGCTCACCCGCGCCATCGACGCGTTCCCGCGCTACCTCAGTTGGATTGCCGCGCTGGGCTACATCGGCATCGGTTCGTGGCAGCCGGTGGTGGCCGCCGACCTCGCGCGCCGGCTCACCTGGTGGCATCTCACACCTCATCCGCACCGCGGGAGCGGACGGTTGCTGTGGTTCCTCGAACAACTCCAAGATGACGAGGCGCGCCTCGCACGGGTGCCGCTGCTGTGGGGACGAGCCCGTCGCGCCGACTTCACCGACCCGAACGGGATCAACTCCCCGCCCCGCGGAGTTGAACTCCCCCGCAACGACTTCGACAGTCTCGTCCACAGTCGGGCGCACCTGGAGCTCGGTCCCGCCGACGGCACCGACGTCCCGCTCAAGGCCTCGCCGCCCGAGGCCACTCTCGTGGTCATCAGCTACGACGGCGCGACCCGCGCCACCCTGCGCACCCATACCCTTCCGCGGCGCATCGAGCTGCCGGTGCCGCGGTCGACGCGTGCAAGTGTGCTCGCTGCCGACGTGATCCTGTTCGCGCGCCGCGGCGATATCGCCTATCAGAACGCCGTCGTCGACCTGCCGCAGACCGGCGAGGGCGATGCGTCGTCGGCAGTCGACCACGCCCGAGAGCTGATCAGCCGGTTGTCGCCGCCGACGGCGGTGGTCACCACACCGGGCCGTGTCCGCGGCATGGTGCAGGGCAAACGCAAACGCTTGCTGTCCGACCTGTTGCCGCAGATCACCCCGGAACCGCAGTTGCTGCCCATCGCCGAGATATTGAGCGGTGACGCCGACGACGACGAAACCCGCGTCATCAACCTTCGGGCCGCCTTGGGGGAGGTGCTTCGCATCGACGCGTCGGCCGGGATCGCAGCCCGTCCAGCGGCCACCGTCCTGAAGGCGGGGTCCGCGATGCCCCGCGAGTTCGAGTGCGCGCTTCTCGCGCTCGCCGGAACCCTCGGCATCGAGGTGGGCGCCGCAGTCACCGACCACGGACACCTGGTCGCGCTGATCCACGTGGGCGACGGGTGGCGATCCGCCACACCCCTCGACGACGGCCACGTCATCAGCAAACCGCTGTTCCCCGACAAGCTTCCACCGATCGTGAGCCCGCTCGGGTTGAGGCCGGCGAAGCCGTCGGAACCGGCCCGGCCTCTGTTCGGGTGGCTGGTGGAGTTCACCCCGGGGTCGCAGTAGCCCCCGATCCCTGATCCCCCTGATCCCTGAGGAATGAGGCGCTAGCCGAGTGTCCTCCCCTGATCCCTGAGGAACGAGGCGCTAGCCGAGTGTCACGAAGGGCCGCAACACAACTCGCCTCCGCAACCACGTGTCTCCCGCCCCCTGAGGAGCGAGCCTGCGAGCGTCACGAAGGGCCCCTTCGTGACGATCCTCCGCTAGCGCTCCGGATCTCCTCAGGGACCGGGCGGTTGGGTGCGAGCGTTCCCCCGATCTGTTCGGCGGCTACCGCGTTGCGCAGCTCGGAGTACTCCTCGAAAGTGAGTCGATCGCGCTGGAAAGCGAACTCGATGTCGTCCCAGCTGCCACGGACGTAGGCATCGGTGGCGACACCATTGACCTCAGGGACATGCCCATCGGTGTAGTCGAGTCCCGTGAGCTTCTCCATCATCTGCTCGTCGCTGATTTCGCCGGCGTCACGCTCATCGATGATGTCCAAGGCGGTGGGCGGGATCTCGCGCAACGTCCCAGCATTCTCCCGCTTGGCGGCTTTCAGCGTTCGGCTGATGTGCGGTTGCGATACGCCCAGAGAGTCCGCGATGAGTTTCTGGTTCCAACCATCCATGGCCGCGTTGATGATGGCCTGCCGCTCCTGGCGGGCATTAAGCCGCCGGCGCGCGCCGATCCTACGCATCTCAGCAACCTTCCGAGGCTCGATCTTCGTCGCCATCGCGTTCCCCAATCTCGCGCAACCCGCGATCTCAGAATTATGCAGTCAGTATACTCCCACGTAGATCTGGGTATCTAACCCAAATCAAGCCGACGACGGCGCTAGCCGCATCCACATCAAACGACCCCATAGCCGAGCCTCCTCGCCGCGCTCGCGATGCGGCCAGCGAGGTCCGGGTGAGTTAGCGGTAGGGACAGTTGCGGCCTGCTGGGCATGGCAGTCGAGGCCGGGGTGAACAATGCCAGGCAAGGCGTGCCGGCGAATCGGCTGTTGTAGCGGAGGCCATCGATGTTGGGGTGGGCCTCGACGATGTGGCGGGCCCAGCGTTGAGTGATGCGGTGGCCTCCGGTGGATAGGGCGTAGGTGCCACCGGCGCGGGTGGCCCAGGCACCCGAACTGTCGGCGGCGATGTCGATCACGGTGATCGGACGGGTGAACGACAGACCGGTGAGGTAGGGACGCTCGCGCCCGCGGTCGATCGTGCGGTCGGCCTGGAAAGCCTCGGCCAGCGCGGCATCCGGGGTTTCGGCGCCGTACCAGACTCCGCGTCCGTCAGGGTCCTCCCCACGCGGCAGATGGTGGGGGTCGAACCGCAGCACCGGCCCGTAGGTGCGCAGCGCATTCCATGCCAGCACGTGGTCGCCGATGGTGCGGTGCACGCGCCACCACACCTCGTCGACCCGTATCACCCGCACCTCGTCGTCCCGCAACCCCAGTGCCCGTAGGTCGCCCGGATCGGGCGGGTCGGGCAGCATCGAGTCCGAGGCCACTAAGAGGCTGTCCAATCGGCGATCTCGAGCAGCTCCAGGACCGCCTGAACCGGTTCTCCGTGCAACAGCCACTGCTTGACTGACCTGGGCTGTCCACCGATGGGCAGTTGCGGCTGCGGCGACTCCAGGAACTCGGCGACCGCGGTGGGATGCAGTCCACGGGATAGCAGTTGGGGCAGAACCTGATCCAACCCGCGAACGTGTATGAGTTTGTCTGGCTCGACGTGCTCAAACTGCAGGACTGGAAAGACCCACGACCGGCCGTCGTCAATCGCCCACAAGGTGTGTGCGAGACGACGTTGACGCACCCGCGAGTCCGATACCTGCAGCCCCTTGGCCACCGCGGACGCGGACAGGGCGGTGCTGTAGAGCCGCGCCATGTGCGCGGTCGCGTCTACGGCGATCTGGGCGTAGTCGTCGGGGTCCTCGGTGAACCCGGCGGTGTCGAGCAACCGGGCGTCGCCCTCGGTCAGTCGCGCCGCCCACGGGCGCTGCGGCGGCAAACTGCGGAGCGCAGCGACCAGTGCCGCTCGATCGAGGTCGAAACGGTCGCGCAACAAGTTGTCGAGGTCGTCATCCGCAGTCGACATGTTGATCCACATCCAGCTAGCCTAACGGTGTCAGATCTATGCTATTTGCGTTAATGGAATCAGGCAACCGCGACCGTCGCCAGATCCGATGCTCCTCATGCACCCAGTCACCCGACGCGATCTATAGCTCGACACACCTTGTGTTCACGCACCGCGCAGCAGTGAAGCTGCCGTCGTGCTCGAGTGCCAGTTTCCCAAGGTTCCCGTGGAACTCCCATGCGATTCAGACGCACCGGAGGGTCGTCAGGTTCCAGCCGTGCTCGCCCCGCCCATCATTCGCGCGGAACTACCCCAAACGTCGACGCCATCAGTCTGCGGACGGCGACGCCACTTCCGGCACCGAGCCCGACTCCCCCTCAGAACCAACCGACGACGAGTTCGACTCAGGTTCGGGCACATCCGAAGTCTCCGGGGCAGCGGTCGATTCATCCGTGGACTCGGCCGGTGCCGAGGTGCGCACAGTCGACGAGTCCGAGGACCCAGTCGACGGAATCGAGGACCCAGTCGACGGGATCTGAGACCCAGTCGACGGAAAGTCGCGCCCAGTCGACGGAATTTGGCGCCCAGTCGACGGGACGACGGACGGAGCGACCGACGGGGACGGAACGACCGTCGGGGTTAGGGACGGCTCGGACGGCGCCGACGTCACCGCAACCTCCTCCACCACAGCCGAGGTGGTCGCCGGCTCCGGCCGCTCGTACTCCTCGAGCGCATCCTGCACCATGTCCGCTTCTTCTTCGGCGTTGGCGTTCCAGTGCTGCCAGGTGTGGGCGCCGTGGGTGTAGTTGAAGCGAACGGGGAGGTCGAAGACGATGGCGACACCGTTGAGCGCGAGCGTCGACGCGAACGACATCGTCTCCAGCAGGCTGCCGAACACGACTTCGCCGATGCCGCCGAGGCCGATCAGTTCGTCGAACTCGTCGCGCCCGGTGAGCAGGCCCGTGCCGGCGGAGATGACGATGATCTGGTCGTTGTCGCGGGCTTCGATGATGTGTCGGGTGACGTCGTTGGCGGCCCACTGGTTGCCGGGCGCAAAAGGATTGCCCCACATACCGTCCAGGCCGTTGGCGATGCCGTTGCGGTTGCTCAGGATGTACGGAATCAGCAGATATCCGAAGACGCTGTCAGTCTGGTAGTAGCCGGAGATCGAGTGCGCAACCTTGAACACCTCGGGGTACTTCAGCGCCAGGTTCACCGCCTGCCCGCCGCCGAGCGAGAGCCCGACGATCGCGTTTCCGGTCTGCTCAACGGAGAAGTCCTGCTCCAGGTACGCTGGCAGTTCCTCACCGATGAACGTCTCCCACTGCGGGTCGTACACACCGCCGCTGCGGTTGGGCAGCGTGTTGCCGTCAGCATCCACGGGGAGCGCCTGCCAGTTCGACGACCACGCATTCGACCCGTCGACCACCTGCACCAACGTGTACTGCTCGCTGTACTGCGAGGCGATGCTGCCGGCCTCGTCGCCACCGCCGACCCCGCCCAGGAAGTAGACCGCCTGTTCCTGTTGTCCCGGTTGCTGACTCGACGGCCGCACCTTCACCACAACCATGGACTGCATCGACTCCGACCACACCCGGCACGTCTGGATGTTGCGGTCACGCTCGGAGTTGTTCGTGTAGGAGCAGCCGGTCCGCACAGTGGTCGGGTCGACCGCCATCGCGATCCCGGTCCCCGACAACATCGCCAAACTCGTCACGGCCGCAACGCCGGCCACAAGACGACGCGCCGATCGGGACCTCACGCCGCACCGCATTCGGGCACATCGACGGTCACGGTCGGGTCATCGACGAGCGGCTGGATCGGCAGCTCGGCCTCACCGTGCGCCGACGTCGGCTCGTCGAGCGTCAGCTCGACGGTCACCGTCTCGCCGGGCGGGATCTGCACCATCGTCGAGACGTACGGCCGCCCGTGTAGCGGCAACTCGACACGCATCGGGCTCTGTCCGTCCACGCTGATCTGTTTCACCACAGCACCTTTCGTAAGGAGCATCTCTACGTTGGAGAGGTTGGTGCCCTTGGGCATGGCGCGGACGGTGCCGTTGGGGGCGAGCACGTAGTCGGGCAGTGTCAGGTCGTCGAGGGTGTTGGTGAGTTTCACCGTCACGCTGCTTTCGCGCGTGGTTCCGTCGCAGGCTCCGGCGGTGTAGCTGATGTCGCGGCGCAGGTAGTAGTCGAGCTTGTTGCCGCCCGCGTTACCGATGGCCACCTGGAGGTACGGCGACGACGTGTCGGAGATCTGGTGTCCCAGGGCGGTGGTCTGCAGGATGCGTTGTTCGTCGGCGTCGGTGCTGTAGATCATGATGCGGCGTTCGTGCACGCCGCGGCCGAGTGCTTCGAGGATGTCGCCGGTGTCGCCTTCGGCCGACGCGACCTGATCTACCACGGCTTTCGCGATGGCTTGCAGGTAGAGCTTGCGGGCTTCGCTGTCGCCGCGGAACCGTTCGTACGACGTCGACAGGGTGATCGGCACGACGTTGTCGGCGGTGATCTCCTCGCCGTTGGGCAGGGTGACCGGTCCGGTCACGTCGAGCACGTAGCTCAGCGCGATCGGATCGAGTGCCATGGCGCCGTCGAGTTCCTGCCCGGTTTGGCGCTGCCAGTTGGCGATCCAGATCTTCGCGGCATCGGGGAAGTGGGCGCTGAGGTTGTTGTTGCGGAAGTCGGTGTAGGGCCGGTACGACGAGTAGATCGCGTCGTAGTCGGGGCCGAGGTCAATCTGCGGGCGCACCGGGTCGCGGAAGGTCGAGTTGGCGCCGAGTGTCGGTACGGTGACGCGGCCGTTGCGGGCGTTCATGATGGCGAATCCGCCGACGAGCCCGCCGGTTCCGCGTGCCTCGGAGGGGGTTTGGAAGGCCAGGAAGTAGTTGCGGGGCCCGTCGCCGCCGAGCATCGACGGCACCAGCTGCGCGGCGACGTTGGTGCCGTTGAGGGTGGCGGCCGCTTCGTCGACCTGCTCTTGCAGCTGGGCGTGCGCGTCAGCGACCACACCGAGCCAGCTCGGTTCGATGGTCTCGACCTGGGCGGCGATCTCGCTCGATGTGGCTGCGACGGCAGCCAATTGGGGTTGCGCTTCGCGTAGCGGCGCGGTGTCGACGGTGTCGCCGTTTCGCAGCTCGGAGGGGTTGAGTACCGATGCGAGTTCCGCCGACGGCACCAGCACCTGGGTGGCCAGATTCTCGACCGCGTCGCTCATCTGCTGCACCGATTCCAGCGGCGCACCGAGCCACGGGATGGATGCCGCAGTGCTCCACACGAATCCGTGTGACCAGTCGGATGCGCTGCGCGCCTTGTCTGCGGCGGCGTCGGCGGCTTGCGCCGCACCGTCCTGGTCGCCGTCGAGCGCGAGTTGCCGTGCGTCCGAGGCGTCCGCGCGTGCGTCTTCCAGATCGCCACGCACCTTGAACGCGGAGAACGCCAGCCAGCACATTGCGGCGATCAGCAGCAGGAGCAGCACGGCGACGACCTGCACGATGCGGTTGCCGAAGGCGCGGCGGATCATCGGCGCAGCCAGTCGACGATGGTGGTCACGTTGGGTTCGATCTCACCGAAGACCCGCTCGAAGTCGTCCTTGGGGCGGCCCATGGGGTCGGCGATGTCGAGGTGCGCCGAGTTGGTGTCGATGCGGGAACGATTCGCGATGATGTCGTCGAGCGACCCGGTTGCGCCGTCGGCGAGTTCGGCGAACTCGGTGAGCGTGAACATCCGCTTCCACCGCACCGGCAGCAGCTGCTGCGCGGCGGCCCGATGGTCACGGGTGAAGCACAGCACCAGGTCGGCGTCCTGCAGGATCGGCGGCCGCAGGTAGCGGGAGTGGAAGTCGGCGGGGTCGTAGTCGTGTTCGCGCAGGACTTCGACGGCGTGGCGGTGCATCTCGTGCCCGTTCATCGCGCCGACGCCGGCACTGGCCGACGACACGTCGAGCCCGGCCTTCTCGACCTGGCCGCGCAGGATCGCCTCCCCCATCGGCGACCGGCAGATGTTGCCGGTGCAGATGAACAGGACCGATGCGGGCTTGTCGGCTGGTGCGCTCACAGCTCCTCCTCGAGTAGTTGCGCGATGCGTCTGAGTGTTTCGGGTTCGCCGAGGTCGGCGTGGGTCGCGTTGCCGGCCACCACGTCGACCGGTCCGGCCGCGCGTCCCCAGGCGTCGGGGTCCGGGTTGTCGGATGCGGCGACATAGAGGGTGCGGCCGATCGCGAGCGGTGCGAGCGCATGGTCACGCGCGGTCTGCACCATCGTCGCGGACCGTTCGTCGAAGCGTCGTACCGCCTCCGGGTCACGCTGCTCGGCTGCAGCCCGCAACGGATGTTCGGCGCGCAGTTCGTCGTCGGGCACGCCGCGCAGTTCGGCGGGGGTGCGCGGATCGAGCAGCACCAGCTGTGTGACGTTTTCGCCGGCGTCGACGAGCTGGCGCGCGATCTCGTGCGCGATGAGCCCGCCCAGCGACCAGCCGACGAGCCGGTACGGTCCGTGCTCCTGCACGTCGCGGATCGCCGCGACGTGACGAGCCACGAGCTCGGGCAACGTCTGCGGCATCTGGAGTGCCGGGTCGATCAGCTCGGGGAGCTGCAGACCGAATACTGGCGCCGACAGCGCGTCGGCCAGTGGCCGGAACTGTTCGACGATGCCGGCGGCGGTGTGCACGCACCAGACGGGTGATCCGTCGGTGGTCTCCGACAGCCGCACCACGCGGTCGTTGCCGCGTACCGGCGAGCGGTGCAGGAGTGCGATCTCGCCGGGTGTCGGGTGCGTGAACAGTTCCGCTGCCGACACCTCGATACCGTTGCGCATCAACGTGTCCCGCAGCGACAGTAGGGCGAGGGAGTTGCCGCCGGCGGCGAAGAAGTCGTCGTCCATGCCGACCTCGACGCCGAGCACCTCGGCGAAGGCGTCGACGATGGCCTGCTGGACCGCGTCGTCCGGGGTGCGTCGCGACGTCGACCATTCCGGTTCGGGCAGTCGTTTCGCGTCGAGCTTCCCCGCCCCGGACAGTGGTAGTTCGGGGATGGGGACGATGCGGCTGGGCACCATGTGTCGCGGCAGGGTGCGGCGGCAGTGCGCCCACAGCTGGTCGGCGGGCACGTCGGGCGCGACGACGTAGGACACCAGCGCGGGCCCGGCGGGGCTGTCGCGCAGAACGGTTGCGGCACGGGTGGCGCCGGCGGCCACCAGGACGGCGTCGATCTCCGCGGGTTCGACGCGCTGTCCGCGGATCTTGATCTGCCGGTCGGCGCGTCCGACGTAGACGAGTTCTTCGGTGGCGACGTCCCAGCGCATCAAGTCGCCCGTGCGGTAGAGCCGCTCACCGTCCGGCCCGGCGACGAACCGGGAAGCAGTCAGGGCCGCATCACCCAGATATCCGCGTGCCACACCGGTTCCGGCGATGTACAGCTCGCCGACGACGCCGGGAGGGGTGGGCCGCAGTTGCCGGTCGAGGAGCAGGGCCCCGATACCGGGACGTGGACGTCCGATGCGGATCCGGGCGCCAGGCGCGTACCGGCTGGTGGAGACGGTGACCGTGGTCTCGGTGGGGCCGTAGATGTTGATGACCTGCGCGGCGCCGGCCCAGGTGTCGGCGAGGTCGGTGGTGAGTGCCTCGCCGCCGATGTACACCGCGCGCAGCGCCGTGAGGTCGGCGGCGGTGAGGGTGCGCATCACCGACGGGGTGGCGGTGAAGACGCTGACTCGTTGTGCGCGAAGGAAGTCGGTGAGGTCGCGGCCGCCGGCGATCTCGGCGGGCACCACCACGAGGGTCGCGCCGGTAGTCAGCGGCAGCAGCATGTCGTGGAAGGTGGCGTCGAAGCCGGGGCTGATGGCTATGCCGACGCGGTCGGTTCCGATCACGTCGCCGAGTTCGGCCACCCGATGCACGCCGCGGTGCGGCACGCCCACCACGTTCGGGGTGCCTGTGGTTCCCGACGTGGTGATCACGTACGCGAGTTCATCCGGCGAGACGCGTGTGAGTGGTTCGGACACAACGTCTTCGGTCGGCTGATCCGGCACATCCTCCGGGCCGATGACCGCCGCCCCGGTGACCTCGACGACCCGCTCCAGCCGCGCGGCCGGGTAGGTGACGTCGACGGGCACGCAGGTCGCACCGATCCGCGTGACCGACCACAACGCGACGACCGATTCGACGGATCGCGGGATCGCCACCGCCACCACGTCCCCACGCCCGAGCCCCCTGGCCCGCAGCGCCCGCGCCGCGACCGACACCCACCCATCGAACTCTCGGTAGGTGAGCTCCCGGCGCGCGTCGGCGACAGCAACATTGTCCGGATACGTCGCGACTGCCGTCCCAAGAAGTTCCCCAAGCAGCCCACCCTGGTCCCTGAGGAGCGACCGAGCTTGCGAGGGCGCGTCACGAAGGGCCCCGCCCCCCACCGCTCCCCCAACCGCTGGTCGAGTAGCTTCCGAGCCGCTAGGCGAGGAAGCGTATCGAGACCCCGCAACCCCACCCTCCGAGGTCTCGATACGACCTCGGCTAGCGCCTCGGTCTACTCGACCAACGACGGCCGACCCCCCAACCCGCTCCAAGAACCCAAACTCGCGCACGTCCAACAACCCAACAGAAGAAACCCGCACCGACGAATCCCCCACCACCGCACCAATACCCGCAACAACCCGCCGCCCGATCAGAGCAATCGCGTCGTCATCAAACAACCCACGCGCATACTCCAGCCGCAACCGCCACCGGCCCTCGTGCTCAACCGCGACGACGTGCAGATCGAACTCGCTGCGCTCCTCGAGCAACCCGCCGGCCATGCCCTCCCAGGACGCGGCAGCACCGAACGCCATCGAGAACGCCACCTGCACCAGCGGATGCCGACCGGGCTCACGCGGCGGATCGACCAGCGCCACCACATCGTCGAACGCGATCAACCCGTGGTCGATGGCCGCCAGGTCAGCATCCCGCACCTGCCGAATCAGGTCATCCATACGAGAAGCAGCGTCGAGCCGCGTCCGCAGCACGACGGTCGAGGTGAGCATCCCGACCGTGCCCGCTGTCCCCGCATCGCGACGCATCGACACCGGCGTCGCGAGTGCGACGTCGTCCGTACCGGCCTGAACCCCGAGCGCCAGAGCCAGTCCCGCATGGAGCACATGGAACTCACTCGCATGCTCCCGCTCGGCAGCCGTCGCAACCGCAGCCGACACGTCCCCATCGAGGTCGAATTCAGCAGTCGCCGTCCGCAGATCACGCACCAAAGGCCGGTCAGCCACCAGCTCGAGCTGCCCGCTGTACCCGTCGAGCACATCCGCCCAGAATCGCAAGTTCTCCTCGCGCGACTGCTCATCCTCGGCAGCGAGCCTCGCCGCGACGTCGTCGAATCCGGTGTGTGGCGGGTTCAGCGCCATGCCGGCCATGAGGACGGTGAGTTCGTCGGCGAGGATGTCGGCCGATTCGCCATCGAGGACGATGTGGTGCGCGACGATGACCACCGCGACCGGCGCCGCATCGGACTCGATCACCCACGCACGCACCGGCGGTGCGGCCTCGAGGTCGAACGATTCGGTGAACTCCGCAGCGTTCTCGGCGAGTGCCTCCGCGGCGATGTGGCGGATCTCCGGTCGCCAGCCCTCGATGACCTGCTGGCGCGGGCCGTCGGCAGTGGACAGGAACTGCGTCCGCAGGGCGGCGTGCCGGTCCACGATCTCGTTCACCGCACCGATGACCCTGCCCGCGGTCGCGCCCTCGGGGACGGCCACCACTACCGGAACCCCGTAGATCGGTGTCTCCCCCAGCAGTTGCGCGTTCACCCACATCCGCCGTTGGGTCGGCGCAAGTTTTCTGGTCCCTGAGGAACGAGGCGCTAGCCGAGTGTCACGAAGGTCGTCGCCATCCCCGCCCTTCGTGGCTCGTCGCTGCGCTCCTCGCACCTCAGGGAACGGGGTGGGCTCGTCCACTCTTCGCGCCTCAGGGGTCGGGAGGCTCGCGTCGTCCCCACCGCTCCCTGAGGAGCGAGGCGCTAGCCGAGTGTCACGAAGGGCCCCCGCCAACTCCTCCGCCGACGGATTCTCGAACAACACCCGCGTCGGCACCCGCACCCCGAGTTCACGCCCGAGCGTCGACGTCACCCGCGTCGCCGACAACGACGTCCCACCGATGGTGAAGAAGTCGTCGCGCACACCGATGTCGGTCACCGGCACGTCGAGCACCTCGGCCATCACGCCCGCCACCTGCCGGACCAGCTCCGCATCCGTCGACGCCGCAACAGGCGTCACCACACCAGCGGACTCGGACCCGACCACAGCGCCGGTACGCACCCGAGGGAACGAAACCGCCACATCCCCCGCAGCCGCCACGAACAATGTCACGAAGTCCGCCAGGAACGCCTGCGCGACCTCGCCGGGCACATATCCGGAATGCACCACGGTGACAACCAATTCGCCGTCGTCCTCGGCCAGCACGACCTCGATGTCGAACTTGGCGTCGACGGTCGCGATCGCCTCATCCACCACGCTCGCCTGCCACGCGTTGGCGCCAAGTGCATCCCCGGACACGGTCGGCAGCACGTCCTCGTTGACGAGCAGCACGGAGATGAGCGGGTCGTAGCCGGCATGCGCATTCGGCCGCACCGCACGAGCCACCGCGTCGTATGGCACTTCGGCGTGGTCGGCGGCGTCGAGCGCGACGTCGCGCACCTGCTCGACGACCATGCCGATCGCGTCGCCCGCGGTCAGCTGGGTGCGCAGGGCGACGGTGTTGACGAACATGCCGACCACCGACTCCCACGCAGGATTGCTGCGCCCGTGGACCGGCACGCCGACGACCACATCCCAGCGTCCCGTCCACTGCCCGAGCAGATCAGCCAGCGCCGCGTGTGCCAGGTGGAACACCGTCGCCGACAAGCGGTCCGCCGTCTGCCGCAGCCCCTCGGCGACAGCACGATCCATCCGCGCCGACACCCGTCCGGCGTCCCCCTCGACGTCGGAACGCCCGGGCAACCGCACCGGCTCACCGGCACCGTCGAGCACACCGAGCCAGTGGTCGAGTTCGCGGGTGTAGCGGCTGGTCGGGTCGTCGGGCCCGCCGAGCCGCTGCATCTGCCACTGGGTGAAGTCGGCGTAGCTCAGAGCAGAATCCAACAGTTCACCCTGGTAGGCGCGCAGCAGATCCGCCAGCAAGATGCGCATCGACCATCCGTCGATGGCGATATGATGCAGCGCCGCAACGAAATAGCGGGCTCCATCCGCGTCGATCACGCGGGCGCGGAATCCCGGCTCGTGCTCCAGATCGAACGGGATCGACAGGAACGTCTCGATCGCGGGCCGAATCGCCCCGGCGTCGACAGTCTCGTGTCCCAGCACCGGGCCGGATCGCTCGATGATGCGCTGCACCGGTCCCGCGGGTCCGTCCGGGTAGGTCGTGCGCAGGACGGCATGGGTGTCCACGACGGCGTCGACGGCATGCTGCAGTCGGGCGAGGTCGATGTCGCCGTCGATCCGGATCACCACCGGCACGTGATAGGCGGTGGACCTCGGCGCGTAGTGGTGGTGAATCCACATGCGGCGCTGCGGGTGTGCGAGCGGCAGATGGTCCGGGATCGGCAGCGGCGCCGGCGCGGGTCCGGTGTCCGCGCCACGCAGCTCGTCGATCCGCTCGGCAACCGCCCGGACGGTGCGGGCCTCGAACAGCACCCGCACCGGCACGTCGACACCGCACGCCGCGGTGAGTCGCGCGGTGGCCCGCGTCGCCGACAGCGACGTCCCGCCGGCCGTGAAGAAGTCGGCGGTCGCGCCAAAGCTGTCGAGATTCGTCTCGAGCACATCGGCCCATGCCTCGACGACGAGGTGTTCGGTGGCGGTGGTCAGCGGCTCGTCAACGGCGACGTCACGGCCGGCGATGTCCGGCTCGGGGAGCTGAACTAGGTCGACCTTGCCGTTGCGCCCGATCGGCAACGCCGCGACCTCGACGAACGACACCGGAATGATGCTGCGCGGCAGCACATGCGACAGCGCCTCGCGCAGCTCATCGGCCACCACAGCGTGACCCGGCTCGGGTACCACCCACGACACGAGCACTTTCTCGCCGCTGGTGGTGGCGCGGGTGGCGGTGACGGCGGTGGCCACCTCGGGTAGCCGGGTCAGCGCGACGTCGATCTCGGACGGTTCGAGTCGGATGCCGCGGATCTTGACCTGGTCGTCGGTGCGGCCGTGGATGACGAGGGTACCGTCGGGCCGGCGATGCACGAGGTCGCCGGTGCGATACATCCGCTCGCCGCTGCCGGACGGGTCGGCGACGAATGCGCTTGCGGTCCGACCGGATTCGCCCAGGTAGCCCCGCGCCAGGCATGCGCCGGAGACGTACAGCTCGCCGACAGTGTGGACGGGTACCGGCCGCAGCTGGGCGTCGAGCACGTGCGCGGTGACGCCCGCGAGGGGTGTGCCGATGGTGACCGGGCCGGGTTCGGTGAATCGTGCGCTGGTCACGGCGACGGTCGCTTCGGTGGGACCGTACTCGTTGCTGACCGCTGCGACGGCCGTCCAGTCGCGGACGAGGCCACCGCTGAGTGCTTCGCCGCCGACGGCGATGTGGCGCACGTCGGGGAGTTCGCCCGGGTGCAGGGTGGCGAGCACCGACGGGGTGGTGAACAGCCTGGTGACGGCGTGGTCGGTGATGGTGTCGCGGAGTTCGTCGGCGGCAATGACGGTCGGCGGGCAGATGACGATGCTCGCGCCGACGAGGCGGGCGGGCAGCAGGCCCATGAGTTGGGCGTCGAATCCGACTGCGTAAGTGTGCAAGACGCGGTCCGCGGCAGTGATCTGCAGGCGCTGCGTAGTGTCGCGGGCCCAGCCGGCGAGGCCGCGATGGGTGACCACCACACCCTTCGGGGTTCCGGTGGTGCCGGAGGTGAACGTGATGTAGGCGGCATCGTCGACGCGCAGCGGCCGCACCCGCTCGACCGGGTCGAAAGGCTCCGAGACGTCGGTGTCGAGCTGGTCGACCCGGAGCACCGTGGTCGACGTGTCGATCGGCGGAAGCGTGTGCTCACCGAGCGCCAGAATCGCCGCCGGCTGCGCCCGCTCGATCAGCGAGCGACGCCTCTCCGCCGGGTCGGCCGGGTCGACGTTGACGAACGCCACACCTGCCCGCGCGACCGCGAGCGTCGCAACCACACCCCAGGTGGAGCGCGGGAGATGCTGCACCACAACATCTCCCGGTCCGACTCCAGCAGCTATCAGCTGGCGGGCGATCGCCGTGGACATCCGATCCAGGTCAGCGTTGGTGAGCACGTCGCCGTCCTCGACGACCGCCACTGCATCCGGCGCGTCGGCCAGCCCGGCACCCAACAGTTCCGCGAGAGTCTCCGCCGGCGGCGCAGGCCGTGCCACCTCGCTGGTCCCGGCAAGCAACGCCGCGGTCGGTCGGTCAGCTTCCGCCACCGCCCGCTCGAGCGTGTCGACAACGAGTCGGCACAGCGCGTCAAGACGTTCGGCGTCGGCGACGCGGTCGGTGCACGTCATCGAGATCTGCAGCCGCCCGTCAACCCGGTACATGGCCACATCAATCCCAAACAGCGGAACCTGGTCCCTGAGGAGCGCCGGAGCTTGCGAAGGCGCGTCACGAAGGGCCCTCGCCGGATCGCCTACCGCTGGTTGAGTAGCCCGAGGCGCCTCTCCCCCCGCTGGTTGAGTAGCCCGAGGCGCTAGCCGAGGGCGTATCGAAACCCCGGAACCAGAACCAGAACCCCCAACCATCGCAGCAACCTCATCCGGCACCACCCCCAACGACACCTCGAACAACGGCGTCCCCGCCCCCGCCCGTCCCGGATCAGCGATCTCCGCAATCTCCGTCAACGGCAGATCGGCATGCGCAAACGCCCCCAGATCCACCTCGGTGACCCGCGACAACAACTCCCCAAACGGCAGTTCCAGATCAACAACCGTGTGCAACGGAAGAGCACGCGCAAACAACCCGGGCACCCGAGCCAACCGTGCATCCAACCGCCCAGACACCGCCGTCCCGATCGTGACGACCGACGTATCCGACTGCCGCGCAAGCACCGCCGCCAACGCCGCATGAACAACGATGAACGCCGTCGACTTCCGCTCCACCGCCAACGCATCGAGCGCCCCGGTCACCGAGTCGTCGAGCTCCCCATGCGCCTGCACCACCGAGACATCCGCCGGCGTCACATCACCGGCGGTCGGCAGATTGACCTCCGGCAACCGCAGCGGGCTGACCGGCTCACCGAACGCCGACGACCAGTGCGCCACGAGTTCGTCCCGCCGCACCCGCACCACGTCGTCGCGCCACAGCCCGTACTGCCGATAGTCGACCCGGTCCCCAGCACTCCCGGGCTGGCCGTCGAGTTCCGCGGACAGCTCGTCCAGGAGGATCGGGAATGACTCGCCATCGGTGGCGATGTGGTGCCCGACGATGAGCAGCCACGTCTGCCCCTCGCGTTCGATTACCCGCACCTGCCACGGCAACGTCTCGCCGAGGTCGATCGGGCGGAGCAGCGATTCAAGTACATCCGACACGTCGAGCGCAGAATCCACGTCGGCATCGAGCTGCCCACGCACAAACATCGCGAGTTCCTCATCGCTCCAGCGGTTTTGGAAGGGCGACCCGTCGTGGACGGGGAAGCTGGTGCGCAGCGCGTCGTGCCGACCAACCACCGCGGCGACGGCGTCACGGACCTGCTCAACCGGCGCCTCGACGGGCACCGCCACGTGCATTAGGTAGCCGGTGAACTCGGGTTGGGTGCGCCACCGCAGCCACACGTCGAGTTGCTCGGGGGTGAGCGGCAGGTGCTCCGGCTCGACGCGACGCTCCCCCAGCTCCGGCATCGCGACCTCGGTTGCGCCGGTCAGCAGTTCGGCAAGGCCTGCGACGGTGGGGCGGTCGAAGACGTCGGGTACCGCGACCGGGTGCCCGTCCGCGGCGAGCGCGGCGGCCAGTCGCGCCGCCGACAGCGATGTTCCGCCGGTGGCGAAGAAGTTGCTCTCCGGGGTGAGGTCGACGGAGTCGTCGCCGATCACCGTCCGCATCGCTGCGGCGACGATCTCCTCGGTCGGCGTCAGCGGCCGCACCGGCGTCATCGATTCCCGTAGTCCGGCAAGCAGTTTGTCGCGATCCAGTTTGCCGGTCGGGGTACGTGGGAAGCCGTCGACGATGATCGCGCGCGCGGGGACCGCGTAGGCCGGCAGCCGGGCCGAACAGGCGGCGAGCATCATGGTTTCGGTCAGGGCGGAGACGTCTGCGCGGTCGGCGAAGCCGTCTTCGGTGATGAACGCGATGAGCCGTTCGTCGCCGGCGTTTTGTCCCGGGTCGACGAGGACGCGGGCGTTCCCGACGCCGGGGATCGCGCGCAGGACACTGGCGATCTCGCCGAGTTCGATGCGGTAGCCGCGGATCTGCACCTGGTCGTCGTCGCGGCCCAGGTAGGCCGGCCGGCCCGGCGCCACTTCCCGCACCCGATCCCCGGTGCGGTACATCCGACGTCCGCCACCGACCGGGTCGGCCACGAACCGGGTGGCCGTGAGTGCCGGCGCATTCAGGTAGCCCAGCGACACCTGGTCACCCGCGACATACAGGTCCCCGGCCGCCCCCGGCGGCACCGGCCGCATCCGCGAGTCGAGAATCGCCCACCCCACCCCGTCGAGCGGTGCACCGATGATGCTGCGCTCGTCGTCGAGGTCCACGTCGCACGCCGTGAGATGCACCGTCGTCTCGGTGATCCCATACATATTGATCAGCCGCAGCCCCGAGCTACCGCCGATTGAGTAGTCCGAGCCGCCCCTCTCGCTGGTTGAGTAGCCCGAGGCGCTAGCCGAGGGCGTATCGAAACCAGCGTCACCCCCCTGATCCCTGAGGAGCGACCGAGCCTGCGAGGGCGCGTCACGAAGGGTCTCCCCCTCGCCGACCAAATAGCCCGAGCCCCCTTCGCCGGTTGAGTAGCCCGAGGCGCTAGCCGAGGGCGTATCGAAACCAGCCGAACCCGGCTTCCCAGGCGCGTCGCGGTCGGCCTTCCCGCCCTTATCGTCGGTCGAGTAGTCCGAGCCGCTAGGCGAGGACGTATCGAGGCCACGCCCCTCCACAAACCCCCGCAACCCCTTCGGCTCCAACGCCTCCCCACCGAACACGACCGCCCGCACCGACGACAGCACACCAGCACCCACAACCGCCGGATCGGTCAACGCCGAGAACGCCGTCGGTGTCTGCGACAGAATCGTCACCCCGTACCGATCCAGCGTCGCCGCCAGCCGCCGCGGATCACGCGCCGTCGCCCGATCCACCGCAACCACACATCCACCCGACGCCAGCGCCCCGAAGATCTCCCACACAGAGAAGTCGAACGCATACGAGTGCACCCAGCTCCACACGTCGTCGGGCCCGGCCTCCACCTCATCCAGCGCCGCCCCCAGCATCGCCGCGACGTTCGACCGTGTGACCACCACACCCTTGGGCGCACCCGTCGACCCGGACGTGTGGATGATGTACGCCGCACCCGGAATCGGTTCGGCCACACCGTGGCCCGCACCCACCGACAGCTCTAGCCCGGGATTTACAACGACAGCCGGCTGCGTCGACTCGACGATCAAATCGATCCGCGCCTGCGGATACTCCGGATCGATCGGTACATACACCGCATCGGTCATCAACGACGCGACCATCGCGACCACGGCGTCGGTACCACCCGGCAGCATCAACGCCACCCGATCACCCGGCCGCACCCCGCTCTCCCGCAGACGATCCGCCAGATCCCGAGCACGCGTCACCAGCTGCTGATACGTCAGGCGATCCTCCCCAGCAACCAGGGCACCCGCATGAGGCCGATCCTCGGCGTGCGCCAGCAGCGCCTCGATCGGATCGACCAACACCGTGCGTCGGTCCGTCCGCACAGGAAGCTCCGGCACCGGAACACTCTCCGAAACCAACGCATCCCCACCACCAGCCACGAGGCCTGCAACCGTAACGATGAACCGGTCGAGAATATGTTCCGCCGCAACCACATCGACGTGCTTCTCGGCGACGGTGAGCGTGACCTCGAGTTCGGACTCGTTGTCGACAACGCTGAACTCAAGAGCGGTGCGCGCCTGATAGGTGGGCAGCACCTCGTAGTCGACGATGACACCGGTCGCGGAGAGGTCGGGTTGCCCGGCGTGATACGCGAAGATGACGTCGGCCAACCCAGACGGTGCGGTCGCGGCGTGGCGGCGGGCGTCGTCGATGTCCTTGGCCACTCGGGTCAGCGCTTCGCTGACCGCCAGATCGCGGACGCCGGTGATGCGGAGCGGCGCGGTCTGGACGAACATGCCGACGGTCTGGAGTTCGTCGCTGGTCTCGCGGCCGGCGAAGGGGATCGACAGCACGATGTCGTCGGTGTCGGTGTAGTTGCCGAGTGCGGCAGCCAGAGCCAGGCTAAGAAGTGTGTTGAGGGTGGTTCCGGCCGAGCGCGCCACTTCCGTTGCGCGCCCGCGAAGGTCGCTGCTGATGGTGTGTCGCAGGTAAACGGCGGGTCCGCCGGTGAGGCCGGTGGACTCGGTGGTCGCCGGCGCGGGCAGCGCTAGGTGTTCCGGCGCTCGGCGGAGCTTGCGGGTCCAGTAGATGCCGGAAGGCGCGGTGTTCTCGCGTGCCGCGAGGACCGAGCTGAAACCGGGGGCGTCGGAGGGCCATGTGGGTTCGTGTCCGGCTTGTCGCGCCTGCACTGCGACGGCGAAGTCGGCAAAGACGAGCGGCAGCGACCATTCGTCGATCGCGATGTGGTGGGCGACGAGCAAGAGTTCGATGGTGTCGCCAGAGGTGTCGAGCACAGCGCGCCACGGCGCGTCGACTGCCAGATCGAATGATGAGACAACTGCTCGTTCGATCCCCGCCACGGTCAGTGATCCCGCGGTGACCGGTGGTGTCGCAAAGACTTCTCCCACACCGCGGACGAGCGCCATTGGCGCGCCACCTTCGTCGGGATAAACCGTGCGCAAGGCTTCGTGGCGCGCGAACACATCCATGAGAGCTTCACGCGCGGTGTCGGCCGTGATCCCTACGGCCAGCGCGAGGTGGACGGACAGGTGGTAGACGAGATCAAGAGGGGAACGACCCGGCCGCTGAGGTCTCGGCAGCGACGCGGCGAGTCCCGAAGGGTCGGCGCGGGCAAGCAGCCAGATCTCCTCCTGTGCTGGCGTGGGTCTGTACTGCACATGACCGACCGGGTCTTCGCCTACCGCGATTGCTTCGCCGCTCATCGAGCTTGCTTCATCGGTCATCGAGCGTGTCGAGATGCGCGCCGGCGCAGCCTTCTCGACGACCGCCGCCAGTTCACGCAATGTGGTGACGTCGTTGAGCTCACGCGCGCCGACGTTAACCCGCAGCGTGGTCCCGATGTGCGCGGCCAAATGAAGGAATGCCATCGACGTGGCACCGAGCTGAACCATCTCATCGTTCATCGACGGCCGCTCGACTCCGACGACATGCGTGAATGCGTCGGCAACGGCCTGCTCGGTGGAAGTCGCTGGCGCGCTATATCTGGTTTGCAGTTGCGGCATCGACGCGAGCATGGCCGCAATCGCATCGCGGTCCGAGGAACCTTGATCGGTAACGGGAATCGTGTCGACCACATCGACGTAACGCGGCCAGATCACCTGCGGCACCACCATGTTGATCCGCCGACGTGCAAGGCCCTTCACATGGAGACTGTCTACCCCGTCCTCGATGAGGATCGCCACGCCGAGGCCCGACGACGTCGTGACCGCGACTGCCTCGATCACTCCGTCCACGTCGAGGGCTGCCCGTTCGATTTCGGCCAAGTCGACGCCAACGCCATCGACTGTCACCCGGTCTTCCGCCCGGTGGTCAACAACAAGGGCGCCTGTCTCGACATCGATGTGCCCGAGGTCGTCGCTGACTACGCCGTCGCGGCAGACATACCCCATCAGACCAGGCGGAAGGGCACCCCCCCGTTCGTCAAGGATCCGAAACGTGCCGGCCCCACCGCAAGTCGAGTTGCCCGACGCGTTGGGCGAGAGCACACCGAGACCTACCTCCAACGGCAGATCCCCTACAAGCCGCTCCGGCTCTTCTAACAATGCCTTCGCGAATGTCTCAAGCATCGCGAGAAAGCGCTGATAGTGCACCTCAACCTCGGCCTGGCTATACCGGTTCGGATTCGCCTCGAACCGCACCATCAGCGCCCCAGAGCCCGACTCCCCTGATACGGGATAGATGTTGATCGTCAGGTCATCCGCAGGGCCGACCGTGAGGACATGGAAGGTCGCTGTCGCGTCGCCGCAGGGGAACTCACGATCAAACAGCATCAGATTCAGCATCGGCCCCGACCGTTGTTGCCTAGACGTTCGTGGCTTGCGTCCACTGGTCTGGTCGGCTGCTACGTCGGCCCAAATGTCCTCGCCGCGATATCGCTGATGACGAAGCGCGCCCATCAGTGCCGACTGCGTCGTGCGCAGCGCCAACGACACCGTGGAGTGTGGGGTGACATGCGTCCGCAGTGGAACGGTGTTGGCAACCGGCAGCGGGGTGGCACGAAGTTCTTTGGTGGTCCGCGCTGCCACCGGGAACTGGAAGATAACTTCGTCACCGTCACCGGCTCGACTCAGGTATGCACCAAATGCTGCGACGATCAAGGTCGGAACAATTGTCGACGTCTGCGTCGCGCCGTGGCGGAGGTGTTCCAACGTGGTGTCACGGATACGCCCGGACACTTGCCGACCGACCGCGTCAGACGGGCCGTACCGATGCGCCAGCGTCTTACCAATTCCGACGCCCGCCAGCGCCTCTCGCCAATAGCGGCGATCGACAATGAAGCGATTCGACGCACGGTATCGAGCATCTGCCCGGGCCGGGAGATCTAAATCCACAGGGTCTGGAGCTAGCGGGGAATCACCTCTAACCCCGGCTGTGTATGCGGCCAGAGCTTCAACCATCCGACTCTTGCCACCCCAGCCGTCTGTAAGCAAATGATGCGCGCGGTTATACACCAAGAAGCTCTCGTCGGAAAGAATAAACAAGAGTCCGCGCGCGGAACGATCGACGACTGGGTCGACCCGACGCGAGTAGTCCTTCCGCATGATAGATTCTGCCGCTGACCGGGGATCGCTATCGTCCCGGAGGTCAATCACATCGGGCCAATAGTGCAAGGCCGGATCATAGACACCGACCAATCCTCGGCCTCTATCCTCGAAACGAAGCTGCAAATACTTCCCGTCGCGCACTGAGCGGCTTGTATAACGAACGAACGCGTCCACGTCAATAGGACCATCAATCTCGACATACTGGGCCACGTTGATCGGCTTATGGGGAGCCGCCAACTGATTGGACCAGATAGCCGTTTGGGCTCTACTCACAGCAAACGGTCGCTCGTGTGCATCGCGAGTCATAACTCCGCACTCCTACACCAATCACTCGGATCGGCTGAGTAAGAACCATTCTCAGGAGTACAATTGCCCGACGCACGCGGAGGGAAACGCATTGAGCAATCAGCGACGACATTCAAATCCAGCACCCCGTGCACGAACACTCGTGGGCAGCAACGAGCGCAACCTGGTGTACGCACCTGTCTAAAAGCTTCGGCAGAAGCGAGCTCTTGCGCGGTGACTCACCTCTACCTCCGCCTCGTGCCTATGGCGTGCGTGGCCGGAGAATCCTCGCCGTCTAGGACACCCCCGTGGTACGAGTAGGCATAACGATTGTCCGTGCCTGAAACGCAGTTGAGAACTGAACCAAGTAGTTCGACGTTTCCCAAACGCAGACGATCGGCCGCCTCAATGAGATCTGGGCGCCTACTTCTCCCAGCCCGCAGCACCAGCAGGGTTCCATCGAGGTACTGGGCCACAACGTTCGCATCAATAACCGGCAACAGCGGGGGAGTATCGACGATAACGTACTCAAACCGGTCGGCAAGCTGTGCGAACGCGGCTCGCGCCCGGCCGGTCCCAAGCAACTCCGTCGGATTTGGCGGCCGTGGACCACTCGCCAACACGTGCAGCCCAGGCCGACGAGTGGCCTGTATGACATCCGCGACGTCAGCGTCACCTCGAAGAATATTTGTAAGCCCAATCTCGGGATTCACTCCAAGTCGACCGGCCACGGTAGGACGTCTCAAGTCAGCGTCGACCAAAACAACGGAACTTCCAGACTCTGCCAGCGCCGCTGCCAGATTGACAGCAGTAGTCGTCTTGCCCTCTGCCGCATTCGGACTCGAAACTGCAATAGACCGAACAGGGTTGTCGACCCGAACGAACGCAAGATTTGTACGAAGTCGCCGGTACGACTCTGCAGCCACACTCCCCCCAACCTCAAACTCAGCCAGGTCATCTACGAGTGGCGGCTCCGAAGGAACAGTCGCTAGTACCGACGCTCCCAAAACATCGACGATGTCGCGCTCGTCGCGGAGCCTATCATTGAGTCGAACGTAGACGAAAAGAAGTAATACGCCGAGAAGGACTCCACCTACCAAACCGGCGAATGTCAGACGTAGGGTCTGCGGAGAAATAGGTTCGTTAGCAGGCGAACCCGGAGTCACGACCGTGAGTTTAGCGAGCGGATCTCCCCCGTTCGCCGGCGTCTCTAATGACGACACATAGTCCACCATCGCAACCGAGACCGCATTGACCAGCTCCGACGCAACAGCCGGATCAGGGTTTTCAACAGAAATCTCAAGCAACACGGTCTCGTCCGATGCTGATGCGCTCAGGATCGACCGCGCATCTGACACAGACATCGGGAGTCTCGACGATAGCAACGCAGACTGAATGATCGAATCCGAACGCACCAGGTCAGCATAGGAAGATACACGCTGCTGTGAAGCCATAGAGCCTTGATACGCGTCACTGGCCGACGCGCCGTCCGAGCCCGAGGTTACGTATAGAGTCGAGGACGACTGATAGGTCGGCGTCTGGAGATTCGACCATCCCAAGGATATCAGCGCACCAAAGAGTCCGAACAGTGCGGGAACCCACCAATTTGACGCCAATGCATCAAACCCTCCCCGTAAGCCAAGGGAGCGAGCCCCTATACCAGGGTACTGACCGGTGTTCATGACATACCTTTCATGGCGGGTCGCCCGCCGAAACTGGTCTGATGACATTATTTCGCAACCTCTGAGGGCTGGGTCGGACAGCAAGACTCCGCGTAGCGGACTGAAACGTAAACTCGACGGTTCCAAGACGGCTCGCAGCAAGCCCCAGGCTCCACCCCACGACAAGCGCCGTTGGAATAACAGAGAAGCTGTACACAAGGTTGTTATCCGTAAGCATTAGGGCCAGGAATGCAAACCAGCAATAGACACCAGAGTTGAGAAAGTCGGCATCCGGGCCAGACATCAAGGTGGCGGCACGTGTGAGTACAAAAAAGATCACGAGCGCCCCTAATGACCATAGAACTACGCCCGGAAGTCCAGTATCGACCAGCAACCGAAGATAATCGTTATGAGGTTGGGGGATGTGTGGGACCGCTTCTACAGTGACACGTTGCGCGCGGCCAAGCCCAGACCCTAACGGGAATCGCTCGGCCCAGCTGACAAGTGCACCCCATATCTCGGCACGACCCGCCGTGTTGTAATCAATCCCCGAGATAGTAATTCCAGCATCGCCGCCTACAAATCTCTTACGCACAGGCTCGACGTAGGCAATTAAAGCCACAACAGATACCGCTGTCGCCAGAACTGCAAACACAATTCCTACAAAACCGCGGCGACGAGAGGAGAAAGAAACCAGTACAATCAGCGTCGCGATAACAAACGCGGTACGAGCGCCACTCGCTAATATCTCCAGAAAGAGGACTATTCCTACAAGACGCACCCAGAACGGAACAATTCGCCAATGACCGGCGATAACCGCGATAACTATCACCGCCGAAATCCCAAACGACCGCCGGCCTATGATACCGCGAGCGTTAAAGCCGGACTGCACAAGCTGAACCGAGAATAAAATGGCAAGAATCAATCCCGCCACGGCTATCCCGAGAACCAATACTCGAGACAATCTAGGGTCTGCGCGTTGCGCCGACCAACTCATACCTAGGATGAGAATCCCCAGGAGGACAGCATTCTGAATTCCTTCGCGACTCACGCCATTTGCCGCAGTGACAACTGCGCACCATCCGACCCACAGCATCCACATCAGTGGAATACCCCCCGAGCCAAATGACCCCACTGTGCCAAAAGAAAAGAGCGAGCCGGTCAATATCTGCGAGCACACCAAGTAGTACAATGTCGCCATTGACATCAATGCGAGTCCAGTGAAGCCAAATATCGACACCGAGCCAAAGACGTCGGACGTTGCTATCAAGAACAAGGAGATAACGACGAATGGACCAACGAGCAGTCCTCTAGACCAAGACCTCGGCGAGTCCTGATAAAGCCATGACTTGCTACTGCCGGCCCGTGCCATGGTCATCTGACGATCTCCGATCCATGATCAGTGCGATCGACGAGTCGCACGAAGAGCACTTGAAGTGCCGTCCCCACGTTATTCGCCAAAGGGCCAAGCGCTATTCCCGGCGCCCCGAGAGCAATAGCCGACGGAACACCAATTGCAGGGTCCCACAACGACGCAAAAGCCCTGATCTTCAGCCATCGTCGGGGTCGCCAAAGCACACGGAGCCGTAGAAGAATCACTCCGAGACCTGCGCCCAGCGACAACGCTAATGAAAGGATGGTCGCGGTCGCAACGAAGGACCCTGTGGCGTTGAAGCCAAACCGAGAGAAAAGCGAAAGTGGATCCCAACTGGAGAGCCCAATTCCTAGCAACCCAAAGATAAGACAGACACCCGACACACAAGCGCCTATTCCAAGAACACGATTCTTATCGTCTATATCTAACCTGGGATAAAATACCGCCTGAGCAAAGCTTGATACAAAGGTGATCGGGGTGAGCAGTAGCAACGCCGAACGGTACTCACCTACTGCCGAGACATTTACAACAATAGCGCACACGTACTGCGCCACCTGAGCCATGCCAAAGACAAGAAGTGACTCAAAAACCAAAGGCCCCAAAGGAACAAATTCGACCGAATACAGGCTCC
Organism: Gordonia sesuvii; assembly: GCF_036350415.1. Classification (NCBI taxonomy): domain Bacteria; kingdom Bacillati; phylum Actinomycetota; class Actinomycetes; order Mycobacteriales; family Gordoniaceae; genus Gordonia; species Gordonia sesuvii. The sequence continues at coordinate 579,845 of NZ_JAZDUF010000003.1, forward strand.
GCCCAGAAGGGGCATTTGCTGCAAGCACGGCAACAACCACAGCCACACAGCAACCGATCGTCGAGGCTCCAACGATAAAGTTGGGCGAATCCACGCTGTATAGCGCAAGGCCTATCAACAGGGATATCACAACAAACGTGAGCCAGGTAATATCAGAGATCATGGAAGCTACCGGGAATTGATGCCCAAACAGCATCGACCGGTACTGATCCTGAATTAGCCCTATAGGAACTCCAGCCGCAGCAAACCACATCCAACTGTCCGAACCCAGCCAAATAACGATCCCAACGGATGTAGCGCACGCACTAATCTGGATTAATAGCAGCACAATCCGAAGGTAGGGTATTTCAGAAATACGAGCGCCACGTAACACATTCTGCGATAGAATCATTCGCTGAACCGCTAGACCCATGACATATGGACCGGTAACTAGAGCGTAAACCCCTAGGCCATCCGCGCCGGCTGAGATCTGCACGCCAAGTGCTACGAGAAATGTCGTTAGGCCAGTCGCAGCAACACTCAGCGCAGAGGCTACTGCCGAGGACCGATAGCTAGGCACTGTCCGGACCATAAGCGATTCTTCGCAAACTATCTACCTGCGCTTCAGCCGACCATTTATGGTGTGAAGAGTCCCAATTGTCGAGACATCCCTTCAGGAACTCAATTGTTCTGACGAAATCGGATGGGGACGCATAAGCGAATCCGATTCCGTGCTGTTGCACGAACTCGACAGCGCTTTTGGCTTCCTTGGGCACAGCTTGACACGTCCGTGCGCAGATCCCTAGCGAGAATCTGGATGATAGGCCGTTCTTAACTCGCCGCTCTATAGTACGGTTGTTAACGTTGTAGCCGGCAAGGTGAATGGCGTAGTTGTCGATAACCTCGCTCAGCTTGCCGTCTAGCACATCGGAGTTCGTCATTCTAGAATAGAGCGAGAGGCCACGACGCGAGAGGCTCGCGTTCTCGCTTGGATTCCCCGTGTCCGACACGGTCACCGAGAATCCCAAATCTAGCAGAGATTCTAGAAACGGCCCCATCCTATCCTTGCGCATACGCGGATTATCGCTAAAAAGAAGATCGGAGCGCCCAGTGAAGATCACACTGTTAGTGTCTCGAAGTTTTGGACTGCCAGTCGATGCGGAGTGCGTGGCGAGTGGATATGGCTGCATCAGCGCCACGATGTCAGGTAGACGTTTGACTCTTGGAGCCGTCTCGATCGCGGTATGCATGTGATCGCCATAGACTACGAAGCAGTCGGCGCGGCGCCGCGCCAGCATCAGGTAGTACTGCTCTCGAATTTCAGTACTTAAGACACTTGCGTTGGGGTAAGTATCAACAACGAGAACCTTACGAATCTTCGACAGTTCCGGTGGAATAGTCTGCGCAGCAAAATACTGGGTTCCCCACCAAAAAATAATGCAGCTTATTCTTCCAACCTCGACCCTCTCTAGCAGGCCTCGCCACGAGGTCCATCGCGAGTCACAAGGCGAAGGCGTTCCAGAGGACAGGACCCCGATAGTTTCAAACCCCGCTACTTCGAAGCTCCGACGCCATGCCTCGGCGAGCGGATTGCGCAAACTCGCAGAAACGATGACCACGCAGTCTCTTCGCCGACTCCCTACACGATCCCCTGTCACGGTACCTGCCCGACAAGCCTCGTGCCGGCCACGCCCCTCACGACTGCCGGGCCTCCACTTGTGGCGACAAACGGATCTAGATCACACAACAGATTCTGCGCCAGAGGCGACCCCGTGGTTTCGTCGCTGGTCGCACTTGCGCACCTAAACGTTGGCAAGAACCCTCTGCTCCCCGCCAAGTATCTACTTGGGGGCTGCACCGGTAGCTTCCTAAGTTCGAATCCCACTATCCATACCCTTCGCCTTGGACCCAACGGAAGACAATGCAACAATTCGGAGGAACTTCAGATTCCCGATTAGGTATCGGCGCCACAACCTCTTCGGATCCTGCGTCAACCGGTATAACCATTCGAGTCCCCGACGTCGCATCCAGAGTGGAGCCTCACTCACTGTCCCTGCCACGAAGTCGAATGCCGCTCCTACCGCGGCACACGACAGACCCATCTCCGTCACTAGAACTGCCCCGGCAAAGTCCTGCTTTGGAGTTCCGAGCGCTACCCACACCATATCTGCGTCGGCCGCAGTCGCGGCCGACGCCATCTCCGTCAGCGCTCCCGAGGTGAGCGGTCCGAAAGGAGGCGCAAATGTTCCAGCAATCGCGACACCCTCGAACCGCTCTTGAATGTTCTCAGTAAGCCGTCGTAGAGTCTCATCCGTCGTCCCGATAAAGTAGTGACGAACCCCGACCCGCCGACCTTTGTCGATAACCCCCTTAAACAAATCGGCGCCGCGGACCTGCTCTGTCGATGTACGATTTCGGCGCGATAGCACCCGTGCGACCGGTAGCCCATCAGCAAAGTTCACGCCCGGACCGCGAAGTATGTCCCTATATTCCAGGTCATCGTCCGCGAGCACAACGCAATAGGAGTTTGTGAGCCGAATAGCCTGAGGCTTACTCTGTACTACCGACTCTAGAACGAAATCTATCGCCCCTTCCAGATTCGAGGCGGAGAATGGGATTCCCTTCAGCCATACTTTGTCATGTTGATCAAGCAATCTGCGGCCTCCTATCTTTCATTCGCCACATCCCAATCGACAGTCTGCGTTGAACACAATTCAGCACGGTGATAGTCCGCCGACGTTCCGCAACAGAGTGCTTGGCTTTAGCTTTAACGTCTGACTTCACCTGCGGCCCGGTGCGACCGAACTTGCTGTTCAATTACCTCGGCCATCCTTCCACTCCACACTGCAGGGCTATAGTCATCTTCGAACAGCCGTCTGGCCGAATCTCCATATGTCCTCTGGTTCCCTGCTATCGACCTCGCAGCAGATTCAAGTGAACCGGAAACTCCCACGCCGAAGGTTTCACCGGCCCCGTTTCGCGTGAGCTCAAACGCGGCGCCGCAAGTGTCAGATATCAGAATTGGACATCCGAGTGCCAGCGCTTTCAAAGCGACTGTTGGTACACCCTCGGACCACAGGCTGGGAATGACAATGCCTCGTGCCGTAGTTAGGAGCCGTTCGACGTCGGACTCGCTGCGCCGACCGACATACTCGACGGCACCGTTCGTGTTGCTGGCAAGAGACGAAACCTCCTGGGCCAGCGGCCCATCACCTGCCAGCGTCAACTTTTCCCCCAGCTCCCACGCGTTTCTCACTAGCCAGGTCACGTTCTTTTCTTCAGTCAACCGACCGATGTAGAGCCAACCACTGCGCTCGTGGTTTAGACAGCGTGCTGCACCTGCGTCGACAGGTCCAAAATTGGGAAGGCGAAGTACATTCGAATCGGGAAAGTAGCTCTTAAATACGCGGAGGGCGTCGTAGTTCAACGCAATTACGGCAGCCGCGTCCCGGATCAATGGGTCTCGACCTACCCGCCAGGTTGACAATGCCAGCGGGGCTGTGGATACACGGCTACCGCGATAGCATCCGTGCACTACGGCGTGGTGAGGCCCTTTGTCGGGACAGTCCGTACAGGCTGATCCGTCCCGCCACAGCAATGCATTGGAGCATATCGCTCGATAGTTGTGGAGTGTTGTCAGATGTGGAACTTTTAAGTCCTTGAGCCATTTAGTTCCAATATTTGGAAAAGTATTGTGGACATGCACAATGTCCGGCTCACTTGCGTTTACCTCGTCCACTATGCTGCGATTGATGCCTAGGCCTGAGGCGTAGAATGCAGACCGGACTTTGTATCCTGGTTCGTGGATCAATTCTTCAGTTCGACGTTGAACCAATTCAACTGTATAGGTTTTCGATAGTTCTTCGACCTGGGCGCGAACAACGGTATTCTCGCCGCTCGGAACAGCGTCGTCGTAGAAACTATGTACTACAGTTACCCGCATGAGTCGGACCACCCTCTCTCTTGGCCCCGTACGTACTCTCGCTATCGCGGACGTCTACAGCGGCTGTTGACGCTAGCTGGGAGACGCCAATGATTTCAGCAATGCCGAAGGCGAACCGTTCTGCCATCGCCTCAATCGTGTAGGAGGGCGCACGGCTCCGACACCCGCCGCTAAGTTGCTGCAACCGAGGCCGATCGTGAAGAAGTCCCACAACACCGTTTGCGAATGAACTCTCGTCATTTTCCGTAACAACAGAGTTGCTCTCATCGAGGTACTCAAACTCCGGTGCGTGCGCTTTTGATTCCGTTGTAACAATTGGAAGCCCAAGGGCTAGGGAATCTACGGCCACAAGGCCAACCCTTCCAGGCATGAGAATTAACACAACGTCATACAAGTTCTCTGCGAAATCCTCGATCGGGCCCGACCCCAAGTACTCGCACCAACCTCTGGAAATCGGACCATCAAGCTGTCTAGCATCAGGTCCGTCACCAATGACCTTCAGCCGGAAGTTGTGTTCGCGACTAAACACTTCTTCGCAAGACCGCAACAGAAATGGAATCTTCTTCGATTCATCGAGAGCACCGACATAGAGGCAGGTATAGCTGGTCCGGTTCTCGTTAACCCCTGTGACTATGGTCTCCAAGGAGGCCGTACTCTTTGAGTTGTTGAGAACCGTAATTCGGCCTGGATCTGCCCCAATTCTGACCGCGCGCTCTGCGCTGTTGGTAGTATAAGCAAAGTACCAATCAGATAGTCGGGCCATCGAGCGCTGCAAGGACCTCGTGAACGCCGACACAGTGGTCGTGACCGTGTGCCCGTGACCCCAAATCGCGACTTTTTTTCCGCTAATTCTTGCCATCAGAAGAATTAGGTAAGACTCAAGGTTCTTTACAGCATGCTCGATTATTATCAAGTCGGCTGCGAACGCCTTCGGCGGGAGAAGTTTGAGCACTACAGGCTTTCCCCGAAGTTGGAGTGCAAATTGGCGCACCGTTGTCCTGCCACGAACCGAGTCACGCCGCTTAGCCTGGTCGCCTTCTGCGCGTCCGAAAACCACAACCAAGTTGGTTTGGTACCTGGTTTGCATCTCACTCGATAACAGCTTCCAGAGCTCTTCGCGGTAGGTTGTGGGATACGGTTGAACAATAAATACTGTTCGTGGAGTATGCAGCTGCTTCATTGTATATTTCACGCTTCTAATCCTTCAGTTTGGACGTGAAGGTTTATGTTCGTAACTCACCCGAGTTTTCCCTGAACCAGGCTACGGTCATATCTATCCCGCGCTCCAGTTCGATGGAGTGCTTCCATCCAGAATCATGGAGCGTTTTCACGTTGAGCAGTTTCCTCGGTGTTCCGTCAGGCTTGGTCGTGTCCCATTCAGTACTCCCTTGGTAACCGACCGCGTCGGCGACCATCTCCGCGATCTCTTTAATTGAGTGGTCCACGCCCGTTCCAACGTTTATTTGCTCATCGCGATCGAAGTTCTCTAGTAGATGCAGACATGCATTCGCCATATCATCTACGTGTAAGAATTCGCGCATAGGGCTCCCAGATCCCCAGTTCGTCACAACGGGCTCATCATTCCTTTTGGCGTTCTCATATCTTCTTATGAGGGCTGGCAGCACGTGCGAGTTCTGCAACGAAAAGTTGTCCCCTGGTCCATACAAATTCGTCGGCATCGCGGATATCCATCTATATCCGTACTGCCTCCGCACAGACTGTACGTGGACTATTCCGGCGATCTTCGCTAGGGCATATGCCTCATTTGTAGGTTCGAGCGGTCCAGTCATTAGCGAGTCTTCACTGATCGGCTGTTCAGCATACTTTGGATATATGCAGGATGAGCCTAGAAACAACAGCTTGGGAACTTTGAATTCTACCGCGGCATCGAGCACGTTCGTTTGGATCTGCAGGTTCTCTGACAGGAAGTTCGCGGGATACGTGTTATTAGCCAGTATTCCACCTACCTTGGCAGCTGCAAGAACCACTACCTGCGGTGTGTAGGTTTGAAAGAAGTCGAAGACCAGAGTTCTACTTGTCAAGTCCAACTCGGCACTAGATCGTCCTATTAGATTCGAGAATCTCTTATCGACGAGTTGTCGCCAGATAGCCGATCCAACGAGACCATTGTGACCAGCAACATAGACCGGAGCGTCTTTGTCGAGCTTTGGAATCGGGGTGATTTCACTCATTTTCATTTGATCACTCCCAGTAGTCCAGAACCGGGCGGTCAATCCAGGGTGTTCCTTCGCATTCGAGCGCCGAGATATCGGCTTCAACCATAATTCGCGCAAGGTCAGGTGCCATTACTGTTGGCTTCCATCCCAGTACCTCCTCGGCCTTCGCGGCGTCTCCGATCAGCGCATCGACCTCTGTCGGGCGCAGGTATCTTTCGTCGAAGCGAACATGCTTCTCCCAGTCGAGACCTGCGTGCTCGAATGCTGTGGCCAGGAAATCCTTGACCGTATGGCTGCCGCCGGTCGCTAACACGTAGTCGTCGGGCTGCTCGGCCTGGAGCATGCGCCACATTCCCTCGACGTATTCTGGTGCGTAGCCCCAATCGCGGACGGCGTCAAGGTTTCCCATGTATATGTAGGTTTCGATTCCGGCTCTGATGCGCGCGGCAGCCCGAGTTATCTTCCGCGTCACGAACGTTTCACCGCGCCTTGGTGATTCGTGATTGAACAGAATTCCGTTTACCGCGAACATTTCATAGGCCTCGCGGTAGTTCTTGGTCACCCAGTACGAGTAGACCTTTGCAGCCCCGTATGGAGAGCGCGGGTAGAAGAGCGTGTCTTCGTTCTGAGGCGGCGGCGATGCTCCGAACATCTCGGAACTCGATGCTTGATAGAAGCGGCACTTCACGCCGGCAAGGCGCACCGCCTCGAGGAGACGGATGGAGCCGATCCCAGTGGTATCGCCAGTGTGTTCAGGCTCATCGAAGCTGACGCGCACGTGTGATTGGGCCGCGAGGTTGTATACCTCGTCCGGGTCGATCGAAGACACGAGAGTCACCAGCCGTGCTCCGTCGCTGAGGTCGCCGAAATGCAAGAAGAGTCGCGCGTCGGGGTCATGGGGGTCTTGGTACAGGTGATCGATCCGCGACGTGTTGAAGGTCGATGACCGGCGGATAAGGCCATGCACTTCATAGCCCTTGGCCAAGAGCAGCTCAGCCAGGTAGGAGCCGTCCTGCCCGGTGATACCCGTGATTAGCGCTTTCTTCATCATCCCTCACTCTTGTGCGGCCCGGCCGCGACCCATACTCGACATAACTGACGTGCGCTCATACGCGGTACGTCCAACCAGCTCTCGACCACTCATCTGCGTCGAGACACATCCGTCCGTCTATGACGTTTCGCTTGCGTGTGGTCTCAGCGACCTGACGAGGGTCCAGTGTCACGAACTCAGGCCACTCTGTAAGCACCAGCACTGCGTCAGCGTTTTCACACGCTTCTAGGGCCGACGGTGCGTAGTCGAGTGTCGGGAAGAGCCGCCGTGAGTTCTCCATCGCCTTCGGGTCGTACACCGTGACCGATGCGCCTTGCAGTTGAATCTGGCCGGCAACGTTGAGCGCCGGCGAGTCACGTACATCGTCAGACTCGGGCTTGAACGCCGATCCAAGGATCGCGATCCTGGCCCCGAGCAGCGAACCACCGCAAACCTCACGAGTCAGCTCGACCATCCTGGTCCGTCGCCGCATGTTGACGTTGTCGACCTCGCGAAGGAAGCTCAGTGCCTCTGCTGCGCCGAGTTCGCCAGCTCTGGCCATGAACGCGCGGATGTCCTTCGGAAGGCAACCACCTCCGAATCCCAGGCCGGCGTTGAGAAACTTTCGTCCGATGCGCGCGTCGTACCCGATCGCATCGGCGACGGCGCCGATGTCAGCACCAGCGGCGTCACAGACCTCGGCGATCGCGTTGATAAACGAGATCTTGGTGGCAAGGAACGCATTCGCAGATGTCTTGACGAGCTCTGCTGACGGCGGGTCCGTCACGATGAACGGCGTTCCATCATTCAGCATCGTCTGGTAGATCTCCCGGGCAATCCGCTCCGCTCGCCCACCCTCGAATGCTCCCAACACCAGGCGATCTGGGTGGAGGGTGTCTTTGATCGCGTATCCCTCGCGAAGGAACTCCGGGTTCCAGGCGATCTCTACGTCGACTTCGTCGGCCAATGCGTGCGCGCGCTCCGACAAGCGCTGGGCAGTACCGACTGGGACCGTCGACTTTCCGAAGATCACGGCGTCACGTGACAGCAACGGCACCAGTTCATCGATGGCTGCATCCACGTACTTCAGATCCGCGCTGTACTCCCCCTTCTTTTGCGGCGTGCCGACCGCGACGAAGAAGACATCGGCGAACTCAGCTGCTTCAGAGTATGAGCCTGAGACCCTCAACTGCCCTGAGGTGATGTGTCGCTCGAGCAGTTCCGGTAGTCCTGGCTCGTAGAACGGGACTTCGCCCTTGGCGAGGAGCTCACGCTTGTCGGCAACGACCTCGATACCTAGCACCTCATGTCCAAGCTCCGCCATACAAGCGGCATGGGTCGCGCCTAGGTAGCCGAGTCCGAGAACCACCATCCGCATCAGTACGCCCCGTCCTTCGCAAACACTGCCCTGACCGTCTTCCACAGGATCAAGGCATCCTGCATGATCGACCAGTTCTCCACGTATGAGAGATCAAGTCGCACAGACTCTTCCCACGACAGATCGGATCGACCCGAGACCTGCCACAGCCCGGTCATGCCAGGTTTCACCAGCATCCGTCGCGCGACGCGCCCGTCGTACTGATCCACCTCATCCGGGAGAGGTGGCCTAGGTCCGACCAGGCTCATCGTTCCGCCGAGGACGTTGAACAGCTGTGGCAACTCGTCGATGCTGTAGCGCCGGATCACAGCGCCGACACGGGTGACTCGTGGGTCGTCACGCATCTTGAACAGGACCCCGTTGCCCTCGTTGTGGGCGCGCAGGTTGCCTTTGAGGTCGTCGGCGTTCTGCACCATCGAGCGGAACTTCCACATCTTGAAGTGCGAGTTGTTGATGCCGACGCGGGTTGCTCGATAGAAGACCGGGCCACGCGAGTCGAGTTTGATGGCCACGGCCACCGCGGCGAGGACCGGTGACAGGGCGAGGACGAGGATCGCGGCACCGACCCGGTCGACGATGGCCTTGCGGAAACGGTTCGCACCCTCGTAGCGCGGTTTGTCGATGTGCAGCAACGGAAGACCGGCCACGGGTCGCATCATCATCCGCGGGCCGGCAACGTCAATCACACCGGGCGCAACGACCATGTCGACGTCCAGGCCCTCGAGATCCCAGGACAGGTTCTGCATCGCGGTGTGGCCGAGCGCTTCCGCGGAGGTGACGGCGACCGTCGTCGCGCCTGACCGCGCAACGGCGTCGCACACGTCGTCGAAGTTGCCGTAGACCGGCACTTCGTCGTCGCCCATCACCACCGAGCTACGCGGGCCGCTGCGGCCCGGGAGGCAGATGCCGACGACTCGGTAGCCGAGGCTGGGATGACTCACTAGCCGTTTCATCAGGGGTAGTGCGGAGGCCGGTTCGCCGACCATGAGGACATGTTCGAGGTTCTCGGCGCGAGCACGGCGGCGGGACAGATCTTTTCGCCACAACCAACGCTCGAGCAGGAGACCTATCGTGCCGACCGGTAGCGCGATGGCCAAGAACCCGCGAGCGATGTTCAACCTGAACAGAAGGTCGACCATCGCGAGAACACCGAAGAGCGACAGGCACGCGGTGACCACGCGGCTGTACTCCTGGGAACCGGCGCCGATGATCCGGCGGTCCAGAGTCTGGAAGGCCCTGAGAGTGACAAGCCACGCGAACGCGAGGATGACGGAGACGTAGGTCGCCGGCGCCTGAACGTCGCCATTCGGGGTCATGGCGCTGTCCGCGCCGAAGCGAACGATCTGCGCAGCCGCGACAGCGACGATGATGACGGCGGCATCCGACCAGGCAAGGCGACTGAGGTAACCCTGCACCCAGGAGCGCGACTTCTCGCGGGACCGTCCGACAAACCGAATTCTGGATGTCCGACGATCGGCGCGCGTAGAGCGCGATGCACCGAAGGCCTGACTGTTCGCCAACGCTGTTCCCTTCCCCTTATCGTTCACAGCGCTCTCATGCCAACAATTGGGTACGACAAAATAAGCCGTGCCATTCGATCGGCATTCTTGGGGCCACCTTTTAGGCCGCCTGAAGAGATGCTGAGAGCGTATGGCAGTCATCTGACTTTGACAACTTGAAAGCGGACCGTGGACCGATCCCGAGGGAGCTGAACAGTGGTCGGCGACAAACGTTACAGCGGACGCCGGTCTAGTAGGTCACACTTTCCGAACGCCCCCGCGAAGTCGCAATGCTGTGACCTGCACGTTCGTCTGGAGTGTAGTTAGCGATGCGTAGGATCTCGCACGCGCAAGCTTGAGAGTGATGTCAGACACACTGCTAGGCAGGCGCTTTCGGGGCCACTGCCCCCAGAGCCTGGGGCTTGACGCGGCCTAGATTCTGCGCGTCGCGGCGATATTCATATGTTCACTATCGTAAATTTTCTGGCTGTCATGGCTAGCCGTTCACACTTTTGGGCGACCGACCTCGGGACTTCCCTGCAGCCCTGGGAAAATCGCATTCGCCATTCAGCAATTCGTACGACAGAATCGACGCTCTACATAATAACCGTAGTTGAAAGAAACGTAGCATCAACGTTGCATTGAAGCCATGGCTCGATTTACGAGTGCGATCACCTTATTGGACACATGACCCAGATCGCGCTGAGTTCAGCGGGCGGACCAACTGCCAAGCGTTCTGGTCGGCAGCTCTGCGGCGTAGGTCGGCGGGCTCGGCGCCGGGTTCGGGTTCCACGACTCTCCCCCACGTCGGCTACCGACGCTTCGGACGTCCAGGACCTCGGCGAGAACTCTTGCCCGGAATCTTCCCCGCCGCTTCGCGTGCCGCCCGCTTGGCCGCCGCTTTCTCCCGGGCCGACCGTTTCGGCGCCTCGTCGGTGCGGCCCCGCGACGACGTCGCCTTGCGACCGCGCACGATGCCGATGAACTCGTCGGCGAGGTCGGTGGTCGGTTGCGGCCACAGGAGCCCGACGGTGGAGGTCGGGGCGTCGGTCACCGGCCGGTGCACCAGATCCTTGCGGTGGTGCAGACGCGCCAGCGACTGCGGTACCAGCAGCACACCGATCCCGGCGGCGACGAGTTCGATGGCGTCGCCGGTGGTCTCGGGTCGATGCGACACCGCCGTGCCCGGGCGCTGCTCCACCGTCATCGGCTCGTCGAGCGGCCACAGCAGTTGTTCGTCGGCGAGGTCGGCCAGCGTCATCTCATCGCCTGCGGTCAGCACGTGGTCTTTCGGCACCACCACGACGGTGGTCTCCTCGTACAGTTCGATGCTGTGATGCGCTCCCGCGTCACCGTGACGCAGCGCATCGGGTAGTCGGGTGATCGCCATCTGCACGCGCCCCTTCCCGATGGCCTCGGCACAGTCGGCGACGTCGAGGGCGACGAGGTCCAGCGGCACGTCGGGACGTCGTTGCTCCCAGATCCGGACCCACTTGCCCGGCGTGACCCCCGGGACAAACGCCAGCCGGAACACCGGGGCATCGTCGCTGGTGGTCGCGTCGGGTGTGGTCACGACCAGAGGCTACCGCGCGATATCCTCGGCCGATGAGCTCGCAATCGATGAAGCCGGCCACCGCCGCCAAGAAGCTGGACGTGTACCTGCCGGCCACCCCGGCCGAGTTCCGCGAGCGCCCCATCACCCGAGCCGAACTCGCCGACCTGCAGGCCGACCCGCCGGAATGGCTCCGCACGCTGCGCACCGACGGCCCGCATCCGAAGAACCTGGTCGCCGCCAAACTCGGCATCTCCAACTCCGGCCTGGTCCGCGGTGGTATCACCGAAGCACTCACCACGGCGCAGATCGATGAACTGCTCGCCGCGATGCCGGACTGGCTGGCGGCCGAGCGCGCCACCCAGCTCGAGGTGCGGCGCGAAGAACGCCGCATCAAGTCCCTGCACGCGGACAAGCGTCGGGCACGGGAGGAAGGCGACGCCGAGCCAGACGCCTGACACGTCGGCAGCCCCAATCCGCAGATAGCTAATCGTCGATCAAGTATCGTTGAGAGTGCGCCCCGTCAGACCACCCCCCGACTGGTCTGGCGGGGCGCTTCGGGTCTCGCGTTCCTCAGCTCGAATAGGCGTGCCGCGGGTGTGCCGCAGCAGGACTCGTGAAGATTCGATTCCTCATCGAAATCCGGGGCATGCCATCCATGTTAACTTGAGCGAATAGCAAAGGCATCGATTTGCTCGCGGAACCCAATAACCATTAATGTCGGCCGATGAGCTAGCGCGACATAGCATTCGAAATTGGTGCAGGCTCCACCACCAATACCCAATACCCGGCCCGTATCCGCGCCGATACGGCCACACCTGACAATCCGTCTCACCGAATTCGCAGCGACCGCGTCGTCTAGCAACGCTGGGCTGTCGGTCGAGGCGGTCATCGCCATTATCTGCCGCATTGAAATGTCGAGAACTGGTCGACAACCACCAGCACCGACCCGGTGCGCAACGATCTACCGGAGATCCAAACCCCGTTCCGGCGCATCGACCAACCGCGACCACCGCGGATAGTGGCGCCAGATTCAAACTTTGGTTCCCGGATCTTCTGGGGTGACACTGTTCACGCCGAGTGCGTCCTCAACGATACCGGCGATAGCTTCAGGGTCCCAGCGTTTTAACATCTCGCGAACGCTGTCAACTCCATTTCCGTAGTCATGAACTCTAAAAACTTGCAGAGCGCGAAATGCCACGGACCGGGCACGTTCACGGTGTCCCATTGCATATCGCGCTTGCGCAACATTGCTAAGGCAAAATCCAACCTCCACATGACTAGTACCATAGTAGCGTTCAATAATAGGTAGAGACTTCTCGAGAATCACCAAGGCTTCTCTCCCATTTCCCTCCGAAAGAAAGCTCACCGCAACATTGCACGACACTTTCGCCACTTCCACATGATCCTGCCCGTAGTTCAACCTGTAGGCAGCCGAGGAGCGCAGAAATACTTTCCGGGCTTCAGGATACTTACGTCCGGCTAACAACGCATTCCCAAGGTTGTTCAAGGCCCTAGCTACCTCTATATGATCTGGCCCGTAATCGCGCTCAAAAGCATGCAATGCCTGCATATGGAGGTCTTGAGCTTTTATATAGTCACCTAGGTGGTGCCAAATATTTGCCAGATTATCGCGAACCTTCGCCGCTTCGACATGAGTACGGCCGAAATTTCTTTCCATAATCGAAAGAGAGCCTTCAAAATGCACACGCGCTGCGTGAATATCATCGAGTCCACTAAGAGCTAGGCCTAGATTATTCAGATTTGCCCCGACAAAGACGTGATCGGGACCATGCTCTTGTCGATTTATAGATAACGCACGCCTGTGCATGTCGACAGCCTCGCGATACTTACCCAACGCTCGCAAGTTGTTGCCAACAAATGTCAGACTCTCAGTAATCCCGTGATGGTCCATGTCGAGATAATCTTCGCAATTTTCAAGGGCACGTTCGTGAAACCCTAATGCCGTACCAAAGTTCCCCTCGGCGCTATGACTAGAGCCAATGTTGTTCAGGGTTTGCGTTATCGCAGCGTGATTTTGCACTCGATCGGTCTGAAGAATCCGAAGAGCCCGCTCGAAGAGTTTGCGCGCCCTCTGGGTATCCCCGGTTGACAACACAACTAAACCAAGTTTGTCAGCGGTCTTTGCCACCTCTGTATGGTTCGGTCCGAACTCGGCCTCCTGCAAATCGAGCAACAGAATCAGAGCCCCGAGCGACCCGCCGCGAGAATTGCTTTCACTTCCGTAGTCAATACACCTCCGGAGCCACACAACTCCAGGTTCACCTAGAGTATCAATATGCGACCACGCGGCGTCTCGATGTTTGACTTGACCAGATACATGGGCAGTGAAGGATATCCGGCCAATAGCGTCTGAATCGTTAGAGGCTTCCTCAATCGCAGCCAGCCAAACCGACGCGTTGGGCCCGTGTAATTCGTCGGCTAAAAGTGACGCTGCGAGCCGCGGATCAGGCAATACACCGTCTCGTTCGTCTGCAACATTGAGTAGCGAACCGCCTTCCAAGATGTCGGCGGTTGCCCATTCCAAAACCAAGGCCAGGTGCGCCGGATCGGGGGGAGACGCACCAACGCGAATGCTTAGTTCAGAGAACCGTGCGAGAGGAAGCGGGCGAGTAGTTCCAGTGCCAACCCACTGAATTGCCACTTCTACCAATTCAGTCGCCAAATCACAAGCGCCCCGATCAGGCTCGTGCGGGCATTGATGGAATCCGCTAGCGAGTCGGTTCAAGAGTTTGGTCAATGACACAAATGCGGCAGCAATTCCTTCACTGAAATCAATTTCTGGATGCTCACTCTGCGCTCGCCGCACTTCAACGATTGACGGCAATCGACGAAGGGAAATCGGGCTGCGGAACTCTGCCGCTACCTCGGGATTGTCCGCCGTCCATGCTTGATATGCAGCACCACTGGGGATTGTGGCAATAATCCGTGAACCTGGCGCATGCTTCAGGCATTGCTTAAGCAAGTTTGAGTTGATGTCACCTTTGCCGAACTCATCGATTCGATCAAGCCAAAGAACTACAGGCGTTGTTCTTCCTAATCGCGACAGAATGTCTAGATCAACCAGCAACCTACGCAATCCAGCGGGCGATCTCGGTGTGAGAATAATGCTATCTGGCCCAGCCCGCAGGGCCAATTCATATGCCGTTCGGGTCACTCCACTAGCGGGGTCTCCTACCAAGAGAATTAGACCGTTCTGTCGTAGCCGCGCGTCGACCGATGCGTCGACGTCGCGACCTACATACGCTGGCAGTTTCGTCTCGGCAAAACGAGGTCCACCAGAGGGCGGTGAGACGCCCAGGACTATAGGATCCGCATCCGCGACTCGAGGTGGCGGGTTTGTCCACGCGATCTTCAGACTGTCGTTTGCCTGTCGGCGCCAGGAAGACTCGGCGGCGGCCCGCAATTCATTCTCGGCGTCTCGCTTTCTGATCTCATTCGCCCGAGTATCACGATGCTTGACAACCTCAGTTGCGACACCAATACCCAGGCCGACCAGAACAACGACCACTCGGAGCCAAATCGGGCACTCGAAGAGACCCAGGACGGCCGTCATAGCAGCAGCCGCCGCCGCACAGATACCAAACGCCGCGATAGGAGGTAGATCGCGGACCCTCGCTGCCGCCTTACGCCACACCATTCTGGCATTCTGGCAGGTGCTGCGGATTTGCGCTCCTCTTCTCCCTCCTGCGCGCCGCCTGGGAGCCGATACCTGCAGTATTAGTTCGCATCACGATGGTGGCTTCACAGTATTCTGCTGCTATCCGTAGTAGATTGCTGTTTTCTACGCTCGAACTTCTACGGTCCCGCCTGACTACCTGCAACCGGCTGGATGAGTAGGGCGGGATCACTCAACTCGCGGGCACTCCGTGCCCACTAACGCTTTCGTCAATCGTTTCTCACACGGAACCTTCTCACCTCAAATCTCCGCAGCCCTAAGACGTTTCGGTGGAACATCGGGTTCCGCGGAATGCTGGCAACACGGGTCCTAGTTCCGCGGCGAACTCGTGCTCAGTCCCGATGAGCCACGGTTGCGACGGAGGCATCATCCCGCGGGGACCCATCCGGCAGAAACTCGATGCGCAACACCTTGCCAGGACCGTCGACCACGACAGTCCCGCACAACACGCGACCCGGCGGCAGGATGCGGACCACCACGGAACCCTCGGTGGCGCTGTTCAATTCGTCGGCGATGCGCGACAACACGGAGGTGCGCGCATCTTCGTCGGCGTCGTCGAGGGCGTGTCCGTCGACCATGATCACCTCCACGCCGCGGGCGCGGGCACGGGACGCCGCCGCCGCGACCTCCGGGGTGCCGGCGAGGATCGGCGCACGCAACGAATCCCGTATCTGCGCTTCCAGATTGCGGCACCGCTCCCGTTCGGCCGCGGTCAGCGGTTCCTCCTCGGCGATCCGCTGCAGCAGCGGCGTCACTTCGGCATTCAGTTCGCGCAACCGCTGATCACGTTCAGCGACGGCCCCGACCGCTGCGGCGCGGGCAGCGTTCTGCTCGACGGCACGTCGTCGCAGTTCGTAGATGTTGCGGGCGGCCGGCCGGATGGTCGCGGCGAACAATGTCGACATCAGCAGCGGGCCTAGGTTCACCACACCGGCTGCGAATCCCTCTAGGGGCCCGCGATCGGTCGAGATGGTCCACAGGATCGACGCGGCGATCAGGCCGACCATCGTCAGCCACGCCGCCCCGACCCGTCCACGCACACACAACCAGGTGCACAGCATGGTGACCCCGCCGAACATCCACAGTTGATCGGGTGAACTGTTCGGCACCGGAAGCGCGTGGAAGCAGGCGTAGGCCGTGGGCGTCGTCGTGATGACCACGGCGACCGCGAACGGCGCCGGCAGTGGGTCCTGCCGGACCGCGAGGATGGCCACCGCCCCCAACGCGAGCAACACCAGGAGTACGGCGCCCGGCCAGAGCGCGGACAGGTCACCCGCCGACGTCGCGAACATCGTTGTCTCCGCGACGATGAACAGGGCCGCGATACCCCAGGCCGCGCGAGTGTTCATGCCCAGCAGCGAGCGGATGTCACCGGTCTCCTGGTTCAGCCGGAAGTCGAGCACACTCACCGGATGTTCTCCCATCGCAGGTCCACGCGGGTGCCGGCGTCCGGGGCCGACACCACTTCGGCCGACCCGCCGGGTAGCGACCGCACTCGCGCGAGGATGCTCACCGCCAGCCCGAGTCGATGTGGCGGAATACCGGTGGGGTCGAAACCGACACCGTCGTCGACCACGGTGACACTGATGGCGTCGCCGGTGATGTGCAGGGCCACCGCACGGTCGGCGTCGTCGCCGGCGTGGATGATGCTGTTGCGCAGCGCCTCCGCGGCCGCGGATTCGAGAACGTCGACGACGTCGACGGGAGCTCGCAGCGAGTCCGCGTCGTCGTCGAGGCGCGTGTTGATCTGCTGGGTGACGTCGACGGCCAGGACGGCCGCGCGCAACCGGGTACGGATGGCACCCGCGGCAAGGGTGGTGACTTCCTCTGGCGGCGAGTTCAGTTTGTCCATCGTGATGGTCGCCTGCCGCCGAACCGAATCCGTGTTGCCCTGTTTCGCGGCGGCGAGAAGTGTCGAGATGACCCAGTCGTGCATCAGGCCGTCGACGTGACTGCGCTGGCTGCGTCGAGCATCAGCCTCGGCGGCAGCGGCGGCGCCTGCATAGGCTTCGGCGCGCGTCTCGTCCAGCACCCGCCCTGTCCGCAGCGCCATCAGCGCCGCGCAGGTGTACGGCAGGATGAACGCGAAGGCGAACAGGACGTTGGCGGTGAGGTTCGCGGGGTAGTCGTCGGGTCGGCCGAGTGCGTTGGCCAGCTGTGCCGGGATGATCGCGGCTGTCATCAGGGTCAGCGTCCACCGGGGCGGCAGGGTGATGGCTGCGGCGAGTCCCGCGAGGCCGGGGATAACGGAGAACCACAGCTGGTCGTCGACGGTTCCGCCGTTCCATGCCGGGAACCAGCTGATGCCGACGATGATGAAGACGACCGCGCATGTGCGCGAAGCGGTTTGCGCAAGGGTCCGTCGTCGGGTGATGGCGGCGATCAGCAGCACCGCCGGGGGCGCGAAGATGGCAAGCGGCGCCAGTAGATTCCACCACGCCGCCGTGATCGAGAACTGCGCCGCGATCTGTGGGCCCAGGATCGCCAGATAGGCGAAGTAGCCGGCGCCGACGAAGATCGAGAACAGCCGCTCGATTCGTATTGCGGCGCTTTGCTCTTCGATGCGGGTCAGCGGTTTCGTCGTCGGCGGGGAAAGGGCAACCATCCGTCCTCCAATGCGCGCTGATACAGATCGGTCTTGGTGGGGGCGGGACGTCCCGACGCGGCGTACTTCTGCCGGATGCGGGTCAGGTAGTCGTTGACCGTGTCCGGCGAGAGGCCCGACAGCGTCGCCACCCGCTGCGCCGACTCCCCGGACGCGTACAGGCTGAGGATCTCGCGTTGCCGGGGGCTCAGTGCGACGTCGGCGAAGTCGGCGTCGCCGTCGATGGCCATCGCCCAATCCATAGTCCCGACCACACCGCCCGCAGCCGCGCGGCGGATGGCGGCGACCACCACCGAGTCGTGCTCCGACTTGCGCACCACGCCCAGGACACCGGCTTTGGCGGCCGTTCTGACGAGATACGGTTCCTCACCCGAGGTGAACACCAGAACGTTGTCGATGCCGGCCGCGGCGAGATCGGCGACGTTGGCGGCGGGCGACGAACCGTCGGGTAGTCGCAGATCGAGGATCGCCAGGTCGAGGTCGGTGGCCTTGGCCAGCAACTCGGCCACGCTGGGTGCCGCGGCGATGATGGCCAGCTCCGGATACGGATCGAGCAACGCCCGGATACCGGCGACCGTGACCGCGTGATCTTCGACGACACCGATCCGACGTGAGTTGTCCACAGATCTCCTTGACCCGGCCGAGGCAAAATGCGATCTCAGAGTATGCGACGAAACGGACTTTCACCGGATAGTCAAAATCCGGCACGCGATTCTTCGAATGACCGGTGCAGAATCATTCCCGCGGATTCAGCGTAAGAGATGAATTGCTGATGCTATTCCGACACTGGCAGATGGGTCACCCAAACCAGCTGAGGGCAGTGACCGGCTCGCAGTCGCTTTCATCAATGTCGATTGCGCAGATAGCTCGCTGGATGCCGGCGAGATCATCTGGGTCGGTGATCTCTTCGTGACGAATGAACTCTGCCCAGGCCCCGGCCGGGGTATCAGCGAAGTACTGGACAGGTCCGTCGCCATGAGCGTGCCAGCGAGCCCCAGGTTGGGTATTCAATTCCCACAGGAACGGGAAACGCGGGTCGTAGTTGCGAAAGACGATCACGTCGCTCCGAGCGCCACGAGGGACGCGGCGAGTCGAGCCACCTTCTGCGGCCCACGATCCTCTGGGTCCCAGTCCCCCTGTTCCAACACATCGCGCGGGGTTGTCGGGTCGACGTTCCGCGGAACGTCGAGCGCAGCCTGGTGCAAACCGACGGCTACTCGCCTGTGCCCTTCGATCTGCGCCGCCGCGGAGCCGCCGACCGTGGCGGAGACCGACGCATGTGGTCGCGCACGCGGGTAAGGATGTCGGCGAGTGTCTCGACATCGGACGACGAGAGTGGCGCCAACAGCATGTCGGTGACCACGGCGATGTGTCCGGGGAAGACGTCGGCGAGTACGGCGCGACCCGCTTCGGTGAGCGTGACGATGACGCCACGTTCGTCGTCGGCCGCTGGTGTCCGGGTGATCAGGCCACGCTTTTCCAGCGTCTGTGCCTGGTACGTCAGTCCGGAGCGGCTGTAGACCACACCGTCGGCCAGGTCGGTCATCCGCCGACTGCCGTCGGCAGAATCCCCGAGCGTGGCCAGCAACTGGAATTGCACATAGCTGAGCCGCCCGGCGTCCTGCAGTTGTTGCTCGACAGCGTGTCTGAGCAGACTGCTCGTCTCGACCAGTGCGAAATAGGCGGCCAGCTGAGTGCTGTCCAGCGGCCGTGGCGATGTCATACCGGCAGACTAACAAACCTTCAACTTCGAAACACTTGCTTCGAAATTGAAGCAGTGTTAGCGTTGCCCGCAGTTGCTTCGAATCCGAAGCACTTGGTGAAAGGAAGTCATCATGAAGGCTGTTCGATTCCACGAGACAGGCGACGCCGAGGTGCTGCGCTACGAAGATGTCGACATCCCCACCCCGGGTGTCGGCGAGGTGCGCATCCGGGTGGCGGCATCGGCGTTCAATCCGGCCGACGGCGGCATGCGGGGCGGCTTCCTGCCGATCCCGGTGACCCTGCCCCACATCCCGGGCTACGACGTCTCGGGCACGATCGACGCCGTCGGGGAGGGCGTGACGGACCTGAGTGTGGGGCGCGACGTCGTCGGTTTCCTCCCGATGGCCGCTGACGGCGCGGCGGCCGAATATGTCGTCGCACCAGCCGATGCCCTCGTGGACGCACCCAAGGCAATCCCGCTGGCCGATGCCGCCGGGCTGCCGTCGGTCGCGCTCACTGCCTCACAAGCACTCTTCGAGGCCGGCGGGCTGAGTGCTGGTCAGCGCATCCTGATCAACGGCGCCGGCGGTCCCGTCGGCGGATACGCAGTGCGACTCGCGGCGCGTGCGGGTGCCCATGTCATCGCGACGGCAAGCCCCCGCAGTGCCGATCAGGTCCGGGCAGCGGGCGCCGACGAGATCATCGACCACACCGCGACGACCGTTCTCGACGCTGTGGACGAGCCCGTCGACGTACTACTCAACCTCGCGCCGATCACAGCGGAGAACTTCGTGGCGATGGCGACTCGTGTCCGCGATGGCGGGGTGGTCGTGTCCACGACGCCGATGGTCGAAACCCCTTCCGACGAGCAGCGCGGCGTGCGTGCGGTGACGATCTACGTCCACCCCGACGCACGGGTGCTGACCGAACTGGTGGGTCTGATCGACAGCGGTGACCTCCGCGTCGACATCGCTCGCCGAGTGCCGCTGAGCGAACTACCCGGTCTGCACCGGCAGTCCGATGCCGGTGAGGTCCGCGGAAAGGTGGTCGTGATCCCGGACTGAAGGGTGGCGCGGGGCCTACGCGAAGAACATGCCCAGCGTCAGCAGCCCACTCGCGGCGAAGGAGGCGGCGATGACCACGGCGGCGCGGGCGTGGTCGACCACCGAATCGACCGGCTGCGCCAGATCGGTGGCGACCGCAGGTTCGTGTGCGGCTGGCATCGTGACTCCCCCTCGTTGCGCTCTGTTGGTCTCGTTAACGACGCTAAGGGCGTGCGCTGGTGCGTTCGACTGCGTGACCCACATCGTGGCGGATTCGCGATCGAGGTAACGGGTTGATAACGGCGAACCTCCTTCGAGGGGTCGATCGGAGGCTGGCCTATCCTCGGTCGGACGGATTGGACAGCGAGGTACCACCCGGATGAACTACGAAATGGCCATCGCCGCTCTCGGGATCGGCATCGTCATCGGCCTGACCGGTATGGGCGGCGGCGCACTCATGACGCCGACGCTGGTGCTGTTCTTCAACGTTCCCCCGCTGACCGCAGTGTCGAGCGACCTCGTCGTCAGCGCGGCCACCAAACCCGTCGGGACCATCGTGCACACCCGCAACGGGACCGTGCACTGGAAGATCGTGCTCTGGCTGGTCATCGGTTCGGTGCCGGCAGCGTTCTCCGGGGCGCTGGTCATCTCCTGGGTCGGCCCCCTGGCGGGGGTCAGCGAATTCGTGAAGACAGCGCTCGGCGTCGTATTGCTCATCGCCGCAGCCGGTCTCGTCGGACGCGCCTACCTCACCTTGCGTCAGAACATGCGGCCCGACCCCTCCGCGGTTGCCGGGCCACCCCCGGCCACCGGCAACGACATCGCCGTGCGCATGCTCCCCACCCTCGCGGTGGGGGTGATCGGCGGGCTCGTCGTCGGACTCACCTCGGTCGGCTCAGGGTCGCTGGTGATCATCGCGCTGATGGCGCTGTACCCGTTCCTGTCGGCCAACTGGCTGGTCGGCACCGACCTCGCCCAAGCCGTCCCCCTCGTCATCGCCGCCGCCGCCGGGCACCTGCTGTTCGGTGACGTCGACTGGAGCGTCGTGGCGCCGCTGCTGGTCGGCAGCATCCCGGGTGCCTACATCGGCGCGCGGCTGTCGTCGCGGGCGTCGGCCGGACTCGTGCGTCGCGCACTCGCCCTTGTCCTGGTGACCGCGGGGCTGAAGATGCTCGGCGTCAGCAACCTGTGGACGCTGATCGGGCTGGGTATTGCGCTCGTCGTGGGGACTGTCGGGTGGATGGTCATCCGGATGCGGTACGGGCTGAAGGCGACGAATTGGCAGGATCGTCGGGCGGCGGTTTGAGGCGTCGATAGGCGTTCCGCGGAACGTCATGCCGCGGCAGCGGTGGAGACGTCCTGCGATGGAAGGAACTCAGTTCTTGACCAGCCCACCGTCGACGACGAGGTTCTGACCGGTCACCGCCCGCGACCACGGCGACAGGAAGAACAACACAGCATCGGCGAACTCTTCGGGCGTGGTCACCGACCGCAGTGGCGTGGAATCGGCGATGGCGTCGAACACCGCACCCGGAGTTGCCGCGCTGGCATCGGTGGTGCGCAACAGCCCTCCGGAAACCATGTTCACCTTGATGCCATCGGGGCCGAGATCGTGCGACATCGTGCGGGTCAACGCGAGCAGCGCCGCCTTCGCCGCGGTGTAATCGTGATACGGCACAACCGGATTCTGCACCAGGTTGGTGCCGATGTTGACGATTCGACCGCTGCCGGCCGCACGCATTCCCGGTAGTGCCGCCTGGATGACATTGAGTGCGCCCCCGACGACGCCGGTGAGCTGCGCGTCCAACTCATCCCACGAGAGATCGTCGGCGTGGGACCGATCCTCACCGTTGAAGGAGTAGTCGGGCAGCGCATTGTTCACCACCGCGGTCACCGGGGTGCCGAAATGCTCGCCCGCAGCGGCGACCATGTCGCGCACCGCATCTCGATCGGTGACGTCGGCGCCGACGACAAATGCCTTGTCACCGATCTTGTCGGCCAAAGCCCGTGCGGCATCACCACTCCGGCGATAGTTGATGACGACGCGGGCTCCCTGGGCGGCGGCCGCCAGGACGATGTGCGCGCCGAGGCCGCGGCCTCCGCCGGTGACCAGAACGACATGCTCAGAGGTGGGCACAGCAGACATTCGGACCATCCCTTCGCCGGTGCTAACCGGAGCAGGTTCGACGGGTGTGATCTCAGCCGACCCATGCCGGCACCCCGTGTCGCACCCCATCCGACCGCATCGGGTGGGCGAACGCAACTTGCGGTGGTGCACCGAGAACTATGGCGCGCCCAGCCGACCAGAAACGGCACCCACTCGACGGAAAGTAGCGCCCAGTGGACCGGAAACGGCGCCCAGTGGACCGGAAACGGCGCCCAGTCGACGGGAAACGGCACCCACTCGACGGAAAGTGGCGCCCAGTCGACAGAAAGTGGCACCCAGTCGACAAGATGGACACATGAGTTCTGCGCAGACCGGCCTGGCGTCGCCACGAGGGTGGACGCGTCGGCAGGCGCTGCGCACGATGCTGCTCGCGGCGGCGGCGCTTCCGCTGGCAGCCTGCGGGTCGTCGACCAGCGAGGACGCTGGGCCGCGGCGCACGTGGGGCGCGTACATCCCCAGCGTCACCCCTGCCTCCGAAACATCCCCCTCACCGATCGACCAGCTGGCCGCGCTCGCCGGCGCGACGCCGGCGTACCTGCATCGGTTCGCTGCGATCGGCGACTCCGCCCCGACCACCGATCTCGACGCCATCGTCGACGCCGGGGCCACCCCGCTGTTGACACTCGAACCCTGGCGGCCGGACGGAGGGATCGTGCAGCCGCGATATGCGTTGTCACGCATCGCGGCCGGCGATTTCAACGCCGATTTCCGTCGCTGGGCAACGCAGCTCGCCGATTGGGGCCGGCCCCTCCTGCTCCGTTTCGCGCAGGAGATGAACGGCACCTGGTATCCGTGGTCGATCGGGGTCAGCGGCAATTCGGCGGCCGACTATCGAAATGCGTGGTCGCAAATGCGGACCATTTTCGACGACGAGGGCGTCGAGAACGTGTCGTTCGTGTGGGCGCCCAACGCACTGACCGTCGCCACCACCGACTTCGGTGACGCGTACCCGGGCACGGACCAGGTCGACTACCTGGCCGTCGACGGTTACAACTGGGGCGACACCCCCGGACACCACTGGCAGCCGGCCGCAGACCTGTTCTCCCCCAGCCTCGCCCGACTACGGGAACTCGATGCCGACCGGCCGCTGCTGATCACCGAGGTCGGCTGCGCCGACGGCCCCACACCGGAGATGAAGGCGGACTGGATTCGCGACTTCTTCGCCGCCGTCGACGCCGAGCCGCGGCTGGAGGCGTTCCTGTGGTTCCAGACCGACAAGGAACGGGACTGGCGGTTCAACACCACGCCGGACAGCACGCAGGCGTTCCGGCGTGGCGTCAGCTCCCTCGCAACCGGCTGACCGCGCCCTATTGGGTGTGCACCACCATCACCGGGCACTTCGTCACATGCAGCACCGACTGGGTGGTCGAACCGAGGAGCAGGCCACGGAATCCGCCGCGTCCCCGGTTGCCGAGGACCACGAGCTGCGCGTCGTCGGCCGACTTGACGATGCTCTGGGCCGAATTCTCGGCTTCCACAACGGTTGTCACGTCGACATCGGGATAGTCGGCGCGGAACTCGTCGACCAGGCCGGTCACCAACGCCTCCGCGTCGTCGTGGATCTGCTGCTGCGGCGGCAGATGACGTCCGCCGATGACCTCGCCCGACATGGCACCGAAACCGTTGACCGCGACCAGCGACGTCTTCAAGAGTTGCGCCTGCTGGAACGCGGCGGCGGTCGCCACCCGCGAGACCTGCGAACCGTCGACGCCCACCACCACCGGGCCGGCGGCATCGGCACGTGCCGTGGACGGAACCACGACGACCGGGCAGTCGGCGTGCGCGGAGATGTAGGTGCTCACCGACCCGAGCAGCAGGCCGGCGACCCCACCACGGCCCCGGCTGCCGACGACCAGCATCTTCGCCCGCGAGGACAGCTCCTGCAGCAACAGCGACGGCCGGGATTCGACGACCTGGGCGGTGACCTTGACGCCGGGAGCGACCTCGGCCGCCACCTGCGCAGCGTCGTCGACCGCCTGCTGGCTCTCGGCGCGCCAATTGTCGAGGAATCCCTGCGTCGGGACGATGGGCGGATTCTCGAATGCGCACACCACCGTGAGCGGCAGGTTCTCGCGTTTCGCGGCCCCGGCGGCCCACCGAGTAGCGACCAGTGCGTTCTCCGAACCGTCGACCGCGACCACGACCGCGTCGTCACCCAAAGCCATCAACCGTCTCCTTTTCGCATGGTGTCCGTTACGTCCGACCCCACCATCATCCCACCGACCACGGACCGGGTGGCTCGGCACTGCCATACCCTGGAACCCGTGGCAGCCGACCCCCGATCACACGAGCGCCGCGCCCTCCTGCTGAGCCTGGCCGTCACCGGCGCACTCGGCTCGGCCGCACTGGTGTGGGGCATCATCAGCGGCTCGAGCGTCATCCTGTTCGACGGGCTGTACATGCTCGCCGGGATCGTGCTGGTGGCGGTGTCCCTCGTGGCCGCGCGCACCGCGGAGACGCGCCCGACACCCGATTACCCGTTCGGCCGGCACGGCGCCACCCCGCTCGCGGTGTGCCTGCAGGGTGCAGCATTGCTGGCGACGCTTGTGTACGGCGCGTCCGACGCCGTAGCCGTGATCGTCAACGGAGGGTCTGGCGCGTCCGCCGGCAGTGTGGTCGCCTACGGAATCGTGTCGGCGGCGTTGTCGTTGGTGGTGATGATCTTCCTCCGCGGCCCCGCCCGGCACGTGAATCGCAGCTGGCGCAGGCCGAACTGGTGAGCTGGCGGGCCGGCGCACTGTTGAGTCTCATGGTGGCTGTCGGCGGTGTCGTCGCCGTCGTCATGCGCCGCTCCGAGGCCGAATCGGCAGCTGCCTACGTCGATCCGGTCCTCGTCCTGATCGCGTCCGCAGCGATCGCGCCCATGGCCATCTCCCTGCTGCGACAGGGGCTGCGCGAGCTGATGGAGGCGGCCCCTCCCGCCGAACTCCGCGCGACCATCGAAGCGGCAGCCGCCGCGGCCGCATCCGAATACGACCTGCCGGACCCGATCGTGCGCGCCACCCGCCTCGGCCGGCGCCTGTACGTGGAAGTCGACTTCCTTGTGCAACCCGGTGTTTGGCGGGTGGAGGACGAGGACCGGGTCCGGCGCTTCGTCGTCGACCGGCTGGAATCGTCCGACTACCAGCTGTGGGCGACCGTGGAACTCAGTACCGATCCGACGTTGATCGAGGATTGATCAGCGTCGGCGTCACATCTTGCGCGGATGGGACCGATTGATCGACTTACGCAGTCGACCCATCTCCTTCGCCGACCGCTTCGCCTCGGCACGCAGTCGGGCGTCGGTGCGGGCCGCCGCATGGGCGTTCTCCCGCTGCAGCCGGTGATAACTGTCGAGCCGTCGACGAGGCAGGTCGCCGTCCTCGATCGCGGCCAGCACGGCACAGCCCGGTTCGGTCTGGTGCGCGCAGTCGGTGAAGCGGCAGTGCTCTGCCAGATCGGTGATCTCGGCGAAGGTCTGATCGAGACCGTCGTCGACATCGTGCAGTCCCACGCCACGCAACCCGGGAGTATCCAGCAGGACGCCACCGCCCGGTAGCGGCACCAGCTCGCGCCACGCGGTGGTGTGGCGACCCTTGCCGTCCGTGTCGCGAACAGTGTTGATCGCCAACAGATCCGAGCCGAGCAGGCAATTGCCGAGACTGGACTTCCCCGCACCCGACCGGCCGAGCAGGACGACGGTGCCCGTGATCGCGGCCCGGACATCGTCGATGCCCTCGCCCGTCGTGGCGCTGGTGACCAGCACGTTGACGCCCGGCGCGATGTCGGCGACCTCGGTCGCCTTCTGATGGGCATCGGGACACTGGTCTGCCTTGGTCAGGATCACCAGCGGCATGCCGCCGCTCTCCCACGCGAGGGCGAGAAGCCGTTCGATGCGAGATTGTTTGAGCGGGTCGGCGAGGGAGACGACGATCGCCACGATGTCGACGTTGGCGGCCAGCAACTGCCCGACGGAGGTGCCCGACACCCGGGCGCGGGTGACGGCGCTTCGTCGATCGAGGATTGCCGTGATGGTCGCCGCGGACTGCGCGGTGGGCGGTTGCAGTGCCGCCCAGTCGCCTGTGCACAGCACGTGCTGATCTCCGGTCGAATCGGGCGGCACGGTGGCCCGGATGAGGCCAGCTGCGGTGACGACGTCGCACTGGCCTCGTTCGGCCCGGACGACCCGCCCGGGGACGAGGCCCTGTGCTGCGTGTTCCGCGAAGTCGTTGTCGCGCTGCTCGTCCCAGCCGTAGTCGGCGAGCGTCAAAGAATGTTCAGAAGACAATGTAGAGACCCTTGTTGTGATGGGCCTCGGATCCGTGAATGGATCAGATCGAGGCCCGGTGAATGAGGATGGACCGTGCACCGCGCACAGCGGTGCTCGTCGGCACGGTCATCGGCTCATCACTCCAAGGGTCGTCTGCTGACCAGTTGTCAGCGCGTGAGCGACGCTAGTACCTCCGCGTTCCTCGACGCAAGGGGTTTTCCGGCGGACATTTCGCACTCCCGAGAATTGCCCCTTGCGGACATTCCGGACATGGGTTACTCTCGAACATACGTTCGGACTGCAATCGGGGGGTGCAGCAGGATGTCGGACAATGCCCAGGTGAGTGAAGAGCACGTCACCGAGGTGGAAGCGCTGTATCAGCAGCTGCATGCCGTCCTCGATCAGATCCGTGCAGTCGACACCACACCGACGTCTGCCGACGCCATCATGAAGGTCGCCGAAGAACACGAGCGCGCCTACCGGAGGATGAGCGGCATCGGACATCGCCGCGTTCTGGACGTGTCGGATCGTGGCCTGGTCGGCGAGCTCGGGTATCGCGGACTGCTCGATCTGATGTTGCATCGGCTGCGGATACCCGATGCGCGTCGCCGCATGACACACATGCGCTTCGTGGCCGAGATGTATTCGCTGCAAGGCGAACTCATGGAACCGCGTTATGCGCATCTCGCCGATGCGATCGCCGATGGTGATGCCGCCCCGGCGCATGTCGACGTCGTCATCGAGACGATCCGCAAGATCCCGTCATCCGTCCCCGCCGACGTCCAGGATGCGGCCGAGGCGTTGATGGCCGACTTCGCGCGCACGCTCACCCCGAAACAACTCACTGCCGCGGGCGTCCACCTCCTCGAGCGCATCGACCCCGACGGGTCACTCGTCGACGACGCCGACCGCAAGAAACGCCGACAGATGAGCCTCGGCAATCAGGACTCGCAGTCGATGAGTGAACTCGATGCCGTCCTCAGCCCCAAGGCCCGAGCGATGCTCGAAGTGCTGTTCGCGGCGTGGGCCGCACCGGGCATGAACAACCCCGACGACGAGAACTCGCCCAGCGGAGTCGAATCCGACGCCGACATCGAGAAACTGAAGGAAGCTGCGAAGCGCGACAGGCGAACGCCCGCGCAATGCCGCCACGACGCGTTCGAGGCGATGTTGAAGGCGGTCCTCGACGGCGGCGCACTCGGCAAGAGCCACCGCGGTCTGCCGCCGCACCTGGTGGTGAAGATCGACGAGTCCGAGCTCCGCAAGCGCGCGGGCGTCGGCACCACCGCGACGGGTTCGCACCTGCCGATCAAGGACGTGCTCGAGATCGCCGCCGAGGCGCAGTGGCATCTGGCGGTCTTCAAAGACCATACGGCACAACCGCTTTACCTGGGAACTTCCAAGCGACTCGCCAGTCGTGCGCAGCGGCTGGCGCTCTTCGCGCAGCCCGGCGGCAGTGGGTGTTCCACGCCCGGTTGTTCGCAACCGATCGCGCATGCGGAGATCCACCATGCGGAGAAGGACTGGGCAAAGGGCGGTCGCACCAACATCGACGAGACCGCGCCGGCGTGCCCTCGACACAACCGCATGGTCGGGCCCAAGCCCGGGCAATGGACGACACGCATCATCCGGGAAGGTCCGGACGCGGGTCGCGCGGGGTGGTCACTGAATCCGGTGAGTGGTCCGCCACCACCGCCGCGGGTGAACCGCATCCACGAGGTCGGCGAACTCTTCGAGCACTACCTGCGCGGAGGGTCGATCAGTGAAGCGCCGCGCCCGCCGGAGACACCGTCACCGGCTCGGCCGACCACGCCGCCGGCCGGCGGGGTTCGCCCGCGCCGACGGCAGCGAAAGAAGCGCACGCTGGTGCGCCGCATCGGGCGGGACCCGCTGGTCCGTCCCCGTCGTGGGCGGCCGGAGCCGATCGTGCGTCAGCTCAGCGACGAATCCGTGCCAACTAGTCGCCGCCGGCCAGACCTCGTACAGGATCAGCAATAGAGTTCCGCGTGGCCCGGGCCAATCCCCGTGGCGTAACCCGAACAGCGACAGCTGACACGCGAAGAAGTGGTGATCGAGCAATGTGCACCCGAGTGATCTGGCCCGACGCCGACGGCGCCGTACTGGTCGGCCGCAACATGGACTTCCACAAGGATCTGATGACCAACCTGTGGACGCAGCCTCGTGGCATCACCCGCGACGACGGTGTGAAGGGCAAGCTGAGCTGGACGTCCAAGTACGGCAGCGTCATCGCGGCGGCGTTCGACATCATCTCGGTCGACGGCATCAACGAGGCGGGCCTCGCCGGACATGTCCTGTGGCTCGCCGAGTCGGACTACGGCACGCCCGATGACAGCCGCCCGGCATTGAGCCAGGCCGTGTGGTTGCAGTACTTCCTCGACAACTTCGCCACGGTCGCCGAAGCGGTGGACTGGATCGTGGAGACCGACGTCCGGGTGGTGCAGATGCCCGATCCCACCGGCGGCAACCCGCCGACCATCCACCTTGCGCTCGACGACGCCGGCGGCGACTCCGCGATCATCGAGTACGTCGGCGGCGAACCGCAGGTGTACCACAGCCGCGACTACCACGTGATGACCAACTCCCCCACCTACGATCAGCAGATTCAGCTGCTCACCCGGTGGGAAGGACTCGGCGGCGACCAGCCGCTCCCCGGTGACACCGAGGCCGAGCACCGCTTCGCGCGCGCGGCCTACTATTCGCGGCGGCTGCCGCAACCGGCCACCCAGTCGGAGGCGGTCGCCAGCATGTTCAGCGTCATCCGCAACGCCGCACAGCCGTTCCGGCTGCCCGATGCCGGGAAACCCGATGCCTCGCAGACCATCTGGCAGACCGTCACCGACCTGACGAACAAGCGGTACGTGTTCGAATCCACGACCCGACCGAACATCGTCTGGACCGACCTGGCCGATCTCGACTTCGCCGAGGGCTCACCGCAACTCAAGCTCGACCTGCAGAGCACGCTGTCGATCGAGGGCGGGATCGCCGGCAACGTCAGCAACCAGTTCCAGGATCACGGCCCGATGACGTTCCTGTCGTTCGCACTGCTCGAGCAGCTGGAGAAGATGCAGCAGCCGACGTAGGCGCCGGCGGGACGTCACCGTCCGGTGTAGTCGAACCGCGCCTCGTCGAGCTGCCGTACCAGCGCGGGCTCGAGCACCTCGGCCGCCGTCGCGGTGAGGTGCGAGTCGTCGCGGTAGAAGAGGATCTTGTTACGCGCCGGGAAGCACAGATTGTCGTCGCACAGCAGATCATTCACGCCGATGGTGATGATGTCGGTGCTCTCCCCCGCCGCCTGCTGATCCAGGATGGGCTCGATGCGGGTGAAGCCGTCGAGCGGGAAGTCGCACTGGTGCCAGTTGTCCAACGCGCCGGACATGCAGTCGGCGATCTGGAATCCGGGGTACGGGGTGTCGGCGATGTAGACGATCTGGGCGCCGGTGGCGCGCAGCGTGGTGAGGGTGTCGTCCCAGGCGGTGTCGACCGCGGCCCGCTCCGGCACATACGTCGACAGCGACGACACGAAGACGATCTTTGGCGACAGAGATGTGATGTCCTGCAACGCATCCGCCCGCCACTGCGTGCACTCGGAGGTGGTGTACGGGTCGGCCACCCCCGGCCGAGGCCGCAGATTCTGCGCCGGGCAGGCGGCCTTGGTGAACTGGTGAATCTGCCAGCCGTGCGTGCTGCCGATGCTGCGGATCGCTTCCGACCACTGGTCGGCGTGGCTGTCGCCGAACAGCACCACCGGCACACCGTTGTCGGGCCCGAAGGTGCAGTCGTGACCGGCTGCCTGCTCGCCGACCGGGATCAGACATTCGTGCGGTTCGGGACGGTCGTCGTAGGCCTGAAAGGGATTGGGCACCACCGGACCCGCGGGCTCGGTGCTCTCCGAACCGAACACCGACTGATAGCTGAGCGCGGCGTTGGCGACGGTGTCGCGGCTGGCGATCTGCACGGCGACCACGCCGGCCGTCATCGTCACGGCAAGGCCCACCACCACACCGGTCACGCCCACCGAGATCGACGCAGAGGCGTTACGTCGCAGCTCGCGGTTGTTGATGATCGGCTCTTCGAAGTACAGCGTCGACACGGTCGCGATGCCCAGGGCCACCACGGATACGAGGAGCAGCGCGGGCCAGGATGTTGCGCCGGTGACGGTTTCGAACAGGACGATCGCCGGCCAATGCCACAGATACCAGGCGTAGGAGACGCGGCCGAGGAAGGTGAGCGGGGGTGTGGAGAGGAGGGTGGAGATGGCGGGCCCTTCGTGACGCCTCGCTCGTTCCTCGCGAGGCTCCTCAGGGACCGGGGGGCGCAACTGCCCGGACGCAATCACCAGCGCGGCACCCATCGTCGGCAGCAGTGCCGCGGTGCCGGGATAAGGGGTGGTGGAGTCGATCGTCAGCACGGCGACGACGATGCCCGCGAAGCCGAGCCAGCCGATCAGAATGGCGACCACCGCCGCGAGCCGCGGCGACTTCCACCGCAACGCGAACAACGGTGCGGCCACGGCGATCAGCCCACCGACACCGAACTGCCAGGCACGGCTGTAGGTGGCCATGTAGGCGGCGGCCGGGTCGGTCGGGGTCAGCCGGATCGCCACCACCAGCGAGGCGACGGTGATCGCGCCGACCACCAGACCCACGGCCATCCGCATGGACACATAGCGGCGCAACGCCGTTCGCGACGCCACCGCCGCGGCGGCGAACACCGCCAGCGGCCACACGAAGTACAGCTGTTCCTCGATCGACAACGACCAGAAGTGCGTCGCGAGACTGCCGTCGATGGCGCCGGCGAGATAGTCGGCGTCCTGCGACAGGAATTGCCAGTTCGCCAATTGTGCTGCGGCAGCGAGCAGATCGATGGCCTGCTTGAACACCTTGAGCAGCGGCATCGTCAACGCGGCACCGATGATCGACACCACGATCACCAGCGCCGCCGCCGGGATGATGCGCCGCGCCCGTCGTGCGTAGAACCCCTTGAACGACAACGACCCGGTGGTCTCGTACTCGCGGATCAACAGGCGGGTGATCAGGAACCCGGAGATGACGAAGAAGATGTCGACGCCGACGAAACCGCCGGTGACGAACGGGACATGCGCGTGGAACAGCACCACCAACAGGACCGCGATGCCGCGCAGCCCGGCGATGTCGTCGAAGAAGACCTTGGCCGCCGGAGTGCGAATCGGTTCGGTCGGCGCATCGTGGGAGAGGGTCGTCACGCGCCCGCCCAGGGCACCATGATGTCGAAGAGGCCCAGGGCCAGTGCCGCGATGAATACGATCGCGGATGTGTAGCCGATGACCTCCCAGATGGTGATGCGGTTCCAGTTGGTGGAGGTCGGGCGGTAGGGGGTTTGTTGGGGGTGCGCGTTGTTGGCGGCGGCCCTTCGTGACGCTCGGCTAGCGCCTCGCTCCTCAGGGACCGAGTGGTGACGGCTAGCGCTCCGGACCTCCTCAGGGAGCGGGGGGTGGGAGGGCCGGAGGACGCGGATGAACTCGAGCAGCAGGGGTGCGGTCAGGTAGGTGTAGGCGAGGACGAAGCCGACCATCATCCAGAAGTCGTCGAGCCCGTACACCACCACGTCGCGGATGATGAACGCCCAGAAGGCGACCAGGGAGCCACCGAGGGTGACGGCACCGAGCCACGAGATGGACCGCGCCAGCGAGTTGCTCTTGCCGATCGCGCCGGTGGGCACCCAGTCGAGCTCCCGTCCGATCACCTTGTGCCAGATGGCGATCGTGTGGGCGTAGCTGTAGGCGATCTGCACCCGCAGCACCTCGAACCGCCACCGGGTGCGCGACACCAGCGGGAACAGCACCACGTACACCCACAGGCCGAACAGGAATGGGACGAGTTGTTCGGGCCGCACGTCGTCGGGGTAGAAGGCGGCCATGATGATGCCGGGCGGGAACAGCAGGAAGACGTTCATCGCGGTGGTCAGGTAGTAGAAGATGCCCGCCCAGTGGGCGAACCACTGCCGCAGGCGCATTCGTCGCGGCGACTCGATGTGGTCGTTGCGCAGCCGCGACAACGACCCCTGACACCAGCGGTACTGCTGATTGAGGAAGCCGGCGAGGTCCGACGGGCACAACCCCCGCGACAACACCACCGGTACGTACCGGATCTCGTAGCCGGCCTGCTGCAGGTGGCGGCCGGTGTGCAGATCCTCGGAGTGCTCGATGGGGGCGAACCCGCCGACCTGCTCGAGCGCGCTACGCCGGTACACCGCCGACGTGCCGACGCAGTTGGCCGCGCCGATCCGATCACGCGACGGCAGCACCCAGCGGTAGAAGAACTCCTGGGTGGCGCCCGCGGTGCGCTGAATCCAGTGCATCGCCTCGGTCGTGTCGAAGCACTGCGGGCTCTGCGCGATCGCGACCTGCGGGTCGTCGAGGTAGGGCACGAGGTGACGTAGGAAGTCGGGGCGGGGGCAGAAGTCGGCGTCGAAGATGACGATCAGTTCGCCGGCGCTGATGGTGCACGCGTGCCGCAGGTTGCCGGCCTTCCGCAGGTGCCCGCGGTCGGGACGCACGACATAGCGAAAGCCGTGGTCGGCGGCCAGCGCACGCACCTCGTCGCGGTCCGCGTCGTCGAGCACGAACACGGTCAGCGGGCTCGACCAGCTCAGCGCGTGGACGTGCCGGTAGGTGTTGCGCAGGATGTCGAGGCTCTCACCGCACGTCGGCAGGAAGACGTCGACGCTCGGGTGCCAGCCGTTGTGGTTCTGCCACTCGGTGATCTTCTCCTGGTGCGACCGCCAGGTGACGCGGCGTCGGTAGGTGCCGGTGAGCGTGGACAGCGTGTTCCCGATCACATTCGCGGCCAGGACGATCCACACGGGCCACAACAGCGGGTGGCCGGTCGTGAACAGGATCATCGACCAGGCGACGAGCAGAAAAGCGGAGATCAGTAGCGGCTGAATCCAGCGCATCTGCGGGCCGAGGTAGTCGTACACCTCGTCGTCGGCGGGTGGCGACACCGCCTGCGGGTCGTATTCCGGCGCCGGGGGTTCCGCCTTGCCGCGACGCACCGGACGGGTGGGCAGCGCGATCGGTTCGGTGTCGACGTCGACGACCGCGATGCGCGCCGTGTCGTCCTCCCCGATCGTCAACTCCACGCGATCAGAATCGGGGAGGCGAGGCGACGACGCAAACCGCGCAATTGTGATCTCGAATGGCCCGCAGTGGCGGTATGCAACGCAGCGGCTACCTTTCTTCTGTGAAATCGCGGCGAATGCTCGGCGTGGCGGCGTACGGAATCGCCGCGTTGCTGCTGATCTCCGCGTGCGCCGGGGAGGGCTCGCCGGATGTGCAGGCGACGTCGTCCGGGGTCACGATCAGCGCAGATGCGCGCGACCGGCAGGGTGAGGTGGTCGGCACCGAACCCGGCCTCGAGCAGTGGGCGGCGGCACTTCCCGCCGGTACCCGCGCAACCCGGATCGTCTACCGGTCCACCTCCGGTGTGGACGGTGCGGGCACCGCGGTCAGCGGGGCGATATTCATATCTTCTGATGAACGCCGCCCCGAGGACGGCTGGCCGCTGATCGCCTACGCGCACGGCACCACCGGCATCAGTCGGGACTGCGCACCGTCGGACCGGGCGGACATGTTCGGTGATCTGACCGCGGTCGACGACTTCCTGCGCCGCGGCTACGCAGTGGTGACCACCGACTACCAGGGCCTCGGAATCCGCACCGGCGAGACACCGCCGCACCCCTACCTCGAACCCCACACGGCCGCATACAACGTCATCGATGCCGTGCGCGCGGCGCGGTCGGTGGAGCCCGACATCGGGACCGAGTGGTTCGCGGTCGGCGCATCGCAGGGCGGCGCGGCGGCGTGGGCGACGGCCGAGCAGTACGCGTCCTACGGCGACGGCAGCGGCGACCTCGTCGGGGCTGTGGCGGTGGCGCCCCTGCTGGACGCGACGTATCTGGTCGACAACGCGCAGAACGGGCATCTCACCACCGCACAGCGCTATCTGTATCCGCTGGTCGTCCGGGGAGTTGCGCAGGCCGATCCGCAGATCACGATCAGCGATCACATCGCATCGACCGGGCCGGCGGCGTCCTGCCCGCTGGACCGCACCGCCCTCGCCACACAGCCGGCCGCGGCGTCGGACGCGTTCGTCGCGGTCACGCCGGCCGCTGCTGAACGCCTGCGCACCACGGTCGGGTCCTACGCGTTGCCGCAGGAGTCCACGGAGGTGCCGATCCTGGCCTTCTACGGCAGTCTGGACGACATCATCCCGCCCGACGTAATGCAAATCACACTGCAACGTGGCTGCAGCGTCGGCGATCAGCTCACGCGGGTTCGCCGTGAACGACAAGGGCATTCACTCGATCCGGGACCGCTGATGGCGAAGTGGATGAGTGATCGGCTCGTCGGCGCGCCGGTGCCGAGTGATTGCTGAGCGGAAACGGACAACTCACCGAGAAGTCGCAGCGGACCGCCCGTTACAGTGACACGGTCGGACCGGCGCTGAAGCAAACCGGCGCTGCAGGTCGGCGTACTGGTTTGTGGTTGTTTCGATTCGGGAGCGTGCGGGGATGCCGAAGGTTGTCAAGCGGATCTGGGATTCGGCTCCGCTGTGGGCGTGGATCGTCATGGCCGTCTGTGTGGTGATCCTGGTGGTCGGCCTGATCATCTCGTCTAACCGCACCGCACCCACGTCGCCGTCGGCGGCCGAGACGCTGCCCACCACCAGCACCGCGATGCAGACCCCGGCGACCGTGGCGTTCGTCGACGACGCCCGCGCCAACCCGGAGACCCCGAAAACGCTCGTGCTGCTGGGCGACTCGACGGGGGCCGACCCCAACGGCTGGGCGCCCGCGCTGGGCGAGTCGATCTCGCAGACGCTGGAGCGCCCGGTGGCCACCCGGTACTGGAACTCGTCAACCGACAGCTACGGGCCGATGGTCGGGCTCGGCGACGGACCCAACGGTCCCGTCGGTTACTGGAATGCCAGCGCGTCGGGCCGTGACGCCGACTATGCGCTCGACAACCTGGACGCGATGATCACGCCCGACGTGACGCCGGATCTGATCATGCTGAACTTCGGCCACACCCAGGACACCAGCCAGCCGCTCGCGCCGCAGCTGCAGCCGCTCATCGACGAGCTGCGCCAGCGCTATCCCGAGGCCGACCTGGTCGCCATCAAGCAGAGCCCCGCGCAGGGTGCGGACACGGCCGCTCAGCTCGAGGGCTTCGCCGCCGCCATGGACGCCGAGGGCATCCAGCTGATCGACGTCAGTTCCGCCTTCCCCACCAGCTCGACCCAGTTGTCGGCGCTGCTGCGGGACAGCGTCAACCCGAACGCCGAGGGTCAGCAGCTGTGGACGCGGACCGTGTTGTCGGCGTTCGGGTTGCCGGAGGTGCAGTAGGGTCCCGATCCCCGGGGTTTCCCCGATCCCTGAGGAGCGAGCTTGCGAGCGTCTCGAAGGGTCTCGAAGCGTCACGAAGGGCGGCCCTTCGTGACGATCCTCCACCAGCGCTCCGGATCTCCTCAGGGACCAGGTGGTGGTGTGATTCAGGCCGCGCGAGCGGGCAACACGGATTCGATGGCGCCCCAGATGACCTGTGCCAGCGGCGTCGCGATCACCGCGGGAATGCCCTGCGCCTGCAGGTAGGCCGAGATGAGCGGCACGGTGACGATGGCCCAATCGAAGTTGTCGAGGAAGTCGCCGACGATCGGCCCGAGTTCGGCGGAACCGCTCGAGGAACCGCTCGACGACCCGAAGGACGGTGACTCGGTCTCGGTCTCGTCGGACTCCGTCTCCTCGGTCTCCTCGACCACCGGTGTGCGGTTGAGCGAGTCGAGAACCGCCTGCTTGATCTGGAGCTTCTGCGCCTCGGTCGGCGCCCAGTAGGCGGTGGACTGGGTGGCGGCGCCCGACGGCGCGGCGAGGGCCGGCGCGGCGGCGAGCCCCGTGACGCTGACCGATGCCGCGATCGACAGCGCGGCGATACCGGATGCGAGTTTCTTCTTCATGCAATCTCCCCGAAGATTGTGAGAACAGCTGTTGTCTGAACAGCCCTGTGCCAGAACACTTTTTGCCGAACGATTCCCGCCCGGACGGTAGGAACGTATCAGCTGATGGGCGACTCTGCCGGACTCGTGTCGGGCCTCACACGCCCACCGTGGCAGGATCGACCAATGGCTACCCCAAGGGAGTGGATCCAGGGCGCACGCCCGCGCACGCTGCCCAACGCCATCGCACCGGTGGTTGTCGGAGTCGGCGCGGTCGGCGATCTGGGTGAGGTCGTCTGGTGGAAGGCGGCATTGGCACTCGTCGTCGCGCTGGCGCTGATCATCGGGGTCAACTTCGCCAACGACTACTCCGACGGGGTGCGCGGCACCGACGACGACCGAGTCGGCCCGATGCGCCTGGTCGGCTCGGGCGCGGCCTCCCCCGGCGCCGTCAAGCGGGCGGCGTTCGCCTGCTTCGCCGTCGGCGCCATCTGCGGGCTGGTGCTGGCGATCAGCACCGCGTGGTGGCTGGTCGTGGTCGGCGCGATCTGCATCGCCGGCGCCTGGTTCTACACCGGCGGCAGCAAACCGTACGGCTACCTCGGATTCGGCGAGGTCGCCGTGTTCACCTTCTTCGGTCTCGTCGCCGTCCTCGGCACCCAATACGTGGTCAGCGACTCGGTCGACTGGGTGGGGCTGCTCTGCGCGATCGCCGTCGGTTCCATCTCGTCGGCGGTGCTGGTGGTCAACAATCTGCGCGACATCCCTAGCGACACCGAGTCCGGCAAGATCACGCTTGCGGTTCGGCTCGGCGACAAGAGAACTCGTGTGCTGTTCGCCACATTGCTGGCGGTGCCGCTGGTGATGAGTGTGGTGCTCGTCGCGGCCACGCCGTGGGCCCTCCTCGGGCTGCTCGCAGCGCCGCTGGTGTGGAAGGCGTACGCGCCCGTGCGTTCTGGCGCCACCGGGCCGGGTCTGATCCCGTCACTCGGCGGAACCGGGCAGGCGATGCTGGTGTGGGCGGTACTCACCGCGGTCGGGTTGGTCGTCGGGTAGCGGCGGGCGACCCACATCGACCGCGCATATCCTTGTCGCATGCGCGGATTCATTCTCACGTGACGACGCAGCTTCTGGTGCGAGGACCCAATCGTCGCCGCCGGCGTCGTCAGACTCTGGCCGCCGCCACCCTGTGCGTCCTGATGGTCGCGGCTCTCCTCTTCGCCGCGCTCGGCCGCCAGTTGTTCACCGAGGAACATCAGGATGCGCTGCGGCCTGCCGACGCCATCGTCGTCCTCGGCGGCGAGCACGACGGCCGCGAGGACTACGGCCTGGAACTCGCGGCCGACGGATATGCCGACACCGTGCTGATCTCCGACCCGTATCGGCCCTACGATCCCGACGACGCGCGCATCATGGACCGCGTCTGCAACGCCGGGACCGACTCGGTCGAGGTCATCTGCTTTGCGCCCGACCCGTCGACCACCCGCGGCGAGGCGATGTTCACCCAACGCATGGCCATCGAACGCGGCTGGGAATCGGTCATCGTGGTGAGCTGGCGCTATCACATGGTCCGGGCGCGCTACATCTTCGGCCAGTGCTCCGACCGCGACGTCGTCATGCGCAGTGTGCCGCGCGACTATTCACGGTCGCTGGCCGATTGGGCGCACGTCTACGCCTACCAGTACGGCGCGCTCGTCAAGGCGGCGGTGCTGGGGTGTGGCGGATGACGGTCCCCTTGTCGACTGGGTGCCGTTTTCCGTCGACTGGGCGCCGTTTTTCGTTGACTGTGCGCCGGTTTTCGTTGACTGTGCGCGACTTCCGTTGGTCTGTCCGCACCGGCAGATCCCGGACGAAGGGTGGCGCCTCGTACGCGTAGCGCAGCACCGGGACGTCGCGGATCGCCCGCCAGATCAGCAGCGAGATCGCGACGGCGGCGGCCATCACCACCACCGGTAGCACCGGACGCACGACATCGAGCGCGGATGTGTCGGCGACCCGGCTCAGCAGGCTGGTCAGCGCGCCGATGACCAGGACGTGCGCCACGTAGATCGGTAGGGTCTGCCGTCCGATCCAGCCGGCGGGTCGTCCCAGCGGCTCGAACCTATCGATCGTGCGCGACAGCAGCAGTCCGGCGGCCAGCGCGAGGATCGCGAGGACGAACAGCGGGCCGGGCAGGTTCTCGATGCCCAGTACGGCGACGACGGCATAGCCCACCCCGAACACGGCCAGTGCGACACCGGCTGCGACGATCCCGCAACGCTGCACCGCCGGGAGGATCCGATCCCGGAAATGGCAGGCGACCAGGAAGAACACGAAGTACTGCAGCATCCCGTCGTAGCTGATGTTGCCGACCGTCGCGCCCGCGAAGAACGGCACCGACACCGCCCCGGCCGCTCCGATCTGCAGCCACAGCGGGACCCGCAGGACATCGAGCAGTTTGGCGGCGACGAAGAACACCACCAGGGCGTGCAGGAACCACAGGCCGGTCTGCGGCCACAGCGGCGCGACCGCCAGCCGCAGCAGCTTGGTCTCGTCGAGCGGCAGCGGTGAGTCGACGATGTGGAAGAACCCGAACCGCACGACGCTCCACACCGCGAACACCCAGACCAGCAGGGCCAGGCGGGTCTGCCAGAGTCGCGCCCAGGGTCGGCGGATGACGCTGAGTGCAAAAAGTCCGGATGCGAAGAAGAACAACGGCATCCGGAATACGACGAAGACGTCGTCGATGTCCGTCCAGACATCGCCAGCCAGGCCGGCAGCTGTCAAGAAGAGTATTGAATGATGAAGCGCCACAAGCAGTATGGCGATGGCTTTGGCGATGTCGACCCAACGGGTCCGTGCTGTGGATGTCCCCCGACTCACCGTGCCAATTGTCGTCCGGGTCGGTCAGTCGCGCATCTCGAGCGGCGGGGAGGGACGTGATCGGGCCCAGTCGACGGGAAATGGCGCACAGTCGACCGAAAGTAGCGCACAGTCAACGGAAAGTGGCACCCAGTCGACGGGAAATGGCGCACAGTCGACGGGAAGTAGCGCACAGTCGACGGGAAATGGCGCCCAGTGGACCGGGTCGGCGGCCGGCCTACGGGGGTCGCGGCCGGCCGCCGGGTCAGCGGCCGGTCGACGGGGGTCGCTGCTGGACCAGGCGAACCTGGCGATCGAGTCCGCCGTCGACGCTCGCGGCGATCTCGTTGAGCGTGGTGTACCCGTCCTCGATGGCCCGCACGAGCAGGGCGATCTTGGTGGTGGCGGGCCGTCCGGCGTCGCGGTACTTGTTGCGGATGCGCACCAGGTGGGTGCGGACGGTGGCGTCGGTGATGAAGAGCTCGCGCGCGATGTCGC
Organism: Gordonia sesuvii; assembly: GCF_036350415.1. Classification (NCBI taxonomy): domain Bacteria; kingdom Bacillati; phylum Actinomycetota; class Actinomycetes; order Mycobacteriales; family Gordoniaceae; genus Gordonia; species Gordonia sesuvii. The sequence goes on from NZ_JAZDUF010000003.1 coordinate 620,202, forward strand.
GCATCGGCCGGTCGGCCACCCAGCGCACCAAGACGTCGACCTCGCGGTCGCTCAACACTGGCGGCGAGTAGTGGTGCCGTACAGCTGGATTCGTCATCGATCGTCTCTCTCGCATCCGGATTCTGAATTCGACGTTACAAAAAGTGGATGAGACGGGACAGACGCATCTTCTCGCGCCCCCAGAAATGGGGGCACGGTCAACAGAACGTATGAACGGCTCCGTGTCGGTCGATCTCGGACCGCACACTCGTCCCGTCGACGCGGCGATGCAGTACCGACGCGGCGACGTCGCGGTCCGGTGGGGACAGGCGCACGTAGACCTGACCTTCACGCGCATCGTCGAGGACCCGCGTGGCCAGGTCGCTGACCGCGGACGCCACCCGCGGATCGATCGGTCGGTCATCGCCGTCAGCGGTGTCGACCCGGAAGTCGTCGATGAACACCACCTCTACACCGTTCCGGCGGGCCTGATACGCCGGTTCGTCGAGGTCGAGGGCAGACATCAGCGGTGCCCGCAGCCGGTCCCGCAGGTGCGCCTCGAGCAGGGCGCAGTCGATGCGCTCGTCCGCGGTGAGGTCGGCGCCCGACGCGATGCGTTCGAGCATGGGACGGGCGACCTTGTCGAGCATCCGGACCTGGGTGGCGCGTTCGTCGTCGGCGGCGGCTTCCGCGGCCAGCCGCGCCACCTGGGTCATCGTCTGCGCGCGCAGGGCGAACACGGCCCGCGCCGTCGGCCGCAGGGTGAACGAGAAGAGGGTGGCCATCGTCAGCGGGGCGATCGCGATGGCGACGATCGCGGCGCTGCCGAGAATCGGTTCGCCCACCGAGTGTCCCCACCAGCCGTAGACGACGGCTTCGGCGGCCAGGCCCAGCCAGGGCGCCACCCGTCGGCCGCGCACGCACATGAAGCAGTACACGGCGTCGATGCCGCTGTGCGCCCAGCCCAGCAGGATCGCCGAGGCCGTGGCGCTCGGCGTCACCGACAGTGTGCAGAAGCACGCGATCGGTCCGGCGAGGGTCAACGCGATGGTCGCCGCACGCGGGAGGGGATCGCCGGGCACCACCACGATCGCGACCACCGCGGCGGAGATGATGACTCCGGCCAGCGCCATCGGCCAAACCGCGGTGACGTCGCCGACGGAGTACGCGATCACGATCCATGTGGACGCAAGGAAGATGCCGACGACGAGCCATGCGCCGGGCTGACGCATCCCCAGCAGGTCGCGGACGTCCTCACGCCCGTTGGTGACGCCGAAGTCCGTGGTCGTCATCCGGCCCATCCCAGATGCACGCGGGTGCCGACGCCGATGCGGGAGTCGATCTCGGCGACACCGCCGGCCACCCGCTCCATCCGGCCGAGGATGCTGACAGCCATCCCCATCCGCGCGGGCGGCACGTCGGCGGGGTCGAAGCCTCGACCGTCGTCGGCGACGTCGACGTCGAGGGCACCGGCGCGTGCACGGACCGTCACCGACACCGCGACGTCGGGTCCCGCGTGGCGCAAGCTGTTGCGGACGGCCTCCGCGGCGGCCGCCGCCATCGCCGTGATCGCCTCACCCGGATAGGTCGCGGAGGGGTCGCTCTCCCGCAGCGCGACGGGCACCGCGGGCTCCACCAGGCCGACCGCCGCGCGAATCTGGCCGACGGCCACATCGGCGGTGACGACGGCGTTGCCGTTCCCGGCGGCCGCCCGTTCGACCGCGGCGATCGCGGCGCGCGCCTCGGCGGCCAGTTCGGGTGAGGCACCCTGACGTGCCGCCGACAGCAGGGTGGACATGACGTTGTCGTGGGTGAGGGCGTCGAAGCGATTGCGTTCGGCTGTCCGCGCATTGAGGGCAGCGGCGTCGGCCGTGGCGGCGAAGGCCTGGGCGTGGGTGCGGTCGAGGAGTGCCGCGGTCCGGATCGCCATCACGGCTGCGGCAACGAAGATCAGGGAGAAGGCGTACGCCCAGACGATGTCGGCGACGAGCGGCCCGTTGTACTGCGATGGCCGGACGACCTGACCGATCGACAGCGTCATCGCGATGGCCACCGCCAGATGCCCGAGGGCCACCGCCGGACGGAACGCCATCGCCGCCGCGATCGCGGCCAGACCGGGGAACTGGGAGAACCAGATGCCGCGGACGTTGTCGATCTGCTCCCCGTTCCACGCCGGCCACCACAGCGCGGCCGCCACGATGAACCCGATGGCCGCCGATGCCGCCACGAACCTCGTGGTCCGCGGGTCGCCCCACCACCCGACCGGCCCGAGCATCAGGCCGGTCCCGAAGATCAGCACGATCGCCAGCACCGACCACCACGGCGCCATGTAGGGCAGCGACTCGACGAGCAGCGGCGCGGTCATCACCGCATAGGCGAGATAGCCGACGGCGACGAACACCGCCACCAACCGCAGGATCTGCCGGCCCGCCTGGTCGTCGTGCGCGACGTGTGTTCCGCCTACCGACGAAAGCGCCGCGGTATCGGCAGCCATCCGTCCTCGATCGCACGCTTGTAGAGGTCGGTCTTGGTGGGCGCCGGTCGCCCCGCCGTGTTGTATCGCCCACGAATCCGGTTGACGTAATCGGTCACGGTCTCGGGCGAGATGTCCAGTTCCCGGGCAACCCGCGACGACGATTCCCCGGCGGCATACAGCTCGAGCACTCGACGCAGCTGGGGCGACAGGTCGACGAAGCCGGGATCGGAGTCGATGGCCGCGGCCCAGTCCACGCTGGGCACGGCATCGCCGGCGAGGGCGCGGCGCATGGCGGCGAGCAGGTCTTCCTCACGCGCGTTCTTGCGGACGACGCCCATCACGCCCGCGCTCGCGGCCTGCCGCACGAGGTAGATCTCGTCGCCGGAGGTGTAGACGAGCGTCGGTATCCCGGCCTCCCTGAGGGTGTCGATGTTCGAGACCGGGGAGGTTCCGTCGCCGAGCCGGAGGTCGAGCAGCACCATGTCGAGGTCGGTGGTCACCGCGAGCAGCGCGTCGACGGTGGCGGCGCCGGCGACGACGTCCATGTCGGGTTGTTCGTCGAGGGTGGCCCGCAATCCGCGAACAATTTGCTCGTGATCGTCCACGACTCCGATGCGCCACACCCCGCGGGGCGATTCGGTCATGTCGACCATCATCTCCGATGGCTCCGACACGGGTGCAGGGGATTCGATTCGATCGGTAATGAACTGTGATGAACCGGTCGGATGATCGGGCGATCAGGTGGTCGGCCGCCGGGCCGCGTCGGCCGGGCGCAGCGCCCATCCGGGCACCCAGTGGGTCACCTTTTCCTGTCGATCGCGCGCGGTGATGGTGTAGGTGACCTTGCCGTACCACTCACCCCATTCCGACCGCGCCCACGCGGTGAGCACCCCGAGGTGCACCGACCGGATCTGCAGTCCGTCGGGGAAGTACTCACCGCTGTGATGCGGAGTCTGCGGGTACAGCGCGTTGAGATCGATGAGCACCGCTTTGTGGCCGACCGGGAAGAACACCGGCCGTCGTGGTTGGCCGCTGTCGCCGCCGATCCACTTCATGCCCACACTCGAACATTAGTTCGAGTGTGGGCATGACTCAACTTGCTCCGGCCCCGTCGGGCTGCGAGGTGATCAGACTCCGGCGACGTCCGGGAGGCTCGCCTCGACGGCGGCCCTCAGGTCGTCGGGAGTGGTCGCCGACTCGATCACCGCGCGGGACGCGTCATCGGCGATGTCGATGATCGCCAGGAGCAGGTATTCGGAGCGGAGTCGACGGTCGCCGCGTTCGCGGGCGATCTCGACGGCCCTGCTCAATACCTCGCGGGTCTGCGGTGCGAATCGTGGGCGGTTGCCCCGACCGCGCGGGCCGCGCCGTCCGCGTCCCGGCTCCCACGGGCCGTCGTCGGCGAACGGTCCGCCGGGTCCGAAGCCGCCGGGTCCGAAGCCGCCTGGCCCGAAACCGCCGGGCCCGAAACCGCCCGGTCCGAATCCGGCCTCCGGGCCGAAGCCACGTGGGTCGGGACCGCCGTGCGGTCCGCATCCTCGGTGGGGTCCGTGGCCGTGCCGGTGGCCCCTCCCCCGGCCTCGACGGCCACCCGGTCCGCGTCCCGGACGCTGAGCCCAGCCCTCGGACAGGTCCTCGCCGAAGCGGCCGCGGACCGCCTCGCGGACCTTGTCGAGGTCGATGCCGATGCTGCGCAGGGCTTCTCGGTCTTCCTCATAGCGCTGTTGCGCGGAATCGTCGTCGCTTGTTGCGGCCTCGTCGGTCGCGTCGTCGTGCTCGGCGTGGAACTTCTGCGCCGCCTCGCGTGCCGTCACCAGGTTCAGGCCCTGCTCGGTGAGCAGGGTGAACAGCGGGCTGCGGGCGTTGCAGAGCATGCCCAGGACCAGGTGGTCGTTGCCGAGCTGCCGGTGACCCAGGTCGCCGGCCTCTTGCATGGCGAATGCGATGAGCATTCTGTCGTCGCGTGTGAATCGCTCAAACATTGTTCGTGTCTCCTTCCGGTCCGCTCTCGCGGGCCTCACGGTGTGCATGTTTCTGGTGCACGGCCTGGCGGCTGATCTGCAGGACTTCTGCGATCGATTGCCAGCTCCAGCCGTTGGCGCGGGCGTTGGCCACCTGGACGTCCTCGAGTCGGTCGGCCAGGGTGCGCAACGCGCGGACGGCGGCAAGGCCCCGGGCCGGGTCGTCGCTCGCGGCGGCTCCGGCCACGTCGGTGGGGTCCTGTTCGTCGTGCATGGTTGTCAGGTTATGTTGACGAATCGTGGTTGTCAAGAATTATTGACAGACTTTGGCTAGCCGCGTGGATACGGGGTGGGTTGCTCGCCGAGGATCACGGCGACGACGTTGCGGAAGGCGTCCGACGCGGGGTCCTGCCAGTAGTCGCCGTGCCCGCTGACGCCCTCGACCGGCGCTCGATGACCGTCCGGATCGGCACCGAACAATCCGGTGTCCATCCGATGGACGCCGGGCGCGGTGTCGGGGTCGTCGCCGTGCGGGTTGCCGGGCAGGGACTGTACGAGGTGGATGGGATCGCCGGGCGCCGTCATCGAATACCGCTCGACGTCGGGGTTGGGGTTGCGCCACGGCCCGTCGAAGACCCCGGTGCCCGCCGACGACGCGTAGATCACCCGGTCGGCGCGCAGTCCGAGTTGTTCGGCGGACCCCACCACCGAGCCGCCGTAGGAGTGGCCGATGACCGTGGTGGCCGCGCCCGGTGCGGTCGCGGCGATCTCGGCGTCGAGTTCGGCCGCGAAGGCCACCAGGTCGGGCGCCATTTCTCGCGCGAATCGCGGGTCGACCGCCGAGTCGTCGACGGACTCGGCGATCCCGCCGGCGAAGCCCAGTGCCTGCCCGAGCGGGCCGGCAAAGGTGCCGAGCAGCGCGCCCCGCGCGGCCGCTTCCCCGAGACCCTCGAATCCGGTGGTCAGGGGTAGGTCGCCGTCGAGGTAGACGAGGACCGGGCCGCCGGTGGCGCGGGCGAGTTCGGTTGCCACGTCGGTGGTTGTCGCGCTGGAGTCGAGGTCGGCGCCGGTGCCGGGCACCAGGATCGCCACGTTGCGGGTGGTGGGGCCGAGCTCGCCGACCATCTCGATGAAGTGGCCATGTCCGGCGGGGTCGAAGGCGATGAACCGTCGTCGGGTGCCGTCGGCGAGCGGCCGGAGGAAGTCCTCGAGCCGGCGTGCTCGCGGACCGTCGCCTCGGCCGGCGTTGCGTTCGGCATCGAGCGCCGCGCGGATCGCGACGTCGTTGGCGGAGGCGCGCAGTTCGAAGTCGACGCCGTCGAGGTTTCCGATGGTGTGCGGATCGGCCAACATCACCCGTCGCCGGTCGACATCGGTCAAGCGGGACAGGAACTCTCGCCGGGTTCGTGGTGTCATCTGAGTCAGTGCGGTGACGACGCGTTCAGGGTCGGCGGTATTTCCGTCGGGCAGGCGGATGGGGTCGGTGTCGGTGCCGGTGGTGCCCGATAGGGCTGCCACCAGCTGCTCCAGACGCGCTCCGTGTCGTTCGTCGATGGCGTCGATCGTGCTTACGCCCTGCAGGATTCGTGCCTCGACGACCTTCGCCTGCTCGACCCGCCCGGCTGGGTCGGTGACCGTCCCATGGTCGGTGACGACGAATCCGTCGGCCACCGCTCCGTCGATCTCGCGGAGCAGCCACTCGCGCGCGGACGCGAGTTCGGCGCCGGCGAGAGCCGCTTCGTCGGCGATCCGAGTGAGTGCTTTTCGCGCCTCATCGGCGCCGGCCTGCTCGGCGGCGGCATGCTGAACCACGGCGTCATGGGTCGCGCCGAGCCACCGGACGTCGTCGAGGGCACGCCCCACCGCCTGCACCGAGGAACTCAGCGACTGCGCGATCACCGCGATACCAGCGCCCGCGGCCGTGACCGCGGCCGGGCGCCATAGTCGCAGCTCCGAGATCGTCGGACGCATCAGCGATCTGCCGATATCGCCCGTCCCGATCTGGTGTCGTGGTCGACCACCGTGCCGGTGAACGCGTTCAGTGCCCCACCCATCTTCTCGAGCCTGTCGCGCAACGACCGGACGATGCGCACCACCGGCTCGTCGACGGCCCGGAGCGCGGCGACGACTCGGCATGATGGTTCCGACATCGATTCCGCGACAGCGATGTTCAGATCACCGACGTAGCGGGACTGCGTCCGGCAGACCCGTGCGAGCCGGTCGATCTCTTCCGGGACGACGACCATCATCGGTGACTCCTAGCCCGCCGCGAGGCGAAAGAATGCGAGAACTGGAGTTAGGACGCAGCAGAGCGCCGACTGGTTCCCGTGACCTTTCTGCTGTAGCGGGTAGGCTGCGCCGCATGGGACTACGAGCGTTGACGCTGGTGCACAACGTGCTGCCGGAGTACCGGCGCGCGATCGTCGGGTCATTGCTGCCGGCGATGGAGCGGCGCGGCATGGACGTGGAGATAGTCGCCGCCGACGAGGCCGAATCGTACCCGTCGCCCGACGACGTGGATCTGGTGGTGGTGACCGGGTCGGCGGACTCGGTGCACGACGAGTCGCTGGCGTGGATCGACAAGGAGCGACAGTACCTACGCGAGGTGATGGCCGCCGACGTCCCGATCTACGGCATCTGCTTCGGCGGGCAGATTCTGGCGAGCGCACTCGGCGGGACCGTCCGTCCCAGCGAGCGGCCGGAGCACGGCTTCATCCCGGTCGAGACGACGCGACCCGACCTGGTGGCCGAAGGACCGTGGATGGAGTACCACTACGACGTGCTCGACGTACCCGAGAACGTCGAGGTGATCGCACGCAACGACGCCGGAGTGCAGGCATTCGTCAGCGGTCCGCACCTCGGGGTGCAGTTCCACCCAGAGATCAGCTCCGAATGCTTCGTCGCCTGGAAGGCCGGGTTCTCGGGCCCGAAGTCCGACATGTCCGGCCACGACGTCGATCTGGTGGCGATGGCCGCGTCGATCGCCGAACGCGAGAAGTCCGCCGCCGCCGATTGCGACGACCTGTTCGAGCGGTTCCTGGCGCACGCGGGGCTGGTGCCCTCCCCCACGCCGGTCGAGTAGCCGAACCCCCACCGCTGGTCGAGTAGCCGAGGAGCTTGCGACGAGGCGTATCGAGACCCACCCCACCGCACCTTCCCTCGCTGGTCCAGCAGCCGAACCCCCATCGCTGGTCGAGTAGCCGAGGAGCTTGCGACGAGGCGTATCGAGACCCCCGCACCCCCACCTACTCGTCCAGAATCGACTCACTGATGTTCATCCGCGACGCCCGCATCGCGGGCACCAGCGCCCCGATGATGCACAACCCGCAGGCGATGGAGACGAACAACAGCGTCGACGGCCGCGGCGCGTAGGCGATGTCGATCGAGGTCGTCGCGGACAGGATCTTGTCGGCCAGGAAGTGCAGTGCCCCACCGAGAATCACGCCGGTCGCCGATCCGATGAGCGCGACGCCGGCGGCCTCGGCCACCACCATCCGCGACACGAATCGCCGCGATGCGCCCATCGCACGCAACACTCCGAGTTCGCGGCGCCGCTCGATCACCGACAGCAACAACGTGTTGAGCAGGGCCACGGCCGCCGCCAAGGCGACGATCCACTGGATGGCCACGGTGAACGCGCCGGCCTGCTCGGCCTGCGCCTGGGCTGCCTCCAGCGCCTCGTCGCCCGAGTGCACGAATACCTCTCGGCCGCCGTCCAATTCGTACTCGGCGGCCACGGCGTCGAGCCGCTGTTCGATCTCGGCCCGGTCGGCGGCCGGGTCCGTGGAGATCTGCAGGTAGGCGTCGCCGGGCCGGTCGAACCATTCGGACAGAAGCGAATTCGACATCGCCGCAGTACCCGAACCGATCGAGATGTAGTTGACGGTGTCGCGGACGACGATGTCGCGATAGCCCGACGGGGTGGCCATCCGCAGTGTGTCGCCGACCCCGACGTCGAGGCTACGGGCGAGGACGGTGGACAACAGCAGTCCGTCGCCGTCGATCACCTGCTGCAACGCGGCCGGGTCGGCCTTTTTCACGAACGGCGCCAACGAATTCGGTTCGAGTCCCTGCACGAAGATCTGCGCCTCGTCGACGTTGATCTCCGCCCACTGGGCCCCGACGACCTCGGTGACGCCGGGGATCTCCGCCACCTGCGATGCGAGCTCGGGCGGTAGCGCCGGGCCGGTGGGCAGTCCTCCGCTGTCAGCCGACGACACGTAGAAGTCCGGGTCGGCGAGCCCGTCGAGCGAACCCGAGATGGAGCTGACCAGATTGTCGAGAGCGCCGGAGGTGCCCATGCCGACGGTGACGGCCACCGCGACCGTCATCAATGTCGCCCACGCCCGACGCGGCGCGCGTTCGGTGTTGACCGCGGCGAGTTGTCCGGGCCCGCCGAACCGACGCGACAGCGCGACCACGAGCCGGACCAGTGGACCGGTGAGCGCGAAGCTGAGCAGGAGCCCGCCGATCGCGAACACCGCACCGCCCAGGATCGCCGGCCGACCGGGCACGGTGGTGGCCACGAACCAGGACGCCACCAGCAAGGTCACCCCGACGACGGCCGCGATCCACACGCTGCGACGGGCCTTGCCGGTGGTGTCGGCGACCTCACCGGCCACCATCGCTTCCACCGGCGACACCGCGAACACCGACCGGGCGGCCAGGGTGGTCGCCGCGACACACGCCAGGACGCAGGCGAGGACCGCGACGATCGGCGCATACACGGGCAGGTGATAGCCGACGGCCGTGGCCATCTGGTCGTTCGCCGTCTCGGGGAATTGTGCGATCGCCCACCGGCCCGCGAGGATGCCGATGGGGACGCCGATGGCTCCGCCGACCAGGCCGAACAGCGCCGACTCCCCCAGCAGATCACCGACGAGATGCCCGCGCCGAGCGCCGAGCGCACGCATCATCGCCAGCGATCGCCGTCGCGACGCGACGGCCATGTTCATGGTGTTGAAGACCAGGAAGCCTGCGATGACAAGCGATATCAAGGACACGAGCAGGGTCGCGTCGCGGGTGACGGAGCTGGCGGTCTCGGCCTGCTCGGCGCGAAAACCGGGGTCCACCACCACTGCTCGGCCGTCGACGACATTGGACACCGACGACTTGAGGGCGGTGATGTCGGCGCCCGGTTCGGCGACGATCAGGATGGAGTCGAGCTTGCCCTCGTGCGACGCGAGTTGCTGCGCGAGTCCGAGGTAGGCGAAGACGAAGTTGCCGCGGTTGAGGACTGCGGCCTCGTCACCGTCGATCACCGAGATGACTTCCACGTCAACACCGTTGATGGTCAGCCGCTGTCCTTCGGACAGTCCGGTTCCGGACCCGGCGATGATGCCGTTGTCCAGATCCTGCTCTGCGACACCGGAGCTCTGCTGCTGCGATACCGCCTGTTGCAGTTCACCGGACAGGGAGGTGACGCGGAAATCGGAACCGAGCAGGGCGATGTCGCGGTCGTCGATGACGACGGTGTTGCGGATCAGTGGCACCACCGATCGCGCGTCGGGGACCTCGCGGCGGATCTCGGTGGCGAGTTCGTCGTCGATGCCGGAGTCGGCGATGGCGGCTACCTCGACCTGCGCGGTGCCGGCGATGGCGGCGTTGACCTGCCGCACCGACTCGGTGAGCGACCCGTAGAGTCCGAGCACCGAGACCAGCAGCGCCGACGCCACGATCACGACCAGCAGCGAGGTGGTCACGCGCAGGCGGTGGGTGCGGATCTCGCGGAGATTGAGCACCCGGATGCGCGAGAAACCTGACGCGATCGACCGGACCGGATTCATGCGTGTCGACGGAGACGAGGTCACGCGATCTTCCCGTCGCGCACCGTGATCGTGGTGTCGGCGACGGACGCGGCGTGGGCGTCGTGCGTGACCATCACGACCAGGCGGTTCGGCGCGTCGTGGGCGACCTCCGACAGCAGTTGGAGCACAGATTCACCGGTCTTGGAGTCGAGGTTGCCGGTCGGTTCGTCGGCCAGCAGGATCGATGGGTCCATGATCAGCGACCGCGCGATGGCGACGCGTTGCATCTGCCCGCCGGACAGTTCCGCCGGACGGTGGTCGACACGGTCACCGAGGCCGACGCGCTCGAGCAGTTCGATGGCGCGGGGCCTGGCCTTGCGCAGCGATTGGCTGTCCAGCAGTCGCGGCAACGCCACGTTCTCCCACGCCGACATCGTCGGCACCAGGTTGAAGAACTGGAACACGAAGCCGACCCGATGTCGTCGGAACGCCGAGGCCTGCTCGTCGTTCAGCGAACCCAGATCGGTGCCGTCGACGGTGATGGTGCCCGACGTCGGGGTGTCCAGGGCGCCCAGGACGTGCAGCAGCGTGCTCTTGCCCGCTCCCGACGGCCCGACGACGGAGGCGAACTGCCCGCCGTCGAGGGTGAGGTCGAGGCCGTCCAAGGCGCGGACGCGTTGGTCGCCCATCTGGTACTCCCGCACCAGATCAACGGCCTGGACCAGCGGTTCGTCCGCGACAGCACTCACAGCGCGCATGGTATCCCACGGCGCTGAGGGTGCCCTAAGATGATCGGCCGGTGGTCGAGTGGCGACAGAGGTCTCGATACGCACGCTCGTTCCTCGCGGGCTACTCGACCAACGGAAGAAGCACGCGCGGGCAACCTCCCGGTGGTCGAGTAGCGAGCGAGCCCCCCAGGGCGAGCCCGCGTATCGAGACCACGTTGCGCGGCGGAGGTCTCGATACGCACGCTCGTTCCTCGCGGGCTACTCGACCAACGAAGGGGACGCGGGCTACTCGACCAACGGGGGGACGCGGGCCACTCGACCAGCGAGGGGACGCTGGCTACTCGACCGGCATGAAGGCGGCAGCCGGATTCGGGATGAACCGCACCCAGTCGACCAGCATCCGTTTCGGGAACACCGTCGTCGGCGCGACGGGGCCCGGCCAGCGGCCACCGACGGCGAGGTTGAGCAGCACGTTCATCGGCTTGTCGAAGACCCACCGGGCACGCGGCGGCAGCATGGTCGGGATGAAGGTGCTGACCACCCGGTCGTCGATGGACATGGCGATCAGGCCCGGCGCGCGGTGGACGGCATAGGTGTGGAACTGCGCCCCGGCGATTCCCCAGAACGGTCCGGATCGGGTCAGCTGCCAGTGGGTGCCGGTGTCGGTCGGCCCGTGCAGGGCTGTGTGCCACGACGTTCCGGCGTTGACGAACTCCATGATGTCGATCTCCCCGGATTCGGGGTAACCGACCTGCTCGAGGTCGGCGCCGAGCAACCAGAACGCCGGGTGCAGACCCGTCCCGGTGGGCACCTGGATGCGGGCGGCGACCGTCCCCCACCGGAACGCATGATGGCCGCGCGTCGTCAACCTCGCCGACGTGATGCGATCGCCGTCCCGCCGGGCTTCGATGACCAGGTGGCCGCGCCCGTCGAGGCGGGCGTTGCTGGTCGACGACGTGTAGACCTGTTGCTCACCGTTACCCCAGCCCCCACCGCCGACATCATGGGTCCAGATCGACGGATCCGGCGGGGCGCCGGCCGGGCCGGTGAACTCCTCGGATGCGCCGGTACTCGCATGCGCCGCACCACCGGGAACCGCACCCAGTGCGGCGACGGCCACCAAGGTGGGTACCAACAGGTGTCGAACCAGCGCCGGACGATCGATCATGCACCGCTCCTCCGCTGTGTGGGTTCGGGCTCGGCGGCCGGGATAAGGGTGCCGTCCCGCTTCGGGACCGCCGCCCCGCTGAAACGTCCGCGCGCGTATCCGGCGACCGTCACGATGGCTCCCGCCGCGATCGTCGCGGCCTGCGCGGCCAAGTCCATCCGGGAGCGCGCGCCGTGGGCCACCCCGCCGGCGATGGAGACTCCGCCGATCACCCCGCCGACCCGCGTCAGGATTCCGTACGGCAGGACCGCGGCGGTGTAGGTTCGTTCGCTGGCGAGTCCGTCTGCGGCGCCGACCAATCCGGACACGGCGGCCTTCGAGACGCCTTCGGCATAGCACCGCCGGAAGAAGTAGCGCGGCGTCACCCGGTCGTCGGTCACCCGGTGCGCGACCGCCATCGCCGGATCGAACATCATTCGCACACCGGAGCGTCGCTGCGCGATCCGGATGCACATCTCGGTCTCCTCGCATCCGAGGGGAATCCGGCCCACGCGTCCGAGCCCGGTGTGGAACCCGCCCACCGCGGTGATGTCGTCGCGGCGCAGGGACATGTTGGCGCCGATGAAGTTCCGCACGGCCTCGGTGACGATCGGCTGCCCCGGATAGCTGCATCCGACCACCCAGTCGAATTCGGCGGGAAACCATCCCGGTCGGCGTCCACCCGGCCACCGGGCCCGGGCGTAGCCGCCGACTCCCCGAACACGCGCGTCGGTGTACCCGGCAGCCATCCGCCCCACCCAGCCCGCGTCGGCGGTCGCGTCGTCATCAAGGAAGGCGACGACCGCCGTCCCGGCCGCCGCCACCCCGGTGTTGCGCGCACCGGACAGACCCTGCGGTCCGCGGTTGCGCAGCACCCGCACCGGCACCGTTGGCGCGGTACGGGCGACAAAGGCTTCGACGTCGTCGACGAGCTCGTCGTTGTGATCGATGACGACCACCACCTCGAAGGGCAGCGGTAGTTGTGTGACAACGGATGTGATGGACGAGCACAGGTCGTTCCATCGACGGTGTGTGTACGCGCAGATGATGACGGTGATGTCGTCGTTGTAGATGGCCCCCGATTCCATAATCCGAGTATGACCCGCACCGGCCCACCTCGCTCACCTCTCGGCCCCAACCTCGCCGACAACCAGTGCGATCACCCCAGGTGAGCGCTGTCACAACCGGACGACAATGCGACGAACGCTTCATCATCGACAGTCGGTCGCCGCGGGACTGCCTGCGTACGAACACTTTTCGTTCATCCTCGGCGGCTGGATGACATACGTCGTTCATCAAGCCTTAACCGCAGGCCATCGTCGGCCTGTTGCGCAGGACCGGCAATGGGTCCACGATTACTCACGGGACGAAGAAACCGTCCCGCACCCAATCACCGTCATTCATTTTTCGGGGGAAATGAGAATGCGGATTCAACATCCTGATGTCACCGTGGTGATTCCTACGCGGAACGAGGCCAAGAACCTCCCGCACGTCGCGCGTCGTATGCCCGACGGAATCGCCGAGATCATCGTCGTCGACGGCCACTCGACCGATGACACCATCGACGTGGCCCGGTCGCTCTGGCCGAACGCGCGCATCATCACCCAGACCCGCAAGGGCAAGGGCAACGCGCTCGCGTGCGGATTCGCCGCCGCCCGCGGTCAGATCATCGTGATGATCGACGCCGACGGCTCCACCGATGCCGGAGAGATCCCGAGCTTCGTCCAATCACTCTGTGATGGGGCTGATTTCGCGAAGGGGTCACGGTTCACCTATCGCGGTGGAAGCTCCGACATCACCCGGCTGCGACGCCTCGGGAACCTGGGTCTCAACGGCATCGTCAATCGACTCTACGACGCCCGGTTCACCGACCTCTGCTACGGCTACAACGCGTTCTGGCGTCACTGTCTGCCGTCGATCGGCCTGCCGAGTCCGGCTCTCGCGGAGGCTCAATGGGGTGACGGATTCGAGGTGGAGACGTTGATGAACATCCGCGTCGCCCAGGCCGGTCTGCGCATCGTCGAGGTGGCCAGCTATGAGCGTGACCGCATCCACGGCGAGAGCAACCTCAACGCCGTCACCGACGGGATACGCGTTCTCCGAACAATTTTCGATGAGCGCGCGGCACGCGCGCGGACATCCGACGGCAGCGTCGACGTCATCCACACACCGATGGGCCGCGGTCTCGCCGCAGCCGATCTGCGTGCGTCTGCGAGCTGACCCACCACTACGAGGGAGTACACGTCCGTGGCGTTCACGACCACGGCGCTGCCCGCCCGGAAGCACACCACCCTACGGGTCCTGGTCCTCGACCAGGGACCCGGCCTGTGGGGCGCCCAGCAGTACCTGCTGCGCCTCCGACCGCTTCTGGCCGAACACGGCGTCGAACTGACCCTGGCCTGCCCGCCGGAACTCGAGCAGTACGAGCACTGGCGTTCGCGAGGTCTGCCGGTCATCCCGCTGGCCCTGCCGGTGTCGCGGTCGATCCGCGACGAAACACGCATCAGCGCAGGGCGACTCGTCACCGAGATGAGTCGGTCGGTCGCGGTTCCGCGCCTCATCGCGCAGACAGCGGTGCGGGGGCGCTACGATCTGGTGCTCGCGAACTCGCATTGGACTCACCTCGATGCCGCTGTGGCGGCGCGCATGTGGCGGCTGCCGACGGTCCTCACCCTCCACGAGACGTCGATGCCCGGTGTCGGGCGACGACTTCGGGACCTGGCCGTGCGGGCCGCCGGGCACACGATCGCGGTCAGCGGATCGGTCGCCGAAACCGTTGGTGCCACTGTGCGCGAGCGGGTCACCGTGATTCCCAACGGTGTCGACACCGCGGTGTTCGCACCGTCCGACGAACGGTTACGGCACACGGTGCGACGTGAACTCGGCATCGACGACGACCGACGGATCGCGCTGGCGGCCACTCGCATCGACCCCAGCAAGCACATCGAGGATCTCGTGGAGTTCGCCGCCGGACTCGACGACTCGGTCACGGTGCTGGTGGCGGGCACGACCTCTGTGTACCGCGACTACGAACAACACGTCCGGGACCTCGCGGTCGCGCTGCCGCCCGGCCGGATGCGCTTCCTCGGTGCACGCGACGACATCCCCCGACTGCTGGGGGCGAGCGACCTGTACGTGCACACCGGGCTCATCGAGGGCATGCCGCTCGGGGTGATCGAGGCCCAGGCCGCCGGCGTCCCGGTGGTGGCCTATGAGGCTGCCGGGGTGCGGGAGGCGGTTCGCCACGGCGAGACCGGTTACGTCGTCGCGCCGCGTGATGTCGCCGGACTCCTCGACGCGGGCCGGCGGGTGTTCGGGTCCGAGTGCCTGCGGCGACAACTCGGCGAGCAGGCACGTTCCCATGTGCTCGACCGGCACCGGCTCGACGATCAGGCCGCCGCGAACGCGGAGTTGTTACGCGAGGTGTGCTGGTCCCCGACGTCGTCACCGGTCGCGGCGGCGTCGTGAGTACCCCACTGCGACAGCGACGTTCACTGGGACATCCGAATGCCCGACGACTGCGCGCCATCATGTCCGGGTCGATCGCGGTCGACTCCGCGGCACTGATCACCACCTCTGTCCTGACCGCGGTGACCGGGATCGCGTTCTGGACCGTCGTCGCCCGGCTCATCCCTCCTCACGAACTGGGTGTGCAGACCGCGTTGCTGTCGCTGATGACGATGGCGGGCACGGTCGCCGCGTCCGGCGCCGGCAACGCGATGACAGCGATGATCCCCTCCACCCCGGCGCCCTCGCGCGGGCGACTGCTCCGACAGGCGACGGTGGTCGTGCTGATCGGCGCCGCGCTGGCGGGTACGGTCTCCGGCGCACTCGGCGCGGTCACCATCGACCAACGAGAATCGTCAGTGGCCGTCCTCGCCGCGGTCGCACTGGGCTCGATCATCATGGCGTTCTTCGCATTCAAGGACACCGTGTTGACCGCCCTGTCGGTGGCCCGCCACCTCCCGCTGCTCAACATGGCCGGCGCGATCGTCAAGATCGGCCTGGTGCCGCTGCTGTTGCTGTGCACCGTGCCCGATACCGCGGTGGCCGCGACGTTGGCCGCCGCGATCCTGACCTGTGCGGCCGCCGCGTTCCTCATCCGGCGAGCGATGGACCGGGAGGTCCCCGACGACGATTTCGTCCGCGACCACGACCGGCGTCAGTTGATCGGCTTCACCCTGCGCGACGTGACGGCAAGCCTGATCTCCATGGGCCCGCTGCTCGGCGCTCCGTTCCTGGTGACCTGGCTCGCCGGACCGGTGCAGGGCGCCATGCTCGCGCTGATGCTCCCCATCTCGCAGGGCCTGGACTACGTCTCCATCGGCGCCGCCACCGCCCTGACCAAACACCTTCCCACCGCGACAGACCCGGCGGCGACCATCACCCGGATCTGGTGGCTCACACAAGCCGCCGTGCTGGTGGTCGGCACCGTGCTGCTGGTCGCGGTGGCGCCGGTGCTGTTCGGGTTCTTCGGGCAGGACTACGACCATGCCACCCTGTGGGTCACTCTGGCGCTGCTGTGCGTCGGATCTGCCGCCCGGGTCGGTTTCGTGACATGGGCGGCGGTGCTACGTGCCACCCTGGCGACCCGAACACTCCTGATCGCCAACCTCACCATGAGCGCACTGTCGCTGCCGATCCTGATGGTCCTCACTGCCCGGTGGGGCGCAATCGGCGCCGCCGGGGGGCTCGCGATCGGATCGGCACTGCTCGGCGCGGTCGGCTGCTGGGGACTGTGGATACGACGCCGCGCCCAGCCCGCATCCGCGGCCGGAGCACCAGACGTGGAGGTGATCCGATGACGCGGGTCGTATTGGTCAACGCCTGGCACGACGACAACAAGGGCGACTCGGCGATCACCACCGGCGTTCTCCGGCTGGTGGAGCAGAGTCGGCCCGACGCCGACGTCACCGTCGTCGGCCTCACCGAAGGTGCCGGGCCCACCGCGATCGGCAGCCGACACGTCGCACGTGCGCATCCCGAAGCCCAGATTCTGCCGATGCCGGTACCCACCGAGCTCCGCGGAAAGCGCACGGCCACACCACTGGTCGACGTCCCGATCTGGTTGGCGCGGTTGACGCCGTCGGCGGCCTCGATGGCGGCCGGCCGTCCTCTGGCCGGCTTCGCGTCGCTGTTCGCCGACGCCGACCTCGTCGTCGGGGTCGGCGGGTCCAACCTGTACAGCGACGCGTCGGTGAACCCGTTGGTGAGCATGGCGCGGCTGTTCACACTCACCGCCGGCCTCCGGACCGCGCAGATGATGAGCATCCCCACCGTCCTGCTCGGACACACCCTCGGCCCGTTCCCGCGGGCCCGGCGCCGGACCGCCGCGATGGCGCGGCGGATGCTGTCGTCGGCGTCGGCGACCGTCGTCCGGGATCCCGCATCGCTCGATGTCGCGACCCACCTCGGTCTGCGGCGGGCGGAGCTCGCACCGGACATGGCTTACGCGATCGAACCCGTTGTTTCCGAACGTGTCTCGGCCATCATCGACGAACTTCCCGCCTCGCCAGCGCGAACGGCGGTGATCGCGATGCGTGCCCACCCGTCGCTCGGGGGCGACGCGGACAGGCGGGTCCGCGACGAACTGGTGACTGCCGCACAGATGTTGCGCGACGGCGGACTCATCGATCACGTGCTGGTGGTGGCCCACACCCTGGGTCCCACCGACATCGAAGACGACCGGCCGATATCCCGCACACTCACCGAGGCGCTGACCCGGGCCGGAGTATCGGCACAGTACGTCGACGACGACCTCGGCCCCGAGGAACTCGCCGCCCTGTACGGCGCCGCCAGTGCCATGATCGCGGTGCGTCTGCACGCGGCGGTCCTCGCACTGCTCTCGGGCACACCGACATTCGCGATCGGCTACTTCTCCACCAAGTCGGCCGGCGTGATGGCGTCGGCGGGTCTCGCCGACTGCGTCGCCGACTTCACCGACGTCACCGCCGAAGCCGTCGTCAGCGCCCTCTCCCTGCGGATGACCGATCCCACCGCGCGGTCGCGGCTCGCGGCGATCAGCCGCAACCACCGCACCGAACTGACCCGCCGCGCCGCCGACTGGCTGCAGACGGCACCGCCCGATCCGACCTCCGAGCACCACCGCACACGCCAGACAGGGGACGCACACGATGCACGCACATGACGAGGACACCCGGAGCACCGGGAATGAGGAAATCACCGAACTGTCCCCGATCCTGGCCGCCGAGGATGCCGGCCCACTCGACCCGGGCGCCCGCTGGGTCGGCGAGATCCAGATCGGAGATCGACTCGCCGACGAGGTGAGCCTGCGGGGCGGCGAGGGGTACGCCCGCGCACGGCTATTGGTCCGCGACGGGATGTCGGTGCGCGGCTTCGTCGATGTCGGGGTGGAGGCCGGCGCCGTCCTCGGCCGTGAGGTGAGACGGGAGGCGTCGCGGTTGCCCGTTGCGACGACAGCGGTGCCGGCCACGTCTGCATCTGCCGCCCTGCCCGTCTCGGTGGTGGTCTGCACTCGCGACCGCACACCCGAGGTCGCCCGCGTGGTCGATTCGCTTCTGGCAATGGACCATCCGCTGTTCGAGGTGGTAATCGTCGACAACGCCGCGTCGTCGCTGGACACCTGGCGCTACGTGGACACCCACCACGACCCGCGCGTGCGGGTGATCCACGCATCGGTGCCCGGACTGGCCGCGGCCCGTAACCGTGGTCTCGAGGCGGCCCGTTACGACGTCGTCGCGTTCACCGACGACGACGTGGTGGTGGACCGGCACTGGTTGAGCTGCCTCACACGGTCGTTCACCGATCCCGCCGTCGGGTGTGTCACCGGTCTGGTTCCCGCTGCGCAGCTGCGGACCACGTCGCAGGTGGTGTTCGAGCAGCGCGTCGGATGGTCGTCGAGCCTGGCCCGTCGCGCGTATCGGCTGAGCGACCGCGACGAGCACGGTGCGCTGTTCCCGTTCCGTGTCGCCGACTACGGCACCGGCGCCAACTTCGCCGTCCGACGCACCGCCGCATTCGAACTCGGCGGCTTCGACGAAGCGCTCGGCGCCGGGTCACCCACTCGGGGCGGCGAGGACATCGACTGGTTCGTTCGCACCCTGGTCGGCGGCCACACGCTCGTCTTCGATCCGGATGCCATCACCTGGCACCAGCATCGGGAGGACGACGCGGCACTGCTGTCCCAGGCCCACGGATACGGACTGGGGCTCGGGGCATGGCTCACCAAGGTCGCGTTGGATCGCCGGCTGGCGCCACTGGCGTTGTCGCGGTCCGGCATTGCGTTGCGGCACCTGTTGACGTCGGTCGGGGCACGGTCGGCCGGGGCCGACGAACGGCCGGCAGGCGCCGCACCCGTGTCCGGCACCGGCGCAGCGAGGGCACGCGCCACCAGCAACGACACCGTGTCCGGTGCCGGGCGCGAGGAGATCTCCGGTCTGCTGGCCGGGCCGCGGGCGCTGCTGACGGCACGTGCGCAGGGCCGCAAGGCTGCACCGTTCCGGTCGTTCGCACCCCGGATGCCGGTGGTCGCCGCGGTCGACGCGCAAGGAGGCCCGTCATCGTCGCAGTGATCCCCGCCGGCTCCGTCGATGCACCTACGGAGCCAATCGGACTCCGTGCACCCATTCCGCTCGGACCCGCGGTTGCCGCGGCGTCCGGTGTGGCGGCTTTCGTGTCGCTCATCCCGCTGCCGGCGCTGATCCGGCTGATCTTGTTGGCACCCATGATGATCGGCGGTCTCGGGGCTGCGGTCGCCTGGCCGCTGCGCCTGCCGACGCACCTGCGCATGGCGCTGTATCCCACGGTGGGCATCGCCGCTCCGATCGGGTTGACGACGTCGTTGCTGTGGCTGAGCAGCTATTCTCCGGCCGCGGTGACCGTCACGCTGGCGACGGTCTGCCTCGTCTCGGGTGTGCTCGGCATCCGCCGGTTCGGTGTCGACGAGACGCGAGACGACCTGCGGCATCGGATGTCCCACCTGCAACTCGGGCGACGACTACGCAGGATCTCGGCATTGCGAAGGATGCGGACACTGTCGACCCTGATGGTGTTGTGGCTCGTCGGACTCGTGTTGGCATCGGGGGCCGACGCGGGTCTGTTCGGGTTGCTGTTCACCCCGGGCGGGGCGGTGATGGCCACCGCATTGGTCGGCACGGTCATCGTGTTCATGTGGTGCGTGATCTCCGACGACACCGTCGGCGCGGCGTCGGCGATCGGCGCCGCGATCGTCATCATCCGGTTCCCCGTGTCTCTGCTGACCGAGGTGCCGATCTACGCGTGGACCTACAAGCACATCGGTCTCGTCGACTTCGTCGGCGACACCGGTTCGCTGCCGCCGTCGTTCGTCGACATCTACACCCGCTGGCCCGGCTTCTTCGCCGGCGCAGCCTGGTTCAGCGCGGCGAGCGGCATCGACCCGGTCGACGTCGCGCACTGGTTCGCGCCCGTCATGCACATCCTGCTGGCCGCAGCGATCTGGGGTCTCGCACGCGCCCTGGGCCTGTCAGTGCGGGCGGGCCTGATTGCGGTGATGTGCGCCGAACTCGTCAACTGGGTGGGTCAGGACTACTTCGCGCCGCAGTCGGTCGCACTGCTGCTGGCGGTGACCGTCATCGCCCTGTTCGCCGGATCCCGAACCCAGACCGCCGCGGCCTACTTCGCGATCCCCCTGGTGGGGGTGATCGCGGTGAGCCACCAGCTGACACCGGTGTGGGTCCTCGGCTGCGGCGGACTGTTGACCCTGCTCAACCGGGTACGGCCGATCTGGTTGATCGCGGCGTGCGGCGGCGTGTGGCTGGCCTACATCCTGCCGCGGCTGTCGTCGGTCATGAAGTACGGCCTGTTCACCGGCTCCAACCCACTCGACAACGCCCGCACCAACATCGGTGGCGCCACCGGCGACTCGGCGGCGCGCTCGTTCACCGAGGCCGTCGACCGCGGTGTCGCGTTCGCCGTGTGGTTGGGCGCCGCACTCGCTTTCGTGTACCTGTGGCGACGCGGGCGGGCCGACTGGGCACTGCCGGTGGTCGCGTTCTCGCCGATCCTGTTGCTCGCCGGACAGAGCTACGGCGGCGAGGCCATCTTCCGCGTGTTCCTGTACTCGCTGGTCGGCTGCAGCATCCTGGTCGGTGCCGCACTCGCGCAGATCCTGCCCGATCGCGCCGACCCGGCACCCTCGATACGGCGCCCGCGACTGCGGACCACGGTGGCGACCGGCCTGATCGGCATCGTCGCGGTCGGCGCGTTCCACGGCTACTACAGCGGCTGGTCGTACAACGTCATCACCAAATCGCAAGTGGCGCTGAGCCGCGAGATGCTGGCCGAGGCCGAACCGTCCACGGTCATGGTGCGGATGGCGCCGGCGGGCTGGCCGGAGCGTCCGAGCGGCGACTACGTGCGGATCGCTGAGGCGAATCCGGGCTACGACCGCCCGCTGGTGTTCCTGAAGAACTCGCTCTCCCGCGGCTTCCCGACCGACGAGGACATCGAGTTCCTCGACAACCTCGGCCGATTCGCCGGCGGCGGCTTCTATCTGATCCTGCCGCGCCAGATGTCGGTGTACAGCGACTACTTCGGATACTTCCGCACCGGCGCGATCGACTCGCTGATCGCCCGTCTCGATTCCGAATCCAACTGGCGCCGTGACCACTCCGATGCGGACACGATCATCTTCCGCTACGAGCACGTGCCGACCGAGGACGAACCATGGTGATGTGGGCGGGGGTGAGGCCGACCCTGCTGGACCGCGCCGCGGGTGACGCGCGGGTCGTCGTCGGCATGGGTCCGTTGACGCTGCCGTCACGCCACGAGATCGCCGACGAGTTCGTGCGCCTGGCGACGGTGTCGGCAGGAAACCGGCTCGGTGTGCATCGGGATCAGAGCCCCGGCGGGCGGCGGTGGCGACACGACCCGCAACTGCTCGGCGAGTCGGTCCGCAGCTGGTCCGACGACTTCCCGGGCACCGAGCATCTCGACCTCGCGGACAAGCTGATCCTGTTGCGCCGCACCACGCCGACCCCCGACGGTCTGCGCGTGTACGTCGCCGGCGATCACCTGATCACCGATCTGCCACACGCCGTCTTCGGTGGTGGCCTGGTGGTGCGGCTCTGGGTGTATCTGTCGCAGTGCGCATCTCGACCGACGCCCGACTGGGCGGCGACGCCGGCGCAGCCTCCGCATCTGCTGCGGGCGCTGGGTCGGCACGTCGTCGGGCGTCCACGCAGCGTGGGTGAGCTGTTCGCGGAGGGACGGCACAAGGTGCCGGCGGTCGCGGGCGGCGCCGAGGCACCGTCCGGCCCGACCAGTGACATGCGGTCGACGGCGTTGCCGAGCACCGTGACCGGGTATCTGGACGGTGCCCGACGCGCCGAGTTGCAGAAGTGGCGCGATGCCAATACGCCCGGCTGCTCGATGGCGGTGCTGCTGATGTGCGTGCTGACCCGCGGGTTCGCCGCCGCCGGTGTGGATCTGGCGCCCACGGTGCACGTGGTCGTCGACGCCGGACGCTACGACCGGTCATTGGCGCGCTACCTGGGGAATGCGGCAGTGGGACTGAATCTTCCGTTCTCCGGCCCGTACGATCCTGCTGCGCTGCAGCGCGAGTTGTCGTCGGCGATGGCGTCGGGCCGTCCGTTGGCCGCCATGCTGGCGATCTCGGCGGGCGAACTCGCAGCCTCGACCCGACGACGCCTGGGACGACCGGACGAGCAGCATGTCGAGCCGGTCGCCGAGTCGTCGGCGACGTTGTCGTTCAGCCATCTGCTCGGCCTGGACGCCATGCCGGACGGCCACTGGGTCGGCGGGTTCGACGCCCACCGCTTCGCTGCCGTCAGTGACCCGGTCGGTGCACGTGGTATCGCCCTGCTCACCCCCAAGATGCGGGACCGCTACGACATCTCGGCGTCCTTCGACGCCCGCTACCACGAGCCGGAGACCATCCGGCGGGCGCTGCACCTCGCGACCGCCGATCCGGTGGCGATCCTCGACTCGCCTGCAGCCCTCGACCTGGGAGAAGTCCCGTGACCCCACGATTCATCCGACGCCCGGTACACGCCGTCGGGCGCTACCTCCGCAACCTGTTCCGGGCACCGAACGGCGCACGTCCCGTACCGATCTGGGTCGCCGTCGGGTCGGTGGCCGTCACCGCTCTGCTGGTGGCCGCCGGGATCGACGCCGCGGCCAGCGGCAAGCTGCAGTCGAACGATCTGGTGGCCCTGCAGACCGACCTCGGCCTGGTCGCCTCCGACGACTTCACCGGGGCTGCCGGCACTTTGCCGAGTCAACGGATGTGGAACATCCGCACCGGCGACGGCGGGTGGGGCAACGACGAGAAGCAGACCTACACCGACTCACCGGACAACGTGTCCCTCGACGGCGAGGGCAACCTGCGGATCGTGGCCCGCCAGGACGGCGACGACGTGACCTCGGCGCGGATCGACACGCTCGGCAAGCTGGACACGTCGAACGGTTTGCTCGCGGTGCGGGCCCGGATGCCGGAGGGCCAGGGCATCCATCCGGCCATCTGGATGCTCGGGTCGAGCCTCGAGGTGGTCGGGTATCCGGAATCGGGTGAGATCGACATCTACGAACACGTGAACTCGGTGCGCGACAACTCGGTCGGTGCCATCGGTCCGCGCACCGACCTGTCGGTCAAGGTGCCGTGGAAGGTGCAGCGACGGCTGCCGGAGGCCGTGACCGGCACGCCGGGCGAGTACCACACCTATTGGGTGTACCGGGAGCCCGGACTCATCCAGATCGGCCTCGACGGCACCACCGTGATGGAACTGACGCCCGACGACATCCCGCCGCGCTCGGTGTGGGTGATGGACGACCCGTTCTTCGTCGTGCTCAACGTCGCCGCCGGCGGCGAATGGCCGGGTCCGGTCGGCGATTCGGCACTGCCCGCCGAGATGTCGGTGGACTGGGTGAGGATGTACGGCTGATGCGAGAACACCTGCACCGCTTCTTCTTCTGCGCGCTGGCCGTTCTGGCGGTCGTCGTGGCGGGCTGCGGCAGCCCACCGCCGGCCGAGGATCCCGGCGCCGGGATCGTCACCGACGACCTCGGCCCGGACATGCGCGCCTACCGCGAGGACAACGCCGATCCGGCAGGCATCGTCGTCTGGTTCCACGGGATGGACTCCGACGGAACCGAATTCGGCCACAATCCGAAACACCGACATTTCGCCGAACCGCTCCTGCGCGACGGGTGGGTGGTGGTGTCGGCGTCCGCCGGCGGCAACTCGTTCGGCAACGAGGCCGCGATGACGGACTATCGGCGGCTGATCAACCGGGCCCGCGCCGAATACGGCACGCGTCGAATGCTGTTCGCGGGCGAGTCGATGGGGGTGCTGCCGGCGCTGCGGCTCTACGCCGAGCCCGAGTTCGCCGGGATCGTCGGCCTCGTCGGGGTGTCACCGCTGACCGGTCTGCCACCGACGCTGCGCGGTGTCGACTTCATCGTCGACGCCTGGGACGGGCCGGTGCCGCAGAGCGCAGACCCGTTGTCGTCGAAGGCGGCCGTGTACGAGCAGCGGCGGATGCTGTTCTTCTACTCGACCGGCGACACCGTGGTTCCGTCGGCCGCCGGCGCCCGGGCGTTCGCGATCCGCTTCGGCAAGGCCGCCACCGTCACCCTGGAGATCTGCGAGGGCGACCACGTGGACGGCAGTTGCTACGGCGGTGACGCCGCGCTCGCATTCGCCGAGCACGACCGGCGCTGATCGCGGTCCGGGTGACCGTGCACATCACCACAGCGCGTGCCCGACTGGATTATCCAGTCGACGGTGCTGTGCGGTGATGCTCGCGGTCACGCGGCGCGGACATTAGTAAGTGGTAGCGGTCCAGCGGCCGGTGGCGAAGAACTCATAGAGCACCGCGGTCGCCTCGGCGGGGTGGAATCCGTGCTCCGCGAGCCAATCGTCGTCGAAGTAGGTGTTGGTGTAGCGGTCACCGGAGTCACACAGCAGGGTGACGATGCTGCCCGGGCGACGTTGCGCGGCCATCTCCGCGACGATCTGCAACGCACCCCACAGGTTGGTGCCGGTGGATGCGCCGACGCGCCGCCCGAGGCGTTCGCTGATCACGCGGGCCGTCGCGATGGACGCGTCGTCGGGGACGCCGATCATGCGGTCGATGACCTGCGAGACGAACGACGGCTCCACCCGCGGTCGGCCGATGCCCTCGATGCGGGACCCGACCTCCGACGTCATCGCCCCGTTCGCGGTGTCGTAGGCGGGCAGGAACACCGAGTTCTCCGGGTCCACCACGGCCAGCCAGGTGGGGTGACGCCGATACCGTACGTAGCGGCCCAGGGTCGCCGACGTGCCGCCCGTGCCGGCGCCCACCACGATCCAGGTCGGGATCGGATGGTCCTCCTCGGCCATCTGCGCGAAGATCGACTCGGCGATGTTGTTGTTGCCGCGCCAGTCCGTGGCCCGTTCGGCCATCGTGAACTGGTCGATGAAAT
Organism: Gordonia sesuvii; assembly: GCF_036350415.1. Taxonomy (NCBI): domain Bacteria; kingdom Bacillati; phylum Actinomycetota; class Actinomycetes; order Mycobacteriales; family Gordoniaceae; genus Gordonia; species Gordonia sesuvii. Next base: position 645,689 of record NZ_JAZDUF010000003.1, read on the forward strand.
GTCCACCGAGCTCGGCCTCGAGACGCAGCGCCTCGGCGTACACGTCGCCGGCGCGTTCCACGAAGTGGCATCGGCCGCCCTCGCGTTCGATCAGCGCAGTCTTGGACGGCGAGGTGTTGGCGGTCATCACCGCGATGAACGGGACGCCGATGAGGTTCGCGAAGTACGCCTCGCTGACCGCGGTGGAACCCGACGACGCCTCGATGACCGTGGTGCCCTCGGTGACCCACCCGTTGCAGATCGCATAGAGGAACAGCGAACGGGCCAGGCGATGCTTGAGCGAACCGGTCGGATGGGTGCTCTCGTCCTTGAGGTACAGCTCGACGCCGGTGTCGCGGCCGTCGCCATCGATCCAGCGCGACCACTCCGGCAGGGCGACGCGATGCAGGTGGGTGTCGGCGCTACGACGGCCGTCGGCCTCGATCAGCCGGACCGCGTTCTCCGACCAGCCCCGATCGGCGCGATGGTCGACGACTCTGGTCGGCTTCACCCGGGCTCAGTCCGATTTTCCGCGCAGACGCGACTGCAGATCGTCGTGACGCTTCTGCCGCGCGGAGTCGACGGCCGCGATCTGGCCGTTCACCCGCAGTCGGATCTTCTTGAACAGGACCAATCCGAGCGGCAGCGCGATCAGCACGCCGAACACGGCGGCCACCAGCAGCGGCACCTCGACGCCTGCGAGTGCCCCGATGCCCATGATCAGCGCCGCGACCACCACGACGAGCGCGAGACGCGCGAGTGTGTAGAGCGCCAGCCACAACGCCACCCCGCCGGCCGACCCCGACGCGTTCTGCCCAACTTGGTTCTGAGGCTGCGAGCTGTTCTGTCCTGTCACGAATGACCCTTCTTTCCTGTCACCGATGACCAGGGTACTGGGCATATCCGGCGGGGAACCGACCCCCTTGACGGCGATCGGCGCGTGGGGCGAGCGGGCTTCACCAACCGATCCCTGAGGAGCCCGCGAGGAACGAGCGGGCGTCACCAACCGATCCCTGAGGAGCCCGCGAGGAACGAGCGGGCGTCACGAAGGGTCGCCCCAATCGAGGGCCGAATGCCGGTTTTGCACTCTCTTTACCAATTGCTGACCGTTCGAGTACCCGGCACTGCGGCGTGTATCCATGTAGGGAATCCCCCAGATCGCCCATTCTTGCAGGCGGAGATGAGAGGAACACCGTGACGATCACCGACACCGCCGGAATCATCACCCCCGGCATCGCGAGCCAGCACACCCTGACCCCCGGTCAGGTGGCGGCCATGTTCAACGTCAACCCGAAGACTGTCGCCCGCTGGGCCAGCTCCGGCCTCCTCGGATCCATCCGGACCCCGGGCGGACACCGACGTTTCCGCGAGGCCGACGTCGTCGAACTGCTGAACCGCCGTACCCACTGAGCGGGGATTTACCCGCGCCGCGGGAACCTCACGTACGCTGGTTTACGGGAGGTTGCCATGACGTTTCTGTTTGCCTTGATCGGCATTGCAGCGATTGCTTTTCTGTTGTGGCGTGCGTTCGGCCCCCAACTCGGAGAGTCGGAGGAGGGTGGCGGTCAGCCGCCGCGTCGACCGACGAAACCGAGTGGTCCGGTCGGCCCCGACGACGATCCCGACTTCCTACGTGACCTCGACCGCCGGACCCGTGGCACCAACGGTTCCGAGGGCGAGGACGCCTGATCGGCACCGACGCGATCTGACGGCGCGAACCCTACCCCGAGGTAGGGTAACCTCTTGTCAATTACGCAGTTCGGCTGAATCTGCGACTGGCGGAAGGTGCACGGAGATCAACGCTTCCTCGGGGAATGGTCGACAGTGACAACCGGAGATTCGCGCCGGTCCACGGCGCAGGACGATGATCCGAGCTTCGCAGAGAAGCTCGGATATCTGTTCGAGCATTCCCGTGACGAGAACGGCCTCCCCTACACCGGGAAGAAGATCGCCGAACGCGCAAATGCCCTGGGCTACTCGTTGTCGGACGCCTACATCTCCCAGCTGCGCACCGGGAAGGCCCGCACTCCGTCGTTCCGCACCGTCGAGGCGATCGCGCGGGCATTCGAGGTCAGCGTCACATACTTCCTGGCCAACCCGGACGAAGACCTCGAGCGGGTCCGGCAACAGCGCGACTACGTCGAGATGCTCGCCACCACCGGAACCCACCTCTCGGGCATCGATGTGCGGGCGATCTGCCCGGACACCATCGACGTCCTGATCGAACTACTCAAGGTGGTCAAGGGTCAGGCACAGGCCCAGGGCAACACCGGTCCGCTGCCCGAGGAGGGCCAGAACTCCGCCTGACCGGCCCGGGATCTACAGTTCCCCGCTACAGGCCCGCGCTATCTACAGTCCGGCGTACGAGTGCAGCCCGGACACCACCAGGTTGATGATGAACAGGTTGAACAGCATCGCCACGAATCCGGCGATGTTGATCCAGGCCGCCGAGTTGTTGCGCCAACCCGCCGTGGCCCGGGCATGCAGATACGCCGCGTAGATCACCCACGCGATGAACGACACCGTCTCCTTGGGGTCCCAGCCCCAGAACCGGCCCCACGCGGCTTCCGCCCAGATGGCACCGCAGATGACGCCGAGACCGAACAGCGGGAATCCGAAGACCACGCACTTGTAGGCGAGGCGGTCGAGGGCGTCGGCAGTCGGGATGCGGTCGACGATGCGTCGGAGACCGGCAGTGATACCGCGGCCTGTCGTGGCATCGTCGGCGTCGTCGTCGGATGGCAGCTTTCCCCAGCGCAGCTTGACGATGTAGAGGATGCTCGCGACGCCGGACACCAGCAGCACGCCCGACGAGATCGAGATGATCGAGACGTGGATGGCCAGCCAGTACGACTTCAGGGCCGGCACCACCGGGGCGGCCTGGGTGTAGAGCCACCGGCCCCCGATGAACATGAGCAGCGCGGTCGGCAGCAGCACGAACGACAGCAGCGGCCGGTTCTCCGGCTTGCGCAGCACGACGAGCCCCGCGACGACACCGGCCGCGCAGGTCAGCGAGATGAACTCGTACATGTTGCCCCACGGCGCGCGGTCGGTGGCCAGGCCACGCAGCACGATGGACGCGATGTGGGCGGCGAGACCGACGAAGACCACCGGGTAGGCCATGGCGGCCATGCGTTCACCGCCGCGGCGGCGGGGCTTGGGTCCGTCGACGCGGCCGGGCGCGCGGTCGTCGACCGCGACCGGAGCCGATCCGGCACCCACGAGTTGCGCCGATGCCAGTTTGCGGCCGCGTGATCCGGCCAGCGCCGCGAGGAACAGGATCATCGCGAGCACGTAGACGGTGATCGCGGTGCCGAACAGCAGGTCCGAATAGCGCGCGAGCGTTTCGTCTACCTGCATCGAGCCCGTGTTCATGGCACCCGTCCTCTCGTGTTGCCGGCGCTAGAGGCGCCGGGTCCGCCTCGGCGTGCGCGTGGCGTCGGGGTCGGCGGGGTCGATCACCAGGCGGCGTGCCTGATCCTCGAATCCTTCACCCCAGCCCGCCTGATCGGTGCGCGCCAGACCGGCGATTTCTACTACAGTACGTCGTTTGGCTGTGTTGTCGGAAACCGCGCTCGTCACCGGCACGACCCGAGCCCAGATGCGACGGCGTCGGATGAGCAACGACACCAGCAGCCCGCCGAGCATCACGATCGAGCTCACCAGCACCCAGATCTGCGCGGGATCGTGGGACACCTGCACGGACACCCAACGCTGGTAGCCGTCGAACCGCACCGAGGTGCCGTCGTCGAGCTGGTGCGACTCGCCCTGCCCCAGGTTGACCTGCGCGCGTTGCTGCAGCCGGCCCTGGTCGACGAGCGACTGGTCCAGCGCATACACGTTCTGCGGCATGCCGGTGTCGAGTCCGGTGTCGCCCTCGTAGATGCGGATCGCCACGTGCGGGTCGTTCGGCTCCGGCGACGACGACGTCAGCAGCGTGCCGTGGAAGTTCGCTGTCGGTGCGAACAGCCCTTCCACCGCGATCTGGTGACTGCGCCGTTCGTCGGCGTTCGGGTACAGGCCGGCCGGTGTGTCGAAGCGGGCCGCGCCCGACGACATCATCGTCTGCAGTTCGTCCGGGACGAACGGCACCGTCTGGGTGCGCGACTCCCCGTTGGGGAAGGTCACCGTGAAGGTGGGAGCGAAGCCGTTGCCGAGCACGTAGACGCGGTCGCCGGCGACGCGCAGCGGTTCGTTGACCCGAACGGTCGAGGTCGGCCAGGTCGACGCGTCGGCCGACGGGGTGCCCTCGGCGTAGCGAACCTGCGCGGTGTACATGTCGGGCTGACCGTTGGGCAGGAAGGTCGCCTCGAAGTCGTCGATCCGGATGCAGAACGGCGACAGGTCGGTGCCGTCGACCAGGTTCCCGGCGCGGAAGGAGTCGTAGACGGCGGTCGATGTGTTGCACAGGCCCTGTTCGCCGTCGGCGACGAGGCTGCGGGTTCCCTCGTAGCCGTAGAGCTTGCCGAGCGCGATCGACACCAGTAGCGCGAGCAGCGCGAAGTGGAACACCAGGTTGCCGAACTCGCGCAGGTATCCCTTCTCCGCGGAGACCTCGATGACGGAATCGTCCGCGGAAGCCTCCCCCGTCGATCGAGTAGCCCCGGAGCTTGCGGAGGGGCGTTCCCCCGTCGATCGAGTAGCCCCGGAGCCTGCGGAGGGGCGTATCGAGATCACTCGCCGCCATCCACGCAGATTGCCCGAGATCCGCTCCGCGATCTCCTCGGGTTCGCCGTCCACCTCGATCGTGATGTGTCGCGGCAGGCGCGACAGATTGCGCGGCGCGGCAACCGGTTTGGCGCGCAAGGTGTGGAAGTGCTCGATCATCCGCGGCGTCAGGCAGCCGACGAGCGAGATGAACAGCAGCACATAGATTGCGGTGAACCAGCCGCTGGAGAAGACGTCGAACAGTTGCAGGCGGTCCATCCACTCGCCGAGCCATCCGCGGTCGGCGATGTACTCCAGCGTCTTCTGCTCGTTGAGCGGTCGTTGCGGCAGCAGGGCGCCGGGGATCGCCGCGAGAGCCAGCAGGAACAGCAGGATCAGTGCGGTGCGCATCGAGGTGAGCGAGCGCCACAGGTTGCGCGCCGGCCACAGCACCCGGCGCCGCACCCAATGCGGGCGGCGCGGCCCCGGCGCGTCGACGGTGCCGCGGGAGTCGGTGGTCACCTCGGTCATATCGGTAGCTCCGTGTCGGTGATGAAGGCGTCCCGGACCCACACGATGAACTGGTCCCACGCTCCGGTGACCAGGGCGACGCCGACGGCGATCAGCATGATGCCGCCGAACACCTGGATGGCGCGGGCGTGGTCGCGCAGCCAGCCGAGGCTGCGCAGCGCCCACGCGGAGGAGAACGCGAGCAGCACGAACGGGATACCGAGGCCGGCGCAGTAGGCGACGATCAGGGCGACGCCCTTGGCGGCGGTGGCGCCCTCGGTGCCGCTGGCCGTGGCGATCACCGCGGCGAGGGTGGGACCGAGACAGGGGGTCCAGCCCAGCGCGAACACCGCGCCGAGCAGCGGCGCACCCACGATGTTGGACATGCGCCGCGGCGCGAACCGGAACTCGCGCTGCATCGCCGGCACCAGGCCGATGAACACGAGACCCATCACGATGGTCACCACACCGCCGATGCGTTGCAGCAGTTCACGATTCACCACGAAGGTGCTGGTGATGCCGAGGACGGTGGCGGTGGCGGCGACGAAGACCACGGTGAACCCGAGGACGAACAGGGCGGCGGCGACCGCAACCCGGGAGCCGCCGCGTTTGGCGGGTTCGCCCACGGCGACCGCCGGCGCCTCGGCCCCGACCAGCCCGGCCAGGTACGAGAGGTAGCCGGGCACCAGCGGCACCACACATGGTGACGCGAACGACACCAGGCCGGCGACCATGCAGGCGGCGAGCGCCAGCAGCAGCGGGCCGGAAGAGACGGTGGTGGCGAAGGTCTCGCCGATGGCGGCTTGGGGGGCGAGGGCGGTCGGCGCGGCGATCATGGCGCGGCCTGCGCCGGGGCCTCGGCGGCGACGCGCCGCACCACCGCGTCGAGTTCCTCGGCGGTGACCGCCTTGAGGAACACGGTGGCCGGACGGTGCTGCCGGTCGAGGACGACGGTGGTGGGCACCACCGAGGTCGGGGTGGTGAGGGCGGCGAGGGTGAGGCCGCCGAAGTCGTAGATCGACGGGTAGCCGACGTTGCGGTCCGCGACGAAGTCCTGGGCGCTCTGCCGGTCGTCGCGCAGGTCGATGCCGAGGAACTCGACACCGAGATCCTTGGTCTCCTCGTAGACGGTCTCGAGGTCGTCGGCCTCGCCGCGACAGGGTCCGCACCACGATCCCCACACGTTGACGACGACGACTTTGTCGCGGAATCGTTCGTCACTCAGCGAGAGGGGTTCATCGGTGACGAGATCCGGCCCGGACAGCTCGGCGATCTGCTTGCGCTGCTCCGGCGGGTAGGTGATGACCATCTGCCCGCCGGGTGAGACGAACTGGAACGTGTCGCCCTGCGCGACCGCGTCGTCGCCGGTGCTGCAGCCGCTGGTCACCACCATCACGGCCGCCAACATCGTCAGCAGCAGGGAAAACTTGCGCACGCTCGTCCTATCGCACCGGCCCGGTCACGCCCCGGTGGCCAACGGGTCCGAGGCGCCGGCGGGCTCGGAGTAGATGATGTCGACGAGCGCGTCGTCCTCGTAGATCAGGCTGGTCAGCGACGCCAGCGAGCACTGCCGACGACGCGGGTCGTGCCAGAGCCGCTGCCCTTCCAGGAAGCGTCGCAGGGTGTAGACGGGCAACTGGTGACTCACGCAGACGGCCTCGTGGCCGCGGGCGGCGTCGCGGGCCTTGTTCGCGGCGGCCAGCATGCGGTGGGCCAGTTGGATGTAGGGCTCACCCCACGACGGGGTGAACGGGTCGCGCATCTTGGGCCAGTGGCGCGGCTTGCTGAGCGCGCCGTCGCCGACGGAGACCTTGAGACCTTCGAAGACGTTGTCGGCCTCGATGAGTTCGTCGTTGGTGACGACCTCGAGGCCGTGCCCGCCGGCGATCGGCGTCGCCGTCTCCTGCGCCCGCTGGAGCGGGGACGCGAAGACCGCGGCGATGTCGTGGTCGGCGAGGGTGTCGGCGACCTTGTGCGCCTGGACCCGACCGGTGTCGGAGAGTCGGAAGCCGGGCAGCCGGCCGTAGAGGATGCCCTCGGGGTTGTGCACTTCCCCATGCCGCATCATGTGGACGATCGTGTTGGTCACTTACTGCTCCCCCGCTGGGTTGACAGCTGCGGCGGCCGCCGAGGCGGCGGCCGGCAGTGCGTCGGCTATACGTGAGAAAGCATCGTCGTCCAGCGCGGCGGACACAAACCAGGCCTCGAAAGCGCTCGGCGGTGCGTACACGCCGCGCTCGAGCAACGCATGGAAGAACGGGGCGAAACGCCAGGTCTCGGTCGCCTTGACGCCTGCGTAGTCAACGATCGGGTCGGGCGAATCGGTGAAGAACACGCTGAGCATGCTGCCGGCGCGTTGCACGCGGTGAGCCACGCCGGCGCTGTTTAGGGCGTCCGTGAGCAGCGCGGACAGACGGTCGGCGTTGTCGTCGAGGGTGCGGTAGGCCGCTGCGTCGGCGGCGCGCAGGGTGGCCAGGCCGGCGGCGACCGCGACCGGGTTCCCGGACAGCGTGCCCGCCTGATAGACCGGGCCGGTCGGGGCGAGGCGCTCCATCACGTCGGCGCGACCGCCGAACGCGGCGGCGGGCAGGCCACCGCTCATGACCTTGCCGAAGGTGTAGAGATCGCCGCCGACGCCGTCGAGGCCGTACCACCCGGACGGGCTGACCCGGAATCCGGTCATGACCTCGTCCATGATCAGCAGCGCGCCGTGTCGTCGGGTCACCTCACGCAGCCCGGCGTTGAAGCCGTCGTGCGGGGCGACGGCGCCCATGTTGCCGGCAGCGGCCTCGGTGATGACGGCCGCGATGTCGTCGCCGTGTTCTTCGAACGCCTTGGCCACGGCCTTGAGGTCGTTGTACGGCAGCACCAGGGTGTCGTGGGCCGAGGCGCCGGTCACGCCCGGCGAGGTGGGCAGGCCGAGGGTGGCGACTCCGGACCCGGCGTCGGCGAGCAGCGCGTCGACGTGACCGTGGTAGCAGCCGGCGAACTTGATGACCTTGGAACGGCCGGTGTAGCCGCGGGCGAGCCGGATGGCCGACATGGTGGCCTCGGTTCCCGAGTTGACCAGTCGCACCTGTTGGACGGGGTCGACGCGGTCGATGATCTCCTCGGCCAGTTCGACCTCGGCCTCGGTGGGTGCGCCGAACGACAGGCCGCCGGCGGCCGCCTGCTGCACCGCGGAGACGACGGCGGGGTGGGCGTGGCCGAGGATCATCGGGCCCCAGGAGCAGACCAGATCGATGTAGTCGTTGCCGTCGACGTCGGTGAGGTGGCAGCCCTGCGCCGACGCGATGAATCGCGGGTCGCCGCCGACCGCGGAGAACGCCCGCACCGGGGAGTTGACCCCTCCGGGGATGACCTGGGCAGCTCGACGGAACAGCGCCGCGGAGTTCGCGGCGGCTTCAGCGGATCGGGTCACGGGGTCCAGTGTTCCAAACGGCCGCGATGCGGCCAAAATCGTTCAGGATGCTCTCAGTGAACGACAGGTGGCGTGATGTCGATCACGGCAGCCGATCCGGGCTACGCCGCGGACACATTTGTCCAGTAGAACCCTTACATCGCATTTGTTCGGTTCGGGGGGTTGTGCAAATGGTTCGGTCGGGGAATTCTGCGCGTCTGCGCATCGCTGTCTGCGCGTCTGCTGCGGCGCTGTCCATCTCGCTGGCGGTGCCTGCGGTTGCCGTGGCGGGCGACGGTTCGTCGTCGCAGGGCGGGCATTCCGGGAGCAGTTCGTCGAAGGGCGGCAAGGAGTCCGGGGGTGGCAAGGAGTCGGGCGGCAAGCACGGTGGGGACAAGGGTTCCGGTGGGGACAAGGGTTCCGGTGGGGACAAGGGCCACGGCGGCAAGGGTTCCGGCGGGGACAAAGGCCATGGGGACAAAGGGGCCGGCGGGGACAAGGGCCACGGCGGCAAGGGTTCCGGCGGGGACAAAGGCCATGGGGACAAAGGGGCCGGCGGGGGCAAGGGCTCCGATGGCGGCAATGGCCATGGGGGTGGGAAGGACCACGGGGACAAGGGTCACGGTGGCAAGGGCGGCCACGGGGGCGGCAAAGACCACGGGGACAAGGGGCACGGCGGCCACGGGGACAAGGGTCACGGGGGCAAGGGAGACGGGCATCATCCGAAGCCGAAGCCTCCGGTGAAGGACGAGGACTGCGAGCCCGGCGCCACCGAAACCCCTGAAATTCCGACCACTGTGCCTCCCGCTCCCCCGACGGAGACTCCGCCCGTCGAGGTTCCGACGACCGAGGTGCCGGCTCCCGAGCCCACAACTCCGGAGACCACCGCACCCGAGACCACGGCGCCCGAGACCACAACGCCGGAGACCACGGTCCCGGAGACACCCACGACCGAGGTGCCGGAGACCCCGGCGCCGCCGCCGGTCGAGACCACGCCGGAAGTCCCGACCACCGAGTCACCGGAGGCGCCGGCACCTGCTCCGGCCGTCCCGCCGATCGTGATCCCGCAGTGGCCGACGATCGAGATCAACATCGGCGGTGGGGGCGGCGGCTCGATCGTGATCCCGAAGGTCGACCTCCCGCAGGTCGCGCCGGGGCACACTCCCCCGACGTCGGGGCCCGGCGGCGAGGAGATCACGACCACCTCCGGCACCCGCGGCGATGTCGTGTACGGCTACACCGACGACCAGGGCGAGTACAAACCCCTCGCCTACCGCGACGGGCTGACCTTCCACACCGGAGCCGACGTCACGCCGGGAGCCGAGACCTCGTCGGGTGTCGCGCTCGCCGGGTTCGGGTTGGCCGCCGCGGTTGCGATCGGAGCCGGCGTGGGCTGGCGACGACGTGCTCGTCGCGGCTGACCGCCTGCGCGCGAAGTGTCCTGGTCCACGGCTTACCGTTGTGCCGCAGTGACGTTGCTTGCCGGGTTGTGCCTTGCCGTCGCCGCGTGCACCGATGCGCAACCGGCAGGCGACATCCCCGCGAGCACCACACCGCTCATCCTGCCGGCAGCCGACCGGCAGGATGCCGTGCCCGCGTCGGAGCCGACCCGCTTGATGATCGCCTCCATCGGCCTGGACAAGCAGATCCGCGCACTTCCCGAGTCGGTGTGCCCGACCATCGATCCGCCGACCCTGTCCGACCCCTACTGGCTGGCGTGCCGCTCGCAACCGGGAACAGATTCTCCGGGAACCACTTTCATCGCAGGACACGCGGTATCCGGCGGTGACGGCGTGTTCAACGATCTCGAGGACGTCGTGGTCGGTGAATCGGTGACTGTGGCCACCCGGACAGGGGTACTCACGTATCGCGTGTCATCGGTGAGGGCCTACGGCCGCCACGGCGAGATCCAGAGTGCGCCACAGCTTCGCGAACAGATACCCGGTCGGCTCCTGCTCGTCACATGTCGACTCGACGAGGCAGGTCTGACCGACGAGAACCTGGTCGTGCAAGCCGATCTCGTCGCCTCGAGCGCCCATCCGCTGGTCGAGTAGTCCGAGCGCCCCCACCCGTTGGTCGAGTAGTCCGAGCCACCCCGTCCGCTGGTCGAGTAGTCCGAGCCGCTAGGCGAGGACGTTATCGAGACCTCCGGAACCCACCAATCCGACTGCACCACAGTTCTTGTCACACCCCACCGATATCCTGAACGCAATCGAAGAGCGCAGTCCCAACGCATCCACAAGCCGCCGCTGACCTACCAAACTTGTCAGACCCACCCGATACTCTGATACCAGTCCCATTCCCGCACAGCACCTCCCCCACACGAAGGGCCTAGCGTGTTCACCCATACCGATCCCGCCGAACCGCCCCACTCGTTGGTCAAGTAGTCCGAGCCGCAACTTCAACCGCTGGTCGAGTAGTCCGAGCCGCTAGGCGAGGACGTATCGAGACCTCGTAGCTAGCGAAACCCACTGCACCACCGAACTTGTCACACCCAACCGATACTCTGAACGTAATCGAAAAACGCAGACCCACCGTTTTCCACAGGCTCCGGATCAATAGCCGAAATTGTGAGACCCACCCGATACTCTGACATCAGTCCCGTTCCCGCACAGCACCTCCCACTCACGAAAGGCGTTGCGTGTTCACCTACACCGATCCCGCAGCCGACGACAACCTGTTGTCGTCGGTCGGCGCTGAGGGATTGGGGGCGTTCGCGCGGGATGCGTTGCGGTTGAGTCGGCAAGCCGAAGCCCGCGCCTTGCTGATGGCCTACCACATCGGCGAAAGCGCCTACAACGAGCGACTGTTCGGCGCCGACGGCCGCCACCGCATGATCTTCGGCCAGACCGCCCGCAACACCGCGGTCGGCGAGATCTCCCTGGCATTACGGATCAACAAAACCAAAGCCGGCGAATGGTACTCACTCGGCGCATCCCTGCAGGAGTACCCCAAGATTCGGATGGCCTATCTGGCCGGCGAGTTCAGCACCCACCGCATGT
>NZ_JAZDUF010000004.1:0-642098 GCF_036350415.1 Gordonia sesuvii
CACCGTGTCGCCGCGATCAACCTGCGCCGCCTGATCACCCTGGGACTGAGCACCACCAACAACACCTGGACCCTGGCCACCACCTGACCCCGCCCGGGGCAGGCGCCCCAATGGCACCCGCCCGCGACTCAGCCGACCCAGCATTCGGCGACAGCGTCAGCCGCAAGAGACCACTTCTTCAGCAGCCTCCTAGCCGAGTGTCACGAAGGGCCAGTTGGTCGGAGGATGTGCGGGAGACCCTTCGTGACGCCCGCTCGTTCCTCACGGGCTCCTCAGGGATCAGGGGTGTGACGCCCGCTCGTTCCTCACGGGCTCCTCAGGGACCGGGGGTGCGACGCCCGCTCGTTCCTCAGGGAACAGGGGCTCAGTCGGGCGGCTCGGCACCGCCCGCATCCGGGCTGTCCAGATCCTCGGTGCCTGGGTCGGCGGCCGCTGCCGGATCGACCTCGGGCTCCTCGTCCGGCGGGTCGACGACTTTCTCCTCGAGTTCGTCGACCTCCTCCCGCGCCGACCGCGGGTCCGGCTGCTCCTCGTGGCCTTCCGGCGTGCCGCCACCTGTCGTGGTTTCGGGGTCGGTCATCGGACTCCCTTCGAATCGGGCTGCCGCATCTCTCAGCGTCTGTCAGCAATTCCCAGCGCCGGCGGGCGGCAAACGCGACAGAAATGCCCCAATCGGTGCGACCCACCCCACACAGCCGCGTTCAAGTGCGGTTTTCCGGCTGCCCCCAAGTAGCATCCCTGCCTGTGAGCACGGCCGTCACCCCCACCCGGACCCCCAATGAGGATGCCGCCACCGGCAATACCTCCGGGTACCGGCTGGACCTCGACGGCCTGCGCGGGATCGCCATCGCGCTGGTCGCCGTCTTCCACGTGTGGTTCGGCCGGGTGTCCGGCGGCGTCGACGTGTTCCTGGTCCTGTCGGGCTACTTCTTCGTCGCGTCCCTGCTCAAGCATGTCGTCGCGACGCGACCGGAGTCGGTGCCCTGGGCGACGGCGGTCAATCCGTGGCCGCGGTTCTGGCGGCTCGTCCGACGGTTGCTACCCGCGCTGCTGGTGGTCCTCGTTTTCGTCGCCGCGATGGTCGCCGTGGTGATGCCGAAAACCCGTTGGGGTCCGCTGGGCGCCGAACTGCAGGCCAGCGCGCTGTACTACCAGAATTGGCATCTCGCGTTCGACTCGCAGGACTATCAGGCCGCCGACTCGGCGATCAGCCCGATGCAGCACCTGTGGTCGATGTCCATGCAGGGGCAGTTCTTCGTGCTCACCCTGCTCAGCGCGCTGGCGTTGGGCGGGGTCCTGCGCGCGCTGTCCCGGCGATACGCCGTGTTCGCGAACCCCACGGTGATCCGAGGGGTCGTCGGCGCATCACTGCTGGCCGTGGCGCTGGTGTCGTTCGCCTGGGCCGTCCACCGGCATGGCATCAATCAGCCGTTCAACTACTACGACACCGTGGCCCGGCTGTGGGAACCGCTCGCAGGTGGCCTTCTCGCGGTCTGGATTCCGCGTGTCGCGATGCCGACGTGGCTGCGCAACGCTCTCGGTGCCGTCGCTCTGGTCCTCATCGCCAGCTGCGGCTGGTGGATCTCCGGGGTCCAGGAATACCCCGGTGCCATGGCGCTGGTCCCGGTGGGCGCCACCCTGCTGCTGATCTGGACCGGCTCGGCGGCCACCATGTCCGATGCGACATCGGGTCCGGGCGCGGTGAGCCGAGCACTGGCACACCGGCGACTGGTGTGGCTCGGTTCAATCGCCTACGCGTTGTACCTGTGGCATTGGCCGCTGCTGATCTTCTACCTGAGCTGGCGCTATCAGGACGACGTGAACTGGTTGGAGGGCACGGCGATCCTCGCCGTCTCGGTGGTGCTGGCGTGGGCGACCACGCGGTTCATCGAAGCGCCACTGCGTGCCGGGACCAAGTCCGGCGCCTCCCGCATCTATCGCCGCGGTCTCGTCGCGGTGATCGTGGTCTGCACCGTCGTCGCCGGCACGACGGCCGTGATCTGGCAGCGCGACGCGGCGAACGCCACGGTCAACACGGAGAACCTCGATCCCCGCCTGTACCCCGGCGCCCGCGCCTACCTCGACGGTGCGGCGGTGCCCAAGGTCGACGCGCAGCCGAGCCCGGAGGTCGTCGACAAGGACTGGCCGATCACCTCGTACGACTCCGTGATCTCCGGGTGGAAGGACCCGTCGATCAAGGTCGGCGTGTACGGCGACCCGACGGCGACACGCACCGTCGCGCTGGTGGGCGGGTCGCACGCCGAGTACTGGATCACGGCGCTCGACGCGATCGGCCGGCAGCGCGGTTTCAAGGTCACCACGTATCTCAAGGTCGGCTGCGCCCTCACCACCAGCCACGTCTTCACCTGGTTCGGGCAGAAGTACTACCAGTGCAACGACTGGTCGCGGCGGGTGATGGACCGACTGGCGGTCGACCGCCCCGACGTCGTGTTCACCAACTCCACCCGCCCCGAAGAGGGCAAGGGTGCCCGCGGCGACTTCGTCCCGCAGGACTACAAGGACATCTTCGCGGAGTTCCGCGACCGCGGACAGCGGGTGGTGGCGGTCCGCGACAACCCGTGGGCACATGGCAAGGTCACGCCGCCGGAGTGCCTGGCCGAGGGCAACAAGCCCGAGGTCTGCGGCGTTACCCGCGAGATGGCGCTCGCCCCGACGGACCCGGCTCTGGCGGTCGCCCCGGACTTCCCGAACATGAACTTCCTCGACTACTCCGATGCGATGTGCGACGCCACATACTGCCCGGCCGTGGTCGGCAACATCCTGGTCTGGCACGACTATCACCACCTGTCGGCGACTTTCGTACGGAGTCTCATCCCGGCCGTCGACGCCGACCTGGGCCCCGCCCTGCAGTGGTGGTGAGCGCCGACCACACCGACAATGGACTCGGAACGACGGCCCACCGCGGGGTTTCGACTCAGCTTGTCCCCAGGTGAGGCTGTTAATTTGAGCGCGATCCGCTCCGGATCGTCCATCGAGTGGTTGGGGTCGTGACACACGCATGACGATGTTTGCACCGAAGCCCGGCGGCGAGTCCGCCGATTCCGGCGTCGGCGCGACTGCGACGATCCGGAGAGTCGGCAAACGCGCCTACCTGCATCATCTCGACCTCATTCGCGCGACGACCTTCTCGCTGGTCATCTTCGTCCATTGCCTGACGCAGACCACCGACGAGTTCAACAACCTCGGGGTCAACACGGCGTCGCTGTTGCTGCACTTCACGCGCAACACGTTCTTTGCTCTGACCGGGTTCGTGTTGATGTACCAGAACTACGACAAGGCCGACTTCAGCACGACCGGATTCTGGCGTCGCCGCATCAAGCTGGTGATCTTCCCGTACCTCATCTGGTCGGCGATCTATTGGCTGGTGCAGCAGGTGTGGGCACGGGACCGGATCGGCGACCTGCTGTCGGACCCGATCGGTGGGCTCACCGAGTTCGCCCACCTGATCGCCTGGGGTCTGTCGGGTTTCCAGATGTACTTCCTGTTCGTGATGCTGCAGGTGTATCTGCTGTTCCCGCTGATCCTGCGGTTGGTGCGCGCCACCGCGGGCAGGCATGTCCTGCTGCTCGGCGCGAGCCTCGGTGTGCAGGTGGCGATCACGTCGACCATCACCTACTGGGAACCGCCCGCCGCGATCGCCGGAGTCTGGTGGCATCACTACGCCACGTTCATCCCGTACCAGTTCTTCATCCTCTACGGGGCGGTCGCGGCGGTACATCGCGAGGCGATCGCCCGCTGGCTGGAGGGCAAGGGTTGGTGGCTGTTCGGGGCGCTGATGGCCACCGCCGCGCTGGCAGTGGGCATCTACCTCGGTGGTGTGTGGTTCGGCGACCGTCCGGTCCACGACCACGATTCCGCATTCTTCCCGTGGCTGCTGCCGTTCCTCATCGTGGCGATCACGTGTCTCTATGCGGCCGCGGCGCATTGGGGTTCGAATTGGCGTGAGTTCACCCCGCGCTTCGCCCGGGTGGTGTCGTTCGCGTCGAACCGCTCATTCGGAGTCTTCCTCGCACACGTGTTGGTGCTGTACTTCGTGCTCATGCCGCAGTCCGGTGATCAGCCGTGGATTCTGGCGACGCCCGGGCAACCGTGGGGCACGATCGTCACCTACATCGCGACGATCGGCGGGTCGTTGCTGCTGATGGAGATCCTGCGGCGACTGCCGGGGTCCCTGTACCTCACCGGGCGGCCGCGGTTGGCGCTCGGGAAGCGTTGATTCAGCGGGATCTCGGCACTCACAGCACACCCACCAGCGCCCACGGCCGTGCGAACAACTCCCGCACGTGATTTCGGAGCACCGTCACCGTCGGACACTCACACTCGGCGGCGACCCCGGTGGCATCGATCCCATGGCTCCGACACAGGGCTATCGCCCGGGACACGTGAAAGTCCTGGGTGATGATGACAGCGCGTTCCACTCCGAGGTCGTCGTGGGCGCGGCGGCAACTGGCGTCGGTGTCCAGGCCGAGCGGGTCGTCGACGATGTCGCCCGGCGCCACACCCCCGTCCTCCAGATAGGTTCGCATCACGGCCGGTTCGTTGCCCGCGTAGGTAGAACCATTGCCGGAGTTGATGATCCGATCAACCCGCCCCGATCTGTACAGCTCCAGTGTCGTGTCCAAGCGGCCACGAACGTAGTCACCGGGCTCCCCGTCGTCGACCAGCGACCCGAGCACCAACGCCGTCGAGCCGACCGGAACCTCATCCTCCTCGACCACCCGTCCCGACGCCGACCAGAACGCCCATGTGGCACCGATGGTCACCAGGAGTTCCGCCCCAACCATCGCGATCAGGACCACCCACCGCAAGGCCCGGGTCATCGCAGCGCCTGCGTCATCGCGCCCGCAGTGTGGTCGCCAGTTGCGCGGCCAGCCACTGTTCGTAATCCCCCGAACTCCAGTTGCACCGACCCACCAGGTCGTCGTAGACCGCGGGCCCGGTCAGAGTCCACATCGCATCGATGAGCCGGGTGCCCGCCGCCCCCTCCGGCAGCTCGACCCGCTGCGTCAATCGCTTGAGCGCGTTCGTGTTGCCCTGTCTCCGTTCGGAGTTCATCTTCTGCACCAGTTCCTCGAGGATGGGGTCGCCGGCGGCACCGTGCTCGAGCAGTACGCCCAGCAGCGGGCCGACGCGCTCGTGGATACCGCGGGTCCAGCCGGCGTACGCGGCGGCGAACTCGTCGATCGTGCCCGCCGCGGTGAGTCGGAGGAACTCCGGACGTTCACTCATCGGCGTCTCGTCGCTGTCGCCGGCCAGCATGACGTCGTAGACCGCCTTGATCACCTCGGCCTTCCCGCCGATCGCGTTGTAGATCGTCTGCGGACTCACCGAGGCAGCCTTGGCGAGATCGGTGATCTTCATCTGCGCATAGCCCCCGTGTAGCAGGAGCTCACGTGCAGTGGCAACGATCCGCTCTCGGGTCTGGGCTGCGGCGCGCTCGCGCCCCGAGCTGTCATACGCCCTGGCCATGTGCACCTCAATCTGTTAGATTCTCATTCCAATGGAATATGAATCCATTCAATTCCTGTCGCCGAGGAGTCTACCCATGTCCTATCCGACCAACCCCGCCGTCCCTGCCGCGCACGCCGTCTTCGATGCCATCAACTCGCGCGACCTGTCGTGCCTCGAGTCATGTGTCACTGACGATTTCGTCGATCACGGCTCGCCGTTTCCGCTGCCGCCCGGCCCGGCCGGGTACCAGCAGATCCTGACCTTCGTCACCCAGGTGCTCAGAATCCGATACGAGATCGAAGACTTCTTCAGCACCGACGACCGGATCGTGCTGCGCGCCGTGGCCCACGGCGTCGGCGTCGACGCGGTGCACGGGCCCGGCGCCGATGGACGCACCTACGCGATGCCGACCGTGCACATCTACCGCACCGAGGGCGACCGGCTGGCCGAGCACTGGGGTGTCCGCGACGAGCTGGGTGCGCGAATTCAATTGGGAGTACTGGCGGCGCCGGTAGCGGTTGGCAGGTGAGGCGTGGGGGGTCTCGATACGGTGCTCGCAAGCTCGCACCTACTCGACCATCGAGACACTCGCGGGGGTCTCGATACGGTGCTCGCAAGCTCGCACCTACTCGACCATCGGGTAGACCTACTCGACCATCGAGGAGGCCCTCGACAACGGAGCGGCGGATTCGCCGAATTCGCCTCGGTGATCGGTACCGGGCCGATACTGGGATGACGCGCCGCGACACCGCGGTACGCCACTCGAGTCCGAAGGTCGCCCGCCGATGCCCTACATGCCGATCACCGAATCGATGTTCCTGCTCGCGGAGAACCGCGAGCAGCCGATGCACGCCGGTGGGCTACAACTGTTCATCCCCAGGGAAGGTCAGTCCGCGACCGACCTCGCGACCGAGATCTTCGAGACGTTCCATTCCTGCCCGGAGATCCGGCCGCTGTTCCGCAAGCGCCCGGCCTCACCGGCCTCGCTGGTGGGCTCGCTCGCCTGGTCGTTCGACGACGACATCGACGTCGACTACCACGTCCGCCGTGCCGCGCTCCCCCGTCCGGGACGCATTCGCGAACTGCTGCGGTACGTCTCGCTCAATCACAGCGCCCTCCTCGATCGCAACCGGCCGATGTGGGAGCTGCACATCATCGAGGGCCTCGACGACGGACGCGTCGCCGTCTACACCAAGATCCATCACTCCCTGCTCGACGGCGTCTCAGCGCTCCGTTTGCTGGAGAACGCCCTGTCGCCGGACCCCGACGACCGAAGCGGGACGGCGTGGTGGGACCCCGCACTGCGGCGACGTCGGAATCCGCGTGCGCCCAAGAGCGTTTCGGCAGTCGAGCGGATCACCGGGACAGCTGGGCAGACGTTGGGCGCCGTGGGCCAGGTGGTCGGCGCGCCCGCAGCTGCGGCAAAGATCGCGTGGACGGCCATCACCGACGACGACTTCGCCGCGCCCTTCGTGCCCGCGCCGAAGACGATCCTCGACGTACCGATCGGTAGTGCACGCAGATTCGCCGCCCAGCAGTGGCCGCGTGAACGGTTCGACGCGATCAGCACCTCGCTGGGCATCACCCTGAACGACGTCGTGGTCGCCACCTGCGCCGGTGCGCTCCGCGCCTACCTGATCGACCAGGACGCCTTGCCCGACCGCCCGTTGATCGCCGCACTCCCCGTCTCGATGCATGGCGACAGCGGCCGCGAAGGCAATGCGGTGACCGCGATCATGGCCAACCTGGCGACCGATCAACCCGATCCGGAACGACGCCTCGCCGCAGTGGTCGCGTCCACCCGCAAGGCCAAGCAGGTGATCCGTGGACTCCCCACACTGCAGGCGCTGATGTTCGGCGCCGCCACCTTCGCCCCGCTGGCCCTCGCACCGGTCCCCGGATTCGTGCGAACCACACCGCCCCAGTTCAACCTGCTGATCAGCAACGTGCCGGGCCCGTCGCAGCCGATGTACTGGAACGGCGCCCGACTCGACGGCTGCTACCCGGTGTCGATCGCGATGCACGGGCAGGCCATGAACATCACCCTCACCACCACCGGCGACCAGGTGAACTTCGGCATCATCGGCGCACGCAAGGAGCTCCCGAGTCTCCAGCGCATCCTCACCCACCTCGACAGTGCCCTCGAGGATCTCGAGAAGGTCGCCGGTGTCGGTGGTTGACGCACGAACCCGCGTTCAGCACGCATCGACCGCCTCCGCGTAGCGGAACCAGTCCGGTAGTGAATGTACGAACTCGTCGTGCACGACCGGCGAACCGGCCGCCCGCCAATCGACGGTGTCGTCGATCTCGATCTCGTACTTCTTCCATTCGAACCAGTTGATCATCTTCAGTTCCGGGAAACGGTCCGGGATGTCGGCGGCGAAGACCTGCTTCCACCACATGGACTTCACCGCGAGTTCCGCGGCGCCCTCGTCGGCCCTCGACGGGGTGTAGATCGCCGCCGTCTCGACGATCGCAACAGGCTGGCCGCGGTCGACTCCGTACTCCTGATAGAAGTTCGGAACCGCTCGGTCGTCACCGGCCGTGCCGAGGTAGGTACCTTCCAGCATCCGGCTGAACTTTCCCGGCTCGGTGATCTCGTTGTCGCCCCACGGTCGCTTGTTGCCCCAGTGGTACAACGAGATCCCGGCCCAGTCGACCACGTCGTCGCCCGGGTAGTACGGGCCGTAGGAGTCGTCGTCGGCGGTGAGTTCACCGTCGTGATCGGTGTCGACGAGGTCGAAATCCGCGGTTTCGGGAGCCGCCGCGTACTTGCCACCGACGAACGGGTAGCCGCCACCGTAGTTCGGCGCCCACATCATCGCCGTCCCGGGCGCCTTGCGGTCGATCATCGCCGCGACTCTGCGGAACGTCTCCACGTAGGCCACCGGCTGCTGCCCCCACGCATACCAGGTGCCGTTCATCTCGTGGGCGAACCGCAGGATCACCGGCACCCCTGAATCATTGAGTTTCCGTAGGTCGTCGCCGAGGCGTCCGATGACGCCTTCGTCGATTGCGGCCAGGCCGGCATGGGGTTCCAGGGTCAGCACCATGACGCCGGAATCCGTCTTCACCTGCTCCGCGGCCGCCACGGTGTGTGCCCAGGTCGCGTTGTCGTACGGGATGTCGGAGAACTGGACGGCCACCGCCGGCGCGTGTCCGAGCATCGATCGGTGTTGTCCGAGCGATTCCGCCTCCCAGTCGAGGTTGACGCCGAACAGCACCCCCTCGTCGGGCACGACGCGCGTCGAATCGACCACCGCACAGGGAGGTTCGGGCGGAGGCAGATAGTGCTGAAACAGGGCGCCGGCGGCACCGACACCGATGACCATCGCGATGACGGGGATCAGGATCGAGGGGTGTCGTCGGCGACGCTTCGACCAGCGGTCGGCAAATCCGCCATCGACTTCGTCACGCGCACTTTCAGTTTCGATTGGAGGCGTGGTCATGTCACACTCATTTCAAGGCCGGTCGCTTCCAGGCCCCTTTCGCAGGCCCCTCTTCTCACAGGCACGGACGGACGGAGTCGGACTCGATGAGATGGCGCACACCTATCAGAACGTTCAGCATGCCCCGCTCTACGGCAGCCCTGCTCGCAGTCGTCGCGGTCACCGCGGCGTGCCACGCGCCCGCCGACGAGACGCAACCACATCACGTCCAATGGGGGGCCTACCTCCCCGACCTCAACGGAACGGACGTGACGTCGGACGCCGGAGTGGTCGGCGTAGCGACCCGTGCCGACCAGTCCCTCGACCTCATCCTCACCTTCTCGGCCCTGAACGAGCCTGTGCCGCTTGATGATCTCGCGACCATCTCGGCGTCGGGTGCGACACCTGTCGTCACGATCGAACCGTGGGAGCCCGACGGCGGGCCGGAACAACCCGACTACCGACTCGACACCTTCGCGACCGGGGTTCACGACGCCGACCTGCGGCGCTGGGGACAGCAGCTCGCCGACTGGGGGCAACCGGTGCTGCTGCGGTTCGCCCACGAGATGAACGGGGACTGGTACCCGTGGGGCATCACCGTCAACGGCAACACGGCCGAGTCCTACCGGAACACCTGGATTCGGATGCACGAGATCATCAGATCGGCAGGGGCGGAGAATGTCTCGTTCGTGTGGGCGCCGATGGCTGCGGTGAGCGGAATCGCCGACTTCGAAGCCGCCTACCCGGGAGCGGAGTACGTCGATCGTCTCGGGCTCGACGGCTACAACTGGGGTGACGACGGCGTCCACGGCTGGGCGTCGCCCGACTACATCTTCGCCGACAGCCTGCGTCGCCTGCGAGCCCTCGACGACGCCAAACCCATCCTGGTCGCCGAGGTGGCCTCGGCCGACGATCCCGACCCCACCCGCAAGGCCGACTGGATCACTCACTTCGTGCGCCTCATGACGATCACGCCGGGAGTTGAGGGATTCGTCTGGTTCCAGGCCAACAAGGAACGGGACTGGAGGTTCAACTCGAACCCGCTGAGCGAGAGCGCCTTCCGGAAAGGACTGGCCGACGTGCCCGGTGTCTGACCGGACCGGTCGGCCGCGTGCGATCGATGGCGTGCTGCCGGTTGGCGTGCACGGTGAACACCTTGCGCAGGTCGAGCGCCTCCAGCGCATCGGTCAGCACCGGCGAGTGCCCATAGGCGCGCAGGTCGGCGCCCTGCGTCCGGGCTGCCCGCATCGCATGCAGGAGGTCCGCGACCCCGGACGGTGTGACGGTCGTCAGGCCCGAGACGTCGAGCAGGACGAGGCGGGCACCACGCGAGCAAGCTTCGGCGACACGCAATCTCAAACGCGTCGTCACATCCGCCGCGCCGTCGAGCGCGATGTCGAGGGCGGTGATGTCGAGGGTGCCGTCGCCGAAGTAGGCGTACTCGGGGATTCGGGTGGTCATCTAGTCTCTCCTGGGTTCGGTGGGTTATGGCGTTCGGTTGGTCAGGGTCGTGGTGGGGTCAGGGGGTCCGGTTACATGGAAGAGCCTGTGGGGTCAGATCATTCATGTCGGCGCCCCGGCGGCATCGAGGTCCCCGGCGACGTCGCGCGCCTGCTCGGCCGCCGGCGTGATCGGCGGGGGCGGCTCGGCCGGGCGGTAATGAGCGGCGCGGACCACGACGGACAGCAGGAGGAGGTCGAGCGCGACCCAACCGATGGAGAGGAAGGTCGGGAACGTCTCGGCGGCACCGACCGACCAGCGGATCAGTCCGACCGCACACGCACATACCAGCGCGATCATCGCAACCAGCTGGATGGCGACCGGGCGGTAGTCGACGCGGGACTCCTCCCGCACCTTGGGTGTGACCGAGAACGCGATGTGGCGGCGCAGGAAGACAGCAGCCGCGGCCGAGAGGGTCGCGGCTATCCAGGTCGGGAAGAGCGCGAACGAGATCTGCTGTCCGCGCCACAACCCGCTGGAGCGGTAGCCGGCGACGAGGAAGAGCAACTGGCAGGCCAGGAAGAACGGGATGAACCGTGCGAAGAAGTCCAACGGCAGTGCCTCCATGGGGAAGACACCGATGCCGAGATAGATGATCGGTGCCGCAATGTAGACGACGGCCGCGAATCCGTTGAGGTAGGAGGTCATCGTCGCCAGGTACATCAGTCGTTGCGCGACGCTGAGTCCCTTGCGCAGTAGCGGGTTGTCGGCGAAGAACACCTGCATGGAGCCGGTCGCCCAGCGTTGCCGTTGGACGAGCATCGTCCGCAGATCGTCCGGCGCCAGCCCTTCGACGAGTACTTCGTGGTGATAGACGCTCTCCCACCCCATCGCATGCAAGTGCATCGCGGTGGCCATGTCCTCGGTCACCGTCGCGGTGTTGATCGGCTGGATGGCGAGGGCCTGATCGATACGGGACACCTCGATCGCGTCGACCGTCCCGGTGAGTTCGGCGACCACCGACTCCGGCAGCGGCGCCGACTCGAGCACGTCCCGGATGCGCACCTGCAGATCGAAGGCGACGTCGCCGACCGGCTCGCCCCGTCGGAGTCCGATCTGCGCCAGCCGGACGGCAGTATGGGCATCCTCCAGCGGCCGACGCAGCGTCGAGCCCGGCCCGGCGTCGTTGATCATGTCCTCGAGTCGCGCCCGCCGTTCTCGCAGCGCCCGACGACCGTGTGCGTCGATCCCCTGCGAGTAGGTCGTGAGGCCCAGGGCCATCAGGGCCTCACGACGCAGTACGGCGTTGGACCCGCAGAAGAAGGCTGCTCCCCACCCGTCCTTACCCTGCTGGATCGGTCCGTAGAAGAGCTCCGCCTGACTGCCGAGCGGATCGTGATCGGGGACGTTCCAGAAGTACTGCGGCGTCTGGACGAAGGCGACGGACTCGTCGGTGAAGTATCCGAGAACACGCTCGAGGAACTCCGGTTTGGGGACCTGATCGGCGTCGAGAATCGCGATGAACTCGCCGTCGGTCCGGAACAAGGCATTGTTGATGTTTCCCGCCTTGGCAAAACGTTGCCGCCCCTGCCACTCCTCACCACGGGTGATGTAGCCGACCCCGGCACGCTGGGCCGCGATCCGGAACTCCTCCCGGTCGCCGTCGTCGAGAATCCACGTCGCGTGTGGATGGCGCATGTCACGTGCGGCGATGGCCGTCGTGAGGACCAGATCGAGGGGCTCGTTGTAGGTGGTGATGAACACATCAACGGTGGCCGATGCGGGCGCAGGCGCAGGCGCATCACGGCGCCGCGCATTCCAGACAAGGAATCCGAACAGAACCGATTCCGACAAACTATATGTTTCCGCAATTGCCAGCGGTACCGCAATCCACCATGCTCCCCAAGCAATTGTTTCCGTCCACCGCCACGTGATGTACGCCGCGCCGAAAGAAACTACGAGAATTGCGATGAATCGAAGAAAAAACAGACGAACACCG
The DNA here is from genome assembly GCF_036350415.1 of Gordonia sesuvii. Classification (NCBI taxonomy): domain Bacteria; kingdom Bacillati; phylum Actinomycetota; class Actinomycetes; order Mycobacteriales; family Gordoniaceae; genus Gordonia; species Gordonia sesuvii. The sequence continues at coordinate 12,340 of NZ_JAZDUF010000004.1, forward strand.
CCCACGGCCGTCTCCTCAGGGCATCTGCTCCGGATGGATATGACTGCCGTCGTTGCAGTTCAGAGTCAATGGTGAGGGCGCCCGGCGGCGTCCGCAATTCTTCGCGAAGCGAAAGAAAAAGGCGCGATCGTGCACCGGTGAGAAATTCGGTTCAACACCCGTGTTTGTGACGAAGAAGTAACCAGGAATCGACGATCACCGTCCGGCACTACATCCTTTGAACGAACCGCGATGGGCATTCTTGTGAGCTGGCAGGACTATCAATTCAGTTGTGACACTCGCCACAAAGATTGGCTACCAGGCAACCTGACTCGACAGTAAGTTACTCGTCGGTATCATCGGGACAGGAACTCCTCCCACGGTCCGAGCGTTGGTTAGGCCAGCCTTGGCAGCGCCAGATCGTCGGCAGGAACTACGGTTACCTGTAGTACACGTCGGCCACGTGCGCCACAGCCTGCGCAAAGCCGCCGACGCCGCCCCAGAGAAAGGCCGGGACGCGCCCGTGACTTCCACGACGATCGCCATCGGTACCATCACGACACTCGTCAGCCTCGTGTGCTGGGCGATCTTCTTCCAGGGTGTTGGACGGATGGTCCGCACGATCAGCCGCGGACAGAAGATCGATTCCTCCCGGATCTTCCCGATCCTGCCGCGAATCAAGACGGTGATCGTCGAGTTCGCCGCACACACCCGAATGGCGAAGTTCCGGACCGTCGGCTGGGCGCACTGGCTGGTGATGGTGGGCTTCCTGCTCGGCTTCATCTTCGTCTTCGAGGCCTACGGTCAGGCCTTCGATCCGCACTTCCACTGGCCGGTGATCGGCAACTGGAAGATCTACGGCCTGGCCGAGGAGATCCTCGGATGGGGGACCGTGATCGGCGGTGTCGCGCTCTTGATCATCCGCCAGCTCAATCATCCGCGGGTTCCCGAACGACTGTCCCGCTTCTCGGGCTCCAACTTCCGGGCTGCCTACTTCGTGGAAGCCGTCGTGATCATCGAGGGCCTGGGCATGCTCGGCGTCAAGCTGCTCCAGATCGCGTCCGGACTGAAAGAGAGCCCGGTCTGGGCCTCCCCGACGCTGCACTACCTCGCGATGCCGTTCGAGGGCGCACCGGAATGGACCGTCTCGGCGATGGCCGTCGTCAAACTGCTGTCGGCGATGATCTGGCTGGCCGTGGTCGGCCGCAACATCAACTGGGGCGTCGCCTGGCACCGCTTCGCGGCCTTCGTCAACATCTACTTCAAGCGTGAGGCCGACGGCGGAGTCGCCCTGGGCGCACTCAAGCCGATGATGAGCCAGGGCAAGGTCCTCGACATGGAGACCGCCGACCCCGACGTCGACGCGTTCGGCGCCGGCAAGATCGAGGACTTCTCCTGGAAGGGCTGGCTCGACTTCACCACCTGTACCGAGTGCGGTCGTTGCCAGAGCCAGTGCCCGGCATGGAACACCGGTAAACCGCTGTCGCCGAAGCTGCTGATCATGTCGCTGCGTGACCACGGCTACGCCAAGGCGCCCTATCTGTTGGCCGGCGGCAAGCAGGACATGGCCGGCGACGAGGTCGGGCTGGTGGACGCCGACGGCAATGTCGACGAGGCGAAGCTCAACGCGATCCCCGAGTCGGCTCGCGCGGAAGCCGCCCGCAAGCTGGTCGGCGAGAGCAAGGGCGCAACCGGCGGCGGAAACGGCATCGAGGCCGCTGACGGCGAGTTCGATCCCGAGGCCTTGGGTGCCGTCATCGACACCGAGACACTGTGGAGCTGCACCACCTGCGGCGCGTGCGTGGAGCAGTGCCCGGTCGACATCGAGCACGTCGACCACATCCTGGACATGCGTCGTTATCAGGTGCTGATCGAGTCGGACTTCCCGACCGAGCTCGCCGGCATGTTCAAGAACCTGGAGAACAAGGGCAACCCGTGGGGCCAGAACGCCTCGGCACGCACCAACTGGATCTCCGAGATGGACATCGAGATCCCCGTGTTCGGGCAGGACGTGGAGAGCTTCGAGGGCTTCGAGTACCTGTTCTGGGTCGGTTGCGCAGGCGCCTACGAGGACCGCGCGAAGAAGACCACCAAGGCCGTCGCCGAGCTGCTTGACGTCGCGGCCGTGAACTTCCTCGTGCTCGGCGAAGGCGAGACCTGTACGGGCGACTCCGCACGCCGCGCGGGCAACGAGTTCCTGTTCCAGATGCTCGCCCAGCAGAACATCGAGATGCTCGGCGAGGTGTTCGCCACCGCGCCGCAGCAGCGCAAGAAGATCGTCGTCACGTGTGCGCACTGCTTCAACGCGCTGGGCAACGAATACCCGCAGCTCGGTGCGAAGTACGAGGTCGTGCACCACACGCAGCTGCTCAACAAACTGGTCCGGGAGAAGCGCCTGGTGCCCGTCGCCCCGCTCGGCGAGGGCGTCACCTACCACGACCCGTGCTACCTGGGCCGCCACAACAAGGTCTACGACGCCCCGCGTGAGCTGATGGCCGCGTCCGGGTCGAATCTCACCGAGATGCCGCGGCACGGCGAGCGGTCCATGTGCTGTGGTGCCGGTGGCGCCCGGATGTGGATGGAAGAGCAGATCGGTAAGCGCATCAACATCGACCGGGTCGATGAAGCGCTCGATACGTTGGGTAAACCCAACGGGGATGCGCCGCAGAAGGTGGCCACCGGCTGCCCGTTCTGCCGCGTGATGCTCACCGACGGCGTGACCGCACGCACGGCGAACACCGAGCAAGAGGGCAAGATCGAGGTCGTCGACGTGGCCCAGCTGCTGCTGGAGTCGGTCAAGCGCGGCGCCCCCGAGGTCAAGCGCGGCGGACGGTACCTCGGTCCCGCTTCTATCCAGACCGCCGAGCCGGAACCCGCCGCCGAGGAGAAGGAGCCGGAGCCGGCCGCAGCAACCGCGGCTGCGGCGACCGCCACGGCCACCGAGGCGAAGCCGAAGCCGAAGGTCGGTCTGGGCATGAAGGGCGGCAAGAAGCCCGGCGGCACGGCCAAGACCGAGGCACCGGCGGCGTCCACGCCGGCAGAATCTGCCGCACCGGCCGAGAAGAAGCCTGCCGCCAAGGGATTCGGCATGGGCAGCAAGGCGAAGAAGCCGGGTGCGACCAAGGCCGACGCCGGATCTGCTGCCCCCGCCCCGGCCGAGGCCGAGTCGTCGGCGGCCGTCGAGGAGACGGCCACGCAGACCAAGCCTGCGGCAAAGGGATTCGGCATGGGCAAGGCGAAGCGGCCGGGTGCCGCCAAGCCGAATGCCGCGGCGCCCGCCGCCGGCGTCGACGCACCTGCGGAGAGCAAGGTCACCGAGGCCGAGTCCGCGCCGGATGCGGCGCCGACCGCCGATACCGAAGCAGCGACCGGCGGCTCGGCCACCGAAGCAAAAGCAGGCAAGGCCAAGGGCTTCGGTATGGCCGCGGGCAAGAAGCGACCGGGCGGTGCAACCAAGCCGGCTGCCGCCGCAGCACCCGCGCCGAGCCGGCCCGCAGCGGCCGACGAGGCCGAGACGCCCGCAGCAGAGCCGGCCTCGACTCCGAGTACTCCTGCGGCAGCAACCGCGACCGAGGCAAAAGCCGGTAAGGCCAAGGGCTTCGGCATGGCCGCGGGCAAGAAGCGACCGGGCGGTATCGGCTCATCGGCGAAGCCGGCGGCGGCCGAACCCGAGCCCGCGGAAGCGGCCGAGGCGCAGGCCGACGAGGCAGAGGCCGTCGAGGCAGAGGCCGTCGAGGCAGAGGCTGTCGAGAAAGAGACGGCCGGCACCGTCGAATCCGCACCGGAGGAGACGGCGACCGTCGCGTCCACCGAGTCCACCCCCGGCAAGGCCAAGGGATTCGGCATGGCCGCAGGCAAGAAGCGACCCGGTGGCATCGGCAAGGCAGCGCCGAAGGCTGCTGCCGCTCCCGCGCCGACGCCGAGCGAGCCCGAAGCCGCACCCGCGGCGGACGAGTCGGCAGTCGACGAGTCGGTAGTGGACGAGTCGCCTGCCGAGGAGTCAGCAGTCGACGAGTCAGCTGCCGAGGCCCCCACTGCAGAGCCCGAAAGCAATGCTGACACCGAGGATTCCGCTCCGTCACCGAACGGGTCGTCGGCCAGGACGATCTCGGAGGCGGGCGCATCCAAGGCGAAGGGCTTCGGCATCGCCGCGGGCAAGAAGCGGCCCGGACACAAGTAGAAACGACTGATACCCGACAACACCACCTTGGTTTCGTACCAAGGTGGTGTTGTCGTTTCGGGCTGCTCATCGTCCCGCGAAAACCGGTTTGCGCTGTGCTGTCACAATTGAACTCGTGAGTAGACCGCATGTATCGCACCTGAACCAGAACCTCAAGCCACTCGAGCAGTCCCAGAAGCTGCAGAACGTGTGCTACGAGATCAGGGGTCCGGTGCACGCCCACGCGGCGCGGCTCGAATCCGAGGGCCACCGCATCCTCAAGCTCAACATCGGCAATCCCGCGCTCTTCGGCTTCGAGGCACCCGACGTGATCATGCGCGACATGATCCACGCCCTCCCCTACTCACAGGGCTATTCGGAGTCGGCCGGTGTGCTGTCGGCCCGGCGCGCGGTGGTCACCCGCTACGAACTCCTCCCCGACTTCCCGTACTTCGACGTCGACGACGTGATTCTCGGCAACGGTGTCTCCGAGCTGATCACGATGACCATGCAGGCATTGCTCAACGACGGCGACGAGGTGCTGATCCCGGCCCCCGACTACCCGCTGTGGACGGCGATGACCTCCCTGTCCGGTGGCCAGCCCGTCCACTACCGCTGCGACGAGGAGAACGGCTGGAACCCCGACGTCGAGGACATCGCCGCCAAGATCACCGATCGCACCAAGGCGATCGTCATCATCAATCCGAACAACCCGACGGGAGCGGTGTACTCCCGCGAGGTGCTCGAACAGCTCGTCGAGCTCGCGCGGCAGCACTCGTTGCTGATCATGGCCGACGAGATCTACGACAAGATCCTCTACGACGATGCCGAGCACATCAACGTCGCATCGCTGGCGCCGGACCTGCTGTGCCTGACGTTCAACGGCCTGTCGAAGGCCTACCGGGTCTGCGGATATCGCGCCGGCTGGTTGGTGCTGACCGGGCCGAAGGACCACGCGCGGGGATTCATCGAGGGCCTTGGCATCCTCGCGTCGACCCGCCTGTGCTCGAACGTGCCGGGGCAGCACGCGATCCAGGTCGCGCTCGGCGGTTATCAGAGCATCGAGGCGCTCGTCGCCCCCGGCGGACGTCTCTACGAGCAGCGCAACGTCACGTGGGAGAAGCTCAACCAGATTCCCGGCGTCAGTTGTGTGAAGCCTAAGGGCGCGCTTTACGCGTTCCCCCGTCTGGATCCGAATGTCCACGAGATCCACAACGACGAACTGTTCGTCCAGGACCTACTGCTGCAGGAGAAGATCCTGGTGGTGCAGGGCACCGGCTTCAACCTCACCGATCACAATCACTTCCGGATCGTCACCCTGCCGTGGTCGCGTGATCTGGACGAGGCGATCGATCGTATCGGCAACTTCTTGTCCGCGTACCGCCAGTGATCCGGTAGCCCGTCCGAGATCGAGGGTCCGAGATCGGCGGTCAGAGATCGATGGTCAGACTGTCGTCCGCAGCCCGGGACACACACGGCAGCATGAAGCCCTGCTGTCGTTCGTGATCGGTCAGCACCGAATCGGCGTGCTCCACCTCGCCGTCGAGTACACGCACCTTGCAGGTGCCGCAGAACCCTTGTCGGCAGGAGTACGTCGCGGCCGGTGCGGCACGCAACAACGCCGTCAACATCGATTCGTCGTGTGCCACCGTCAGGGTGTTCCGGCCGGCGATGCTCACCTCGAACTCGCGGCCGGCCGGGGTCGGTAGTCCGAAACGCTCGAAATGGACCTCGGCACAGTGCTCCGCGGTGCGGAGCGCGGCGAGAAGACCGTCGGTGAGCGATGGTGGACCACAGAAGTACACCGCTGCGTCGTCGCCGATGGCCTCGATGAGCCCCGTTGCGGTGGGGATACCTGCCACGTCGTCGGTGCGGATGTCGATCCGGTTGCGGCCCTCCGGGTTCAGGCCGGCGAGTCGCTCGAGGTAGGCGAGCGAGTCGGTGCTGCGGCCCAAGTAGGTCAATGACCACGGCACGCCGAACGCCTCCGCGGTCTCGATCATCGGCAGGATCGGGGTGATCCCGATGCCGCCGGCGATGAAGTGGAGTCGTGCCGCCGCCGAACCGTGGCCGGGCATCGCAAGAGGAAAAGCGTTGAGCGGGTGGGTGATCCGGACGACATCCCCCACCTGGAGGTCGTGCACCTCGGCGGAACCGCCCGCCTCGGAGATGCGGCGGACGGCGATCCGGTACTCGCCGTCGTCGGCGGGTCGACCGCACAGTGAGTACTCACGAATCCGGCCGGACGGCAGGAGGATTCGGATGTGCGCACCCGGCGCCCAGGTCGGCAGAGGCGTGCCGCCCGCCGGTCGCAGCAGCAACTCGATGACGGTTGCGTCTGCGGAGACCGGTGTCCGAGCACTCACCTCGACGTCGACCGTGGTGCTCGCCTGCTCTCGGGTGTCGTATCGCAGGAACCGCTCCCACACCGGCATCCACGCGCCGAACAGCGCGCGGGTGGCCGCCATGGTGTAGTCGGCGCGCGGCCGACCGTAGAGCTGCGCGGGAACTCGAGTCGCGGATCGTCGATTCGCCATCACATCGCCATCCGCGATGCAGGCGACGCCGCGAGGTAGGCCACCGCCTGTGCGGTGGACCCGATGTCGGCGGGATCGTAGCCGCGGCGCAGGTAGGCGGCGAGTGATCCACCGAAGTGAGCGAACCCCGGCAGGTGTCCGGCGCGGGAGTCCGCATACCCCTGCCGCCACAGCGCCACCTCGGATGTCGGGGCGGACGGATCGTGATGGTTGATGAAATGGGTGCCGCGGACCAGCAGCGACATCAGCAACGGAAACGCTGCCGCCATCGCCCATACCCTGCGGAAGTAGCTGTCGCCGAAGTAGGTCGCGACGTCGTGGGCCACCGACCGGTGCTCGACTTCCTCGGCCCCATGCCAGCGGTACAGGTCGCAGAGTGCGGGCGCAGCCTCGGCCTCGTCCCAGCGGCTGTTGAGCGCGAAGTCCCCGAACACCGCTGTGAAATGCTCGACCGCGGCTATCACCCACAGCCGCGCGATCAATCGCCTGCGGCGACGACGACCGGACAGACCTGTCCGCGGCCCCAGCACCACCCGGAAAATCCACTCAACCTGGCGCTGGAACGGGGTCGCGTCGATGCCGTGATCGTGGAGATACCCCCACAACACCCCGTCGTGGACATTCGAGTGCATCGCTTCCTGGCCGATGAATCCACGCATCGCCTCGCGGAGCTCTTCGTCGTCGACGAGCGGCAGCGCCTCCTCGAACGCCTCCACGAACCACCGTTCACCCTCGGGGAGGATGAGATTGAGCGCGCTGATGAAGTTCGAGGCGACCGGATGGCCCGGAATCCATTGAAGTGGGATTCGGCGCAGGTCGAACCTGACATTGCGTGGACGAATCGCCACCGGGCCCGGATCACCGCCGGGAGCGTCGGGGGACATCGGTCGAGCCTCCTACTGGCATCGGCCGCCTGCCCCCGAATGGCGGACCGTCGATAGCGTTCAGTGAACATATATGTCGCACATGGCGCGCCGACCGTCGGTCGTCACGCCATGCCGCGCCACTGTGGCACGAATCCGTGTGCGACGCGAACCGCATCCTTTCTCCGATCGGCCTCTCCCAAGGTGGGACCGTGACCGTCGTACCGGTACCCGATCCTCTTCACCTGCGCGGACGCATCCGGCTCGCTCGAATGGCCCCGAGCACACACCAGACCGCAAGTGATCCAAATCACTGTACGTCCCGGAGCGCCCGCGCTGAAGAGGCAATTCCGAGGTCAGCCGACAGCGGCCTCGCTGCCTGCTCGACGGGCGACATCGCCCGAGTCCGCACGCACGACGTCGTAGACCGCCTTCACCACTCCGTTCGCGTAGGCCTCGTGCTCGACCAGTGACAACCGGTTCGTCGCCTCCGCCGGATCGTCGGCGAACAGCCGCTTTCCGGAACCGAGGACCACCGGGAAGACGAGGAGGTGATACCTGTCGACCAAACCGGCGGCGGCCAGGCCCTGGGCCAGGGTCGCACTGCCGTGGACGAGGATGGTGCCGCCGTCGCCTTCCTTGAGACGTGCGACGTCGTCGAGGGATCGCAACACCGAGGTGTTGTTCCAGTCGGGGTCGGTCAACGTCGACGACACCACGTACTTCGGCATCGCGTTGTACTCGGCGAACTCGTCCATCGAGGGCCACACGGGTGCGAACTCCTCGTAGCTCACGCGCCCGATGAGTAGCGCGCCGGCTTCCTGCTGTTCGCGGCCCTTGATCTCGTAGGCCTCCTCGACGAAGTCGATGTCGGTGAAGGTCCAGCCGGCGCGGGGGTGGTCGCCACCGCCGGGCGAGTCGATGACGCCGTCGAGGCTGATGAACTCGGTGACGATGAGGGTGCGCATGGTGCTCTCCTGTTCTCAGGGGACGGGACGGATGTCCTGCCTCTGACCATCCGTCGAATGGGCGAGAGCCAGATCGACAGGAGCGCTCGCGGATTCTGTGTCACCCCCGGGCGACCGCTCTCCCGGCGCGCCACGCAACAGGTAGGCGGCCGCGATGGCCGCCACGGCGGTGATGGCGACGGCGACCCACACCGCGCTGTGCAGCCCGTCGACGAACACCTCCTGAACGGCGACCAGCATCTGATCCCCCGCCACCGCAGGTGCGTTCCGGGCGACCTCGACCCCGGCCATCACCGACTCCTCGGCGAGGCCGGTGATCGACCGCGGAAGTCCGAGCGCCGACAGCCGGTCGACGACGCCGGCGGTGTAGACCGAGGTCAGCACCGAGCCGAGCACTGCGACACCGAGAGTGCCGCCGAGTTCGCGGGTGGTGTCGTTGACCGCGGAGCCCGCGCCGGCCTGTTCGGGCCGCAGCGCGTCCATGATGACCTGCGTGCACGGCCCGGAGATGAACGCCAGGCCCATGGCCATCAGTGACATCGCCCAGATGATCAGCTCCCAGTAGCCCGAGGTGCGCGACGACACCTCGACCACGCCGAAACCGGCGGACATGAACGCCGCGCCGGCCACCACCACCGGACGCGGACCGAACCGCTGCGACAACGTCATCGCGACCGGCGAGAACACCGCCATCACGATCGCGAAGGGCAGCGTCCGCAGGCCCGCCTCGAATGGGCTGTAGCCCTTGACCGCCTGGAAGTACTGCGTGATCAGGAAGATGAATCCGAACAGTGCGAAGAACGCGACGCTGATCATCGCGGCCGCGGTGGCGAAGTGTCGGTTGGCGAACAGCCGGATGTTGAGGATCGGGTGGTCGATGGTCAGCTCCCGCCACGCGAACAACCCCAAGGCGCCGACGGCCACGAGGAGCCCTGCGATCGTCCGCGGGTCGGCCCACCCGAAGTGCGGGCCCTCGATCACCGAATAGGTCAGCAGCCCGAGGCCGACGACCGAGAGCAGCAGACCGATGAGATCGAACCGGGCGACACGCTCCGGTCGGGTACCCGGGACCACCGCGACGATGGCGACGACGGCGATCGCCGCCACCGGCAGGTTCACCCAGAACACCGACGCCCACGAGAAGTTCTCCAGGAGCCAGCCACCCAGCACCGGACCGATGGCCACCGCGATGCCCGACGTCGCCGCCCAGACACCCACGGCCACAGCACGTTCCTTCGATTCGACGAAGACGGCCACGATGATGGCGAGAGTTGCCGGAAACACCAGGGCGGCGAACAGCCCGAGGCCGGCACGCGCTGCGATCAGCTGACCCAGCGTCTGCGACGACGCCGCCAACACGGACACCGCCGCAAAGCCGGCGATACCGGTCAACAGCATGCGCCGGTGCCCGAACCGGTCGCCGAGGTAACCACCGGTGAGCAGCAGACCCGCAAAGACCAGGGTGTAGGCGTCGACGATCCATTGCAGACCGGAGATCCCGGCATCCAGATCGCGCGCCAAGGTGGGCAGCGCCACGTTGACGATCGTGTTGTCGACCATCACCAGCAGTTCCGCGAAGCACAGGGCCGCCAGGGCCCACCAACGAGTCTTCATCTGCTTCTCCTCGAGGATTGTGGAACGTCGTCACACTTTTATAGGACAGTGTTCTACTCCAATAGAACGCCGTCCTAGTACAGTTGTCAACGTGCCGACCGTGAAGAATCCGCGAACACCCGCGACCGAGGTCCGGGCGAACCTGATCGCCGCAGCGCGGCAACTGCTGGAACGCGAGGGTTCTGACGCATTGACCGTGCGCGGGGTCGCCGCGGAGGCGGGAGTGGCACCGATGGGTGTCTACAACCATTTCGACGGCAAGGACGGTCTGCTGGATGCCGTGGTCACCGACGGTTTCCGCGAATTCGGAGCGCGGATTGCCGCCACCGATTCCGACGCGGCCGCCCGTCTGCTGTCCGCCGGACGCAACTATCGTGCTTTCGCCCTGGACCATCCGCGGCTGTACGAGTTGATGTTCTCGACGAAGTGCACGCCCGATGACGAGGTCGCCACCGGCGCATTCGGCGTCCTCGTCGACATCATCCGGTACGGCCAGGCCGCGAATCTGATCATGGCCGGCGATCCCGACAGCCTGGCCGCGCAGGTCTGGGCGTGCGTCCACGGAGCGATGAGTCTGGAACTCGCGGAGTCGCAGCCGCCCTTCCTCGACCCGGCGGAGAACTACGAACACCTCCTGCTGATGGTGGCGCGGGGAATCGCCGCGTGACGGTGTCGCGATCGCCATTTGCGAGAATGTCGCGGTGACCGAATACCGGATCGACGATCTGGCACGCGCCGCCGGAACCACCACCCGCAACGTCCGCGGATATCAGGACCGCGGGCTGCTGCCGAGGCCGCTGCGCCGGGGACGCATCGCGATCTACACCGACGCCCATCTCGCTCGACTCAAGGTCATCAACGACCTGCTCAAACGCGGCTTCACCATTCGCCACATCGGCGAGTTCCTGTCCGGCCTGCAGCGCGGAGAAAATCTCGCCAAGGTCCTCGGTCTCGAGGAGTTGGTGTCCGAGCCGTGGTCGACCGCGACGTCGACCACGATGTCGGCCCAGGATCTGCGGGATCTGCTCAACTCCGGCAACCCTGTCCACTACGAGCGTCTGGCGGAGTACGGGCTGATCGAACCCGACGACTCCGAGAACCCAGACCGGTACACGATCCTCGATCAGGAGACCGTCTCCGCGTACGGCCGCCTGGTGAAGCTCGGTCTTCCGTTGAGCGGCATCCTCGATGTGCACGGACGTCTCGACCACGAGATGGCCGCCGTCGCCGAGATCGTCATCTCCGCGGGGCGGCGCGCCGTCACCGAGGGCCACGACGACGGCTGGATACCGCAGACGACAGCGGAATCCGAATGGGCGACAGAGCTTCTCGGTGAGCTGCGGCGCGCCGGGTCGGTGTCCGCCCACAATGCCCTCGACCGCGCACTCGACCGCGACCTCGCGCGTCAGCTCAGCGAATACCTCGACCGCGCACGCGAATCCGCTGCCACCGATCCACCGGACGCACCCGCCGCCGGATAGACCCGGTGGGCCACAGCGTCATCGGCCGCGGCCAGTTGCTCAGAACGGCAGGACGATCGGCGGCAGCCCGGGGATCGGATTCGGGACGGTCCGCTGCTGCGGTGGACCCGGCGCCGGGGCGGGTGCCGGAGCGGGCGGGGGCGGCGGAGCCGGCGGTGGCGCCGGTGCGGGACCGGGCGGCCGGTTCTGCGGTCCGCGTCGTGCCGGCGGGCCGCCCGTCGTCGACTCGGGATTCGACGAGTAGGTCTCCGGCGGGGGTGGCGGCACATATTGTTCGGCGGGCCGTCGGGCCGCGGCGAGAGCTCGCCTGACGGCGACTCCGGGGTCGGCCGTGGTGGGGTCGGCCGGATCGGCGTCACCGCTGCCGGGATCGGCCGGTGCCGACGCCTCGCGACCGTCGTCGACGAACTCGGACAGACTGTCCGGGGTTTCCTCGCCACCGAACAGTGCGATGACGGCGGCAAAGACGACCGCGGCACCGACGCCGATGAGCGCGCAGACGGCGACGAGCCCCACCCCCGCCAATGGTCTCCGGAACGGCTTCCGAGAGCGGGGCGGGCGATCCGCCGCGAGCGATGCGATGGGGCCGGGCAGCGGGTCGTCGTTCGGGATCGGTGCGTCGTCGGGCCAGTCCTGCAACCGATCGACGCGCTCAACGGGTTGGGTGCGCTGCTCGACCGCCGCCGAGCCGACGGAGGTCCGCGCGACGGGTGCCCGCGTGGCGGTTTCGCCGCGCCGATCGGACGGCCGGCCTGCCGACCGGAAGGCCCCGGGCCCGTCCACCACCACCGGCACCTCCGCATCCCGGCGGAGCATCGTCGCCAGGCCGGGCCAGGCTTCATGGCCGGCGGTGAGCACGACCGAACTGATCTCCTCCGGCGCCGCGACCGCCGCCTCGTCGCACAACTGCGCGACCTGTGGCCAGATCGCCTCGGTCGCCTCCTCGAGATCGCTGCGCGTGACCCGGAAGAACGACACCCGGTCACGCCCCATCACGACGGCCGACTCGGCAGTCGCCAGCCGGGACCGGCCACGACCTGCGAGTTCCACGAGTTCTGCGGTCCATATCGCGGAGGTCGGCCGCTCCACCCGGCCGGTGCGGACGAGGTGTGTGGCGAGGAGATGATCGAGGTCGGCGGGGCGGATGCTCGACATCCGCTCGGCCACGACGGTCTCCGTCGACGGGTCGACCGTGGCTATCCGAATGCCGTCGGAGGCGAGGTCCACCAGGAGGAAGATGCGCTGCGGATCCACGCCGTCCGCGATCTGCCGTGCCGCGATGTCACCGAGTCGATCCGGAATGATGCGGCGCAGCGGATCGCCGATCGTGGCCGAGGTGCCGCGACCGACGGGCGTCGCATAATCTCTCATCGGATCTCATGCCCTGCCGTCTCGAGCATTTTCCGAACCCATGCCGGCTGGTTGCCGATCGTCCAAATGCCCAGCAAACCGGGCATCGATCAACCGACGTCTGCACGTCCGAGACTCCGAACGGTGACAGTCAGGTCGAACGTAACACGCCAGGACTCGCGATGTGGCGCGACGAACAGCGACTTCAGAATGGCAAAACGATCGGCGGAAGGCCCGGAATCGGATTGGGGATCACTCGTTGACGAGGCTGCTGGCGGGTTCGCGGCTGGCTCTGTTGACGAGTGGGTTCGTCCGCGGTGGTCGGCGGCGGCGGTGGCGGCGGTGGTGTGTAGCGCGCTGCCGGTAGGCCGGCCTCGACGACGTCGGCGGGATCGGCATAGGCCCGGGTGGGTGCGGGCGTGGTGGTCTCTGCCGCAACCGGCACCTCGGCTCGATCGGACGTCTCGTCGCCGGTGACGGCGAGCACACCCACGACGGCGAGTCCCACGATCACACAGGCGGCGCCAAGCGCGATGGCCGCACGAATGACGACGTGCCGGCGCTCGCGGATCGGGCCCTGGCGGACCGGCGTCTCGCGCGTCGGCGCGGTGGCGGGACTGTGGTCGGGGTCGAGTGCCCATTCCCGCGGGTTGTAGCCCGTCTGCACGACCGTCACCGGCCCGGTGTCGGCGATCGTCCGGGGCGACGGATCGTCCAGCGTGGTCGGCGCATCGAGCAGGTACGGCGCGAGCGGTTCGTACGGCGCGGCATAGGTGTCGGTCGTGTCCGATAGGGGGTAAACGTCGTCGCGCACGACGGCGATCGGATCGGTGGTCGGCGTGATCACCGCGTCCACCCACGCGACCGGAAAGTCCCCCGACTGGTTCGGCTGCGGGACCTGTTCGGGCACAGGCGTTTCGATGTGGACGGCGTCGACAACGGAACCGACGGGTACCGGGTCCGCCTGGGGCACCCCGGGTTCGGTCACCGCCACGGGTTCGGTCATCGCCTCGCCGACCGGCTCATGATGGCGTCGGGTTCGTTCGTCGACGATCCGGTCCGCCGCCACCGCGACGACGGGCAGCGTGACCGCATCGCCCAGCGTCTCCGACAGCCCCGGCCACCGGTGATGTCCCGAATCGAGCACGACCGAGGTGACCGGGTCCGCCGAGGCCGCAATCGCCTGATCACAGAGTCGGGTGATCTCGCCCCGTAACGGCGCGGTCGCCTCGTCGAGGTCGCGTTGCGCGATCCGGAAGAACCGTACGTTCTGCTGCCCCATGATGAAGGTGGCGTCCGACGATGCGAGTCGCGCGCGACCGCGGGACGCCAACTCCAGGAGTTCGCTCGTCCACTCGTCCGTGGCGGGTTCTTCCACGCGGCCGGTACGGACCAGATGGTCGGCGAGGAGTCGGTCGATCACGTCGGGACGAATGGTGGTGATGAGCCGTTCCCCGACGACGGCCTCGAGGCGCGGGTCGACGATGCCGATGCGGAGGCCCTCGACTCGGACGTCGATCAGGATGAACGGCAGATCAGCGGGTACGCCGACCGCGATCTGGCGTGCCGCGACGTCGCCGAGCAGGACCCGATCGATTGTTCGCGCATCGAGGTCGGTCGTGGCCTCGACCGACCGATCGCCATCCGTCGCGTCGTCTGTCATCCGATCCGGTGCCTTGCATCCATGAACGTTCCCCCGCGTCCGCCGCGCCGCTGAGCGCGCGCAGGCGTGCGGTCACGACACTAACACGGTGCTCTCAGGACCGCGGCCGCGCGACCTGTGGGGCCGCGGTCTCGATCGACACGGCCCCGTCGGCCGGGATCTGCGGTGCCGCCACCCGCATCGGCCCACCGAGTGCGACCAGACGCCAACCGGCGGCACGCCAGGCGGCGGCATCGAGGCAGCGTCGGCCGTCGACGATGACCTTCGACCGCACCACGTCGGACAGTTCCTCGGGCAGCATGTGCACGAACTCGGCCCACTCGGTGGCCACCACCACCACGTCGGCGTCCTCGCAGGCCGCCGCGGCACTGTCGGCATAGTCGAGGGTCGGATACAGACGACGTGAGTTCGCCATCGCCTTGGGGTCGAACACCGAGACCGACGCACCCCGCAGCGCCAGCTGCCCGGCCACGTTGAGTGCGGGGGAATCTCGGACATCGTCGCTCTCGGGTTTGAATGCCGCACCGAGGATCGCGATGTTGGTGCCGAGTACGTCGCCGCCGGTGGCGTCGGACACCAGATCCACCAGCGCGGCCCGTCGACGGGTGTTGATGGCGTCGACCTCCCGCAGGAACCGCAGCGCCCGCCCGGCGCCCACCTCGTCAGCGCGGGCCATGAAACCGCGGATGTCCTTGGGGAGGCATCCGCCTCCGAATCCCAACCCGGCGTTCAGGAATCGGCGCCCGATTCGTCCGTCGTAGCCGATGGCGTCCGCGAGGGTGGAGACATCGGCGCCGACGTTCTCGCAGATCTCGCTGATCGCGTTGATGAACGAGATCTTGGTCGCCAGAAAGGCATTGGCCGACACCTTGACGAGCTCCGCAGTGGCCCAATCGGTTCGGACGAACGGCGTCCCGGATTCCAGGATCTCGCGATAGATCTCGGCGACCACCTGGGCGGGGCCGGAGTCGTCGCGGTCGGGGTCGGTGCCCAGGACCAGTCGGTCGGGCTCGAGCGTGTCCTCGACGGCGAAGCCCTCACGCAGGAACTCTGGACTCCACACCAACTCGACATGCGAACCGGGAGCGGTCAACACGGCGATGCGCTGCGCCAGGGCGGCGGCCGTTCCGACGGGTACCGTCGACTTCCCGATCACCAGGTGCTCACCGCGCACCAGCGGCGCCAGGGCATCGACCGCGGACTCCACGTGGGACAGGTCGACGCCGTATCCGCGCCGCAGCTGCGGGGTGCCGACACCGAGGAAGTGAACGGTGGCGAAGTCGGCGGCTTCACGGGGATCGGTGGTGAACCGCAGCCGTCCGGCGGCGAGATTGCGGCGCAGCACGTCGGAGAGTCCGGGCTCGAAGAACGGCACCTCACCGGCTTGTAGCCGTGCCACCTTCTCGGGGTCCACGTCCACCCCGAGTACGTCGTGTCCCAGTTCGGCCATGCATGCCGCGTGGGTCGCTCCGAGGTACCCACACCCGATCACCGTCAACTTCATGGTTCTGTGGGTACGCCGGGTTTCCGTCGACGACGCGACGATGACGTGACCCGTCCCGATCGATTCGATGAACAGCCGCAGTCGAAGGTGAACGCCGAACGAATCCGGCACTGCCGCCGGTCAGTCGGTGGGGCGGGTGAAGTTCAGGTAGGCCTTCGACGGCGTGGGACCACGCTGACCCTGGTATTTCGACCCGACCGACGAGCTGCCGTAGGGATGCTCGGCGGGGCTGGACAGACGGATCAGGCACAGCTGGCCGATCTTCATGCCCGGCCACAGCGTGATCGGCAGGTTCGCGACGTTCGACAGTTCGAGAGTGATGTGCCCGGAGAATCCGGGGTCGATGAAGCCGGCCGTCGAGTGGGTGAGCAGGCCCAGGCGGCCCAGCGACGACTTGCCCTCGAGGCGTCCGGCGAGGTCGTCGGGCAGCGTGCACACCTCGAGGGTGGACCCGAGGACGAACTCGCCGGGATGGAGCACGAAGGGTTCCCCGTCTCCCGGTTGCACGAGCGAGGTCAGTTCGTCTTGGCGCTGGGCCGGGTCGATGTGGGTGTAGCGCGTGTTGTTGAACACGCGGAAGTAGCTGTCCAGCCGCACATCCACGCTGGATGGCTGGACGAGACCGGGGTCGAACGGGTCGAGCGCCAACCGCCCGTCGGCGATCTCGGCGCGGATGTCGCGGTCGGAGAGCAGCACGCTGTGAGGTTATCGGACGCGTCTCGATGAACGGAGGATGACCATGAATTGTCGAACCAGATGCGAATAGTTCCGAACCATGGCGAACCCGGTTCGGGTCTCCTACAGTCTCCCCGTGTGACTGTCGCGTGATCACCACGTGATGGTCGCGAGACATCCAGGGGGCGGATCGACGTGGATCCTGCTCGATTCGGGAATCGGGGCAGATGCGCAGGCGTGTGGAGCGGTCGGGGCTAGCGGGAATGTTCGTCGGGCGGGGCAGGCGCCGCACGTTGGTGACGGCGATCGCCGTGCTGGTGGTGACCGCGGTGTCGGTGTCGTTCGGTTCCGAACGGGGTGTGGGGTCGATGGCAGCGGCCGCCCCGCCGTCGGCTCCCACCAGCTCCGCTCCGGCGGTGTCGTCCGGGTCTGACGATCAACCCGAGGAATGCGTCGGTTCGCGTTTCGCGACGTTCGGCGCCGTCTACGACGCGATCTTCGATTCGCTGCTGCCGATGATGCCTCCGGAGATCAAGCGGCAGGAAGCATCGATCAAGGCTCGGGCGCACCGGGACATGCGGGGGCTGCGGATCTCGAAACTCGCGGTCTCCAATCACCCGCATGACATGGGCGCCGACGACGAGAGCCCGATCATGACCTACCGCGATCCGATCTCGCAGTGGATCGTCACGCAGTTGATGAACGTCCGGGAGGGCGATGCGACCGAGTCGATTCCGGTCGAGAACCTGACGGTAGCGCAGGCGGTCGAGACGGTCTGGCTGTATCTGTATGTGACGGTGATGGTTCCACTGACCGTCGCACGACGTACCGTGCCGTCGATCGCCACCGTCGCCGGGCCGATCAGCGTCGGGACGTTGATCACGTTGCCGATCCTGCTGGGGGTGTTCGCCGCGACCCAGATCTACAAGTCGGTGAGCGAACGCCTCGTCGAATCCTGCATCGTCTCGGTCACCCGGTCGGAGAAGGAGAACGCCGGCAAGTCGGTCAAGGACCTACGGTTCACCGATTCGGTGCCCGCCATCGTCCGTGACATCGCCGGACAGGTCGACCTCGCCGACCCCGAGACCTGCCCGGCGATCGGCGACCTGCCGCTGTCGCGCATCGTCTCTCGCACGTCGAACTACCTGCAGGCGATCACCAGCAACCCGGTGACCGACCGGCAGATCGCCGCGATGTCCGACGACGTGCAGCGATGGATGCGCCAGACCCACGTCCACGCCAATCTCATCCCTGCAGACCCCGCTGACTTCAACACCGCCGAGTACGCGATCTCCCAGATCGGGGTGCTCCTCCCGTACGTCGGCGGCGCGCCGCTCGACGTCGTCATCGGGCTGAGCCACAACAACAATCAGGGCGACAACCTCGCCGCGACCGCGCCGATATCGCAGCTGTCTGTCACCAAGACGCTGACCGCGGCGTACTACGCGTACGCGTTGTCGGCGCACATGGTCGAGTTGGCGTGGTCGGAGGGTGGTGTGGACCCCGCCGCGGCCCTGCTCAACGACCTGTTTCCGAGTGCCGGGATCACCGCGGACATGGTCCCGAAATCCACCGGAATCGTCGGCGCGCCCAATCTGTACGGGCTCGTCGTCTACCACAACGTGCTGCGCTCGATGTGCCTGTCCGAGGACAAGCGGCCAGCACCGGCGCAGCAGTCCACGCAACGGGTTCCGGTGTCCGCGGCGCTCTGGTGACGGCTCGTGCATACCGGGGATCGCGAGCACACCTCCGCCACACGTTTGCTACGCTGTCGTTCGCGAGTCGACTCGGCCCGCACGCCGATGTAGTTCAATGGCAGAACATCAGCTTCCCAAGCTGAATACGCGGGTTCGATTCCCGTCATCGGCTCCGATGAGGGCCGCCCTACTCCGGTCTACGCAGTGCCCAATGGTCCACACCGGTCAGCAGATCGGCACCGTCGGTAACCGCGACCAGTCCAACTGACCCACCGGCACCACAAAGTCACGGAGCCGTGGTTCGGTGCTGTGGTTGCTCAGACGCGTCGTTCTGGTCGGAGCGCCCGTGGCGCCATCTGGACAAGGAATGACCTCGGGGGCCGCCAGACGTCGCGGTCCTCGAATGGCCATGCGTAGGTCAGTGCTCCGTCCCGGATGCAGTCGAGCAGCCCCGGCGCGGAGAGTTCGTGCGAAGACCACTCATACAGTTGCTGCACCCTTGGGATGATCACCCCATAGTCCACGAGTCGGCCGAATCCGAGTTCGGCATCACGATAGAACTGAGCTCCTTTGTCGAGCGGGTACTGGTCCGGAAGCACGCGGGACAGCTGCAGGAAGATCCCGATCATGCCCAGTCGTGGGTCACCTAGCAACGGGGCGAGAGGGCGTAGCCACCCAAGTGCCATTCGTGGGGCCGCGACGAGGGCGTGGCTGAACAGGACGCGGCAGAGCACGACGTTCATGAAGAAGCGCTCAGCCTCGTTCTCGGCCGATGCCTGTTCACGGTGCTCGAGGTAGGCAGCGACGACGCTCCCGTTGTGCGCCCGATACCACGCCCGAGGGGTCGGGTATTCGGCGAATGACATCCAGAAGTCAACGGTCTGCGAGGAGGTCGGCCCGGCAAAGTCCCCACTCAGGGCAACCGCTTCGCACCCGTCACGAAGGATGCGCTCGTTCACGGCACGCCACCATGGGCTTCCGGGATGGTCGCCGGACAGTGGGTGGAGAAGGCCTCGTCGGAGTTGCCACTGCATGAACGACATCGCCGCCCGTTGAAACGGGAGATGCCGCGGCGCCTTTCCGTATGGCCCGTAGTAGCAACGCTGCATGAGCGCGACCCGGCCTGCCGGATCGTCGCGCACAGCAGCGATCTGCTGCTCGGCCCAATCCGCGGCAGTAGGCCCCGCACTCACAGCAACATGATCGCACGAGCTCCCGAGGATCAGATCGCATCGCGTCCATTGCGGGCGCCTTCGCTGGGGCCAGCTGCGATACGTCGCGGCGCGTTCGCGCACCCTGCAACCAAACGCGCTGCCAGCATCCTGCGCGCCCGTTGGGTAGCCGCGCGTTCACCCGGTTGTGTGGATCGATGACAGTCGGGGATAGTCGCCGGATGAAGTTCTCCCTGCACCATGTGGCGCTCAGCGTGTCCTCGATCGAGCGGTCGACCCAGTTCTACGCACAGTTCGGCTTCAAAGAGGCGCTACGCTACGACGCACCCGACGGGAGCATGTCGGTCTCACATCTACGGCTCGACGGGCTCATTCTCGAGTTGTTCAGCTTCGCCACCCCGTCACCGCTGCCTGATGCGGCCCGCGAGCTGAGCACCGACCTGCCCGAGATCGGTGTGAAGCACTTCGGGCTACAGGTGGATTCCGTTGCCGACACCCTGCACGACTTCATCCACCGCGGATTGTGCCCGGCGTCGACCACGATCACTGACGGACGCACCGGCGTCCGCTATTTCTTCATCGCGGATCCAGACGGCATCCTCGTGGAATTCCTTCAGGACGACCGGATTCTGGATTAGCTGCCTCGTGCGGACGTCCCACCCCGGCCGTGCGTTCTCACTTCATCGCGCGCGGAAGACCGGATACGCATCGGCATCCATCAGATTCCCGTGGGCCCACACCGACCAATGCTCCAACGCCCACCCCTCGGCTTCGATAGCCGCGATGATCTCGGCCCATTCATCGGCCGAGCCGGAGATCTTGGGCGTGTAGATAGCCACCGACCCGCGGCGACGTTCCCTGGCCTCCGCCGAAAACTTCACTGACTGCGGTTCTTTGGATCTGCCGAATGCCATGGCCCATGGTAACTGCCTGGTCTCGCACCCCAGTGCAGCCGAAGCACGACAATTCTCGTCGTCCATTCTTGTCAGACCCACCCGATACTCTGAGTGCAATCAGTTCGCAGCACCTTGGGGGGAGGTCGCACCGTGTTCTCGTTCACCGACCACATGGCCGACGACGCTGCCTTCTCGGCCATGCGCGATGGTGCCGAGACAGAGCTGGCACGAAATCAGGCCGTGCGAGATGCGTTGCGGCTCAGTCGTCAAGCCGAGGCACGAGCTCTGCTGGGTGCCTACGAGATCGGCTTGTCGACCTACAACGAACGCGTCGGGTCAGGACCGTACACATCGAACAAGACCCTGGCCGCCGCTCGCCGGGCAGCCACCGGCGAGATCTCGATGCAGCTGGGATTCTCACGCACCAAGGCCACCCAGTGGTCGAACCTCGGCGAGATGTTGCAGAACCTACCCAAGATCCGACTCGCCTATCTCGCAGGCGACTTCAGCACCCACCGGATGGCGGAGATGGCGCGCGCGGCCCAGGTCGCACCCAAAGGCGATCTACGCGAACGCATCAACGAGATCATCGATGAGGCATTCGGTCCGAGCCCCACGCCAAGCGCCGACACCGATCCCGATGACCAGGCGCCCGAGCCCACCGAATCCGGGTCCGACACCGAGCCCGACGCGGGCTCCGGCACCACAGAGACGCCGATCGACTTCGAGGATGTCGCACTGGAACTGGGTCACCGACCCACCACCGACACCGTCCTGCGCGATGAACTCGACGATACGGTGATCACCCTCGATCCCGACGGCTACGCAGAGGCCCGCAAAGACACCGCACAAATGCTCCAGAACGTCACCTTCTCGAAGGCGGCGTTCGGCCACATGGACATGTCGGCATCCATCAGTGCCGAACACGGTGTGTTCGTGTCGCAGCGGATCGCCGACTTGATCGCCACCCGCGTATGCCGACGCGACCCACGTCGCATCGGTGAGCAACGCGCCACCGCACTGGCCGAGATCCACGGAGTTCCCGGCAAGGAACTCCGCTGCGAATGCGGCTTCGACACCTGCCCGATGCGCCACGACACCGACACCGATCCGCCGACCGGCGCCGACTCGACTACCGCCGAATCGGCCGCCACCGACGAATCCACACCTCACACCGCCACGCCCGCCGGACACGACGCGGAGACGGCCGGCGAGCCACAACAGCACCGGGAGGACAGCGACTCCGGCGACAACAGCCGAGCCGAGATGCGCGACCCGGACGGCGTCGACCCACGCCACGAGGACACCGTCGAGCCGCAACCTCCCACAGCTGACCCGGCCGGACACGCACCCGATCGTGAGTCGGCGCCCACAAACCCGCCCGAGCCCCCACCGCCCGCCGACTCCGCAGCATTCATGGCGCCGATCGAGGGCGAATCCGACCAGGACATCAACTCGGCCGGCACCACGATCATCGACATCATCGGAATCGGACCCGACGTCGCCGATTATCTAGCCACGTGCACGTTCACCTTTCGGTCGCAGGCCCAACCAAGAGTTGGCAGGCTCTACCGCTACCGCGATCGACGCTGCCGCAACCCCTGACACCGTCCCGCCCTCACACGAGGGCCAGATTCACCGCGGCTCGGACGACGGCCCGCGGGGCACAGTCGCGACCGTTGCTCAGTCAGGGTCAGGGCCGCCAAACGTTCCATCATTCATTGACACAATCGGCGCTGGTGTTGTTCAATTCTGCCGATGGCTGCGAGTTCTCTCCACCGTGAGGAGCTCGCACCGATGACGACGATGGGATGGCGTTGATGGTCGAATGGTCCCGATCCGATGTCGACAGCGACGGTGTTCGCCTTGCCGTGTTCCGCGCCGTCGCGGACACCGCCCAGCAGACCGCCCTGGACCAATCGCGCGGTGATGAGTCCCGGCCTGTTGCGATCCTGGTTCACGGCTGGCCGGACAGCCATTATCTGTGGACACACGTGGCGCCGATCCTCGCCGCGACCTGCGATGTCTACGCGTACGACACCCGCGGCTACGGCGACAGCGATCGCCCAAAGACGACCGAGGACTACAGACTCGACCGTCTCGCCCGTGACCTGTTCGCCGTCGCGGACGCGGTCAGCCCCGATCGTCCGGTCCACGTGATCGGACACGACTGGGGCGGTATCCAGACCTGGGAGGCGGTCTGCACGCCCGGCGCGGAACACCGGATCGCCTCTTACGTCTCGGTCTCCGGCCCGAACCTCGACTACGCCGACGTGTGGCTGAAAGCGCAGTGGCGGCCGCCCAGCGCCCGCGGCGTCCGCGACTACTTCACGCAGCAGGCATGTCTGCTCTACGCACGGTTCTTCAAAATCCCCAGAGTCTCCGACGCACTCGTGGGCGCTGCGCTGTCGCCCCGACGATGGACTCGGTTCGTCGCCCGCACAGAGAAGGTGGACCCCACTCAGATCGTCCTCGCGCCGACGTTCCGTCAGGACGTGCGCTCCGGTCTTCGGTACTACCGTGCCAATCTGAGCCGCCGACGCCGCCCACCGCACGCGCGGCCCACCAGCGTTCCGGTCCTCGAACTGATCAACACCCGCGACGTCGCGTTGCGCCCGCCCCTGTTCTCCCAGACGGATCGGTTCGCTCAGACTTCCGAACGACGCGTCAGCCACACCGGGCACTGGCTTCCGCTGGCACATCCGGAGAAGTTGGCCGCCGACGCCCTGGAGTTCATCCACGCGCATCACTCCGAGCGCCGAACGCCGGCAAGCGGGGCGCAGCAATGACCAGCTCTGCGCACCACGCCGTCGAATCCAACTCCGCCGACCCCGGACCGGTCGAACTTCATGCCCGCAACGTCAGCTTCGACTTCTCGCAGGTTCCGCTGCACTGGATCCCCGGACACCCGGTCCCGTCCAACTTCGTGTCGGTACTCAATCTCCTTCTGCCCGAGGGCGAGCGCTGGTTTGTACAAACCTACGGTGAGGCTCTCCCACTGGTCCGCGACCCTGAACTCGCCGCCGCGATGCGCGGGTTCATCGGGCAGGAGGCGATGCACGCCGACGCTCACGACCACGTGCTGTGGGAGTTTCTCGATCACCACGGGGTGGACCCGCGACCGTTTGTGGCACAGGCGGAGTGGATCTTTCGCAAGGTCCTCGCCCCGATGGACGACGGAAGCCCGGAGGCCCGTCACAAGCACCTCGTCGAACGCTTGTGGTTGATCGCGGCGCTGGAACACTACACCGCAATCCTCGGCGACTTCGCCCTCAACAACACGTGGGTGGAGCACGACGCGGACCCGACGATGACCGACCTGTTCACCTGGCACGGCGCCGAGGAGGTCGAGCACCGCGCGGTGGCCCACGACGTCGCCGTGTACTTCGGGGACAGCTACCTGCGACGCGGCCGGGCGATGCTGGTGGCGCTGCCCGTCCTGCTGTTCCTGCTCCACCGCGGTTTCCGGTTCATCATGCGGCAGGACCCGAGTCTCGACATGGGGTTCTGCCGACAGCAGTACCACTACTTCTGCGGCGTCCACGCAGGGGTACTGCCCAAGATGCGCAAGGTGGTCATGTCCACCTTCAGCTACTTCCGCCCGGGCTTTCATCCCAGCGAGATCGGTTCCACCGCACAGGCAGTCGCATATCTGGCCAGCTCGCCTGCCGCCAGGAACGCCGGGTGACAGGCGATGGCAACAGGATTCGGCCCGTCTTCGATGCCACCCGCAACCGCGCCCCCACATCTGTACGGACGCTGGCGGCGCGACCCGATCCTCACCGTCGGTGGAGTGATCGCGAAGGCGTGGTGGCCGTTCTGGCGGCCGCTGTCTCCCATCCGCCGAACCGACGAGGTGCCCGGCACCACCACGCTGCAGATCATCGGCCGTTCGGTCGTCGCCGCTGACGAGAACGTCGTCGCACTCACCCTGGCAGCCCCCGACGGCGCGCCACTGCCGCGCTGGCATCCTGGCGCCCACCTCGACGTGATCCTGCCATCGGGAAGGATGCGGGAATACTCGCTCTGCGGCGACCCGGCCGATCGCCACACCTACCGGATCGCGGTGCGCCGCATCCCCGATGGCGGTGGCGGTTCGGTGGAGATCCACGATGAGCTGCGGGCGGGCGACCACGTCCCGATCAAGGGTCCGCGCAACGCCTTTCCGTTCGCAGTACCCGGTCACGGTTCACCGGCGACGACAGTGCGATTCATCGCGGCCGGCATCGGTATCACCCCGATCCTGCCGATGCTCCACACCGCCGAACGTCTCGGTGTCGACTGGTCGATGATCTACACCGGTCGCAGTACCGAGTCGATCCCGTTCCGTCACGAGGTGATGGCGTACGGCGACAAGGTGACGATCCGAACCGACGACCGGGACGGACTCCCGTCGATGGAGGTGCTGCTCGGCGCCACCGACCCGGAGACCGGCCGTGCGCCAGCGGGTCTGGCCGTCTACAGCTGCGGTCCGATTCCGATGTTGGAGAGCTTGCGTCGCCACCTCGCCGACCGGCCGGACATCGAGCTGCACTACGAACGGTTCAGCCCGCCGCCCGTCCAGGATGGTCGCCCCTTCACCGTGACCCTCACGGCGTCGGGGCGGCAGGTCCGGGTCGGCGCCGACGAGTCCGCACTCGCCGCGATCCGCCGGGTCATGCCGTCGGTGCCGTACTCGTGCCGACAGGGATTCTGCGGAACCTGCAAAGTCCGGGCGTTGGTCGGCGAGGTGGATCACCGCGACACCATCCTGACGGATGCCGAACGCGCTGCCGGCGACTACCTGACGTGCGTATCGCGTAGTCGTGGAGATCATCTGACACTCGACTTGTGATCTGGCGTGCCGGCCTCCTCGGGCACCAACAGCACCGCTGCGACGATCGTGGCGACGGCGAACAACGCGGTGGCCACCCACGAATACATGGCCACCGACGACGTGAACGCATCACGGGCAATGTCGATCACCGATTCCGAACCATGTGCGACATCGGCAGTCTCGTGTATCCCATCACGAACCTGCAGGATCGCCCCAGAATCAGACTCCGGCGCAGCAGTCGGCAGCGCCGCACGGTAAAAGACCAGTCCTAGCGTCGTCGCCAACGCCGTACCCAGCGCCGTACCGAGTTCTCCACTCACCTCCTGTGCCGCTGCGGCCGAGCCGGCACGATCGAGCGGAGCGCCGGAGATGATGCGATCACTCAGGAGTGCGAACGCGAGACCTTGACCGAGCGCGGCTACAGCGAACGCAGCCATGACGGCGACCGTCGATCCGGCGGCCTCCGCGATCAACGCGGTCATTCCGAGGCCGATCGCCCCGAACGCCAGTCCCACAAGGATGATCGACCCAGACCGAACCTTCGCGGCGAGCACCGGAGCCAGGGAGAATCCCACGATGTTGGCCGCGATATAGGGGATGGTCCACAACGACGCCGTGAACGGCGACAGACCCACCACCCACTGCAGATACTGGGTCAGCAGGTAGAAAGTCCCCACCAGAGCGATGCCGCACAGCAGGATCACGGCCAGCGACGACCCGATCGGACGGTTCCGCAGCAGCGCGAAATCGAACAAGGGGTCCGACGAGCGCAACTGCCGGCGGACGAATACGACGAGCACGAGCGCACCGACGACGACGATCCCGAGGTCCGCCATCGAAACCCCCTCTACCCCGTACGAATCCGCCACCTGCTGCATGCCGTAGACGACGGCGAGCGTTCCCGTCACCGACAGCACCACGCTCGTGGGGTCCAAGCGGGCCCGCTGGCGATCGTCTCGTTCCGGCAACAGGAACGATCCACCGACGACCACCAGAATCACGATCGGGACGTTCACCAGAAACACCGATCCCCACCAGAACCATTGCAGGAGTGCACCTCCCACCAGGGGGCCGATCGCGCCGCCGACCGAGAAGGCACTCATCATCGCCGCGATGGCAACCCGACGCTGCTGATCGTCGACGAACATGACACGTAACAGCGAGAACAACGACGGCATCAGGGTGGCACCCGCAACTCCGAGAACGGCCCGACTGGCGATGAGCATCGTCGCGGTGGGCGCGAATGCGGCCGTCAGCGAGGCGATCCCGAAGGCACTGGACCCGATGAGGAGAAGACGCCGCGGGCCGATGCGATCGCCGAGACGGCCCATGGTCACCAGAAATCCGGCGATGACGAACCCGTAGACATGCACGATCCACGACACCTGCGTTGCGGTCGGGCTGAGGTCTGCGGTGATCGTCGGCATGGCGAAGAACAGAATCGTGAGGTCCCCGGCCACCATGAGCATGGGAAACGCCAACAAGCCGAGGCCCGCCCACGTGCGGCGATCCGCCACGTCGTCGACGACCCGTGAGGTGCCCATATCCCCGCCTCCCTGTATCGTTACGCTCTGTAACGTAACATTACGATAGGGTCGTCGTCATGTCCACGCCCTCTCGTCACGGCCGCGCCGGAGGCTCGCTGGGCGGTCGGCCACGGAACGAGGCCATCGACGTCGCGGCGCTCGATGCCACGCTGGAGATCCTCACCGAGAAGGGCTATCCGAGACTGTCCTTCGAGGAGGTCGCGCAGCGTGCAGGCACCAGCCGTCCCGCGCTCTACCGCCGGTGGCCCGATCGGCCGTCCTTGGCGCTGTCCGCGATCGGACGTCGACTGTCGGTGCCACACCCCCCGGACACCGGATGCACACTCTGCGACTTCGCGGAGAGTTTCACCGTGTTCCTTTCCGCCCATCGAACGATCCGGCCCGAAATCCTCAGTGCGGTGTACGCCGACTGCGCTGAAGACGAGAACCTGCGGCAGGCTTACGTCGCAACGGTCATCACACCGACGCGATGCGCCGTCGCCGAGACCCTCGACCGCGCCGTCCGCAGAGGCGACATCCGCGACGACGTCAATCGCGAGCAGATCCTCGACTTCCTCGCTTCGCTGGTGCACTACCGGGCACTCTTCGACCGCAGTCACCTCACTGATTCCGAGGCGATGTCCGCGGTCACCACGTTGCTGCGAGGCGTGGCCGTCGACTATGACGCACTCCTCGCCCACAGCCGAGAACTCGAAGCCGACCACCACGACAGCCACTGACGGTCCGGCCAACGAACCTCGCCGGCAAAGGCCGCCAATCGACGCCCCGCGATTCTCGGCGTCCGTTCTTGTCGGACCCACCCGATACTCTGCATGTAATCAGTTCGCAGCACCTTGGGGGGAGGTCGCACCGTGTTCTCGTTCACCGACCACAGGGCCGACGACGCTGCCTTCTCAGCCATGCGCGATGGTGCCGAGACAGAGCTGGCACGAAATCAGGCCGTGCGAGATGCGTTGCGGCTCAGTCGTCAAGCCGAGGCACGAGCTCTGCTGGGTGCCTACGAGATCGGCTTGTCGACCTACAACGAACGCGTCGGGTCAGGACCGTACACATCGAACAAGACCCTGGCCGCCGCTCGCCGGGCGGCCACCGGCGAGATCTCGATGCAGTTGGGATTCTCACGCACCAAGGCCACCCAGTGGTCGAACCTCGGCGAGATGTTGCAGAACCTACCCAAGATCCGACTCGCCTATCTCGCAGGCGACTTCAGCACTCATCGGATGGCGGAGATGGCGCGTGCGGCCCAGGTCGCACCCAAAGGCGATCTACGCGAACGCATCAACGAGATCATCGATGAGGCATTCGGCCCGAGCCCCAAGCCAAGCCCCAACCCTGACCACGTTGACCCTGACAGCGCCGACACCGATCCCGATGACCAGGCGCCCGAGCCCACCGAATCCGGGTCCGACACCGAGCCCGACGGAGGCTCGGGCACCACCGAGACGCCGATCGACTTCGAGGATGTCGCACTGGAACTGGGTCACCGGCCCACCACCGACACCGTCCTGCGCGATGAGCTCGACGATACGGTGATCACCCTCGATCCCGACGGCTACGCAGAGGCCCGCAAAGACACCGCACAAATGCTCCAGAACGTCACCTTCTCCAAGGCGGCGTTCGGCCACATGGACATGTCGGCATCCATCAGTGCCGAACACGGTGTGTTCGTGTCGCAGCGGATCGCCGACTTGATCGCCACCCGCGTATGCCGACGCGACCCGCGCCGCATCGGTGAGCAACGAGCCACCGCCCTGGCCGAGATCCACGGAGTTCCCGGCAAGCAACTCCGCTGCGAATGCGGCTCCGACACCTGCCCGATGCGCCACGACACCGACACCGATCCGCCGACCGGCGCCGACTCGACTACCGCCGAATCCACACCTCACACCTCCACGCCCGCAGGACAAGACGCGGAGGCCGCCGACGAGCCGCAACCTCCCACAGGTGAGCCAGCCGGGCACGGAGCCGATCCTGATTCGGCACCCGAAAGCCAGTCGAAGCACCCAAGGTCCACCGACTCCGCAGCATTCATGGTGTCGAAAGAGGACCTGTCCGGCCAGGACATCAGCTCGGCCGGCACCACGGTCATCGACATCATCGGGACAGGGCCCGATGTCGTCGACTACCTGGCCACAACCACGATCACCTTCCGGTCACAGGCCCAACCAACAGTTGGCAGGCTCTACCGCTACCGCGATCGACGCTGTCGCAACCCCTGAGAACGTTCCGCCCTCACACGAGGGCCGGATTCACCACGGGGTGAGCGACCAGGAGCTCACCTCACTCGGGTGTCAGCGACACACTCTGGCAGCGAAGTTCGTTGCTGTCTATGAGAACTCGTCCTGGGCGGACGACCACCTCGACGGCGTCAGCCACATGGAGCATCACGTACTCGGTGGGACCTCCACCTCGACAAGCCTCACGACCAAAGAGTGAGAAGAGCAAGAACGGTCAAGCCGGAGCCCGCCACACGCTCGTAGAGTGGGAACCATGACCGACTCCCCCGCCGACCTGCACGAATCGACTCGAGCGCAAGGCCTACCGACCGCGGATTCGCTGCCGCCCGTTTCGGATCCGGTCGTGGATCGCCCGCGATTCCCCGACGGCTACGGTGTCGGCGACGACCTCGAGGGCACACGCACCTGGGCGTCCGTCGAGGCACGGCTCGTCGAGTCCAAGCACTACTGGCTGACGTCGGTCCGTCCCGATGGCACGCCGCATGCAGTCCCCCGCTGGGGCGTCTGGGTCGACGGCCGGTTCTTCTACGACGGCGCTCCGACCACTCGGCACACGCGCAACGTCGAGACCAATCCGGCGTGCACCCTCACCTTGGAGAGCGGGTCGGATGTGGTGATCATCGAAGGCGACTCCGTGGCCGTGTGCGCATCGCCCGACGGCGTCGGCGCCCGTCTCGCGGCGGCTTTCGACAAATACTCCGACTACCAACCCGGACCGGATTCGTGGCAGTCACCGGTCGACGGCGGCGGACTGCGCACGATCACCCCGCGGCGCGCGTTCGCATGGTCGTCGTTTCCCACCGATTGCACGCGATTCACATTTCGGTAACGCCGGTCACAGTCAGCGGCGCCAAGCGATTTCGGCAAACCTCGCATACCTCCGATGGCGGATCGTGTACCGAGCAGCATTGCAACGTGTCTGCTACTTTGTGCGGCACACCCACACGGGCTCACCCACACGAAGGAGAACTCCATGTCATTCGGCTCGCTCACCATCGAACTCGGCGACTTCTGGTTGGGCCTGCTCTCGATGCTGGGTCTTGGCTGACGCGCGGGACCTGAATCGAGGAGACTCCGCGGAGGAGAGATTCTTCCGTGAAGACATTCCCGGAGAGGCGATCACGACTCGATCGTGATCGCCTCTCCGTCTGTCAGGGCAGCTGCGCGTGAGGAGTCCTTGAGCGCAACGCCCGAACGACCGAGCTTGCGCGCACCGTCGATCAGGGCGGCCGTGATCGACGCCGCACCCCCGTAATCGAGACCATCGGGTGGATGGATGTTGGAGATGCAGTTCCGGTCGGCGTCGCTGCGCCCGGGACGCGGCAGATGTGTGAGATAGATCCCGAGACTGTCGGCAACGGAGAGGCCCGGACGTTCGCCGATGACGACGATCAGGGTCGTCACGCCGAGTGCCTCGCCGATGTGATCGCCCAACGCCACCCGTGCCTGCGTGGCGACGACCGGCGGGGCCAGGCTGTACCGCCCGGCGAGCGTGTCGAGGAGCGCAGCCAGCATGCCGTGGCCGTGATCCGTGAGCGCGCGGGGCGAGAGACCGTCGGCCAGTACGATGCCGAGATCCGCACCCGTGTCGGGCAGCCCCGTGAGATCCGCCGGCAGGCGGCCGAGATCGGGGCGTCGCAGATACTCGCTGCGGCCGTCCGCCTGACTCGAAATATGTAGCGGCGCTTCGATGTCGAGATCCGCCAAACCCGCGATGAAGCCGTCGATGTCGAGGGGTTCGTGGACAGCGTCGCGGGCGGCCGCATGCGCGGCCTGGAACTCGAGCACCCGGCGCGACGGTAACGAGTTGCCGGCCCGGCCGAGGCCGATCCGGGCGGCAGTGGTGGCACGCAGATCGGACCAGACGTCATCCACGGGTTGCTGCGGCTCGTTCATCGGCCCGCCGCCAGACCCAGCAGCGGCGATGTTGCCGGGTCGACAGGGAGGATGGCCCCGTCGCCGTCGGCCATGCCCAGGCGTTGCAGCCACGCCTCGAACTCGGGCGCCGCGCGCAACGACAACGCCTGCCGCACATACAACGCGTCGTGGAACGACAGACTCTGGTAACCGAGCATGATGTCGTCGGCCCCGGGCACCGCGATCACGAACGCGGCCCCGGCAACACCGAGCAGCGTCAGCAGCGTGTCCATGTCGTCCTGGTCGGCCTCAGCGTGATTCGTGTAGCAGACGTCGACACCCATCGGCAGGCCGAGAAGCTTTCCGCAGAAATGGTCTTCGAGTCCCGCACGGATGATCTGCTTGCCGTCGAACAGATACTCCGGGCCGATGAACCCGACGACGGTGTTGATCAACAACGGCTCCAGAGCCCGGGCTAGACCGTAGGCGCGGGTCTCCAACGTCTGTTGATCGACCGGTCGACCACCGGTGCCGATATGTGCGCCGGCCGACAGCGCCGATCCCTGCCCGGTCTCCAGGTACATCACGTTGTCGCCGACGGTGCCGCGCCGTAGCGAACGCCCGGCCTCGTTGGCCTCCAACAACATCGGGACGGTGACACCGAAACTCGTGTTCGCACCCTCGGTGCCGGCGATCGACTGGAACACCAGGTCCACGGGCACGCCCTCGTCGATCAGGTCGACCGTCGTCGTCACGTGCGACAGCACACAGGATTGCATGGGGATCTCGAACCGCTGCCGGATGTCGTCGAGCAGCCGCAGCAGGTCGGCGGTGGCGTGCGGCGAGTCCGTCGCGGGGTTGATCCCGATCACCGCGTCGCCACAGCCCATCAGAAGCCCGTCGAGGGTGGCCGCGGCGATTCCGCGCGGATCGTCGGTGGGGTGGTTCGGCTGCAGCCGGGTCGCGATCCGTCCCGGGAGCCCGATCGTGGTTCGGAAAGCCGAGGTGACCGTGGTCGCCCCGGCGACCAGGATGAGGTCCTGGTTACGCATGATCTTCGAGGTCGCCGCCACCATCTCCGGCGTCAGACCTGCTGCCACCCGAGCGATCCGGTCTGCACTGTCGTCGTGCGCGGAAGTCTCCAGAAGCCACTCGCGCAGACCGCCGACGGTCAGGTGGGAGATCTCGGCGAACGCGCTTCGATCATGACTGTCGATGATGAGGCGGGTCACCTCGTCGGATTCGTACGGGACGACGAGTTCCTCCAGGAACACCGACAGCGGGAGATCCGCCAATTGCCATGCGGCGGCAGCACGTTCGGCATCGGATGACGCAGCGCAGCCGGCCAGCTCGTCGCCGGAGCGGCGCGGTGTGGCCTTGGCCATCAACTCGATGAGGCCGTCGAACTGGTAGCTCGTGCCCGCCACCGACTGGGTGAACTTCACGACTCAGAAGTCTATTGTCGACATCCGGGCACCGCACCCGCTACGAACACCGATCACCGTCGCGCCAGGATCGCCGCGCACATGGCGTCACCGATCCAGTCGGCGTACTCGTCGCCGCTCCAGCCCCGGTTGCGGGTGAGCAGACCCCAGACCTCGATGCTGTTCAGCGTCCAGATGCGGTCGCGGGCGACCTCGACGGTGAGCGAGGGCGCCAACGCTCCGAGCGCATCGACCTTGGCGACCACCATTCCGGTGCCGATGAGGCGCTGCTGGTCGGTGGTCCGTTGATGTTCCACGAGGTCCGGTTCCCCGAGCGCTGCGCCGGCGGCGAGCTGCAGCACCAGCGGGCCGATCCGTTCGGCCACCTGCCTGCCCAACCGCGCATAGCTCCGCAGGAACTCGGCGGCGTCGGTCATCGCGTACATCGCCTTGACCTCGGGCCGCTCGGCGAGTGGTATCGGTTCGTCGTCGCCGGCGAGGGTGACGTCGTACGCGGCTTTCAACAGCTCCCGCTTGGACCCGATCGAGTTGTACACCGTCTGGGCGCTGACCCCGGCGCGTTCGGCCACCGCGCCGACGGTCGTCGGGCCATACCCGTCGGCGGCGAACAGGGCGGCGGCATTTCTCAGGATCGCCATGCGGGTGTCCCGGGCCTGCCGTGCCCGTGTCGGGCTTTCGTATGACCGTTTCCGGTTATTCACTTGATCCTTTCTAAAATCAATTTAGACTGTATCAAGTCAAAGTCTTACACGAGAGGACACCTCATGAGCGTCACCAACCCGGCCCCCGTGGCCGTCGACGTCGGCCGACCCGGCTGGCGGATCTGGAACCTGGCCGCGGTCTCGGGTCTCACCGCCTATAGCGCCGGCGTAGCCTGGCAGGCCCAGTTCGTCTCCTATCCCCTGTACCGGGCGATGAGCTCCGACGAATTCCCCGCGTACCACCTCGCCTATAACCACGCCATCCCAGGCGTCGTCATCGTCCCGGTTTCGTCTCGTTCCTGGCGTGCGCGGCGTTCTGGTGGACCCGACCGGAGGGGATTCCGAAACCCGCCGCGGCCATCGTCGGGGTGAGCGGGATCGGCGCTCTGCTCAGCACCGTGGCGTGGGCGATTCCGATGCACAACCGGCTCGACGACATCGGGCAGGACCCGGCCACGATCAGCAGCCTCATCGCGGCCAATGGCGTCCGGACCGCGTTCCTGACCGCGGGTGCGCTCGCGCTGTCGTGGTGTGCAGTTCGGCTGATCCGACGCTGATCAACGCACGTCGGTGATTGAGTTCACGTCCAACCGGGTATCACCGGTCGACCAACTCAACGAGGAGCCGACCGTGGATACTGCAGTCTGGATCGTCATCGCCGTGGTGGTCGTGATCGTTCTGATCGCGGCCGTGATGCTGTTGCTACGCGCTCGCCGCCAGCAACGACGCGTCAAAGCCCAGCGCATTCGCGAGGGTGCGACCGAGCATGTAGGCGACCTGCGAGAACGCGAGGCGATCGCCGAGGAGTCCGACGCGCGGGCCCGGAAGGCGCAGGCCGAGGCGGACGCCAAGGCCGCCGAGGCCAAGCGACTCACCGAGCAGGCCCGCACCCACCAGGGCCAGGCCACCGAGTCACGCCAGGAGTTCGAGAACGAACTCGCCCGAGCCGACAAGATCGACCCCGACGTGGGCCGTGACGGCACGCGTCGGAGAGCTGCGGACCCCGAGCCCGAAACGGTGCCCGGCCCTGCGACCGATTCCCGCGCGACTCCGGATTCTCGTCCCATCCAGAACCCCCAGGGTCCCCCTGTTCAACCCAATGCCCAGGAGCCCCGCGAGACCCGGCTGCCACCCGAAACGCGCTGAGCGGGCGGTGAAGTGGCCGGCGGTACCGTTCACATATGAACGCCAGCCCGCAGACGGCGCCCGGCCACCTCATGTCGTCCGAGATCGCCGAGCAGCCGACGCGGTGGCGGGCGCTTCTCGGCGAGGGGCGCGCTCCCATCGCCGAGGTCGCCGCCCAGATCAGTGAGCGTCGGCCACGTTTCGTCCAGTTCGTGGCCCGCGGCACCAGCGGCCACGCGGCCCTCTACGCCAAGTACCTCGTCGAGATCATCCACCAGATACCCGCTGGTCTCGCGGCACCGTCGACGATGACGGTGTACGGAGCACGCCCGGACCTGCGTGACGTCCTGTTCGTCGCGGTGAGCCAGTCGGGAGGATCGCCCGATCTGGTGCAGTCGGTCGACGTGGCGCGAGCGCAGGGCGCGTTGACTGTTGCGGTCACCAACAACGACAACTCCCCTCTGTCCGACGTCGCCGAACTACACGTCAATATCCTTGCCGGGCCGGAGAAATCGGTGGCGGCCACGAAGTCGTACACCGCCGAACTGCTGGCTCTGTACCTTCTCGTGACGCGGGTCGTCGACGCCGACGACTCGGCCGCGGCACTCCTTCCCGACCTGGCCGACGAGCTCCTCGGCGCCGGTGGGCAGGTGCGCGCTGTCGCGCAGCGGTACCGCTTCGCCCAACGATTGATCACCACCGGGCGCGGATACTCGTACCCGACCGCGCGCGAGGCGGCGTTGAAATTGATGGAGACGTCGTATCTCTCGGCGCAGGCGTTCTCCGGTGCCGACCTGTTGCACGGCCCGCTGGCCACGGTCGATCCCCAGGTCCCGGTGCTCGCGGTGGTCCCGGCCGGGGCGGGCGGAGACGCGATGCGACCGGTGCTCGACCGGCTGGCCGAGCGGGACGCCGACGTGTTCGGGGTCGGCTCACCGGAACGGATCGCCGCGCTCACCGGCGGTATCGCGTTGCCCGGCGACGTGCCCGACGAATTGTCGCCGCTGCTGGAGATCCTTCCGCTGCAGCAACTGGCACTTCATCTGGCGATCGCCCGCGGCGGTGATCCCGACACGCCTCGCGGGTTGGCGAAGGTGACCGAGACCTTGTGACCACGTCAGCGCATGCCCGGTTCACCCCACGGAGTACTTCAGCAAGGCGACCCCGTGGCTGAACGACTTCGTCTCGGTCAGCGATATCTTCATGGTCTCCGTGCCGTCCGGGAACAGGCGGCGACCACGCCCCTGAACTGCCGGGTAGACGAAGAGCCGGTACTCGTCGACCAGGTCGGCCTCGATCAGACTGTGGGTCAGCCGGATACTGCCGGTGACGACGATGTCCTTACCGTCACGCGCTTTGAGTTCGCGTACCCGGCCGGGCACGTCGTCGCCGGGCAGCACCGTGGAGTTCTGCCACGCCGGGTCCGTCATCGTCGACGAGACGACGTACTTGTCGACGGCGTTCAGATAGTCGGTGACACCGGTCGTGTCATTCTCCTGGTGCGGCCAATAGCCCCGGAAGTCCTCGAAGGTCTGGCGACCCACCAACAGCGCGTCTGCCTGCGCATCCTGTCGATGGGATTCCTCGACGAGGTCAGGTGCATCGTCGGTCGGATCGAACCAGGTGGTGAGCATCTCGATCGCTCCGTCCAGCGTGATGTTCTGCGTGACGACGAGCTTTCGCATGGCTTCCTCTCGATTGTTCGGCGGACGTCACATGGGTAGACCCGGCCGGGACCCACAAGTCATCGGGAGACCCCGATCCGACGCCGACCCGCCAGTGCCCATATCGCGGTAATCTCCGGCAATGGCACACCACGACCGGAACCCCGACCGCACGCTGGTGTTGCTGCACGGAGCACCGCTGACGCCGGAGATCTGGTCGGAGACCGTCGACTTCCTCGGTGGGCGACCACTGGTCACGCCCGATTGCACCGACGTGCCGAACTCGCGTGATGCGCAGACGATCCTGGCCGAACGAGTTGCTGCGGAGGTGGACGGCGACCTCGATCTGGTCGGACATTCCTTCGGCGGTCAGATCGCCATCGACCTCGCCCTGACGCATCCCGACCGCGTCCGCACACTGACGCTCCTGTGCACACGCGACACGCCGTTCGCGGCCTTCGGACCCGTCGCCACCCAGATTCGCGCCGGGTCGGGACCGTCGATCGTCGGTTCCTTGGCCCGCTGGTTCACACCCGACGAGCTCATCGCCGACGGACCGGCGGTTCGCGCTGCACGAGAACAACTCTCGAGCGCCGACCCCGAACACTGGGCGGCCGCCCTGGCCGCGATCGCCACGTACGATCGTTGGTCTCGCGCCGGGTCGCTGACCATGCCGGTCACTCTCGTGGCTGCCGGCAAGGACGGCGTCTCCACTCCTGAGGTGATGGGCGATCTCGCGCGCCGAATCCGGGGCGCGGTTTTCGACCTGCATGCCGAGTGGTCGCACATGTCGGCTTTCACCGAACCGGAATCGCTTGCCCGGCTGATCGATCAGGCCACCGACCGAGACCCATGAGTGCCGAGACCCATGAGTGCTTCACACCGAGAATGGAGGGCAGGGATGTCCGATCAGTTCATCGACACCACGGTGCAGCCCAGCGGAAGCGGCTGCCTGGAATGCGAGACGTCGGGGTCGTGGTGGTTTCACCTGCGTCGCTGCGCCGAGTGCGGCCACATCGGCTGCTGCGACGACTCGCTGAACCGCCACGCTCGCGCGCATGCCGCCGCGACCGGCCATCTCGTGATCCAGAGCTACGAGCCGGGCGAGGACTGGTACTGGAATTTCGGGACCGAGGAACTTTTCACCGGCCCGGCCCTCGCCGAGCCGACCGCACGCCCTCGCGAGCAGGGCGCACCGGGGCCGGCCGAGCGCCTACCCGCCGACTGGCGTGACCAGCTCCGCAATCGCTGAGAACGGTTGGGACGTCACGAAGGGCCGCCCTTCGAGACGCTCGCAAGCTCGCTCCTCAGGGATCGAGGGGAACGCTCGCAAGCTCGCTCCTCAGGGATCGAGGGGAACGCTCGCAAGCTCGCTCCTCAGGGAACAGGGGGATCGCGGTCAGGGGTCGCTCGCGAGCCAGCGGGCTTCGTCGTCGAAGATGTGGCGGACGTTGCCGGAGCCGTGGGTCCGGTCGTCGTGGCCGGTGTGACGGTGGCCGGTTCGGTTGCAGCGGAGCCAGTTTCGGCACCCGCACCACCGATTCCGTTGCCGTTGAGCTGATCCGAGTACTGGCGGACGAACTGGTCGTGCGTCATCGGCGTGACCTTGTGTTTCTCATGCCTCAGTCCGATGTACAGCGCCGGGATCATCAACGTCACGAGGATGAAGATCGGTAGGCCGACAACAGTGATCACCTCTTGAAGTGCACTGAGTCCGGCCTCGCCGCCCAGGACGATCAGCGTGGCGGCGACCGCGCCCTCGGTGAGTCCCCAGAAGGCACGCTGACGAACCGGGCCCGCCTCGGCGTCACCGGAACACAACATGTCCACCACCAGGGATGCCGAGTCGGATGACGTCGCGAAGAACAACGCCACCACGACGACCGCGATGCCCTGTATCAGAGTCGTCAACGGGAAGTTCTCGAAGAACTCGAACATCGCGAGCGGTACGCTCTCGGCCACCGCCGCAGAGATCGTGCCGCCCTCGCCGCCGATGCCGTCGATCTCCATGGCGGACCAGCCGAAGATCACGAACCAGACGAGGGTGAACAGCGACGGCGCCAACAGCACCCCGACGACGAACTGCCGGATCGTGCGACCGCGAGAGATGCGGGCGAGGAACACACCCATGAAGGGCGCCCAGGTCACCGTCCACGCCCAATAGAAGACGGTCCAGCCGCCTTGCCAGCCCCATCCGCCGTCCTTGGTGAACTCGGCCATGGCGTCGTTCCAGAGTGCGAGCGGGATGATGTCGGACGCGTAGGTGCCGAGGCTTTCGATGAGCTGCCGCAGCAGGAACACGGTGTCGGAGAAGATCAACACGAAGATCATCAGTCCGACCGCGGTCAGGATGTTGATGTTGGAGAGGCGCTTCACGCCCTTCTCCAGACCGACGATGATGGACGCCGTCGCCACCAGCGTGAGGGTCGTGATGATCAGGACCTTCGCCCACACCGAATTCGGCAGCCCGACGAGCTCACTGAGCCCGGCGTTGATCTGCGACGTACCGAGGCCCAGCGATACCGCCAGACCGAAAACCGTTCCCAGGATGGCGACCACATCGATCGTCTTGCCGATCGGGCCGTGGATCCGTTCTTTGAGAAAAGGATAGAACACCGACGACACGCGCATCGGAAGCTTGTACCGGTAGATGAAGTATCCGAAGGCCAAGCCGGGCAACGTGAAGATCGCCCAGGTATGCAGACTCAGGTGGTAGAGCGAGATGCTCATCGCATCTTCGGCCGCCTCGGGACTGTAGGGCTGAACATCCTCGAACGGCGGATTGGAGAAGTGCGAAATCGGTTCCGCCACACCCCAGAACATCAGGACGGTACCGATACCACCCGCGAAGAGCATCGCAAACCAGGACAGATTCGAATAGGCGGGTTTGTCGCCGTCGTCGCCCAGCCGGAGTTTGCCGTAGCGGCTCAGTGCCACCCAGATGAGGAACACCAGCCAGACGGTCACGCCGAGGATGAAGAACCATCCGAGATTGGTGACGATCCATTCGCGGCCGGTGCCGAATGCCTCCCCCACCCAGTCCTGGAAGACCAGGAACAGGATGAGCAGGGTGATGGTCAGGCCGGCCGACCAGAAGAAGATCTGTGGGTTCGTCTTGAGGCCGAGTTTTCGAGCAAGCGTGTCCACGGGGTGCCGTCTCCATCCTCGACGGCTCGGTATCGGGGTGCGTTGCTTCGTTTCGTGTACGTGTCGGATGAACCGTCGACAGAACTTCAGCATCGTCCGTCACAGTCTCGATGGCCACCGATGCAATCGAGTCGTTACATTCGCCGGATTTGTCGTGATGTCACGGTTGCGGTTCGTGCGAGGTTCTTCCGACGAACCCAGAATGCCGCCCAGGAGCTGATCACGACGGCGAACACGGCGACCTGTGCGGCCACCATCGCGGTGTCCGGATAGAGGACACCGGTCAGGTAGTGGTCGATGAATCCCTCGGCCGGCAGTGCGGCCATTCCGGCGGCGTCGCGTGCCCGGCGTTCCATCCAGGTCAGCGGGCACTCGACGATGCTGGTGACCATCACGACGGCCCAACCGACTGTGATCAGGTGCGGCCAGATGGTGCGCGGGAAACGGAGCGCGATCCACCCGCCGACGATCAGATACCCGACGAAGAGGAGATGGAGGGCCACCGCGAGTCCGACCACGACGTTGTACACGGGACATCTCCTGCTGCTGCGTCACATCTCTGCTTGTCCAGGATGCGCGTTCCGTGTCTCATCCGCACTGCGCTTCGACATCGATCTGCAACTTCGAGTTGGCCATGATCGTTCGGGTGACTTACGATCTCCCGCATGCTCGACGATCTCGACGCCGCGTCGCGTGCGCAGGCACGTCAGTTGGTGACCGAATTGGAACGCGCGGCCGACGCCATCGTCGATGACCTCGAACGAGTGCCCCGTAGTGCCGCCGGCACCGCCGGCAAACGTGCAGAGCTGTTCGAAGTGCGCGGTTACATCCAGCGCCTGCAACAGCGATACCACCTCACCGCAGCACAGAGCTGACCAGCGGCCGGCCGGCCCCGAAGGGGCGAAAGTTGGTCAGGAGTAGCGAGCTCGGGCTCGTCGAATCGACCGTCGCTCAGGCGTCGTGGTGCATCGTGATGTTGTGTGAGTCGGCCATACCGTTCGAGCCGTTGAGCTCCGAGTTGGCCCGCCGCTCCACGAGGAGCGGCACGAAATCGCGCACCCGAATGCCGTCGAAATGCCGGTATGCGGATTCGACCGCGGCGGCCACAGTCTCACTCGGACGATCGGAATAGGCTTCGATCAGTCGCTCCTGGACCTCGCCGATCTGCCGGCGTTCGTCGTCGTCCGTCACGGGACCAGCCTAGGAGCTCTCCAGCCCCGCTATCGGGCAACGCGGACTCTGTTCATGGACTGTTCATGGACCCGAGTCCGTTTATTGCTCAGGGGCGGTGTCAGGCGATCTCGTCCCCGGTTCGCTCAGTACTCCCGATTCGCTCAGAAGGCCGTGGGCACCCGGTTGAGCGCCAACGACGGGCTCTCGTACCGGCCCACGGTGCGCTTCGGCAGCTTCACCTCGGGCGCCTCGAGCGGCGTGTAGGGCACGCGGTCGAGCAGATGGGTGATGATGTCGAGCCGACCGCGCTTCTTGTCGTCGGTGTTGGCCACGTACCACGGCGCCCAGCCGGTGTCGGTGTAGCGGAACATGTCGTCGCGGGCGCGCGAGTAGTCGTCCCAGTGCGTGTAGGACTTCAGGTCCATCGGCGACAGTTTCCA
The DNA here is from genome assembly GCF_036350415.1 of Gordonia sesuvii. Taxonomy (NCBI): domain Bacteria; kingdom Bacillati; phylum Actinomycetota; class Actinomycetes; order Mycobacteriales; family Gordoniaceae; genus Gordonia; species Gordonia sesuvii. Next base: position 53,050 of record NZ_JAZDUF010000004.1, read on the forward strand.
GTACTTGCGCGGGTCGTCGATGCGGCTCTGGAGGCGAAGTGTCTGCTGTTCCTCGCTCACCTCGAGCCAGTACTTGATCAGCAGAATGCCCGACCGGACCATCGCACGCTCGAATTCCGGTGCGTCGGCGAGGAACTGCTGCGCCTGCTCCTCGGTGCAGAAACCCATGACCCGCTCGACGCCGGCACGGTTGTACCAACTCCGGTCGAAGATCACGACCTCCCCTGCTGCCGGGAGATGAGGTACGTAGCGCTGCATGTACATCTGGGACTTCTCGCGCTCGGTGGGGGTCGGCAGCGCCACCACGCGGAACACCCGCGGACTGACACGTTCGGTGAGCGCCTTGATCACGCCACCCTTCCCGGCGGTGTCGCGGCCCTCGAACACGATGCACACTTTCGCTCCGGTCGACCGGACCCACTCCTGCATGGCGACGAGCTCGGCGTGCAGCGGCTTGAGATGCTTGCGGAACTCCTTGTTCGTCATCAACGCATTCGTCAGCGGTTCGGTGACCGGGTCACCGGACTGCCCGTGCTTCTTCGACTTGCCGCCCTTGTCGCCCATCGGACGACCCTATCTCGTTGCACTTGGTCAGTGTTCGAGCACTGCTTTGAGAAAGGCGCGGGTCCGCTCCTCGTGGGGATCGGTGAAGATCTGCTCGGGGCCGCCTTCCTCGACGATGCGGCCCTGGTCGAAGACGAGCACGCGGTCGGCGACGTCTCGGGCGAATCCCATCTCGTGGGTGACGATGAGCATCGTGATGTCGGTGGTGTCGGCGATCCTGCGCAGTACTTCGAGAACGTCGGACACGAGCTCGGGATCCAGTGCCGACGTGACCTCGTCGAGCAGCAGGATGTCGGGGTCCATCGCCAGCGCTCGGGCGATCGCCACCCGCTGCTGCTGTCCACCGGACAGCTTCGTCGGGTGGGCGTTCTCCTTGTCCTGCAGGCCGACCGTCGCGAGCAGCTCGCGGGCGCGGGCGATCGCGTCCGCTTTGCTCTTGCCCTGCACATGGATCGGCGCCTCGGTGATGTTCTGCAGCACAGTCATGTTGGGGAAGAGGTTGAACTGCTGGAAGACCATCCCGATCTTGGACCGCACCATCCGCAGGTGTTTCTCGGAGGCCTTCACCAACTTGTCACCCTTGTACTGGTGGGTCAGTGGCTCGCCCTCCACCCAGATCACGCCGTCGTTGGCGTCCTCGAGGGTCATGAGGAGGCGGAGGATGGTGGTCTTGCCCGACCCGCTGGGCCCGATGAGTGCGACCCGTTCTCCCCGTCCGACACGGAAATCGAGATGATCGAGCACGACGTGGTCACCGAACTTCTTGACCACCTTGTCGAACACGATCATCGAGTCGGACGCGGGTTGATCAGACGAGACCTGATCGGGCCTGCTCTCGTCGGGCAGCACGGGGTCAGTAGGCAAGGGACTTCTCCAGCTTTCGGATCAAGATGGACGTGGGGTAGCTGGCGATCAGGAAGATGACGCCGGCGATCGTGATCGGCTCCAGATACTGGAAGGTGCGGGCGCCGTACTGCTGTGCCGCGGTGACCATCTCGACCACCGTGATCGCGAACAGGAACGGCGTGTCCTTGAACATCGAGATCGCGTAATTGCCCAGCGCCGGAGTGGTGTTGCGGATCGCCTGCGGCAGAACCACGGCGCGCCATGTCCTTCCGGTCGGCAGTGACAAAGCATGCGCCGCCTCCCACTGTCCGCGCGGCACGGAGTCGATGCCCGCGCGATACACCTCGGCCATGTAGGTCGAGTAGTGGATGCCGAGCACCACGATGCCGATCTGCAGCGCAGAGAACTGCGGGAGCAGATAGTAGGCGAACAGTAGTTGCACCACCAGCGGTGTCAGCCTGATGAATTCGCAGATCATCCGAACGGGCACGGTGACGAACGTCGGCGCGATCCGTCGGACGACCGCGATCGCCAGCCCGAGCACCGCCGCGATCAGAAAGCCCAGCACGGTGGCGATCAAGGTGATCTTGAAGCCTTCGAGCAGGATCGGCAGGCAGTCCCAGGCACGCTCCCAACTCCAGTCGACGTTCATCGGCCCACCCCCACGTTCTCGTCGACGCGCTCGGGACGCAGGCTGAGCACCTCACGCAGCGTCGGGCCGACACCGAGCCGCGACTTGGCCCGCATCTCCATCAGATTCATGATCAGCGTCAGGACGTAGGCGATGCAGAAGTACAGGACGAGTCCGATCCCGAACGAGAACAACGTGTCGCCGGTCCCCCGACGCAGCTGCTCGATCTGGTACGTCAGATCCTGCAGGAGGATGAAGCTGGCCAATGCACTGCCTTTCAGCAGCTGGATCAGCAGGTTGTTCAGCGGCGGGATCATCTGGACCCAGGCCTGGGGAAAGATGACCCGATGTAGCCGTTGCCATGGCGAGAAGTTCAGCGCGATGGCGGCTTCGCGTTGCGGCGCGGGTATCGCTGCCAGCGATCCCCGCACGACCTCGGCGGCGTACGCCCCGTAGTTCAGACCGAGTGCCAGGATCCCGCAGAACATCGGATCCAGCTCGTAGCCGAACAGCGGGAGCACATAGAACAGCCAGAACAGCTGCACCAGCAGCGATGTGCCCCTGAAGAACTCGACGATGAATCGTGCGGTGCCACGGATCACGACCGGACGCGCACCTTCGGCCACGCCCAGGATGATCGCCAGCACGAAAGCCAGTGCCGCACCGCCGAGCGTCAGATAGACAGTAGTGAGTATGCCTTCCTGGATGCGTGGCCAGGCATCCAGGAAGGCCTCGAGGTTGTCACCCACGTGTGGTTACTCGTCGCCCCTCAGATGTTGCCCGCGCACAGATCCTCGGTGGTCAGTTCGGGGTCGGGAAGCTCTTCCTCGGTGAACCCGAACTCGCCGACGATGGACAGGTACTTCTCCGGGTCGGAGGTGATCTTCTCCAGTTCGGTGTTGTACGCGTCGAGAAGCTCCTGGTCGTCGGTCCGGAAGACGGTGCCACCCGCACCGACCTGCGGCACCCCGTCGATCACGGCGACGAAGGATTCGGTGACGTCGACCGGGGCGTCGGGATTGTTGTTCTTCATCCAGTTCAGCGAGATACCGGTCAGCGCGAACACGTCGGCGCGACCCGAGGTCACCGCATCCATGCCGTCCTGCGGTGTCGCCACCTGCATGCTCTCGATGTTGAGGCTCTCCGCGTAATCGGACTCGATGGCGCCGGTCATGGTCGCCAGGCGGGCGCCGCTGCCGGCCACCGACTGCATGTCGGTCAGGTTCATCGGATTGCCGGTGGGCACCATCAGCGCCGTCGTGTAGTTGAACTCGGGATCACTGAACGAGGCCTGCTCGCAACGTTCAGGCAAAATCGACATTCCCGCGCTGACCACGTCGAATCGGTTGGCCTGCAAGCCTGGGATGAGCGCGCCGAAGTCGGCGTTCACTCCCTCGACCGTCTCGATTCCGAGGTTGCCGAAGATCTCTCGGTGCAGCGCGACAGTCGCGCCGGTCAATTGTCCGTTCTGCTCGAACGAATACGGTGCCTCACCTGCGAAGCCGACGGTCACCGCGCCCTCTTCCTGCAGCTGTTCCAGCAAGCTGGAATCACCGCCGGAATCGGTCGACGAACACGCCGCGAGGCTCGCACCCACCAGGACCGCGCAGGCCACCGTGCGAACGGATCGACGATGCAGGATTTTCTTCATCACTGACATGAACTCAGCCTTCCGGGACGAGCCGGGACGCACCCGCCGTGCAGGCCAGAGCCCATGCTCCGGTCTTGGAACCGACGCCCAACTTCTCCGCTTTGATCGCTTCGTTTGCCTTGTGAACGTAACACGAACTGTCGGGCTCGCTCAGCGGACCTGACGGGAACGAGACCGCAGTCGCCTCAACGACGCGATCGCTGCCACCATCTGCTGCCGTGGCGAAACAGCAAGTCAGAGCGAACTTCTCGGCGCACCGTCAACGCAGCGACGCCAAATGGTCGACGATGAGCCGCCGCACCCGCGTCGGACGGTCGTTGTGACCCAGCAAAAGGTGCACAGCCAGCCCGTCCACCAGGGCATGCAAGTGCATGGATTCGGCATCGAGGTCGCGCGAGGCGGCCACGAGTCCGTGGTCGGCGAGATCGGCGAGCACCCCGCGACACAGCTCACGTAGCCCTTCGTGTGCCTGCACACCTGCCCGCGCGAGCGCGGGATGCGCCGCCGCTTCGGTGACCAGCGCGAGATTGACGTGCATCTCGATGCGGCGGTTGTCATCGAGTGGGAGCACCTCGGCGAGAACGGCCTCCGCCCGCCGGAGCGGATCGCGTTTCGTCGCATGGGTGCGCACCCGGGCGGCGACCCGCTCGTAGATCAACTCCATCGAGAAGGCAAGCAGTTCTTCCTTGGTCGCGAAGACGTGCCGTAACGAGCCCGCCGAGATCCCCGCTTCGGCGGCGACGTCTCGGACGGATGCCGCGGCGACACCGTCCCGGGACACCACACGCCATAGCGCCTCCGCGATCTCGATGCGGCGCTGGGCGTGATCGATGAGCTTCGGCATCTTCCTATGGTAGCTCAACCGTGCTAACTTAGGTCTGTTGCTAGTACGCTCGTGCTAGGTAGTCCGGCCCCGAGGAGCATCGTGACCACCCAACGATTCGTATCCCTCGACGTCCTTCGCGGCGTGGCGATCCTGGGGACGCTCGCCACCAACATCTGGATCTTCACCAACGTGGAGGGGTTCGTCGGTTACCTCGACGGTGATCACGGCGCCACCGGCCGATGGGCGATCGTCGAGACGGCGCTCCAGCAACTCGCACAGGGCAAGTTCCTCGGGTTGCTCACCATCATGTTCGGCATCGGACTGGCCATCCAGCAACAGTCCGCGCACCGACGAGGTCAGTCGTGGCCGGGCGCCTATCCATGGCGCGCAACGCTTCTGTTTGTCGACGGTACGGTCAACTACTTCCTGTTCACCGAGTTCGACATCCTCATGGGCTATGCGGCGACCGGCCTGCTCGTGGCATACCTGCTGTCGGCCCGAATCAGGCGGCAGCACATCGCGATCGGTGTCGCCATCGCCGTGCACCTCGCGCTGCTGATCCTCGTGATCGCGGCGGTGGCCACCGCGCCCCCGCGCACCGGAAACGTCCCGTTGTCGCCGAACCCCTACGCCGACGGCAGTTTCGTCGACCTCGTCGTCTTCCGCGCCGAGAACATGGCGCTCTTCCGCGCCGAGGTCATCCTGATCCTGCCGATGTCCATCGCGTTGTTCCTGCTCGGTGCCGCGCTGCTGCGGGCGGGCATCCTCGAACCCCGCGGTGATCGGCTACGCCGACGTCTGATCTTCCTCGGCTTCGGGTTCGCACTCCCGCTCGACATCGTCGCCGGAGTATTCGGGGGCGATGCCGGCCTGATCCTCGGGCGCTACGGATTCGCCCCCGGCGTCGCGCTCGCCATCCTCGCCGCCATCGCCGGGTTCTATGCCCGCGGTCGCACGCCGGGTGTCATCGGCCGAGCGCTCTCACCCATCGGCCGCACGGCTCTGAGCTGCTATGTCTTTCAGAACGCGCTAGCCGGCGCGGTCTGCTACGGCTGGGGGCTGGGGTTGGCCGCCCGCCTCGACCCGACAACCGTCGTCCCGGCGACCATCGCATTGTTCGTGGCGATCACCGTGGTGATGATGCTGGGTTCGCATCTGTGGCTGACCCGCTTCGAACGCGGTCCCCTCGAATGGCTCTGGCATCGGGGCTACGAGAGGCTCGCTTCGACGTCCCCACGACGCGACGCGGAGCATGCCGATCACACCACAGCCGACTCGTCGTCGTGAGACGATGACAGCGGTCGGCCGGTGCCCGGCCGCCGAGACCGAAGCGCGAGGTGACGACGCCGGTGAGCGATGACCCCGAGGTGGCCACCGTGGACGCCGCGCTCGCGGCCGTCGACGAGGATCCGCACTACCGCTCCGGGCAATTGCTGACCTACCTGGGCAACAAGCGGGCACTGCGCACACAGATCGATCACGCAGCACAGGTGGTCCAGTCCAGGCTCGGGCGGAAGCTGGTCATCCTCGATGCGTTCTCCGGCAGCGGATCGGTCTCCCGATTGTTGAAGGCGCGGGCAGCGAGCATCGTCGCGAACGACCTCGAATCGTATGCGCGCGTGATGAGTGAGTGTTTCCTGGCCAATCGGTCCGATGTGGACACCGATCACCTCGCCACCATCGTCGACGAGCTCAATACGGTTGTCGATCAGGGATATTCGGTCGACGGATTCGTGGAGGAGCTCTACGCCCCCGACGACGACCACCACATCCGCGCAGGCGAGCGGGTCTTCTACACCCGCGACAATGCCCGCCGGCTCGACGCGTACATCACCCTCATCGGCCGGCAGGAACCCGCCGTCCGGCCGTTGCTGCTGGGCCCGTTGCTGTCCCGGGCATCCGTGCACGCCAACACGTCCGGGATATTCAAGGGCTTCCACAAGGACAAGCTCACCGGGATCGGCCGGTTCGGTGGTTCCGGCCAGGACGCCCTGCTGCGCATTCTCGGCACCATCCGGCTCGAGCCGCCGGTGCTCAGCCGGCATCACGCCGAGGCGACTGTCCTGCAGATGGACGCCAACGACCTACCCGAGCACCTCGGCCCGGTGGACCTCGCCTACCTCGACCCCCCGTACAACCAGCATCCGTATGGCTCGAACTACTTCATGCTGAATCTGCTGACGGACTACCGCCGGCCCACCGCGATCAGTCCGGTCTCCGGGATCCCGACCGACTGGAACCGTTCCCGGTACAACGTCCGTCGGGAGTCCGCCGACCTGATGCGGGATCTGGCGGGATCGTTGGACGCGCGGTTCCTGCTCGTGTCCTTCAGCGACGACGGGTTCATCGCTCCGGAGGAGATGATCGACATCCTCCGTTCCGTCGGCGAACTCACCGAATTCCGGTTTCGCTACAACACCTTTCGTGGCTGCCGCAATCTGCGTGACCGCAGCTCCCACGTGACCGAGCATCTCTACCTGGTCGAGAAATTCTGACGACGCCCTCCGCCCGGGTGCCCATTTCACCCATCGGGCGCGCCCGGGTCTGCCAGAATCACCCCGGTGCGGATCGGGATGACCATGCCGGTGATGGAACCGTCATTGGATGCAGACATGTTGCGAACCTGGGCGACCGGCATCGACGACGGGCCGTTCTCGTCGCTGTGCTGGGGCGAGCGCATCGCGTTCGACAACCCGGAGTGCCTGACCCTGCTCGGCGCGCTGTCGGTGTGGACGCAGCGGGTGCAGCTGGTGACCACTGTCGTGGTGCCCCAGCTGCACGACCCGGTGATGCTGGCCAAGTCCTTGGCCACCGGCGACATGCTGTGCGGTGGGCGGTTGACCGTCGGTCTGGGCGTCGGCGGTCGGCATGAGGACTATCACGCGGTCGGTGCGGACCCGTCGACCCAGACGATGCGCGGCCTGGCCGAGCGTGCGGAGATCCTGCGTCGGGTGTGGGCGGGCGAGAAGATCACCGAATCGGTCCTGCCGGTCGGTCCGCCTCCGGCCAGGCGCGGTGGTCCCGAATTGCACATCGGTTCGACCGGACCGAAGACCATCCGCAGCGCCGCCGCGTGGGCGGACGGCGTCACCGGTGTCACGCTCGACCTCGATCTGGACAGGCAGAGTGAGCTTTTCGATGTCGCCCGGACCGCCTGGGCGGACGCCGGTGCTCGCCGGCCGCACCTCGCGACGTCGTTCTGGTTCGCCCTCGGTGACGGCGACGGCCCGCGTGCGCAGATCCACCGTCATCTGCGGCGCTATATGAACTGGATTCCGGCGGAGTTCGTCGACGCGATGGCCCCCACGACGGGATGGGCGGGGACCGACGCCGAACTCGTCGAGGTGCTCCGACGATTCGCCGCCATCGGCACCGACGAGGTGCACCTCATCCCGACCAGCTCGGATCCCGATCAGTTGCGACGGGCGGCCGAGGTGGCGGCCGAGTTCGCCTGATCGCCTGCCTCCTCGGCGAGCGAGGCATCGAGTGCCAGCAACTGATCGGGCCGCACCGCCCGCAACACCGCCAGTGTGGCCGTCACCGCGATGTCGCACGCGATGTCGATGTCCGCGCTCTCCACGATCAGTGCGCGATAACAGACGTCGAGACTGATGCCGATGAGCAGCGACGCCAACGTGTCCGCACTGGCGTCGATCTCCGCACCACGGGCCGCGTAATTTTGTCGCAGTCGTTCGGCCACCCGCGGCTCGAGGGTCTTGTACAGCTGCCGACCGGGACCCTCGGACTCCTGCCGCCGACCGAGCAGCAATCGCAGCCCCTCGGGATTGCGGCGGGCATATTCGAATGTCGCCTCCACCGAGTGCTTGGCGCGAGCACCGTACGACATGTCCTCGCTCTCGTCGTACGCCGCGACCATCCAGTCGGTGAAGCTGGCCAGTTCACGCGCGATCATCCGCTCCACCAGAGCGTCCCGCGAGCCGAAATGCGCATAGAGCGTCACGCGCGTGGTGCCACCGCGCTCGGCGATCATGTCCATCGTCGACCGCTCCACGCCGAAGTCTGCGACGACGGCGCGGGCCGCGTCGAGCAGCTGCTCGTCGGTGGGACGATTGCGGGTGTTGCGCGGCCGCGGCCGACGGCGCGAACCGTCACCTCGTCCGGACTTGGTCACAGTGCGCTCCTGATGTCTCGTCGTGGCCCGGTGTCCCGGACCACGACGACCGTCGTTCCCAGCACTCCGACCAGTGATGATTCCGTGCCGACCGGACGCCCCTCACTCGGGGTCGTCCGCACCACCCGATCGGCCGAAGTAGGCAGCCTCGACCCGGTCGCGGCCGGCCCGGAGTTCACGCGCCGACCCCGCCAGCGCAACCCTGCCATGATGCAGGACGACGGCGGAGTCCGCGATGCCGAGCGCCAGGTCGATGTGCTGCTCCACCAGCACCACGGCCATGTTCTGCTCGTCGGCGATGGCACGCAGCCGCGGCAGCAGATCCTGGACGAGGACGGGTGCCAGTCCCATGCTGAGTTCGTCGATCAGCAGGACGGACGGCTTGGTCAGCAACGCCTTGGCCAGCGCGAGCATCTGCTGTTCGCCGCCGGACAGGTTGCCGCAACGACGGCCCCGCAGAGTCTGCAGCTTGGGAAAGTACTCGTAGACGACATCGATGGGTGTGCCACCCTTGCGGCGCGCGAGCCGGAGGTTGTCGGTGACCGAGAGCCGATGGAACAGCCCGCGATTGTCCGGAACGAGGGTCACCCCACGACGGGCGTTGCGCTCGACGCGGCTGTCGATGGGTGTGCCCATCGCGGTGATCGTTCCGGACATGACGGGCAGCGCCCCCACGGCAGAGAGCAGTGTCGTGGTCTTACCGGCCCCGTTGGGACCGAGCAACGCGAGGATCTCTCCCGGGTGCACGTCGATGCTCAGTTCGCGGACGGCGGGCACACCGAAGTGACCGACCGTGACCTTGTCGAACGACAGCACGGGTGCGGCGGGGCCGGAGCCCCCGGTGGTGGTGTCGTCGGAAACAGTCGGCGTGGTCATCGTGATTCCCCTCCGGTGTCGCCGGCGTCGGTGCCGGTGGTCGGTGATGCCGTCGTGGGCGACGTGCCTGCCTCGGTCGCCCCTTCCGCGTGGGTTTCCGCCTGCACTTCGGCACTGCCGAGGTAGGCGGCGACCACTGCCGGGTCGTCCTGGATCTCCGCAGGGGTCCCCGAGGCGATCACCCGCCCGAAATCGAGCACGTACAGGCGGTCACAGACGTCGAGCACCAACGACATGTCGTGGTCGATGAGCAGGATGCCCACACCGGTGGCGGCGATCCGTCGGAGCTCGTCCCCGAACGCCAGGCTCTCGTGGGTGTCGAGGCCGGCCGCCGGTTCGTCGAGCAGCACGAGCCGGGTGTCGCCGACCAACGCGCGTGCCACGCCGACCAACTTCTGCTGACCGAGGGTCAGCTCGTCCGGGCGACGATCCGCGACATCGGTCAGGCCGACCACATCGAGGGCCTTCTCGACGACGCCCGCGGCCGGCCGCGAGCCGTTGATCACGTCGGTGACCAACGCGCGCAACCCCACTCGCTGAACCGCGACGGCGAGATTCTGTTGGACAGTCAGATCGGCGAAGAGTTCTCCGGCCTGCCAGGTGCGGGCCATGCCGACCCGCCGCCGGCGATGTGGGGAGGCCCGATCGATCCGTTGCCCGGACACCATCACCTCGCCACTGGACTTCGCGAATCCGGTGACGGCGTCGACGAAGGTCGTCTTGCCGGCGCCGTTCGGTCCGATGAGGCCCACGATCTCGCCGGCACCGACGGTGATGTCGATGTCCGCGTTCGCGGTGACACCGCCGTAGTGGACCGAGAGACCGCGCGTCTGCAACAGGAGTTCGGCGTCGGGGGCGACAGGAGTGTCGGTCATCGCGTCAGGCATTGAGTCCCGCCTTCGAGGTCGTCGGTGTGACAAGCGATGTGGACGTTCCACCGTCGTCGTCGGCGGCGGTCGACGTGGCATGGCCGCGCCTGGCCCGCAGCTTGTCACCGAGTTCGGTGAACGCACCGGCGATACCCACCGGGTTCAGGATGGCCGCCAACAGCAGTCCGGCAGCGGCGATGATCTCGTAGTACTCCCCCAGGTTCAGTGTCTGGTTGAGGAAGACGTAGCCGACGCCGAGTGGTCCGACGATGCCGGCGATGAACGCACCAGACACCGACGTGATCCCGCCGACATAGGTCATCGCGAGCAGCACCAGACCGACCATGACGGTGAACGACCCGGCCGACAACTGGCCCCGGCTGTATCCGATCAGGCAGCCGCCGATCCCGGCCAGGAACGCCGACAGCGCGAATCCGAGCAGCTTGGTGGAGGCCACGTTGATTCCGACCGCGGCGGCGGCCCGCTCGTTCGAGCGAACCGCCAGGAAAGCGCGGCCGGTGGAGCCTGCCATGAATCGCATGACGATCAGCGTGGCGATCGTGACGACCACGAGCACCAGCAGCGAGAACCTGATGGTCACCAGATTCGTGCCGTCACGGACGCCCAGGTCGAGACCGAACAACGACGGGTCGGTGATCAGATTGCCTTCGTACGCGGTGATTCCGGGGTTGTTGAACACGAATCCCTGGATCGCGATCGCGGCCGCCAGGGTCACGACGGCCAGCTGTGCGCCGCGGATGCGCAGCGCGGGCACACCGACGAGAATCCCGAGGCCGGTGGCGATCAGCGCGGCCAGCAGCATGTCGAGCGGGAACGGGATGTTCCAGTTGACCGTCAGCTTCGACAGCGCGAATCCTGCGGCTCCGGCAAATGCCATGGAGGCCAACGAAATCTGTCCCAGGTATCCGGTCAGCAGGACCAGCGACAGGGCGATCAGCGCGAGGATGATCGACGTCACGACACCGAATCGCCATGTGCCGTCGGTCAACAGGATGGCCGCGACGACCACCGCGAGCACGGCCACCGTCGGGATCGGCCGGATCTGCGGAATCCGCACGGCCGGCATCTTCACCTCACCGAGCGAACCGCGGGACGGTATCCGGCCGCCCATCAGGAACAGCGCGACGACGATGATGACGAACGGCACCGCATCGCCCAGACCGGCCTGGGCCCACTCCGGCCACCAGTCCTTGGTCGTCAGCCAGGTGATGACGGCCTGGAACGAACCGAGTGCGAGCCCGGCGGCGCAGGCGATCCCGAACGACGTGAGGCGACCCAGGAGCGCGACTGCGAGCGCCGGGATCACGTAGAACGTGTAGTTGGTCAGGTTGAGGCCGATGGTGAAGGAGGCCAGTACGGCGATCAATCCCGTTGCCGCACCGGTGATCACCCAGACGATGGCGGCCAGCCGGTCCGGCGAGTAGCCGACGAGGCGGGCGGCGAGTTCGTCCTCGGCTCCGGCGCGGGTCGCGACGCCGAGTCGGGTGAGTCGGAAGTAGGCCCAGAACAGGGCGGCGATGACGATCGCGATTCCGGCGAGGATGAGGTCGGAGACGTTGATGACCGCACCGGCGAACTCGACGGTGTCGTCGGGCAGAATCCGCAGGGCCAGCAGGTCGTCGGTGTCGAAACGGAGGTGGACCAGCGCCTGGATGAAGAGCATCAGACCGACGGACGCGACCACCTGAGCCAGCACCGGCGCCTGCCGCAGCGGCCGGAATACCAGGTAGTGCGCGATGATCGCCCACACGATCGCGGATGCGACGCCGATGATGAGCGCCGGCCACATCATCACGGGGCTGTCTTCGCTGCCGATCGGTATCCGTCCGATCGGGAGCACCAGGTCGCCTGTGGTACGAAGGGCTGCAACGGTATACACCGCCCACAGTCCGAGTGCGCCTTGCGCGAAGTTGATGATGCCGGTCGCCGCGTAGACGCCGACCAACGATGACGCCAGCACGGCGTACACGGCTCCGACGGAGAGCCCGAGAAAAGCGAACTGCAGGAACTGACCCATACCCGAACCTATCGATCGATGCGCTCGAGAGCGCGAGGTTGTGAGACGGTGACGGGTCGGGCGGCTGCCGTCAGGGTAGCCGCCCGACCCGGTTGTTCACCGTTGCGCTGGATTCCGTTGCGCTAGATGGCGCCCGGAATCAGTCGGAGCACATCCGGATTCGGGGTGATGTAACCGCCGCCGACCGGTTCGGTGGTGCGGTCCCCGGTGACCTCGAACAGCAGCATCTCGGTGGTGCAGTTCGGCGTCGTCGGCTTGTTGCAGGTGAGCTGCGGGCCGAGGAAGCTCTGGAAGTCGGTGAGCCCCTTCAGTCCTGCCAGCACGTTGGGTCCGGTGAAGTCGGTGACGTTGGCCGTGTTGAGGCCGTTCACGAAGTCGACCAGCGTGGCGAAGGTGCCGTACGCGTAGAAGCCGCCGGTTCCTTCAGTGTCCTCGACGTAACCCTCCGCGATCTCCAGGTTGGCTTTCGCGGGCTCCGGAGCGGAGTCCATCGACGGCGGCTGCCAGATCGGCGAGTAGGTCTGCGCGCCGACCGCGTCGGCACCCATGGTGTCGATGAAGTCGGTGCACGCCGCCATGAACATCGTGCCCTGGTAGCCCACCGAGCGCAGCGACTGCGACAGCTGGGTGCAGGTGTTGTCGTTGGGTGAGGTCATGAGACCTGCCGCGGCCGGATCGCCGTCGGCGAGAGTCGTCGCCAGAGCGGTGAAGTTGGGGCCCGCCGGCGGGTAGTAGATGCCGTTGACCTCGATGCCCAGCTGCTGGCCCAGCGGGACCATCAGGGTGTCGAAGACCTGATGCGCCTGCGGCAGATCGGCGTTGGCGAGGGTCAGCGACGTTTTGTTCGCCTCGCGAAGGGACTGCATGAAGCCGACCAGGAATGCGGCGGCGGGAGGACCGAAGTAGACGCGGTTGTCCGCAGCGGCACCGGTGGCGGTGTTGAACGGGATCTGACCGACCATCGGGATTCCGGCGGAGGTCAGGATCGGGACGGCCGCCTGCGATTCCGAGTTGTACCCGTCGATCGCCGCGACGACACCCGCCTGGACGAACTGGTTCGCACACGAGATCGTCGATTCCGGCGCGGTCTGGTCGATGCCGCAGTCGATGATCTCGAGGGGACGGCCGGCGATTCCGCCGATCTGGTTGTTGATGTACTCGAGTGCGGCTTCCTTGCCGGTGGTGACGCCGGGCTGGGTGCCGGGACCCTGCGACGGATTGAAGAGTCCGACCCGGATCGGCTCGCCGCTGGCCGCGACGCCGCTCTCGTCTGCGGCACCCCCGCCGTTGTCGCCACTGTCCTCGGTACACGAGACGAGGGCGAACGCACACGCCGCGGCCACGGCGGCCGCGAAGACGCGACCAGTTCTCCTACGCATACTCACATGCCTTTCCCGCCGGTTCCGGGCACGACTGTTCGACCCGGGAGGGCTTCGAGTTTCAGAGTTGAGCGCCGGACCGCCGGCGGCGGTTCGGGGGCCCGATCGACAGAATGTGATCTGAACCACTCGCAACGTAGCCGCTGCCTTACAGCCGTGTCAAGCTGTTCTGGGAACCCAAATGTTCTGTCCCCGAATGTCACCCACAACGAGACGTGGGTCAGATGTCCAGGAAGTCAAGCGTTCTCGCGGCACGTGACAACGCCTATCGTCACATTTCGGACATGACGGAATCTGCCGGTTCTGCTCAGTCGGTGAGCCGTTGCTGCGATGCGTAGCGGGCCATCGCCTCGCGCTCTTTCGCATGGTTCGGGTAGCCGAACGCCACGATGATCGCGCCGAGGACGACCACGATGATCGCCGCACCGTATGCACGGGAATCGCCGTCCACGAATGCATTTCGTGCGGCACTCATGATCTGCTCGGCGTACTGCGGGTAGCGGGAGGCCAGGACCTCGGCGCTGGAGAACGACTTGGTGAGTGCGGACTCGGTCTGTTCGGTGATCTGCCCGGCCTCCGGCGACGAGGCGATGGAATCCGACAGTGCACTGGCATAGCCGGCGGTGAGGATGGCGCCGAGAAGTGACTGCATGATGGCACCACCGAGATCCCGCTGCAGATCCGACATGCTCGACGCCATCCCGGCACGCTGCACCGGAACCGACCCGGTCAGCGAATGCGAGGCCGGGGTTCCGGCGAAACCCACGCCGATGCCGATCAGCAGGTACGCACCGATGACCGCCCAGACCGATGCCCCTTCGTCCCAGGTGAGGAACGCGACCAGGAGTCCGGCGACGATGAAGACGTAACCGACGAGCAGGGTGAACCGGGAGCCCATGGACTCCACCAACTTCGCCGATTGCGGCGCCACCACGACCATCGCGCCGGCTGCCGGGATGATCATCGCCCCGGCCTCCAGCGTCGAGTAACCCAGCACGTTCTGCAGGAACTGCTGCCCGATGAACATGGCGCCCATGAGTGTGCCGAACACGATGATGCCGCCGACCGCGGCGACCCAGAACGTTCTTCGGCGCGCGATGCGCAGGTCGAACAGCGGCACCCGGACGCGCAGCTGACGTATGACGAACGCGACGGCGGCGACCAGTGCGACCGCGGTGAGGACGAGGACGGCCGTCACCATGTTCCCGAGCGGCGCGAAGTTGAGCGCCAGCACTGTCGCGCCCACCAGGACGATCGACAGGACACCGCCGATGTTGTCCGGGGTGGCGGCCACGTCACCGTCGTCGGCCGGCACCAGGAACCATGCACCGATGAGCGCGGCCACGGCGAGCGGCAGGGTCACCAGGAACACCGAGTTCCAGTCGAACACCTCGAGCAAGCCACCCGACAGCACCGGTCCGGACGCCGAGATGGCCGCGCCGAACGCCGACCAGGCCGCGATCGCCTTGGTGCGCTTGGCTCCCGACCAGAGAGCGGTGATCACGGCCAACGTCGTGGGGTAGGCGAGGCCCGCCGAGATGCCGCCGACGACGCGCGCCGCGAACAGCACCTCGAAGTTCGGTGCGAGACCGGCCACCAGCGAGGCCGGGATCGACAGCGTCATGCCGTACACCAGCATTCGTTTGCGTCCGTAACGATCTCCGAGCGCGCCGAAGTAGAGCACCGATGCCGCCAGGCCGAGCGAATAGCCCACAGCGATCAGATTCAGCTGTGTCGAGCTCGCGTCGAGTGCCTCGCCGATGTCGGGAAGTGCGACGTTCGCGACGGCGAGATTGATGTTCGCGACACCTGCGACAAGGATCAGCGCGGCCAGAACGATGGGGGCACGCAGTGGCGCCACACCGTCCTCGGTCCGCGAACCCGTGGCCACCACGCATAGAGCGTAATCCGGCATCGGAGGGCGGGCATCTCACGTGCGGGAATTCGCGCTGCGAGAGTCACATTCGGGCCACTTTCAGTGCTCGGTCGAGCTTCGCTCGCGGACGTCTGCCTAAGATCACCGACGAAGGCACACCGTCCACGGTGATGTCGCAGACAGAAAGGCGCCGCAGCGGTGCTCAACCTCATCCCCGATTCCCAGCGACGCACCCTGGACGAGCTCGCCGAACGACTGGACTTCTCCGTCGGGGATTCACGGTCCAAACAGTCAGCGTTCTGGATCATGCTGACCTTGTCCGGCATCATCGCGGTGTCCGGAGTGGTCGCCGACAGCACGGCAACAGTGATCGGCGCGATGATCGTCGCCCCGCTGTCCACGCCGATCCTCGGGATCGGCCTTGGCATCGTGACCGCACGCGCACGTTTGATCCTGTCGAGCGTGGGATTCGTCCTGATCGGTGTCGTTCTGGTGACCGTCCTCGGCGTGCTGATGTCGCAGTTGCTGCCCAATCCGACGAACGTGCTGGCCAATTCCCAGGTCACGGGCCGGACTTCACCGACGTTGGTCGATCTCGTGGCTGCGCTGGCCACTGGGCTGGTCGGTGCCATCGCGATCACGCGTCGCGATGTCGGTGATGTGCTGCCCGGTGTCGCGATTGCGATCTCCCTGGTTCCGCCACTCGGGGTTGTCGGTGTCTGCCTGGGGTCGGGCGCGCCGTCGCTCGCCCTCGGGGCATTCGTGCTGTTCGCGTCGAATGTCGTGGCGATGATCATCACCAGCGCGATCGTCCTGACCGTCGGCGGATACGGACGCGAGGCCGCCGACCTGGCCGAAAGCCGCGGTCTCGGTCCGCAACGCCCGCGTCTCCGCGCCTACGCGGTGCTCGCGGTTGCGCTGGTCGTCGTCGCCGTGCCGATGGTCGGCAACTCGCTGTCGTCGCTGTGGTCGCGGCAGATCGCGACCGCCGCCGATCAGTGGCTCACGGACAGTGGCGACACCGGCGGCGAGGTCACCGACGTGTCCTGGAGTGGTAGCACGGTCACGGTCAGTGTCCTCGCACCGCAGGAACTCCCACCGATCGACGATCTGCAGCAGACCGTCGACGACCTGGTGCCGTGGGACCCCGAGGTCGTGGTGGTGCACACCGTGGGTGGTCGTCAGGGCGGCGACTGACCGCGCCATTCGGTCAACCAGCGCATAAATGTGCGCCACCCTGGCATGGTGAGTAGCGGGCGACGCTTTCGAGAACAACCAGACATCGACCGCATAGAGGTGACCTGTCATGAGTAGCCCGCAAGCAGCCACACCAGCCGTTTCCGCGGCCAATCGCGAGGCGGCGGAGAATCTGCCGTTCTCCGACACGACCGATCTCACCAACGCCGAACGTGGTCTCGTGGCCAAGCTGGAACCGGGTGTGATCACCGCAGCCGACGGCCGCACGGTGTGGGACTGCGACGAGTTCGGGTTCCTGGCCGGGCAAGCGCCCGACACCGCAAATCCGAGCCTGTGGCGCCAGTCGGGCCTTGTCTCGCTGCAAGGCCTGTACGAGGTGACAGACGGCATCTACCAGCTCCGTGGTCTGGACCTGTCCAACATGACCGTGGTCGAGGGCGAGACGGGCGTCATCGTCATCGACCCGCTGATCTCGAGCGAGACCGCCGCGGCCGGTCTCGCTCTCTACCGCGAACACCGCGGCGACCGTCCGGTCACCGCGGTGATCTACACCCATTCGCACATCGACCACTTCGGCGGTGTCAAAGGCGTCACCACCCAGGAGGACGTGGACGCGGGCGACTGCGTCATCATCGCCCCTATCGGCATGGTCGAGCATGCGGTGTCGGAGAACGTCTATGCCGGTACCGCGATGGGGCGGCGCGCGGCCTACATGTACGGCGCAGCGCTCCCCCGCGGCCCGCAGGGGGCGGTGGGTGCCGGACTGGGCCAATCGACGTCGACCGGCACCGCGACACTGATCCTGCCGACGCTGAACATCACCACGACGGGGCAGACGGAGACCGTCGACGGCGTGACGATCGAGTTCCAGATGACGCCTGGGACAGAGGCTCCCGCGGAGATGAACTTCTACTTCCCGCAGACGAGGGCGCTCTGCATGGCAGAGAACGCAACTCACACGCTGCACAACCTGTTGACGCTGCGCGGCGCATTGGTTCGCGATCCGCACGTGTGGTCCACGTACCTGACCGAGGCCATCAACATGTTCGGAGAGCGGTCGGATGTCCTGTTCGCGTCACATCACTGGCCGACGTGGGGCACCAGCGAACTCACCGAGTTCCTGTCGTTGCAGCGCGACCTGTACGGGTACCTCCACGATCAGACGCTGCGTCAATTGAACCAGGGCCGAACGGGTATCGAGATCGCCGAGGACATCGTGCTGCCACCGGCACTCGAGAACGCCTGGCACACCCACGGCTACTACGGCAGTGTCAGTCACAACGTCAAAGCCATCTATCAGCGGTACATGGGCTGGTTCGACGGCAATCCCGCCCACCTCTGGCAGCACCCGCCGGTCGAGTCGGCCAAGCGGCACGTCGAGTTCATGGGCGGCGCAACCGAGGCGATCAAGAAGGCGCGCAAGTCTTTCGATGATGGGGACTTCCGCTGGGTCGCGACGGTACTCGACTACGTCATCTTCGCCGACCCGGACAATGCGGAGGCCAAGGCACTGCAGGCCGACACGCTCGAGCAGCTCGGCTACGGCGCGGAGAACGGGACCTGGCGCAACTTCTTCCTCATGGGTGCCTACGAGTTGCGCAACGGACCGATCGGGACCCCGACCACCACGGCTGCGCCCGACATCGTCGGCGCCATGTCGGTGGACCAGATCTTCGACGCGGTGACCCTGCGGGTCAACGCGCCCGCATGCTGGGATGCCCACATCACCATCGACTGGGTTCTCACCGGGCTCGATCGCCGCCATCGCAGCGAACTGCGCAACGGTGTACTCGTTCATTTCGATGTTCCCGCCGACAGGGCCGACCCTGCCGATACGACATTCACACTCAGCAAGTCGACGCTCATGGGCATCCTGCTCGGTGGCCTCGCGATGGACGAGGCGATCAAGGTGCGGTCGGTGACCGTCGAGGGTGACGTCGACGTGTTCACCGAACTCATCGGCTATCTCGACGCCCCGGACCCCGACTTCGCCATCGTCACGCCGTGAGAACAGGTAACGGGCCGATCAGCTGATCCCGGAGATACCCTTGCCGATCAGCACGAATCCGATCACCAGGATCAGCACCGCCATGACCGTCGAGTTGTTCGCTTCAAGCCAGACCTTGAGGCGATCCAACGGGTCACGTAGACGTTGCGCCGCAACCTGATACGCGATCACGGGAACCGCCACGGTGGTCGCGGCCAGCACGGTGAACACGATCACCGCGACGGTGTCGGAACTTGCGGACAGGCCGGCCGACGCGATCGTCACGCCCGCGGCGATGCACATCATCAGGTTCTTGGGATTGATCGCCGACAGTACGAAGCCCAGCCCGAGGGCGGCCGGCACCTTCATGTCGTCGATGGCGGCGATCCACTTCGGTGTCGCGTGATCGCCCGTTCGCGACCGCCATTGCCGCAGTCCGACGCTGAGCAACACGACACCGAGGACCACCTTGATCCAGCCGCCGGCGGTCGACGTCGAGTCGCCGAAGGCCCCGCCCACCAGAACGAAAACCGTGGTGGCGACTGCGATTCCGGCAATCCATCCGATCATGAACCCGATGCTCGTGGTGCGGGCGTGCCGACCGAGCAACATGAGGATCGCACCGATGATCGGGATCGGCGATATCGCGACACCGACGGCCAGCGGGAGCAGCTCACCGAGTACCGAGCCCATGTCGATCCCTTCGCGCGGACATCGCCGTCGTCAAGGAACCTACCCGAACGCTGCCGGATTCTCGGCCGAACCGCTGCGCGGGTGGGCGCCCTCATCCGGCCGTTCCGGCCCATCTGTGTTTTCGTGTTCCGGGTGAGCACCACTCATCTCGGTCAGATCTTCCATGTCGCCGGTAGCCCGACGGTCTTCGGCGCCGACGACGCGTTGGCGTGGTTTCCCGACGGCGCGCTCGTCGTCGACGACGCGGGCACCGTCATCTACTGCGGCCCGCGTGACGCTCGGCCCGCCGACGACGCAGAGGTGGTCCACGACCACGGCGCCGCCTTCCTGATCCCGGGATTCGTGGACACCCATATCCATTTCCCACAGACGTACTCGGTCGACGCCTACGGCGGCGGCCAACTGCTGGAGTGGCTGGACTCGTGCATCTTCCCCGCCGAATCACGGCTTGCCGATCCGGCGTTCGCCGAGCAGATCGCCAGCGACTTCACGGTCCGGCGGATCGCCGCAGGCACCACCGCTGCGATGGTGTTCGGGTCGGCGTTCGGCCACGCCCAGGACGCGCTGTTCGCCGAGACACGACGCGTCGGGTTGCGGCTGATCAGCGGTCGGGGCATCCAGACGGTCGGCGGCCCGTCTGCGCAGGCGTTGCTCACCTCCGAGCGCGATGCCGTCGATCTCACCGCGGCGGAGATCGACCGATGGCATGCGGCGGACACCGGTTCGGTGGACACCGCCCTTCTGCACGCCGCGATCGTGCCGCGGTTCTCGTTGTCGGTGACCACCGACACCCTCGCCGCGCTGGGCGAACTGTACGACGACGTGCGTGATCGAGGGGTGTACGTGCACACCCACCTCAACGAGAACAACCGGCCCGGAACCGGCGAGATCGACATGGTGAAGCGGAGTTTCGAGGTCGACTCCTATCTCGACACCTACGACGGGAAGTTCCTGCCGGGCAGCCGTATCGGCGGCAAGAGCCTGCTGGGTCCGCGCACGGTGATGGCACATGCGGTGCACTGCACCGACGCCGAGCTCACCCGGATGGCCGCCACGGGCACATCGATCGCGCATTGCCCGGTGTCGCAACTATTCCTGGGCTCGGGCACCATGCCGTGGCGCCGCACCGTCGAGGCCGGGGTGACCGTCGCCGCCGGCACCGACGTGGGGGCCGGCGACGAATGGCTGATCTCGCGCGTCCTGTCCGATGCATTCAAGGTGCATCTCAGCGAACCCGGCGATGCGAGTGTGGCAATCCATCCGGCCGAGATGCTGTTCACCGGAACGCTTGCCGGCGCCCGAGCGCTCGACATGGAGTCACGCTTCGGCAACTTCGACGCCGGCAAGGAAGCCGACTTCCTGGTGATCCGACCCGAGCGCTGGGCACCACTGGAAGCGATTCTGGCGCAGGGTGTTCGCGCCGACGACGACCGGACCGCCCGCGACCAAACCCTGTTCGCGTTACTGATGGGTCTGCGCGAGCCGGCCATCGCCGAGGTCTACGTCCGCGGCGCGCGCGTCACGGTCTGACCCTCGCCGACGGAACCCGAATTTCCGCCGACAGAACCCGAGACTTCGCCGACAGAACCCGGTTTTGCGCCGACAGAACCTGAACCTGCCCCGCCGGAACCACATGGGATCCCAGATCGACCATGCAATGGATTCCGTCGACGCGATTCGGGATTCTGTCGGCGCGATCCAGGGTTCCGTCGGCGCGATTCGGGGTTCTGTCGGCGCGATTCGGGGTTCTGTCGGCGGGATTTGGGGTTCCGTCGGCGAGTTTCGAGGTTCTGTCGGCGCGATTCGGGGTTCTGTCGGCGGAAATTCGGGTTCCGTCGGCGAGTGGTCACTCCGAGATGCGCAGACCGTCCCATTCGTGGTCGTGCATGAAGCCCTCGGCCAGCCCCACCCGGTACTTGATGCAGCTCCGCATGATGCCCAGATACGCCAGGGGCAGCATCAGTGCCGGCCGGTTGTCGCCGGGCGCACCGACGACATCGCGTGCACCGCGGAAGTCGTGGAGGAACTGCCGTATGCTGCGGTCACCCCGGGAGTCCTTGCGCCAGCCGTAGATCAGCATCCCCAATCCGATCATCTTGTCCACTGTGGCATCGGGGGTGATGACCTCGTCGTTCTCCCCGAAGAACGCCCGGTCGACCCGATCCTCCGGTGCGAACATCATGATGCCGCTCGTCGCTCGTGGATTGCATTCGATGCAGTAGAGACCGCGTTCGGGATGTTCGATGAAGTCGAACCCCACCTGCCCGGTGAAGTTCATCTCGCGCACGAAATCCTCGATCCAGGCATAGATCCCGTCATGCTGCACGGACCGGAAGTTGAGGCATGAACTGCCGCCGATGGCGTAGTCAACCGGGTACGTCGCATGCGCGTGGATGCGGCCGTTGTGCACGACCGAATACGTGCAGTACTGCTTTCCCGACACCCATTCCTGCGCGAGCCACGGATTGAGCGGATCGAATTCCAGCCAGTCGAGCGAGTCCCCCGGCGACACTTTGTGAACCGTCTGCGAGCCTCGGGAATAGCATTCCTTGAGAGCGAACGGGGCGTCGAAATCGAGCGCGGCCACGTCCTGCGGCCCACGGACCTCGGCGTACTTCATCGTCTGAATGCGCCGGGCGGTGAGCAGTTCCTGGAACTCGAACTTGTTGTGGAGACGGTTCTCGGTGTCGAAATCGGAGAGGAACAATTCGCATTCCGGCGGGAAGATGTCCACCATCATCGACAGGATGTCGGTCTCCTCGTGAATGGGGATGACCATGTCGACCTTCTCGTCGGCGACGATCTTCGCCAGCGCGTGACAGTAGGCGCGGGGCTCGAACTTCGGCGCCGGCACTCGATGAAACGCCGACGTCGCGTGGGAGAACCTGGTGATCCCGATCGGGATGCTGTCGACGATGGTGACCCGGTGACCGGCCGCCGACATCAATCGGGCCAGTTCGAGGGTCAGAAACGACCGCCCGAAGGTGATCAGGACGTGCTTGCGCTCGGAAGTGCCCACCGACGTGAGTGTAGGGAGACCCTTCTCGGGTTCTGTTGTCGGTGTCGGGGTCTACGGTGTCGGTGTCTGTATTGCCTGGACCTGGATCATCCGATACCTGGGTCATCGGATACCTAGGTCATCCGATACCTGGGTCATCCGATCGCTCGAAAAAGGAATAGGCACGCAGAAGGCAGCGTTGCACAATGCTGTCGTGTGGCCCGGCCTGTCGAGACGAGTGCAGGAGGTTGTCGAATGTTCGTGATCGGCGTCATCGCCGCGTGTCTGGCTGCCGTGGCCTACGGCATGTCGACCGTGCTGCGCGCGCTCGGCGCACGCCGGGTCGCGATGACCGCTCGCGACGAGGGGACCGAATCGCGGCACACGAACGCCGCCGGCGGTCCGTCGCTGCATTCCACCACGTCGACATTCATGGACCCGGCCTTCATCCTCGGCACCCTGCTGGTCGTCATCGGTTTCGCCGGTGGCGCTTTGGCTGCGCGGTTCCTCCCGTTGTTCCTGTCACAGACCATCGTCTCGGCCAACCTCGTGGTCACGGCACTGCTCGGCACCATCATGTTGAGTATCGCGCTGCACCTGCGGGACTGGGTCGCGATCTGGCTCGTCGTGCTGTCGCTGTGCCTGCTCGGGCTGGCGGCCGAGAAACACACCGGCGGCGGCGAGAGCGCCATCTTCCACTATGAATTGTTCGTCGCCACGCTGATCCTCTGCGCATTCGCGCTGTTCGGCGTCTACCGACTGGGTAAGCACGCCGCGATCGTGGGTGGCGCCATGGCGGGCCTGCTGTTCGGCATGATCGCGATCGCGGTGCGTGTCCTCGACGGTGTACAGCCCACCTTCGATCCGGTCGCCCTGCTGCGTGACCCGGCCGCGTGGACGATCGCGGTCGCCGGTGCGGTCGGCTTCTTCGTGCAGACCGTCGCGCTCCAGATCGGCGCCGTCAACGGGGTCACCGCCGTGCTCGTGGTCGGCGAGACCGCGGGCCCCAGCCTGGTCGGCGTGCTCTTCCTCGGCGACGCCGCCAAACCCGGCCTCGAGTGGCTTGCGATCGTCGGCTTCGCCGGAGCGGTGGTCGGTGCGGTGCTGGTGGCCTGGTACGGCGCCGGCGATCCCGACCATTTCGGCGAGGCCCCACCCATGAAAGGCGGCTGGCGTCGCGGCCGCGAGACGGAATCCGAGTCCCGGTCCGAGTCGGCGTCCTGACGTTCCGGCCGCACCTTCCGCTTCTGGCCGCAGTTCCAGATCCAAGCCGGACTCCGGAACTGCGGCCAGAACGCGTCAGTCCTTCTTGCGAGTGCCGGGCAGGATGCCCGCGTCGATGACCGCCTTCACGTATGGGCGGGTGCGCGCCAGCAGGTCGTCGACTCCGCCACCGGACCACGCGGGTGCCGACAACAGATCAGTCTCGTCCTCGATGGCCCCATAGAGCGTGGCGCCCGCATCGGTGAGCCGATGGCCGTCGTCGGTGCGTTCGACCACACCGCGGGCGGCGAGGCGATCGACCGAGGCCTCCCATTCCTCGTCGGACCAGCCACGGGTGAGCTGGACCAGTTTGCGGCCGAGCACGCGACGTTGGACGGTCGGGTCCGGGAGTTCGGCCTCGTGGAACACCACGGCGTCGATCCCGCCGAGCTGATGGTTGACGAGCGCCGCGATGTGATTGTCGCCGCGCCACTCCCGGATGATCGCGATGGCATGCCAGAGCGCGACGTGCGGCACGTCGGGGACGGCCGACGCACCCCACCCGGCCGCCAGCGGACGCCCACCCATCGGCAGGTCGACAGCGATCTCGCGGTAACGCTTCTCCAGGTCGCGGATCTCGGCGTCGTCGATACGGTCGCCGAGCACGGCGCGGAGCTGTTCGTCGAGCATCTGGTCACGCCGGCGGGCGACCCGGTCGAGTCCGACCTCCCGGGCCGCGGTCCAGGCCGGGACGATCACCTCCGGGGAGAAGTTGTAGAAGGCCGCGGTGACGAGCGCGGCGTCGCAGTCACCCATCGGCGCGCCGCGGGCGCCCACGTAGAACGCACGGAAGTCCAGTCCGGTGTCCTGCTCGGCGGCTCGATGACCTCGGTTGAAGTACGCGAGAACATGGAACGGCTCGAGGGCCTCGTAGGCCTTGCGGGCGGTCTGATGATCGGCGTCGCCGACGGGTGAGGTCATGCGGTCCACACTCGCGTCAGGGGCCGACAGTGTCAACCGCCTCAGCCACCACGGGCCGGCCACCCCCACCTGGTCGGCCAAACCCTCCCGCCGCGATCACCGACCCGGTAGATGTTGAGTCATGGACGATCTCGACGCGATCAAGCAACTCAAGTACCGCTACCTGCGGGCCCTGGACACCAAGGATTGGGATGTGTTCGCCGAGACGCTGACCGCCGACGTGACCGGCGAGTACGGGTCGAGTCTGAGCTTCACCACCCGCGACGAACTCGTCGACTTCATGCGCACGTCGGTCGGCCCCGCGGTGATCACCGAGCACCGCGTCACCCATCCGGAGATCGACGTCGAGGGCGACGAGGCGACCGGACGCTGGTACCTGCAGGACCGGGTGATCGTTCCGGATTTCCAATTCATGCTGTTCGGGGCCGCGTTCTACGCCGACCGATACCGGCGGACCGAACACGGCTGGCGGATCTGCGCAACCGGCTACGACCGCACCTACGAGGCGAAGATGAGCCTGGCCGACGTGCCCAGCTTCGCCCTCGATGTCGGTCCCGCGATCCGGGTGTGACGCGATGTCACCGCGTGGTGGGATCTTCGCGAACCGGCTCGACGCCGGCGCTGCGCTCGGACGGAGACTGCGCACAGATCGCCGCTTGGTGGAGTCCGCGGATCGGGTCGTCGTCCTGGGTCTCGCACGCGGTGGCGTACCGGTGGCCCGAGAGGTGGCGTCGGCGTTGGGCGCACACCTCGATGTGCTCGTGGTGCGCAAACTGGGTGCGCCGAGCCATCCCGAGTTCGCGATGGGTGCGATCGCGGCCGGCGAGATCGTCGTCAACGACGACGTGCCACGACGGCTCGGTGTCTCGGCGGAGCAGTTCCAGCAGATCGTCGACCGCGAAGATCGCATCCGGGTCGATCGGGAGCACCGTTATCGCGAAGGGCGCGAACCGATCTCACTCGGCGGGCGGATCGTCGTACTCGTCGACGACGGGTTGGCCACGGGGTCGACGATGGAGGTGGCGCTACGGGCGGTCCGTGCCGCCGGGGCGGCGGCGGCGATCGTCGCGGTGCCGACCGGCCCGCAGGACGTGCTCGAGCGATTCGGCCGCGACGACCAGGTCGACGATGTGGTGTGCGTGATGACCCCGGAACCGTTCTATGCCGTCGGCGGTTCCTACGACGACTTCCGCCAGGTGTCCGACGACGAAGTGCGGCGCTGTCTGAGGTCCGCGGACTCAGGCGGTGGGTGAGTTCGCCTTGAGCAACAGGGCGGCGATCTCGGAACGGTCGGCCACGTCGAGTTTGGTGCACGCCCGGTAGATGTGGCCCTCGACCGTGCGAACCGACACGGTGAGCCGTTGCGCGATCTCCTTGTTGGACAATCCGGCGGCGACCAGATTCGCGATCTCCCGCTCACGGGTGGTCAACGGCAGCGGCTGTGCCGCCTCCACCAGCGCCGGCGTGCGCAGGCCACCGCACTCCGAGGCGAGACGGTTGGCCACCGCAGCGGACGCCACGGTGGCGGCCCGACTGCCGTTAGCCTCGTGCAGCACACTTGCCTGCGCGGCCGTGTCGGCCGCGGAGAGCTTGAACCCGAGTTTCTCGAATTCGGTTGCGCACAAGTCGAGTTCGACCGCGTCGCGCGCCTCGAGAGCTTCCGCGTGCCGGGCGTAGAGACCCACGAGCGGCCCGTCGATCCGCGTGGCCAACTCCTGCAGCCGGGCGGCGCCGGATGCGTCGGAGAACCGGGCGGCGGAGTGCAGCGCCTCCGCCTCGATCGCGAACTGGGCGGACGCACGCGCGTCGTCGGCAGCTTTCAGCGCGGTCTGCACGGCCAGCGACACGGTGCCCGCGGAGGCCTCCTGCCACGACTTCGCGATGGCCAGCATCGGCCCGAACACCGCGATGTGGCGGCCGTACTTGTCCTGGGCCTTGCGTAACGCGCGCGCCGCGGCGTCGACCTGCCCACCGGCGCTCAACGCCTGCACGAGATAGAACATCGCCGGATAATTCCAGGATTCGGCGACACCACGACCGCTGTCGAGGGTGGCGAGCGTTTGCTCCATCCGGCGGCCGACCGATGCGCTGTCCCCGCGGGCCATGTCCACCACCGAGACGAGGATGCCGGCCATCCCCCAGCCCAGATACTGCCCGACCGTGGAGAAATGCACGTAGCGGTCGGCGCGCGACGCCGCCTCGTCCAACTGGCCGGTGAGGGTGAGGGCGAGGATCTCACCGAGACCCGCGGGAAAGCGGAGCAGACCGTCGGTTACGGCTTCGGCAACCCGCGCGCGTGCGGCGAGCGCGGCGACCTCGTTGCCCCGACCGGTCACGGCCAGGGCCAGGCTGCCGCCGAACACGCCCCACGCCACCGCCCACGGACTGGGGTTGGGCGAGTTGAGCACCTCGTCGGACAACGCGATGGCGTCCTCCACGCGGTTCTCGAAGATCGCGCACGTCGATGCGATTCCCTTGACCACGAGCGCGAGGTTCGGGTCGGTGACCTTCTCCTGCAGCATGTCGAGGATGTCGTCGGCGCGGTCGGCGTCGCCGATCGCCCAGAAGACGGTGGCGAACCGCAGGCCGCCCCAGAACACCAGCTCGATCTCGTTGAGGTCGTCGGGCCGGAATCCGGACAGGACGTCGTCGGCCTCGACCGCGTAGCCCTGCCACATCAGCGACCGGGCCAGTGGTTCGGCGGCGGCGAAGCCGCTGCCCTCGGCGACGGCGGCGCGCGCGAATCGTTCACCCAACGGGGCGTTGGCGAATGCCAGGGCGTCGCGGGCGGCGGCGCTCATCAGGCCCGGATCGATGGCGACGTCGCTCTCCAGCGCGAGGTCGGCCAGTCGGATGCGTTCGGCGGCGGTGTCGGTGCCGCGGCCCTGCAGCGCCTTGACCAGTTTGCCGCGCAGCCGCCGCGACGACGCGAGCCCGAGCCGGTGGCGGATGACCTCGCCGAACAGGGGATGGTTGTACTGCACGGTGAGTCGACGGCCGTCGCGCAGAATCCGCACGAGACCGGCGATCTCCGCCTCCTCCACCGCCTCGTCGCCGGCGAGATCGCCGAGGACGTCGATGTCGAGCGGTTCACACAGCGCCAGGTACTTGAGCACTTTGAGGACCGGGTCGTCGAGCTGCTCGATGCGGCTCTCGAGCAGGGACGCGAGTTCCGAGGTGATGGCGGCGCGACCGCGCAGCTGCCAGATCCCGTTGACCTGCCGCAGCGTGCTGGCCTGCCGTGCACCCTCGACGAGGTGCCGCAAGAAGAGCGCGTTGCCGCCGGATGCCTCCCACATGAGGTCGGCCGACAGGCCTTCGAGCTGTCCGCCGAGCACCGATTCGATCAGCTCGACGCTCTGACGTTTGGTGAACGGCGAGAGCGTGATCCGGGTGAGGTGGTTGTCCTTCCACAGTGAGGTCACCGCGTCCGGGACGGACTCGCCGGACCGGACTGTGGCGACGATGTGTACGGCCCGGTCGATGGCCAGCTGGTGCAGCAGGGTCGCGGAGAGCTCGTCGAGCAGGTGGGCGTCGTCGACGCCGATCACGACGTTTCCGTCGGCCAGCAGCGACTCGCGGGCCGCCGCCAGATAGGTCACCGGGTCACTGGAGGTCGCCGGCCCCACCAGGTGCGCGAACACGCCGAGCGGGATGCTGCGCGCGGATTCGGTGCCCGCAACCCACCGCACGCCGCCGTCGAGGGCCGAGGTCACGTGGCGCGCCAGGGTGGTCTTGCCGACACCCGAATCGCCGGTCAGCACAACACCACACGCATTCGTCTCACCGCGCAGTGCGGCTTCGATGATGCGGAACTCTTTCTCGCGCTCGACCAGAGGCCAATCGGAGGACATGGCGGAGAGTTTAGTCTCACCGGGTCATCGGTGACACAGGTCAGGGTATGTGTACCGCCGTGGGTGCCCGCCCGGCGACGCGGCGCTCAGGCGTCGCGACGGTCGGTGACGACGATGCCGAGCGCGAAGAGGACGATCGCGAACACCGCGAAGTAGATCAACGATCCATACGCGTTCCAAAGGTAGTCGACGCCGCCGAGCTCCGGGTTGAGGAAGCGGGAGCCGTTCGCGAAGGGCAGGAACGGAGCGATGGCGTCACCGACCCTGGGCAGGATCGACAGGATGCCCTCGATGGCGAGATTCCAGATCAGCACGATGACGATCGCGCCGGCCGTGTGCCGGACGATCGCGCCGACGCCGAGACCGATCAGCACGTAGAACAGCGCCAACAACGGGGTGCCCCAGAGCTGGCGGAGCACCACGGAATCGCCGAGGTCGATGCCGGTCGCGGCGCCACCGGCCGCACGGGACAGCACGACACCTACGACGGCGAGGACGAGGGTGACCAGGAAGGCGAGCAGACCGAACACCGCGGCCTTCGCGATCAGCACCCGCGACCGGGTCGGCACCGCCTGAAATGTGGTGCGGATGGTCCCGAAACGGTATTCGCTGGTGACGGCCAGCACCGCCATGATCATCAGCACCAGCACGCCGAAAGAGTTGAGGCCGACGAGTGCGGTCCATGCGGCCTGTCCGGGGGTGGGTCCGAGCGACCCGCTGGTGCTCAACGCCGTCACCAGCGCGAGGCCGACGGCGAGGATCGCGACGATCGCAACGCACCAGTACGGGGATCGGGTGGACGTCAGTTTGATGCGCTCGGCATCCATGGTCGCGATCATCGCGGCCCTCCCTGCGTGGGCGCGCCGGCCGGTCCGTGTGGCCCACCGCCCTGGTACTGCACCGCACCCGCGGTCATCGACATGAACACCTCTTCCAACGATGCGGTGGCACCGGTCAACTCGTGCAGGGCGATCCCGGCATGGGCCGCGATGTCGCCGACCTGGTCGGTGACGACGTCGGCGATGTTCAGGACGGGCCGCCCGTCGTTCGCCATTCCCGGGGTGACCGACAGGCCGGCCTCGGCGAGGACGCGGTGGAGTTCGGGCAGTTGCGGGCTGCGCACTCGGACGCTGCTCGATGCCCGGCTGGTGAATTCCCCGACCGAGCAGTCGGCGATCAACCGTCCCTGGCCGATGACGACGAGGTGATCGGCGGTCAGCGACATCTCGGTGAGCAGGTGGCTGGACACCAGCACCGTGCGGCCTTCACGCGCAAGGTTGCGCATGAATCCGCGGATCCAGACGATGCCCTCGGGGTCGAGCCCGTTGACCGGTTCGTCGAACAGCAGGGTGTGCGGATCGCCGAGCATCGCGCCGGCCAGACCGAGCCGCTGCTTCATCCCCAGCGAGAAGCCGCCGGCTCGTTTGGACGCCACCGACGAGAGCCCGACCATCTCGAGGGCCTCGTCGACCCGCCGCTTCGGGATGCCGTTGGATGCCGCCATCCAGCGCAGATGGGACCGGGCGCTGCGGTTGGGATGAATCCATCCGGCGTCGAGCAGCGCGCCGACCTGCCGCAGCGGATGGTCGAGGTCACGGTAGGGCTGCCCGTTGATGGTGACGGTGCCCGAGGTCGGACGGTCCAGTCCGAGCATCATGCGCATCGTCGTGGATTTCCCGGCCCCGTTGGGCCCGAGGAACCCGGTCACTACCCCGGGCCGGACCTCGAAGGTGAGGTCCTCGACGGCACGCACCTGCCCGAAGACCTTGGTCAGGTTCTCGACTCTCAGCACGTCCTCGACCTTAGACATGGCGGGTGAACGACGGAGGACGCCGGCTGTTCTGTGCGTGTCGGGTCATTCGGGTGGCGGGCAAGACCACCTCCCGTCGGTCGAGTAGCGGGCGAGCCGCCACGCGGTTCCAGCTTCCGCGGCTCCACCTCCCGCCGGTCGTCTCCCGCTGGTCGAGTAGCGGGCGAGCCGCTAGGCGAGAACGCGTATCGAGACCTGGTGCGATGCAAGAGGTCTCGATACGTTCCTCGCCTAGCGGCTCGGAACTACTCGACCAACGGGTGGGGCACCGCGTTACGCGAGACACTTGACCAACGGGTGGGCACCAGGGGCACGATGTCGCCCGCGGACCGCGTGCCGGCGATAGCGTGGACACGTGCCGGTCACCTTCGCCGTCCTCTTGTGGTCCGTCGCGGGCCGGGAACAGCAACTCCATGCCTACGAGGACGATGTGTTGCGGCTCGTCGGTGAGCACGGCGGGCGGGTGATCGCGCGGGCACGCCGCGTCGAGTCGGACTCGTCGCACCCCGTGGAGACCCAGATCATCGAGTTCGCCGACACCGCCGGATTCGACTCCTACATGGTGGATCCGCGACGGACATCGATGTCGGAACGTCGCGATGCGTGCGTGGAACGCACCGAGGTGTGGCCGATCGAGATGATCTGACCGGTCTCAGGTCGCGTCCGCCGGGACCAGTGCGGCGAGCAGCATGCGGGCCGCGGTGGCGATCAGCGCGTCGCGGTCCGAGTTTGCCGGACGTAGCAGCGCGATCCGCAGGCACAGGTTCGCGGTGGCGCCCATGGTGATGAAGACGAGGTCGTCGAGTTCGGCCGGGGTGAGGTCGGGGCGCAGGCGCGCGGGCAGGATGCGTGCCAAGGGGACGAGCGGTCCCTCGACCTCCGCCCACGCCTCTCCGAACTCGGTCTCCGACGTCGAGTACGACACGCGTAGCACCGGATCGTGCTTCTCGAATGACGTGGTCAGCGTCTCCACGATGGTCACCATCGCCGTCATCGGCTCGGCATCCATCGCGCGTCCCACGCCCGTGGCCAGTGCGGTCGTGATGTCGCGGATCGCTGCGGCACGGAGTTCCTCGATGAGCGCATCCATGTCGGCGAAGTAGCGGTAGACCGTCCCGATGCTGACGTGAGCATCGTCGGCGAGTTCCTGCGTCGTCGGACGCCTGCCGGGTCGACGTGCGAGCAGGTCGACGGCGCTCGACTGTAGGCGTTTGCGCATCTCAACGCTGCGTTCCTGCTGTGGACGGGCACGTCGGGCGGGTCGCGAACCGCGCGCAGATGTTCCGGCCATGAAAGTGAATAGTAAGTGAGGATTCCTCGTGTTTCGCTTGTTCGCATGGAGTCGATGCCGAAGGACCTGTGCAACGCCGACCTCGCGGTCGCGCGCTACGGGCCGGTGGGTGAGCGCTGGCTCTCGGAGATGTGGGTGGGTGACGAGCTCGCCGACGCCGTCGTGAACGACACATTTCCGGGATCGTCGTCGACCGAGGCGGTACGCATCGCGTTGGAACATGGCATCGGCGCCGTCGACCACGCACCCGAATCGTTGCGCGAGCTGTTCGCCTTTCTCGACGACGAGCCGGAGTGGGTCGACCACGCACGGCTCGACCGCGCCGCCGACGCGCTGATCCGGCACACCGCGGCACTGGGCGTGGTGCTCGCCGCCGCGTCGCTGCTGCGCGGTGCGGGCAACAGCATCGCCGGCAAGCCGCTCGTGCAGACGGGCCGCTATGCGTCGATGCCGGCGGTCCGCTCGGTCGAGGTCGGCGAGTGGCTGCGCCACGTCATCACACCGGGTGGGATGCGTCGCGACGGTGCCGGATTCGCGTACACCGTTCGCGTCCGGATGATCCACGCGCATGTGCGTCGCGGCCTGTACCGTGCCGGCATCTGGGACGAAGCCGCATGGGGCGTGCCGATTCCGCAGCCGTACATGGCATTCACCATGGCCGAGTTCGGCCACATCGCCCTCGACGCGATGCGCAGCCTCGGGGTGCGGCTGAGCAACGACGACCTCGACGCGATCTATCACCTGTGGCGCTACGTCGGGCACGTGATCGGTATGGGCGAGTTGAATCCGACCGATGCGGCCGATCACATCCGCATCGAGGAGTTGTACCGGCTGACCTCACCGGGACCCGATGACCACGACCGCGAGTTCGTGGTCGCACTGACCGACGACTATCTGATCCCCGAGTTGGCCAACACCTTTCCCGGCCCGGACGCGGCGCGCCACAAAGTGGCGAGCACCCTGGTGCACGGCCTGCAGCGGGTGTTCCTCGGCGATGCCGATGCGGAGGCACTGCACATTCCGGACACCCGGCTCAAGTACGTCATCCGGGCCGCCGGCCCGGCCCTGGCGGGTCTCGGACACCTCCGGATGGTGGTCGGTGGTGGACCACAACGGATCTCCCGTCGCGGGTACCGGGTGCGCGACGCGGAGATGGCGCGCATGCGGGCGGCCTACGACGTCACGCACCAGCTCGTCGACGACGCGCCTGTCGCCTCTGCCTCGGTCTAGGCCCGGCCAGGCGAGGATGCCCTCGCCCAGAAGCGCTTCGGGATGCGGCCCGCGCCGGCCGCGTACCGGCCGCCGATCACCGCATGCCGCATCGCTGCGGCCATCCGTTCCGGGTCGTCGGCGCGGGTGACCGCAGACGCGAGAAGCACTGCATCACAACCGAGTTCCATCGCGAGTGCCGCGTCGCTCGCGGTGCCGATCCCGGCGTCGAGGATCACCGGCACGTCGCTGTCGGCGACGATCATCTCGATGTTGTGCGGGTTCGCGATTCCGAGCCCGGTACCGATCGGCGATCCCAGTGGCATCACCGCGGCGACGCCGAGGTCCTGTAACCGAGCGGCGAGCACCGGGTCGTCGTTGGTGTAGGCCAGGACGGCGAATCCGTCGTAGACCAGGGCGCGGGCGGCATCGAGCAGTTCGATCGGGTCCGGCAGCAGGGTCCGTTCGTCGGAGACCACTTCGAGCTTGACCCAATGGGTTTCGACGGCCTCCCGCGCCAGTTGAGCGGTCAGCACCGCTTCGGCGGTGGTGTGGCACCCGGCGGTGTTCGGCAGGATCGCGATACCCAGGCGACGAAGCAACTCGATCATCCCGGTTCGCGAATCGGGGCTCACCCGCCGGAGTGCGACGGTCGTCAGCTCAGTTCCGGAGGCGATCAGGGCACGCTCCAACACGGCGAGATTCGCCGCACCTCCGGTGCCCATGATCAGCCGGGAGGTGAACTCGCGGTCGGCGATCCGCAGTGGGGTGTCGTGTTCGGTCATCGTCGTGTTCTCGGTCGTGCTGTCCGTCGTCATGTCATCCTCCCTGGACCGCGGTGACGATCTCGATTCCGGCGCCCTCGTGCAGCGATCGGTCCCACCGGCCTCGGGGCACCACCTCGCCGTCAACGGCGACCGCGATCCCGCGCTGCGGCAACCCCATCGCCATCACCAGATCCCCCACGGAGGCATCAGGACTCATCTCCCGGGCCTCACCGTTGACGGTGATCGTCATCATCGCACTCCTCCATCATTCGCGGCGCCGGTGACGCTCTCGGCACGGTCGTCGCCCAGTAGCGTCATCACCACGTCAGCGGTGTACGGCGCCAACAGGATTCCGTTGCGTCCGTGGCCGGTGACGACGACGACCCGCTCGTCGACCCGGCGGACGACGGGCAGACCGTCGGGGGAACAGGGCCGCAGTCCGGCGCCGGCCTCGATCAGTTCGTAGGTCCGAAGGCCCGGCATCAGCTCCACCGCATCGGACAGCAGGTCCGTCACGCCCCCGACATCCGGTGCGACCGCGGTCTCGTCGAACGGTTCGTACTGGGTCGCGCCGACGACGACACCGTCGTGGCGTGGCACCAGGTACACCGACCGGCCGTGCATGCGAGCCCGCACCACGTGCGTCGGCGGGGGCACCGACCAGCGGGTGCGGCGTAGCCGCAACACTTCGCCCTTCGCGGCGTACAACCCGAGATCTGCGACGAGCGCCCGGCTGCCCAGTCCCGCGGCGACGACGATCTCGTCGGCGTCGATGGTCGACAGGTCGGTGACCTCGTCGTCGACGATGTCCCCTCCACTGTCGGTGATCGCCGTCCGCAGCCGGTCGAGTAGACGACGGTTGTCCACGGCGCCTTCGCCGGTGGCGAGAAAACCGCTGTGCAATCGCGAGCTCAGTCCCGACTCGAGCCGCCTGATCTCGCTGGGGCCGACCGGTCGCAGATCGTCGTGCGCCCGAGGCTGTCGTGCCCAGACGAAGTCGGCGAGGGTTCTGAGGTGCTCGGCGTCGGCGGACGCGGCGGCGACGAACAGAGAGTCGGTGGCCGCGGAGATCTGCGGATCCCCCAGTCGCGTCAGCAACGTCGGCCAGCGCCGGACCGACTCCACCGACAGCTTCAGCAGTTCATCCTCGCCGGGGTGCCCCTCGCCCAACGAGCCCAACATCCCCGCCGCCACCCAGGCCGCCCGACGATCGGTCCCGGCATCGTGGACACGGACCCGCCACCCGGCATCGACCGCGGCCAAGGCGCAGGTCAGGCCGATGACGCCGCCCCCGACGACGGCTAGCTCACGGGGTGTTCGAAGGTGTGTGTCGGCATGCGCCACGCAGATCATCCTTCCTTCGCCGGCATTACCCGGATCAGGTCAAACGGTCAGCGGAGGATCGTTCCGCACTCTCAGCCCGGCGTACCCCGGGCTCCCGTGTCGTACTCCTCCAGAGTAACGGTGACCAGAATCTGTTTCGTGAGGGATGGCCTTCGTGGCGGGCCTTCGTGACGCCCGCTCCTTCGTCGCGGGCTCCTCAGGCAGCGGTGTGGTGACACGGGCTCCTCAGGCAACAGTGGGGTGACGCACTAGCGTGACCACCGTGACCGACACCCGAACTGCGAGGATCGCGCGCCTCACCGACTCCCGTCTGTACCTGTGCACCGACGCCCGCCGTGAGCGCGGCGACCTGATCGACTTCGTGTCCGCCGCGGTGGCGGGTGGGGTCGACATCGTCCAGCTGCGCGACAAGGGCTCGCCGGGGGAATCGGCGTTCGGAGCGCTCGAGGCGCGAGAAGAGCTCGAGATCCTGGGGCGGATGCGTGAGGTGGTCGACCGCCACGGCGCGCTGCTCGCCGTCAACGATCGTGCCGACATCGCCTCGCTGGCCGGGGCGGATGTCCTGCACGTCGGCCAGGGCGACCTGCCCGCCGACATGGCCCGGCGGGTGGCCGGAGAAGGGATCGCCATCGGCATCTCGACGCACGACACCGACCAGATGCGGCACGCCGTCGCCGACGACCATGTCGACTACTTCTGTGTGGGACCGTGCTGGCCGACCCCGACGAAGCCGGGCCGATCGGCACCGGGCCTCGACCTGGTCGCGGCGGCTGCGGCGACCGGGACCGACAAACCGTGGTTCGCCATCGGCGGCATCGACGCCGACCGTCTCGACGCGGTCACCGCCGCCGGTGCGCGACGAGCAGTGGTGGTCCGCGCCATCACCGCGGCCGAGGACGCCACAACAGCGGCGGCGGAACTCCGCGACCGCTTCTGAGAGCTCCCACGCGTCGCCCGTTCGGCCGATAAGTCGGTTGCTACACGGAACGGGCGAGGTCTATGGTTGGCGCCATCATGATGTGCAAGCAGAGCGCGCTCGTAACCCGCCGCAGCGGGGTCTGATTCGACCGACCCCCCGCTGCGGGGTCACTTGCGTTGCCTGCCCGTCGGTCTCCATCTCCGATGAGAAATCAGATCCGATGCACACCATTCAGCGTCATCCCAGTCAGCGTCATCCCAGTCCCGGCACATACGAGCCGTCGCGATGCGACCCGTTCCACGACCGATTCGGCCGCCCACTGCCCCGCGGTCTGCGTGAGCAGGCGACGGGCCTGAGCTGGCAGGACTTCCTCGAGGAGTTCGCGCCGCGCGGAGCGATCCGGCTCGGCACGTGGACTTCCTCCCCCAACCACCAGGACTCGGTCACCTGCCGCGCCACCATCGGCCTCGCCGACCGGATCATCTCCTTGCAGGCCACTGCGGCCGGCCCGATCGGGGCCCTGACCTCGATGCTGTATGACCTCGGCGCGCCGGTGCAGATCGTCGGCCTGCACCAGTACGTCGTCGACGACACGGTCATGACGTTTCTGCTGTGCGAGCACGATGATCGTCAGTGCTGGGCCTACGGAACGGGACCGACCGCCGACGACGCGAACGTGGACGCCTTGATCGCCGGTGCCAATCGGCTGCTCAGCTCTGCGGGTCGAGTGCGCTGATCCGCTCCTGCAGACGTGGCCAGGCCTTCTCGAATCCGGGGTGCAGCGGGAGGTTCGAGACGTCGCCCTCCGGCACCCACCTCAGTTCGGCGGACTCGAAGTTGGCGATCGTGTGCACGGGCTCGTCCACCTCGGCGATCACGGTCGTATAGGTCCAGCCACTCGGCGACTGATGGGTCACCAGGGCGGCGACCACGCGCAGTTCGCTGTCCCCGATCCCGGCCTCTTCGTCGGCCTCCCTGATCGCGGTGTCGATCGCGCTCTCGTGGGAGTCGCGCGCACCGCCCGGCAGCCCCCAGGTGCCGCCCTGATGCGACCACACCGCCCGGTGCTGAAGCAGAATCGCGATGGAACCGTCGGGCATCGGCGCCCGCAGCAACAGGCCTGCCGCCCCGTTACGGCCCCAGTAGCGTGAACCGTCCGGATCGACCACCCAACCGTCGCCGTCTCCGCGCACCCTGCCTCCTGAGTTCGTGACGCACCCCGACATGATCCGGGGCCCGGACGACACCCACCGTATGTGAGTCATTCGACAGTGACCAGTGCGCGAACCCGGAATTCACCGTGTCCGTCGATCGGGGCGCGTCGTTTCGGCGAGTTGCGGGACACGCCCCTCCCACCGAGCCGTGCACGCAGGTGAGAGCTAGGGTTGAGGCAGATGATCGGGCCGCCGTACCCGTGTCCGGCGGTGGGCGAAACATCTGCACTGCCCGCGGCGACAGACAAGGTGGAGAACCGTGAAATCGACGCCGGCGCGACCGGCACGATCGGAAAGTGACGCCGGCATCATGGAGAGTTCGGAAGGCAGCTGACGTGACCGGCGACGTCTCGCCCATGCGGACCGCGCTCACCCGCGCCGGTCGGACGATCCGGCCCGGTCCCACCGCTCCCCCGATCCGACAGGTTCTGTCGGACCGTCGCGATCTGGTGTCGTCGGCTCGGCAGCGCGCGCAGTCGCCGCTGACGACACTGCGTCACTACGCGGTCACCAGCCCGGGGAAGCTGATCCTGATCCTGGTGGTCCTCGCCCTCGCCTGCCTCGGGACCGGGCTCTACGCCTCCACGACGCTGGAGAACCGGACACAGACGTTGCGGTTGATGATCGACCGGACCGAACCCCTCGCGGAGGCATCTCAGGTCCTCTACAGTTCGCTGTCGATCGCCGACGCCTCGGCGAACTCCGCGTTCATCTCCGGCGGACTGGAATCGCCGGAGTTGCGGACCCGGTATTCCGATGCGCTGGCCACGGCGTCGTCGTCGCTGGTCATCGCGGCGGGCTCAGCCGAGGACGTCGGGAGTGCGCCGACGAGTACGGCGGAGCGCGAGATCGACGCCGATCTCAACACGCTCGCCATCAGCATCCCCGTCTACAGCGGACTCGTCGAGGTCGCCCGGACCAACAACCGTCTCGGCAATCCGGTCGGTTCCGCGTACCTCGGCGAGGCATCGTCGCTCATGCAGGAACGGATTCTGCCGGCGGCCCAGCGGCTCTATCAGCGCCGCTCGATGGCGATCGCCGACCCGCAGAGCGCCCTGACGAAGCCGCCGTGGGGGGTATACATCGCCCTCATCGCGCTCATCATCGGCCTCGTCATGACCACCCGCTATCTCGCCAGACGCACCCGGCGGCGTTTCAACATCGGCGTGCTGTCGGCGCTGATCGCCGTGGTCGTCGGCACCGTCTGGTTGCTGACGTCGGGGTTGATGTCGGTCGCGGCCACCAACAACGCACGTATCGACGGCTCGGCCCCGCTGCGGGAATTGACGTCGGCGCGCATCCTCACCCAGCAGGCGCGGTCCGCGGAGACACTGTCCCTGGTGCGACGCGGCGACCAGGACGATCTCGATCGCACCTTCGCCGACACAACCGCGGCGATCGAACGTCTCCTCGACCGGGTCGACGGCAACCGCGGCGACTCCAGCGCCGTCACCGACGCCCAGCTCTACAACGCCAACTACGTGCTCGACCGGTGGCGCGAACTCGACGCGCAGGTCCGTCAGGAGATGGCCAACGGCAACTTCGCCGCGGCCCGGACGATGACCGTCGGCGACGGGCGACTGACCACCGCGCAGGCCTACCGCGACCTCGACCGGGCCCTCACCGACACCATCACCACTACGCGGCTGGAGTTCCGCGACGACATCAACACCGCTCAACGCGTCCTGGGGTTCACCGGCACGGGCATCCTCGTGCTGACGCTCTTCGCCGGGGCCGCAGTGGTGATCGGGCTGATCCCGCGTATCCGGGAGTACCGATGACGAGACGGCGTGCGTCGGGCACTTCGATCAGACGGCTGTTGACGGCGGCCGCAGTGCTCCTGGCGATCTGCGCATCGACCACCGCCTGTTTCCGGTTCCCCGCGCCGGAGTCGCCCCCACCGGTGGCGTTCGGCGTCAACCCGACGCCTCCCGGCGCCGAGAGCCAAGTCGCCCGCGAGCCCGTCCCGAACTCGCAGAACTGTGACGCGACGGTGAGCCTGCGACCGGGGCCGCTGCCACCGCCTAATCGGATGCCGCGGGGCAGCACGATGGCGGAGATCCAGGAACGTGGCCGCCTCATCGTCGGGCTCGACATCGGCAGCAACCTGTTCAGCTTCCGCGATCCGATCAGCGGCGACATCCAGGGATTCGACGTCGACATCGCCCGGGCGGTGGCGCGCGGCATCTTCGGCAACCCGGCCACCATCGAGTTCCGGGTCCTGAGCTCGGCCGACCGTACGCAGGCGCTCGTGGACGGCAGCGTTGACATCGTCGTGAAGACCATGAGCATCACCTGCGACCGCCTGCAGGAGGTGTCGTTCTCGACGCCGTATTACGTTGCGTATCAACGTATTCTGTCAACACGCAACTCCGGGGTCAACGGTCCCGCAGGGCTGGCCAACAAGCGGGTGTGCGCCGCACGCGGAACCACCTCGATCGGGCGCCTCCAGGCCATCGCGCCCCGTGTCAGAATGGTCACGACGACCACCTGGGCGGATTGTCTGGTTCTGATGCAGCAGGGTCAGGCAGACGCGGTGAGCACCGACGACGCCATCCTCGCCGGCCTCGCCGAACAGGACCCCTGGGTGCAGCTGGTGGGACCGAGTCTCGGCGCGGAGTTCTACGGTGTGGGCATCCCCAGAGGCCGCGACGACATGGTGCGCTTCGTCAACGGGGTTCTGGACCGTCTCCGGCTGACCGGAGAATGGCAGCAGATGTACAACCGGTGGCTGTCCATCCTGGGGCCCGGCACCGGACCACCACAACCCGTGTACCGAGACTGACCGTGTACCGAGACTGACAGGGGAGAAACCGATCGAGTGACGACGGCCGAGACGAGATGAGCGAGCACGAACAGCGCACCGACGCACCGGAGTCCGCACCGGACACCGGCGGCGTCGACGTGGGTACGCAGGCCGCATCGGCCGACGACCTGGACGTGGGTACGCAGGCGGTGTCCGCAGACGAACTCGACGTCGGAACACAGGCCGCATCGGCCGACGATCTCGACATCGGTACGCAGAAGGCGGATCTGGCCGACCTCGATGTCGGTACGCAGTACACACCGGGCCCTGCGGCGGATGACGACGACGCGTACGAGGGGGACGAACCCACCGATCGCGTCGCGAACCGCGCCGGGTCTACGATCCCGACCGATGTCATCTCCGCACTCGGTTCCGGACGCCGCCTCGTCCCCCGCAACCGATCGATGGTGCACGATCGCCGGCTGGGCAGCGGACTGGTCGAGCTGCCGAAGATCATCGACATCGAACCGGCGGACGCGGTCCTGAGCGAACCGGTCATCGCCGAAGGCAAGCGCAGCTGTTGGAAGTGCGGAAAAGCGGTGGGGCGCAGCTCCGGACCGGGTGAGGGCGATCTCACCGGCGAGTGTCCGCACTGCGGGGCGCACTACTCCTTCGTCCCCGGACTCGCGCAGGGCACGGTGGTCGCCGACCAGTACGAGATCACCGGTGCCATCGCCCACGGCGGGCTGGGGTGGATCTATCTCGCAATCGACCGCAATGTCTCCGACCGGCCGGTCGTCCTCAAGGGTCTGCTGAACTCGTCGGACTCCGAGGCCCAGGCCGTCGCGGTCGCCGAGCGGCAGTTCCTGGCGTCGGTGAATCATCCCGGCATCGTCAAGATCTACAACTTCGTCGAGCATGCCAACGAGTACGACGACCGTTTCGGCTACATCGTCATGGAGTACATCGGCGGCCAGACCCTCAAACAGATCACTTCGGAGGACGAGGGTGGCACGGGCCTGCTGCCGGTCGAGCACGCCATGGCATACATGCTCGAGGTGCTCCCCGCGGTCGGCTACCTGCACTCCGTCGGCCTGGTCTACAACGACGTCAAACCCGAGAACATCATGGTGGGTAGTGACGAGGTGAAGTTGATCGACCTCGGTGCGGTGTCGGCGATCAACGGGTACGGCCACCTGTACGGCACGCCCGGGTTCCAGGCGCCGGAGATCGTGAAGACGGGCCCGCAGGTGGTCACCGACATCTACAGCATCGGCCGGACCCTCGCAGCCCTGACCGTCGACATGCCGAAGCGCAACGGCCGGTATCTCGACGGCCTGCCGAGTCCGGAAGACACCCCCGTTTTTCGCGACAACCCGTCGTACTACCTTCTGCTGCAACGTGCTACGGCGCGGAACCCGGACGATCGTTTCGCCACCACGGACGAGATGACCACGCAGGTGCTGAATGTGCTCCGCGAGATCGTCGCGGTGCACACCGGAGTGCCGCGGCCGTCGCTGTCGACGGTGTTCACCCCGCAGCGGTCGACATTCGGGACCGACCTGATGCTGGCGCCGGTCGACGGCTTCTTCGATCCCGAGCAGGCGGCGTTCTACGACCCGGTCGACATCGCCCGCGCCCTCCCCCTGCCGCTGGTGAATCCGGCCGATCCGGCGGCGGGAATGTTGACTTCTGCCGCGTTCTCCGATCCGCGGCAGACCCTCGACTCGATTCATGCGGCGCGCGCCGACGGCTTCTCGTCGTTGTTGGGGAGGGCCGGCAAACGCAAGCACCCGTCGCTGGAGATCGACCTGGCCGAGGTGCGTGCCCACCTCGAGCTCGACGACGTCGACACGGCCCTGGCATTGCTGCGTGACGTCTCGGCCCATCACGGCGACTCGTGGCGGGTGCAGTGGTATCTGGCGATCTGCGCCCTGATGAACGACGAACCGGAACTGGCATACGAACGCTTCAGCGATGTGCTGCAGGCGATGCCCGGTGAGGTCGCGCCGAAACTGGCCGTGGCCGGCACCGCCGAGCTCATCGGCCGCTGGCTGTCGGACGAGTCGCCGCCATCGGACAGTCACGGAAAGCGCATCGCGGAGCTGTTCGATGTTGCGGCCCACCACTATCACGACCTGTGGCTCACCGATCACGGCATCGTCACCGCCGCATTCGGACTGGCCCGGCTGGCGGTGGCGGCCGGCGACGTGTCGGCGGCGATCGACCCGCTCGACGAGGTGCCGCCGACCAGCCGGCACTTCAACACCGCGCGCGCGACCGCCGTACTCGCCCTCGTCCACGGCCGACCTATCGCCGACGTCACCCGCGATCAGGTCGTCGAGGCGGCGCGCCGGGTCGGCATGATGCCCGAGGGCGAGCCGCGCAAACAACGGCTGCTGCTCATCGTGCTGGGCACGGCTCTCGGTTGGGTGCACGAGAATCCGGACACCGATCCGTCGCTGCAGCCGACGACGCTCCTCGGCTACCCGTTCACCGAGCAGGGACTACGCGCCGGCACCGAGCGCTGCCTACGCGCCCTGGCCCGGCAGACCCGGTCCAATCGTGATCACCGCTTCATGCTCGTCGACCTCGCGAATTACGTTCGGCCCGATACGATCTTCTGACTGCGACTCGCCGCTCCCTGAGGAACGAGGCGCCAGCCAAACACCGCCCCCTGAGGAACGAGGCGCTAGCCGAGTGTCACGAAGGGCCCTTCGAGACGCTCGCAAGCTCGCTCCTCAGGGAACGGAAAGGGGACGCTCGCAAGCCCGCTCCTCAGGGACCGGAAAGGGACGCTCGCAAGCTCGCTCCTCAGGGAGCGATTGCGGCAGCCTGCCGTGCGATGGCGAGTTCCTCGTTGGTCGGCGCCACCAGCACCGCGACGTCGCTGTCATCCGCGGAGATACGGCGGGGTTCTTTGCTGCGCAGAGCATTTCGATCCGGATCGACGACGATGCCGTAGCGCTCCAGGCCAGCGAGCGCGTCGGCGCGGACACTGGTCGCATTCTCCCCGACCCCGGCGGTGAACGTGATCGCATCAACCCGCCCCAGCGCGATCATGTACGCCCCGATATAGTGGCGCAGCCGGTGGATATAGACGGCGTAGGCACCACGCGCGGCGTCGTCCCCGTCGTCCATCTTCTGGGTGATCGTCCGGAAATCGTTCTCGCCGCACAGACCTTTCAGACCGGACTGCTTGTTGAGCAGCGTGTCGATCTGGTCGACCCGCAGCTTCGCGACGCGATTGAGGTGCAGTACGAGTCCGGGATCGAGATCGCCACTGCGGGTGCCCATCACCAGCCCCTCGAGCGGGGTCATGCCCATGGATGTGTCGATCGGTCGGCCACCGGCGATCGCGGATGCGGATGCCCCGTTACCCAGGTGCAGGACGATCTGGTTGATCTCCTCGGTGGGCCGGCCGAGGAACTCGGCGACCTGACCCGAGACGTAATCGTGGCTGGTCCCGTGGAATCCGTAACGTCGGATCGCATGCATACTCGCGACCCCGCGGTCGATGGCATAGGTGGCGGCCGCGTCGGGAAGCCCGTGGAAGAAGGCGGTGTCGAACACGGCGACCGACGGCACGTCCGGTAGCAGCGACCGGGCCGCCTCGATGCCGATCAGGTTGGCCGGGTTGTGCAGCGGGGCAAGGCTGGAGATCCGCGTGATCTCGGAGATCACCTCCGCGTCGATCACGGTCGGCCGATAGAACGTCCGCCCGCCGTGCACCACCCGGTGCCCGACGGCACGGAGATCGGCGCTACGCAGGTCCGTGCCGTGGTCGGCGAAGAACCGCATCGCGCGTTCGATGGCCGCATGATGGTCGGGCAGTTCAACGACGTCGGTCTCGGACTCACCGTCCTGCTCGTGCGTGATGGACGAGCCGGCCTCGCCGATCCGTTCAGCGATCCCGTCGGCGAGCACCTCGTGTGTGTCCGGGTGCAGCAGCTGGTATTTCAGCGACGACGACCCCGCGTTGAGGACGAGGACGGCCCCGGCGGCGCCCGCGCTCACGCGTCGGCCTTCGCTGCCGTCTGATTCGTCGCCGCCGCCTCGGCCTGGGCCTGGATGGCGGTGATGGCGACGGTGTTCACGATGTCGGAGACCAGCGCACCGCGGGACAGATCATTGATCGGCTTGTTGAGCCCCTGCAACACCGGGCCGATGGCCACCGCATTGGCGCTGCGCTGCACCGCCTTGTACGTGTTGTTGCCGGTGTTCAGGTCGGGGAAGACGAGAACCGTGGCCTGCCCGGCCACGGGCGAGTCCGGCATCTTGGTGGCCGCGACGCTGGGTTCGACGGCGGCGTCGTATTGAATCGGGCCCTCCACCAGGAGTTCGGGCTCGCGTTCGCGAACGAGATCCGTTGCCACTCTGACCTTGTCGACGTCGGCACCGGAGCCCGACTGGCCGGTCGAGTACGACAGCATCGCGACGCGTGGATCGATGCCGAACTGCGACGCCGTCTGCGCCGACGATATCGCGATGTCGGCGAGCTGTTCGTCGGACGGATCGGGCACTACTGCGCAGTCGCCGTAGGCCAGCACCTTGTCGGCCAGGCACATGAAGAAGACG
Organism: Gordonia sesuvii; assembly: GCF_036350415.1. NCBI lineage: Bacteria > Bacillati > Actinomycetota > Actinomycetes > Mycobacteriales > Gordoniaceae > Gordonia > Gordonia sesuvii. The sequence goes on from NZ_JAZDUF010000004.1 coordinate 97,529, forward strand.
CTCGACACCGTGCTGACCCCGGGCTTGGTCTTGATGATCTCGAACGCCGGGCGGATCGTGTGGGCGGTGGTGTGCACCGCACCGGACACCATGCCGTCGGCAATTCCGGTGTGCACCATCATGGTTCCGAAGTACGACACGTCGTGCATCAGCTCGGCGGCACGTTCGATGTCCATTCCGCGATGCTTGCGGAGCTCGGTGTACTGGGCCGCGAAGTCGTCGAGCAGTTCCGACGAAGCCGGGTCGATGACATCGACGTCATCGAGCTCGACACCGAGTTCCTGTGCACGCGTGTAGATCTTGTCCTGCGGACCGAGCAGCGTGAGGCGCGCGACGCCCCGACGGAGGAGTTGGCCGGCCGCACGGAGGATGCGATCCTCGTCGCCCTCGGGGAGCACCACATGCTGTGGCTCCGACCGTGCCCGCGCGATCAGCCCGTACTCGAACATCTGCGGGGTGACCACCGACGGCGCCCGCACATCGAGCACCTTGAGGACGGCCTCCGGATCGATGTGGCGCTCCATCAGCCCGAGTGCCGCGTCTATCTTCCGTGCGGAGTCACGACCCAATCGGCCACGGGTGTGTGCGGCCGTGCGGGCCGTCTCGTATGTTCCCTGGCCGCAGGAGATGATCGGCAAGGTGGGCTTGAGACCCTTCACGAGCGCCTCGATCATCGGGTGCGGCCGCAGACCACCGTTGAGGATGATCCCGGACAGACGCGGAAACCCTTGTGCGGTATTGGCATTGACGAGCGCGAGGAGGACGTCGGAGCGGTCGGCGGGCGTGATGACGACGGTGCCGTCGGTGAGTCGCTCCAGGATGTGCTCGACGGTCATGCCGCCGGCCATCACGTTGAGGGCTTCCCGGTCGAGCAGCACCTCGTCGCCGCTGTACATGTTCGCACCGAGCGCATCCTTGAGTTCGGCCATGGTGGGCGCGAACAGCACCGGCTCCTCCGGCAGGCACCAGGTCGGCACCCCGACTTTCTCGACCTCCTGCCGGGTGACCGTGAGAAGTTCGGGCGCACAACGGTTGACGATGATCGCCGCGGTGGTGGCGTGAGCGGCCGCGATCTCCGTCAGCAGCAACTCGGCGATGCCGGCCATGTCGACCGCGCTGCGCTCGGACGCCTTGATCGCCAGGATGATCGGCGCGGACAGGTTCGCCGCGATGCGGGCGTTGTAGCTCAGTTCGGACGGATTCCCGACGTCGGTGTAGTCGGAGCCGACGATCAGGACAGTGTCGCAGCGGGCCTCGACGGCATGGAATCGGGCGACGATGTCGCCGATGGCCGCCTCCGGATCGGCGTGGACCTGGTCGTAGGTGACGCCGATGCGCTCCTCGTAGGGCAGATCGATGGAGTCGCGGTCCATGAGGAGATCGAGGATGTAGTCGCGCTCACCGGACGTGGCCCGCGAGATGGGCCGGAAGACGCCGACGCGGCCCCCCCGAGCGGACAGCAGTGACAGCAGCCCGAGGGCGATGGTCGACTTGCCGGTGTCCCCCTCGGCGGAGGCCAGGTAGATGCTGCGCGACGTGACGGTGTCTGCACCCATGGGTTCACCCTATCGGCGATCGGGCGGCGACAGCGGGCTGATTCACGCCCCGTTCACCGTGCCGGCGGGCACGCAGCGTCGTCCCCGACCCTCAGATCAGGACGCCCGGATTGCACACACCGTCGGGATCGAAGGTGTTCTTGACCGCCCGCAAGGCGTCGAGCGCGAGGTCCCCGATCTCGTCGTGGTACCCGTCCCGGTGATCGCGGCCGACCCCGTGGTGATGGGTGATACTCGCTCCCGCCCGGCGGATCGCGGCGTTGGCGGCGGATTTCGCGGCCGACCACTGTGCGATCGGGTCGTCGGCCTGCGGGCACACGACGGTGAAGTAGAGGGATGCACCCGAGGCGTACACGTGACTGATGTGGCACATCACCAACGGCGGGGTGCCCTGCTCGGCGAGGGTGTCGGTCAGGGCGGCGGTGACGGCGGCCTTCACGTCATCCAACCGCGACCAGAATGTCACGGTCTCGAGGGTCTCGACCAGCACACCGGCGTCGAGGAGCGGATCACGCAGATAGGGCGCCCGGAACCGGCCCGTCCGCCAGGCCTCCCCCGGCTCCGTCCCGGCGGACACGCCGCCGGCGGCATGCAGCGCGTCGGTGACGGCGGCCCGTCGTCGTTCCACCTCGTCGTCGCGGCCTTCGTAGCCGACGATGACGAGACATCCGCCCGCGTCGACCCCGAGTTCGCCCGGGTCGGCGAGGTTGATCGAGGTCTCCACCTCGTCGGACAGTCGGATTACCGTGGGCATCGGCCCGTCCTGTGCCAGGCTGCGCAGGGCTGCCGCGCCGGAGTCGAAGTCGTCGAACCGCCAGCCCTCGAAGATGCGGTGCGTGGGAGCGGGCCGGATGCGGACGGTCACCTCGGTGATGATCCCGAACACCCCCTCGGAGCCCAGAAGCAGCTGACGCAGATCCGGCCCGGCCGCCGACCGGGGGGCTGTGCCGACCTCGACGGTGCCGCGCGGCGTGGCGAGGACGATGTGCTCGACCATCTCGTCGAACCGTCCGTATCCTGCCGACGACTGCCCGGCCGAGCGGGTCGCCGCGTAGCCGCCGATGCCCGCACCTTCGTAGGACTGCGGAAAGTGTCCGAGGGTGTACCCCTTGGCGCGCAACAGTTCTTCGGCGCGCACCCCGCGCAGTCCGGCCTGCAGTGTCGCGGTCCGGGAGATCTCGTCGACGGCGACCAGCCGGTCGAGGCGGCCCATGTCCACCGACACCACGCCGGCGAAACCGTCGCGCTGCGGAGCGAGGCCGCCGACCACCGATGTCCCACCGGTGAACGGCACCACCGCCACGCGGTGCTCGGCGCAGATCGTGAGTATCCCCAGCACGTCGTCGTGAGAACCGGGGGTGACGACGAGGTCGGGCGCGTCCGATCCGTCGCCGCGCCGCAGGGCCAGGATGTCGGGGGTCGAGTAGCCGCGGGTGTGGTCGATGCGTTCACGGTGGTCGTCGGTGACGTGACCGGAACCGAGCAGGTCGGTCAGTGCGGCGCGCGCCGCGTCGGGGACCGCCGGCGCGGGGAGCGCGACCTCGTCCGGGTCGGCGACGCCGGCGTCGCCGACGCCCGCGCCGACCAGCGCCGCAGCAGCAGCCGGTAGTTCCGCCGGGGAGCCGGGGTCACCCCATCGTGGCCGTCGCATCCGGACGACGGGCAATGCGGTCTCGTCGTCGTGCTCGGTCGTCTCGTCGGCCATCGACCCCACCTCCTCGTGAGCGTTACACATTCAGCGTAACTGTCACGATGCGGCTCGATCACACGCCGGTGGCGACGGGGATCATTTCACGATGGCGCGGACCACCAGATCGGCGACGTCGTCGTCGGAGAGAGCACTGTCGGGGATCAGCATCAGTGAGTAGATGGTGCGTACCAGGAACTCGGCGGCTCCCCGTGGATCGGGGCGTAGCTGCTCGGCGATGTCGGGATCGAGGTCGGGCAGCGTCTGGTCGACGATCTGGTGGATCAGCGTCGGCCCCGACGCACCCTTGGTGGCAACCAACGCCCGCACGACCTCTTCAGGTTCGTTGCGCAGGATGTACTGCAGCGCTTCGTGTTCGCGGATGTACGGCAGGACATTGAGCACTTGGACGCGCACCTTGGCGGCGGCGTCGGATTCGCTCTCGGCCCATTCGCGGAGCTTGACCCGCAAGGCGACCACCTCGCGTTCGACGATGGCCGCGATGAGCGCGTCCTTGCCGCCGAACATGCGATATGCGGTGGCACGCGCGACGCCGGCCTGGCGTGCGACCGAGGTCAGGCTGAGGCCCTTGGCGCCGAACCGCGACACCAACGCCACCCCGACGTCCACCATGCGCTCGCGATCCATGGGAACAAAGTATCGGACGCACACCATCGACCGGACCGGTTGCCGGGCCGGTCGATGGTGACCGTACGGATCACCGCTGAGCGGGCCGAACTGGATTATCCAGTCGACGATCGCGAGCGGTGATGCTCGCGGTCATCGAAGGCCCCCCTACAACGGGACTGAGTACTACACCGCCAGCTTGCGCAGCCGCGGCGCGAGGTCTTTCTCGAAGTTGTCCAGGAAGCGGCGCTGGTCGTGGCCGGGTGCATGGAACACCAGGTGGTTGAGCCCGGCGTCGGTGTAGAACTTCACCTTCTCGACCGCCTCGTCGGGATCGGAGGCGACGATCCACCGCTTGGCCACCTGCTCGATCGGCAGCTCGTCGGCGAGACGCTCCATCTCGGTCGAGCTGTTCACGCTGTGCTTCTGCTCGGCGGTCAGCGACAGCGGGGCCCAGAACCGGGTGTTCTCGAGCGCCAGATCCGGGTCCGGGTCGTAGGAGATCTTGATCTCGATCATCCGGTCGATGGCCTCGAAGTCACGCTCGGCCTTCTCCGCACCTTCTTTGACGGCCGGGATCAGCTTCTCCTGGTAGAGCTCGGCGCCCTTGCCCGAGGTGCAGATGAACCCGTCCCCGGCGCGCCCCGCATACCGCGCGACCACCGGGCCGCCTGCGGCGACATAGACCGGGATGGGCTGCTCGGGGACGTCGTACATGTAGGCGCCCTGGGTCTTGTAGTACTCGCCGTCGAAGTTCACTTCCTCGCCGGTCCACAGCTCACGCATCAACCGGATCGATTCACGCAACCGGGCAAAGCGTTCCTTGAACTCCGGCCACTCCCCCTGGAAGCCGGTCGCGTACTCGTTGAGCGCCTCGCCGGTGCCCACGCCGAGCATGACCCGGCCCGGATACATACAGCCCATGGACGCGAACGCCTGCGCGATCACGGCGGGGTTGTAGCGGAAGGTCGGCGTCATCACCGAGGTGCCGATCATCACGCGCTCGGTGCGTTCGCCCACCGCGGCCATCCATGCCAACGAGAACGGCGCATGTCCGCCGTTGTGGCGCCACGGCTGGAAGTGGTCGCTGACCGTCACCGAGTCCAGACCGTGCTCTTCGGCCGCCACGGCGATCTCCACCAGCTCGCGCGGATCGAACTGCTCCGCCGACGCCTTGAGTCCGAGTTTGAGTTCTGCTGCCACGCTGCTACCTCGTTCCTTTGTCGGCCGCGGCCGGACGAACACTCTGACTCCAACGTACTCAGCCGGTCGTCGGCGCGTTCATCCGCCAGCGGACCTCAGGCAGTGGACCTCAAGTGGACTTGAAGTTCTACTGTGGTCGGCATGAGTATGGAATCGGTCGGCTGGGACACGATGTACAAGTCGATGAATGCGCCGCAGGCGCGGGCGCTCAAGGGTGAGCGCCGTGCGACATTGCGGCGGATCGGCGGTTTCGCGCGTCCGCATCGTCGTCGGATCGCGATCTTCCTCGTGCTGTCCGTGCTCACGGCGTTGTTGACCGTGGTCACGCCCCTGTTGGCAGGGCGGGTGGTCAACCTGATAACCGAAGGCGGTGCCAGTGATGCGATCGCCGGCCTGGCCCTGCTGATCGCGCTCATCGCCGTCGTCGAGGCGGCGGCGGGCGTCGCGACCCGATGGTTCTCCTCCAACATCGGCGAGGGGCTGATCCTCGACCTGCGTCGCGCGGTGTTCGATCACGTCCAGAAGATGCCGGTCGCGTTCTTCACGCGCACCCGCACCGGCGCGCTCGTCAGCCGGCTCAACAACGACGTGATCGGCGCGCAGCGCGCTTTCAGCGACACGTTGTCGGGAGTGGTCTCGAATGCGGTCACCCTGCTGCTGACCCTCGGTGTGATGCTGGCGATCAGCTGGCAGATCACCTTGCTCGCGCTCGTGCTGTTGCCGGTGTTCGTCGTCCCTGCACGGCGGATGGGCAAACGGATGGCTGCGCTGTCGCGTGAAGCGGCCGAGTACAACGCGCGGATGTCCACGCAGATGACCGAGCGGTTCTCGGCGCCCGGCGCGACGCTGGTCAAGCTCTTCGGACGTCCCGACCATGAATCGGCAGAATTCTCCGACCGCGCGGATCGGGTGCGCGACATCGGGGTTCGTCGGGCGATGCTGCAGGCGCACTTCATGACGGCGTTGACGCTGGTGTCCGCGCTCGCGCTGGCCCTGGTGTACGGGCTGGGCGGCGGACTCGCGGTCGCCGGACACCTCTCGGCGGGTGCGGTGGTCTCGCTGGCGTTGCTGCTGACCCGGATGTACGCGCCGCTGACCGCCCTGGCCAACGCCCGGGTGGAGATCATGAGCGCGCTGGTTAGTTTCGAGCGGGTGTTCGAGGTCCTCGACCTCGAACCGCTGATCGCCGACAAGCCCGACGCGCGGCCGGTTCCGCGGGGACCGGTGTCGGTCCGATTCGACGACGTGTCGTTCGCCTACCCGTCGGCCGACAAGGTCTCCCTCGCGTCACTGGAAGAAGTTGCGCAGCTGGACAATCGCGGCGGCTCGACGGTGCTGCACAACATCGACCTGGAGGTGCCGGCGGGAAGCATGACGGCGCTCGTCGGGTCGTCGGGAGCCGGCAAGTCGACGATCGCGAACCTCGCGACCCGCCTCTACGACGTCGACTCGGGGTCGGTGTCGCTCAACGGGGTCGATGTCCGCGACCTGCAGAGCGCGTCGGTGCATCGAGCGGTCGGTCTGGTCACGCAGGACGGACACCTGTTCCACGACACCGTGCGGGCCAATCTGGCGCTCGCCGACCCGACCGTGAGCGAAGAACAGATCTGGGACGCGTTGCGTCGCGCCCGTCTCGACGAGTTGGTGGCATCACTGCCCGATGGGCTCGACACCGTCGTCGGTGAGCGCGGATACCGGCTCTCCGGCGGTGAGCGCCAGCGCCTGACCATCGCACGCATCCTGCTGGCGCAGCCGTCGTTGGTGATCCTCGACGAGGCGACCGCGCACCTGGACTCGACGTCGGAAGCCGCTGTGCAGGAAGCGTTGTCGGAGGCACTGGAGGGCCGGACTTCGATCGTCATCGCGCACCGGCTCTCCACGATCCGGGCGGCCGACGAGATCGCGGTCCTCGAGCAGGGCCGCATCATCGAACGCGGCGACCACGCCACCCTGTTGGCCCGCAACGGCCGCTATGCCGAGCTGTATCGCACGCAGTTCGCCGACGAGGCACGCCAGGAGCTCGCCTGCCAGGAAATGACAGCCTGACGCCCACTCGCCCGTCCGCCGACAGAACCCCTAATCCCGCCGACGGAACCCCGAAACTCGCCGACAGAACCCGGATTCGCGCCGACAGAATCCTCACGACGATGCGGACCACGAGCTCCAGCGCAACTCTCGCACGACGATGACGGGTCCGTCCGGACGGTTCGCGCGGTACTGGTCGTACTTGGTGGCCAGGAGGTCGATGGCCTCGGTCCCGACCTCGGAGTACGGGTCGACGACCTCCGCATGGCCGTCGACCCGTACCCACCACAACGTGGTCCAGTCCTCGGCGTAGTGGTCGACGAGTAGGCAAACCGCAGGGTTGGCGGCGATGTTGGCGAGCCGTCGGAGCCGTCGGGTGCGCTTGGGCTTGTGATCGACGCACATGTAGATCGTGTCGTCGGCGACCGTGAACACCACTGGAACCAGGTGCGGGACTCCGTCTGCGCCGACCGTGGCCAGCCGCGCGACATCGGCGGAGGCAAACCGGTCACGCGGCGCAGTCATCGCACAGATCGGGTTCTGTCGGCGCAAATCCGGGTTCTGTCGGCGTGATTCTGGGTTCTGTCGGCGCGATTCGGGGTTCTGTCGGCGCGATTCGGGGTTCTGTCGACGCGATTCGGGGTTCTGTCGGCGGGATCGGAGTGCGGGGTCACGTCATTCGGTGGGGTCGTCGGACTCGGGCTTCGGAGCCGGCGGCGTGCGCCGACGGAACTGCAGCACCACCAGCACAATGTTCACCACGACGACGGCGATTCCGATCGCTACCCAGAACCACCGGCCGTCGCGCCACCAGCCCACCGTGAGAACCCCGACGCAGACCATCAGGATCAGCGAGCCGGCGATCGTCATCCCCCGGGACACGTTCTGGGCTCCACGGGCGAAGTCGTTGTTGATCATCGAAAAGCTCTCAATCTCAGGTCTGGACCACCATGACCACCGCGATCGCGACAGCCGCGATCACTATCCCAATGACCAGAAACGTGACGTGCGAGGGCCCCGGCATCTCGCCGCCCTCGCGGAGCGCGCGCATCGTCTTGCGCCACCGCCAGGCGCCGAGCAGCGCGATGACACAGCCCAGCGCCACCATCATCAGTCCGAGAGCGGTCTCCAGGATCGGGTGCTCGATGTCGGCGGCGACGTAGACGATCGCCACGCCGGCCGCCATGAACCCGAGTGACGTGCGAACCCAGGCGAGTACGGTTCGCTCGGCCGCGAGGGTGAACCGGGCGTCGACGGCCCCGGGCACCGTCGCCGGGGTCGCCGCGGCACCAGCGGTGCCCGCGTCAGATGTCCCGGCGTCAGATGTCACCGCATCGGGCTCAGCCGGCCCGTTGGTCCTTCCGGTCCTCAGCGTTCTTGGCCTTTCGGATGGCGTCGCCGACGAACGAGGCGATCGCGTCGATGGCGTGCAGACTCTCCGGGTGTCGTGTGGTGAGCACCGGGAATGCGTGCACCTGCCAAGCGTAGCTGTGTGCGACCGCGTCGACACCGGCGTCGGTCAGCCGCTCCACGAGGTCGATCACGTCCGCCTCGAGCATCTCGCCCTCCGCTGCGACGATGACCGTCGGCGGGAACTCCGCGTCGACGACGTCGGCGATCCGTCGGACGCCGTTGAACACGACCGGCCCTCGACCGAACAGCGCGGCGAGTTCGGCCATCTTGCTCTGTGGGATGTACGCGTCCGACCGGCTCGACCGATCCGGATTGGTACCGACGTCGAGATCCAACAGCGGCGATATGCCGACCAGCGCGGCCGGTGGCGGCAGTCCCTCGTCGCGGGCGGCCTCGACGACCTTGCCTGCCAGGAACCCGCCCGCGGAATCGCCCGCAACGATGACCCGGCGGTACCCGCGCTCGCCGACCAGCTCCCGATAGGCGGCCACCGCATCGGCAACCGAGGTCCCCACCCCCGCGGACGGCAACTGCCGATACTCCAGCGAGAACACCGGCAGCTCGCACGCCCGTGACAGCCGGCTCGCGATCGACCGGTGGGACCCGAGACCGCACACCACAAACGCCCCGCCGTGCAGGTAGAGGACGGCCGTCTCCGAATCGCGGCGCGATGGGCCGACAGGCATGATGAGCTCGACCGGACGTCCGGCGAGGGTCATCCGTTCACGGACCACACCGGCCGGCTTCGGCCCGACGGCGAGGACCCGGTCGATCAGGAACAGCCCGGCCATGCCGGGTGTGTTCAGCGGCCACAGCGACAAGGTGGGCCGCAGCATGGTGCGGCTACCGACCCACATGGGATAGGACAGAAGACTCGGTGTCCGGTGGTGCACGATCGACATTGCTCAATCCTCGTCGTCCGGCGATCGGCGGCACACGAGCCGAGGGCCTGCACAGCCTGATCGGCGATCGCATGCTGAGATACGTCAGTGCGAAAACTACACGGGTCGGGCGCGACGTTCTCGGTTTCGCTCCGGGTTTCCCGCACGACCACGCCGACGGTGCGCACGCGGATGCACGCCACGAGGTGTTCACCTACGTCACAGACACTCTTGGGACCCGTCCGCTATATTTGCCGCTCCGTGCCGAAACGATGGTGGTGACACGTGGTCATTCCGACCCAATTCCTGTTGTCGACGCAGGCCAGCGCACCGCGCACGCTGTGCGACGTTCTCGATGAGACGGCTCGCACGCATCCCCACTCGCCCGCGATCGACGACGGTGACCTGACCCTCACCTACACCGAGTTGCTGGCGTTGGTGCGGCGTGGGGCGGAGTTCCTCGGCGACCACGGCATCGGCCGGGGCGGGCGTGTCGGCATCCGGATGCCGTCGGGTAGTCGCGAGCTGTATGTGGCGATCCTGTCCACCCTGTACGCGGGTGCGGCCTATGTGCCCGTCGACGCCGACGACCCGGACGAACGCGCCGAGTTGGTGTTCGGGGAGGCCGGCGTGGACGCCGTCGTCGACGCCGACGGAGTCCATGTGACGCCCGGCCGCGAACCCGGCCCCGCCGGAAGACCGACCGTCGACGACGACGCGTGGATCATCTTCACGTCCGGCTCCACGGGCACGCCCAAGGGAGTGGCGGTCACCCATCGCAACGCCGCCGCGTTCGTCGACGCCGAGGCGCGGATGTTCTTGCTCGACGACCCGCTCGGGCCCGACGACCGGGTGCTGGCCGGATTGTCGGTCGCGTTCGACGCCTCCTGTGAGGAGATGTGGCTGGCGTGGCGGCACGGCGCCTGCCTGGTGCCCGCGCCCCGATCGCTCGTCCGCAGCGGCATGGACCTCGGACCATGGCTCGTGCAGCGGGACATCACCGTCGTGTCGACCGTGCCCACACTTGCCTCCCTGTGGCCGCCGGAAGCCTTGGAGGCGGTGCGGCTGTTGATCTTCGGCGGCGAGGCATGCCCACCGGAGCTGGCCGAACGACTGGCCGTCGACGGTCGGGAGGTGTGGAACACCTATGGGCCCACCGAGGCGACGGTGGTCGCGTGCGCCGCGCCGCTCGACGGCGTCGGCCCGGTTCGGATCGGGTTGCCGTTGCCGGGTTGGGATCTCGCCGTCGTCGGCGCAGATGGTCAGCCGGTGGCCGAGGGCGAGGTCGGCGAGCTCGTCATCGGCGGTGTCGGCTTGGCGCGCTACCTCGACCCGGCCAAGGACGCCGAGAAGTACGCCCCGATGCCCACCCTCGGCTGGGAACGCGCGTATCGCAGCGGCGACCTGGTGCGGCTCGATCCGGCCGGCCTGCTGTTCCAGGGACGCGCCGACGACCAGGTCAAGGTCGGCGGACGGCGCATCGAACTCGGCGAGATCGATAATGCACTGCAGCAGCTTCCCGGTGTCAGTGGCGCGGCCGCCGCGGTCCGCAAGTCCGCGGCGGGCAACAGCCTCCTGGTCGGCTATCTGGTGTCGCCCCATCCGGACTTCGACGTCGCCGCCGCGCACCGACAACTCACCGAACAACTTCCCGCGCCGATGGTGCCCCGCCTCGCCCTGGTCGAGGAACTGCCGACCCGGACATCGGGCAAGGTGGACCGCGACGCCCTGCCCTGGCCGCTCCCGGGGAGCGTGGATTCGGCAAAAAAAGACGGTGACGCCGACGACCTCACGGAGACCGAGGCGTGGATGGCGCAACGCTGGACCGATGTCCTCGGCGTCACCGTCGACAGTGCGCGGGCCGACTTCTTCGCCGAAGGTGGCGGATCGCTCGCCGCCGCACAGCTGGTCACCGCCCTGCGCGAGCGCCATCCCGACATCACCGTCGCCGACCTGTACGACCATCCGCGCCTCGGTTCGCTCGCCGAACTACTCGATGAGCGAACCCCGACGACGGTGGTGCAGACCCGCGACGTCGCGCCTACCCCGCGGAGCACCGGGATCGCCCAGCTGCTGCTGACGGTGCCACTGACCACGCTGACCGGACTGCAATGGGCGACCTGGCTCGGCGTGGTGAACAACGTCGCCGTGGAGGTCGTCGATCGCGCCGGCCGCGATGTGCCGTGGCTCGTGCACGTGAACTGGTGGGTGCTGCTCGTCGCGTTCCTGCTGTTCATCACCCCACCCGGCCGCATGGTGATCGCGGCCGCCGGCGCACGGATGCTCCTGGCTGGCGTCACCGCCGGCACTCATCCGCGCGGCGGAAACGTGCACGTTCGACTCTGGGTCGCCGAGCGGCTGCTCGATGCGAGCGGCGCCGCCAACCTGTCCGGCGCGCCCTGGATGATCTACCTGGCGCGGGCACTCGGGGCGTCGGTCGGCCGCGGGGTCGATCTGCACACCATTCCGCCGGTGACCGGATTCCTCACGATCGGCGACGGCGCGTCCGTGGAACCCGAGGTGGACATCTCGGGCTGGTGGATCGACGGCGACGTCGTGCACATCGGCGAGATCGAGATCAAGCGCGGGGCGTCGGTCGGGGCACGGTCCACGCTGCTGCCCGGCGCGGTGGTCGGCCGCGAGGCTGAGGTCGCGGCCGGTTCGGCGGTGCGCGGACGGGTCAAGGCGCGGCAGCACTGGGCGGGTTCACCGGCGGTGAAGGTCGGCAAGGCGTCGCATCCGTGGCCGGATCACCGTCCGCCCCGCGGTCCGCTGTGGGTGCCGATCTTCGGCCTGTCGTCGTTGGCGCTGGCCGCCATCCCACTCGTCGCGCTCGCGGCCGGTCTCGCGGTGATGGGTTCGTGGGCGATCCATGCCGACCGATTGCGCAGCGTCGCCCTGCGTAGCCTGGCCCTGCTGCCGGCCGCGACGATCGCCAGCCTGCTCGTGTTCGCACTCCTCACGGCGATCCTGGTGCGGCTGCTGTCGATCGGCCTGACGAAGGGCTACCACCCGGTGCGCTCTCGCGTCGGCTGGCAGGTGTGGATGACCGAACGCCTCCTCGACTCGGCGCGAACCTACCTGTTCCCGCTCTACGCGAGCCTGCTGACGCCGTGGTGGTTCCGACTCCTCGGCGCCAAGATCGGCGCCGGCACGGAGATCTCCACCGCCCTGGTGCTGCCGAAGTTCACCACCGTGGGCGACGGCGCCTTCCTCGCCGACGACACCATGGTCGCCTCCTACGAACTCGGCGGCGGGTGGATGCACATCGACGAGGCGAAGGTGGGCAAGCGGTCGTTCCTGGGCAACTCCGGGATGACGGGCCCTGGGCGAAAGGTTCCGAAGAACAGTCTGGTCGCGGTGTTGTCGGCGACCCCGGATCGTGCGAAGTCGGGGTCGAGCTGGCTGGGCAGCCCGCCGGTCCGGTTGCGTCGCACCGCCGCCGAGACCGACACGGCACGCACCTTCGATCCCCCGACGCAGCTGAAGGTGGCGCGGGCCATCGTCGAGACGTTGCGGATCATTCCGGTGATGGTGTCGTTCGGCCTCGGCCTGTTCATGCTGCTCGGACTGCAGTACGTCGCCCAGCACGTGCACTGGTGGGTCGCCGCCGCGCTCAGTGGCGTGCTGCTGTTGGTGGCCGGCGCCGTCGCATGCTGTGTCGCGGCCGCGGCGAAGTGGATCGTCGTCGGCCGGATCCGGGTGTCGGAGCATCCGCTGTGGAGCTCGTTCGTGTGGCGCAACGAACTGTCCGACGCCTTCGTCGAGACCGTCGCCGCACCGTGGTTCGCCAACGCCGCCACCGGAACACCGATCCTCAACCTGTGGTTGCGGATGCTCGGCGCCCGCATCGGCCGGGGCGTCTGGTGCGAGACCTACTGGCTACCCGAGGCCGACCTCGTGACGCTGGGCGACGGCGCCACCGTGCAACGCGGATGCGTCGTCCAGACACACCTCTTCCACGACCGCGTCATGGCGATCGACCGGGTGACGCTGGAAGCGGGCTCGACTTTGGGACCACATTGCGTGGCCCTGCCCGCGTCCGGTCTCGGGGAATCGAGCACCGTCGGACCGGCATCGCTGGTCATGCGCGGCGATGTCGTGCCCGCCCACACCCGCTGGCAGGGGAACCCGATCGCGCCGTGGGGTGCGTGAGGACGCCCCTTTGCTGATCAATCCCGCCGCGGAGCGCGTGAGGGCCCCCTTCGCTGATCGAGTAGTTACGAGCCGCTAGGCGAGGAACGTATCGAGATCCCGCTCCGGAGACCTCGATACGACCTCGCCTAGCGGCTCGGTCTACTCGGTCAGCGGGAGTAGACCCGGCGCGGAATTACTCGACGAACGGTGGAGTCGCGATCAGTCGACCACGGCCCCTCGACGCCTGCGTCGGAACACGTAGTTGTCCGCGGCCGCCGCACCCGCCTGCGCGAAGCCGACGGCGAGCAGGCCGGCGATCAACGCGAGATTGAACTCGTAGCCGCCGTCGGCGTTCCAGAAGCCGGCATCCCAGTGCGCGTAATAGATCGCGCCGATCATGTCGGCGATCAGCAAGATCGCCACGATCGGCAAGAAGAGCCCGAGGATCAACAGGATGCCGCCGACGAACTCCACCCAGGTGGCGTATTGCGCCGCCAGGTTCGGCCACGGGATGCCCATGGCGTCGAAACCCTGCTCGGTCTGGTCGATTCCGTTGGTGTGCAACTTCTGCCACCCGTGCATGATGAAGATGATGCCGAGGATCAGTCGTGCCACGAAGAACGTCACGCTGCGTATGCCGAACATTTCTCCCTCTTCCGTCTCTGCCAACCCGACCGAACTACAACTGGACCGAACTATAACCGGACCACGGTCCGGTTCATCACACAGCTTCTCACATTGCTCGCCGCCGAGTACCCGGAGAACCCGGCAGGTAATCTGAGTGTCCGCGACGGCAGCTGCCAGTCGTTGGACATTGGTGCCGGTGAGTCCACGCGCCGCTCGCGAACAGACAGGAGAGTCAGTGCCGGGAAAGTCGGCCAAGAGTCCACGACAGCCTCTCCTCGGCGCTCCGCTGGATGCACTCGACCCGTATCTGCCCGACAACGGCAACCTCGGCTACCGGATATCGCGCTACGACCTCGACCTCGAGTACAAGGTGTCACCCAACCGACTATCCGGGGTGGCGACGCTCACCGCAACGTCCTTCGTCGCGTTACGCAAGTTCACGCTCGATCTGGCGTCGCCGCTGTCGGTCTCGCGGGTGACGGTCAACGACAAACGCGCCCGCTACAGCCACCGCAACCGCAAGCTCACCATCACCCCCGACGCGCCCGTGCCGCCGGGCGGGGCCATGACCATCGTCATCCGATATGCGGGTTCACCACGCCCGATCCGCGGGGCGTGGGGTGAGGTGGGCTGGGAGGAGCTCACCGAAGGCGCGTTGTGCGCCAACCAGCCCAACGGTGCGGCGTCCTGGTTCCCGTGTGACGACCATCCGAGTGCGAAGGCGCCCTACCGCATCTCGATCACCACCGACAGCCCCTACTACGCACTCGCCAACGGCGTCCTCGAATCCAAACGCACCCGCGCCGCGCAGACGACCTGGGTCTACCAGCAAATCGAGCCGATGCCGACCTATCTCGCGTCGATCCAGATAGGCCCCTACGTCAAGAAATCGTTGGCGTCCAAGCCGATTCCGGTGGACGCGATCCTCCCGCAGCGACTCGTGCCGAACCTCGACGTCGACTTCGGTCGGCAGCTCGAGATGATCGACGTGTTCGTGGAGATGTTCGGGCCCTACCCGTTTCCGCGCTACACCGTCGTCGTCACCGACGACGACCTCGACATCCCGATCGAGGCCCAGAGTTTCTCCACCTTCGGCGCCAACCACTGCGACGGCTCGCAGCGTGCGGAGCGTCTCGTCGCGCACGAACTCGCGCATCAATGGTTCGGGAACTCGGTGACCCTCGCCCGCTGGCGCGACATCTGGCTGCACGAGGGCTTCGCGTGTTACGCGGAGTGGCTGTGGAGTCAGCGGTCCGGCGGCAAGAGCGCCGCCGAATGGGCGCGCCACTACTACGACAAGCTCGCGGCGAATCCGGTGCGCGCCACGCTCACCGACCCCGGGCCCCGGCACATGTTCGACGACTGGGTCTACAAGCGCGGGGCGCTCACCCTCCATGCGCTGCGGTTGACGATCGGCGACGGCAACTTCTTCGCACTGCTGAAGCGCTGGACCGACAAGTACCGGTACGGATCGGCGACCACCGAGGACTTCATCGCGCTCTCCGCCAACTACTCGACCACCTCGCTGACCGCGCTGTGGGACGACTGGTTGTTCAGCGCCCCGCTGCCGGCGTTCCCGGGTCCGTCCTGACCCTGCGATGTCCGACGACGCATCCCTGACGACACCGCGGGCCGGCGGGGCCATCGGCCGGGTCACGGCCGCCACGGTGATCGCCGCGGTCTCCGGCTACCTGGTCCTGCTCCTGGCGGCGCGTCATCTCGGTGCCGCCGGCTACGCGGTGTTCGCCGTGTTCTGGGCGGCGTACGGCATGGTCACGGGCGCGCAGAACGGCCAGCTCCAGGAGACGACCCGGGCGGTGCGCGCCGGGATCGACGGTCGTGTGTCGACGGCGCGCCCGTGGGTGGTCAACGCGACGATCGGCGTGACGCTCGGTGTCCTCGTCGCCGCGACGTCGCCGCTGTGGAGCGGACTCGTGTTCGACGAGCATCGGTGGCTGTCGGTGGCGCTGCTGTCCGTCGGCGTCGCGTCGTTCGGTGTCTACGCGCATCTGGCCGGCGCGTTGTCGGGGGCGGTGGCCTGGGGTGCGTTCGCGACCCTGCTGTCGGTGGACGCGATGATCCGGCTCGTCGGCGCCGGGCTGGCCGTGGTGTTCGGCGGCGACCTGGTCGCTTTCCTGGTCATCACGGTCATCGGTTCGGTGTCCTGGATGGTCCTGCTGCTCACGTCGTCGACGGCGCGGGCCGCCGTCGGCCTGCCGGGTGACGTCTCGCCGCGACGGTTCGCGACCAACACCCTGACCGCGATGGCGGCGGCCGCGGCGAGCGCTGTTCTGGTGATGGGATTCCCGGTGCTCATCACCGCCACCGACGACGACGCATCGTCCGCCACGGTCGGTGCGGTGGTACTCGCGGTGACACTCACCCGGGCGCCACTGCTGGTGCCGCTGAACAGCTTTCAGGGTGTGCTGATCACCCGGTTCGTCGACGGCTCCGACCGACTCGGCGCCGCCCTCCGCGCCCCCGCGGTCGTGGTCGTCGCGATCGGGGTGGCGGGTTCGGGCGCGGCGTGGCTGATCGGGCCGTGGCTGCTGCAGAACGTCTTCGGCGAGGACTTCCGGCTGTCGGGCTTGGCGGTGGCGGGATTCACCCTCGGCGCGACGACGCTCGCCTTGCTGACGGTGACCGGCGCCGCGACCATCGCCGTCGGCGCGCACCGCTGGTATGCCGCCGGGTGGTGGATCGCCACTCTCGCCTCGGTCGGGTTGCTGCTGTCACCGGCCGATGTGGTGGCCCGCGTGACGGTCGCGCTGATCTGCGGGCCGCTCGTCGGGATGACCGTTCACGCCGTGGGGCTCGCGCGGCGCAGGCGTCCGGCGGTGGCCAGCGCCCGCGACTGAGCGTGGTTCAGCCGCGACGTCGCGTGCAGACGTGCGGCACGGGCCGCCCGGCTCCAGCCGCGGTCGGCGCACCGTCGGGCCTCCTCGGCGAAGAAGGCGTTCTCCTCGGCGAATCGTCGGCCGTCGACTGCCTGTACCGAACTGACCGACCCCTGATGGCGGCGATAGCGGAACACGACGGACGGGTCATGGACGAGGGCGCCGCCGCGCGCCGCGAGGTCGACGAGCAACGCGAGGTCGAGGACGATGTCGAGACCTGGCCGGAACCCGACGTCGCGGACGGGGTCGGTGCGCCACAGCAGCGAGGGAAAGTAGGTCCAGTTGCCGTGGTAGAGGCTCGTCGCCATGGCCTCCCCGCGCAGGACCACCGGTTCAGTGCTTGTGCGGGGCGTCAGCAGCGACTTGATGCGGTCGCCGAGGGGGTGCACGACCTGGTCGCGGTCGTCGATGACTTCCACCCCGGGGGCGATGACCGCGGCGTCGGGGTGGTGCCGGGCCAGTCTGCGGACGGTCGCCACGTAGTCGGGCAGCATGACGTCGTCGCAGCCCATGACCACGAAATGATCGGCCTCGACGAGGTCGACGCATCGCCGGAAGTTGCCGTTGACGCCGAGATTGGTCTCGTTGCGGAGGTAATGCACCCGCGGATCGGTGAGCGAGGCCAGCCAGTGTGCGGGCTCGGGATCGGGGTAACAGTCGTCGATCACGACGAGCCGCAGATCGCCGTCGCGCTGGTCGAGGACGCTGGTGACGGCCTGCCGGAACTGCCCGACGTCACCGTAGAACGGCATCATCACGTCGATCGGCACCCGCCCAGCCTAGGACACCCGGCGTGGGGGTCACGGGCCGGCGGTCGGGTGCACTACTAGTGTTACCGACATGACCTCGGGCTCCACCAGCAACGATGACGTGTGGCTGGTGATACCCGTCTTCAACGAGGCCGAGGTGATCCGGGAGGTCGCGGCGACCGCGGCGAAGACGTTCCCCAACATCGTCTGCGTCGACGACGGCAGCCGCGACGGCTCCGCCGCCGAGATCCGCGCGGCCGGGGTCCGCCTGGTGCGGCACCCCGTCAACCTCGGTCAGGGCGCGGCCATCCAGACCGGCGTCGAGTACGCCCGCGCACAACCCGGCGCGAAGTTCTTCGTCACCTTCGACGCCGACGGCCAGCATCAGGTCGACGACGTCGTCGCGATGATCGAGCGACTGCGCACCGAACCCGTCGACATCATCGTCGGCACCCGGTTCGCCGAGGGCCGCAGCGAGTCGGTCCCGCTGCTCCGCCGCATGGCGTTGCGGACCGTGGTGTTCTTCAGCCCCCGCACCCGACGTCTCGGACTCACCGACGCGCACAACGGATTACGCGCCTTCAACAAGAAGGTCGCCGACGACCTCGACCTCGTGATGGCCGGGATGAGTCACGCATCCGAGTTCGTCGCGCTCATCGATCACCACGACTGGCGCGTGGCCGAACAGCCCGTCACCATCCTGTACACCGACTATTCGCGGGCGAAGGGGCAATCGTTGATCAACGGCGTCAACATCGTCGCCGACGGTCTGCTGCACCCGCGAATGAGGAAGTGAGCGCTCGATGATCTGGTTCCAGATCCTCACCATCGTCGGCCTGGTGGCACTGGTCGCGTTCTTCGTGGTCAATCGCGGCACCGCCCGCGCCTCGGCGGGCGTGAAGATCCTGTTCGTCGCGTTCGTGGCGTTCGGTCTGTACGCGATGCTCCGCCAAGACGACATCACCTGGCTCGCCAACAAAGTCGGCATCCAGCGCGGCCTGGACCTGGTGCTGTTCCTACTCGTGGTCGCGTTCGCGTTCACCACGGTCTCCACCTACCTGCGGTTCCGCGAGTTGGAGATCAAGTACGCGCGCCTGGCCCGCGCCGTAGCGCTCCGCGACGCGGAAAACCAACAGAAACACTAGGCACCCAAGTCTTGTCACGGCGGTCGACAGAACCCGAGAATTCGTCGAGAGAACCCAGCCATCTCCCGATCGGTTGCTGGCCCACAAACTCTGGGTTCTCTCGGCGAATTCTCGGGTTCTGTCGACGTGAAACGGAGTTCCGTCGACGCGTAACTACGTTGCGAGGTCGCGGAGATAAGTGGTCACCGCGCTGTAAGACGGCAGCAGCCCCGACTCCCGCGCCTCCGTCAGCCCCGGCGCCGTGGTGTCTTTGGCGGACAGTTCGTACTCGAGCGCCGACCCGTCCCGGGCGGTGGTCGGCCACTCGATTCCCAACTCGGGATCGAGCGGATTGATGCCGTGTTCTGCTGTCGGGTTGTAGCCCGTGGAGCACAGGTAGGTGACGGTCGAACCGTCGGCCAGCGAACAGAACGCGTGGCCCAGACCTTCGGACAGGTACACCGCGCGCCGGTCGACGTCGTCGAGCAGCACGGTGTCGTAGGTCCCGAATGTCGGTGAGCCGACCCGGATGTCGACGATGACGTCGAGGATCGCGCCGGACGGGCACGTCACGTACTTGGCCTGACCGGGCGGCACGTCGGCGAAGTGCACGCCGCGCAGCACCCCTGCGGCCGACACCGACAGGTTCACCTGCGCCAGGTCGAGTCGATGCCCGATGGCCTCGGCCAGCAGGTCGGCCTTGAAGACCTCCGCGAAGAGCCCTCGATCGTCTCCATGCTGTACGGGTGTCAGCTCCCACGCACCGTCGATCGACAATGGCCGCAGCTTCATTCAGAAACCCTTCCCGCGTTCGAGCAGTTCGAGTAGATAGTCGCCGTACCCCGACTTGCGGAGTTTCTCTGCACGCGAACGTAATTCGTCGTCGCCGATGAACCCGCGTCGCCAGGCGATCTCTTCCGGCACGGCGATCTTGAGTCCTTGCCGTTGCTCGACGGTACGGACGAAGTTGCCGGCGTCGAGGAGCGAGTCGAAGGTGCCGGTGTCCAACCACGCGGTCCCGCGCGGAAGAACCTTGACGGCGAGTCGACCTTGGTCGAGGTAATGGGCGTTGATGTCGGTGATCTCGTATTCGCCACGGGGACTGGGCTTCAGGTTGCGAGCGATATCCACGACGTCGTTGTCGTAGAAGTACAGGCCGGGCACCGCGTAGTTCGAACGAGGTTGAGCAGGCTTCTCCTGCAGGGCGATCGCAGTTCCGCTGTCATCGAAATCGACCACCCCGTAGGCGCTCGGATCGGCCACCCAGTAGGCGAAAATCGCGCCACCGTCGACATTCTCGAAACCCTGCAGCTGACTGCCGAGGCCCGGACCGTAGAAGATGTTGTCGCCGAGGACGAGTGCGACCGAGTCGTCGCCGATGTGATTGGCCCCCAATACGAACGCCTGGGCGAGGCCATCCGGGGAGGGCTGGGTGATGTAGGACAGGTTGATGCCGAACTGCTCACCGTTGCCCAACAGCCCCTGGAACGCGGCACTGTCCTGCGGGGTCGTGATGATCAGAATGTCCTGAATGCCCGCGAGCATCAGCGTCGACAGCGGGTAGTAGATCATCGGCTTGTCGTAGACCGGCACGAGCTGCTTGGAGACACCCTGCGTGATCGGGTGTAGGCGGGTCCCCGTACCCCCGGCCAGGATGATGCCGCGCATACCCACACCCTAGTGGCACCTCCGGGCCGGCGACGAGAGGTGCACCCGCACGACGCCCCGGTACAGTGATCGGCGTCCGAGGGAAGGGAACGGGTCATGCGGGTTCTGGTCACCGGGGGTGCCGGGTTCATCGGCGCCAACTTCGTGCTGCGCACCCTGCAGCAGCGGCCCGATGTGCAGATCACCGTGCTCGACAAGCTCACCTATGCGGCCAACCCGGCAACGCTCGAGCCGGTGGCCGACCGGATCGACCTGGTCAAGGGCGACATCGCCGACGCCGATCTCGTCGACTCGCTGATCGCCGCCACCGATGTGGTGGTGCACTTCGCGGCCGAGTCGCACAACGACAACTCCCTGGCCGACCCGTCGTCGTTCGTGCACACCAACCTGGTCGGCACGTTCGCGCTGTTGGAAGCGGTCCGCCGCCACGATGTGCGCTATCACCACATCAGCACCGACGAGGTGTACGGCGACCTCGACCTCGACGACCCGGCCCGATTCACCGAGGCCACCGCCTACAACCCGTCGAGCCCGTACTCCTCCACCAAGGCTGGCTCGGACCTGCTGGTCCGTGCGTGGGTGCGGTCGTTCGGGCTGCGTGCGACGATCTCCAACTGCTCCAACAACTACGGGCCGTATCAGCACATCGAGAAGTTCATCCCCCGCCAGATCACCAACGTGCTGTCCGGGGTGCGTCCCCGCCTCTACGGCGATGGCCTCAACGTGCGCGACTGGATTCACGTCGACGATCACAACGACGCGGTGTGGACCATCATCGAGCGCGGTCAGATCGGCGAGACCTATCTGATCGGCGCCGACGGCGAGGTCAACAACCGGACCGTCGTCGAGACCATCCTGGAGCTGCTCGACCAACCCGCTGACGCCTTCGACTTCGTCACCGACCGACCCGGGCACGACCGGCGCTACGCCATCGACTCCACCCGCCTGCGCACCGAGTTGGGTTGGCGGCCACAATATGTGGACTTCCGAGCGGGGTTGTCGGCGACCATCGACTGGTACCGCGACCACCCCGACTGGTGGCAGCCACACAAGCAGGCCGTCGAACAGACCTACGCCACCACCGAGAAGGTCATCGGCTGAGGCCCTCGCACCACCCGACCCCTGAGGAGCCTCCGAGCCTGCGAGGATGCGTCACGAAGGGTCACTCCAGCGGAACCACCCGATCGAGGAAGTCCACCTGGTCGGCGACGACCTCTTCGAACGCGTCGCCCACATAGATGTCGAAATGCCCCTCCGGATACCGGATCAGACGTGTCGTCGGTCCGCGCCGGGCGTAGCGCACCGTCTGCCGCGGCGGCGCCACCGAATCCTGATCACACACGCAGATGAGCACCGGGCAGGTGAGGTTCGCCAGGGCCCGGCCGGGGTGGTGACGTGCGATGGTCGGCACCACCCGCGCCGCGACCTCGTTGGTGAACGGATGGCCCTCCGGAACCAAGGGCAGGTAGCCCGGCACGACGTCCGGAGCCGTCATCAGCGCGGCGTCTCCGGGCTCGCCCGCCAGCGCGACCATCACCGGCTTGCGGCGCAACACCACGGCCCCGAGGTCGGCGACAGCGCGTGCCGTCACCTTGACCGTGGTCATCGGGTCCATCGCGAGGACCGACGCCGTCCCGCTGGTGAACGGGCACTGCGAGATCACCGCTGCGATGTCGCCGTCACGGGCCGCCGCCACCATGACGTGCCCGCCGCCGAACGACGTTCCCCACAGCACGACGCGCCGCTGGTCGACGCCGGGGATCGTGCGCGCGTAGGCGATCGCCGCGGCCCAGTCGTCGAGCTGGCGCCGGATGGACAGCAGCTGACGCGGTTCGCCGTCGCTGGCCCCGAAATGCCGATAGTCGAACACCAGGCAGGCGTACCCCGCGTCACAGAAGCGTTCGGCGAACGCGTCGAGCCGCATCTCCTTGACCGCACCCAGACCGTGGGCCATCACCATGATCGGCGCAGGCCGGCCCGTGTCCGGCAGGTACAGCCATCCCCGGCATCGGTCGGGTCCCGACCTGAACTCCACATCCGCCCGCGTCACACGCCGACCGTATCCGCTGGATATGAGGCGGACAACACAGGATCCCCGGGGCCGATCCCCAGGATCGGCCCATACTGTGGAGCCATGCGAGTTCTCGTCAGCGGCGGCGCCGGCTACATCGGCTCCCACACCGTCATCCATCTCGTCGAGGCGGGCCACGACGTCGTGGTCGTCGACGACTTCAGCAACGCCAAACCCACGGTGATCGGCCGCCTCGAGGCACTGACCGGCACCTCGATCCCGGTTCACGCGATCGACCTCGCCGACGTCGACAAGACCGAACACCTCTTCGCCCACGAGCAGATCGACGCGGTCATCCATTTTGCCGGGTTCAAGGCCGTCGGCGAGTCGGTGAGCAAGCCGCTCGACTACTACCAGAACAACCTCGGATCGACGTTCGCACTGCTGCGTGCCATGGGCCGCCACGATGTGCGAACGCTGGTGTTCTCGTCGTCGGCGACGGTGTACGGCGCCGAGCCGAAGCTACCCATGACCGAGGATCTGCCGACGTCGGCGACCAACCCGTACGGCTGGACCAAGGTGATGATCGAGCAGGTGCTGCGCGATGTGGCGGCGAGTGACGACCGGTGGCGCATCGCCGCGCTGCGTTACTTCAACCCGGTGGGTGCGCATGCGAGCGGTGATATCGGCGAGGACCCCAGCGGCATTCCCAACAACCTGATGCCGTTCGTCGCACAGGTGGCGGTCGGTCGTCGGGAGAAGCTGTCGGTGTTCGGCGACGACTACGACACCGTCGACGGCACCGGCGTGCGCGACTACATCCACGTCGACGATCTGGCCGCCGGGCACGTGGCCGCGCTCGACACCGTCAGCGCGGGCAAAGATCCCATGTCCGTGTGGAATCTCGGTACCGGACAGGGAGTTTCGGTGCTGGAGGTGATCAAGGCCTTCGAGCGGGCCAGCGGTCGGTCTATTCCATACGAGATCGCCCCGCGCCGTGCCGGCGACATCGCCGCCTCCTATGCCGATCCGTCGAGGGCCAACGCAGATCTCGGCTGGCGCGCCACCAAGACGATCGACGACATGTGTGCCGACACCTGGCGGTGGCAGTCGAAGAACCCGAAGGGGTTTCCGGACGCGTGAACGCTCGCCGCTGGTCGCTTATCCACCCGATGATCGAGTAGCGAGATCCCGCGCAACGGGTTTCGATACGCCACGGGCTCGCAAGCTCGCACGAGGCTACTCAACCAGCGGCGGGACGACCGGCCACTCAACCAGCGACTCCCCACCCGATGATCGAGTAGCGGCGAACGAAGTGAGTCGCGTATCGAGATCCCGCACACCAGGTTTCGATACGCCACGGGCTCGCAAGCTCGCACGAGGCTACTCAACCAGCGGCGGGGCAGCTCACCCGGCTGCGGCGGGCTCGTCGACCCGATAGATCGTGACGTTGCCCTGCTGGAACACCGGCGTCAGGCCGGGCGCGCCGTTCTGGCGCAGCGCGAGGAACGGGTCGCCCTGGATGCCGTTCTCCGGGTCGGGCACCCCGTTCTGGAACTCCCAATAACTCGGTGGGCTGTCGATCACGTAGTGCACGTTCATGTCTCGCACGATGCCGTCGATGTACGGGTCGGCGCCGATCTGCGACACCCCCCAGAACAGGTCGCGCTGCCGCTGCGAGAAGTCGTTGGCCCGGTAGAAGGGGAACATCGGGGTGACGCCGGTGGCGGGGTACAGCCATCCGGTGCCCTGGTCGAGATTGTTGAGCACCAGCACGTCGTCGGCGTCGGGTTGGTCTGCGAGCCACTGGTAGGCGGCGAGATCGTCGGGTCCGATGAACTTGCCGCCACGTTCCTTGGACGCGATCTGCGCATCGGCCGGGTAGCGCAGCACGCCGGCGCCCGCGATCAGCACCATCAGCACCGCAACCGTGGCGGGAAGTGCCCAGCGGTGGACTCGCGTCGTCGTCTGCGAGCGCCCGGCGATCCGGTCGGCGACAGTGACCGCCATCGCTCCCAAGGCGCAGCCGACGGCAGCAGCCGAGAACATCGCCACCACGAACGTCAGTCGATGCGGCGAGTTGTAGAAATAGCCGCCGATGGCACCGAGCGGGTATGACAACACACCCAGTGCGACCACCGAATTCGCCGTGACCAGCACGAACACGATCCATGCCGCGAGCCCGGCCCAGCACCGCATCCACGCGAGGACTCCGAGGCCCA
The DNA here is from genome assembly GCF_036350415.1 of Gordonia sesuvii. Classification (NCBI taxonomy): domain Bacteria; kingdom Bacillati; phylum Actinomycetota; class Actinomycetes; order Mycobacteriales; family Gordoniaceae; genus Gordonia; species Gordonia sesuvii. The sequence continues at coordinate 122,356 of NZ_JAZDUF010000004.1, forward strand.
GCAGGGTGAGGAGGATCAGACCCCAGATCGGGTAGTGGTCTTCGAGCGGAATCGTGCCGTTGAACGCTGCCTGCCCGAGGCCGGTCAGCACACCGACGCCTTCCTCGCGGAAGTCGAAGAACGGCAGTTCGTTGGTGTCGGCGACCTTGATGGTGCCGTACACGACGGGCGCGATGCCGACGACGGTGATCAGTCCGGCCACGGCGAGTGTCCCCAGGTCGCGCATCCGCCCGTAGGCCGGACGCCACAGGCCCTCGAACAGCAGCCACAGGCCGATGATCACGCCCGCCAGGATCAGCCCCGACGGGTGTGTCGCGGTGACGCCGGACATGGCCGCGGCCGCCGCCAGCACCCGCCGACGATCGCGCACGCAACTGATGACCAGTACCGCGGCGATGGGCGCCATCGACACGCCCACCGCGTTCGGCACCGAGGTCAGTTGCACCTCGACGTAGGGCAGCGACGGGAACAACGCCGACACCGCACCGGCCGCTCCGGCCGAGATCGCCGACCGCGACGTGCCGAAGCGGTGCCGCGCGAACCAATATGCCAGTGATGCGACACCGAACGGGACGGTGATCGCCAGCACGGCAGGCGAATACGTGTTGTACAGCTCGACCGGATCGGCACCGGTGACCGGGAACAGGATGGCGCCCAACGCATGCCACGTGTTCGGGTAGTAGTTGAATCCGTGGGTGTCGTAGTTCATCAGTTCACCCATGCGCAGCGCCGAACCGATGCCGGTCTCGTCGATCCAGCGCAGTGAACTGGCGTGCCACAACGAATCCCACACCTGCGAGATGTTGCCCAGACCCGCGAAGGTGTTCTTGATCAACGGTCGGATACAGGTGATGGCGATGATGACGGTGCCGATCCCGATCCCGGCAACCATTGGGGCCGTCGAACGCCACCGCAACGGCGGGTCGTCGTCAGGGGCCGGCGCGGGTACCAGACCGGCGAATCGTCGGCGGGCGAGGATCGCGGCGTAGGCCCAGGAGAACAGCAGCGTGACCACCAGCGCGAGCAATGCGGTGATGATGTTCCACTCGAACCCGATCGCGGAGTAGAGCACTGTGAAGACGCTGACGATGGCGAAGGTGATCGGTGGTCCGGCGGCGATGGCGACCGGCCATGGCAGCAACATACGGCGCCCGATCAACGCGCCGGGCACCACCAGCATCAGGGCCGTCACCACGGTGACCCACGCCCCCAGCACCATCGCCCGCAACCTCCCGCGTCGTGTCGAACCCCGACGAGATTACCGGTCGGTGCCGTCTAGGACGTAAGGCGCCGACCTGTCCGATGCCCCGCGACGACGATCGACAGGCAGATCAGCGCGGCGAGGACGCCCACCCCGAACATCATCGGATAGGTGATCGAGGGGTATGTCGCGGACAGCCACGCGAGGATGACCGGCACCGCGAAGCCGAGATAGGTCACGCTGTAGAACACAGCAGTGAGACCCGCAAGGTTGCGCGGATTCGCGATGCGCTGGACCTCCAGCAATCCCGCGATCATCGCCATGCCGTAGCCACACCCCAGGACGGTCGCCGCGAGCAGCGACATCCAGATCGTGAGCATGTGGGCGGCAACCGCAGCGAGCGCCATCCCGACCGCGAGAATGACCAGCGCGAGGACCGGACCGCGGGCGCGGGCAGGATCGTCGAACCGCCGGCCGAGCGACTGGATGCCGAAGCCGGCGCCCAGACCGAGCACACAGCACAACGCCGCGAACGCGATCGGTGCGCCGGCGGTGCGTGCCGACATCAGCGCCGGGATCACGGCATACGCCGACGCCGCGGCACCGAACACCCACGGAGCCACCGGGACGACAACCAGCAGGAACCGCCGGTTCGTCGCACCCCGGACCCGCAGATCGTCGATGAGCCGCCCACGAGACGCCGCGCCTTCCCGCGTCTCGGGCACCCGCGTGAGGGCGACCGTCGCGCCGACTGCCAGCACGATGTTGATCGCGTACGGGGTCACCGTCGGCCACGGGCCCCATTCAGCGACGACGCCCGCCACACCCGCGCCGACGCCGAAGCCGGCGGTCAGGCTCATCGCCGCGCGGCGGGCGCCGACACCCGTGCGGTCGCCGTTGCGTCGGCTGACCTCGGCGAGCCAACTCCCGCCGACAGCCATCGCGAGGCCGAGCGCGACTCCGCTCGCCACCCGGCCCGCGGTGAGTAGGCCGAGCGAATGTGGACCCAGGGCCAGCAGCAGCGACCCGAGGGCCGCGAACAGCGGGGCCGGCACCATCAGCAGTTTGCGGCCGTGGCGATCCGAGAGCGGTCCACCGATCAGCAGCGCGGGAATGATGCCGAGCACGTAGGTGAACAACAGACTGTCCACCGCCACCGCGGACAGGTTCCCTTCCTGGCGGTACATCACCAGCAGCGGGGTGAACTCGTTGCCGCCCCAGGCCGCCGTGAACATCGCCGCCGCGATCGGCATCCAGCTCGCCGCGCGCCCGACGGTTTCGGGAACGGAGGAGCGTTCGGTGACGTCGAGGGTCATGACGAAGGTGTCCTTCGCAGATCGTGCACGGCGGATAGGTGGGCGGCGAGGCCGTCGGCGAATGCGTCGGCGTCGCCGCGCGCGAGCGCGTCGAGAAGTTCGCGGTGATCGTCGAGGATGCGCGACGGCACCGCGTCGTCGCGGCGCACGCTGGTCGTCGTCATCCGTCGGTGCCGCTCCCCCAGACTGACGAAGAAGTCCGCGAGCAGCGGGTTGTCGCCGGCTGCGACGATCAGCTGATGGAACTCCGCGTCGATGCGGGAGAACTCCGCGACGTCGGCCGGGTCGGTGGCACGGTGGGCGGCCAGGTTGCGTTCGAGCCGCGCCACGAGATCACCTCGTGAATCCGCGTCGTCGACGACCACCCGCACCGCGTGTACTTCCAGCAGGGTCCTGGCGTCGACGACATCGCGCGCCTCGCGGTCGGACACCGGCACCACCAGGGCTCCCCGTTTGGGGTAGAGCCGCATCCAGCCTTCTGTCTCCAGTCGGAGGAACGCCTCGCGGACCGGGGTGCGACTCACATCACACTTTGTGGCGATGTCACCTTCACTGATCAGCTCACCGCCAGGGATCTCGTTTGTGAGAATTTGCCCCTTGACCTCGCGATATACGCGCTCAGCTGCCGATTCACCGGTTGCCCACGACATAGATACAAGTTGTACCTTATCGACCCGAGCGATCAATCGGGGGGCACCTTGCCCGCCCCGCGGAGACGGTGCGACACTGAGCGAGTTCCGCGCCCGGGACAAAACCGTGATCCGGGCCGTGACGGTTCGCTCTAGTGGCGGAGCTCACACCGCTCTGCTCTCAGGACCGGCAGTTGTAGGGGCGCCCCACCGCCGTGGCGCCACCGTAGGCACCCGCTGTCCGACGCGGGTAATCCAGGAGGAACACCGTGGCCAGCACGGCAGACAACGTCCCCACCCACCGCCAGGCTCCGTTCAACGAGCCGAATCTCGACGAAGTGCCGATCACCGACGAGGAGATCTTCATGGCACACGTCGGCGGGAAGCTGTCGGTGGAGTTGCGTTCGCCCATCGACACCCAGCGCGATCTGTCGATCGCCTACACCCCCGGTGTGGCCCAGGTGTCCCGCGCGATCGACAACGATGCGGCACTGGTGAACAAGTACACGTGGACCGAGCGGCTGGTGGCCGTCGTCTCCGACGGTTCGGCCGTGCTGGGCCTGGGCGACATCGGCCCGCGCGCCTCTCTGCCCGTGATGGAGGGCAAGTCCGCCCTGTTCCGCACCTTCGCCGGGCTGAACTCGATCCCCATCGTCCTCGACACCCAGGACCCCGACGAGATCGTCGAGACACTGGTCCGCATGCGCCCCAGCTTCGGCGCGGTCAACCTCGAGGACATCTCCGCGCCGCGCTGCTTCGAGATCGAGCGCCGGGTCATCGAGGCGCTCGACTGCCCGGTGATGCACGACGACCAGCACGGCACCGCCATCGTGGTGCTGGCCGCCCTCAAGGGCGCCATGGCACTGCAGAAGCGCGACCTGCGTGATCTCAAGGTCGTCATCTCCGGCGCCGGCGCCGCAGGTGTCGCCTGCGCCAACATCCTGGAACACGCCGGCGTGACCGACGTGGTGGTGCTGGATTCCAAGGGCATCGTCAGCTTCCACCGCGACGACCTGAGCGAGGTCAAGCAGGAACTGGCCGAACGCACCAACCCGCGTAGCCTGTCCGGTGGCCCGGCAGAGGCACTGTCCGGGGCCGATGTGTTCCTCGGTGTGTCCGCGGGCAAGATCGACGAATCGCTGATCGCATCGATGGCCGACGATTCGATCGTGTTCGCGCTGTCCAACCCCGATCCGGAGATCCACCCGGAGGTCGCGTCCAAGCACGCCGCGATCGTCGCGACCGGGCGCAGCGACTTCCCGAACCAGATCAACAACGTCCTCGCGTTCCCCGGGGTTTTCGCCGGCGCCCTCGACGCCGGTGCCCGCCGCATCACCGAGCGCATGAAACTGGCTGCGGCGGAAGCGATTTTCTCGGTTGTGGCAGACGATCTGCGCACCGACAAGATCGTGCCGAGCCCGCTCGACGGCCGGGTGGCCCCCGCCGTGGCAGCCGCGGTCGCCGAGGCCGCCAAGGCTGAGGGCGTCGCCTGAGCAAACTCGCTGCGTGACTGAAATCGGCCCTGTCAGGTCGGTCCGAGGGGAATATCGGGCTGTTGCGATTTACCTGCCGCGGTCGTTGGCCGGTCCGGATCCTGATGTGAGGTCCGGGCCGGCCCCCGGCTGCTCTAGGTGGTTGCCAGGTGCTGGCCGGTGATGGCTTTCATGATGTTGTGGACGATGGCGTGGAAGGCGAACTCGGCTTGTGCGCGGGGTAGTCGGCGGCTGGTGAATCTGCGAAATCCCATGTTGTGCTTGGCATTACCGAATGGCGTTTCGGCTATATGGCTACGTCGGCGATAGAGGTGGTGGCCTTCGTCTGTGGCCAGGCGGTAGGTCATTGCCGCGATCGGACCGGCGTCGGCGTCCGGCTCGGGTGGCGGCGCATCGCTGCTGACGCGGGGCAGTTTGTGGGACTTGCTGGTGGCGATCAGCCGGTCGGGGCCCTCGGCGAGGATGTTGGCCTGTGACAGGTATCCGGCATCGGCGAGGATCGTCCCGATCCCGCGAACCGCGGGATCATCGGGCGAGATGGGTTGATGGGTGGTGATGAGGTCGGCGGCTGTCACCGCCTGCTCGAGCATGGGCACGAACTCGGGGCAGTCGGAGACGCCGTTACCGACGCTGGTCGCCAGGATCAACCCGTCCTCGCTGGTCACCGCCTGGCAGTTGTAGCCCTGAAGCCACCCACCACCACGCAGCGGCATCGGCCTGGAGTCAGGGTCGGTGATGTTGCGTCGGGTGTCGGTGCTGGCACGGTGCGGCTTGCGCGCGGCCGGCGGTGTTGCAGCCGCCTCGGCGGCTTCGACCCGCGCCACCCGGTCGGCCTGGGCTGCGTGCCACCGGTCGGTGAGCTGGTGGGCATGGGCCAGGCGGGCGCGGGCCGCGATCACCTCGCTGGCCTGCTCGATCGGTTTCGGTCGCCGCCCCCGCTGCCCGGCGGTGCGCCGGTCGATCTTGGCCTGCTGGGTATCGATCGCCTCGGCCAGCAGCCGTTCGGCGATGGCCACCCGCAACTCGATCGGCACCGTAGCACTCCGTGACAACACTCCGGAATCCCAGCGGTCGAGCCAATCGGAGAGGAACTCTTGACGCTGCTGAGCGCGCAGTTCCCGCCGTTTCGCGGCAGCGTTCGGATCGGCCGCCGGCTGCGCCCGGGCGGCCGCACTGTTGTGTGCACGGGCCGACTGCAGTGCCTCATCGATGCGGTCGAGCCGATCCGACCCCAACAATTGCGGCGGCACCGACTGATCATCGTCGTCGATGTCGTCGTTGAGTGCATGCTCACGTGCGGCGGCCTCAGCGGTGCCACTCAGCTGCCGACGTAACCGCGCCAACTCGGCCTCACGGGCCTTGACCAGTCCTTTCTCTGTGCGATTAGTTGAAGCGGACGCATCCGAGGCAATCTTGACCCCGTCGAGTGCCACCACCCCGAGCTTGCCCAACCCCAACTGGGCACACGCCACCAACACCTGAGTGAACAACTCCGCCATCACCGGTGCCGCATCCACGCGAAACCGGGCGATCGTCACATTGAACCGTCCTGGGTCTGGTGGAGACCGTGAACGCACCAGGAGAATGTGGTCATGGGAGCTGTGCGGAAGTACGACGACGAGACGCGTGCGCAGGCGGTTCGTTTGTATGAGGACCGGTTGCGGGAGCATGGGGAGTCGAAGCTCGCGGCGCGCCGGCATGTCGGCGAGTTGTTGGGGGTGAATCAGGCGACTCTTCGGAATTGGGTCGAGGACCGCTACTCGTCGGCACCGCGGGTGGAGTCTGGTGGTGGGGACCCGGTGGCGGAGTTGGCGGAGTTGCGTAAGGAGAACGCCGAGTTACGTAGGGCGAATGAGATTTTGAAGACTGCGTCCGCGTTTTTCGCGGCGGCGGAGATCGACCGCCGACTGCGCTGATCGTCGAGTATATCGACGCTTTCCGCGACCGGTTCGGGGTCGATCCGATCTGTCGAGTACTCGCCGAGTACGGCGTGCAGATCGCCCCGTCCACCTATTACGCCCGCAAGCAGGCGGGCCCGGTCTCGGCGGCGCAACTGGCCGAGGCGTACGACGCGCACGCCGTCTACCAGGAGTTTGTCCGCCAACGCGGTGTGTACGGGGTGCGCAAGATGCAGCATGCGATGTGGCGCGCCGGGCACACAATGGGCCGCGATCAGGTCGGCCGACTGATGGGGATCTGCGGGATCTCCGGGTCGGTGCGCGGCTCCCATCGCACCCGCACCACCCAGCGTGACGAGAACGCCGAACGGTTTGCAGATCATGTTGATCGGCAATGGCACACACCGAGCCGGCCCGACCAGTGGTGGGTGGCGGACTTCACCTACGTATGGACCGTGGCCGGGTTCGTGTACGTGGCGTTTCTGGTGGACGTGTACTCCCGGAGGATTCTGGGGTGGCGAGTGATGACGTCGAAGGAGACGCCCCTGGTGAGCAGCGTCCTCGAGCAGGCATTGTTTACTCGCCGCAGAACCGATTTCTCCTTTACCGCAACGGGTTTGGCCCATCATAGCGATGCGGGCAGTCAGTACACATCCATCGCCTTCACCAAGGCGCTCTACGACGCGAAGATCACCGGATCCATCGGTTCGGTCGGTGACGCGCTCGACAACGCGTTGATGGAATCAACGATCGGGTTGTACAAGACCGAGCTCGTCGGTCGGCAGAAATCATGGTCCGGGCGCGCCGAGGTCGAACGCGAAACGGCCGCCTGGGTCCACTGGTACAACACCGAGCGGCTGCACTCATCGATCGGCTACCGACCACCGGTCGAGTACGAGACGCGCTACCGTGACACCGTCGCCTCCATCCCGGAGGTGGCCTAAACCCAGGTCTCCACCGGGTCCAGGACGGTTCACATGATCAGGACCATCGCCCCCGCAAATGACCCGGAACGCGATATCACGCCGACACAGCCGCTCCAACTGCCGAGACGACCGCTGCCCGTGCGCCCACCCCCAAATCAACAGGGTCAACATCATCTGCGGGTCATACCCACGCCGCCCCACCCCGCCGGTCTTGCGTAACCGATCCAGCACTGACGTGTCGATCCGCTCGACCAGCGAAATCACCAGCCACACCGGATCATCATCGGGCAACCACCCCCGCATACTCGGCGGAAGCAAGAACTCCTGATCGCGATCAACCGGTCGATACCCCTTGGCCACCAACACATTATCGGCCACAATCAGTCAGAAACACCCGCTGACAAGCCGAAATGGCCGCAGAATCCCCACGGCCATTTCGCAACAGCCCGATATATCCCCTCGGAGAGGCCTGAGCACGCAGATTTCGGTCACTCCCGGCCGCGCCACGTGCACAGACAGATCTCGTTGCCCTCGGCGTCGGCGAGTACGTACCATTCGGGCGCGAATTCGTCGGAGACCAGACTGCCGCCCGCACCGATCGCCGCAACAATCCGTTCCTCCACCACGTCGTGGGGAACCCACAGGTCGACGTGCACCCGATTGCGTTCCGGGCGCGGCTCGTCCATCTGCTGAAACCACACGCTGGGCAGGATGCCCGCGCCGTCGGAGAGGTCCATCGACGTCTCCTCCGGCTCGTCGTCGTAGCCGAGGACCGCCTTCCAGAACGGGCGGACCTTGTCGATGTCGAGTGCGTCGATACCGAGTTCGAACCGAGCCGGTGGCGCCGCCGCGGGTTCGAGGTCGAGGTCACTCGCGATCGCCGAGATCTGGTTGGCCAACGCCACATCGGCCTCGGTGAGCCGATGCGCGCTGTGCGTGGTGAGCGCGAGGTGGACTGAGCCATACCGCAGTTCGACGTCGGGATGGTGTCCGGCCGCCTCCGCGGCCTCGATGATCTTGGCGACGAACTCACCTCCCCGCACCATGTTCTTGGTACGAAATGCGGCGTAGGCGGTGTCGGCCATCACCCGCCACGGGTCGGAGAGTGCCTCGGTCGCCGCGGCAGCGCTGACTGGTGTTCCACTGGATCCGGTCATGACTCGACCCTACGGACGCCGACCGATCCTGGGTACCCTCACGATGTGCTGCTACCGGTGCCGACCGCGCAAGGTGTGGCGGACGGGTCGATCGACCTGGCCTTCCGCCGGTGGAAGACGCCGCGGGTCAAGCCGGGTTCGACGTTCATCAGTTCTGCTGGGGTCATCGAGATCGTCACCGTCGACCCGGCCGACGCCGCCGACATCACCGACGACGACGCACGTCGAGCGGGATTCGCGTCACCTGCGGAGGTGATCTCGAAGCTCCGCAAGAACGACGACCCGATCTTCCGGGTCGGGCTGCGATGGGCGGGGCCCGACCCGCGGATCGCGCTGCGGGCGGACGCCGACCTCTCCGACGACGATGTCCACGATCTCGTCACACGTCTGGACCGCCTGGACGCCCGCGCTTCATCCGGACCGTGGACCCGGGCGACCCTCGACGTCATCGCGCGACGCCCTGCCGTCGTGTCCACCGAGCTCGCCGCCGAACTCGGCAGGGAACGTGCAGAATTCAAGCTGGACGTGCGCAAGCTGAAGAAGCTCGGACTGACCCACAGCCTGGACGTGGGCTACGAGTTGTCGCCGCGCGGGAGGGCGTTGCTCCTGCGCCTCGGCCACGGGACCTCACAACCGGACAATTGACCCGGCCCGGCACCGCGCCGGGCCGGTTTGGTCGCTCACCACCCCGCTCGCTACACTCGTGTGCGCTGCCGCGCGCAGCACGCCGCCCTAGCTCAGTCGGTAGAGCAATTCACTCGTAATGAATAGGTCAGGGGTTCGATTCCCCTGGGCGGCTCCACCGCGGTCTCACCGCTACTCCTGATCAATACTCGCGAGCGCCGCCCGCGGATCCAGGCTGCCCGGAGCAAGCTGATCGCGAATCAGACGAGCCGTTTCCATGTGGACGAGTTCGTTCGCCGGAGTGGGAACCCCGTGTAGCCGGCCCAGCAACACGATCTCACCCGTCAGATAGTCGATCTCGCTGTCGGGGGCACCCCGGGCGATGCTCTGCCAGGTGGAGCTCTCGATGCTGTCCTCGCCGCTGTCGCGGCGCACGATCAGGTCGCCGCGTCGTTCGCGGTCCGCCTTGTCACTGACGACGTCGATTCCCGCGGCGACCAGCACTGCTTCTCCCTCGTCCCGTACGCGCCGCATCAGTTCGGCGGTGGCGTCGCCGTCACGCCGGTACGTGGCGTCGACACCGTTGCCCAGGTTGAGGACGAGCTTGCGGTACTTCCAGGCCATGATGTCGTCACGCGGCACGGATTCGAACCCGGCCGCCGCGAAGTCCGAGGAGATCTCCGCGGCGATGTCGTCGGTCCCGACGGGGTAGCGGCCGATGTCGAGGATGCCCGGTGTCGCCGACGATCCCTGCACGACGACACCTGGTTCGAGGTGCAGCGCGGGCAGCATCACGCAGATCGAGTAGGCGTTCGGGAATCGTCGTAGGATCGCGGACTCGTTCGCTACGCCGTTCTGGGCCGAAACGATCGGAGTCGCCAGTGGGGCGTGTGCCTGCAGGTCGTCGAGCACGGACGCGGTGTGCTGCGACTTCACACAGATCAACACCACTGTGTCGGGCGTCCAGTCGATGTCCGACGCATGCGCCACGGCCGGCACGGCGAGCGTCTCGGCGCCCTCGGCGAGGTCCAGGGTGAGCCCACGGTCGCGGATCGCGTTGAGGTGGGCGCCACGTGCGATCAGGGTCGTCGGAATCCCGGCCCGAAACAGCCGACCGCCGACGACGCCGCCGATCGCGCCGGCCCCGAAGATGACGAAACGCATGTCACCAGAGTAGGGAAACGGCACAAGCAGTCGGAGGTCGATGGTGCTTCATCGCGCCCGATGGGTGGATTCCGGCGCACCGGACACGCCGTCGTTCACCCGAACGACTCCACGCCGCCACGCCCCGGGCGCCACCCCGACGTGCCGCTTGAACGCTCGGTGAAACGCCGACTCCGACTGATATCCAACAGTATTCGCCGCACATGCGACGGTCGTCGCCCCCGACTGCAGTAGCCGAGCCGCGAGCTGGAGACGCCACCGCGACAGATAGGTCATCGGCGGCACACCGACGTAGGCGGTGAATCGATCGGCGAACGCCGACCGCGACATCCCGACGTCGCGGGCGAGCCGGTCGAGGGTCCACTGCTCGGCGAATCGGCCGTGCATGAGCCGAAGGGCGGCACCGACATCCCGGTCACGCAGCCCGGCCACCCAGCTCCGCGCCTCCGGCGGCAACCCGTCGATGTGCGAGCGGATGGCCTCCAGGAACATCAGCTCGGACAACTTCGCCAGCATCGCCTCCTGACCGGCGTCCCGATCAGCACTCGCAGCGATCGCGGTGTCCAACAACGACGTCATCCATCCCCAACTCCGACTGGACACCGGCGCCAGAATCATCCGGGGCAAGGAATCCAGCAGGGGATTGAAAGGCCCGCTGTCACAGGCGAGGTAGCCACAGACGATTCGACATCGCTCGGCGTCGGCGTCCCCGTTGATGTCGATCACGAAGGGCAGCGCCTCACTCACCGGCCGGTAGTACTGCGACATGTCCGGCTGCCCCCGCATGCCCGGGGACGACGACAGGATGTTCGCTTCCCCGGACGGAAAGATGACGATCTCCCCTGCCCGCAGCAACGCTGCGGGCTCCGGCTCCTCGACGGCCTCCACCCAGCAGCTACCCGACGTGAGGACATGGAATGCGATCAGATGCTCGGCATCCGCGGCCACTTTCGACGCGATCGCGTCGGTCGGTGGACTCTGCGCGACGAACGGCGACCGCGCGTCGATGTCGTAATACACCGCTCCGGTCATGCGCACCGCGAGCAGCACATCGGACAACACGTCCATCACGCACCTCCGCCGACGCCGGGGCGATCCCGGACGAACGGGCAAGACCCCCGGTAGCCAGGGCATTCCGGCACAGACCCGATCTCCGTAGCGTCGCTTGCACACCGCGTCCCACGCCATTCTCCCACCGGCGGGCACCCCAGAGAAGGAGCCGATCATGTCCACAGTCGAACTAGGTGGCGGCACCGTCGCCGACGAACTACGCGCGGCCGTCCGAGGTCCGGTGATCGGTCCCGGCGATACCGACTACGACGACGTCCGCAAGGTGTACAACGGCGCCATCGACCGGCATCCCACCGCAGTCGTCCGGATCGCCGACGTCGCTGACGTGATCACGTGCGTCGACTTCGCCCGCCGCCACGCGATGCCGCTCGCAGTCCGCGGCGGCGGCCATCACGGAGCAGGTTTCGGCGTCGCCGACGACGCCCTGGTCATCGACTTCCGGGATCGCCGATCGACCACAGTCGACCCGGTGGCAGCGACCGTACAGGTCGACGCCGGATGCACCTGGGGCGATGTCGACCACGCCACGGGCACGTTCGGGATGGCGACCCCGTCGGGATTCGTCTCCACCACGGGCGTGGCCGGACTCACTCTGGGAGGTGGCACCGGCTATCTCACAAGACATTTCGGACTTACCATCGACAACTTGCTGTCGGCTGACGTGGTCCTCGCCGACGGGACGTTCGTCCGGGCGAGCAGCGGATCGCATCCCGATCTGTTCTGGGCCCTGCGTGGGGGCGGCGGCAATTTCGGGGTGGTCACTTCGTTCACGTTCCGTTGCCACCGCATGGGTGACGACGGTGAGATCATCGGCGGGCCGGTGCTCTACGACATCGCCGATGCCGACGAGGTGTTCGGCTGGTACCGCGAGATCCTCCCGTCGCTGCCCGACGAACTCAACGGCTGGATCGGCGTGCTCGAGGTCCCGTCGGCGGCACCGTTTCCCGAGGAGCTCTGGCGGCGTCGGGTCTGCGGGATCGTCTGGTGCTATTCGGGATCACGCGCGGATGCCGACGAGATCCTGAGGCCGGTCCGCGAGTTCGGATCGCCGTTGCTGTCGGGTGTGGCGCCGATGCCCTACCGCATGTTGCAGCAGGCCTTCGACGGGCTGCTGCCGTCCGGCCTGCAGTGGTACTGGAAGGCCGACATCTACGAGGAGATCACCGACGACGCGATCGCCGTGCACCGGCGGTTCGGCGAGGACATCCCGACGCCTCTGTCGACCATGCACCTGTACCCCATCAGTGGAGCGGCCGCCCGGGTCCCCGAGGACGCGACCGCGTTCGCCTATCGGCGCGGAGGATGGAACGGGGTGATCGCCGGGATCGATCCGTCGCCGGCCAATCTGCCGAGAATCTCGGCGTGGGCCCGCGAGTACTGGGAGCAGTTGCATCCCACTTCCGCCGGTGGCGGCTACGTCAACATGATGATGGACGAGGGTGACGAGCGTGTCCGGGCCGCCTATCGCGGCAACTATGAGCGCCTCGCGCAGGTCAAACACCGCTACGACCCCACCAACCTGTTCCGGCTCAACCAGAACATCGCGCCTGGGTGACCGCCTATCTGGCCCTTCGTGACGCTCGCAAGCTCGCTCCTCAGGGACCGGTTCCTATCTGATCCCTGAGGAACCCCGGAGCGCTAGCGGAGGGGTGTCACGAAGGGTCAGACACTCACTCCCCCGGGGCTGCGGCACCGCCTCCTATAGTGGAAGGAGGGTCACCGGTCCGCGGCGTTGCCACCGGCAGCAGAGGAGAAGACGATGTCCGACTTCATCAACAAGATCAAGGAAGAAGCCAAGGCAGTCTCCGCCGCGATCGACCAGGAGCTGACGGTTCTCGAGGGTGTCGACGGCTACGATCCGCTGCGCGAGGAGGACGAGACGTCCGACGAGCAGAGCGACCCCGGACCCGACACCGACGACACCACCGACGAGACCCCCTCCGACGACACCGAGGGCGGCGGGACCCCGGTCGAGGAGTAGATCGCGTGGTCGCCCGCCGCCTGCCCGACATCGCGGCACTCGACATCGTCGTCACCGTCGCCCGTCTCGGCAGCATGGGTGCGGCCGCCCGAGATCTCGGCATCAGTCAGCAGGCCGTCAGCGCGCGGGTGCGCAGTGTCGAACGCGAACTCGGCGTGGAGATCTTCATCCGCTCGGCCGGCGGGGTCGACGTCACCGCCAACGGGATGGCCGTGCTCGAATGGGCCAACGCTCTGGTGGAACGCGCAGCGCAGTTCATGGCCGGCGTCGACTCCCTGGTCGACGCGCGCCATGCCACCCTGGTGGTGGCGGCGTCCAAGACGGTCGCCGAATACCTGGTCCCGCGCTGGATCACGACACTCACCCATCACAGCGACGTACGAATCTCGGTGCGCCCAATGAACTCCGCCGAGGTAGTCGACACCGTCCATCACGGTGATGCAGACCTCGGATTCATCGAGAGCCCGGGCTCGACAGGGGATCTCGACGGTGCGGTGGTGGCCCGCGACGAACTGGTCGTGGTCGTCGCGCCGGGCCATGCGTGGGCGCAGGAACGCACGGTCACGGTCGACGAACTGGCCGCGACACCACTCATCCAGCGCGAACCCGGGTCCGGAACACGCGTCACCTACGAAGCCGCACTGGCCGATTCGGGTGCGACCCCGACCGAGCCGCTCATCGAGCTACGGTCGGTGACCGCGATCCGATCGTCGGTCCTGACGTCGTCGGGGGTGGCGGTGTTGTCCCGCCTGTCGGTCGACGACGACATCGAAGCGGGCCGCCTGGTGCGGGTGGATGTGACCGGCCTGCGGATGATCCGGCCATTGCGCGCCGTGTGGTCGTCGAACATCCGGCTGCGCGGGCCGGCGCGTGACCTGCTCGACATCGCCCGTCAGACCGGTCGCAGCACAACCGATCTCAGCGCTTGAGATCAGGGTTCTCGGCGTACACCTCTTCGATCAGCGACATGTCGAAGATCTGCTCCGGCTTGATCGAGTAGCCGGCCTTCTCGAGCGCGATGATGTTCTCCTCGATGAGTGCGTCGGACATCGTGAGCAGCCCGTTGGCATCCGTCTCTTCCGACACGACGAGCCCGTTCTGCGCGATGGCCTCCTCGGTCTGCTCGGCCTCTTCGAGCCCGAGGTCGGCGCCGTACTTGGTGACCGCCAGCCGTGCCGATCCCGCCGGATCGGCGACAGCGTCGTACCAGCCCTGGATGTCGGCCTTGAGGAAGGCCTTCACCTTGTCGCGTTCGTTGTCGATGGTTTCCTGGCGCACCACGAGGGTCTCGGCGACCAGCGGGAGGTTGAAGTCGGCGAACAGGAAGTTGGCGTTCTCGAAGCCGTTCAACCGCAACATGATCGGCTCGTTGGTCACGTAGCTGACCCAGCCGTCGACGTCGCCGGTGGTCAACGGCGTCGGATCGTATTGCACGGTGATCTTCTCGACGTCGGACTCGGCCATGTTGTTGGCGGTGAGCAACGCCTTGAAGACGTTCTCGTTGGATGCCTGGACGCCGATCTTTCGCCCGGCCATCTCCTGTGGCGTCCGGATCGGCCGTTCCGCCGACGACACGATGCAGAAAGGGTTCTTCTGAAATGTCGCCGCCACCGTCATCAGCGCGGCACCCTGCAGGATCACCGGCGCGGTGAGCTGCGGGGCGGTCATACCGATCCACACCTTGTTCGACGTCAGGCCGGTTTCCACGCCGGTCCCGGCGCCGCCCCCGGTCAGCAGTTCCGGTGTCCCGAGGCCTTCCGCCTCGTAGTATCCGTTCTCGATTGCCCAGTATTCGCCGGCGAATTCGATGTTCTTCTGCCAGGAAAGCTGCACCTTCGGATTCATCGACGACGCGCCCGACCCCCCGGACTCGCCGTTGCCGCTGCTGCACGCCGCGAGCGCCCCGGTGGCACCGAGCGCTCCGATCGCGCCCCCGGCCGTCAGTGAGTACCGCAGGAAGGACCGCCGGTCGAATGTGGCGCGGCGCATCGAGTTGCTCATGTGTTCCCTTTCTCTCCCCCCGGAATCCGATCCGGAAGATCAGTTCTGCTGCATGCCCATTCGGGCGAGCACGATGGTTTCGGCGACACCGACGAACGCGTAGACCACGATCGAGGCGACGGTGATCACCAGCACCGACGCCCACAGCTCGTCGTAGGCGGCGGCCGGAAGTGCCTGCTGCAGTGTGGCTCCCAGCCCTTCGTTGGTGCCGAGCCATTCCGCGACCGTGGCGCCGACGATCGCGCCCGGAACGGACACCTTCGCCGCGCTGAACAGTGACGGCACCGCCGCCGGAATCGCTGCCATCCGCAGCGCGGTCATCTTCGACCCGCCGTACACGGTGATGACGTCGTTGATCTGCCTGGGCGCGTTGGCGAGTCCGGTCATGATCATCACCAGGGCGGGGAAGAACACGACGATGCCACCCATCACCGCCACCACGGCCACACCGCGTCCGACGATGAGCGTGATGAGCGGTGTCATCGCCACCAGGGGCACCGACCGCAGCAGCATCGCGATCGGCATGAACGTCTGCGCGGCGGGACGCGACAGCACGAACAGCGCGGCCGTCGCGACGGCCGCGGTCATACCGACGACGAACCCGATCGCCGCGTCGGTCAACGTGATCCAGAGATTGTCGAGGATCTCCGCGCGTGACGCGGCGGCGTCCGGGTCGGTGAACAGGTACCCGAACACATCGACCGGGGTGCGGCCGATGATGGGCCCGATGTCGGGGAAGGCGAGCAGGAACAGCCACCAGATCACCAGGATCAGAACGAACGACAACAGCAACGACCCGAGGAACCGGCCGATGCTCCACAATCCGGCCGCGGTCATCGCAACACCGCCAGCCCCGACGACCACCGCGTCGCGAAGCGAGCCACGACACTGATCACCGCGTAGCCGACGCCGGCGATCGCACCGCTGATCAACGCGATCGCCCAGACCTCGGGGATGTCGCCGCGTTGCTGGGCAACGATCATCGCCGGTCCGGCGCCCGTATCGGGCATCGCGAGGAACTCGCCCAGGACCGCTCCGAGCACCGCCGCGGGTGCCGCGATCTTCACTGCGGCAAGGGTGTTGGGCAACGCTGACACCGACCGGACCCGCCACAGCTGCGCGAACCGGCCCCCGCCGTACACCTTGACCAGGTCGAGGCTGCCCTGATGCGGCGACCGCAGCCCGCTCAGGGTGCCGATCATCGTGGTGAAGAACACCGAGATCGCCGCGAGGAACACGATCATCGTCTGCACCTCGGCGAACGCCACCTGGATGATCGGCGCGACCGCGATGATCGGAGTGCAGTAGGAGATGATGGCCAGCTGGGTGGCGAGCCCTTCAATCGGCGGGATCAGCACGACGAGCACGGCCAACGCGATGGCCAAGCCGTTGCCCCAGAGAAAGCCGCGCAGTGCCAGTTCGACCGTGGACGAGAAGTTGTCGATGTAGAACGCGGTGCCGGTGTCGGCGATGGTCGAGATGACCGCTCCCGGAGTGGGAATGGTTCCACTGAACCATTCGAGCGCACCGGCGAGCCACCACAGACCGATCAGTGCGGCGATGCCGATGAGCCCGGCGTACCAGCGGTTGGCGCCGCCGAGGTCAGCCACGTGTGGCCTCGGCGGGCTGTCGGGGACCGTCGTCGGCGTTGGTGCCGAACAGCAGCCCGGACAGGTGATCGTGGATGGCGTGGAACTCCGGGGTGCGCATCATGTCGGGCACCCGGGGACGCGGCAGATCGATCGTCACCATCTCGACGACCTTGCCGGGCCGCGGGCTCATCACCGCGACGACGTCGGACAGGAACACCGCCTCCGCGATGCCGTGGGTCACCATCAGCGTCGTCGCCGGTTTCTCGGTCCAGATACGCAGCAGTTCGACGTTGAGTCTTTGCCGCGTCATGTCGTCGAGGGCGCCGAAGGGTTCGTCGAGCAGCAACGCGGTCGGTTTCACCACCAGCGCCCGTGCGATCGAGACACGTTGCCGCATACCGCCGGACAGCGTGGCGGGCTTCGACTTCTCGAACCCGGACAGGCCGACGAGTTCGATGAGGTCGCCGACCAGGTCGTCGTCGGCAGGCATCCCGCCGACCTGCAACGGCAGCTTGATGTTGGCCTCCACCGACCGCCACGGCAGCAGTGCCGAATCCTGGAAAGCGATCCCGAGCTGATGATCGCCCTGCAGTTCCGACGGGGACTGCCCATTCATCAGCGCGGTCCCCGACGTCGGCTCGTCGAGCCCCGCGAGAATCCGCAGCACCGTCGACTTGCCGCAACCCGACGGACCGAGCAGCGACAGGAACGCGCCCTCGGATGTCGCGATGGTGACGTCGTCCAGTGCGGTCACCGACGATCCACCGCGTATCGATCGGGTGGAGAAGGTCTTGGTCAGACCGGAGATGTCGATGCCGGTCCCCGGTGGCCGCGAATCGGCTGCACTCATGAAGCGTGACGTTAGGAGCCAGGTGTTGCTTGCTGATTACCGCTGAATTATCAGTGACCGCACCCGAAGGATTGTTCGACGGACGGTCGGTCCGGCGACCCGCCCGGACCAATCTGAACACACCGTGTGTCAGTCCGCCTAGAGTGGCAGCCAGAGCACGTGGTGTGTGACAGATACAACAGGAGGCAGCCGGCAATGGCATCGATCCGCGACCATCTACAGACACTCTCGGACACGTTCGGTGCCATGCGTGTCCTGCAACGCGCGGGTGCGCTGGACTTCAAGAAGCCGCGCGAGGTCGTGAAGGCCGTCAAGCGCAACGAGACGGTGGGTGCACCGGCAGCCATCGTGATGCACGGAGCCGACGAGTACCCCGACGCACCGGCCCTGACCGACGAGCGCGGAACCCTCACCTTCGCCGAACTCGACCAGCAGTCCAACGCATTGGCGAACGAACTGCTCGCGGCGGGAGTCGCCCCGGGCAGCGTCATCGGCGTGCTGGCCCGCGATCACCGCGGACTCATCACGGCCCTCAACGGCGCCGGGCGGGCCGGCCTGCGACTGGCGATGATGAACACCGGGTTCGGCCAGACCCAGTTCACGGAAGTGGCTGCGCGCGAGAAGATCGCGGCGATGCTCTACGACGAGGAGTTCGCCGACATCGTCGACGGACTGCCCACCGGCCTGCCCCGGTATCTGTCGTGGGTCGATGGACAACGTCCGGTACCCGAGGGCGTGAAGGTGCTCGACGACGTGGTGACCAACGGCGACACCAGCACGCCGCCGGAACCGGAGAGCTGGGCCGGGCTGGTGATCCTCACCAGCGGCACCACCGGTCTGCCGAAGGGTGCGCAGCGCGGCAAGGTCTCACCGTTCACCAGTGCCCTGCTTCTCGACCGCATCCCGATCCCGGAGCGCGGCACGATGGTGATCGTCTCGCCGGTGTTCCACTCCACCGGTTTCGCGTTGTGGGGTGTGGGCACCGCGCTGGGCAACAAATCGGTGCTGATGCGTCGTTTCGACGCGGAGAAGACCCTCGCTGCGATCGCCGACAACCGTGCCGACATGCTCGTCGCGGTCCCGACCATGCTGCACCGGATGGTTGCGCTCGGGCCCGACGTGATCAAGAAGTACGACCTGTCGTCGCTGAAGATCATCGTGATCGCGGGATCGGCGTTGTCGCCGACGTTGTCCGAGGCGGTCCAAGACGCCTTCGGTGACGTGCTCTACAACCTGTACGGCTCCACCGAGGTGGCGGTGGCGTCGGTGGCGACCCCGAGCGAGTTGCGGCAGGCACCCGGCACCGTCGGTCGAGCACCCGTGAGCAGTCACCTCGCCCTGTTCGACGACAAGGACCAGCGCATCACGGAGAACGGCGTCCGTGGGCGACTGTTCGTCAAGAACGGCGCACCGTTCGAGGGCTACACCGACGGCCGCCAGAAGCAGGTGATCGACGGCTACATGTCCACCGGCGACATGGCCCGATTCGACGAGAGCGGCCTGATGTTCATCGAGGGCCGCGACGACGACATGATCGTGTCCGGTGGGGAGAACGTGTACCCCCTCGAGGTGGAGAACCTGCTCGCCGAACACCCGCATGTCGCCGACGTCGCCGTGGTGGGCGTCGAGGACGACGAATTCGGCACGCGCCTAAGGGCTTTCATTGTCCGTAGCGAGGGCGCCGACCCGCAGATCGAGGACCTCAAGCAGCACGTGAAGACGAACCTCGCGCGCTACAAGGTGCCCCGCGACGTCGTCTTCGTCGACGACCTCCCCCGCAACCCCACCGGCAAGCTGGTGCGCCGCCTGTTGCCGACGGGACCGCTCACCTGAGGTCGCCCGGCCCCGGAGGAGCGAGCTTGCGAGCGACCCCCGGTCCGGTCCCTGAGGAGCAGTGGTAACCGCCCCGGTCCCTGAGGAGCGAGGCGCTAGCCGCCCCCGATCCCTGAGGAGCGAGGCGCTAGCCGAGCGTCACGAAGGGCCGCCTGGGATGCCCCTTCGTGACGCCCCTCCGCAAGCTCCGGGGCTCCTCAGGGAGCGGGGGGGTTGCGGGGCTCCTCAGGAAGCGGGGGGGTTGCGGGGCTTCTCACGGAGCGGGGGTTGCGGGACTCCTCACGGAGCGGGGGTTGCGGGGCTCCTCAGCGAGCGGTGACGCGCCGGTCGTTCATCGCCAACCCGATGGTCGCGACCATCGCATCGACGGCGAACTTGGGCTTCACGTTCACATCCAGCGCGGTGCGGCATTCGAGCACCGCTTCGACACAACGCAACAGTTGTTCGGGGGCGGCGTAGGCGGCCATCGGCACGGCGATGTCGTCGGTCTTGTCGGGATGCATCGCGGTCACCTGCGCACCCACCGCGAGAACCAGCGCGTCCCGGAACAATGCGGCCAGATCGACCAGCGCGCGGTCGAGCATGTCCCGCGAGACGCGGGTGGCCCGGGATTTCTGCCGCTTCTCCAGTTCCTTCAACGCCCCGGCCGTGCCGCGCGGCGCGCGTGCGGTGCCCTTGCCGGTGCCGCCCGCGCCGAGGGCGGTCTTCATCTCCTCGGTCTCGGCCTCGTCGAGCTCTGCGCTGATCGCCTTGGCCGCGTCCTCGGCCGACCGCACCAATGCCTCGGCCGCCGCATAGGCGGTGGAGTCGCGGGTCGCGGCCCGTGCCAGACCGAGGGCTTTCTCGCGCTGGGCACGTGCCTCGTCGTCGGTGGCCAGTCGCTTGGCCCGGCCCACATGTCCGCCGCACACACCGGCCGCCCAGGCCGCTCGCTCCGGGTCGATGCCGTCGCGCTCAATGAGCACGCGTTCAATGTCGGCGACCGCGGGCGTGGCGAGCGCGATGTGCCGGCAACGGGAGCGGAGTGTCACCGAGATGTCCTCGGGATCGACCGACGGCGCGCACAGCAGGAACACAGTGCGCGACGGCGGCTCCTCGACCGCTTTCAGCAACGCGTTGGCAGCCTGCTCGGTGAGCCGGTCGGCGTCTTCGACGATGACGATCTGCCACCGCCCGGTACCCGGCCTGCGCGCGGCCGCCTGCACCACGTCGCGGGCCTCCAGCACCGACAGACTCAGCCCCTGCGGCACGACGTGACGCACATCGGCGTGCGTCTGCGCCATCACCGTCACGCAGGCACGGCACTCCCCGCAGCCGATCTCGTCGTCGGACTGACATTGCAGTCCGGCGGCAAAGCATGTGGCGGCCACCGAACGCCCACTGCCGGGAGGTCCGGTGAACAACCAGGCATGCGTCATCGAGGCACGCAGGGCGCCCTCGAACTGGTCAGGCCCGGTCTCGTCGGCCCCGGCGAACAGCGAGGTCGCGCCCGCCGCGCCCTCGTCGAGGCGTGCCGCGACACCGCGGGCAGCACGCGCCGCCGCACGCAATTCGTCGGCGACCGCCGCCTGCCCGGTCAAACGATCGAAGACATTTGTCACACCGCCAGCGTAATGCGCAGTTCAGACACCACCGGCGGACCGCCGCGTGTGTAACAACTGCAAGCAGCCAGCTACCGTTGTTACGTGATTGAACGTCGGTCCCGGTGGTCAAAGGCCCTGCACCTGGGCCGATGGCTGGTGCACACACCGTGGCCGATCCTTGCCCTCGACATGCTCCGCGCGAACGTCGTCGGCGCGCTGTTCACCTTCGCGTTCCTCCGGTTCGGTATGCCGCTCGAGGATTCCATCAGCCTCGACGAGATCACAGCGTTGAACCAGGCGATCTTCGCGATCTATCTGGTCGGCGCGATGCTGGTCGGTGGTTTCCTCAGTATCCAGCTCTCCCTGCCGGTCCTCGTCTGGCACCGGCGACGAACGCGGCTGGACAACGAGAACGCGCGCCGCCGCGCGTTGAAGCTCCCACTGGTGTTGTCGGTGGTGAACCTGGGGCTGTGGACTGTCGGCGGCGTGTTGTTCACGATGGTGAACTTCTCCGTCTCACACAAGAATGCGTTCATCGTGGCCATGGCCAGCGCGGTCGGCGCGCTGGTGACCTGTGTGCTCTCCTACCTGCAGGCCGAGAAAGTGCTGCGGCCCATCACCGTCGCGGCGATGGCCAACGAACCCGACGCGGCAGTGGCCCCGAGCGTCACCGCCCGCATCGCGGTGTTCTGGGTGGTCAGCGTGGTCGCTCCGCTGGCGGTCATCATCGGACTCATTTTCTTGCAGCGGCTGGGCTGGATCGAGACGGACCCGGAGGGATTGCAGCGCCCGATCCTCTGGATGTCGGGCGCGGCGCTGGCATTCAGCGTCATCGCCATCGTGCGCGTGGTCGCTGCGATCAACGACCCGATCAAGCAGTTGCGGAAAGCGCAGAGCGAGGTCAGTGCCGGCAACCTCAACGTGGCCGTCAAGATCTACGACGGCAGCGACCTCGGCCTGCTGCAGGCCGGCTTCAACGACATGGTCGCCGATCTGCGAGAACGACAGGACCTGCGCAACTTGTTCGGCCGGTACGTCGGCGAGGACGTCGCGCGCCGGGCCATCGAGACCGGCACCGAACTCGGCGGCGAGGAACGCTACGTCGGGGTGCTGTTCGTCGACATCGTCGGCTCCACCCGACTGGCGGTGAACCGGCCGCCGCGCGAGGTGGTGGAACTGCTCAACGAGTTCTTCCGGGTGGTGGTGGCCGTGGTCGGACGCCATGGCGGGTTCGTCAACAAGTTCCAGGGTGACGCGGCGCTGGCGATCTTCGGCGCCCCGCTGGACCTCGACGACTTCGCCGGCCGGGCGCTCGCATCGGCCCGGGAGCTGCGCACGGAGCTGTATCAAACCCTCGGCGACACAGACATCGGGATCGGCGTGTCGGCGGGCAAGGCGATCGCCGGCCACATCGGCTCCGAACAGCGCCTGGAGTACACCGTCATCGGCGATCCCGTGAACGAGGCCGCGCGGCTCACCGAACTCGCCAAGGACGAACCGACCCGCGTCCTGGGCTCGGCGCGTGCGGTGTTCCTCGCCTCCCAAACCGAGGCGGAGCACTGGGAGATCGGCGAGGGTGTGGAGCTGCGCGGTCGGGGAATCGAGACCCTGCTCGCACGGCCGCTTCTCGAGCCGATGGGTGTCTGACGGGGCGATCACACGATCTGGGTGATGCCCCGGCTCGTCGGCGACCGATAGCTTCGGGGCGTCACCGGTAACGACGACGGGATCGAGGAAGCCATGGGCGACAGGAATTCGGTCATCGGAAGCCCCCTTCCGCCCACCCGGACTCTGCCGTTCCCACCCAAGCAGTCGGGCAGCATCGCCGGGCGGACGATGCAGGAGTCCACCTACTCGCCGAAGCCCCCGGAACGCCATCTCCCCGAGAACGCACCGAACGTCCTGGTGATCCTGATCGACGACGCCGGTCCGGCGCTGCCGTCGACCTTCGGCGGCAAGATCCAAACCGACACCCTGGATCGTGTGCGGGAGAACGGGATCGGGTTCAACCGCTTCCACACGACGGCGATGTGTTCACCCACCCGGGCATCCCTGCTCACCGGCCGCAACCACCATCGCGTCGGCAACGGTCAGATCGCTGAGCTGGCCAACGACTGGGACGGGTACTCGGGCCGCATCCCGAAGAGCAGCGCGACGATGCCCGAGGTGCTCCGCAACTACGGGTACGCGACAGCCGCCTGGGGCAAATGGCACAACACGCCCGCCGAGGAGACGACCAAGGCCGGCCCCTACGACAACTGGCCCACCGGCGTCGGCTTCGAATACTTCTACGGCTTCCTCGCCGGCGAGGCCTCCCAGTACGAGCCGAACCTGGTCCGCAACACCACCTCGGTACTGCCGCCGAAGTCGCCGGAGGAGGGGTATCACCTCAGCGAGGACATCGCCGACGACGCGATCGGCTGGCTGCGTGATCACAAGGCGTTGTCACCGGACAAGCCGTTCTTCATGTATTGGGCCACAGGTTGTCTGCACGGCCCGCACCACATCATGAAGGAGTGGGCCGACAAGTACGCCGGCACGTTCGACGACGGGTGGGACGTCTACCGCGAGGAAGCGCTGGACGGCGCGAAGGCCGCCGGGTGGGTGCCGCAGGACACCGAACTGACGCCCCGCCCGGAGAGCCTGGCCGGATGGGACGAGATCCCTGAGCACCAGAAGCCGTTCCAGCGCAGGCTGATGGAGGTGGCCGCCGGCTTCGGCGAACATGCCGACGTCCAGGCGGGCCGCCTGCTCGACGAGCTGGAACGGCTCGGCTACAGCGACGACACCGTCGTCGTCTACATCTGGGGTGACAACGGTTCGTCGGGGGAAGGCCAGAACGGGACCATCAGCGAATTGCTGGCGCAGAACCAGATCCCCAGCACCGTCGACCAGCACATCGCCGCACTCGACGAACTCGGCGGGCTGGATGTGCTCGGCTCCCCGGCGACGGACAACCAGTATCACGCTGCGTGGGCGTGGGCCGGTTCGTCCCCGTATCAGGGTATGAAGTTGCTTGCGTCCCATCTCGGCGGAACGCGCAATCCGATGGTCCTCCAGTGGCCGGGCCGGATCGACGCGGATCCCGATCCGCGCACGCACTTCACCCACGTCGTGGACCTCGCGCCGACGATCTACGAGATCCTGGGCATCTCGCACCCCGACACGGTCAACGGCATCCCCCAGGATCCGATCGACGGCACGAGTTTCGCCTACGCGATCGACGACAAGTCGGCGGCCGAACCGCGCCGCACGCAGTACTTCGAGGTGATGGGGAGTCGTTCCATCTACGCCGACGGGTGGATGGCGTCGGCCCTCGGGCCGCGGCTTCCCTGGGTGCCGGGTTCGCCTCCCGGGATCACCACCTGGACACCGGATCAGGACCGGTGGGAGCTCTACCATCTCGACGAGGACTGGAGCCAGGCCCACGATATCGCCGAGCAGAACCCGGAGAAGCTCGCCGAACTCAAGGAGCTGTTCGCGATCGAGGCGGCGCGCAACGACGCCCTGCCGATCGGCGGCGGCCTGTGGGTGCTCACCCACCCCGATCAACGAATCACCCCACCGTATTCGGAATGGGAGATGAGCGGCGACACGGTGCGGGTACCGGAGTTCTGCGCACCCTCGCTCGGCAATCGCCCGAACACGGTCCGCATCGACCTCACCGTCGGGGATGGCGCGAGCGGTGTGCTCTACAAACTCGGCGGCGCCGGGGGCGGGCTCACGTGTTTCGTGCTCGATGGTGTGCTGACCTACGAATACAACCTGTTTCTCATCCAGCGGACCAGGATCGTCGCGGACACACCGCTCGCGGCCGGTGAGCACACCGTGGAGGTCGCGACAACGTATGTCGAGGCGAGGCCGGGCGGGCCGCTCGCGGTGACCATCCGGGTGGACGGCACCGACGTGGCCTCGGGGACCGTACCGGTCAGTGCCGCACTGCTGTTCAGCGCCAACGACTGCCTCGACATCGGCCGGGCCTACGGCGGTGCGGTGTCGCGTGCCTACGTCGACAAGATGCCCTTCGCGTTCGACGGCACGATCGATCGGGTGCACATCGGGTACGTGGTTCCTGCGGGGGCGTGAGAATGTTGCAGCACACGGGGTTTCGATACGCCCTCCGCTAGCGCTCCGGGCTACTCAACCGGCGGGAAGGAGCACCCCCCCCCCACCCGTTGATCGGATGCAGGTTTCGATACGCCCTCCGCTAGCGCTCCGGGCTACTCAACCGGCGGGAAGGGTCGCCCCCCACCCGTTGATCGAGTAGCCACGTGCGAACGACAGCGAGCCCGAGGCGTATCGAGATCACTCCGACTTCTTCGCCGTACTCTTCTTTGCCGCAGCCTTTTTCGCCGTCGCCTTCTTGGCGGCGGTCTTCTTGGCAGCCTTCTTGGCCGGGGCCTTCTTGGCGGCTTTCTTCGCCGACTTCTTGGCCGGGCCGCGAGCACGACGATCCGCCAGCAGTTCCATCGCCCGCTCCGGGGTGATGGAGGCGACCTCGTCGCCCTTGCGGAGGCTGGCGTTGGTCTCGCCGTCGGTCACGTAGGGCCCGAAGCGGCCGTCCTTGATGACCATCGGCTTGTCCGACACCTGATCGTTCTTGCCGAGCTCACGCAGCGGCGGCGCGGCCGCCTGCCGACCCCGTCGCTTGGGCTCTGAATAGATCTTCAGTGCCTCCTCGAGGGTGATGCCGAAGATCTGATCCTCACTGGTCAGCGAGCGAGAGTCGGTGCCCTTCTTCAGGTATGGGCCGTAGCGACCGTTCTGCGCAGTGATCTCGTCGCCGGACTCCGGGTCGACGCCGACCACACGCGGCAGCGACAGCAGCTTGAGCGCGTCGTCGAGGGTGACGGTCGAGATGTCCATGGACTTGAACAGCGACCCGGTACGCGGCTTCGGGCCGGCCTTCTTGGCCGCCTTCTTCGCGGTCTTCTTGGCTGCGGCCTTCTTGGCCGCGGTTTTCGTTGCCGTGCCGCCGCTTTCGGCGTCGTCGAGGGGCACGACATCGCCGTCGCCGCCACTGCCGGCGCCACCACCGTCGCGTGGCGTGGGGCCTGCCGGCACCGTCGCCGGAGCCTTGCCGTCGTCATCGTCGTCGTCAGACGGCAGGATCTCGGTGACGTACGGGCCGAATCGTCCTTCCTTGGCGACGATCTCGTTGCCGCTGACCGGATCGTTGCCGAGCGAACGACCTTCCTGCGGGGTGGCGAACAGCTTCTCCGCGACCGCCAGGGTGAGTTCGTCGGGGGTGATGTCGGCCGGCAGGTTGGCGCGCTTGAGATCCGGTTCGGCGTCCGGCCCGGCGACGTTGCGTTCGAGGTACGGCCCGTAGCGCCCGACACGCACGAAGACCGGGCGGCCTTCCTCGTCGTCGAACAGCCGGATCGAATTGACCTCGCGCGCATCGATTTCCTCGAGGTTCACGCCGACGAGCTTCTTGAGGCCACCGAACTTGGCGATCTCCGACTTGACGCTCTCGGCGTCGGCCGCGGTGTCCCCGAAGTAGAAGTCACTCAGCCACCGGGTGCGATTGGCCTGCCCGGTGGCGATCTGATCGAGGTCGTCTTCCAGGGTGGCGGTGAAGTCGTAGTCGACAAGGCTCTGGAAGTAGGCCTCCAGCAACCCGACGACGGCGAACGCGATCCACGACGGGACCAGCGCGTTGCCCTTCTTCACCACGTACCCGCGGTCCTGGATGGTGCCGATGATCGACGCGTAGGTCGACGGTCGGCCGATGCCGAGTTCTTCGAGCACCTTGACCAACGACGCCTCGGTGAACCGCGCCGGCGGGTTCGTCGAGTGACCGTCGGCGTCGAGTTCGGTCGCGGTGAGGCGCTGGCCCTCGGTCAGGTTGGGCAAGCGGTTCTCGGCATCGTCGGCCTGACCGCCGGCCAGTTCGTCGACGGTCTCCACATACGCCGACAGGAAGCCGGGGAACGTGATGGTGCGACCCGACGCGGCGAACGTGCAGCGTTCACCGGATGTGGCGGTCCCGGTGATCCGCAGGCTCATCGTGGTGCCCTTGGCGTCGGCCATCTGCGATGCCACGGTGCGCTGCCAGATCAGCTCGTACAGCCGGAACTCGTCGGCCTCCAGCTGGCCGCCGACCTGGCCCGGGGTGCGGAACGTCTCGCCCGCGGGACGGATCGCCTCGTGCGCCTCCTGGGCGTTCTTCACCTTGCGGTTGTACTGACGCGGAGTCGGATGGACGAACGACTCGCCGTACAGCTCCCGAGCCTGGCTGCGGGCGGCGTTGATGGCCGACTCGGACAGCGACGTCGAGTCGGTACGCATGTAGGTGATGTAGCCGTTCTCGTAGAGCCGCTGCGCGATGCGCATGGTGCGGTCCGACGAGAAGCGCAGCTTGCGGCCGGCCTCCTGCTGCAGCGTCGACGTCATGAACGGGGCGTACGGGCGCCGGGTGTACGGCTTCTCCTCCACCGACGTGACGGTCATATCAGCCCCGTCGAGGGCGGTGGCCAGGCTCGTGGCACGCTCACCGTCGAGGACGAGCACCCCGTCGGCCTTCTTCAGCACGCCCCGGGCGTCGAAGTCGCGGCCCGTGGCGACCTTGGCGTCGTCCACGGACACCAGGCGGGACGAGAAGGTCCGCGGGGTCGAGTCGCTGTCGGCGCCGGCATCCATGGTGGCGGCGATGTCCCAGTACTCGGCGGAGACGAACGCCATCCGCTCGCGCTCGCGGTCCACGATGATGCGGGTGGCGACCGACTGCACTCGGCCCGCCGACAGCTTCGGCATGACCTTCTTCCACAGCACCGGCGACACCTCGTAGCCGTAGAGGCGGTCGAGGATGCGGCGGGTCTCCTGCGCGTCCACCAGGTCGATGTCGAGGTCGCGGGGGTTCTCGGCGGCGGCCTGAATGGCCGACTCGGTGATCTCGTGGAACACCATCCGCTTGACCGGGATCTTCGGCTTCAGGGTTTCCAGCAGGTGCCAGGCGATCGCCTCCCCCTCGCGGTCACCGTCGGTGGCGAGGTAGAGCTCGTCGACATCCTTCATCAGCGACCTGAGCTCGGTGACCGTGGACTTCTTGTCCGCCGACACCACGTAGAGCGGCTCGAAGTTGTCGTCGACGTTGACGCCCAGACGGGCCCACGGCTGACCCTTGTACTTCGCGGGCACGTCGGCCGCGCCGCGCGGCAGGTCACGGATGTGGCCACGGGAGGACTCCACCACGTAGTTCGCCCCGAGGTACCCCGCGATCTTGCGGGCCTTGGTCGGCGACTCGACGATGACGAGTCGCCGGGTCGATCTCCCCGTGCTGGGAGTTGCGGTGCTGGTATCGGCCACCGGGCGTCCTTACTGTGCTTCGCTCTTGCGTCGTAGAAGGGAACGGCCTCGTCGAACGTACGGCGCTCGATGAGGTTTGTACCTTATATATAGCGTCGTCTGCACACTCAGATTCCCTTCGCAAAGGGCCAGTGTGACAAATTGATCATAAGAAGTCAGAAAATCCCAGGTCAGCGGGGTGCGTCGTGGTCCTGACCAAACGGCTCAGAATCCGACGACCGCCGGCCAATGCGCAGCCGCTTCGGATGTGGCGGGCGGCTCCCCGATGTACTCCAGCAGATGAGTGAGCCGCCGCTTGCCCGCGATGCGCAGGGCGTGCGCGCGCCCGTGCGTGCCGACCAGCGTGGGCGCCACACCCACCCGCATCAACGCCGTCGCCAGCGCCGGATGAGTGTCGGGGGCGTGCGGGTCGAGGCCCAGCAGGAACCGGTCACCGTCACGCTCACCGGCCGCGATCGTCCACAGGCGTAGCGCCCGGGGTGACGGCACCCAGCCGGTGGGCATGGACTTCACGGCTCCCGACGACCAGCGTCGGTGCAGGTCGTCGAGCTCGTGGCTGTGCGTGGTCCGCGCGATCGGGTTGCCCTCGTCGGTGAACACGACCTCGGCGGCGGCGCCGGTGGCCGTGATCTCGTCCACGAGGGCCTCGGCGCGCCACACCTCGGTCACGACCACTGAGACCCGCGTACCGGAATCTGAGCGGGATGCCTGGCCGTGGGCGGCCAACAGCCCGGAGAGATCGTCGTACGCGGGTTGGTCGATCTGTGCCGAGAAAAACGACAACTGGCCCACACACCGAGGTTACTGTGTACCTCCCCGCGCGCGGCGGTACACAGAACCCTAGTGTCCCGGCCAAAAGTACTCAGCCAAAAAAGTTACTCCCGGTCACCGCTGTGGTGACCGGGAGCAACTTCGCTCAAGCGTGCTTCGCAGCTTGCAGGAGCCGACTCCTAGACGGCGCGAACGCCAGTGGCCTGCGGGCCCTTGGTTCCCTGGCCGACCTCGAACTCGACGCGCTGGTTCTCCTCGAGGGTGCGGAAGCCCGACCCCTGGATCTCGGAGTAGTGGACGAACACGTCGTCGGACCCCTCATCAGGCGCGATGAAGCCGAAGCCCTTTTCCGCGTTGAACCACTTCACAGTTCCCTGTGCCATTACTGCAATCCTTTACTGACATTCCAACAGACGCGACACGACGGTCTCGTGTCGTGGTCGGTTCCGACCGCCATACCTCGTTCTCGGCGGTGAGTTTCCAACAGGAGCCCCCGCAAACCAGCCTCAGTACCACGGCCACAACACGATCTCGGGAGATCACCGGGGTCCCGGCGGCTCACGAAAGCTGCGACCGTCCAATAGTCAATCACGTTCGGGGCCCGCGCGATAGTCACCCCAACCAACGTGGTTGTAAAAGGACGTGATTTTCCCCGCCCCGACATCCGGCAGTAACATCGAGACCTACGCCGCCGACCGGCGCGCAACGATTGACTTACCGAAATGCAGAAAATCACCTTCGGGTCCGAGCTGCTCCGACGCAGCATGGCAGGGACCGACCCGACCACATCACCCCTCACACACATGTCCGTGATCGACTCACGGACAGCGACTTTCGCGGATTGGCCGTCGTGGATGCCGCCGGAACTGGTGGCGGCCTTCGAGGATTCGGGAATCGACAAGCCGTGGGCGCATCAAGTCGATGCGGCCCAACTGGCATTCGACGGACAACACGTCGCCCTCTGCACCGGAACCGCCTCCGGAAAATCCCTGGCGTATCAAATACCCATTTTGACCACGCTGTTGAAGGATCCGAATTCGACGGCGTTGTATCTTTCGCCGACGAAGGCCCTCGGGGCCGACCAGATCCGTTCGGTCGCATCGGTACTCAGCGCATCACCCGCGGGGCCCCCGGACACCGCGGCAGGTGTTCAACGGCAGTTCACCCATTTGCAACCGTGCGCGTACGACGGCGACACGGATGTGGAGATCCGACAGTGGGCCCGCGCCCACTCGCGGTGGATCTTCACCAACCCGGACATGCTCCACATCGGCATCCTGTCCGGCCATGCGCGCTGGCGGCATTTCTTTCGTCATCTGCGCTACATCGTCGTCGACGAGGCCCACCACTACCGCGGGGTGTTCGGCTCACACACCGCGCTCGTGCTACGCCGACTGCTGCGCATCGCGCGCTCGGCGGGCGGGAATCCCGTGGTGATCGGTACGAGCGCGACGATGGCGGCGCCGGCCGAGGCCCTCACCCGGCTGATCGGGGAGCCCGCGGTCGCGGTCACCGAGGACTGTTCGCCCCGGGGTGAGCGGACGGTGGCCCTCTGGGAGCCCGACTTCCTGCCGGCGGTGACCGGTGAGAACGGGGCACCGATACGCCGGTCGGCGGGCGCCGAATCGGCGCGTCTGCTCGCCGATTTCGTGGTCGATGGGGCACGCACCCTGTGCTTCCAGCGAAGTCGTCGCGGCGTGGAGCTGACCGCCCGGCAGGCCCGGCAGTTGTTGGCGCAGACGGCACCCGAGCTCGTCGACCGGGTGGCTGCCTACCGTGCCGGGTACCTCGCCGACGACCGTCGTCGCCTGGAGAAGGCGATCTCCGACGGCGACCTGGTCGGCGTCGCGACGACCAACGCGCTGGAACTCGGCGTCGACATCAGCGGGCTCGACGCGGTCATCGTCGGCGGGTACCCCGGGACCGTCGCATCGTTCTGGCAGCAGGCCGGACGAGCAGGACGTCAACGGACGTCGGGGGATTCGTTGGTGGTGCTCGTCGCGCGCGACGATCCGCTCGACACCTATCTGGTGCATCATCCCGAGGCGCTGCTCGGTCGTCCGGTCGAGGCGACGGTGACCGATCCGACCAACCCGTACATCCTCAAGCCGCATCTCCTGTGCGCCGCGGCGGAGTACCCGTTGCGCGAGAGTGAGATCGAGGCGTGGGATGCCGCCGAGGCGGTTGCGGAGCTGACGGCGGCGGGCATGCTCAAGAAGCGCAAGGCCGGCTGGTATGTGGCGGCCGGTATCGAACCGCACGCCGACATCGACATCCGTGGCGGCATCGGCGGTCAGGTGCTCATCGTCGACAGCACGACGTCGCAGCTGCTCGGCACCGTCGATTCCGGACGGGCCATGTCGACGGTGCACCCGGGTGCGTTGCACATCCATCAGGGCGACTCCTATGTCGTCGACGAGCTCGACCTGACCGACGGTCTGGCCCTTGCCCATCCGGAGGAACCCGATTGGACGACGTCGGCTCGGGAACTCACCGACATCGCGATCACCGACGTGGTGGCGCGCAGTGAGCACGGCGACCTGACCGTGTCCCTGGTGGACGTGGACGTGACCCATCAGGTCATCGGGTACCTGCGGACGATGCTCTCCGGGGAGGTGCTCGATGCGGTGGAACTCGACATGCCGCCGCAGACGCTGAGCACCCGCGCGGTGATGTACACCCTCACCCCGGAGTCGTTGGAGGATGCCGGGGTCACGATCGGCGACTTCCCCGGTGCACTGCACGCCGCGGAGCACGCCATGATCGGACTGCTGCCGTTGGTCGCGTCGTGCGATCGCTGGGACATCGGCGGGCTCTCGACCAACCAGCACCCCGACACCGGACTCCCGACGGTGTTCGTCTACGACGGCTACATGGGTGGCGCCGGGTTCGCCGACCGGGGATTCGCCACATTCGGAACCTGGGTCGCCGCCACCCGCGACGCGGTGGCGAGCTGCCGGTGCGAGAGTGGCTGTCCGTCCTGTGTGCAGTCTCCGAAGTGCGGTAACGGTAACGATCCGCTCGACAAAGATGGGGCGATCCGGGTTCTCGGGTTACTCGGTCGGCGATACTCGGAAGATGACTGACGACCGCGCAGACGGCGACGCGGCCTTCGGGCACACGATCACCTCCGTGCGCCCCGCGTGGTTCCTGCTCGCACGTCCGACCCAGAACGCCGACGACCTGCCGGCCACCATCGGGGAGCAGGACGTGTTCTTCGACGGCGCGACCGCGATGGACGCCCTCGACCTGCACTACGCGTGGTGCGCGGCGCAACGCGGCGGCTATCACGCCGAGGCCGTGCGTGGTGCGCAGTGGTATCTCCAGAGCGCGATGATCGGACCGCAGGTGACGCCGGGACTCGGCCAGGTGTACCTGGCGTCATCCGATCCGCTCGGTGGTCGTCGGGCGGTCGGTGGCGGCTTTCTCACCGAGGGCGAACTGATCCACTGGACCGCGTTCGTCCGGACGGCCACCCGCTACATGCCGACCGGGCCGACGGCGGCGCCCTTCGAGTTGGCCTACCTCGGCGACGACGGCGTCGACTTCGGCCACATCTGGTTCTCGCCGCTGCAGTCCCGGCGCGTGTTCCCCCAGCGGATCGTGGTCGACCCCGACAACTGACTGCCGACAACTGACTGCTGTGGCAGGCGTCAGCCGTTCTGGCTGCGGTAGGCGGTCACCACGGGCTCGAGTTCGGCGGGGGTGGCGCCGTGCATGATCACCGCGTCGGCGCCGTGGTCGAACTCGCCGCGGATGCGTTCGGCACACCTGTCGGGTGAGCCGGTCGCGGCGGGTTCCAGCCACTCGTCGGGGATGAGACCGGCGATGTGTTCGATCTGCTCCGCCGTGGCCTTGTGGTCGATGCCGCCGGGCACCGACGTGACCACCGGGTCGTCCCGGAACCGCTTGAGCACGGCCGGATCCCAGTCGTTGGTGCGGACCAACAAGTCGCCGTATCCCTGCAGATACGTGGCCAGCCGCCCCACGGTCTTCTTCAACCGCAGTTCCTCCGGCAGGTGATCACCGACCGTCGCGAAGCACGACCAGACCCGCACCTGGTCGGGGTCGCGGCCCGCCTCCTCGGCCGCCCGCTTGACGGTCGCCACGCTGCGCCGGACGGTCTCGGGTGTGAAGAACGTGTGCAGGATGACGTCATCGAACCGCCGACCTCCGAGTGCGAGTGTCTGCGGGCCGAACGCCACCAGCGCCAACCGGATGTCCTCGTCGAAATCCGAGTCCAGGTACAGCAGGTCGTACGTGCCGATCGGACCGTCATGACCGAAGATCATCTCGCCGCGCCACAGCCGGCGCATGACCTGCGCGAAGTCCTCCATCTGTGCGGTGGTGACGGCGGGCACGCCGAAGGCCTGGTACATCGCCGCGATGCCACGGCCGAGCCCGAGCGTGAACCGGCCGCCGGACAGCCGGTGCATGGTGGTCGCCCACGATGCGGTGATCAGGGGGTGACGGGTGTTGTGGTTGGTTGCCGCCGTCGCGATCTGCATCCGCTCGCTCACCGCGCACGCGGCACCGGTGAGCGACGCCGCCTCCTTGACGTTCCATCGTTCGGAGATGAACGCGGTCCCCAGGCCGAGAGACTCCCCCTGCCGGGTCTCCTCGACGAGGGACGCCGGCCCGTCGCCGCCCGCACCCGCCAACAGGTAGTACCCGAGTTCGTCCAGCGATCGAGCCTCTGCCACGCCACACCCCTGTTCTGCACTACGGACGATTCCGCGTCGAGCGGTTGCGAAATCTCTGCTGATCACGAACGGTAGATGTCGAGCGGGCGGCGGACAAGAGTGCGACGGACGGGGCTCGGCGGACGGGGCTCGCCGAGCGGGCCTCGTTCACTGCACCGGACCCGCCCGCGCCGACGCCCGGGCATCGCGGACCCCGAACGGGCCCAGGTGCACCTGCACCGCGACAACGACCACCACGTCGATTCCGTCGACACGGCAGTGCTCGATCCGCGCTCCGACGCGTTGGGCGTCGGCGATCACCCGCGCCGCCACGCACGGATCGGACTCGGCCATCACATGCTGCCGGGCTGCCGCCAACGCGGCCAGGTCCGCCGCCGATTGTGCGCGATGGCGTGCCACCACGGCACCCCCGACGTACAGCACCGCCACCGCGATCGCCGTGACCGCCGCGATGGCGAAGGCGCCGAGAACCGTTGCGAAACCCCGGTCGTCGCACCATCGTCGCATCAGGGCGGTTCCTCGGACTCGACCTCGCCGTCACCCGCAACGTCGTCCGTCGCCACACCGTCCCCCGTGGGTTCGCTATCCGGCTCCTTCGCCGCCACGGCGCGCGCAGACAGTTCGATCGCAGGCAGCAGCGGAACGTCGTCCCGAACCTCGGATATCACCTGTGACCCATTGTCCTGCAGACTGATCCGCGCGTCGGAGCCCGCGATCCGAGTGGCCACCTGCACCGCCGAGGCATCGCCGATGGCCGCGAGCCTCGCAGCCTCCCGGGCGGCATCAGTACAGCGAACCTGAACGGTCGTTCCCGCGACCGCACCCACTCCGATGACGACGGTGGTGACGATGGCCGCGATCGAGTAGGCGCCCTCGACGGTGACCATTCCGCGGTCGTCCCGACAGGATCGCTTGATATCGGCGATGACTCGTCGCATGTCGCCCCCCGTGATCGATCTCAGCCCACCGACGTGTTGAGTGCTTTGCCGATGATCCCGGTGAGGCCACTGACGATGTTGTCGCCGGTCACGACCGTGTAGAGGATCGCGCCGAATGCGGCGGCAGCTATTGTGCCGATGGCATATTCGGCGGTACTCATCCCCTCGTCGTCGGTCATCAGCCGCAGAAGTTCTGCCGACGCCCGCTCGACCGGTCGGCGAAACACGGTGTACATCATGAGTTCTGACCTCCTCCGGACGCCCGCTGCGTCCTCTGGTTCTTAGACGCATCAGCGGCCGATTCGGATCCATCCTCGTGGAAATCGGCTGTCGTGGAGGGGGCGTCACCCACCGAGTACCGATCCGGCCAGACCCAGAACCACCGGCACGATGCCCAGGCACACGAATGCCGGGAGGAAGCACAATCCCAACGGCGCACTGATCGCGACGCCGGCCCGTTCGGTGGCGGCGAGGGCGTCGTCGTGGGCTTGGCGGCGGATGCCGTCCGCGAGCTCGGTGAGGCCGCCGGCCAACGACGACCCGGCCCGCGCGGACCGGCGGGCCAACGTGGCCAAGGCGTCGAAACGCTCGACATCGACGCCCTCGCGACGAGCGGACTCCTCGCCTCCCCCGTTCGCCTCGAATCGTCGCCAAGCGTAGTCGGCATCCGCACCGAGGGCGAGGAGATCGGCTGTGACGGTGAGCGGTCGCGCGAGTCCGGGAGGTGCCGCCTCTGCCACGAGGGCGGCGGCCGGACCCACCGGCAGGCCGGCTCGGAGACACACCGCGAAGAGATCGATCGCCGATGCGACGGCAAACGGATCGTCCGGCGATCGACTGGATGTGGCGGGCTGCGGCTGATCGGGTATCGCACGGACCCGGTGCAGCGTCCACGCGGGCCCCGGTAGCAGCCACAACGCCATCGCGATCAACGTCGCAGCAACCACGGTCCAGGGGTTCATCGGGTCGCCGCTCGGTCCGTGATCCGTTGCGACCACGCCCATCCTGCTATTGACAGCACTGTTCCCACGACCAACAGGATGCCGCCGAGACCACCGCCGAGAAGTACGGTCAGGGGGTCGGCACCCATCATCTGACCGAGGATCACGCCGACGACGGGCAGGCCGGCGAGCACCGTTGCGGTGGCGCGCGGACCCGCGAGGCCGGCCCTGGTGCGCGCCGCGAACTGCTGGCGCGCCAACAGATCCGACCGTGCCGACTCCAACAGGTCGATCATCGGCAGACCGTGCCGGTCAGCCATCTGCCACGACACCGCGATGCGACGCCACGCGAGGTCGTGCCCGGAACGTGCATCGACCACCACATCACCACCGAGTTCGGCACGGCTCGCCATCGCCGCCAGACCTTCGGCCACGGCGTCGGAATGCCCGTCGGTGGAACGCAATTCCGCTGCGGCGGATGCGCACGCCCGCGGCGGAGTCGCGCCGACCGAGAGTTCGGCGATCATCACCGACAAGGCCCGCAGCAGGTCGGCGACCTCACGGTCGTGCCGACGGGATCGCCTGGTGCGACGCAGATGCCACATCACGGCTGCCGAGACCATCGCCGCCGACGACGCGGCCGCCAAACCGACGGTGACGAGCGCGGCGACCGGCACGAACCCGGCGATCACGGTACGGACCGGCAGTGACGGGCCACGGCCGTACGCCCCCGCGAGTCGGGCCAGACGGTGCTCCGCACGCGTCGACGGCCACCACAGCACGCCGACCGCGGCGGCGAGAAGCACCGACGTCACCGCGATCTTTTCCGGATCAGCTCGTTGAGGCCGTCGGCGCCATCGGTGAATCCGTTTCCGCGCAACCATATCGGCCGAATCCGAACCAACCCGTCGGCGCCGCGCGCGACCATGCCGATCTCGGCCAGGCCACGCGCACCGCCCGGGGTCCGATCCACGCCGAGCACCACCTGCACCGCCGCGGCGAGCTGACTGTGCAATGCGGACCGTTCCATGCCCCCGAGCGCGGCGAGCGCCTCCATGCGCGCCGGGACCTCGGCCGTCGAGTTCGCATGCAAGGTGCCCGCGCATCCGTCGTGCCCGGTGTTGAGCGCGGTCAGCAGGTCGATCACCTCGGCGCCGCGCACCTCACCGACGACGATCCGGTCCGGCCGCATCCGCAGGGCCTGCCGGACCAATGCCCGTACCGGGACCTCTCCCGCGCCTTCGACGTTCGCCGTGCGCGCCACGAGCCGAACGACGTGCGGGTGCGGTGGATCCAGTTCGAGGGCGTCTTCGACACAGAGGATTCGTTCGGTGTGGGCCATCTCCCCGATGAGCGAACCCAGCAGCGTGGTCTTTCCGGATCCGGTGCCCCCGACGATCAGGAATGCCAGCCGCGCATGCAGAATCCCACGCAGCACATCCACGACCTCGGTGGGAACGGCGCCGAGCGACACCAGTTCGTCGAAGTTGCGAGTCGCCGTGCGAAGAATCCGCAGGGAGATACACGTGCCGTCGGTGGCCACCGGCGGTATCACCGCATGCAGGCGCACGGTGTGCCCCCGTCGTCCGACGCCGCTGAGCTGGCCGTCGACCCAGGGCTGGGCGTCGTCGAGACGCTTGCCCGCGTTGAGCGCGAGCCGACCCGCGAGTCGTCGCACCGCCGCCTCACCGGTGAACCGGACATCGGTGAGCTGCAGTCCCGCTCCCCGGTCCACCCACACGTGGTCGGGCCCGACGACGAGGATGTCGGCGATGTCGGGTTCGGCCAGCAGATGCTCGAGCTTTCCGGCGCCGATCAGTTCGGTCTGCAGAAACCGCAGTGCGGCCAGGAGATCGGTGTCGCCGAGCATGCCACGGGACTCGACGCGGATCGCGTCGGCGATGATTGCGGGCGTGGGCTCGGCGGCATCGGCGGCGAGCCGGTCACGGACACGTTCGAGCAGCGCGTCGTCGGCGGTCACGCGGCCGACCGTTCCGTGGGGTCGGCGGCGTGGTGCACGGCGCGCGCCGCCCGCCCGAGGGGGCTGCGCGCCGATACCTGCAGCGGTCCGGCATCGGTGCGCCCGGGAAGGCCGGGGTCCGGCCGATACGAGACGACCAGCGGCAGTCCGACCGCGTCCGCGATGTGCGCCGCACGGAGGCCGCTGGGCGCCGGTCCGCGCACCGCGAGTCCGGCGGGGACGGCCGACGGCAGCATCCGCGTGGCGACCGAGCGACTCGCGGCGACCCCGGGCACCGTGGCCGTGGTGACCACGACGACCAGGTCCACGCTGTCCAGGACCGCCTCAGTCACCGGTCCGGTCGCTCGGGGAAGGTCGACGACGACGATGTCGCCGTCCGCGCGTCCGGCATCGAGTGTGGCGATCACGGCGTCGGCGGTGATCGGCTGGGCATCGTCACGGCGCGGTGCCAACACCGACAGCCGGTCATGCACCTTGGGCAGTGCGTCGTGGAGCGACTGCGCACGCATCGTCCCACCCGCGACTGTGAGGTCCTGCCAGCGCAGTCCCGACCGGTCCTCGATGCCGAGGGTGAGATCGATCCCGGCGCCGAGGTCGTCGACGTCGAGCAACAACACACGTGACCGATCCGCTGCGACGAGCGCGACGGCGGCAGCGAGGGTGGTGGCGCCGGCGCCGCCGTGCCCACCGACCAGCGCCACGGCGGTGGACGAGCCCACCTGAGGGACACGGAGATCGGTGAGAAACCCCACCAGACCCGACTCCTCTGCGGGCAAGGACACGACGTATTCCGCGCCCAGCGTCATCGCCGACCGCCACGTGTCGGGCGGTGGCTCACCCGCGGTGACCATCACGATGCCCGAGCGCCGTGGCGGGGTGGCCTCGGCGAGGACGGTCAGTGCGTCGCCGTCGATCGCAACCGCTGTGGCCCGCAACCATTCTCGACGACAGTCGGTGGGCGAGGCGTGCACGATCCGGTAGCCGGCCGCGGCCGCGCATCGGGCCACGTCGTCGCACAGCTCGGGCCCCACGAGCGCCAGGAGTTCATCGGTCACCGGGCCATCGTGTCCGACGGTCCGACTGCGCTGGGGCCTCGAGCCCGATTTGTCGACGATCTGTGGAGAACTGGTGCGGCTGGGGACAACCGAGCCGGGACAGATCAGCCGGTGAACGGCGGCACGTACTCACACGGAACCCGCACCGGGTGGGCGGGGTCGAGTGCGTTGAGCACCATGAACGCGGCCCGCCGCGACCCGGCGATGGCCATGTGTTCGCTGTGGTCCTGTTCGCAGCCGTCCTGCACGACGATGTTGCGGACGCTCTCGCCGTCGCGCCCGTCGACCTGACCGGCCGTGTACGGCACCACGAACTCGTCGTAGCGGGTGGAGATGTTGGTGTAGTCGATGCCCCGTACATAGGGGCTGCCGCCGCTCCAGATCATCCGGTTCATCGGCGATCCCGCGGCCATCTGGCCACATCCCGCGCAGATCGGCAGGTCCGCACCACCCAGCAGTCGATCGGTGAACTCGGTGAACGGGGCGCCCTCGAACGATCCCCGCCACAGTGGTGCGAGTGAGACGTACTTGCTGACCTTCGGTGCACCACCGAGCTGCTTGAGGTAGTGGGTGGGCATGTACGTTCCCTGCGAATGCCCGACGAGATCGACGGTCTCTGCGCCGGTGGAGTCGAGCACCCGGTCGACGAATCGCGACAGTTGTGCCGCGCTGGTCTCCATCCGGGTCATCCCGCCGATCGCCGAGATCGGCCAGGGTGCGCCGGGCAGCGCGCCGTAGGTGAGCGCGAAGACGCAGTAGCCACGGTTGGCGAGCATGGCGACGTAGGCGCCCCAGTTGGTTTGCTTCGACCCGCCGGTGCCGTGGACGAGGACGACCGGGCGCGGATGTCGCGGCGTCGGTCGGCAGCCGAAGTCGTTGGACCCGGGCAGGGAGCCGCCGGGGTCGGCGATCTCGGCGGGGATGCCGGCAAAGAAGTTGTACGTCTCGGGCAGGGGTGCCCGCGGTGCGGCGTCGGCATTCGGGGCGGTCCCCGCCGCCAGCACACAGGCGATAGCGACCACGATCGGCGCCGCCCACCCCGCGCGCGTCCGGATTCGTCTGTTGAACGACATACGAGCCTCCCCCTTCGACCACATCGTCGAACCTTCTTCGAAAGCTAGTGCCCCGCGTCGGAAACTAGCAACAGGGTGGGTCGATCGTCCCGGTTTCCGGCGCAACATGATGACGCGATCCAGGTGAGAAGCCAGAAAAAGGCTGTAGATAGAGGACGACCCCGGCCAGGGGGGGAGGAGGCCGGGGTCATCGCGTTTCAGCCCCGGGGGGTCGGGCTGAAAGGCACCGGTATCAACCGGTTAAGGCCGACTATACACACGGGTTTTCGACGATTGCAACTACAATCATCCAGGCGCGGAGGTCACGTTTTCATATCGCTGCCTGGGCTTTCACGCTGCATCAACGTTGCATCGACACCTATCGGTCGCTCGGTGCGGAACGCTACTCTGACGGTGTGACGGACACCTCGTCGACCGACTCCCGCGGACCGGACTCGACCACATCCTCCACCGCACGACGCCGTGTCGCCGCATTCTTCGACCTCGACAAGACGGTCATCGCGAAGTCCAGCGCCCTGGCGTTCACCCGACCCTTCTTCGCCGAAGGCCTCATCAACCGACGGTCGGTGCTCAAGTCCAGCTACGCACAGTTCCTCTTCCTCGTCACCGCGGCCGACCATGATCAGGTGGAGAACCTACGTCGCCACGTCACCGAGATGTGCCGCGGCTGGGATGTCGAGCAGGTGCGGTCGATCGTCGAAGAAACCCTGGACGACGTCGTGAACCCGCTGGTGTTCGCCGAAGCCGCCGAACTCATCGCCGACCATCAGGCCCGCGGTCACGACGTCATCCTGGTCTCCGCCTCCGGCCGTGAGATGGTCGAACCGATCGGCCGGATGCTCGGCATCGACCACGTCGCCGCGAGCGCGATGGAGGTCGTCGACGGACATTACACCGGAAACCTCGAATTCTATTGTTACGGAACAGAGAAGGCGACCGCGGTCACGGATCTGGCCGAGACCTACGGCTACGACCTCGCGTCGTGCTTCGCCTACTCCGACTCGATCACCGACCTACCCATGCTCGAGGTGGTCGGTCACCCGAATGCGGTCAACCCGGATCGGCAACTGCGCCGGCGGGCCGTCGAGGCCGGATGGCCGGTCCTCGGATTCCACCGGCCGGTGCCACTGCGGGCCCGCATCCCCACACCGTCGTCGAGGATGGCCGCCGCGTTGGCCCTGGGCGCCGGAGTGGCCGCCGTCAGCGGTGTCGGCGTGCACTCGATTCTGCAACGCAGGCAGCGCACCCGGAGCGCCTGAAGCCGCACGACGGCTCCAACAGATGTTGGTTCGAAAGACCCTTGATGTGACCGCGGTCACGGTGTACAAAAGGGGTTACGGAATCCCGGAAGGCAAAGTCCGCCCCGGAAGAGAAGGAGCGGACCCCCACGCCGGGCACTTCCCAGCACGGGCGGCAAGCACCCACGCGGAGCGCGCCGCATAAGGCAAAAGCGTTGTGCGCCTGCGACATCGTAGGTCGACACGGGCAAGCCGGTAACCAACAGCGGGCCGTAGAACGGGACACGAAGGATCCCTGCTGGGCCCGGACGAATCGATCCGGTGGAAGTGAACCCCCTGGGTTCGCCAGACGGAACGAATCGATCCGAACAAGCCCGAACCATTGCGCGGCACCGCAATTCGATGTTGGTTCATACCGGGGCGTACCGACCGGCACTCGTTCCCTCGCCGAGGCGATCCCACAACCCACCCAGCACGCTTGGTAACTTGCGTCCGTGCTTACGCGGGCGGCAGCCTGGCCGGATCACCGGCCGGACGGCCGCCCGCAGTGCGTTGTATGGCCCCAGTTGATCCGGTCCCTCGCCCTGAAATCAGATCCCCTCCTTGATATTTCAGGGGGACGAACGAGCCGAGTGGCCGACACGCCGAGCGACCACGGTCAACCCGCGCGGGCGGCGTCGGCGATGGAGCGGGCCTCGGCGGCCCCCGCCTCCAATGCCTCGCAGCACAGCACGATCCAGCCGCCGACACCGTCCGGCGAACCGTCGGCGAAGGCGGCCGACAACTTCCGGTACTCGTCGTGACGTCGTAGCCATGTCACCTCCGGTACGCCCAGATTGTGTGGGTCGAGTCCGGTGGACGTGCAGACAAGACGCGACGCCGCGCGCGCCACCACACCGTTGGCCGTCGGGAATGCCGCGACCCCCAACAACTCGCCGTGGACCACAGCCGCGAGAACCGGGGCCGGCGCCGAGGTGGCCCCAGTGATCAACTGACCGAGCAGATCGAGTCGTCCGGCGACGCCCGGTGAGGCGCTGGGGCGACCGAGTTGATCCGGATCGTCGACGAGGTCGGCCGCGGCCAGCATGTGCAGTCGGGCGAACGCCTGAGCCGGCGCCCGGCGGAACACGCTCGTCAACTGTTCGAGGGCGTCGCCGTCCAGGGCCTGGGCCACCCGCATCGAGCCGGCCAGCACCGGATCGTCGAAGTCGCCGTCGCGCCGCAACTCGACGCTGCCACCATCGATCGCCGCCGACGACCGTCCGGCACGCCAGGACGCCTCGGTCGCGGTCTTGTCCCAGCCCCGCAGATTGGCGGGATGTCGATGCACGGCGCTCAGGGCATCCCG
Organism: Gordonia sesuvii; assembly: GCF_036350415.1. Classification (NCBI taxonomy): domain Bacteria; kingdom Bacillati; phylum Actinomycetota; class Actinomycetes; order Mycobacteriales; family Gordoniaceae; genus Gordonia; species Gordonia sesuvii. The sequence continues at coordinate 165,034 of NZ_JAZDUF010000004.1, forward strand.
CGCCCGGTCGGCGGCATCGGCGACGCCGGGGAGCTCCAACAGTGGTGCCAGCGGATCCGAACTCACGCCTACCCACGATAATGAGCGTGCCGCTCGTCGTGCCCATCGGACCACTCGTCGCGGATGTCCGATGGTCCGGCCGATCGGCACCTGCAACACGGTTCCAACGTGACTACCCTCACAATCAGAACTGGCATGCATGCACGTCACGCCAATGTCGTCGAGAGTGAAAGGCACACCTGACCGATGTCTCCCGCCACCACCACTTCTGCGCAGGGCTACCCGCCGTCGGAGGAATTCGCTGCCCAGGCCAACGCCACCGCCGAGATGTACGACCGCGCGGACGCGGACCGTCTTGAGTTCTGGGCCGAGCAGGCCCGCCGCCTGGAATGGGACACCGACTTCGGTCAGGTGCTGGACTGGTCGGACGCGCCGTTCGCGAAGTGGTTCATCGGCGGAAAGCTGAATGTCGCCGTCAACTGTGTGGACCGGCATGTGGCCGCGGGCAAGGGCGACCGGGTGGCGATTCACTGGGTCGGCGAGCCCGGCGACACCCGCGACCTCACCTACACGCAGCTGCAGGCCGAAGTATCCAAGGCGGCAAACTATTTCACCGCCATCGGCCTGGTCGCCGGTGACCGGGTCGCGATCTACATGCCGATGGTTCCCGAGGCGATCGTGTCGATGCTCGCGTGCGCCCGACTGGGGTTGACCCACTCCGTGGTGTTCGCCGGATTCTCCTCGGGCGCACTGCGTTCGCGTGTCGATGACGCCGAGGCGAAGTTGGTCATCACCACCGACGGCCAGTACCGTCGCGGCAAGCCCGCACCGCTGAAGGCCGCCGTCGACGAAGCTCTCGGCACCGGCGACGATGCCGCCAAGTCGGTGGAGAAGGTCCTGGTGGTGCGTCGCACCAACCACGACCCGGATCTGAACTGGGTCGACGGTCGTGACGTGTGGTGGGACGACACCGTCGACGAGCAGTCCGACACCCACGAGCCCGAGGCGTTCGACGCCGAGCACCCGCTGTTCCTGCTCTACACGTCCGGCACCACCGGCAAGCCCAAGGGCATCGTCCACTCCTCCGGCGGATACCTCACCCAGGCGTCCTACACCTTCCACAACGTCTTCGATCACAAAGAAGGCCGCGACGTGTTCTGGTGCGGCGCCGACATCGGCTGGGTGACCGGCCACTCCTACCTCGTCTACGGTCCACTGTCCAACGGCGCCACCGAAGTGGTGTACGAGGGAACACCCAACTCCCCCAACGAACATCGCCATTTCGAGATCATCGAGAAGTACGGGGTGACGATCTACTACATCGCGCCGACACTGATCCGCACCTTCATGAAGTGGGGCCGCGAGATCCCCGACGCCCACGACCTGTCGTCGGTACGGCTGCTCGGGTCGGTCGGTGAGCCGATCAACCCCGAGGCGTGGAAGTGGTACCGCGAGGTCATCGGCGGCGACACCGCGCCCATCGTCGACACCTGGTGGCAGACCGAGACCGGCGCCATCATGATCTCCCCGCTGCCCGGCGTCACCGCCGCCAAACCGGGTTCGGCGATGAAGCCGTTGCCCGGCATCTCCGCCAACATCGTCGACGATCAGGGCAAACCCGTCGCCCACGGTGAGCAGGGCTACCTGGTGCTCGACGAGCCATGGCCGTCGATGCTGCGTGGCATCTGGGGCGACGAGGACCGCTACCGGGAGACCTACTGGTCACGGTTCGCCGAGCAGGGCTGGTACTTCGCCGGCGACGGCGCCCGCTACGACGACGACGGCGCGCTCTGGGTCCTCGGCCGCGTCGACGACGTCATGAACATCTCCGGCCACCGCATCTCCACCGCCGAGGTCGAAAGCGCACTGGTCGGACATTCCGGGGTCGCCGAGGCCGCCGTCATCGGCGCCGCCGACGAGACCACCGGCCAGGGCATCGTCGCGTTCGTCATCCTGCGCGAAGGTGTGGAGAACACCGGCGAGGCACTCGTCAAGGAACTGCGTGAACAGGTGTCGATCGAGATCTCGCCGATCGCCAAACCCCGCGAGATCAACGTCGTGCCCGAACTGCCCAAGACCCGTTCCGGCAAGATCATGCGACGCCTGCTCAAGGACGTCGCCGAAGGCCGCGAACTCGGCGACACCTCCACACTCGTCGACCCGTCCGTCTTCGAGGCCATCCGCAAGAAGAAGGCCTAGACAGCGGCGGCGAGTTCCGGCACCCACTCGCCCGACGGCGGTGAGCCAAGCTCCCAACCCGCCCGACGGCGGCGACCCGAGGCACGACGGCGGTGAGCCAAGCTCCCAACCCGCCTGACGGCGGCGACCCGAGGCTCCCAACCCGCCTGACGGCGGTGAGCCGAGGCACCCAACTCGCCTGACGGCGGTCGAGTGGGCGTCGTTTTCCGTTGAGTGGGCGCGTATGGGCATCGACTCACGCCCATTCAACGAAAAGTAGCGCCCACTCGACGGAAAACGGCGCCCACTCGACACGAGAAATCCTGCGCCCGCCAACACCGACTCGGCCGGAGGCATGGCAACATGATCTCGACACCGAGGTACGGAGGATTCTGTGAGCCGCAACGAGCCCGGCCCAACCACCCAGGACGCCGGATCGGCCCCGTCGATCCCGCTGTCGGATCCCACGCACGGCCGCAACGGCGAGCCGTCCATCGGGAACCTGGTCAAGGACGCCTCGGCGAGCGTCTCGACACTGTTCCGGTCCGAGGTCGCACTGGCGAAGGCCGAACTCGTCGGCGAGGCGAAGAAGGCCGGCGCCGGCACCGGGCTGCTGGTCGTCGCCGGTGTGATGGCGCTGTACTCCAGTTTCTTCTTTTTCTTCTTCCTCGCCGAACTGCTCGACAACTGGATGCCGCGGTGGCTGGCATTCCTGATCGTCTTCCTGATCCTGGTGTTCATCACCGTCGTCATGGCGTTCGTCGGCTATGTGTTGTTCCGGAAGGTACGCGGACCGAAGAAGACGATCGCAAGCGTCAAGGAAGTGCCGACGGTGCTGCCCGGTGGCCACTCGGGGTCGTCGTCGAGCCCGGCGAAGCGCACCGCCGACGGCGAGCACCCGGAGCTGCCGCGCGCGCACGATCCCGCCAAGGGATGAGTCTTGGCCGGACCGCCTGATCCGTCGAGCGTCCGCGTCTCCGGCGACTGGCATCACTTCGACGTCCGCGCGAACGGTCTCCGTTTCCACGCGGTGGAGGCGCCCGGACCGCAACCGGCCGATCGACCACTCGTCCTCCTGCTGCACGGATTCGGTGAGTTCTGGTGGAGCTGGCGCCACCAGATTCCCGCACTCACCGACGCCGGGTTCCGCGCCGTCGCCGTTGACCTGCGGGGATACGGGGACTCCGACAAGCCCCCGCGCGGCTACGACGGCTGGACCCTTGCCGGCGACACCAACGGACTCATCCGGGCGCTCGGGCACTCCGACGCCACGCTCGTCGGCCACGCCGACGGCGGGTTGGTCTGTTGGGCCACCGCGACGCTCCATCCGCGCGTGGTCAGCCGGGTCGCGGTGATCGCGTCGCCACATCCCCGCGCGCTACGCCGGGCCGTCATCCGGGATCGGCGTCAACGCAGCGCCTTCCTCCCCGGGTTCCTGCACAATCAGCTTCCGCGGTTGGGCGAACGACGTCTGGCGCAACGCGACGGGGCCTACATCGCGCAGTACTTCGCCGAACGCGCCGCGCCATCGTGGCAGGGCACCAGCGACTACGCCGAGGCCGTCGAACTCAACCGGTCGGCGATACAGATCCCCTATGTCGCACACTCCAGTCTCGAGTACCGGCGCTGGGCGTTCCGGTCCCAGTTCCGCCCGGACGGCTCCCGGTTCATGGACCTGATGAACCAACGGCTGCACATTCCGGTCCTGGCACTCCGCGGCGGCGACGACCCCTACATCCTCGATCACGTGATGGCCGCCAGTCATCGGTGGTCGGCGCACCTGGAGTACCGGGAGATCGACGACGCCGCGCATTTCGTCCACCAGGAACAACCCGATGCGGTGACCGAACGACTCCTGGGGCTGCTGTCGGAATAGGCGGCCCCTGAGGAACGCGCGTCTCTCCACGGATCCAGGCTGGGAGCGAGCTGCGAGCGCGCCGCCCTGAGTGGCGAGCTCGCGAGCGTATCGAAGGGTCACGAAGGGCGCCCCTTCGTGACGGCCTCCGCAAGCTCCGGCCTCCTCAGGGATCGGGTGGTGACATCCTCCTCAGGGACCAGTGCTCGGCCCCGATCAGGCGTGCACGCACGTCTGTGTGCTGACCCGCGCCGACCGCGCCTCGGAGTCGGTGAAGTTCTGGCGCACCTGTTCGGCGGTCAGCACGAATCCGGTCTGGTCGGTGGTGTCCTCGGCCGCGCCGAACACCACGCCGACCACCTGACCGGCGGAGTTGATCATGGGCCCGCCCGAGTTGCCCTGCCGGATCACTCCACGAACGGTGTACACCTCACGAAGGATCTGCCCCGTCCGATAGATGTCGGGACCGGACAGGTTGATCTTGTCGCGCACACGGACGGCGCTGACCGCGAACGGTCCGGCCTCCGGATAGCCGAGCACGATCGCGTCCTCACCGGTCGCTGCCTCCCCATCGGCGAAATCCAGTGCCGGCGCGGTCAGCCCCGGGACGTCGAGCACCGCGACGTCGTTGTCGCTGTCGAACAGCACCACCCGCGCGGGCAGTTGCTGTCCGGCGGGTGACGTGACGGTGAGCCGCCGGGTGCCGGCGACGACGTGCGCGTTGGTCATCACCCGCTCGGGCGAGATCACGAACCCGCTGCCCTCGAGGGCCTGTCGACAGCTCGGTGCCGTGCCCTCGATCTTGACCACGCTCGGCCGGGTCTGGTTGACCACCGGAAGCTGCAGGACCTGCGGATCGGGCGGCCCGACCTCCGCGACCGGAGTGCGCCCGAACGGACCGATGACCTGCGGCAGGCCCGAGTTGTCGAGGAGCGCACTGAAGTCCTTGGGGAGGTCTCGCAACCACTGCGGCGCGACCTCGTCGACGCCGCTGAGGACCTTGGACCCGCGGACGGCCGTGGACACCTGGGTCTCCGACGAACTGCTCAGCGGGATCGCGAGCAGCCACGCGGCGATCAGCACCGCGACGACCTGCAGACCGGAACCGATGATGCTGTCGACCCGACGCACCCCGCGTGAGCGGATGCCACTGCGCGCGGCGCGCCCGAGGATCATGCCCGAGACCTCGCCGATGATGATCAAGCCGACCAGCAACACCACCCCGACCAGGAGCCGGGTGGTGCGATCGTCGAAGTTCGAGATGACATGCGGCGCGAGCAGGATGCCGGCGATGGCGCCGAGCACGACACCCAGGAAGGCCAGCGCGGACGCGACCGCACCCTGGCGAAAACCGCTGGCCGCGGCGAGCAGGGCGATCACCACGACGATGAGATCCACCCACCCCGATCCGGTCACCGAACCCCGCCTTCGTCACCGTCGCGGCGCATGGATGCGGGCAGGACGGCCGACGGCCCGATCGTCTGGGGGCTACCGGCCGCCTCGATCGCCTCGTCGAGCGGTCGGACGTCGTCTTTGTCCCACGGCACATCCCAGCCGGCGACCTCGCTCATCGCGGCGATCAGTCCGCCGGTGAAGCCCCACACGAGCAGTCCGTCCACCATGAACGCGGGGCCACGGTAGGCGCGCGCACCGAGCACGCTGCGCTGCACCTGGAATCGATTCTCCGGCGCCAGCAGCGACCGCAGGTTGACCCGCGCCACCCGCGCCGTCTCCCCCGTGTCGACGACGCGAACCTCTCCGGGCTCGCGCCAATGTGCCAGCACCGGTGTCACGTCGAAGCTCGACACCGGCACCGGGAACGACGGCAGGTTGGCGATGATGTCGACGCCTTCGGGAACGAGGCCCGTCTCCTCCGCGGCCTCGCGCAGCGCGGTGCCGACCGGGAAATCGTCGCCGGGGTCGAGGCCGCCGCCCGGGAACGCGACCTGCCCGCTGTGCTGGCGCAACGTCGGCGCCCGTTCGGTGAGCAGGATCTCGGCGTCGGCCGGAAGTCCGCCGGGATGGTCGAACGCCTCGTGCCACGAGCCCGCGACCAGTACGAGTACGGCCGCGTCGCGACGGTTCCGGTCGAGCAACGACGCCCAGCGGGTCCGGTCGCCGCCCCGCCGCAGGACCGCCTCGGTGACGGCGGTGACGTCTTCGGTGAGTCGACGCATCCACGGTGGGATCTGTTCGGTGGGAACCAGCGGTCCGAGGGTCGGGCCGCCGGCGTGGTCGGCGCTCATGTCGTCACCCCGCTCATGTCGTCACCCCGAGGTACTGCTGGACGGCGTCGGCGATCTCGTCCGGCTGGTGGAATACCTGCGGCAGCACCTTCGCGACCGTGCCGTCGGCGCGGACGAGGATCGTCGACGGGAACACCCGGGGCGCCCCGAGCGCTGCGGCGATCTCGGCGTCGGTGTCCAGCACCGACGGCAGCCGGACGTCGTTCTCGTGGAGGAAGCGCAACGCCATGTACGGGTTCTGTGCACCTTCCTGGGCGTGGACGGCGACAACGTTCACCTGGTCGCCGGCGCGCTGGGCGTAGTCGTCGACCACCGGCAGTTCCCGACGGCACGGCAGGCACCACACCGCCCACATGTTGATCACCGTCGGGCGGCCGGCGGTGCCGGCGCCGATGTCGTAGTCGGCGCCGTCGGCGAGGCACGGGACGGTCACACCGGCCAGCGCGGCCTGCGGTCCGGCGGGCAGGCCCGTCTCCGGGCACGGCGGCAACGCGGCGTCGCTTCGAGCCTGCGCCAACTGCGCGTCGTCGACGGGGGCGTCGGTCACGTTCACCCCGGTCGCCGTCGGCGGCGCTTCGGTGCCGCTATCGCGGTCGTCTCCACGTGGCCAGATCGCCACCACCAGGGCGAGGATGACAACAGTGAAGACGATGGTCCACCGCGCGGCGGCGGGAAACCTGCCGCCGCGTCGCGGGCCGGGTGGGGCGTTGTCGGAGTCGTCCTCGGCAGGGCTCGACTCCGCACTCGTCGGGGTCTGATTCACTGCGCCGACAGCCCCGCCAGATCGAGGAGATGTTCGGTCTCGGGGCCCTTGACCAGCTTCGCCGCCTCCGCCTTGTCCATCGGTCCGGTGCCCGCCGCCGGACAATCCTTGGCGAGGATGCACACCCCACATGCCGGTTTCCGGGCATGGCAGACGCGGCGGCCGTGGAAGATGACGCGATGGGAGAGGTCGGTCCACTCCTTGCGTTCGATGAGTTCCCCGACCGCGTGTTCGATCTTGACCGGGTCGGTGTGTTCGGTCCATTCCCACCGCTGCACCAACCGGGCGAAGTGGGTGTCGACGGTGATACCCGGCACACCGAAGGCGTTGCCGAGAACCACGTTGGCGGTCTTGCGACCGAATCCGGGCAGCGCGACCAGCTCTTTCAACGTGCCCGGCACTTCTCCGTCGAACCGCTCCACCAGGGCCTGCCCGAGCCCGATGATCGAGTTCGCCTTGTTCCGGTAGAAGCCGGTCGAGCGGATCATCTCTTCGAGCTCGGTGCGGTCGGCCTCCGCGTACGACCGGGCGCTCGGGTAGCGCGCGAACAGCGCGGGCGTGACCTGGTTCACCCGCACGTCGGTGCACTGGGCCGACAGGATGGTGGCCACCGAGAGTTCCAGGGGCGTTGTGAAATCCAGCTCGCAGTACACGTGTGGGAACGCGATCTGCAGGGTCCGATCCATCCGGCGTGCACGACGCACCAACCCGAGACGGGTCTCGACCTTCCGTCGACGCCCGGCGCCGTCGCGCACCGTCGTCCTCGGTTCCGGCGCCCGGGCGGCGTCGGCGGTCTTACGTGCACTCACGCATCTCAGGTTAGCGACGTCGCCCCAGAGGAGCCCACGGAGTAGGTGAGGGGGGTCTGTGAACGACCGGTCCGCAACAAGCTTCGCCTTGGTAACAAGTCAGTGAAGCCGGTCTCTCTGGTTGGCGGGACGCAGTTCGAATTGTGTTTACTGGTCCCCATGCAAGGTCTCGCCGCGCTGCTGTTCCCGGCTGTGCTGATGCTCTTCGCACTCGCGATGGAGAAGGTTCAGGCCCGAATCGACCGTCTCGCGGTCTCCCGGGATCACGTGGAAGAGTTCCTGGAGTCGGCCGACGCAGCTCAGGTGGACACGCTGGCCAAGGAGGGTTTTCCGGCCGCGCTCGATGAATTCCGCAGTCGCCGCACCCGTCCGGGTTCGGCTGACACGGACGCCGACGACGTGTTCTCGACGTCCCCGCAGCGCGCCAGCTGAGCGTGGGTTCCCGACAGCGCTCAACAGACACCGCTCATCCGACTCGCCGCAATGGTCCGGCCAGTGACCCATTCAACACATATGCTGGGGGCGAGAGTAGCGTTGCACGAGGCAACATGGCTGCCGCCGGTAGGAGAATGGTTTCCGGCGCGTGGTTGCCAGGCGAGTGTGGTTAGGACGAGAAAGGTTCCTTAGGTGGAGGACGTACTGGCGCGGGCGGGCATATTCCAGGGTGTCGAGCCCTCCGCCGTCGCAGCGCTGACCAAGCAGCTTCAACCCGTCGATTTTCCCCGCGGGCACGTGATCTTCCACGAGGGAGAACCCGGCGATCGGCTGTACATCATCCTGTCCGGCAAGGTGAAGGTCGGACGTCGCTCCCCTGACGGTCGGGAGAACCTCCTCACCATCATGGGCCCGTCGGACATGTTCGGTGAGCTGTCCATCTTCGACCCCGGCCCGCGTACGTCGTCGGCGACCACCGTGACCGAGGTGCGTGCTGTCTCGATGGACCGCGACGCCCTGCGCGCCTGGATCAAGGACCGTCCCGAGATCGCCGAGCAGCTGCTGCGGGTTCTCGCCCGCCGCCTGCGCCGCACCAACAACAACCTCGCCGACCTCATCTTCACCGATGTTCCCGGCCGTGTCGCCAAGCAGTTGCTGCAGCTCGCGCAGCGTTTCGGCACCCAGGAGGGTGGCGCGCTCCGTGTCACCCACGACCTCACCCAAGAAGAGATCGCCCAGCTCGTCGGTGCGTCACGCGAGACGGTCAACAAGGCACTCGCCGACTTCGCACAGCGCGGCTGGCTGCGCTTGGAGGGTAAGAGCGTCCTCATCGCCGATTCCGAGCGTTTGGCACGTCGCGCGCGCTAGGTGTTCGACGGCCCTTCGTGACGGCCTCCGCAAGCTCCGGCCTCCTCAGGGATCAGATCTAATTCCCGTTCCCTGAGGAGCACCCGAGGAACGAGGGTCGGCCCCCCGCTCCCTGAGGAGCACCCGAGGAACGAGGGTCGCGTCACGAAGGGGTCAGCCCTCCCGCAAGTACTCCAGCTGCGCCTTGACCGACATCCGGGCCGCCGGCCACAGCTTCTTGTCGACGTCGGCGTACACCTTGCGTACCACCTTCATCGGCTTGGCCTTCCTGGCCGGGACACCGAGTTCGTCGAGGGCGGCGACGATCTGGTCGATGCGTTCCTCCCGGTGTGCCTTGTAGTACCGCGCGACCGGTCCGACCTGCGGATGGTCGGGTCCGTGGGCGGGTAGGAGGACGGCGTCCTCACCCTCGACGATGATCCGGTTCAACGAGTTCATGTAGTCGCGCAGCGTGCCGTCGGTGGGGTCGATGACCGTGGTGCCGCTTCCGAGGATGGTGTCGCCGGACAGCAGCGCACGTTGCCCGTCACACTCCACGAGGAAACTCAACGAATCGCCGGTGTGACCGGGTGTGTGTATCACCGTGATCCGCAATCCCGCCGCCTCGATCACTTCCCGGTCGGCAAGCGTCGACGCTCCATGGGTGAACTTCGCCGACCGGGCGCGCACCGGCGCGTCGACCCGTTTGCGTAGCCGCTTGATGGCTCCGGTGTGGTCGAAATGGCGGTGGGTGATCAGTACGAGTGCGATCCCCGGCTGTTCCGCGATCCGCCGGACATGCCCCTTCTTGTTCGGCGGCCCCGGGTCGACGATGACGCACTCGGGATGGCCGGGCGCACGCAATATCCAGGTGTTGGTCCCGTCGAGCTCCATCGAGCCCGGGTTGTTGCACAGCAACACCGAAGCGAACGGGGTCACCTCACGGACGACCCCGTACGCCGGGTGTGTCGGAGTGGTTCGCGCGCTGTCGTTCTCGGTGGTGTCGTTGTCGGCGCTTCGGTCCACACTGTCGGTCACACCGTCCGACACTACCCAGGCGGGAACATCGTCAGTGGTTCAGGTCACGCCGATCGTTCGTCGACGTCGTCGGCCACCTCGTCGACGACCTTCGGCACGAACTCCGTCTGCAGGCTCTTGAGCAACGCGGCCCCTTGCGTGACGACACCGGTCATCACCTCGTTGACGCCCTCGGCACCGTTGAACACCGTGAGGTTCGACGAGCCGAGTCCCTTCGCGATCTCGCCGACCAACGCGGGCAGCTGTTCGATGATCTGCTGATCGAGCGCGATGCGGTTGTTCTTGGCGGCGGCCGCCGACTGGATCTCGACCGCCCGCGCATCGGCCTCCGCGATGATCTGCGTGCGCCGCGCCTCGGCCTCGGCCGGCTTGACCACCTCGGAGATCAGTTGCTGTTCGCGCAAATCGGCTTCCGCCTGCGCCAGCACCGACTGCTCCCGGATGATCTCCTGATTCACGCGCGCCTCGGCGAGCGGCCCGGCCTGCGCAGCCTCGGCATCGGCCTTGTCGGTCTCCGCCTTGATCTGCGCACGCTTGATCGCGGTCTCACGTTCGTAGTCGGCCTGATTGCGCAACGATTCCTGCTGCGCCTTCGCCGACTCCTGATCGGCGCGGGCCCGCTCGACGGCGGCCTCACGCTGCACCTTCGCGATGTTCGGGGCGGCGAGCGCGGTGATGTAGCCGGAGTCCATGTCGTCGATGGACTGGATCTGGAACGAGTCGACTACGAGACCGATCGACCCCATCTCCCGCTTGGATGCCTCGAGCACCTGACGCGCCAGGGTGTCGCGTTCGCGGATGATCTGTTCCACGGTCATCGACCCGACGATCGAGCGCAGATGGCCGGAGAAGATCTGACCCGTGAGCTGGTTCATCTCGTTCTCCTGCTCCGAGATGAACCGTTGACCGGCGTTGACGATCGACGCGACATCGCCGCCGACCTTGTGGGCGATGACCGCGCGGACGTCGAGCTGGATGCCCTGGGTGGTCACACACACCTCGCGGATCTGGGCCTCGTGCATCGCCATCGACAGGAACCGCACCTTGCGGAACAGCGGGATCACCCACCGACCGTGACCGACGACAACGTCGAACGGCCCGCCCTCGTGTGTCTTCTTGCCCGAGATGAGCATCGCCTCGTCGGGTTCGGGAACGTGGTAGCCGAGCATGGGGCCTCCTGAATCGCGTCTGCCGCACGACGTCTCGTCGCACAAGCCAGTCATCACATGTTTGACGCGTGATCCTACGGCGCGGTTCCCGCGATCATCCGTTCGGACGACGCAGCCGCCCGCGCTCAGGACGGCATCGGCACCCACGGTTCGACGACGACGATGCGTCCGGGACGGACCTCCACCACGAGCACGGTTGCGTCGACCGCGACCGGCACGGCGGCGACGGCGAGAAAACGCTCGGTGCCGCCGGCGAGCGACAGCTCGACCTCGCCGAGCGAGTCGCCGCCGCCGACGGCGATCGTCACCACACCCGTCGTCCCGATCATCATGACCCGCCCCCTGTTCCGTCCAGCCTCAACGCTACCGGCCGGTCGTCACGGTCAGCCCGGTCGATCGGTCAGCACGTACGCGGCCGCGAGCACACTGATCGCCCCCGCGGAGAGCACCAGGACCGGATATCCGAACAGTCCGACGACGACACCGGCCAGAGCGCCGGACACCGCTCCGGCGAGACTCATCGCGGTGTCCGAGATGCCCTGCACACGCGGACGCAGGGCCAACGGAACGCTCTCGGTGAGCAGGGTCGACCCCGCCACCGTGGTCGCCGACCACCCCAGCCCGAGCAGGACCAGCCCCACGACGAGCCCGGACTGGTTGTGCTGCAATGCGAAACCGACGACGCACGAGGCCAGCAGCAGGCCTTGTCCGACGACGATGGTCGGGACCCGACCGAGCCGGTCGGTCAGGATCCCCATCACCGGCGCCAGGGCGTACATGCCGGCGATGTGCGCGCTGATCGAGAGACCGACGAGCGTGAGACTGGCCCCGCCGTGGGTCATGTGGACCGGGGTCAGCGCCATCACCGCAACCATGACGGCGTGCGCGGATACGACGGCGATCACCGCGTTGCGCGCCTCGGCGGTCTGCCGGATCGTCTGCCATCCCTGTGCCAGTGAGGGTTTCGCACGATTCTCCGAAGCGGCATCGTCGGCGGCCAGGACCAACGGGTCCGGGCGCAACCCCGCCCACAGCACCGCTGCCGCGGTCAGGCTGCCGACCGCGCCGATCACGAACGGACCAGCCAACTCGTGGATGTGCGCGAGGTCGGCGAGGTCGGCGCCGAGCGGCAGCAGGGCAGGTCCGGCGACCGCGCCGACCATCGTCGTCCACACCACCAACGACAGGTCGCGGCCACGAGTCCGCGGTTCGGCGAGGTCGGTTGCGGCGAAACGGGATTGCAGACTCACCGCGGTGCCACTACCCACCCCGGCCATACCGACGAGCATCAACGGGAACCAGCCCAGGTCGACGGCGATCGCCACCACTGCTGCGCCGGCAGCGGCGATCACGAAGCCGGTGGCGAGCGCCGGCCGTCGCCCGGAGCGCTGCGCCAGCGCGGCCAGCGGCAGACCGGCGGCCGCGGCGCCGAGGGTGAGCACCGTGGTGGGCAATCCGGCCAGTGATTCGGTCCCGGAAAGTCGCTCACCGAGGATCGCGCCGAGTGCGAGCGAGGCGCCCATGGCCAGCCCGCCGAGAACCTGCGCGAGGCACAGCAGCGCGATCGTGCGGCGTTGCACCCGACGTCGGGCGTCGGCCGGAATGGCCGGCGTCCGGTCGGGTGAGATTCGTTCGGTCACCTGCCCAGCGTGACCCGTCAACGGCGTCCACACCAGTGGCATCAATGCCGGTATACCCTGATTTCATGCCAGATGAGTCGGCCGTCCATCGAGTGGTTGTGCTGGTCACCGACGGGTTGGTCCTCATGGACATGGCGGCTCCCGTTCAGATGTTCGGGCACATCGGGCCACCCCGTTATTCGCTGACCACCTGCGCCGAGAGACCCGGTTTGGTGACCACGTGTGCCGGAGTCTCGATTCATGTGGAGCACGGACTCGATGCCCTCGACGACGCGGACACCGTGGTGATCCCGGGCTATCACGACGCGGCGCGGCGTACGCCGTCAGCGGCGGTCGTGGAGGCACTGATCCGGGCGAATCGTCGAGGCACGCGGCTCGTGTCGATCTGCGTGGGGGCCTTCACTCTTGCCGAGACCGGCCTGCTCGACAGCCGGCGCGCGACCACGCACTGGCTGGATGCGGATGCAATGGCGACACGGTATCCGCGTATCGAGGTCGATGCGTCGGTGCTCTATGTCGACGACGGCGATGTGCTCACCAGCGCCGGGCTGGCGGCAGGCATCGACCTGTGCCTGCACCTGGTCGAACGCGATCATGGCGGCGATGTCGCGCGAGACTTCGCCCGACGGACCGTCGTGGCGTTTCACCGCCCGGGCGGCCAGGCCCAGTTCATGCCGCCGGGGAACAGTCTGCACGACGAGGCCGTCGACGAGATCGCCCGCGACCGAACGCGACTGGAGGCGCAGGCCTCCTCATCGACGGGGACTCCCGCGCTCGCCGCGACCACTGCATGGGCGGTCCGGAACCTGGATCGGACCCTGACGACCCGCGATCTGGCCGACCATGCGTCGATGTCGTTGCGTACGTTCAACCGTCGGTTCGTCGACACCTACGGGATGGGCCCGGGCGCGTGGCTCACCGGGCAGCGTGTGCGTGCGGCGGCCGCGCTCCTGGAACGCACGGATGACCCCGTGGATCAGGTCGCGGCCGCGGTCGGGCTCGGACCGGAGTCGCTACGGACCCATTTCCACAAACGTATGTCGTTGTCGCCCAGCGCCTACCGCAGCAACTTCCGGCCTCGCTCGCACTGACCGTCACACTCCGTCGGAGACGAGGTCATAGCCCAGGCTGGCGACCATCATGACGACCACCGCGAGCAGCACCCACCGGACGAACACACTGCCGCGGCCGATGGCCATCCGCGCGCCGACCTGCGCGCCCGCGATGTTGGCGACCGCCAGGCCGAGTCCCAACAGCCACAGCACGTTTCCCTGCCACGCGAACACGGCCAGCGCCCCCAGATTGGTGCCGGTGTTGATCACCTTGGCCATCGCCGAGCTCTCCAGGAACCCGGTTCCGACCAGCGCGGTGAGGCTGACGATGAGGAACGTGCCCGTCCCAGGCCCCATCACCCCGTCGTAGAACGCGATGACCACCCCGGCCAGAACCAGACCGAGCAGCACCGACCATCGCGGCCTGGCTACCGCGAGACCCGAGCCGAACCCGGGATTGAGCGCCACGAACAACCCGACGGCGACGAGCAGGCACAGCACGATCGGAGTGAACACCTCGGCGGGCAGTCGGCTCGCCGTGAAGGCGCCGAGGCCTGCGAACACGACGGCGCTGACGAATACCGGCATCAGCCGTCGGACGTCGACCGTCAGCCGACGGGCGTAGGCGAACGCCGCCGACGCGGTCCCGAAGATCGCGGCCAGTTTGTTGGTGCCCAGAGCGGTGGCCGGCGCGAGCCCCGGGTACGCGATCATCAGCGCCGGGATCAGGACGAGGCCGCCACCGCCGACGACGGCGTCCACCCATCCGGCTGCAGCGGCCGCGGTCAGCAGCAGCGCGATGTCCATCTACCGCGTGGTCGCGGTCAGGCGACCTCGACGATCAGCTCGACCTCGACCGACGATCCGAGCGGCAGTTCCGCCACACCGACCGCCGACCGCGCATGCACACCGGCATCGCCGAAGATCTCGCCGAGCAGATCGGAGGCGCCGTTGATCACGGCGGGCTGACCGGTGAACCCGTGTGCGGAGGCCACGAACCCGACGACCTTGACGACCCGCACGATCGCGTCGATACCGACGAGCCCGTCGACGGCCGCCAGCGCGTTCAACGCGCACTGACGGGCGGCGCGATTGGCCTGCTCTGGCTTCACAACCCCCTCGGCGCCTTCGTGCACCTTGCCGGGCACCTCGAGCTTGCCGTCGATGATGGGCAGCTGACCTGCGGTGTAGACGAGATTGCCGGTGCGGACGGCGGGGACATAGCTGCCGGCCGGGGCGACCACCTCAGGCAGCGTGATGCCCAACTCGACCAACCGCTGCGACCACGACGTTGCCATCGCCTAGCCCTTCGGACGCTTCAGGTACGCGACGTGCTGCTCACCGGTCGGGCCGGGCAGGACGGTCACCAACTCCCAGCCGTCGGCACCCCACTGATCGAGGATCTGCTTCGTGGCGTGCGTCAGCAACGGCACCGTCGCGTATTCCCATGCGGTCGTTTCACTCATGGTCTAGAGAGTAGTGGGTACACCGTTGTCGATATGGTGATGCAGTGGTGAACGTGACACCGCCCGACGATTCCGGGCACACCAACGAATGGCCGCAGGCCGCCGGACGTGCACGACTGCACTTCGTGTCCGGAAAGGGCGGCACCGGCAAGACCACCGTCGCGGCGGCTCTCGCGCTCGCCCTCGCCGCCGACGGCAAGAAGGTGTTGTTGGTGGAATGCGAAGGGCGCCAGAGCATCGCGCAACTCTTCGACATCCCGCCGCTGCCACCCACCGACACCCGCATCGCGACCGCATCCGGCGGCGGCGAGGTGTCGGCGCTGGCCATCGACATCGAGCATGCCCTGCTCGAATACCTCGACATGTTCTACAACCTCGGCTTCGCCGGCCGGGCGATGAAGCGGATCGGGGCGATCGACTTCGTGACGACGATCGCGCCGGGCCTGCGCGACGTCCTGCTCACCGGCAAGATCAAGGAACGCATCATCCACACCGACAAGCAGGGGCGTCGCGTCTATGACGCGGTGGTGGTCGACTCCCCGCCGACCGGTCGGATCGGGAGCTTCCTCGACGTGACGAAGGCGATGGCGGACCTGGCGAAGACCGGCCCGATCCGCAGCCAGAGCGACGGCGTGGTGAAGCTGCTGCACTCTGAGGACACCGTCGTCCACCTGGTCACCCTGCTCGAGGCCATGCCGATCCAGGAGACCATCGAGGCCATCGACGAACTGCACGCCAAGGGCCTCACCGTCGCCACCCTGATCATCAACCGGGTCAGTCCGACGCACCTGCCCGTCGGCTCGATCGACGACATCGCCGAAGGCCGGATCGACGCACCGCGGGTGGTCGAGCACCTGTCCGGGGCCGGCCTCACCCTGTCCGACGATGACCTGTCCGGGCTGCTCACGGAGACCATCGAGCACGCCACCCGACTGCAGGCGCAGCAGGTCGCGAAGGCTCAGCTCGACGAGGCCGAACTGCCCATCCTCGAGCTCCCCGCGCTGGGCGACGGCGTCGATCTCGGGTCGATCTACGAGCTCGCCAACCTCTTGCAGAAGGCAGGTGCCTGACGATGCCGGTCGACCTCAAGATGGGTTCGGTGCTCACCAACCCCGCCACGCGCGTGGTGATCTGCTGCGGTGCGGGCGGTGTCGGCAAGACGACCACCGCCGCGGCGATGGCGATGTACGCCGCCGAACACGGCCGGAAGGTCGCGGTCCTCACCATCGACCCGGCCCGCCGGCTCGCGCAGTCACTGGGGATGTCGGAACTCACCAACGATCCGCAGCCGGTGGAACTCGGCTCACTCGGGGAGGGCGGTCCGGGGTCGCTCGACGCGATGATGCTCGACATGCGCCGCACCTTCGACGAGATGGTGCTCGAGTACTCGTCGCCGGACCGTGCCGCCGCGATCATGGAGAACTCCTTCTATCAGACGATGGCGTCGTCGTTCTCCGGCACGCAGGAGTACATGGCGATGGAGAAGCTGGGGAAACTGATCGAGGAGGACCGGTGGGACCTCATCGTCGTCGACACCCCGCCGTCGCGGAACGCCCTCGACTTCCTCGACGCGCCGCAGCGGCTGGGTTCGTTCCTGTCCGGACGTCTGATGAAGATGCTCGTCGGCGGCGGCCGAGGCGTCGGGCGGATGGTGACCGGCGCGATGAGCCTGGCGATGCGTGGTGTCTCCACCATCATCGGCGGCGACATGCTGCGCGACGTCGCGACTTTCGTACAGTCGCTGGACTCGATGTTCGGCGGGTTCCAGGATCGCGCCACCAAGACCTATGAGCTGCTCAAACAGCCGGGCACCCAGTTCGCGGTGATCGCCGCGGCCGAGCCGGATGCCTTACGCGAGGCGGCGTTCTTCGTCGATCGGCTGTCGGAGGAGAAGATGCCGCTGGCGGGTCTGATCCTCAATCGCACCCATCCGAACCTGACCTCGATCTCGGAGTCGTCGGCGCGGGCCGCGCTCGAGCACATCGACGACGAACTGAGCCGCGGGGTCCTGGAGATCCACGCCGAACGTGCGTCGACCGGAAAACGCGAGCTCCACCTGCTGCAACGATTCACCGCCGCGCATCCCGCGGTGCCGATCGTCGGCGTGCCGTCCCTGCCGTTCGAGGTCGCCGACGTCGTCGCCCTGCGCGCGGTGGCCGAGCAGATCACCGGGCGCGGCTGAGGGTCCAGCGGTCGGTGCGCGGGGCCGTCGTGGGGTTGCGGGGTCTCGATACGCCTCCTCGCTGCCGCTCGTCGGCTACTCGACCAGCGGTTGGGGAACGGCCGGATCGTGGGGCGTATCCAACCGCTGATCGAGTAGCGGCGTGCGAGCCTGCGAGCCCGCCGCGTCCCCAACCGCTGATCGAGTAGCGGCGTGCGAGCCTGCGAGCCCGGCGCGTATCGAGATCCCGCCCCCGCAACGACAATGGCCGACCCATCGGGTCGGCCATGCCTGGTGTTCGTGCGTGTCAGGTCACACCGCGTCGGCGCGTTGCCGACGACGCTGGGCCTCGAAGAACTGGGCCCACGAGGTGACCTCGGGATGCTGCCGGAGCAACGCCCGCCGCTGACGCTCCGTCATTCCGCCCCAGACGCCGAACTCGACGCGGTTGTCGAGGGCGTCGGCGCCGCATTCGAGCTGTACCGGGCAGTGCCGGCAGATGGTCGCGGCCTTGCGCTGCGCCGCACCTCGGACGAACAGTTCATCGGGGTCTCCGCCCCGGCATCGAGCTTGTGACACCCACATCAATCGAGCATCGTCTCCGGTGGACACTGCCGCCATCGCCATTCCGCCGACCCCTGTCTGTCGTTGCGTCTCGCCGGACCCACCGGCGTTTCCGCACCGGTCCGGCGGTCCTGACCCGAATGCGCTCACCTGGTCGTGCAACCGACCTGTGTTCACCGGCTCGCTAGCCACGGTTCACATTCGCTGGCCCATTGTTAAGTGAGTCACATTCTGCACTCAATTTAAGGATCTGTGCATGACGGCGCAAGCCCTGGAGCAAAGAAAATGGCACCATCGTCCAAACCTCCCGTGTCTGCGCAGGTCAGAAGCGCGAGGAGGGAACCTCGGCCATCGTGACCTTCCCGTTGCGCGCGCTCAGACGTTCTCGGCGCATGCGCACGTATCCTGTCCGTGTGCCGAAGTCGAAGAAGCTGTGGTCGCTGGGCGGCGCCTGCCTGTTGGCCGGCGTCCTCGTGGCCGGATTGTTGTACCCGGTGGCCAGCGGACTGGGCGTGGTGTCCAACCGCGCCGCCGCCGCGGTTGAGAACGTGTCATCCGAGTTGCTGAACGGCACGCTGCCGGAGGTCACCACCATGACCGACGCAGCCGGCAACCCGATCGCGCGTCTCTTCGACCAGTACCGCTATCAGGTCGGCTACAACGACATCTCTCCCGACATGATCCGGGCGATCATCTCGATCGAGGACCGACGCTTCCTCGAGCACGACGGCGTCGACTGGCGAGGCACCATCCGCGCCGCCCTCACCAACTCGTCGTCGGGCGAGGTGCAGCAGGGTGCGTCGACGCTCGACCAGCAGTACATCAAGAACTATCAGCTCCTGGTCCTGGCGCGGAC
The DNA here is from genome assembly GCF_036350415.1 of Gordonia sesuvii. Classification (NCBI taxonomy): domain Bacteria; kingdom Bacillati; phylum Actinomycetota; class Actinomycetes; order Mycobacteriales; family Gordoniaceae; genus Gordonia; species Gordonia sesuvii. The sequence goes on from NZ_JAZDUF010000004.1 coordinate 184,112, forward strand.
CGAGGCCGATCGTCAGGCAGCCATCGAGGTCACCCCGGCACGCAAACTGCGTGAGGTCCGGATGGCCCTGACGATGGAGCAGTCGCTCATCGACCAGGCCAAGCGCGACAAGGGGCTCGACGACGCCGCCGCCAAACAGGAGGCCAAGAAGCAGATCGTCACCCGTTACCTCAACGTGGTGCCCTTCGGGAACAACTCCTACGGCATCGAGGCCGCCGCACAGACCTACTTCGGCAAGCCCGCACGCGACCTGAACGTCGCCGAGTCAGCCATGCTCGCCGGGATGGTGCAGTCGAGTTCGGCACTCGATCCGTACACCAATCCCGAAGCGGCGACGAGCCGCCGCAACACCGTGCTCGACACGATGATCGAGAACTTCCCGGAGCGTCGCGAGGAACTCGTCGCGGCCAAGGAGGCGCCGCTCGGTGTCATCCCCGACCCCCAGACGCCGACCCAGGGCTGCATCGGCGCCGACGCCAACGGATTCTTCTGCGACTACGCGCTGCAGTTCCTCGCCGAGAACGGGATCTCGCGGGACTCGGTGATGCGCGGCGGCTACATCATCCGCACCACCCTCGACCCGCAGGCCCAGCGGTCCACCATCCGCGCGGTCCGCACCCAGGCCTCCCCCGATGCCGAGGGCGTCGCGAACGTCATGAGCACGATCCGGCCGGGCAAGCAATCGCACGACGTCCTCTCGATGGCGTCGAGCCGTCGCTACGGGCTGAACCTGAGGGCCGGCCAGACGGTGCAGCCACAGCCGTTCTCCATGGTCGGCGACGGCGCCGGTTCGGTGTTCAAGATCTTCACGACCGCGGCGGCGATGGAGAAGGGGCTCGGCGTCGCGTCGAACCTCCCCGTGCCCGGGTCCGTCGCCGTTCAGGGCATGGGTAACAGCAGCACCCCCGGCTGCCCGGAGAACGCCTACTGTGTTCGCAACGCCGGGCGCTACCCCGGGTCGATGACCGTCACACAGGCCCTGGCACAGTCCCCGAACACCGCGTTCGTCCAGCTCCTGCAGCAGACCGGGGTGAAGCCGACCGTCGACATGGCCGTCCGGCTGGGACTGCGGTCCTACACGGTGCCGGGCTCATCCGGCTACGGCGAGAAGAGCATGGCGCAGTACGTCAAGGACGGGAACTTCGGTTCGTTCACCCTCGGTCCGCTGCCGGTCAACGGCCTGGAGCTGTCGAACGTCGGGGCCACCCTCGCGTCCGGCGGCATGTGGTGCCCGCCGAATCCGATCGCGTCGATCAGCCGCATCAAACGGGATGCCTACGGCAACCCGGTGATGACCGAGAACGACGAGCCCGCACTGACCGCGATCCCGTTCGACCCGCCGAAGTGCGAACAGGTCGTCGAGGAGGGTCTCGCGAACACCCTGGCGGTTGCGATGGGCCAGGATCACCTGGGTGCCGGCACCGCGGCCGGTGCGGCCGGATCGGCCGGCTGGACCCTGCCGATGTCGGGCAAGACCGGTACCACCGAGTCGCACCGCTCGTCGGCGTTCATCGGGTTCACCAACCAGATCGCCGGTTCGTCCTACGTCTACAACGACGGCCCGAACCCGACCGGGATCTGCAGCAGCCCGTTGCGGCAGTGCTATGACGGCACACTGTTCGGCGGTATGGAACCGGCGCGCACCTGGTTCCAGGCCGTCCAACCGGTGGCCACCGAGTTCGGACCGGTCCGGCTACCACCGACCGATCCGCGGTACATGCGCGGCACCGACAGCGGCCGCATCCCCCGGGTGAGCGGCATGCCCGCGAGCGCCGCGACGTCACGGCTGCAGGCCGAGGGCTTCAAGGTCAATCAGCTCGACGTCGACAGCGCCCGCCCGCAGGGCACGGTGGTGTTCACCGCACCGTCGGATTCGGCGATGCCCGGCAGCGTGGTGACCATCTACGTCAGCAACGGCCGCCGAGGCGACGACGACAACCCTGGTCCCACGGAGACGACCGTGCAGGTTCCGGGTGTCGGGCCGGTGGTCATCCAACTTCCGGGGTGACCGGCGGGTAGGGGGCGAAACCCGGAGGCGGACCACGCCGGGATCTGCGTATCCTGGGTGAATGGTCCACCTCGACAACGCCCTCACCCGCCGCGTCGCGGCCACCCGGACAGTCGGGGGCCTGGCCGGCCTGGCGGCCGCGGGCCTCTTCTACTCGACGGTGATCGAACGTAACGCGTTCACGTTGCGGCACAACACTCTCGCCGTGCTGGAACCGGGTGCGGCACCGCTGCGGGTCCTGCACATCAGCGATCTGCACATGACGCCCAACCAACGGCTCAAGCAGGCCTGGGTGTCGGAGCTCGAGGCCCTCGAACCCGACCTGGTCGTCAACACCGGCGACAACCTCGCTCATCCGCAGGCCGTCCCGGCGGTGATCCAGTCCCTCGGCGGACTGCTGTCGCGGCCCGGACTGTTCGTGTTCGGGTCCAACGACTACTTCGGCCCCAAGCCGAAGAACCCGTTCCAGTACTTCAAGACCGACCACACCCGCACCTTCGGTGAGCCGTTGCCCTGGCAGGATCTGCGCGCGGCGTTCACCGAACGCGGGTGGCTCGACGCGACGCACACCGTCCGCGAACTCGAGGTCGGCGGAGTACGGGTGGTCGCGGCCGGCGTCGACGACCCGCACATCGAACGGGACCGCTACGACACGGTCGCCGGCCGGCCCAACCCGCTGGCTCATCTGCGTCTCGGCCTCACCCACTCCCCCGAGCCGCGTGTGCTGGACCGTTTCGCCGCCGATGGTTACGACCTGGTGATGGCCGGCCACACCCACGGCGGCCAGCTGTGCCTGCCGCTCGTGGGCGCGCTCGTCACCAACTGCGACCTCGACCGGTCGCGGGTCAAGGGCGTCTCCAGTTGGGGATCGGCGATGAAGCTGCACGTCAGCGCCGGTCTCGGTACCTCGCCGTATGCGCCGGCACGGTTCTGCTGCCGCCCGGAAGCCAGTCTGTTGACCCTCACGCCCGTGTCCCACGGCGACGCCGCCTTCGCCGAGGATCATTCGCTGCCCCAGCTGGCCACCGAGATCACGTGACCTCGTCGTCGATCGCCGGGGTCCGAGTGCTGGCGTTCGACACCTTCGGCACCGTCACCGACTGGTTCACCGGCATCTCCTCGGTGGTTCAAACGACGGTCCCCGATGTCGACGCCGGCGCCTTTGCCAGGGACTGGCGACGCCGCTACGCGCCCGCCCTCGCCCGCGTGGAATCGGGCGAGTGGGGTTGGCGGCGGCTCGACGAGTTGCAGACCGATACCCTGCACGGCGTCGCGAAGGCCTTCGGCGTGACGCTCACCGACGACGAGACGGAGACGCTCGTTCGTGCGTGGCGCACCATCCCCGGTTGGCCCGACGCCGCCCCCGGCATCCGTCGCCTCAAACGGGACTTCATCGTCTGCGCACTCAGCAATGGTTCGGTGGCCCTGCTGACCGACATGGCCAAGCACAACGGCTTCGACTGGGACGTCATCGGCGGCTCCGACCTGTGGCACCACTACAAGCCGGCCCGCGAAACCTATTGCGGCCTGGCCGATCTGCTCGAGGTCGAACCGGGACGGGTGATGATGGTCGCCACCCATCAGAGCGACCTGGATGCCGCCCGAAGCTTCGGTCTGCGAACGGCTTTCGTCGAGCGACCGCTGGAGTGGGGCCCCGATGCGGGACCGGATCGCAAGGACGACACCGGCTCACCCGAGAACGACATCCACGCGACGGATCTCACGGATCTGGCCGAACAACTGGGCTGCTCCGGTCAGCGCAGCGTCAGTTCCACGTAAGGCACCTCGTCGATTCGGAGACCGACGGTTTCCTCGGTGACACCGGACAACTCGGCGTACGCGCGCGGGTGATGACTGCGATAGCGGGCGACGATGGCGGCCCGCTCCTCGTCGGTGACCGTGCGCGCGATGGCGGGAACCTGATGTAGACGCCTGATCGATACGCGACACCGTTGGTCGGCCTGGAGATTCTGGAACCACTGGGACCGGATTCCGAAGCCGGAGGCGACGACGACTCGCGTCGGCGCCGGGTGTTCCACCGCCTCGAGCACCACATATCGTGGCCGGCCCGTGGTCCGGCCGGTGTGTTCCAGGAGCAACATGCGGCCGCCGAACAGGAATCCCAGGCGCGCCCGGAACAACCAGATCGGCGCCCTCACCAACCATCGCGTATGCAGCAATGTGGAAGTGATGCTCACGGGCACAGTCAATCACCCGCAAAGGGTGATGTGAAGGCCTCATGGTCACGGCGACGATGCGTGGTGGAAATCGTCTGAGAGAAAGCGAACGCGCATGACCGCACAACAATCCGAGCACCGGGTGCAGCAGGGGTTTGCCGCCTTCGGCACCATCGGGGCCGCCATCCTGCTGCTCGTCGGCGGCATCATCGAACTACTCCAGGGCATCTCGGCGGTGGCCGAGGACGAATTGTTCGTCGTCGGACCCGAATACGTCTACAAGATGGACCTGACCACCTGGGGATGGATCCACATCGTCGTCGCCATCATCGCGATCGCCATCGCGGTGGGCATGTTCACCGGCGCCGCCTGGGCCCGAGTCGGGGCCATCTGCATCGCATCCCTGTCGATCATCCTGAACTTCCTGTGGCTGCCCTACTTCCCGTGGTGGTCGATCCTGGTGATCGCCGTCGACATCGTCATCATCTGGGCCGTGGCGACCTGGCGGAACGTCTGACGACGCGACACGCGCCGCGGTCGCGCATCGTCAGGCGCGGCCGCGCAGCGTGTGCGACGGGCTCGAACCGTACCGGCGCCGATACGCCGCGGCGAACCGGCTGGGACTGCTGAACCCCCAGCGCGATGCGGCATCGGCGACGGTGGTCGCGCCGCGCGCCAACTCGGCGTGAGCACGATCCAACCGGATGTCCGCGAGGGCTCGCGTCGGCGAGGTCTCCACATAGTCGGCGAACGCCTCCTGCAGACGGCGCACACTCGTGTCGCCGATCGCCGCCATCTCGGCCAGCGTCCACGGGTGCGCAGGATCGTCGTTGAGAGCATCCAGTACTCGTTTGACCATGCCGGGTCGCAGCCGACCGTCGACCTCGGCGGTCTCGGGCGTCACGGCCAGCAGGAACGCGGTGGTCACCGCGCTGGCGAGTTGCGGTCCGACGAGCGGATTGGCCAAGAGGTCCACCGGGTCACGGATCTGCGCAGACAACGCCGTCAGCAAACCCAGCCAAGCGGCGCCCTGCTCGCTGGTGAGGTCGATCTGATCGGGCAGGCGCAGCCGGCTTCGCACCGGCGCGACGCGAATCCGGTCGGCCTCGCGCTCGAGGTGTTCTTCGTCGAATTTCACCCCGATGACGTGACAGTCGGCCGTCCACTCGCTGATCAGCGACGGCCGTCCGGCCGTGAAGATGGTCCCGGTTCCTGGAACCGAGACAATCTCGGTGGATCCGCTGCGTGAATGCAGCCGCCCGGACACCGGGATGTTCACCTCGTGTGCGCCGGGATAGTCGCAGGCGATGGACACCGAGGTCCCCCAGTTCAGCCGACCGATGGTCACCCCACCGAGTTCCACGGTGCGCATGGTGAGGTTTACGTCGTCACGCTCATCGAGGGCGCGCAGTTCGTGGGGGAAGTACACATCGGCGACCGCCTGATGTGCTGTGTTCCAGTCCCGTGTGTCCATGAGCTGCTTCGATCCGGCCATGATTCTTGTGTTCTACCGCATCGCCGACATCTTGTGCGATGTAGCTCACATTTCTTCCGCGCGATCGGTGTCGCCGCCGCGCAATCGGTGTCGATCAGCTCATCCACGACTCCTAACGTGTCTCGACACCGGACATCCGACCGCGAAGGAGCAGCTCATGACCACCACGGTTTCCTGGCTCGACGACATCACCATGACCGAACTCGAGCGCAATCCCTACCCCGTCTATGAACGACTCCGCAGCGAGGCGCCGCTCGCCTACGTGCCCGTTCTCGGGTCCTACGTGGCCAGCACTGCCGAGATATGCCGCGAGGTCGCCACCAGCGATGACTTCGAGGCGATCATCACCAAAGCCGGCGGTCGCACCTTCGGTCACCCGGCGGTCATCGGCGTCAACGGCGACATCCACGATGATCTGCGATCGATGGTCGACCCGGCCCTGCAACCGCAGGAGGTCGACCGCTGGATCGACGATCTGGTCCGCCCGATCGCCCGCCGCTACCTCGAGCAGTTCGAAGACGACGGCAGCGCCGAACTCGTTGCGCAGTACTGCGAACCGGTGTCCGTCCGTGCACTCGGCGATCTCCTCGGGCTGCAGAATGTCAGCTCCGACAAGCTGCGCGAATGGTTCCACAAGCTGTCGCGGTCGTTCACCAACGCCGGCGTCGACGAGAACGGCGAGTTCACCAACCCGGAGGGCTTTCGCGAGGGCGATGAGGCCAAGGAGGAGATCCGCGCCATCGTCGACCCGCTGATCGATCACTGGATCACCCACCCCGACGACAGCGCCATCAGCCACTGGCTGCACGACGGTATGCCCGAGGGCGAAACCCGCGACCGCGACTACATCTACCCGACGCTGTACGTGTACCTGCTCGGTGCCATGCAGGAGCCCGGCCACGCGATGGCCTCGACACTCGTCGGACTGTTCACCCGGCTCGACCAGATGGAACAGGTCGTGGACGAGCCTGGTCTCATCCCTCGCGCGATCTCCGAGGGCATGCGCTGGACCTCACCCATCTGGTCGGCCACCGCACGCATCAGCACCACCGATGTCGAGGTGGCCGGAGTGTCCCTACCGGAGGGGTCGGTGGTCCTGATGTCCTACGGATCGGCCAACCACGATCACACACTCTACGACGCGCCCTCGGACTACGACCTGTCCCGACCTCCGCTGCCGCACCTGGCATTTGGCGCAGGCAACCACGCGTGCGCCGGGATCTACTTCGCCAACCACGTGTGCCGGATCGGGCTGGAGGAACTGTTCGACTCCATCCCGAACCTCGAGCGCGACACCTCCGACGACGTCGAGTTCTGGGGTTGGGGCTTCCGCGGCCCGACGTCGCTGCACGTGACGTGGGAGGTGTGACATGACCACGCAGCATTCGGTCAAGGTCGTCGGCTCTGCGGACAAGACCGTCGACTGCGGTGCCGAGCAGACCCTGCTCGACGCATTCCTGCGCAGTGGTGTCTACCTGCCCAACTCCTGCAATCAGGGCACCTGCGGGACGTGCAAGGTGAAGCTGTGCAGCGGAACCGTGGATCAGCCCGCGGTGTCGGAGACCGTGCTCAGCGCCGACGACCAGGCATCGGGGTTCGTGCTGGCCTGCCAGTCGTCGCCGACGTCAGACGCGGAGATCGAGGTTCCCCTCGACGCCGGTTCCGGGCCCGCGCACCCATTGCGGGACCTGCAGGGCACCGTGCACGAGATCCGCGAACTCGCACACGACACGGTGGCGCTGAGTGTCGGCATCGATGAGCCGCTGAGCTTCTCGGCGGGCCAGTACCTGGAGTTCGTGGTGCCCGGCAGCGGGCAGATTCGCCAGTACTCGATGGCAAATCCGCCGAGCAGCGCCGACCGTCTGGAGTTCCACGTCCGGCGCGTCCCCGACGGCGCCGCGACCGATCGCTGGATCTTCGACACCCTGGAACCCGGCGATCCCATCGAGATGCGCGGGCCGTGGGGCGATTTCGTCCACGGCGCCGACACGGACGCGCCGATGATCCTGCTCGCCGGCGGCACCGGGCTGGCTCCGTTGAAGTCGATCGCCCTCGAGGCACTGGATCAGACACCCGACCGCGAGATCCACCTCTACCACGGGGTCCGACATCGAGGTGACCTCTACGACGTCGACTTCTGGTCGGAGTTGCGCGAGTCCCATCCGAACGTGCACTACAACCCGTGCGTCAGCCGCGAAGAGTGGCCGGGACGGTCAGGCTATGTCGGTGACGCCGTGGTCGCGGACTTCGACAGTCTGCGCGGGTACGTGGCCTACCTGTGTGGGCCTCCCGCGATGGTCGAAGCTGGCGTCAAGGCCTGCAAGCGACGACGCATGCCGGGACGTCACATCCACCGGGAGAAGTACACACCCGCGCCGGTCGCCGAGATGACGCCGGCGTGATTGACCGCCTCCTGAAGTGGGTACGCGACGAGGACGCGGTGATGTCGACACCGTGGCGAGTGACAACCGAGGTCGATGGGAGCATGCACATGGCGCAGTACCGAGTGGTCAATGCCGACGGCGACGTCATCGAGTCGAAGGAGTTCGCCGACGCGACCGGCGCGTACGACTGGTTGAAGACCGTCGAGGCGCCCGACGACCAGTTGGGCGTTGCGATGCAGGTCCTCGACGACGGGGAGTGGAAGAACTTCGAGGTCTCCGACGGCGGCACCAACACGAATCCCTCCGCCGACGCCTGAACGCGCCGGCACAGCATCGCGATCACCGGGGTGATCCGTCATCGGCGGATCACCCCGGTGATCGTTTCGATGTGACGATGACAGCGCAGCGTTAGCACCGTGCGAGCACGCACCTCGACGATCGGGGCATCCGATTGATCGAGGAGGAACGATGATCGACACGACTTCCCGGGTGACCGAACTCGGCACCATTCTCGGGATCTGGGCGCACCCCGACGACGAGGCCTACCTGGCCGGCGGCCTGATGGCCATCGCACGACGCGCCGGGTCCCGGGTGGTCTGTGTGACCGCCACCCGCGGCGAGCTCGGCACCGCCGACAACCTGCGATGGCCCAAACTCCGACTCGCAAGAACCCGAACCGATGAACTGGTCCGCTGCCTGGCAGTATTCGGGGTCACCGAACATCACTGGCTTGCCTACCGCGACGGTGGCTGCGCCGCGGCAGATCAGGGCGCAGCGGTGGCACGACTGTGCGAGATCATCGACGATGTCCGGCCGGACACCATCCTGACGTTCGGGCCGGACGGATTCACCGGCCATCCGGATCACCGCACCGTCTCATCCTGGGCGACTGCGGCTTTCGACCGCGCGGCTGCACCGGGTACACGACTCATGTATGCGGCGGTGTCGGAGAACCGGAACGCGCGCTGGGGCGAGCTCAACGAGCGGCTCGGTGTCTACCTGCCCGGCTTTCCGGTGGTTCACCCCTCCGAGAGCCTCGCCGTGGACCTGCCGCTCGACGACGACGTCCTGGAGCTGAAGGTCCGGGCGCTGGCGGCGCAGGAGACCCAGACGTCCGCTCTCATCGAGGAACTGGGTGATGCGCAGTACGCGGCGTGGATCGCCGAGGAGACGTATGTCGACCACCGTGTATACGGGGCGGGGACCATCCCCGATCTGCCGGTCACGAGTGACGCAGATGCCGATCGATGGATTCGCGGGCAGCACGCAGAATTGCAGTACGGTCGGTAACTGCTTTCGGCGGTGCGGTTCTCTGCTCGGCACCGGCCACGGTCGGGGCATCGGGTGCGGTGTCGGCGGCGTCGAGGAGCAGGGATGCGGTGGTCGCGTCGCCGAGGTCGTGCAGCAGTCCGGCCAGGTTGCGCAGCGTGGTCCACAGATGGGTCCAGTTGCCGGTCCTGGTGAAGTAGTCGATCACGTCGCGGTATCCGCGCAGGGCCTCGTCGGTGCGCCCGGATGTGGCGCGCGCGGACTGCAACCCCACCGATGCCACTCCGACGAGAAACGTTGCGCCGCACTGTTCTGCGAGGTCGATCGACGTCAGGTAGTACGCCTGCGCGGCGTCGCCGTCACCCGCACACCCGGCGATCTCCCCGTCGACGTACGCGGCCCAGGAACGCATCGACGGTGACACGGCCTTGGCCGCACCGCGTGCGTTCAGTCGCCGGGCGCCGGCCAGGTCACCGGAGTACGCCCGTGCCAGCGCGGCGATTCCCAGCAGATCTCTGCCGTCGGTCAGCGCCGCCGCGGCGAGCGCGTGTTCGACACAGTCATCCCATGCTCCCCGGGCCAGATCGACGACGGACAGCACCGCGAGTCCGACCCACTTGTCGGCTCCGTCTGCGGCCGTCAGCGCCGACGTGGCGAGTTGTTCGGCGCGCACGAAGTCACCCTGGTGGTAGGTGGCTTCGGCGGCAGCAGCGACCACGACCCCGGCGCGTGGATTTCCGGACAGCGCAGGATCATCCGCGAGTTCCAGAGCCCATTGCCGCAGCTCCATCAGGTCGCGGTAGGCGATGGCATCGTAGAGAGGGATCACCATGGCGGCGGCGTCGTCCACCGTCGACGACGTGCGCGCCGACTGCCAGGCGGCCCGCAGGTTGGCCAGCTCACGACGTAACGTCGCGTCGCCGGCGCTCTCCTGGTCCGACGCGATCAGGCTCCCGATCCTCGCGCACAGCTCGACCGCCCAGCGCCGACAACTCTCGACGGCCGTCTCCATCTCCCCTTCCGCGTCGAGGCGGTCGATGCCGTAGGCGCGCAACGTCTCCAGCATGCGGTACCGCGTCGGGCCGTCGAAGGACACCTCCAGCATCGATGTCTCGACCAGCCGGGCGAGGACCTCGTCGGCGCCTGCCGACAGGTTGAGGTCGTCTGCCAGCTGTTCCGCTGTCTCCAAGCCCACCCCGTCGGGAAAGACGGAGAGCTGCCGGAACAACGCACGTTCATTCTCTCCGAGCAGGTCGTAGGACCACGCCACCGTGGCGCGCAGGGTCCGGTGGCGTGCGTCGACGGTGGGACGACCGCCACCCAGCAGATCGAGCGACCGGTCCAGTCGTGCGGACAAATCGTCGAGGGAGAACGTCGACAGTCGCCCCGCCGCGAGCTCGATGGCCAGGGGCATCCCGTCGAGGCGCGCGACGATGTCGGCGATGGTGCGAGCCTGCTCGGATGTCGGTGTGGCGCCGCGACGTACCCGCTGCGCTCGTTCGATGAACAGCTGAACCGACGGTGCGGCCGTGGGATCCTCGTCGGGCCTCGGCAGGGTCAGGGGTGCGAGTCGCACCACATACTCGACCGGGAGGCCCAGCGCCTCCCGGCTGGTGGTGAGAACCGTTGTCTCGGGACATGTCTCGAGGACTCGGGACACCGTGTCACGCACCGGATCGAGCAGATGCTCGCAGTTGTCGATGACCAGCAATGCCGGTTGCTGCCCGAGCACGGCGAGACATGCGGAAAGCACGTCGCCACGCTCCACCTTCACGTTCAACGCCTCCGCCAACGCGTACGGAATGGATGTCGGGTCGGTGACCGACGCCAGCAGAACGATTGCGGCATCGGTTCTGTGCGCGACGATTTCTCTTGCCACACTGGTCTTGCCGATCCCGCCCGGACCGACGATGCTCACCAGCCGCTCTCGACCGAGCAATGTCTGCAGGCTGTTCACCTGTGCAGTCCGCCCGATCAGTCGCGCCTGTGTTCGCGGCGGTCTCGGCTGCGACTCGGCGGAACCGGCAGCTGCCGAGATGATCTCGTTCTCGGCCTCGCGCAGGGCGGGCGATGGGTCGAGACCGGTTTCGTCGACAAGCCGTCGTCGGAACGAGCGGGCCGCCTCCAGTGCAGCGGGCACATCGCCGGTGGCCGCCAGGGCTCGCATGTGCAGTATTGCGGTCGGCTCGCGGAGGGGTTCGGCTGCGGCGGCGGCCGCAGCGCGGGACAGGACGTCGGAGGCCCGGTCTGCTGCGAGGCCACCGGCGACCAGTGCGTCACCGATGTCACGGCGAAGTAGCTCGTAACCTGTTGCCGCGGTGGCGATCGGCTCGACGTCGAGGAGGTCGGTCAGCACGGGTCCCCGCCAGAGTTCGTCCGCGACTCGCAGGACCGCAAAGCCTTCGGCCGGCGTCTCGCGAGCGGACTCGAGCGCGGCACGGACCTGCGTCACGTCGAGTTCGTCTGGGGCAAGGACCAGCCGGTAGCCCGACGGCAGGGTCTCCAGGCGGTCGGCGGCCGGACCGAGTTGTCCACGAAGCCGAGAGACGTGATTCTGCAGGGCTTGTCGGCCTGATTCCGGTAGGTCCGCGGGCCAGAGCGCGTCGAGGAGATCCCCGACGGGGACGACGCGCCCCTCCGCCACCGCCAGCATCGCGAGGACGGCGCGGCGTTTCGGGCCGACGATGTCGACCACGTCGCCGTCGACGATCACGCGCAGGGGACCCAGCAGCCCGACGCGCAGCGACCCGATGCGTCCGCCTGCCATCACGGCCCCACTTCTCAGCGATCCACTGACCAGGGCGAATGCCTTGGTGCGAGTCTGACGATAGCGGATGGCAGCGCCATGACAGGGGCGGTGCGCATCGTTGCATTCCGTCGCCACCCACAACGATCGGCGACGCGAAGGGAGAAGGACATGGACCCCGACAAGGTGCATGAATTCATGAATCAAGTGGTTGCCGACATGGCGGCAACCGATGCTGCCGGATCGGTCGTCATCGGTGAGCGGCTCGGCCTCTACCGCTCACTCGCCGACGGCGCGGCCACCCCGGCCGAGTTCGCCGCGCGGACGGGCTGTCACGAGCGGTATCTCACCGAATGGCTACGCGGGCAGGCGGCCGGCGGCTACGTCAGCTACGACCCGCCCTCGGGCCGGTTCTCGCTGACCGCCGAACAGGCGTTCTGCCTGGCCGACCCGGACGGTCCGAACGTGCCTGCGGCCTTCCTCACCGCGATGGGAACGCTGCGCGCGGAACCGAAGATCACCGAGGCGTTCCGCACCGGCGCCGGGGTCGGATGGCACGAGCACCACGAGGACGTCTTCGTCGGGTGCGACGCCTTCTATCGCCCCGGTTACGTCGCCGACCTGGTGCCGACCTGGATTCCGGCCCTCGACGGTGTCGAGGAGAAGCTGCTGGCGGGCGCGCGAGTGGCCGACATCGGTTGCGGCCTCGGATCGTCGACACGGCTGATGGCCGCCGCGTACCCGATGAGCACATTCGTCGGTTTCGACTACCACACCGAGTCGATCACCCTGGCGCGCAAACGAACCGCCGATGCCGGACTCGCCAGCCAGGTGAGCTTCGAGATCGCCACGGCACAGCAGTTCACCGGCTACGGCTATGACCTGATCGCGATGTTCGACTGCCTGCACGACATGGGCGATCCGCTCGGCGCGGCCCGTCGCGTGCGGGAGGCTCTTGCGCCGGACGGCACGTGGCTGCTGGTGGAGCCGTACGCATCCGATGTGGTGGAGGAGAATTTCAACCCGGCCGGTCGGCTGTTCTACAGCGCATCGACCTTCCTGTGCCTGCCCAACAGTCTGTCCCAGCCGGGCGGATACACCCTCGGGGCACAAGCCGGGGAGAGTGCGGTTCGAGAGATCGCCGTCGACGCCGGATTCACCCGCTTCCGACAGGCGGCGCAGACCGGTTTCAACGCGGTGTACGAGATCCGTCCCTGACCGCTCAGACGAGGAAGCCCTGACCGGGTAATCCCTGGTCAGGGCTTCTTCTGCAATCTCAACCTTGCGTCGGGGTGGCGGGATTCGAACCCACGACCTCTTCGTCCCGAACGAAGCGCGCTACCAAGCTGCGCCACACCCCGTGTGTAGCCTGCGATAGCTTACCCCCACGCCCCCTGCGGGGCTAAATCGGCTGGTCAGCGGGCCATCGGGGGCATCACACCGTGACGAAGCCGTTACGCCCCGTATGCGCGTTTTTGGGTTTCCGTCGAACTCAGCCCACTACAGTTGTCTTCCGACACATCGGCCTCAGGTTCATCACCCGTATCGGAAGGAAACGCCATGAGCACGCCTGACCAGGACATCGACTACGGCGTCAAGGAAGGCTTTGCGTTCGGCATCTCCATCGTCGCGGCCGCGCTGCTGTTCGTCGCCGGCCTCGTCGCGGTGTTTCAGGGGATCTCCGCACTGGCCAACGACGAGCTGTTCGTCGTCGGCGCCGAGTACGTCTATCAGTTCGATCTCACCACGTGGGGCTGGATTCACCTGATCATCGGCATCCTGGCGATCATCGTCGCCGGCGGTCTCGCCGTCGGAGCCGACTGGGCCCGGATCTCGGCGATCGTCATCGCGTCGATCTCGATCATCGCCCAGTTCCTGTGGCTGCCCTACTACCCGCTGTGGGCGATCCTGATCATCGCACTCGACCTCATCGTGATCTGGGCGGTCGCGACCTGGAAGCCGTCGAACGTCGACTGACGCCCTCCCTTTGATCGAGTAGCGGCGCACCGTACGAGATCTCGATACGGCTCCTCGCTGCCGCTCGTCACCTACTCGATCACCGAGGAACAGAAGACCCATCCGACAACAGGGTCGCTCCGAATGGCCAGCGTTCATCCACTGACCGAACGGAGCCGCAAGATGCGCATCACCCGCACGATCCGACCCCTGTTCACCGTGCTCGTCACCATCGGCCTCGCCATCGGCGCGCTGGTCGCCGGCAGCGGCGCTGCGTCGGCCGCCCCGCTGCAGCCGATTCCGAAACTCGACACCGAGCGGTATCTCGGTTCGTGGTGGCAGCTCGCGGCGATCCCGGCGTTCTTCAATCTGAACTGCGCCAAGGACACCAAGGCCAACTACACGGTGATCGATGCGACGACCATCGGCGTGGAGAACACCTGCACCACGTTCACCGGCCAGACCAACGGGGTCAAGGGCAAGGCCGACGTCGTCGACCCGGTGACCAACGCCCAGCTGTCGGTGTCGTTCCCGCAGGTTCCCGTGAGCATCAATCCGGGTGGCGCCCCGAACTACATCGTCACCTGGGTCGGCGAGGGTGACACCCCGACCGATCCGTATGAGTTCGCGATCGTCGGCGACCCGTCACGCCTGTCCGGTTTCGTGCTCTCCCGCGAGCCGGTCGTGTCCACGGCGACTTTGAAGATGCTGCGCGGTGAGGTCGAGAAGGCCGGGTTCAACTCGTGCATCTTCCTGGTCTCCCCGACGACCGGCGGCCGCACCGACTACTCGCCGCTCTGCACGATCTGACCCTGCCCGGCCCGTAGGCTGGCCGGGTGAGCATCGACCCCGAGGCGCGCCGCGCGCAGCTCGTCGAGAGCGCGTACCGCATCGCCGATGACGTGCTCTTCCCGGCCGCCGCCGAGGTCGACCGCACCGGGTCCATCCCGGACTCGCACTGGACCGCGATCGCCGACGCCGGGCTGTTCGGCATCGCGGCTCCGGTGGAGTCCGGCGGCCCCGGCCTCGAGCTGTATCAGGTGCTCGAGATCCAGGAGGTGATGGCGAGCGGGTGCCTGCCCACCGTGTTCACCTGGCTGCAGCATCACGGCGTGGTGATCTCGCTGGCCGGCACCCCGAACGCCCTGCTGCGTGACGAACTGCTCGCGCCGACGATGACCGGCGAGCTGCGTGCCGGGGTCGCCTACGCGGGCGCGGTGCCGACCCCACCGCGCATGCGCGCCACGCGGGTCGACGGCGGGTGGCGACTGAACGGGTATGCGCCCTTCGTCAGTGGGTGGGGCGTCATCGATCTGCTCCAGATCTCCGCACGCGATGTCGACTCCGACGATGTGATCGCCGCGATCCTGCCGGTCGACCAGCCGTCGCCGGAGATCGCGATGACTCCCCTGCATCTCGGTGTCGCGGATGCGACCCGAACGGTGGCGCTCGCGGTGGACGACCTGGTGGTGCCCGATGACCGGATCGTCAGCCGGGTCGGCCACGCTGATTTCTTCGCCACCCAGAACATCGGGCTCCGGATCAACGGCACGCTACCGCTGGGCCTCGTGCGGCGCTGCACCGCGATCCTCGACGAGATCGGGCACTCGACCGCGGCTCGAGGACTGCGGGAACGCGGCAGCGCGGTGCGCGTCCGCCTCGATGCCGCGATCACCGACCACGACGCCCTGATCGACGCACGCGCCGCCGGTGCTCAACTCGCCGTCGATGCCGCAGCGGCCCTCATCGCGGCCGATGGCGGGCGCGGACTGCTCCGCGGTGCTCACCCCGAGCGGCTGGCCCGCGAGGCGATGTTCACCTTGGTGGCGGCGAGCCGCCCGCAGTTGAAAGACCTTCTCGTCGAACGATTCAGCGCGCGGCCCGACGCGCATACTCCCTGAGAAACATCGCCTCGACGATCGCCATGTTCTCGATCTCGCCCGGATCGACGCTCTCGTTCGGCGCGTGGATGAGGCACGACGGCTCCTCCACACCGAGCAGCATGATCTCCGCCTCGGGGTAGGTTTCGGCGAAGACGTTGCACAGCGGGATCGACCCGCCCTGACCCATCAGCAGGACCTCGGAACCATAGGTTCGTTGCATCGCGTCGACCATCGTGTCGTACCCCGGCCCCGACGTCGTCCCGGAAAACGGCGAACCGGAGGCCTCCGGCTCGATCGTGACCCGGACGTTCCACGGGGCCACCGCGGTGAGATGGTCGATCAGCGCCTGCTGAGCCACCTTGGCGTCCATGCCCGGCGGCACCCGCAGGTTGATGCGCGCACGAGCCCGGGGCTGCACCGCCGCCGACGACCCGACGACCGGCGGGCAGTCGATGCCGAGCACGGTCGCTGCCGGCCGCGCCCACACCATGTCCGCCACTTTCCCGGAGCCGATGACGTCGACACCGTCGAGTACGCCGGCGTCCCTGCGGAAGGCGTCGACCGGGTACTCGACACCGTCGAAGGTCTCCGTGGAATCCAGACCGCGGACCGTCGTGTTGCCGTTCTCGTCACGCAGGGAGGCCAGCATGGCGATCAGGGCGGCGAGTGCATCCGGCGCGGCACCGCCGAACATGCCCGAATGCATTGCCGAGGCGAGGGTTTCGACGGTCACGATCACATTGGCGACACCACGCAGGCTGGTCGTCAGACTCGGCCGCCCGATCTCGAAGTTGCCCGAATCGGCCACGATGATGGCGTCGGCGCGTAGCAGGTCGGGGTTGCGGGGGACGAAGTCCTCCATCCCGCCACTGCCCTGTTCCTCCGAGCCCTCGCCGACGATCTTCACGTTGACCGGCAGGTCACCCCCGAGGGCGCGCAATGCGGTGAGGTGTACCGCGATGTTGCCCTTGCAGTCGGCGGCGCCGCGCCCGTACCAGCGACCGTTGCGTTCGGTGAGTTCCCATACCGGCGAATCCCATTCGTCGGCCCCGAGCGGCGGCTGCACGTCGTGGTGGAAGTACAGCAGGACCGTCGGCGCGTCGTCGGGCCCCGCCAGATGCCCGGTCACCGCCTTGCTGCCGTCGGCGGTGACGTGGGACTCGACGTCGTCGAAACCGAGTTCGCCGAAGGTGTCGAGGAGCCAGTCGACCATCCGGTCGCAGTCCTCGGGGGGTGTCCCGGTGGGGTCGTAGACGGATTCGAAGGCCACCATCTCGGCGAGTTCGGACTGCGCCTGCGGCATCAGACCCTGGACCCGTTCGCGGAGAGCATCGTCGGTCATGTGCGCCTCTCGGTGTCGGACTCTCGTGGCGGAGCTGTCCACCACACCTTGTCACGACTCAGACGAGGTCGCGTGTCTCGATCCGGCCGCTGCGGATGGCGTCGAGCATCGTGGCGTGGTCGCGCTCGTTGAGATCGGCGTAGGCGAGCGAGAAGTCGGCGATCGCGTCGGGAAAGGCCTTCGCCCCGGCGAGGTAGTCGGCGATGTCGAGGCGACTGCCGGTGCGCGCGTGCGCCTGTGCGAGCGTGCGACCACACAGTCGCGCGTAGAGTTTCATCTCCTCCTCGGTGAGCGCCTCGATGACCACCGAACCCTTGCCGTCCCGCAACTGCCGGACGTAGAAGTCCCGCTTCTCGCCGTTCTCGTCCAACCCGGATGTCCAGCCCAGGAAGAGGTCGCTGGCGGCCTGCAGCAGCCGTTGTCCCTCGACGACGCGCTGACCCTGGTTCGGGTATTGCTGCGTGGGGATGAAGTCGTCCAGCACCGACCTCTGCGCTTCTTTGACCTGCAGGAACAATGGATCGTCATTGCGGGCGCCGTGGAACAGGACGACCCAGCACCGGGTGCCGACACTGCCGACCCCGACCACTTTTCGCGCGACGTCCACCATCGCGAACTGGTCGAACAGCGCTCGGATGTGGTCGGGCAACATCGAACGGTAGTCCCGTAGCCGCTGATCGACTCGGTCGGCGAGGACGTCGGCGTGTGGGCCGTTGAAGATCTCGCTGACCGGGACCAGCAGTGGCGGGTCGCTGCGGAACCGGACCGTGCCGTCGTCGCCGATGGTGCACAGCTTGCTCACTGATCGCACACTGTTGCGGTGCTGCGCCTTCCGGAGTCCGCGCACCGCGCGTTCCTCACGCGATGTGTCGAGCATGGAACCTATCTCGGTGATCATCTCCTGGGTGTCGATCCGTGCGTACCAGCAGTCCATGGTCGACTGCTGCACGCTCGCGGCGATCCACTTCCGGTAGGACTTGGCGACCTCGCGCGCATGCTTGCGGGTGGCCTTCTCGCCGAACCCGTTCTGCCGTCCGGCGACCACGAAACTCGCCGCGAGTCGTTTGACGTCCCACTCGAAGGGCCCCGGCGCCGTTTCGTCGAAGTCGTTGAGGTCGAAGATCATCCGTCGTTCGGGCGTGTTGAACACCCCGAAGTTGCTCAGGTGCGCGTCGCCGCACAGCTGGGTCATCACCCCCGAGTGGGCGGTGGCCGCGAGGTCGGCGGACATCACCGCTGCCGCACCGCGATAGAACGTGAAGGGCGTCGCCGACATCCGGGCATGGCGGACCGGAATCAGTTCGGCCACACGCGATTGCGCCTGAGCAAGCAGGATGTCGATCGGGTCGGCGCGGTTCGCCGGATTGGGGCCGGTCGCCAGATCGTCCATGGCCATCGTCATCGCGGTCCTCCTGGTCATCTGAAGACGCGCGACGACGGCAGTGCATTGCTGCGCTACACCGGGGTGAACGTCGGGGTGTCCTGGGTGAACCGAATTCTTGCACCCCGACAGGCGGTTCGCAGCCGGATCCGCCGATCAGGCGCTGTCGCGGTGCTGCAGATGATGCAGGACGACGTCGTCGTGCAATTGTTGCGCCCCGGTAGCGCGGTCGAACCGTGGGTGGAGGAGATCCGCCGGCCGCGAAGCGGGTCGCTGGATGCGGATCGCGATCGGCGAGAGGACGAGGATCAGGAGTGCGAGAAGCATGAGAGCTGTCATGACAGAAAGTATGTTCCCGAAAACTTCGCGCCATAAGTGGCTTGATTGACAATGCTCGCAAAATTTCCGCCATACTGGTGAACGTGCTTTCCAAGGTGGCCGTGCTGCTCTATCGCAAGGTCGCGCTGTTCGAGTTCGGCGTGATCAACGAGGTGTTCGGCCTCGATCGCACCGACGACGGGGTCCCGCCGTTCGAGTTCTTGATCGCGTCGCCCGAACCCGGGGTCGCACTGAGCATCGGGCATGGAGCGTCCGTGGTGCCGCCGCACTCGCTCGACGACTGCCTCGACGCCGACCTGGTCGCGATCCCCGGCGGCAGTGTCGGCCCGGATTTCCCACCCGAGGTGCTCAAGACCCTGAACACCGTCGTCGACAACGGGGGCCGCGTGCTCACCGTGTGCTCGGGGGCGTTCGCCGCCGCCGCGGCCGGCCTCCTCGACGGCCGCCGGTGCACCACGCACTGGCGATTCGGTCCCGAACTGGCGCGGATGTATCCGAAGGCGATCGTCGACACCGATGTCCTGTTCGTCGACGACGGTCCGATCACCACCAGCGCGGGAACGGCCGCCGGGATCGACGCCGCGCTACACCTCGTGCGCGAGGAGTTCGGGCCCGAGGTCGCCAACAAGATCGCTCGCCGGATGGTCGTGCCGCCGCATCGCGACGGTGGTCAGCGGCAGTTCGTCGAGGCGCCGATACCCGCGTGCGAATCCGACGGCTTCGCCGCCGTGCTGGATTGGATGGTGGAACACCTCGATTCCGACATCACGGTCGACGAGCTGGCGGAACGGATGCACATGTCGACGCGCACCTTTGCGCGGCGGTTCGTCGACGAGGTCGGGGTGTCACCCCACCGCTGGCTCACCGAACAGCGCGTGCTGCACGCGCGTCGACTCCTGGAGACGACCACGTTGCCGGTCGAGGACGTCGCCGCCCGCGTCGGGTTCGCCTCGGCGACTCTGCTCCGCCATCACTTCAACATCGCCGTCGGGGTGACTCCGACCGCGTATCGACGCCGCTTCGCGGCGCGCTGATCAGCGCCGCCGATCATTCGCGACATCAGGCCTCGGTGGCACGTTCCTCCGCGGCGGCGTAGGACTCGGCAAACGACACACGAGGTGTCGTCGCAGCGTGGACGATCGCCATGCCCACGTAGGTGAGGGTGGCCAGCGCGAAGATCGCGGCGACGACGAGCGCGGCGATCTGCACCACGGTGTGCAGCACACCGTCGCCGGCCGCGGCCGCCACGGCGGCGGCGACCGACAGGGTGACGCCCAGCAGCGCCCAGGCGGCGCTACGAATCCGGGGGCCGACCACCGATGCATAGAAGAGTCGCTGATAGATGGCGAGCTCGAACTCGTCCACCGACGCCAGGCGGACCTCGTCGCCCCCGGCGAGCTCCCGCAGTTCCCGGGCGAGGGCGGCGTCGCGCTGCAGCGTCGCAGTCTCGCCCTGCCGGTATCTGACGAACGCGATGACCGCGATGGCCGCCGCGAGCAGTCCCAACCCCACTACCACTGCCCAACTGTCCACGCTGACACGCTACATGCGGCCGTCGTGGCCGAGTGTGCCCGGTCACATTCGCGGGTGCGGGGGTCTCGATACGCCTCGGGCTCGCAAGCTCGCACGTGGCTACTCGACCAGCGGGGGGACCCCCGATCCCTGAGCGGCCTATGAGGTTTGTTGTCAAGGGGGTGTTTTGCGGGTTGGGGCATGGGGTACTTGCCCGCGGGCGGTGTTTCGATGTGGCGTGCTCCGCGGGTTGTTCGGGGTGTTCGGTGGGTGGTGGACGCGGGGGTCGTGCCGGTCGCGTGTGCTCTACCTAGCGTTCAATCGGGCTGTGGTGCCCAACGGCCTTCATTCGAGCTTGTTCACGCGGTGGCAGGGACTGCTCATGCTCAGGTGCGGGTTGTTCCCCAGGAGATGCGAGCTTGTCCCCGGTCCTGTGGGTGTGGGTCGTTAGGCGGCCTCCTGTCGGGTGTGGGTGAGACCGCCGGCGGCGATGGTGGGGTCCCAGGGGGTGCGGGTGGTCAGCACGGCGTGCAGTTGACGTAGCAGCGAGCCGGCCACGGCGACGCGGGCTTGGTTGTCGGCGAGTTTGTTGTGGTCGCGGTGGGTGAGGTGGTGGTGGCGGGCGGTGAGTATCTCGTTGTGGCCCAATGCTCCCCACACTGCACGCCAGGTCGCGACCCGCAGCAGGGGGCGGCCGCGGCCGCTGATGGTGGTGGTGCCGCGGTAGCGGCCTGAGGAGTTCTCTCGGGGGCACAGGCCGGCGTGTTTGACCAGGGCGCGGGCCGAGTCGAAACGGGTCAGGTCGCCGGTTTCGGCCAGGATCGCTGCTGCGGAGATCACCGAGACTCCGGGGATGGTGTCGATCAACTCGGTGTAGCCCAACTCGTCGATCACCGTGCGCATGCGGGTGTCGGCCTCGGCGCGGCCGGCACGCGCCAAGCGCAGGTCGCCGAGGGCGAACGCGGCTCGTTCGAGCGCACCGGCACGGTGAGCGGCCACCGCGTGGGAATCGTCGGCAGCAGCGATGAGGGCATCGATGATCCGCCAGCACACTCGGGTGGCGCCCCACTGGCCGATCTCGGCGCTGACTGCCCGGCCGAACGCGGCCCGACCGGCCGCTCCGGTGCCGTAGCCGCGCACCGCGGCCGGGTCACAGCCCACCACGCTCATCGCGGCCAGCCAGGTCTTGGCGCGCATCGGATCCGCAGCCGCGCGTAGCCCGGCCGGCCACACGTATTCGAGCAGGTCACGAACCTGTTGGCGTGCTGCGGTTTCCGCGACGATCTGCTGGACGCGGCGTCGACCCAGATGCCGTAGCCGGGCCCATCGCTGATCGGGACATTCGGGCAGGTACACGTGCAGCTGGGTGGTCAGCCGAGCGATGATCAGGGCGTCTTTGTCATCGGACTTGTCGCGGGTGAAGTCTTCGGCCTCCCGGGCCCGCGCGACCAGCATCGGCTGCACACACACCAACTCCACCCCCGCGGCCACCGCCAACTCGGCCACGATCAGCCACCGATTGCCGGTGGGTTCACAGGCCAGCACGATCCCGCGGTGACCGGCCGCGGCCGCCTGGGTGGCGCCCCAGGAGATCGCGGCGTCCAGCTTCCAGGGGCTACACCGAAACGTTTTACGCGCCAACACTGTGCTGTCATGGTCGGTCAACACGAACACCTGCTTGTCGCTGGCCAGATCGACCGCCAACACCGCACGCTCACGCGAGACGATCGACCGCAACCGCTTCAACTGCTCATTGCGGCGCCGATCGCCACGACTCAACCCTCTACTCTGAGACACGGACATCCTTCTTTCTGTGCATTGGGACACCAAGCCCGTCAACCACAGCAAGAAGGATGTCCCTCCAGCAACAACCTCCACGCCCTATTACTAGGAGATCCGGAGCGCTAGCGGAGGATCGTCACGAAGGGAGAATGCTCGCAAGCTCGAAATGACAACGCCGACACGACCGGGGCTGTCGGTCGTGTCGGCGTTGCGCGGGGCAGGTCAGACGGACTGGGCCTGCCACATCCAGTGGAGCTGCTCGAGCTTGGAGGCGATCTCGATGAGGAGATCCTGGCTCACCGGGTCGGTCTTCTCGGTGGCCTCGATCCGCTCGCGAAGTCCGGCGATGACGGCCTGGAGGTTGTCGATGACCGCCGTGACGACGTCGTCGTCCTTGGTCCAGCCTTCACCAAAGCCCTTGGTGTTGGCCGTCTTCGCGA
This sequence comes from Gordonia sesuvii, assembly GCF_036350415.1. Taxonomy (NCBI): domain Bacteria; kingdom Bacillati; phylum Actinomycetota; class Actinomycetes; order Mycobacteriales; family Gordoniaceae; genus Gordonia; species Gordonia sesuvii. The sequence goes on from NZ_JAZDUF010000004.1 coordinate 206,826, forward strand.
CGGTCTCGGCGCGCCCGTCCGGGCTCACACCGATCGCGGTGGCGCGCTCGGCCGCGGCGTCGGTGAACTCACGGCTCACCGCGACGAGTTCGTCGAGCTCGAGGTGTACCGAACGGAACTGGCGCCCGATGACGTTCCAGTGGGCCTGCTTTGCGATCAGCGTCAGGTCGATGAGGTCGACGACGGTGTCCTGCAAGGCCTTTCCGGTGACCGTCTTCTGTTCCTCGGTGAGGGTGCTGGTGATGGGTGTGCTGGTGGTCATCGAAAAACCACTCCTTTCGTTGCGTGGGCTGTACGCGACGGCGTGGGTCAGACCCGCACCGTGATGTTGTGTTGGATGTTCCCCTTGGTCGCCTTCGAATACGGGCAGAAGGCGTGCGCGTTCTCGGTCAGTTCCTTGGCCTTGGCCTCGTCGACGCCGGGGATGTACGTCTCGATCGTCGCGACGAGCCCGAATCCGCCGTCCGAGTCGTCTTTGCCGATCCCGACGGCGACCGTGACCGTCGAGTCATCGGGGACCGGCGAACCGGCCTGCTTCGAGGTGGCGCGCAGCGCTCCGAGGAAGCACGCGGCATATCCGGCCGAGAACAGTTCCTCCGGATTGCTTCCGTCTCCGCTGCCGCCCATCTCCTTCGGCGGCTGCAGGTCGAGGTCGATCTGGCCGGACTGCGACACGACCTGTCCGTCGCGGCCGCCTCCGGTCGCGGTGGAAGCGATGGTGTAGACGGGATCGATTGTTGCCATGTGGTGTCTCCTCAGGTAGCGGATCGGCGATGGTCACGCCGATGCTTTTGGTTCTTCGGATCTACTGTCTCTACAACGACTTAGATGATTCGATGATTCCTCCGAGAACAGTCTCCTTGGTCACATCCTCTCCGTGAGTCGACTAGACGGACGCCGAACTCGCTTCGGCGAGTGTTGAATTCAGACACTTCGGGCATCGGCCCCAGAAGATGACCTCCGCCTCGTCGACCTGATAGCCGTGATCGCGATCAGGCACCAGGCACGCGGTTTCTCCTACAGCGCAATCGATGTCGAGTATCTCGCCACACTCCCGGCAGATGAGGTGATGGTGATTGTCGCCGGTCCGGGTTTCGTAGCGGACAGGCGAACCCGCCGGCTCGATTCGGCGCAGCAGTCCACGATTGGTGCATGCACGCAGAACGTCGTACACGGTCTGCGTCGAGACCCCGCCCAGGTGCTCCCGCACCCCGGTAGCGACGAAATCGGCCGTCGAGTGCGGATGCGCATCCAGGATCTCGAGCACCGCCAGGCGTGGCGCGGTGACCCGCATCCCCGCCTCGCGGAGCCGTCGATGGAACTGATGGCTGTCCGACATGGCTCCACCATAACGCCTTTTCTGGAACTAGTCCAGAAAATGGAGGGCTTCCAGAAAAGTTAGGTGAGCCTGACCTGCGCGCTCGGTTCGCGCGGTCGGTGGGTGTCGCCTATGCTCGACTGCACGAGGCCGTATGTAGCAGCGGGTCAGAGTCCCGCTGTTCGCGTCCGCGATGTCCTCTCTCTCAGGTGTCGCGTCGAAAAGCGCATGCGGGCTCATCGTCACGAGAGAGATAGCCATGTCCGACATCACCACCGTCACCGACGACCGCTCCGAGGGCGCAGCGGAGATGACCGAGCTGCACCGCGAGCGCGCCATGGGTGGATTGGGAACCGAGACCACCGACCGCGAGGTGCGCCGCATCAGCCTGGCCGACTTCGATGCCCGGCGGGGACAGATCGCCGACGAGCTCTGGTCCGCGGCAACCGATATCGGGTTCTTCCAGGTCGTCGACCACGGGATCGACCTGGCCGAGGTGAACCATGCGTTCGAGATGTCGGCGAAGTTCTTCGCCCTGCCGACGGACACGAAGGCGCAGTATCCGCTCAAGAAGGGGCAGAACGCGGGCTGGGAGTACATGAGTCAGGTCCGCCCGTCGGTCGGCACCCCGGACCAGAAGGAGTCCTACCAGCTCACCCGGCCGCGCATGGAAGGCCTCTGGCCGAGCGAGGACGAGCTGGCCGGATTCCGCGCCACCATCGAGGATTTCGAGCACAAGTGCTGGCGTCTCGCGATGGATCTGCTGAGTTGCTTCGCCGACAATCTCGGCCTCGACCGGGACTTCTTCACCCGCGCACACGACCCGTCGTCGAGCACCTACCAGAGCACCCTGCGGCTGCTGCACTACTACGCGTTCCCCGACGAACTGCTGGACGAGGACACCGCCTGGCGGGCCGGCGCACACACCGATTTCGATGCCCTGACGCTGCTGTTCCAGCGCTCTGGCCAAGGTGGACTCCAGGTGTTGCCGGGCGCCGAGGCACAGGGCCAGGCGTGGACGCCGGTGGAGCCCTCTGACGACGCGATCACCTGCAACATCGGCGACATGCTGATGCGCTGGTCCGACGACCGACTGCCGTCGAACTTCCACCGCGTGCGGGCGCCACGTCGCGGCGAGTACAGCGGACCGCGCTACACGATCGCCTACTTCGCGCAGGCGAACACCGACGTGCTCATCGAGAGCGCCGCCGGCACCTACCCACCCATCACCGCAGCCGATTACATCGCGCAGCGCGTCGCGGCCAACTACGGCAAGTAGGTGGACACCGTGACCACCCCTGTCCGTACCGACCTGTCCACATCCCCGGCCTTCGCCGACGTCACGGTGTACACCGGGGGCGTCTGGCTCGCTCATCAGGATGTCCATGTCGCCGACGGGGTGGTCACGGCCATCACCGACGCGGCCCACCCGGGCGACGGCAACGGCTACCTGATCCCCGGTTTCGTCAACACCCACACTCACCTGCAGCAGTCGCTGATGCGCGGTATCGCCGAGTGCACGCCGCTACTCGAATGGCTTCTCGCGGTAGGCGAAGAGTCGGTGGCGATCACCCCGCAGCGGGCCTATCTCGCCGCGGTCGCCGCGTCGCTGGAGGCACTGCGGTCGGGCACCACCACCGTCGTCGAGCACATGTGGCCGCACCCGTCCCCAGAGGTGCACGGCGCGGTCGTCCAAGCGTTGCGCGACACCGGAATCCGGGCATTGCTCGGCCGGGGCGTCGCCGACCGACCCGACGCCACCCGGAAGTGGGGATTCGAGCCCCGGTTGATGCAGCCGCTCGGTGACGTCCTCGAGCACGTCGACCATCTGCGTGCCCAGGTCGCCGATTCCCGCATCGCGATGGCGCTGGCCGTCCCCAACCCGCGGTCGGTGACCGAGCACGGGATGACGACACTGCGCGAGTTCGCCCAGAGCCGCGACCTCCCGGTCTCCATCCACCTGCTAGAGACCCCCACCGACGACCGGATGTGCCTGGAACACGCCGGTGTCGGCGCCGTGGAGTACCTGGACGGCAACGGATTCCTGTGGGACCGCGTGCTCGCGGTGCACTGTGTGGAACTCGACGACGTCGGGCAACAGATCCTCACCGATCGCGGTGTGGCGATCTCGCACAACCCGTTGTCGAACATGCGGCTCGGCAGTGGGGTCGCCCCCGTCCCGGCGATGCTGGACCGGGGCATGATGGTCGGGCTCGGGGTCGACGGCGCGGCCAGCAACGACACCCAGGACATGCTGGAGACATTGCGGATCGCCGCCTATGTGCAACGGGCGGTGCACAAGCGGGCAGATCTGTTGGGCTTCGGCGAGATGCTCGACATCGCCTGCGGCGGCGCGAACGTCGCGCTCGGCCTGCCCGAGGTGATCGGTGGGGTGTGCACCGGTGTTCCCGCGGACCTGACGCTCGTCCGGTTCGACCGCGACTACGCGACCCTGCCGGTCCGCGATCCGGGAGCGTCCCTGCTCACCGCGGGCTCGCCGCGGATCGTGGACACCGTGATGGTCGGCGGCGAGGTGGTGGTCGCCGACGGCCGGAGCACGCGCATCGACGAGGCCGAGTTCACGAAGGAGCTTCTCGCACTCGGGGGTTCCTCCGCTGGTTGATCTCAATCTCGACAAGCTCGATCCGGCGGATACGCGACTCACTCCGTTCGCCGCTACTCGATCCACGGAGTAGCGACGCGTATCGAAACCTACCGCGCGCGGAACATCTTCGTCGGGCGCATGCGCGTCGAATCGGGCAACCACTGATTCACGCCGCGCCGCACCGTGAACAGCCCCGCGATGATCAGCAGCCCGAACTGCAGCCAGGCGATCACCGGCATCGCCGACCACACCTCCGGGTACTCGAAGAGCAGATCGATGCCGATCGGGATGCAGAGCAGGTTGATCACCACTGCGGCGAGGAAGAAGTTGCGGCAAGTGCGACTGTGCTGCGTCGCGGCGGCGACCAGCAGCGCGTACTCGGTCGCCAGGAACACCACGATCATGACCAGCATGAACGGCGGGAAGAAGCCGGCCAGCGAGTCGACCTGTTCCTCGGGGCTCGCATTGTTGGGGTCGGCGACCACACCCTCGAGCAGTCGGGCCCGCAGTAGGTCCGTGATCATCCCGAGGTTGACGAAGCCGTAGACCACGCTGACGAGCCCCGCGGCCGCGGCACCCCACCACGCCACCCGCGCGTGCAGGCTCAGCGCCACCGGTGGCGGGCCGGGCTCTCCGGGCCGGGGCGGGTACAGATTCGTGTCGTCGCGGTCGCGGGAGGTGCGCTCGATGGCCGCCATGTCCTCGGCGTCGAGTTCGGCCTGGGTCGGGATCCGATCCGGGTCGTCAGGGTCGGTCATGTGCCCGATTGTCCCACGGACCTCACCGGGCGATCTTCAGCATCCGCCCGACCGTCGCCTGCCACAGAGTGCCGTCGCGCGCGATCGTCCCCGTCAGCTCCAGCGGTTCGTCGATCGGGCCGTCGCCGACCTTCAGCGTCCTGACCCGCTTGCCGGTGGCGAAATCGGTGGCCACGTAGAAGATCGGGCCGACCTGCTGGATCGAACCAGGAACGTAGGGCCCATATCCCAGCGCGTGGATCAGGCCGTCGGCGCGCGACAGGCGCGGCAGCGTCGAGATGCGGTCGGAGTTCTCCCAGACCCGACGACAGCCCTGCTCGGAGACGTCGATGCGGGTCGAGCCACCCGTGAACGGCGCGGTTGCGGGCACGCTGGGGCCGGTCACCGCCATCGGCGGGTACTGGTAGCCGTAGGTGCTGGGGATGACCAGGGAATCGCCCCAGGCCATGATCGAGTTCTCGGTGCCCTGCCCCGATGTGCCGAACGCCGGCATTCGGCAGACGGTCGCGCCTGTGTCGCTGTCGTAGACGATCAGATCGGGCCGATCGGCGTTGTCCACGATGGCCACCCACGCATCGCCACCCGGCCCGAAATAGGTGGGCGTGGTTCCCGAACCCCAGGTCAGCTGGCCGGGTCGGCGCGCGTCGCCCCGGTCGTAGGTGCGTCGCCACACCGTCCGCGGCACACCGTCGTCGGCGGCCGTCATCTCGTAGAGCGCGTGCGTCGTCAGCACCGACGCGTTGTCGCCGCGCATGGACAGCCCGTTGCCGAGTTCCTCACCCGCGGGCAGTCGCGCCGACCTGACCCGCTTCGCCGCATCCACCGTTCCCACGACGCCCCGGGTGGTCGCGAACCACACCCGTCCCCGTTCGTCGGGAGCGAGCCCGGTGATCGCGTCCCCCTCGGGAATGTGCCTGCCGACATCGACCCGGTCGTCGACGTACACCTGCCACCCCTCGGCGGTCCGCCGATGCGCCACCCGCAGGATCGCGCCCGAACCGTCGGCGACGACGACCCGGTCGCGACCGTCGAGGTAGCCGTACACGCCGCCGAGCAACCCGCCCTTGGCCAGTTGCAGCCGAGCCAGCGGCGCCGCCGTGGCCGGGTCGAACAACGTCACCGTCGGCACCACGACCTGCGGCGGCGACGTCCCGACGAACTGTGTGCACAACGACACCGGCATCCCGTCACGTCCGACAAACGTTGCAGCGCACGCACCGCCGGGCACCGACGATGCAGCCAGATGTGCCTGCCGTCCCGGTCCGGGGAACGGCGTCGAATCGGTCGAGGCGAGGTCGCCGTGCATCAGGCTCGTTCCGGGAGGGCCAAGCGCGCCTTGAGCCTGCGCCGGCGCCGCCACCAGGCACAACGCTGCGGCCGCCACCGCCCCGACCACTACACCGACAACCGCCCCACGACGCATCCACCCCACCCGGTCATCCCATCACGTCCCCGCGACTACGCGAGCCCGAACCGGGCTTTCTTCTCTCGCTGAGAAAAAACTGAGAAATCTACGTAGTGCGCTACGCGTGCCCGGGTACCGGGAACGACAAGTGGTGCACGGTGTCGGGCATGTTCATCACCGAATAGCCGGCCCCGCCGACGACTCGTCCCCGGGCGGTCCACACCGAGATATCCCTCGCGTGGAACCGGCCGGGGACGATCGGCCCGTGGCTACCGGTGGAACTCGCCCAGCAGGAAGTTGGTCGCCGGCAACAGTGTGGTCAGCATGGGTAGCGCATGATTGACGACCAGGCCCGGGAAGATCGGCGGGATCTCATTGGTCACCATTGCCACGTCGGCACCCTGGGCACGCCAGTCCTGATACAGCTGCTTGACCTGGCCGTACGGAATGACGTCGTCACTGATGGCACCCTCGAGCAACACCGGCGCGTTCGGCTTCAGCCGACCGATCCGCTGATCGGCCACCGCCTTCTTCGCAATGGGTGTCCGATCGATGACCGCCGACAGCGACTCGCCGGTGCGCGTCCACCGGGTGGTGCTCTGGAACCCGAAGGCGAGTCCCGTGTCGCCGATGCACTGGGTCGCCACCTGCGACAGCACCCGCCGGCCTTCCTGCGTGGTCTCGCGGTCGAGCACCGGTCGCAGGGCGGGGTAACGCGCCGTCAGGCCGTTGATCGCGTACCCGATGCCGCCGACGATGAAGGTGCCGTCGATGCCCTTCGTCACCTTCGCCAGATCGGCGGGCGGTGCACCCGCGTACGTGGCCCGCACGTTCAATTCGGGTGCGTATGTCTCGGCCATCTCGGCGGCGGATGCGGCCGCGCCGCCTCCCTGCGAATAGCCCGAGAATCCAACGGGCGCATCAGCCGGGGCGCCGGACAGACGCAACGCCGCGCGGGCACCGTCGAGCATCGCGGCGCCGGATTCGCGACGGTTCACATAGGTGTGGACGCCCGGGGTACCCATGCCGATGTAATCGGTGATGAACACCCGCACACCGTTGATCAGCATCAGATTGAGCTCGAGAGCCGTGTAATTCACGGCGATACTGGGTTTGGTGGGATCGATGGCCAGCGGGAAGTTCATCATCTTCGATCCGGCGCACTGATCACCTTGGCCCACGGTTCCGGGGCCCAGCACCACGGTCGGGCGCTGCCCGCCGCCCTGCCAGGGCGCCGTCGGCTCGACGAGCGTGCCGGTCACCGGAGCGGGTGTTCCGTCCTGGTACTCGGATGTGTACATGACCCGGGTCGCCGTGCCCGGCCATTGATTGCCGACACCGGGAATCTGGAGCAGCAGCGGGCTGGCTTCGCTGCGGATGACCGATCCGGGCTCGGAAGCGAATCGCGCGGGCGGTGTGTAGAAATCGCCTGCGGCGCCGGCTGTCGGAGCCATGGCCACCAGGCCGGCCCCGACGAGCACCATCCCGGTCGCCGTGGCAACCAGGCGCCGAACCGTTCCGGGTCGGCGCCGACCCAAAGAAATGTTCCCCCAGTTTTGTCTCATGAGTCAGTAAGCTACCGCACAGTAACCTGGACGCGTGACCGGGGTCATGGCTTTCGACAATCTCAATCAGTGAGGAGTGCCTCGAGTGCCGCCGACACGATCTCGCCGACGTCGAGCGCGACGTCGAGGGTCAGACCCGGCTCGTCGGCGGCCAGGGGTTCGAGATCGTCGAACTGTGAGGCCAGCAGACCTGTCGGCATGAAATGCCCGGTCCGGTCCGCCTGTCGTCGGCCGATGAGTTCCCGTGACCCCGACAGATGCAGGAACCATGTCGTCGGCGCGGCGGCGCGCAGTCGGTCGCGGTAGGCGCGTTTCAGGGCAGAGCACGCCACCACCCCTCCTCCGGGCTCGGCAAGCCTGCGCCCGACATCGTCGAGCCATGGCCATCGGTCCGTGTCGTCGAGCGGGTGGCCCGCCTTCATCTTCGCGACGTTCGCGGGCGGATGCAGATCGTCGGCGTCGATGAAGTCGACGGCCAGGCGTTGCGCCAGAGCCCGACCGACGGTCGACTTGCCCGAACCCGAAACGCCCATCACGACAACAGGTGTCGTGATGGGCGTGGTCATCGTCGACCTTTCGGGCTGCCCTTCGTGACGCCTCGCTCGTTCCTCACGAGGCTCCTCAGGGAGCGGTTGTGGCCCTTCGTGACGCCTCAGGGAGCGGCAGTGGGCGTCAGACCAGCAGTTCGGCGATCTGGATCGTGTTGAGCGCAGCGCCCTTTCGGAGGTTGTCGCCGCTGACGAACAGTGCGAGACCACGTCCGTCCGGAACACCCGGATCCTGCCGGATTCGGCCGACGAGCGAGTTGTCCTTGCCGGCCGCCGCCAGCGGGGTCGGCACGTCGGAGAGTTCCACTCCCGCTGCAGCGCCGAGGATCTCCTGCGCCTGCTGCACCGACATCGGGTTGGCGAACTCGGCGTTGATGGACAACGAGTGTCCGGTGAACACCGGCACGCGCACGCAGGTGCCGCTCACCAGTAGCTCCGGCAGCCCCAGGATCTTGCGGGATTCGTTGCGCAGCTTCTGATCTTCATCGGTCTCGCCGGAACCGTCGTCGACCAGCGAGCCGGCCATCGCGAGCACGTTGAACGCGATCGGCGCGACGTACTTGTCGGGCGCCGGGAAGTCGACGGAACTGCCGTCGTAGACCAGCTTTTCGGCGTCTCCGACCACGGCGCGGGTCTGCGATGCGAGTTCCTCGACACCGGCGAGTCCGCTACCGGACACCGCCTGGTAGCTCGACACGATCAGGCGCTGCAGTCCGGCCGCGTCGTGCAGCGGCTTGAGCACCGGCATCGCGGCCATCGTGGTGCAGTTCGGGTTCGCGATGATGCCCTTGGGCGGGTTCTTCGCGAGCTCACCGTTGACCTCCGAGACCACCAGCGGCACATCGGGATCCTTGCGCCACGCCGACGAGTTGTCGATGACGGTGGCGCCGGCGGCCGCGAATCGCGGTGCCTGCTCCTTGGACATGGTCCCGCCGGCCGAGAACAGCGCGATGTCGAGTCCCGAGGGGTCTGCGGTGGCCGCATCCTCGACGACGATCTCGCCGTCGCCCCACGGCAGCTTCTTGCCCGCCGACCGCGACGACGCGAAGAACCGCACCTCGTCGGCGGGGAACTTGCGCTCGGCCAACAGGGTTCGCATGACGCCACCGACCTGACCGGTCGCGCCGACAACTCCGATGGTGGTCATGTCTATCGCCCCGTTCCGCCGTAGACGACGGCTTCCTCGTCGCCACCGAGATCGAAGGCGGCGTGCAGAGCCCGCACGGCGTCGTCGAGTTCGGTGTCGCGGCACAGCACCGAGATGCGGATCTCCGAGGTGGAGATGAGCTCGATGTTGATGCCCGCGTTGCTCAGCGACTCGCAGAAGGTGGCGGTGACGCCGGGATGGCTCTTCATGCCCGCACCGACGAGCGACACCTTGCCGATGTGGTCGTCGTAGAGCAGATCGGTGAAGCCGATCTCGTCCTTGAGCTTGGTGAGCTTCTCCACGCCGAGCGGGCCGAGCTCGCGCGGCAGGGTGAAGGTGATGTCGGTCTTGCCGGTGTCCACCTTGGACACGTTCTGCAGAACCATGTCGATGTTGATCTCGGCGTCGGCGACCGCGCGGAAGACCTTGGCCGCGTAGCCGGGCTTGTCGTCGAGACCGACCACGGTGATCTTGGCTTCGCTGCGGTCATGGGCGACGCCGGTGAGAATGGCTTCTTCCACGGGAATGTCCTCCATCGATCCGGCCACCAGTGTGCCGGGTTTTGTCGAGTACGACGAGCGCACATGAACAGGGGTGTTGTAGCGGCGCGCGTACTCCACGCAACGCAGCATCAACACCTTTGCGCCGCAGGCGGCGAGTTCGAGCATCTCCTCGAAGGAGACGGTTTCGAGACGCTTGGCATCGGGCACGATGCGCGGGTCGGCGGAGTAGACACCGTCGACGTCGGTGTAGATCTCGCAGACATCGGCCTTGAGGGCCGCCGCGAGCGCCACCGCCGTGGTGTCGGACCCACCGCGCCCGAGCGTGGTGATGTCCTTGGTGTCCTGCGCCACGCCCTGAAAGCCCGCGACCAGAACGATCTTGCCTTCGTCGAGCGCGCTGCGGACGCGGCCCGGCGTGACGTCGATGATCTTCGCCGAGCCGTGGCTGCTGGTGGTGATGACACCGGCCTGCGAACCGGTGAACGACTGCGCCTGCGCGCCGAGCGAGCTGATCGCCATCGCGACCAGAGCGTTGGAGATGCGCTCACCCGAGGTGAGGAGCATGTCCATCTCCCGCGGCGGCGGGGTCGGGTTGACCTGCTGCGCGAGATCCAGGAGTTCATCGGTGGTGTCGCCCATGGCGGAGACCACCACGACGACATCGTTGCCCTGCTTCTTGGTCTCGACGATGCGCTCGGCGACTCGGCGGATCCGCTCGGCCGTAGCGACCGAGGAACCGCCGTATTTCTGCACAACGAGTGCCACGTCGACCACCTTTCGGGGGTTGTCGGAAAGTGCATCGCCCCAGTTCGGGGTCGCTCGACGTTGAGCGTCGGGGCGAACCTTAGCGGGGATCACCTTACCGTCGGTGACCTTCTTGCCCGAATCGGCCACCGGCTGCGCGGTGACGGTGGCCACATTTTCGCGGGCCTGGAGGACGCGGTTCGACGGCGATTTCCTCGGGCCGGATGTGACCGGTTCTCCTCCGCCCGGCGGGTGTGGTGGTCGCAACTACACGCGTCGCCCTACCATCGCTGAGGTGGCCACCGGAACCGACGTCGGTGCATCCGCACGCGACGGGCGCGCGCCGCGGCGCACCCGGACTGCACCTGCCGAGCCGGCCACCGTCGGCGCAAGGATCCGCGACCTGAGCGCGCGCCCGGCGGTGCGCGCGTGGGTCGAACCCATCGTCGTCTTCCTGGTGATCCGCGCCATCGGTATCGCGATGCTCGCGCGATTCGCCCAGCTGCGGGAGACCACGCTCGGGGATTCCCTCGGGCTCTGGGACGGCCAGTGGATGATCGCGATCGCCGAGTACGGCTACCGCCACGTTCCGTTCACCCAGACCGACGCACGAGGACTGCACACCCCCGACACCGCCTACGCCTTCTTTCCCGGCTACCCGATGCTGGTCGGCGCGGTGGCGAAACTTCCGCTCATCACTCCGTACGGGGCGGCGATCACGGTCAACGTGGTCCTCGGCTGTGTGGCGGCCGTGGGCGCCGCCCGGATCGGCGCGATCTGCGCCCGGATGATGGCCGATCGGTCGCCGATCGGGCCGGCCGATCCGCGGCGGACCGGACTGTTGCTCGCCGCACTCTTCGCCGCCACCCCGATGTCGGTGGTCCTCAACATGGCCTACACCGAGGCGCTGTTCTGCGCACTGGCGGCGTGGGCTCTGGTCGGTGTTCTCGAACGACGGTGGCTGCTCGCGGGGATCTGCGCGCTCCTGGCCGGGGCGAGCCGGCCGACCGCGGTGGTGGTGATCGGCGTGGTCATGCTGGCCGCGATCCTCGCGCGGCGGGACGGATGGCGGGCCTGGGCTGCGGTGGCCATCAGTCCGCTCGGCTACCTCGGCTACCTGGCGGTGGTGTGGGCCCACACCGGGTCACCGACCGGGTGGTTCCGCATCCAGACCGAGGGCTGGGGCACCGAGTTCGACATGGGCCGGGCCACGTTCGACTTCGTCAACGATGCACTGGTGCATTCGGGCGAGGTCGCCCCGGTCGCGACGGCGTGGATCATCATCGCCACGCTGGGGATGTTGATGGTGGCGGTGTGGTCGCGGATGCCATGGCCGGTGCTGTTGTACGGCGTGTTGGTGGTCGCCTCGATCGTGTTGTCCAGCGGGCTGATGATGTCCCGGGCCCGTCTGCTGCTGCCGGCCTTCGTGCTGCTCATTCCGCTGGCGATGGCGATGGCCCGGTGGCGTCGAGGAGTTGCCATCGCGACGCTGGTGCCGATCGTCATGGGCAGCGCCTGGTTCGGCGCGCACATGCTGACGGTGTATCCGCACGCGATGTGATCGGCGTCGGTGACCAGAATCGGCATCCTCAGGCGACTCCGAGGGGATAAACCCCTCGGTTGGCCCTCACGGTGCGGTTTTCAGTCACCGTTCGCGTGGCCTCGCGCTTCGAACCCGTCACACAGGTAGGCGATGCCATCGTCGAGTCGGGCTCGCGGATCGACCAGCCGTGCGGCAGCCGTCGTCTGCGACAGTGCGGAGAGGTGCGGAGCGAGATCCTTGGATCGTCCGCCGATCAGATCCGCCAACCCGTCGGGGCCCTCGGACGGCTTCTCCGCGCGGAGCAGGTCGTCGCTGACCGCGACCAGCGCGACGCCGTGCACGTGACTCCACACCGTCAGCGCCATACCGGTGGCCTCGACGAGGTCGACACCGAGGTCGAGGAAGCCGGCCGCGAACCAGTCCAGGCAGCGCAGTGATTCGTCGCCGAAACTGTGCCGCGGCGACGAGTAGGCCAGGACCACCCAGGGGTGGCGCTGATACAACTCCCAGTCGATGTCGACCACGACCTGCACCCGTTCCCGCCACGTCCACGGTCTCGTGTCGGTGACCGGATAGGGGAAGCGGCGGCCGATCTCCTCGGACATCTCCTGCAGCAACGCGTCCTTGTCGTCGACGTGGCGGTACAGGGACATGGCACCCACGCCGAGATCGTCGGCGATCCGGCGCATCGACAACGCACCGATGCCGTCACGGTCGGCCACCGCGATCGCCGCATCGACGATCGCCTCCAGGGTCAGCCTCAGGCCTGCAGAGCCCCTGTCGGCAGGCGCCACCCGCCACTCCTCTCGTCGATCGTCCGCACGCACCGGACCTGCGGGAATATTTCGGTTGCGTACAGCGTACCCATGTCCGTACCGTCGATGCGTACGGCGTACGCGGCCTCGCTGCCACCGCCGTCGAAGCATCGTCCGCACCAGAAGCCAGGAGAGCCGTCATGTCCGTCGTCACACCATCGCCCGATCAGCACCGGTCCCCCGCCGGCGCCGATCGACGCATGTGGTGGGGACTCGCGGTGCTGACCCTGCCGGTGCTGCTGGTCTCGATGGACTTCTCGGTGCTCTATCTGGCGATCCCCGCGATCACCGACGCACTCACCCCGACCGCCGCCGAACAACTGTGGATCCTCGACATCTACGGGTTCCTGATCGCCGGCCTGCTCATCACCATGGGCAACGTCGGCGACCGCATCGGCCGACGCCGCGTCCTGTTGGCCGGCGCCGCCCTGTTCGGCGTCGCGTCCGTCGTGGCCGCCTTCGCCCCGAACGCGGCAGTGCTGATCGCGGCCCGTGCGCTGATGGGCGTCGGCGGCGCGACCCTGTTGCCGTCGAGCCTGTCCCTGATCGCCAACATGTTCCCCGACGCCCGCCAGCGGGCCAAGGCGATTGGCGTGTGGACGGCGGCGTTCGCCGGCGGCAGCGCGATCGGGCCGGTCGTCGGCGGTCTGCTGCTGCACCAGTTCTGGTGGGGCGTCGTCTTCCTGATCAACGTCCCCGTGCTGGCCGTCCTGTTCGTCGCCGGCCCGCGACTGGTCCCCGAGTACCGGGCGCCCAACGTCGCGCCGTTCGACGTCCTCGGCGTCGTCCTCTCGCTGCTCGGCATCCTGCCGGTCGTGTACGCGGTCAAGACGGTCGCCGCCGACGGCCTCGACGCATCGATCGTCGTCATCGGCTTGTTCGGGGTGGCGATGCTGGCGATGTTCCTGGCGCACCAGCTCCGGACGCCCGCACCACTGCTGGATCTGTCCCTGTTCCGCAATCCGCAGTTCAGTGCGGCGGTGTCCGCCGCGCTGGTCGGCATGATGGCGCTCGGCGGAATGTCCTATCTGACCGGCGTCTACCTGCAGTCCGCACGCGGGCTCGACGTGCTGACCGCGGCGTTGGCCGGTCTGCCGATGGCGGTCGCGGTGGCGGTGTTCTCCATCGGCGCCTCGCGGGTGGTGTCGATGGTCGGACTGCGGTTCGCGTTCGTGGGGGCGGTGTCGTCCGCGGCGCTGGGCAACCTGGGCCTGTTGCTGCTGTCGACGACCAGTCCGCTGTGGATCTACCTGCTGTTCACGTCGATCGCGGGTGTCGGCTACGGCATCGTGTTCAGCCTGGTCTCCGACGTCGTCGTCGGATCGGTGCCCGTCGAACGGTCGGGTGCGGCCTCCGGGATCTCGGAGACGAGTTTCGAACTCGGCACCGCGATGGGGCTGGCACTGCTCGGCTCACTGGCCACGGTGGTGTTCCGGGCGCGTTCGGAGGGCTGGAGCTTCGGCGACACACTCGGTGACACATTGCGCCGGGCACTCGAGATGGGTGAGAGCGGAACCGAACTGGCGGGTGCCGCACGCAGCGCCTTCGTCGACGGAGTGCACGCCGCGTCACTCGCGAGTGCCATCGCACTCACCGTGCTCGCGGTCGTGCTGACCGTGGTCCTGCGGCCCCGGCCGATCGCCGAGACGCCGACCTCGCCAACGGAACCGGCGCCGGGGTCCGCACTACCCTTGGCCGCGTGCACGAACTCATCGAAGGACGACGCAGTGCCCGTGGCTACGCCGCCGACGCCACCATCTCCGCCGACGTCCTGACCGAGATCCTCGAGGCGGGCCGGTGGGCGCCGACGTGGGGTCGGATGCAGCCGGTCCGCTTCATCGTCGGCGTGCGGGGAGACGCGACGTTCACCGGCCTCACCGAGATCCTGACCCGCGGCAACGCGGGCTGGGCTCCGGCGTCGGCGGCGCTCGTCCTGGTCTGCACGACCACCCAGGCCGACGATGAGAAGGCCCGCACCTACTCGGCTGTGGACGTGGGATTGGCTGTGTCGCAGATGATCCTGCAGGCCGCGTCGTCCGGGTACAACGGCCATCCGATGGCCGGTTTCGACCCGGACGGCGCGCGGGAGCGTTTCGCCATCCCCGACGATCACCGGCCCCTCGTCCTCCTGGGCATCGGACGCATCGCCGACCCGGAGACCGTGGCGCCCGAGATCCGAGAGCGCGACGAGCGGCCCCGTACCCGCCTCCCTCTGCGCGAGGTGGCCTTCGCCGAGCGCTGGGGAAACCCCCGAATGCCCGACGATCAGACGGTCGGCGACCAGGGCTGACACGCTCGCCCACGCGTCGGCCGACAGACCGACGCCATTTGATCGCCGCTCGGTGCGGGGAGTACAGTCCAGCACATGCAGCGTGCACTCCTTCTCGGTTGCCGCGGCGGGGTCTGATTCGACCGGCCCTCCGTCGCGGGGCCTTCACGCGCCGGTCATCTTCCCCCGAGTTCCCACCCACGGAGAATGACCATCATGGCAGCAGCAGACTCTTTCACCTCTGGCACGAGCCGCATCGTCGAGCCCGCCGGACCCATCCCCACCGGACAGCCGGTCTGGAACACCCAGCGCAGTTCGGCGATGCCCGTGCACCGCTACCGGCAGTTCGCCGACGAGGTCGAGAACGTGTCGGTTCCCGACCGCACCTGGCCCGACAAGACCATCACCACCGCTCCGCTGTGGTGTGCCGTCGACCTGCGTGACGGCAACCAGGCGCTGATCGACCCGATGAGCCCCGCCCGCAAGCGGCGCATGTTCGAACTCCTCGTCCGCATGGGCTACAAGGAGATCGAGGTCGGCTTCCCGTCGGCGAGCCAGACCGACTACGACTTCGTCCGCGAGATCATCGAGGACGGCGCCATCCCCGACGACGTCACCATCCAGGTCCTCACCCAGTGCCGACCGGAACTGATCGAGCGCACCTTCGACGCGTGCCGCGGCGCCAACAAGGCGATCGTGCACTTCTACAACTCGACGTCGGTGCTGCAGCGCCGGGTGGTGTTCCGCGCCGACAAGGACGCGATCACCAAGATCGCCACGGACGCCGCACACAAGGTCCTCGAAGAGCAGCAGAAGTACCCGGACACCCAGTGGCGTTACGAGTACTCGCCGGAGTCCTACACCGGCACCGAGCTGAGCTATGCCAAGCATGTGTGCGACGCCGTCACCGAGATCATCGCTCCCACACCGGAGAACCCGATGATCATCAACCTCCCGGCGACGGTCGAGATGGCCACGCCGAATGTGTACGCCGACTCCATCGAGTGGATGCACCGCAACCTGGCGCGCCGTGACTCGATCCTCCTGAGCCTGCACCCGCACAACGACCGTGGAACCGCGGTCGCGGCAGCCGAACTCGGCTACCAGGCCGGTGCCGACCGCATCGAGGGCTGCCTGTTCGGCAACGGCGAGCGGACCGGCAACGTCTGCCTGGTCACCCTGGGCATGAACCTGTTCAGCCGGGGCGTCGACCCGCAGATCACCTTCTCCGACATCGACGAGATCCGTCGCACCGTCGAGTACTGCAACCAGCTCAACGTGCCCGAACGCCACCCCTACGGCGGCGACCTGGTGTACACCGCGTTCTCCGGCAGCCACCAGGACGCGATCAACAAGGGCCTCGACGCGATGAAGTACGACGCCGACGCGGCCGACCAGGACATGGACGACATCCTGTGGCAGGTGCCGTATCTGCCGATCGACCCCAAGGACGTCGGCCGCACCTACGAGGCCGTGATCCGCGTGAACAGCCAGTCCGGCAAGGGCGGTGTCGCCTACATCATGAAGGCCGACCACGGCATGAACCTACCGCGCCGGCTGCAGATCGAGTTCAGCAAGGAGATCCAGAAGATCACCGACGGCGAGGGCGGTGAGGTCAATCCGAAGGAGATGTGGGACGTCTTCGCCGACGAATACCTCAACCCGATCCGGCCGCTCGAGCGGATGCGCCAGAAGGTGGACGCCGCGGAGATCGACGGCGGCGAGGACAGCATCACCGCGGTGGTCAAGGTGGACGGAACCGAGCGCGAGATCGCCGGCTCCGGAAACGGGCCCCTCGCAGCGTTCGTCGACGCGCTGTCGACGGTGGGCTTCGACGTCCGCGTCCTCGACTACAGCGAGCACGCGCTGACCTCCGGTGGCGACGCCAGCGCGGCGGCCTACGTGGAGACCGAGGTCAACGGCGAGACGGTCTGGGGTGTGGGCGTGGCATCGTCGATCACGACGGCCAGCCTGCGCGCCGTGGTCTCCGCGGTCAACCGCGCCCACCGCGTCGCCGGAGCGGATCTCGCGGCCGACGACGGGGCGACGGCGCCGCGCACCTGGGCGCCGTAACCACGCACTTCCTCCCTCACACACGGCCGCAGCCCGGGCCGTGCACGGACTCACGATCACCGGACGACCTCCGCGTGCATCGTGTCAGAGACTGGGCCGGAACCCACGCTCGGCGGGCGATCCCTGCCACTGGGTTCCGGCCCATTCTCACGTCTCGCACCAATCACCCGTACCGGATGACTCCACGCACTCATGCCCGGTCGACAATGAACCACGCCACCGCAGACGTGGACCGTTCTCGACGCGAGGAGAACCGATGGGCGACCCGACCGGGCCGGACCTGACCGAGCTGGGCCCCATCGACTATGTGGTCGTCGAACTCCCTGATGGCGCAACATCTCTCACCGTCGACATGGCCGATCAGATTCGGGTGTCGGTCGAGAGCGGGACGCTTCGGCTGCTCGATCTTCTGATCATCGAGCGCGCCGAGTCGGGCGAACTCGCGGTCACCGAGTTCGAAGACCTCCCCGATCCGCGGCTGCACAACATGGATGCGGAGCTCGTGGAGATCCTCGCCGCCGAGGATGTGGAGAACCTGTCCAGCGCGATCACGCCCGGACGCCGCGCCGCGGTGATCGTCTGGGAGTACCTGAGCGCGGCATCGTTCGCTGCCGCGGCACGTGCCTCGGGCGGAAAGTTGGTCGCGCAGGGGCGGATTCCGACACAGGCCATCGTCGCGACGTTGCGCGCGGACGACGAACCCGATCGCTGAGGGTCGGAGCACCGGGACCCGGCGTGCACCTCAGATGAGGTGTCGTTCCCTGGCCCGGTCAACGGCGTCGCGACGCGTGGTGACCCCGAGCTTGCGGTAGATCGACTGCTGGTGGGTCTTGACGGTGTTCACCGACACGAACAGATCCGCGGCGATCTCCGCCGCCTTGTACATCGTCGGCAAGTAGCGCAGCACCATCAGTTCGCGGTCGGTCAACGACTCGATGGGCAGCAATGGGGTCGCCGCCACTCCGGGCTGCTCGCCTCCACACGCGGCCAGCAGGTCGCGGACGAAAGCCTGATCACCGTCGGTCACCCGGAGCAGTCGTGTCAGCAGTACACCGACCACCGGACCCGCCACGACGAATGGACGGATCTGCCCCACCGGCGCGGCCAGCCGGACCGCGGACGCCAGATGCTCGAGCGCCGCGGAGTCCCGATGCAGCCGCGCCGACGCCACCGCGGCCAGTACCTCGGCCTCGGTCGCCTGGAGTCGGTACGGCGCAAAGCCTGCCGTGATGCCGAGGGCCTCGATCGCGTCGGCCGGGTTGTTCGCGGCGAGGTGCGCCTTGGCCAGGACGATGCGGTTCAGCGCAGTGGCGTACGGCGCCGGCAGCGCTCGGTCGCTGCCGACCGCGATCACCGCCTCCGCGTCGCCAGAGAGCACCTGAACCTCGGCTGCCGTCGCGTCGTACAGGCCGGCGAGCAACGCCGGCAGCGTGGTCGACGACCGCCGCGCGGCCTCCAATCGCCGAAACTCGGTGCGCGCGGCGAAGACGTCGCCGCGCACGACCGCAATGCCGACCGCCGCCGCCTCGATGATCAGCCACGCCGCCGTGTCCGACCCGTGGGCCACCGCACGACGCCCCATGTCGACGGCACGATCTGCCGCCTCCAGATCGTTGCACTCGAGGTACATCAGCGCTCGAGCGGCGTAGAGCGCCAACGTCTGTGGTTGACGAGACCAGCCCCGGCGTTCTGCGAGGACCCCGATGGCGGCGGTCCGCACGGCGGCCTCGGGCAGATCACCGCGTACCAGGTCCGTCAGGGCCAGGTAGGTATCGGCCGCCATCGCCACCAGGCTCAGCCCCACCTCCTCCGCTCCGGCCCGGCTGACCACGAGTTCCCTTGCTGCCGTGTCGATCTCACCACGATGAAACAGGCCGATGGCGCGGTTGTTGCGCGCCATGATCGCATAGGCGGGCGCGGCGGGGATCACCGTGCGGGGCGCTTGCGCCACCAGCGCGAGAATGTCGTCGCATCGATCGACGACGTCGGACAGGCGGCTGGTGCGGGCGGTGACCATGCGGAGCAACGCGATCAGGATGCGCGAGCCGATGGTCGCCGACGGCCGATCAGGGTCCAGAACCCGGGCGGCGTCCTCGGCGTTGCGATCCATCGCGACGAAGTCGCCGCGGTGGTAGCAGAGTATCGCGGCCGCAACCAGCGTGTCCGCGGTCGGCCGCGCCTCCGCCTCGGCGGCCGCCGGCTCGAGCGCAGCGGCCAGCGCCGATGCCTGCGTCGACAGCACCAACGGCGCGGCCACGCCGCCGAGCAGGTCGGTCATCGCCGGCCAATCGCGTGCCCGGCCGTAATGGCGTACCGCCGCCACCGGGTCGTCGTTCGCGGCAAACCATTCCGCCGCCCGACGGTGCAGTTCGGCTGCGGCGTCCGGATTCTCGGCGTCCAGCCGGTCCATCAGCAGCTCACGGAACAATGGGTGGTAGGCGTACCAGTCGGGCCGATCGGACAGCCGAACGGTCAGCACGTTGTTCGCGACGAGATCGTCGAGCACACGGCGACTGTCGGCGCGTCCGGCCAGCGCGCGGGCGAGCGGGGCACTGACGGTGTCGACGATGCTCGTGGCGAGCAGGAACCGCCGGTCGGACGGAGCGAGCTCCTCGAGCACCTCCTCCAGCAGGTATGCCGCCACGAGTTCGTTCTGTCCGGTCACCCGATGCATGACATCGCCGGAGGTGCCGCGGCCGCTCAGGACCGCGAGCCGCAGGCCGGTCGGCCAGCCCTGTGTCCGCCCCAGAAGGGCATCGATGTCGTCGTCGCGCAGGTCGACACCTGCGCGGTCGCAGAACTCGACGACGTCGTCGCGGGTGAACTGCAGGTCTTCCGTGGTGATCTCGACGAGCCGACCGTCGAGCCGCAGCTTCTGTAGGCGCAGGGCCGCCGCCGTCCGGGTGATGACGATCAGTCGCAGCGTCGGGGGCTGTCGGCGAATCAGGCGCCGGATGCTGCTCAGCACCTCCGGGGCAGTGATGCGGTGGACGTCGTCGAGGACCAAGGTGATCGGTGTGGGCGAGTCCGCGAGTCCGTCGATGATCCGGTCGACCTCGGGTTCGGCGAATCCCGATGCCGGCGCGATGTCCCGCAGTCCACTCGGTTCCGACAGGGCGTCCGCGGCGGCGAGGGCGCCGAGCACGTCATTCCAGAACGACCGCAGGCCATCGGCATCGTCGACTGTCAGCCAGGCGGTGGCACCGGCAGGACGGTGAGCGCCGGCCCAGCCCGCAACGGCCAGCGTCTTGCCGTACCCGGCGCCGGCGGACACCACCGCGAGCCCACCGGGCGGGCATCGATCCAGCGCGGCACCCACCCGGGAAAGGTGGACGTACCCGGGAGGCAGGACGGGTCGCGACGCCCGTAACCGAAGGCTTGGCGCCAGCCGTCCGCTCGTCGAGTTCACCCGGTACCCACCTTGCGACGTTCCCGACCCGATTCGGGAGATCTCCGAGAATGATAATGGCCCGGCGACCATCGGGCAGTCGGTCATCCGGCTCGGAGGACGACAGTGTCGCGCACGTCTGTCACCATCGAGGACAGCAAGTGGCTGCAGGATGAATTCTCCGGAAGGTGTGCTCATGCCGATGCGACACGGCCGAATCAGCCGGAGGGCGGTCATCGGTCATCCGGTGGTTCGATCGCCCGCCCCCGCCGACTCCGCGGCGCTGCTGGCCCAGGGGGTTGCGCGACGGAAGGATCGGGACGGTCGCGCCGCCGACCGCCCGGATCACTGACCCCGGATCACCCGGCGCTCGGCGCCTCATCGACAAGTGCCGCTCCCGCCACCTCCCGACGCGCCGGGCGCATCGCGATCTCCAGCGCAGCGAGCACCACACAGGTGATCACCACCGTCCAGATCACCACCAGCCCGGTGGGATACGACCAGAACATCAGGATGAGCGCCGCGCCCACGACGACCGCGATCCGCACCGGTATCCGCGCCTGATACAGCGCGAGTTCGAACGCGTTGGGATCACGCTGCTTCCGCCGCGCATCGAGGGCACCGACGCCACCGGTGAAGCCGCGCCGGACCGCCTTGGCCGACCGGGACCCACCGGCGAAGAACACCACGATCGCCACCACCAGCGCCAGCACCGCCACCGCACGCAACGCCAGTCGCAACGGGTTGACGACGGTGTCGAAGATGACGCGGGCGGCGTCCGGCGCGAGCACGTCGGCGGGGATCTCGCTCATGTACACCGCTCGTCCGATGAGCAGCCCGATGGCCAACAGCAGCATCGCGACCACGATCGAGATGGCAACGGCCGCTGTCATCCGCAGACGTCGCCCCGCGCCGATCACCAGCACCGCACCGATCGCGGCGGCCAGGGCCAGCCACGGCAGGACGTCGGCGATCTTGTCGAGGGCACCCACCCACCGCTGCGCGTCGGCGAGTTGCGGCGACTGGAACACCACGAATTCCTTGTCGACCTCGGGAATCTTGTCGGCGAACGCGAATCCGCGATCCGCGAGTTGCTGTTTGACCTGGTCGATGACGGGTCCGAGTTGGATGCTGATGGAACCGTCGGGGTCGATCTCGATGGCCCCGCGCTCGGTGTCGCCGGTCAGCGCGGCCACCACCGACCGGTGCGCGGCACGGTTGGCCGTCACCCAGAGTTCGCGGAACTGGTCGGATTCCACGAAACGACTGACCGTCTGCTGGATGAACGATTCCGCCTGGTTCGCCAGGACGGGCGCCAATCCGACCACGGTCTGGTCGATGCGCGGCCGCTCGGCGGGAGTGAGGTCGACGATCTGCTGCAGCGCCTGCTCGGTGATCTGCTGGATGTCGACCTGCGCGTTGATCTCGTCGGTGATGGCGTCGGTGACCTGCTCCTGCACGGCCGGTTCGGATGCGAGGGGCGCCACCGTCGTGAGGTAGTGCTCGGTGTCGAGCAGCTCACCGCGGACATACCTCGTCGTCACCGACAGCAACGTGAGCACGGCGCACAGCACGACCAGCGTGACGGCGACGATGCGGCGCCCCAGCATCTTCCGTTCCGGTTGCGCGGACCGCGCGGCGACCTCGGCCCGCAGGCGCTCGAGCTCGGCGCGCTCGTCCGCGTCGAGTGGACGAGGGTCACTCGCCTCCGCCGGACGGATGTCATCACCTTCGGTCGGTCCGCTCACCCCATGCCTCCGATCTTCTCGACGCCACCGCGAATCTTCGCACGGCGCGGCGGGACTCGTCGGCGAACTCCCTGACCGTCGCACATGTCGTCGACCGCGGCATCATCCGGTCGGGATGAAATGCCGAGGCCACGGCGAAGTCATCCGTTCCAGGTGAGCCACGGTCACAGGTCGTCGCGCATGATGTTGCCAACCGTTGAGGTGCGGGCCGCCGTGTCGAGGCCCGCCGGCGAAGGGAGAGATGACATGTGGGATTCGTTCTGGGACTTCATCTGGTACACGGTGGTGATCTTCATCTTCGTCGCCTACCTGATGATGCTCTTCTGGATCATCGCCGACCTGTTCCGGGACCGGGAGCTGTCGGGTTGGTGGAAGGCCGTGTGGATGGTGTTTCTCATCTTCGTCCCGTGGTTGACGGCATTGGTGTACCTGATCGCCCGTGGACCGGGTATGTCGCGCCGCGCCGAGGTGACCCGCGTCGAGATGCAGCAACAGTCCGACGACTACATCCGGTCTGTGGCGGGGAAGTCGTCGGCCGAACAGATCGCCGACGCGAAGTCCCTTCTCGACTCCGGTGTCATCGACGAGCAGGAGTACGCGGCGCTCAAGGCGAAGGCGCTGCGCTGACGTCAGCCCGACGGGATGACGCGCTCGAGAAATCGCAGGACGTCGTCCATACCGCCGTCGGCGCGCAGGTCGGTGTGATCGGTGTTGATCGTCTCGAACTCGTAATCGGTTCCGGCCTCGCGGAATTCGGACAGCAACCGATAGGTCATCGGGATCGGTACGGTGACGTCACGCAGGCCGTGGACGACCAGGATCGGGCCGCCCTGGTCGGCCGCCGGCACCTCCATGTAGCTGCGGAGCGCCGACCGGAACGCGTCGTCGCCGAGCGATTTCGACACCAGTTTGTCCGGTCGGGCGCCGTCGAGGATCGATTCCCACTCCGGACCACACGACCGGCCCACCTCCGCCACGACCTGCTTGCCGAACGAGGAAAGGTAGGACGTGACGTCGACGTCACGCTGATTGGCGGACAGCCCGGCGAGGATCGCCGCGAACGGTCCCGACATCGCCCGCGGCAGCAGGGGGATGCCGGGCCGCATCAGTGGGATCAGGTCCTCGAAGTTCGATGCGGGAGCGAGGGCCGCGGTGCCCCGGAAGTCGAGTTCCGGCGCATACGTGCGCGCGTGGTGACCGGCCGCCAACGCGGCGTGCCCACCCTGCGAGGAGCCGGCCGCGGCCCAGCTGCGCGACAACCCGATGATCACGCTCCGCGCCGCCCGGACCATGTCGATGACGGCGGTGGCCTCGGATCGGCTGTGGAGGTACGCGTGCGGACCCAGTGAGTCGGGTCCGAGGCCGATGTAGTCGGTGGCCACCACCGCATATCCCGCACCGGTGAGTGCCTCGACGACGGGCGCGGTCGATCGGATGAGGTCGGTGGAGTCGGCCAGTCCGCATTCGTCCCCGAGGCCGGACGTCCCGTGCGCCCAGGAGATCACCGGCCAGCCGCCGTCCGGCCGGGGGCCGTCGGGCAGACGCACGATCCCGCCGGCCGGGACGACCGCGCCGCGCGCGTCCGTCGTCAGATAGGTGAGTCGGTATACGCCGTCGAGGCCACCCCAGTCGCCCGATTGCGAGACCGCGATGGCACGTCCCGGACTGTCGACGGACGTGCTCGCCCGTGCAGGTGTGTCCACCAGCCCGGCGAGCAGCGCGACGATGATCGAGAGCAGTCCGACGACGACTCCGTACCGGCGGGATCGCACCGTGTGGCGCCTCCGTTCGGGACAGGAGTGGGCGGGCTGGTCAAACCGCCACCTTACCGTCGGGTTCGCCTTTCACCCGGCACGTGACCGCGACCGCCGAGCGTGAGGCCACGCGACCCGCCCCCTCCCCTGAGACGCACACCACGAGTACCCTCACGCCGAGACGCCGGGCACACCCGGACGAACGGCAACGAGGTGATGGCATGAAGACACGACTGACCTGCCCGTGCGGCGAGGCGATGAAGGGCACCGACGAGGACGAACTGGTGGAGAAGGTGCGCGAGCACCTCAAGGAGAACCACCCCGGCCACGACTACAGCCGGGACGAGATCCTCTTCATGGCCTTCTGACAGGGCCCGGTCGCGTCCGACCTGGTCAGCTCTCCGACGCGGCCGCTCCCGACGCCGGGTCACTCCGATGCACCGGACATCCCGGTGCGGCGAACGTGCCCATCTTCTCGATGTCATACCCGTCGGGATAGGACCGCACCCGCGACATGTTCTGGACCAGTGCGGGTCTGCGCCGGGCCGGGAAGAATCGCAGCATCCGCGCCCGCGCCTTGAGCGCGCCGACCGACACCGCACGGGCCACCGTTCCCGGTTCGCGATAACGGAAGGCGGTGATCAGCGGCTCGTCCATGAGCGAGCGGCTGAAGATGTCGACACCACGGGCGGCGAACGACGGATAGAAGGACGCCATCAACTCCATCGTCGAATCCGCCACCCTTCGGGCGCCGGCGTCGTAGGCGAAATGCTCGGCTTCGTAGGCGTCCATCAGGGCCGCGAACTGCTCATAGGTGTCCGGGATGTCCTTGATCGCCATATGCCGACCGAGCGCCTGGTAGTAGCGCACCATCGCCTGTTGTTCGGTGTCGGTGAGTTCGCGCCACCCGAACCGCGCCAACCATCGCACCGGAACCACCACGAACGTCGACAACACGTACCGGAAGTCATCGTCGGAGATGTCGTACATCTTGTGCATCTGGTTGATCCGGCGGATCGCCGCTTTGCCCGCCGAGCTGTCGAAGCCTTCGATCAGCGGGACCTCCAACAGGATTGCCGTGTCGTCGTAGCGTTTCTGGGTGTGGTCGGTGAACGCGCCCGTCTCGTCCAGCAGGGCACCGATGCTGGGGACCGCGTAGGTGCGGAACAGCGCGAAACTCAGCGCCTGATTGATGTCCCACGGGAACTCATAGGTGGACAGGTTCCGGTAGATCTCCATGAACTGGGTCTCCGGGTTCAATCCGGTGTTGCGGTTCTGCTTGCCCACGGCACTCTCCTCGTCGCTCGAACCGAGCATAAGTCGAGTTATTGTTTTGTGCAAGGGGTCACATCTAAACTGGCATCGTGACGTCCCCCGGGAAGAAGCGCAGCACCGCCTCACACACCGCCCGACGCCGCTATCTCGATGCCGGGCTTCAGGTCCTCGCAGATCAGGGACATGCCGGCCTGAAGCAGGCGACGGTGTGCGCCGCAGTCGGCGCCACGACGGGCTCCTTCTACCACGCCTTCCCGAGCTGGAGTGACTACACGTCGGCGCTCATCCGACACTGGCGGACCGAGCAGAGCGAGCGGCCGATCGAGCAGGCCGGCGCGGAGCCCGACCCGGCGCGTCGGCTCGACGTCCTCACGGTGATCGCGCTGAGCCTCCCCCACGACACCGAGGCGGCGATCCGCGTGTGGGCCGAGCACGATTCGGATGTGCGCGCCGTCCAGGAGGAGGCCGATGAACAGCGCCGCCAGTTCATCGCCGAGACCTACGCGCAGGTTCTCGGTGATCGCGTTCTCGCCGATCGTTTCGCAACCGCCGCAATGTATCTGCTCGTCGGGTACGAGAACGGCACATATCGTTCGCGCGAGACGCTGGAGTGGGCGTTCCGCGTCTTCATCGAACAGGCCGTCCGCGATGCCGCTGATCGCGCCTGATCCGAGACATCCTGGACCACAGCAGGTTCAGTGACGTACCACCTCGTGGGCCGAGTCGACGAGATGGTCCACCACCTGGGCGACCGCCGCTCGTGAACCCGGCCGGGTCAACGCCTCGTACACCCGCGCCGCATGAACTCCCTTGAGCGTCAACCGTTTCACACCCGCATGCCGTACGGCATACCGAGGTATCAGCGCGATGCCGTGGTCGGCGGCGACGATTGACTGTATGGTGCCGAAATCCAGCATCCGTTGGGTGACACGCGTCGCGACCCCGGTGACCGCGGAGATCGACAGCAGCACATCGTCGACCGGGAACCCGCCCTCCACGCTGATCCAGTCGCAGTCGGCCAGTTCGGCCACCTCGATCTCGCCGCGTCCGGCGAACTCCGACGTCGCCGCGACCACCACGTCCACGGGTTCACGCATCAGTTCGACCACGCCGACACGCGGTGATCGGACCGGCGCGGTGCGTTCGTCTCGGTGGGTCACCACGATGTCGAAGTCGGCCAGCGCCGGCACGGCGTCGGGATATCCCACGTCGAGTTCGGATGCGTGGACGTCGATCCCGGAGGCACCGATCCGATCGAGGACTCCCGGCAGCAGCAAGGCCGCCCCCGACGGGAACATCGCCAGCCGCACCGAGGCCCGTCCCGACCGGTAGGTCTCCATCTCCTCCTGAGCCCGATCGACCGCGGCGATCACCTCGTCGGCTCGCAGCACGAGCGCGCGCCCCGCGTCGGTGAGGCGGATGCGGCGGCCGTCCTGCTGGAGAAGCTCGACACCTGCTTCCCGGGCGAGCACCTTGAGCTGCTGGGACACCGCCGACGGCGTCATGTGCATGGAATCGGCGACCGCTCCGACAGAGCCACGGTCGGCGAACTCCCGCAGCAGCCGAAGGCGCTTCACATCCACGCCCACACGCTACTGCGCTCCCTCACCGCGCCACCCCGGGAATGAAACGGACCGCGGTTTCAGTTCACTGAGCATGAAGAAGATCGGTTTCCTGTCGTTCGGTCATTGGTCCGATTCGTATGGATCGCAGGTGCGGTCCGGGTCGGATGCGCTGTTGCAGTCCGTCGACCTGGCGGTGGCCGCGGAGGAGCCCGGCGCCGACGGTGCCTACTTCCGGGTGCACCACTTCGCGCGGCAGCTCGCCTCGCCGTTCCCGCTGCTGTCGGCGATCGGCGCCAAGACCGACCGCATCGAGATCGGGACCGGCGTGATCGACATGCGCTACGAGAACCCGCTCTACATGGCGGAGGACGCCGGCGCCGCGGACCTGATCTCGGGTGGACGGTTGCAGCTCGGCATCAGCCGGGGATCTCCCGAGCAGGTCATCGACGGTTACAAGTACTTCGGCTATGTCCCCCCGGAGGACTCCACCGACGCCGACATGGCCCGGCAGCACGCCGACGTCTTCTTGAAGGTCATCACCGGAAGTGGCTTCGCACAACCCAATCCGCGTCCGATGTTCCCCAATCCGCCGGGCCTGTTGCCGATCGAACCGCAGGCCCCCGGCCTGCGCGACCGGATCTGGTGGGGTGCGGGCACCCGAGCCACCGCGGAATGGACTGCGCAGCAGGGGATGAACCTGATGAGTTCGACACTCCTCACCGAGGACACCGGCGTCCCGTTCCACAAACTGCAGGCCGAGCAGATCCAGCGGTTCCGCGACGCGTGGGACGAGGCCGGCCATCCGCGTGAACCACGGGTATCGGTGAGCCGCAGCATCTTCGCCATCGTCGACGACCGCGACCGCACCTACTTCGGTCGCGGCGGCACCGAGGACGACCAGGTCGGGGTGATCGACAACTCGGTCGCACGGTTCGGCCGGAGCTACGCCGACGAGCCGGACAAGCTCATCGAGCAACTCCGCGAGGACGAGGCGATCGAGGCCGCCGACACCTTGCTGCTGACCGTCCCCAACCAGCTGGGCGTGGAGTACAACGCTCACGTGATCGAGTCGATCCTGACCCATGTCGCGCCGGAACTCGGCTGGCGGTGACCCCGATCAGTTAAGTTCTTCTACATTGAATGTGCACAACAATTCGATTGTCGTGAACGGATTCGATCGGCACGCTGATCCTCGTGACCATTCGCGATCGACTCCTCGGACTCTGCGTGGTCGTGCTGTGGGGATTGAACTTCATCGCCATCCGACTCAGCCTCGACCACTTCCCGCCGTTCTTCACGGCTGCATTGCGCTTCGCTGTGATGGCGATTCCGGTGATCGTCTTCGTCCGGTTCCCGAAGGTCCGGATGAAGTGGTTTCTGCTGTACGCCATCGGATTCGGGTTCGTCCAGTTCGCCTTCCTGTTTCTCGCGATGGATCTCGGCATGCCGACCGGACTGGCGTCACTCGTGTTGCAGACCTCGGCGCCGTTCACCGTGCTGCTCGGAGTGCTGTTCCTGCACGAGCGCATGAGCCTGCTGCGGGTGATCGGGATCGCCGTGGCCGTCGGCGGCATGGTGACGATCGGGATCTCCCGCGCCGGTGAGACGTCGGTCGGTGCCGCCGCGATCCTCCCGATGCTGCTCACCGTCGCCGCCGGCCTGGGCTGGGCATTCGGCAACATCGGCTCACGGCTCGCCGTGCAGGGCGGCGATTCCGACCGAGACGACCCGCTGCGGATGACCCTGTGGATGTCGGTCGTCCCGCCGATCCCCTTCGCGCTGATGAGTCTGGTGTTCGACGGACCGACCGCGGGCATCGAGGCGCTGTCCACCGTCGCCTCGCACACCGGCCTGCTGGCCATCGCCGGACTCGCCTACACGGTCGTGCTCGGGACGGTCGTCGGATCCGGGCTGTGGATTCATCTCATGTCGCGGTATCCGGCGAGCCGGGTGGCACCGATGTCGCTGCTGGTGCCCATCGTCGGGATCACCGCAGCGTGGGCGATCCTCGGCGAGGTGCCCACCTGGGTCGAGCTGGTGGGTGCGGCCACGGTGATCGCCGGCTGCGCGGCCGGAGTGCTGGCATCGCCGGGGTCGTCGGCGCGCGCCTCAGCGAAACGCGTACGCCAGCGCGGCGCCGATCCGGTCGACGGCGGCGCGCGCGTCGGGGCTGGTCAGCGTCATGTTGGCGAACCCATGGATGAGGCCGCCGGCTCGATCGAGCGTCACCGGAACGCCCGCCTGGCGCAGCCGGTCCGCGTACTCGATGCCCTCGTCGCGGAGCGGATCGAATCCGGCGACGATCACGTACGCCGGCGCGAGTCCGGAGAGGTCGTCGGCCAGCAGCGGTGAGACGCGCGGATCGGTGCGCTGCTCGACATCGGGGACGTAGTCGTCGGTGAACGAGTCGACGTCGGCGTCGGTCAGGTACAGGCCGGACGCGAACTCGAGGCGCGACGGCCTCTTGCTCGACACGTCGACGACGGGGTAGATGAGCATCTGCAGGCACGGTGTGACGTCGTCGTCGCGGACCTGCTGCGCGACGACTGCGGAGAGGTTGCCGCCGGCGCTGTCGCCGGCCACCGCGACCCGGTCGGCCGAGACACCCCAGTGCGGTGCCTTGTCGACGGCGAACCGCCAGGCGGCGACCGCGTCGTCGACGGCTGCCGGGAACGGGTGTTCGGGCGCCAGCCGATAGTCGACGGAAAGGACGTCGGCGCCGGTCGACAGGGCGAGCCTGCGCACCAGGTTGTCGTGGCTGACCCGGTCCCCGAGGACGAAGCCGCCACCGTGGAAGAACACGACCACGCCGACCGAGTCCACCCGGGCGCGGTAGCGGGTGGCCGGGATCGGGCCGCCGGGACCGTCGATGAGCAGGTCTTCCTCGACGGCCATCGCCGGCAGTTTCTCCGCCAGGGTGACCGCGTTGGCGAGAACGTCGGCGCGCGCCCGGTCGATCGGTTTGCCGGTGAGCGCGAACGCCGGCACCTTGTCGGCGATCAGCCCCGTCAACGCCATCTCCGGCGACAGGCGGTCGCCGTCGGCGTTGACCCGGCCCCACTGGCCGGCGAACCGCAGGACCGCCGGTGGGAGGTGCCCGGCGGACCGCATCAGTCCGCGTTGCATGCGGGTAAGGAACGAGGGCGACGTCGCTGTGGCCTGACTCACGCCCGCGAGAGTACCGCCGGTGCACGATCTGCCCGCCGTGGGGCGCTTGTGTCAGACTCGTGCCATGTCCGACGGCACCCGTGTCCCGCTGCGCACCACCCTCGCGCTGTCTGCCGCGTCGGCGGCACGCTGGGCGTCGCGAACCGCAGGTCGCGGCAAGGGATCGATGATCGGCGGCCTGGTCGCGGCGAAGATCGACCCGAACATCATGGATCGACTGGCCGCCGGTAAGCGCACCGCGCTGGTCACCGGGACCAACGGCAAGTCCACCACGACCCGGATGACGGCCGCGGCGCTCTCCGAACTCGGCGAGGTGGCCACGCAGGCCGACGGCGCGAACATGGACGCCGGCATCATCGCGACGCTGACGCTGCACCGAGCGGCGCAGATCTGCGCTCTCGAAGTCGACGAGCTGCACGTGCCCCACGTCAGCGACGCCGTCGACCCCGAGGTTCTGGTGATGCTCAACCTCTCCCGCGATCAGCTCGATCGCGTCGGGGAGATCAACATGATCGAACGCCGTCTGCGGGAGGGCATTTCCCGCCATCCGTCGATGACGATCGTCGCCAATTGCGACGATGTGCTGGTCACGTCCGCGGCGTTCGATGCGTCGGATGTCGTGTGGGTTGCGGCGGGTGCGAGCTGGGTGGGTGACTCGGTGAGCTGTCCGCGCACCGGCGAGCCCATCATCCGCTCCGGCCCCGACTGGTACTCCAGCGGCGACGAGGGTTTCCGCCGCCCGACCCCTGCCTGGTGGTTCGATGACGAGAACATCTATGGCCCAGACGGTTTCGTCGCGCCGATGACCTTGTCGGTGCCCGGCCGGGCGAACCGCGGCAATGCGACCCAGGCCGTCGCGGCCGCCGTCGCGATGGGCGCCGACCCGGCGAAAGCCGTTGCGGCGGTGGGCACCGTCGGCGAGGTGGCCGGCCGCTACGGCACCCATCAGGTGGGCAACCACTCGGTGCGGACGCTGCTGGCGAAGAATCCGGCCGGCTGGCAGGAGGCGCTGTCGATGATCGACCAGGACGCCGACGGGCTGGTGATCGCCGTCAACGGACAGGTTCCCGACGGCGAGGACCTTTCCTGGCTGTGGGATGTGCGGTTCGAGGCGTTCGAGACCATGAAGGTGGTCGCGGCCGGCGAACGGGCCGCGGATCTGTCGGTCCGCCTGCTCTATGCCGGCGCCGAACACACCACGATCCCGGACCCGATGAAGGCCATCGCGTCGTGCCCACCGGGCCGGGTGGAGGTGCTCGCCAACTACACCGCGTTCCGCGATCTCGGCGTCGCACTCAAGCGCGCCGAACGCGCCCGCGGCGCCGATCTGAAGGGGGCCGGGTCATGAGCGAATCCACTCTGCGGATCGGTCTCGTGTTGCCCGACGTGATGGGCACCTACGGCGACGGCGGCAACGCGCTGGTGTTGCGTCAGCGTGCGTTGATGCGCGGCATCGACGCCGAGATCGTCCAGATCACCCTCGACGACGACGTACCCGACTCACTCGACGTCTACACCCTCGGTGGCGCTGAGGATTACGCGCAGCGCCTGGCCACCCGACACCTCACCCGATACCCGGGGCTGCAGCGCGCGGCCGCTGCCGGCCGCCCGGTGCTGGCGATCTGCGCGGCGATCCAGGTTCTCGGCCACTGGTACGAGACGTCGGCAGGCGAACGGGTGGACGGGATCTCGCTGTTCGACCTCACCACCTCGCCCCAGGACACCCGTAGCATCGGCGAACTGGTCACCGAGCCGGTCGTCGACGGTCTCACCGCACCGCTGTCCGGCTTCGAGAATCACCGTGGCGGAAGCACTCTCGGCGCAGACGCCAAACCGCTCGCCAAGGTGCGGCACGGTGTCGGCAACGGCGTCGGCGACGGCACCGAAGGAGTGGCGCAGGGATCGGTGATCGGCACGTACATGCACGGTCCCGCGCTCGCCCGCAATCCGGAGCTCGCCGACCACCTCCTGGCGCGTGCGATGGGAACCGATTCGCTTGCACCGCTGGATCTTCCACAGGTCGATCGCCTCCGCAAGGAGCGTCTGGCCGCCGGTCGCCGCGGCTAGCCACCCCGGTCCCTGAGGAGACCCGGAACCCCACCCCGGTCCCTGAGGAGACCCGGAGCCTGCGGAGGGTCGTCACGAAGGGCCCCTTCGTGACGGTCTCCGCAAGCTCCGACCTCCTCAGGGATCGAGGCTAAACGGTCTCCGCAAGCTCCGACCTCCTCAGGGATCGGGACTGAGCGATCGATCGAACCGAAACCGCGCGCACACCGTCGGTCCGCAGATCGCGCAGTCGGTACCGGCCCGGTAGTGCGTGTGTGCATCCCGCGGATGTCCGCACCGGCAGGGTGACGAGGGGCTGCGTCCGAGCCATCGTGTGATCAGATCCCGCATGCTTCGGGCCCCGCTCCCTTCCGCGACGACACTGCCACCACTCCCCGGAAGCCTACCCGCCGACGCCTCGTCTCCGTGGAGGCTTGGTCGGCAGTCCGGCGTGCGCGGCGGCAGCGCGAAGCACGTCGGCGAGCATCGCGGGTGTGAGCCGCCCGGTGAACGTATTGTGTTGACTCACGTGATAACTCCCGAAAACCGCGAGCTCCGCCTCGTCGCGGTGGATCACTGTTCGCGCACCATGGCCGAACTTGGGTTTCGGCCGCTCGACGATCCACCCGAGATCTCCGAACGCCCGCAACCCGGCCTGCCATCCGAACGCACCGAGCACCACGACCGACCGCAGGGTCGGCGCCAGCAGGGCGAGTTCGGCGTCCAGCCACCGGGCGCAGCAATCGCGCTCGGCGATCGTCGGCTTGTTCTGCGGCGGAGCGCAATGCACCGGGGCCGTCATCCGCACACCGAACAACTGCATACCGTCGTCGGCCGAGACCGCCGTCGGACGGCTCGCCAGCCCGACATCGTGCAGGGTCCGGAACAACACATCCCCGCTTTGATCGCCGGTGAACATCCGCCCGGTCCGGTTGGCCCCGTGTGCGGCCGGCGCCAGGCCCAGGATCAGTACCCGCGCGTCGACCGGTCCGAAGCCTGGGACAGGTCGCCCCCAGTACGTCTGGTCGGCGAACGCGGCGCGCTTCTCGCGGGCCACCTGCTCACGCCACTCCACCAGCCGCGGACACGCCCGGCAGTCGATGAGGTCACTGTCGAGCGCGGCCATCGTGCGATAGGCGCCCATGGGTCAACACTACGGACGCGACTTCGATGCGCCGAAGTCGTTTCGTTCGACGAGCCATGCCGCGACCACACCGGCCACCAGACCCCAGAACGGGGCACCGATGTTCAGCACGGTGAGATCGGAGACGGTGACCAGGAAAGTGACGAGCGCGCCCAGGGTGAAGCCGCCCGAGAACGCGGCGCGGAACGCGTTCTGCAACGCGCCGAGAAGAGCCAGACCACCGACGGTCGCGATGAACGCGGCGGGCATCGCCAGCATCACCGCCACGAAGGCGGGGGCGAACAGACCGACCAGTACCGCCAGCAGGCCGAACGTCAACGCTGCGGTGTACTGCCGTTCACGGCGACCGTCGGCGACGAGAATCGCGTTGGTCGGCCCCGCCAGGCACGTCGAGATCGAACCGATGAAGGCGGCCAGCATCGACATCACCCCGCAGGCCACCGTCACCACGGTGACCGGCGGCCGATGCCCCGCAGACCTCAGTACGGCGACGCCCTGCCCGTTCTGTACGACGATGACGGTGATCGCGAGCGGGATGACCAACTCGACGATGGCGCGGACCGTGAACTCCGGCAGCTGGACGACGGGCGCCGCGAAGATGTCCGACGATGTCCGCTCGAGGTCGAACTGGCCGGAGGCGACGACCGCGGCGATCCCGACGAGCGACGCCCCGATGATCGGCGGCATCCACCGCCGCAGTACTCGATGGCAACCGAGCAGGAAGAACGCCGCCACCACGGGTACCGCGACCACCGGATCGGCTCCCACCGACGTCACGACGTCGACGCCGAACTGCAGGAACACCCCGGCGACCATCGCCATCACGATCGGGGTCGGCAGAGCCGACATGAAGGCACGGACCCGCCCGGTCAACCCGATCGCCGCGATCAGCACACCGGTGAGGATGAATGCGCCGAGAACCTCCGCCCATGCGAGGTGCTGTAGCGACGCACCCACCAATACGGTTCCCGGGATGGTCCAGGCGAACGCCAGCGGCATCCGATACACCCAACTTGCGACCGCGGTCAGCGCACCGTTGAGGACGAACACCCCGAAGATCCATGACGACAGTTCGGCTGCGGTGAGATTGCCGGCCGCTCCGGCCGCGAGGATGATCGCCACCGGCCCGGAGGCCGAGAAGATCAGGCCGACAACGCCATTGAGGATGTATGCCGGACCGACGTCACGAAGCACGGTGCGCGGGCGCGCGATGCGAACGGCCGGCCTCTCCGACCGATCATCGGCGGAGTCGAGAACCGCTGTGGCGGTGTGCGGGCGCGTGTGCGGCGCGACCATGCAAAGCTCCTGGCATCGACAATCCTTGGCACGGCATCACTTTGCCGGAGGCCCCATCGTATCGCCGATGCAGTCGGAGACCAGGACAGAGTTTCGCCGGATTCATTCATGGTCGCGATGAATGCCGCCAGCCCTCAGTCCAGGACGCGACACCGTTCTCGCGTGCGGTCGACCGCAAACCATCCACGCTCGAACTGTTGCCACCGCTCGAGTTGCGGTCGCGATCCCTCACCGTCGCGGGCGACGCTGCGCTCGAGTCGCTCAGCGGCAGTCCCGCCGTCGAGCCAGAGAGAATGGGTCAGACGCGGCGCGATACGTCGTCGCGCCGACGACACCCCTTCGATGATCAGCAGCGGTTCCCAGCGCAGCCACACCAACCGTCCCGGCTCGGGGACCCCGTCACGCCACACCCGAGGCCGGAAATGGTAGTCATGTCGTCGCACAAACGCTTGCAGCACATCGGTTTCCAGCTCCGGCCACCAGGCCACCGGGTTGTCCCAGGTGGCGAAGTCGTCGGTGCGAATCAGCTGTACACCGACGCGGTTGGCGCGAAGCCTGGACACCAACGCGTCGGCAACCGTCGACTTGCCGGCCCCGGACGGGCCGTCGATCGCCACGATCCCGGAGTCCATCTCGCTCGCGAGATCGTCGATCCGACGATCGATCGCCGGGTCGATCACCTGAGGATTCCGATCCCGGTTCGCGGCGGATCGGTCAACGACGCCGCGATGGGCGGCTCGGGAGCCCTTCTGACAGAGGTACGTCCGGTTCTCAGGTACTCGATGATCGCGCGATCCAGGGGCGGGTTGGACCGACCGAGCTGCGCGTGATCACCGCCGCCGACGGTGATCAGATGGCTTCGCATCTGGCGTTGCATCGCCAACGACTCCCGGTACGGGGTCTGCGGATCTCCCAGACTCTGGATCTGCAACGGCTGCACCGCGAGCCCTCGATTGCGCAGGGCCACCGGCCGCGTCACAGCAGGCGCGCCGGCGCAGGCCATTCCCGACTGATAGATCAGCCCAGGACTCTCGAACACATCCCCGACAACGTAATTGGCGTACACCGAGGCCGGGATCAGCGCCGGCTGGGCGGGTGCCTGGTTCTCGTTGCACAGGATCAGATTCTGCATCTCCTGCAGGTTGGTGAGGACCTTCACGAGTTCCGGGGCCGGCTCTTTGGGCGGCACCGCGGTGCCGTTGGTGCGCATCGCGACCAGCGGCCACATGTTGCGCTCCGGTGCGGCCATCCGGGTGACCCCGAGCAACGACGAACTCGCCTGCACACCACCGGGAACCAGCAGCGTGGCGATGAGATTCTCGAATCGGGCGCGTGCGTCGGCGGTCAGGTTCACGCCCGCGATGTACTGCTGTGCGACGCTGCGCAGGCCCGGCGGCACATCGCCCACCTGGGCGGGCGGCGCCGCGAGTGACGGCGGGACACCGGATTCCGCGGCGACCTTCGCGCTCCACGCCCGGTACACCGCCAACGGGGTGGTCCCCAGGTGATAGATGTTGTCGCGCTGCGCGATCCAGGCCATCATCTCGTGGACGCGACGCTTGTACGCCTGGGTCTGCGACGCCAGCACGTCGTTCCACACGAGGGCCGGATCGACCCCGGAGTCGAGCACCAACCGGTCGGTGCGGTGCGGGAACAGGGTCGCATACGTCGACATCAGCAATGTGCCGTAGGAGATTCCGTAGAGGCTGACCTTGTCCACACCGAGGAGCCGTCGCACCGACTCGATGTCGCGGGCGGTGTTCTCGGTGGTGATGGTGCGCACGTAGCCCGGGTTGCTGCGGTCGCATCGCTCACGGTTGACCGCGCCGGCGGTGGTGATCGCGGCGACGGTGTCCGACTCCTCGAGCGGATCGCATTGCACCGGCGTGGAGGACAGCAGCCCGCGTGGCTGCACCGCGACGAGGTCCCACTCGTCGCGCATGGCCTGCGGGATCGGCAGCGCCGAGAACATCCCAACCGCGTCTCCACCGGGGCCACCCGGATTGCCGATCAGCACCCCACGCTTGCGGGAGGGGTCGCGAGCTGCCAGGCGGCTGACCGTGATGTCGATCGTCGGCCCTGACGGGTTGGCATGGTCGCGGGGTACCTGAACCGTCGCGCATCGCACCTCGGGGGCGGCGTAGTGGATCGCCGGGCACGGCCCCCAGTCGAGTCTCTGTTCGGGAACCGCGTGGGCCTGCGGCAACGCCGTCATTCCCAGCGCACTTCCGACCGCCACGGTCACTGCGAGCAAACGAGTGCGAAATCTTCCCCGACGCGTCACGGGTCTATCTGTAGCAGACCCGCCGGGTTACGCGAGTATCCGTCTGCCCGACAGCGCGCGTCCCAACGTCAGTTCGTCGGCGAACTCCAGATCGCCGCCCATCGGCAGCCCGGACGCCAGCCGGGTGACCGACAACCCCGGGAAATCCTTCAGCATCCGCAGCAGATACGTCGCGGTGGCCTCGCCCTCGGTGTTGGGGTCGGTGGCGACGATGACCTCGGTGACGTCGTTGCCGTCTTCCTGGGTGGCCAGACGTTTGAGCAGCTCACGGATACGAAGTTGATCTGGTCCGATGCCCGACAACGGGTCGAGCGCGCCGCCGAGGACGTGGTATCGGCCGTTGAACTCCTTGGTGCGCTCGATGGCGTGCACGTCCTTGGGTTCCTCGACGACGCAGATCTTGGTCGCGTCCCGTCGGGCGTCGGAGCAGATCCGGCACAGCGCGTTCGCCGACACGTTGCCGCACTCCGCGCAGTAGGTGACGTCGTCCCGGACCCGTGCCAGCGCAGCGATCAGCCGGTCGATGTCCTTGCTCTCGACCGCCAGCAGATGAAAGGCGATGCGTTGTGCACCCTTGGGACCGAGACCCGGCTGCTTGGCCAGTTCGTCGATCAGATCCTGGATCGGGCCCTCGTACATGGCGGCCTACTGGCCGAGGCCGGGAATTCCGCCGCCGAGACCTCCGGCGAGCGGTCCCATCTTCTCCTGCGCGAGGGCTTCGCGCTTCGTCGACAGATCGGCGAGGGCGCCGAGCACGAGATCCTGCAGCGTCTCGATGTCGTCGGGGTCGACGACCTTGGGGTCGATGGTCACCGCGGTGACCTCGCCTGTCCCATTTCCGGTCACCGTGACCAGGCCGTTTCCGGCCGATCCGGTGACCTCGGCCGCCGCGATCTCGTTCTGGGCGGACAGCAGTTGTTCCTGCATCTGCTGGGCCTGGGCGAGCAGCCCGGCCATCGGGTTGTCGCCGCCTTCACCGCCGCCGAAGAGTGCGCTGGGGTCGAAAGGTTGAGTCACGTCCTCAACTGTATCGCCGTCTCACCGAAGTAACCGATCCACGTGCTCGGCGAGTTCGTCGACGGTCGCACCGTCACCCGGGATGACGACGAACGAGAGGACGTCGTCGCCGAACAGCCGTCCCGCACGGCTGGTCAGCGCGAACTCGAACCGGTCGTCGACGCGCCGCCATTCGGTGATGGCGCCGTAGACGGGTGCGCTGGCACCGGTGCTCACGCAGTATTCGTCGGCGCGCGGCCCACCCGTGAGGTCCCGCTGGATCTGGAAGCACGCCATCGACTCGTCGTCGATGAACACGACGGCCTCGCATCCCAGGTCAGGGTGCCGCTCATAGGTCGCCTGGATGGCCATGCGGTCAGGCTACAGTCCGTCGATTGAGCACACCCCACCCGCTGATCGAGTAGCCCGCGTCCACCATTCGCTGATCGAGTAGCCCGCGTCCCCCATTCGCTGATCGAGTAGCCCGCGTCCCCCACCCGTTGATCGAGTAGCCCGCGAACGGAGTGAGCGTGCGTATCGAGATCCTGGTGACGTGGCCTCGATACGTCCTCGGCTAGCGCCTCGGACTACTCGACCACCGGTAGGGGACCACCTGAGGGACTACTCGACCACCGGGAGCCCCGACACGAACTCCCGACGCTCCCCCGACAGCGGGTCGTCGAAGGCGAGCGAGTGCGCCACCAACCGCAGCGGCTGCGTGAAGTCACCGTGGTCCGGGCGTTCGGCCAGGTCAGGGCGTATCTCGGGGTAGAGCGGGTCGCCGACGATACCGACGCCGAGCTGCGCCATGTGCATACGGAGTTGATGGGTGCGGCCGGTGTGCGGCCGGAGGTCGTAGATGCCGCCGGCCGCGGTCTGCTCGATCAGCGTGATGTCGCTGATGGCGTTGACCTCGCCCGGCACGACGCGCGCCCGCAGGTCACCGGCGGTCTTCTCGATCCGATCGGCGACGGTGACGGTGGTCGCGAGGTCGTCACGGACCGGGGCCAGGGCACGGTACTGCTTGCTCACCCGGCGCTCGGCGAACAGCGCCTGATACCGCGCGCGCACCTCTGGCCTCAGCGTGAAGAGCAGGACCCCGGCGGTCAGACGATCGAGCCGGTGGGCCGGCGACACCAGGTCTGTACCGAGTTCACGGCGCAGCCGCACGAGCGCGGTCTGCGTCACGTGACGGCCGCGCGGCATGGTGGCCAGAAAGTGTGGCTTGTCGACGACGACGATGTCGTCGTCGGCATACAGAATCGTGAGGTCGAACGGGATCGGCGGCTCGTCGGGCAGGTCCCGGTACAGATAGACCGACGCATTCATCCGGGCCGGATCGTCGAGACGTACCGCCTGCCCTTCCGCGTCGACGATCTCCCCGCGATCGGCACGTTCGGCCAGATCGTCGATGCTCAGTCCGGCCAGTGACCGCGTCGCAAGGAGACAGTCGGCGACGGTGTGGTCGGCGCCGGCGCGCAACACAACGCGGGTCGCATCCACCCCGTCCCGCGGCGGCAGCGGCGGGGCGAGGCCTCGGCGTCGACGGCGGGTCAGCTCTCCAGGCGCTTCTTGAGATTGCCGAGCAGTTCGGCCTGGATCTTGTTCAGCCCCTTGGGCGCGAACGTCTTCTCGAAGAACCCGCCGATGCCGCCGGCGCCGGTCCAGGTGGTCGTGGTGGTGACCTTGCTGCCGGTACCCGCCTTCGCCACGACATACGTGGTCACCATCGACGAGTTCTCGTCGTTCTCGGTCACCGTGTCGGGCACCACGTTCACGGTGGCCTTCACGTCGCGCTGGCGCTTCTCGGTGGCCTGCAGAATCCAGTGGACGACAGTGCCCGCGCCGTTGCCACCCTCGAGAACCTTGTAGTCCCGGTACTGCGCCGGCAGGATGGCGGGCCGCACCTCGTTGTAGTCGGCCAGCGCTGCGACCACGGCATCCGGCGCGGCGGCGATGTCGATCGACTGGGTTGCGGAAACCTGACCCACGGCGTGTTCTCCTTCGAACTGATTGGCGGGGCACAAACTCACGTCCTAGGCTATCCAAGTGAGCTCGGACCGGTTGGAGATGGGTGCGCAGGCGTTCGATGAGGGTGTCGCCACCCTTCTGTCCAGCTACCGTGCCATCCCTCCGGGTGCGACGGTCCGGCTGGCGAAGAAGACGTCGAACCTGTTCCGCCAGCGCGCCGCCAACCCGCATCCAGGTCTCGACGTATCCGGCCTCGACCGGGTCATCTCCGTCGACAAGGCCACCAAGACCGCCGACGTCGCCGGGATGTGCACCTACGAGAACCTGGTCGCCGCGACACTGCCGTACGGGCTGGCACCGAAAGTCGTGCCCCAGCTGAAGACGATCACGCTGGGTGGTGCGGTCACCGGGCTCGGGATCGAGAGCACCTCGTTCCGCAACGGCCTGCCGCACGAATCGGTGCTGGAGATCGACATCCTCACCGGCGGTGGCGAGATCATCACCGCCACCCCCGGCAACGACAATGCCGATCTGTTCTTCGGCTTCCCGAACTC
This sequence comes from Gordonia sesuvii, assembly GCF_036350415.1. Classification (NCBI taxonomy): domain Bacteria; kingdom Bacillati; phylum Actinomycetota; class Actinomycetes; order Mycobacteriales; family Gordoniaceae; genus Gordonia; species Gordonia sesuvii. The sequence goes on from NZ_JAZDUF010000004.1 coordinate 247,308, forward strand.
GTACGGCACCCTCGGATACTCCGTGCGGCTGAAGATCGAGCTGGAAGAGGTCGCACCCTACGTCGCGTTGCGGCACGTCCGATTCCATCGACTCGACGACCTGCAGAAGACGATGGCGGCGATCGCCGCCGACGGCTCCTACGACGGCGAGCCCGTCGACTACCTCGACGGCGTGGTGTTCACCGCCGACGAGTGTTATCTGACCTTGGGACGCCAGACAGACGAACCGGGCCCCACCAGCGACTACACGAAGCGCAACATCTACTACCGCTCGATCCAGCATCGCGATGGTGTCACGCGCGATCGGCTGACCATCCACGACTACCTGTGGCGTTGGGACACCGACTGGTTCTGGTGCTCACGGGCTTTCGGCGCACAGAATCCGCGAATCCGGCGGTTCTGGCCGAAGAAGCTGCTGCGCAGCAGCTTCTACTGGAAGCTGATCGGGCTCGACCATCGCTTCGACATCGCCGACAAGCTCAACGCCCGCAAGGGCCAACCGGCGAACGAGCGCGTCGTACAGGACATCGAGGTCCCGATCGAGAACACCACGGCCTACCTGGAGTGGTTCCTCGAGAACATCCCGATCGAGCCGATCTGGTTGTGCCCGTTGCGGCTACGGGAACCGTCCCTACCCAACAGTGACGCGGTGCGGCCATGGCCGCTCTATCCCCTCGAACCCCGACGCACGTATGTGAACGTCGGATTCTGGTCGGCAGTACCCGTCACGCCCGGAGATCCCGGACACGCCAACAAGTTGATCGAACGCACGGTGGCCGAGCTCGATGGTCACAAATCGCTCTATTCCGAGTCCTTCTATGCGCCGGACGAGTTCGATGAGCTCTATGGCGGTGAGAACTATCGACTCCTCAAGAAGCGGTACGACCCCCAGGGCCGTCTGCTCGACCTGTATGCGAAAGCGGTGAAACGACAATGACCACATTCAAGGACAGTTCGCTGCACAACGGCAGCACCGGCTCCACCTCCGCGCAGCACAAGATGACGTTGGCCCAGATCTTCGAGGCGCTCATGGGCGGTCAACTGACCGTGCGCATCACCGCCTACGACGGCAGCGCCGCCGGCCCCGAGGACGCCGAGTTCGGCCTGCATCTCGCCACCTCGCGCGGGACCACCTACCTCGTGACCGCCCCCGGCGACCTCGGGTTGGCGCGTGCCTACATCTCCGGCGATCTCGAACTCACCGGCGCACATCCGGGCGATCCGTACGGCGCGCTCCAGGCGTTGGCGTCCGACCTCAACTTCGTCCGGCCCTCCCCGCTGACCCTGGCGCACATCGCGCGGTCACTCGGCATCGAGCACTTCCGTCCGATCGCGCCGCCGCCGCAGGAGGCCCTGCCGCGGTGGCGTCGGTTCACCGATGGCTTGCGGCACAGCAAGTCCCGCGACGCGGAGGTGATCCACTACCACTACGACGTCTCGAACACGTTCTACGAATGGGTGCTCGGGCCGTCGATGACCTACACGTGCGCGGTCTATCCCGACCTCGAGGCGTCGCTGGAAGCGGCTCAGGAGAACAAGTATCGCCTCATCTTCGACAAGCTCCGCCTGAAGCCGGGTGATCGACTCCTCGACATCGGTTGCGGTTGGGGCGGAATGGTGCGGTACGCCGCGCATCGCGGCGTCAAGGTGATCGGCGCGACGCTCTCCGCCGAGCAGGCGGAGTGGGCGCAGAAGGCGATCGTGGAGGAAGGGCTCGCCGACCTCGCCGAGGTCCGGCACTGCGACTACCGGGACATCACCGAGACCGGCTTCGACGCCGTCTCGTCCATCGGGCTGACCGAGCACATCGGTGTCAGCAACTACCCGGCCTACTTCACGTTCATCCGTGACCGGTTGCGGGTGGGCGGCATGTTGCTCAATCACTGCATCACCCGCCCGGACAACCACAAACGTGGCCGCGCCGGCTCGTTCATCGACCGGTACGTGTTCCCCGACGGCGAGCTGACGGGATCCGGCAAGATCATCTCCAAGCTGCAGGACGTCGGCGGCATGGAAGTGGTGCACGAGGAGAACTTCCGTGACCACTACGCGATGACCTTGCGCGACTGGAACCGCAATCTCGTCGAGCACTGGGACGAGGCGGTCGAGGAGGTCGGCGAGGGCACCGCCCGCCTGTGGGGCCTGTACATGGCCGGCTGTCGGATCGGGTTCGAACGCGACATCGTCCAGCTACATCACGTCCTGGCCACCAAGCTGGACGACAAGGGACACAACGATCTTCCGCTGCGTCCGTGGTGGGACGCCTGATCTCGATACGCGACTCACTTCGTTCGCCGCTACTCGATCAGCGGGAGAAGGACGCGCTCCACACCCGCTGGTTAGTAGCCCGAGCCTCCACAGCCGCTGGTTGAGTAGCCCGAGCCGCTAGGCGAGGGCGTATCGAAACCTCCCGCGCCCTCACTCCAGCGGACGCGCCCCCAGCTCCGACTTGAGCAGTTCGAGCGCCACCTGGTCTGGATCGAGGCGTCGTTCCGGCGGCCCGGACCGCGCGTCCTCGACCATCTCGTCCCGTTCGGCGTCGGTCAGTTCCTCATCCGCCCGCGGCGGCTCGGGCTCCTCGGGCTCCGGGGCGGACTCCGGTGTCGGTGCGGGGGCGGCGGACTGATCCCGACCCCGGCTCGGCCGCGCATAGGTGGGCCGCTTCGGCGCCGGCTGCGAAGTCGGTCGATCTGCGCGTTCCCGCGCCGCGGCGGGTTGTCCACCACCGGCAGGTCCGGTGGAATGCACACACCGGGCGTCGGCAGACGGTCCGAACACCTCCTGCACGGCGGCGCGAAGGTTGCCCGCGTGCTCGTTGCTGAGTCGACCCACCAACATCTCGGTCGCGTGTCCGAAGACAATGGTGGTGCCGTCGACACCCGCGATTGACGCGCCGGAGAGCATCACCTCCAGCACCGGGGTGATGCCACGGGCCGCCGCCCGGATGTCCGACCATCGCGCCTCGACGTCCGCCACAGTCAGTCCGGAATCCTGCTGCGGGGCAGCATCTTCTGTCTCTGCCACCACGGGTTCGACGATGTCCGGAGGTGGCGGCATCTCCTCGTCGGCGGGCTCGTCGGGCAACGGGATGTCGTCGTCCACCGGCGCCGACGACGGTCGAGCGGGAGGCCGGGGGCCCGTGGGATTGGGCGGAATCGGCTGGGACGCAGCCGTTTGCGGCGCGGTTGGTTGCGGCGCGATTGGTTGCGGTGCCGCGGGCGGTGGGGACACGGGCGCCGACGACGCAGGCTGCGGCGTGGCCGACGGTCTTGCTGGTTCGACGGGCTGCGGCTCGTCGTTCTCCGTGGTTTCCGGAGGCACGACAGCTGGTGGTGGTTCGGCGGAGTCGACCGGTGCGGGCGGTTCCGGAGTCTCGACGGGCGTCGGCCGAGCAGGCTCCTCCGGCTGCGGGGCGGCGATGGGCTCCGGTTCTGGCCGCTGGGTTTCGGTAGCGGAGGTTTCGGTGGCGGACTGTTCGGTGGTGGCCGCATCAGGAGCGGCCGGCGCCGCCTGTTCAGCCCGCGCCGCCGCTTCTTCGGCTGCCTTGCGCTGCGACGGGCGCACATACTTCGGAGCCGGCTCCGGTTCGGAGCCCGCGCCCGCCGGTCCACCGGCGGCGGTCGGCCCGGAAGATCCACCGGGGCCGGCGATTCCGGACTCGAGCCGCTCCACCCGCTGCAGCAGGGCGATGTCCTCGCCGGAGGCCGCGGGCAGCAACATCCGGGCGCACATCACCTCAAGCAACAGCCGCGGCGACGTGGTGCCCCGCATCTCCCCCAGCGCAGCGTGTACCGTCTCGGCGAAGCGGGTCAGCGACGCCGGGCCGAGTATCTCGATCTGCCGCTGCATCCGGCCGAGCTGATCCCCCGGCGCCTCCACCAGGCCGCGGTCGGCAGCGTCCGGAACAGCTTGCAACAGAATGAGATCCCGGAGACGTTCGAGCAGGTCGACGGCGAATCGGCGGGGATCGTGTCCGGCGTCGACGACCTTCTCCACCGTGCCGAACAGCTGCGAGCCGTCGGCCTCGGCGAGCGCGTCGATCGCCTCGTCGATCAGTGCGATGTCGGTGACACCGAGCAGGGCGAGGGCGCGGTCATAGGTGACGCCGTCGGAGCCGGCGCCCGCCAGCAGCTGGTCGAGAATACTCAGCGAGTCGCGGGGCGATCCGCCACCGGCGCGGATCACCAGCGGGTAGACATCTTGCGCGACAACGACATTCTCGCGGGCGCAGATCCGCTCCAGCAGGCCACGCATCACCGGCGGCGCGAGCAGCCGGAACGGATAGTGATGGGTCCGCGATCGGATCGTCGGAAGAACTTTCTCGGGTTCGGTGGTCGCGAACACGAAGATCAGGTGCTCGGGTGGCTCTTCGACGATCTTCAGCAGCGCGTTGAAGCCCGCGTTGGTGACCATGTGCGCCTCGTCGACGATGAACACGCGGTAGCGCGACTCGGAGGGGGCGTAGAAGGCGCGGTCACGGAGCTCGCGGGTGTCGTCGACGCCGCCGTGGCTGGCCGCGTCGAGCTCGATGACGTCGAGGTTGCCCGGCCCGCCGGGGGCCAGCGCCACACAGGAGTCACATTCGCCACAGGGCGTCGACGTCGGGCCGTGCACACAGTTGAGCGATCGGGCCAGGATCCGCGCCGACGACGTCTTGCCGCACCCGCGCGGCCCGGAGAAGAGGTAGGCGTGGTTGATGCGGCCGGCGTCGAGCGCCCGGCTCAACGGTTCGGTGACGTGCTCCTGACCCACGACTTCGGCGAAGGAGGCCGGGCGATAGGTGCGATACAGAGCCACGCGTCGAGAGTACCGGCGGTCGCCGACACCCGGGCGTGCTCCCCCACAGGGTCAGGCGACGGCCGTTCCGCTGCAGATCAACGGCGGCACCGGAACCGGACCACGGGCCACCGAGCGCACCGTGACGCGGATCGGGCCGCTGGCACGCAGGTCGTCGATGCGGAAACCGGGGAGGTCGGCGAGGCTCGGCTGCCAGCGTCGATGGAACGTCTCGATGTGGCCGGTCGGAAAATGCAGCACGGTCACCCAGGTGTCGGTGGTGTACGAGAAGAAGCTCTTGCCTGCACCCCAGATGCTGAACGATCCGGGCCGTCGGGGATCGGTGCGGACCGTCGCTCCCCCGTACAGCGGGATGTCCACGACGTGCGGACTGAGCCCCCAGCAATTCTGGCCGACGGGCTGCGTCCGCACCGCGGCCTGGGCAGGCGCGGCCACGCCGGTCGACACACCCACCGCGACAGCCGTCGCCGTCAGGGCCACCGCCACGCTGCGACGTCCCATGTGCGGTGCTCCTCACTCCCCCGCACGGGTCCCCTCACCGAGTGTGTCGCGTCGATCCCGCTTCGGGCGACCCGCTCGATACGCTTGTTTCTCGTTCGTGATCGCCTCGCAGCACAACGATCGTTGCGATCGCCGTCCCGAGGAAGATCACGTTGTACGGGTAATAGGTGAACCACTGCAGCCACTCGATGCCGTGTTTGAAGAACAGCCCGACCAGATAGCCCTCGGTCACCGTCCGGTTCACGAACCAGAACGGATACGCCAGGTACGTGCGCCACGACAGCGCGATCAGGAACAACGCCACCAGACCTGCGGCGATGAGCCCGCACCGCAGGACGCCGCGGCCGGGCGTACACAGCAGATGGAGTCCGATGACGGTGAGGGGTACGAACCACACCCAGTGGTGTCCCCACGACATCGGCGACACGGCGCAAGCGGTCATCCCCACGATCGTGACCGCGAGGAGTTCCTGGCCGTGCCGGTGCGCCAGCACGGCGGCATACATGCCGACGGCCAGTGACCCGAGTGCGAGTACCAGCCAGACGAACGTATTCGGGTCGTCGGAGTTCAACAGATTGGCGAGCAGCCCGCGGACCGACTGGTTTCCGGGCGTCTGCGGGGCGCCGACCCGGTCCGAATCGAACAACGTGCCGGTCCAGTACGCCCACGACTCCCTCGGCAGCACCGCAAAGCCGATGATCATCGACGCCAGGAACCCGCCGAGGACTCCGACGAAGGATCGCCACTGTCGCAGTAGCGCCAGGTAGACCAGGAAGAGCAGCGGGGTCAGTTTGATGCCCGCGGTGATCCCGGTGCCCACACCGCGCAGTCGAGCACCGTCGGGCCGGGTGAGGTCGGCGACGATGATCAGCATCAGGAACACGTTGATCTGCCCGTACCAGACGGTGGTGCGTACCGGTTCGAACAGCAGGACGACAGCGACCAGCGACAGCGCAATCACCCGCAACGGCCAGGACGCTGCCCGGCCGAGGCTCTTGAAGCTGAGCATGATGACCAGGTACAGAGCGACGAAGATGCCCGCCGACCAGATGATCCGTGCGGTCTCGAACGACACCCAGGTGAAGGGTGTGAACAGCAGGATGGAGATCGGCGCGTAGGTGTAGTCCATCTGACCGAGCAGCTTGGCGTCGTAAAGACTGTCGCCGTCGAGGACGGTCTGCGCACCCGACAGGTAGACGTCGAGGTCGAGTTGGTTGTCGAACAGTCCCCAGAACGGGGTGCTGTACGGGACGATGACGTCCTGCAGCCACAGCGCGAGAAGACCGATGAGCACGGAGCCGACTGCGATCACTGCCGGCCGGTGGTGCTTCACTCCTCGCTGGTTTTCACGTGCATCACGGTGCTGTCATGGTCCGCGGGGTCAGGATTCGCGGGATCCGAGCAACGTCTCCGACGCGGCCAGCAGCACGCAGGTCGCGACTCCGTCCATGGCCGTTCGAAGGTCCTCGGTGGTCGGGAAGGTGGGCGCCAGCCGGATGTTGCGATCGAGCGGATCGTTCTTGTACGGGTACGCCGACCCGGCCGCGGTCAATGCGATGCCCGCGTCCTTCGCCAGTTCGATGACCCGCCGTGCGGTGCCGTCGATGACATCGAGATTGATGAAATAGCCACCCTCCGGCTGCGACCACGCGGCGACCTTGGAGTCGCCGAGCCGGTCGTCGAGGATGTCGAGGACGAGGCGGAACTTCGGCGCGAGGATCTCGCGGTGCTTGGCCATGTGCGCGCGCACGCCGTCGGCGTCGCCGAAGAACTTCACGTGGCGCAGCTGGTTGATCTTGTCGGGTCCGATGGTCTTGAACGACAGGTGCCGCTTGAACCAGTCGAGGTTCTCCGTCGACGACCCGAAGAACGAGACGCCGGCGCCGGCGAAGGTGATCTTCGACGTCGAGCCGAGCACGAACACCCGGTTCGGGTTGCCTGCGGCAGCTGCCATCTCCAGGACGGGCAGCGGGGTCGGGGGCGCGTCGACCAGGGTGTGCACCGCGTAGGCGTTGTCCCAGTAGATGCGGAAGTCGTCGGCGGCGGGCATCTCCAGCAGACCGCGGGTGACCTCCTCGGTGAAGGTGACTCCGGTGGGGTTCGAGTAGGTCGGTACCGCCCACATGCCCTTGATGGACGGGTCCTTCGCGGTGAGGGCGGCGCACGCGTCCACGTCGGGCCCGGTGGGCAGCATCGGCACCGGGATCATCTCGATGCCGTAGGTCTCGGTGATGGAGAAGTGCCGGTCGTAGCCGGGAGCCGGGCAGAGGAACTTGATGGGCTCCGCGTTCCACGGCTTGGCCGAGTCGACGGTGCCGCTGAGCAGTGCGAACACCGTGAGGTCGTGCATCAGTTCGAGGCTGGAGTTGCCGAACGCGATGAGGTTGGCCGGGTCGACGGCGAGCAGCTCACCGAAGATGTTCCGGATCTCGGGCAGGCCGACGATGCCGCCGTAGTTGCGGGTGTCCGTGCCGGCGGAGTCGCGGTAGTCGTCGCCGGGCAGGGCCAGGAGCGCGTTCGACAGGTCGAGTTGCTCCGGCGCCGGCTTGCCGCGGGTGAGGTCGAGTTGCAGTCCGGCCGCGCACAGCGCGTCGTAGAGCTTTCGCAGGTCGGACTGGGTTTCGCGAAGTTGGTCGGCACTCATCGAGTGGTAATTCAACGCGGGGACCTCTCCGTGACACCGGCATCGGTAGGGCGGCGCCTCAGGTGTTTGGTTGAGAAATCTGGGGACCCCGCGCACCCGAGAGAGCCCGTTGACCCTTGCTGCCTTCCGGCCCTGGGGGAGTTCACAGGATGCACGCCGCGCGGGATCCGCCGACCAGTGTAACCGCAGGGTCCCGCCACCCGACAAACCGGTCGGCGGCAGGCGCCCCAACCCTCATTTTGGGTTGAGCGGCCCTCGACCGCTACCATCTCTGAGTTGGAGGATTCGCCTAGTGGCCTATGGCGCTCGCCTGGAACGCGGGTTGGGTTAACAGCCCTCAGGGGTTCGAATCCCCTATCCTCCGCCATCGCTCCGCCCTCGGGTTTCGCTCCGGAGGGCGGAGTTCTTTTTCTCGGTGTGGTCCTCAGATGTGCACCGCCGTCGACGAGACTGTCGTCATGGACGCCTCATCGGAGTTCGCCGACGCCCCGCCGTGGACCGACAACAGCGTGCCCTGGGGCCGACCGATCGTCGACGACATCCCGGTGCCGCCGTTCACCGACCGTGCAGACCGCGAGCGTTATCTCCGAATGCTCCGGCTGCACCTGGCGATGATCGATGACGGCGGGCCGTCGCGGTCGACGGTTATCGTCAACTCCGTTCTGACTGGCACCGACTCCGCTTTTCTGGGTGCGGCGGAGTTCCGCGCGAGCATGCTGTCGTTCTTTCCGGCTCCCTGGACCCCGACGACGCTTGCCGCACAGATCGCGCAGGTCGAGAGGCGCTACCCTCCTCGATCCGTGGACGGCAACTGGCTGTGGCTGGGGGACCCGGACTTCACGGCCACGCCTCTCGACGACGGCGGCTGGGGGATCACCCAGCACGAGCGGGGCACGGTCGACCGAAATCGACTGACCCGACACGGTGATCTTGTTCTGTTGTGGATGTCGCACTTCGTCAACAGGTTCCCTTTCCCGTACGGCTGGGCGGTGCCGCCGGAGGAAACGGAGGCGTTGGCTCCGGCCGCCCGCCGGGTTCGGGAACTGTTCAACCGGAATCGCGAGGCCCGCTACCTGAAGAACTGGCGGGACCGGCAGGATCGGGCATTGTCCGGCGAGGCCGATCCGAGCGGACGCGCCGGGGAGCCCGAGTAGGTTGGGGTCATGACCTACGTAGTGCTGGGCGCGACCGGCGGTCAGGGCGGTGCCGTCGTCGCCGAACTCCTCGAGGCGAGCCTTCCCGTCCGCGCCGTGGTGCGTGATCGGAACTCCAAACGGGCGGAAGAGCTCGCGACCCGAGGCGTCGAACTGGTCGTCGCGGACATGGCTTCCGGAGATGGATTGGTCGACGCATTTGTGCAGGCATCCGGCGTATTCGCGTTCACCACACCGTTCGAGACCGGCGTCGACGCGGAACTGACCCAGGGCGCTGCGATCCTCGACGCCGCCCGTCTCGCACACGTTCCCTACCTGGTGTTCTCGTCGGTGGCCAGCGCCGACCGCGGCACCGGCGTGCCACATTTCGAGAGCAAGTACCGCGTCGAGCAGGCCCTGGCCGACAGCGGCATCCCGTACACCATCGTCGGGCCGACATACTTCTACGACAACCTTCTCGGCGGCGCCGACGCCCTGTCGGCGGGAGTGATGCCGATCGCGATGCCCGCCGACAAGCCGCTACAGCAGCTGTCGCGTCGCGACCTCGGGCGCTTCGTCGTCGAATTGTTCACGAACCCGGATCAATTCGCGGGCGAACGGATCGACATCGCCTCCGATGCGGTGACCCCCGATCAGATGGCGGCCACCCTGTCGTCACTCCTCGCCAAGGACGTGCACGCCGAAAGCTTTGACCCCGAACGTATCTCGTCGCCCGACATGAGCGCGATGTTCGGGTTCCTCGGCCGCGAGGGCTACAGCGTCGACATCCCGGCGTTGCACACCCGCTTCCCCGACGTCGGGTGGCAGTCGTTCGCCGAATGGGCGGCGGTGCAGTTCGCGGCCTGAGCCGCGCCGTCAGTTCACCGGAAACCGCAGGTCCATCGGCGCGGCCGGTCCGAGAGACAGCACGGCGAGCGCTTCGGGACCGATACCGGGCCGGAAACTGACCTGCGCGCCCAGAACGTCGCGGCCGCTGCCGATCTGGCGGAGATCGACGTCGGCGATGTCGACGCGGCGCATCGCGTCGGTGCCGTTCATGTTCGTGGTGGACGTGCGCATACTCAGCACGCCCTGCCCGTCAATGACGCGGATCACCGGGTCGGCGAGCGCGATCTCGGCGAGGTGGAAGCGACTGAATGCGACGACGGTTCCGCGATACCGCAACACACCGCTGCCGTCGGTGACCGACTCCTCGACGAGATCGAACGTCATCCGCCCGGCGTCGTCGATGTCGGCACCGCCGGTTCCGTAGATGCCGCCCTGCACATCGTCGGTTATCGTCCGATGGAAGCCGGGTGAATAGCCCCAGAGCAGGTTGCGGGGCGCGGGCACGGGAGTGTTCGGGCCGGGCTCGGCCGAATAGTTGACGGGCACCGACAGTTCCTGTGCGGCGTTGGTCGCCCCGGCGGCGCCATAGGTGTAGACGCCGTAGCGGGCGCCCGCCGGGATGTCGGCAGGGGTGCCGGCCTGGAGGCGGGCGGTGAAGGTGCCGTCGCGTTCGAGCGGCACCCACTGCTGGCGGATGGTGCGTCGCATGTCGAACGGCACGTCGGGCACCCGGGCCAACGCGTCCGCCGACAGAGCCCACTGGACGCCGAGTCGATCGGTGGCACGCGCCGACTCCGGGGCACCAGCAGACGGTTTCCAGTCCGGGGCGAACGCGCCGAAGGCGATGAACGTCCCGTGCGGCACACCGGGCGGGACCGGCAGCGGCAGTCCATCCCGGTTCGCGTTCGGATCGAAACCGCGGCCCGTGACCACGAGTTCGTCGCCCGGGTGGACGATCGTGTCACCGACCGGCGTGACCCCGTCGGCGAGATAGACGTCGATGTGCGGCCGGAACGTCGGCGCCGCGGAGGCGGAAGCCGACAGTCCCGCCGATGCCACGACTGCCGTGACGGCAGCCATGAGCAGGACGAGGAACCGAAACGAGCGAGCCATGTAGGGCACCCTAACTGCGCACGATTCCGAGCGGGAGGGACTTTCGGCCTGAAAGTTTTGGACAAGACCGGGGGGTTTCTGTAATCGCCCCGGCCTCTGGTTCAACTAGCGAGTTACAGCATCGCGTGAACGTGGCCACCAGATTATCAGCCGGGCACGCTCGGGCACGAATCGATAAATGGGAAGGTAGTGGGGTGCTGTTCCCGACGCTGACCCCTGCCGCACCCGACCTCGCCGACGCCATCACGATCGGCGACGACCGACTCTCCCGCGAAGATCTCGTCGGCGCGGCGACGGCGGTGGCCGAGCGGATCGGGGGCGCGCACACTCTCGCGGTCCTCGCGCGGCCGAGCACCGACACGGTGCTGGCGCTGGTGGGATGCCTCATCGCCGGTGTTGCCGCGGTGCCCGTTCCGCCGGATTCCGGGGCCCGCGAACTCGAGCACATCCTGTCCGACTCCGGGGCGCAGGCGTGGCTCGGTGCCGCGCCGGACGAACCGACGCTGCCGGTGATCCCGGTGCGCCGCTACGCCCGCTCGTGGCATCGACATCCGGAACCGCCGGAGTCATCGACCGCGTTGATCCTCTACACATCCGGCACCACCGGCCTGCCCAAGGGGGTGCCGATCTCACGTCGTGCCATCGCCGCCGGACTGGACGCACTCGCCGATGCATGGCAATGGACTGCCGACGACACTCTGGCACATGGCCTTCCACTTTTCCATGTCCACGGACTGATCCTCGGGGTGCTGGGTCCGCTGCGTCGCGGGGGCCGCCTGGTTCACACGGTGCGGCCGACTCCGGAGAACTATGCCGCCGCAATGGATCATGGTGCGACAATGTATTTCGGTGTTCCGACGGTGTGGACCCGGATGGCTGCCGATTCCGCTTCCGCGCAACGCCTGTCATCGGCACGGCTGCTGGTGTCCGGCAGCGCGCCGCTACCGGTACCGGTGTTCGAGAACATCCGTGCCCTGACCGGCCACGAGATCGTCGAACGCTATGGCATGACCGAGACGATGATCACGGTCAGCACCCGTGCCGACGGTGAGCGTAGGCCGGGTTGGGTCGGCCTCCCGGTGCGCGGTGTCGAAACCCGTATCCGCGAGGGCGACACCGACCTCCCCCACGACGGCGAGACGGTCGGTGATCTGCACGTGCGTGGCCCGATGATGGCGTCGGGCTACCTGAACCAACCCGAGAAGTCGGCTGAATCATGGTTGGTCGACGGGTTTTTCGCCACCGGCGACGTCGCCGTCATCGATCCCGACGGGATGCACCGCATCGTCGGACGTCGCGCGACCGACCTGATCAAGTCCGGCGGCTACCGGATCGGTGCAGGCGAGATCGAGACCGTCCTGCTCGGCCATCCGGCCGTCGACGAGGTCGCGGTGATCGGCGTGCCCGACGACGACCTCGGCCAACGGATCGTCGCGTACGTCGTCGGCGGCGGCACGTCCGAGACCGAGTTGATCGATCACGTCACCACCGAACTGTCCCACCACAAGCGCCCCCGGGAAGTCCGCTTCGTCGACGCCCTCCCCCGCAACGCCATGGGCAAGGTGCAGAAGAAGCTGCTCGACTGAGTTGTACTATGCCCCAAACCCGTTCGTCCCCCAGGTCCTGCCTCATCCGCCATCTGCAGCAGGGGGAGGAAACGAAACCTGGGGGACGAACGGCTCGGAGGCGTCAGTGCGTGCCGACCGGCGAGTGCCCGAGGAACTCCAGGATCGACTGGCGCCGACGCTGATAGCTCTCCTGGAACTGGGCCTCTGGGTCGCGCGGTTTCTCGATGGTGATCACATCGGCGACAGTGGCCGGGCGGTGGGTCAGGAGCACCACGCGGTCGGCGAGAAGCAACGCTTCGTCGACGTCATGGGTGACGAACAGGATCGTCATCTGCGTCTGCTCCCACACCGAGATCAGCAGCTGCTGCATGTCGAGTCGGGTCTGGGCGTCGAGCGCGCCGAACGGCTCGTCCATGAGCATGACCTGGGGCTCACATGCCAGTGTCCGTGCGAGTTGCACGCGCTGACGCATGCCCCCCGACAGGTGACTGGGCAGGTGATCCAGATACTTGCCGAGGCCGACCTGCTCGAGGTAGCGGGTCGCGGCCTTTGTGGAGTCGTTGCCTCGCAGTCCCCGCAGCTTGAGTGGGAATTGCACGTTCTTCAGTGCGGTTCGCCACGGGAAGAGGGCATCTTCCTGGAAGACCATGGCACAGCGTGCATCGTTGCCGGCGATGGCTTTTCCGTTCACGGTGGCCTCGCCGGCGATGGGCGGGAGCAGCCCGGCCATCGCCCGGAGGATGGTCGACTTTCCGCAGCCCGACGGGCCGAGGAAGACCACGACCTCGCCGGGTTCGATGTCGAGGGTGACGTTGGCCGCGACGTTTCCGCCGTATCCCAGCTGCAGTCGCCGGAGGCTGACCGCGGCGCCGGCGCCGGATTCGTGTACGTGGATGTCCGAGGTGGCCTTGGCGTCGACCTTGGTCCTGTTCTTGGTGATCGTCATCGTCTTGGGTCCTTTGTCGAAGGGGTGGGCAGGCTCAGCGCGAGGCTCGCGGCAGCCAGTGGTTGACCCGGCGGCCGATGAGTTCGACGATCCAGGCGGTGATGAGTCCGAGAGCTCCGATCGACAGCATGCCGACGACGACGCCCGCGTAGTCGAGAAGGCCGTAGGACTGCCAGGTGTAGTAGCCGATGCCGAACTGACCGGAGATCATCTCGGCGCTGACCACACAGATCCAGGCGACGCCCATCGCGACCGAGAGGCCCGCGAAGATTCCCGGCATGGCGCCGGGCAGCACGACGCTGCGCAGGATCGTCCAGCGGCCGGCACCCATCGTCTGGGCTGCCTCCTCCCAGACCTTCGGCAGCGAGTCCATCGCGTGGATGGTACTGACGAGGACGGGGAAGAACGCTGCGAAGAAGGTGATGAAGACGATGCCCTGCTCACTGGACGGGAACAGCAGGATGGTCAGGGGCACCAGTGCGATCGCGGGGATCGGCCGGATCATCTCGATGAAGGGCCGCAACGTCTTCCGGGCGATCTCGGAGCGACCGATCAGCATGCCGAGCGCGATGCCGACGATGGCCGCGAGCCCGAATCCGATGAGGATGCGTTGCAGGCTCGCGAACAGGTCAGCGTAGTAGCCGCCGCTGCTGACCCGCTCGACTAAGCTGTCCAGTACCGCACCGGGAGTCGGCATCCGGTTGAACCGCAGCCACGCGACCACCTCGTTGGCAGTGAGGTAGTACCAGACGGCGACGAACGCGGCGATCGGGATGATCGGCAGGACGATCGTCAGCGCGGTCCGGCGCAGCTTTCGCCGACGCTGTTCGGCAATTCCGGCCGGCGCGTCGGCGGTCGGCGTCGGCGCTGTGGCGGGCGCGGAGTCGGCGCTTGGTGGGGTGGTGGGACGATCCTCGGTGGCGGCGATGTGAGCCATGTGAGTTCTCCTGTCGGGGAGTGGGTATGGGGTCGGTGTCGGGTCAGGTCAGGTGGTCGAGCGAGACTCCTGCAGCGCGGTCTCGTAGGACACCTCGGTCATACCGGGGTGGCTCTCCAGGTACTCGGCCGCACCCGCCTGGGTCGCGAAGGGCAGGAAGCGCTGCGATGCAGGCGCATTCGGGTCGGCAAGCCATGTCGCGTGCGCGGCGAACAGCTTGGTGGCGGTCACCGCATCAGGAACGTAGCCGGCCCGTACGGCCGTTCCGGTGTCGGCCATTCTGCGGAGGGCACAGCTCGGCGTCGCGGCGACGTCGGTGGTCTGCTGTCCGGCGAACCAGACCTCCGATGCGGTGGCGGGGTCCCCGACGGGGAGCCCGCAGACGTCGTCGATTCCGGTCAGGGTGCTGGGGTTGCCGACGTCGGCAGTCTTGGCTGCGAAATCGGCACCGTACAGTTCCCGCAGGTACTCCGTGTCGGTGAATCCGGCGACGTCGAAGTCCTCGGCCACCGCACCTCGACCGACGAGGTACTTCTTGACCTGTTCGAGGGCAGGCCCGAACTGGGCCTTGATGGTCGGGTCGAACGAGACGAGGCCGTTGGGCCCGTTGTAGAGGTACACGACCTCGGGTTCGATCCCGGTGATCTCACTGACGCGCAGTGCCGCCTGCATCGGCTCGGCGGTGATGTACTCCGTGGTCTCCCGCAGGGCCTGCATGAACGCGGTCATCACCTCCGGGTGCTCTGCGGAGAACTGTTCGCGAGCGACCACTCCGTGGAAGGTCGGTACACCGTTGTCGCCGCCGTCGTAGAGGAGGCGGCCCTGGTTGCGGAACACGATGAGCTGGGGCCACGGCACGAACTGGGCGAACGCGTCCACCTGATTGCCCTCGATGGCTGCCGCTCCGATCGACGGGTCCTGGTTGGAGATGTTGACGTCGTCCTTGGCGATACCCGCTTGTGCGAGGCCGGTCGACAGCATGCCGTCACCCGCGGAACCGAGGCTCGTGGACACCGACGTGCCCACCAGATCGTCGAGGTCGGTGGCCGTCGATCCGTTCGGCACGACGACCTGGTTCAGCGATCCGCGCAGGTTGTAGCCGGTGGTGGCGATGAAGTCGGTTTTCGCGTCGTCGTACTTCTTGGTCTTGGACCCGTTCGTCAGCAGCGGGTAATCGCCCATCGACCCGATGTCGACGTGGGAAGCGATCATCGCCGCGGTGAGCGGCGCGCCCGAGGAGAAGTCCTGCCAGACCACCCGGTAGTTCTTGCCGGTCTGCTCACCCGCCTGGTCGAGAGCGTTCTCGAAGGCCTCGCGGTCGCGCATCAGCGTGCCGGCATTGACCGTGTTGATGGTCTTCGACTGGTAGCCGACGTTGACGACGACGGCATCGGAGTCGAACATCCCACAACCGGTGAGCACGGAACTCAGGGCGAGCGCGGCGGTGGCCGCGGCCGTCGCGACCCGGCCGCGGCGGCGTGTCTGGGTGGTGGAAACCCGACGGGTGGTGGTGGTCTTGGACATGACACAAGACTCGGAGCCAACTGTTACATCTGAGCGACTCACCGTTGCATGACGGTTAAGCCACCAGGTCACAGGCTTGTGCGGCCACCGTCGGCCACAGCCCGCGGCACCCAGCATTCACGTGACCCCCTGCTGTACAGCGGGTTTCGCATCCTCGGCACACGTTCTCGTATCTGCACACCATTACCTGCCTCCTCGAAAGAGTAGTAACGCCACCATGTTTGGCTGGCCTACCGATGCCCGATTACGGGATCCTGGTATCTATGGAATCCCACCCCACCCCCGCTCACGACCCTGCTCTCGACGACACCGTCGCGGACGAACCCGACTATCGCTTCACTCTCGCGAACGAGCGGACGTTCCTCGCCTGGCAACGGACATCGCTCGGCCTGCTCGCGGCGTCGGTGGCGGTCCTTCAGTTCCTCCCGGAGCCGGCCGATCCGGTCGTCCGGTACGGCCTGGGCGGGCTGCTCGGGGTTCTCGCCGTGATGACGGCGGCCGGCGGATTGCGCCGCTGGCAACTCAACGATCGGGCCATCCGTCGTGACCAGCCACTCCCACGACCGAGGGTCGCCACGTACGTGACAGTCGTGATGATCGCCATCGGCGCGATTGCTGTCGGCGCGGCCGTGGTCTCGGCCTTCCTGCACGGATGAACACGCCGAACTTCGATCCCGGGTTGCAGGCCGAGCGGACAGATCTCGCGTGGACACGGACCTCACTGGCAATTCTCGCGAACGGTCTGATGATCGGTGGGCGCGATCTGATCGCTCATCCCGACGCCTACAGCCCGGTGCGCTGCGCATCTGCCGCGGCCGCCGCATTGCTCGCCCTGATCGTCTACATCGTCGGTCAGCACCGCCGACGGACTCTGTCGCGCCGTCCGCTGCCCCGTCGGATCGCCGCTCCCTATGCGATCCTGCTGTCGGGCGCCGCCATCACCACGTTGGCCGCGGTCCTGCTCGCCGCCGCCCTGCTCTGACTCGGTTTCTGGAAACGACGAAACCCGGGCACCGATCCGTCGTGATCGGATGCCCGGGCGGACTCGGTCGAACGTTCAGCCTGCCGGTGATGCCCCGGACAGGCGGGTGTGCAGCGCCTCGGATGCCGCGTTGAGGCCGACGAAACGCACCGTCGTACCGTGCTCGCGATACTTTTCGCGGATGACGTCGAGTGTTGCGACTGTCGTCGCGTCCCAGACGTGCGATGCGGAGAAGTCGATGACCACTTGTGAGGGGTCGCCGCGGTAGTCGAAGCGGTCGACCAGACCGTGACTGGACGCGAAGAACAGATCACCGGTGACCCGATACGTTCGCGTGGGACCGGACGTGTCGTCTTCGGCCACGTCGACCTGGTCGCCGTCCTCGATCGATGCACGGCCCGCGGCACGGGTCACGAACATCACCATCGCGCACAGGACCCCGACGATCACCCCGTACGCGAGATTGTGTGTCACCACTGTGACCGCGACGGTGGCCAGCATCGTCAGCGATTCGCCGAACGGCATGCGCCGCAGAGTCTTCGGCGATATCGACTGCCAATCCATCGTCGCCGCAGCCACCATCATCATGACGGCGACCAACGCGGCCATGGGTATCGCCGCCAGAGCCGGACTGAAGAACAGAACCAAGGACAAGAGCGCGGCGCCGGCCACGAATGTCGAAAGCCGTGTTCGCCCACCACTCTTCACGTTCATCATGGTTTGGCCGATCATGGCGCAGCCGCCCATCCCGCCGAAGAAACCGGTGACCACGTTCCCGACTCCCTGCCCCCAACTCTCCCGCTTCAGATCCGACCGGGTATCGGTCAGATCATCGACGAGTTGTGCGGTGATGAGGGACTCGAGAAGTCCCACCAATGCAACCGCCAGTGCGTACGGGAAGATGATCTGGAGCGTCTCCAGGGTCAACGGGACGCCCGGAATGCCGAGCGTCGGCATGTCCGACGACATCGGGCCCTCGTCACCCACGGTCGGCACCCCGACCGCGAACACCACCGCGATCACGGTGAGTATCGCCGTGGCGACCAGCGGCGCAGGGACCACCGTGGTGATCTTCGGCAGCGCGACCATCATGATCAGGCCGGCCGCCGTCATCGGATACACCAGCCAGGGCACACCGATGAGGTGTGGGAGTTGGGCGGTGAAGATCAGGATCGCCAGCGCATTCACGAATCCGGTCATCACGCTGTGCGGGATGAAACGCATCAGCTTGGCCACCCCGAGCATCGACATCACTACCTGCAGAACGCCGGCCAGGATCACCGTCGCGATGAGGTAGTCGACGCCGTGGTCACGAACCACAGGGGCGACCACGAGCGCGACCGACCCCGCTGCGGCCGAGATCATCGCCGGTCTGCCACCGACGACGGCGATCGTCATCGCGAAGATGAATGACGTGAACAGGCCGACTGCGGGCCCGACACCGGCGATCAGCGAGAACGAGATCGTCTCGGGAATCAGCGCCAGTGCGGTGACCAGTCCGGCGAAGAACTCCGTCCGGAACTTCCGCGGGTCGCGCAGGGCGGCCAGCGTCGCCGAACCACGGAACCCGCGAACCGCGTCGTCCATCCCCGACGTCAGGCGCGTCCGCACATCGCGGCGCGTTGCCGTGTCGATGCTCATGGTTGCTCCTCTCGATGGTGTGCCGGCGGGGCGGCGAGCCGATATGGGCCCGCCGCCCCGCCGGCACTGCCGTCAGACCCCGACGGCGACCTTGCGTTTCGGCACGAAGTCCAGCGGCGCGCCCGGCGGGATCAGTTCTTCGATCTCGACGGTCTCGTCGTGCTCCCGGATGATCCGGTGGGCGTGCTGCATGACCCACCACCGCACGAACGTCTGGTTCACCGGCTCACGCTCCTTCGGGTCTTCCAGCAGGTTGATGATCCGGGCGAAGCCGAGTGGGATCTCCGGGTCGTGGAAGTGTTGCTGGCGGACGAAACTGATCTTGAACTGCGACCACTTGACCGCGTGTAGTTCGTCGTTGAGCCACACCATGCATCCTTCGCGTGCGGATTCTTCTGCACCGGCGAAGAACTCGCGCTGGTCGATGCCGTCGATCTGCCGATCGTCGGGGATCTCGCAACCGGCGAGCCGCAGCAGCGTGGTGAACATGTCGGTGACATGCATCATTTCGTTGCTCTCGCGCGCCTTCACGTGGCCGGGCCAGCGGATGAGTGCCGGGGTACGGATGCCGCCCTCGGCCGAGCTGAAGTACGAGCCGTCGAAGAAGCCCGCGGTGCCGCGGCCGGCCAGGTGGTCCTCGGGTCCGTTGTCACCGGCGAACACGACGATGGTGTCGTCGGCGATACCGAGCTCATCGAGTTTGTCCAGGATGCTCTGGAAGTCGTGATCGAGCATCAGCAGGGCATCGCCCCAGTCCCCGTTGCTGCTCTTGCCCCGGAACTCCTCGCGGACCTCGATCGGGAAGTGCAGCAGAGAGTGGTTGTGGTACAGGAAGAACGGCTTGTCGTCGGCGACGCTTCGCTCCATGAACGCGTGTGCGCGGCGGTCGTACTCGGCGTCCATCCGCCCCTTGAGTTCGACGGTCAGTTGTTCGTCGGTCGTACGGACCCCACCTTCCTTGGTGCCGTCGTACATGTACGACCAACCGTCACGCTCGCCCTTGTACCACGGATCGTCGGGCCACAGGCACTCGTCGTAAGTGCGTGCGGGACCGTACCATTCGTCGAACCCGTGGTCGGTCGGCCAGCGACCGTCCTCGGCGCCGATGTGCCACTTGCCGTAGCAGGCGGTCGCGTAACCGGCGTCGGACAGGATGTCGCCCATGGTGCGTTCCCACGCGACGATGCCGCCGGCGTTGCCGCCGAGTGCGATGGTGTGATTGCCGGATCGGATCGGATACCGGCCGGTCATGAGCGCCGAACGGGTTGGTGTGCACTGGGGTTCGACGACGAAGTGGGACAGCTTCAGGCTGTCGGCGGCAAAGGTGTCGATGTTCTTGGTGTCGGCGCCACGCAGGATGCCGCCGCCGTAGCAACCGAGTTCTCCGAGACCGAGATTGTCGACGTGAAAGTACACGATGTTGGGTTGTTTTCCGGGTGTGGACATGGTTGTGCCTCACTTCCTTTCTGTTGGTGATTCCTGTTGAGCCGAAATGTCAGAGGACCGACGGGTCGTCGTCGGCGGGGCGGACCCGGGGGTTGACGGAGACCAGCGACAGCCGATCTCCGCGATAGCGCACGGACTCGAGGTCGAACGGGGTTCCGTCATCCAGGTACGAGAGGCGATGCAGGAGCAGTACCGGTGAGCCGACGCGAACATCCAGGTGCCGAGCCGTTCCCTTGTCTGCGGCCACCGCCTCGACGGTGTTCTCCGCCTGACCGAGTCGCACACCGAGCTTGTCTTCCAGGAGGCGGAACACGTCCTCCTCGGCGAGGTTGGCCCCGTCGAGGATGTCGATGGCCTCCGGCCGGAGCGACGTGGTGTCCAGGGACAGCGGGACGTTCCCCACCGATCGCAGCCGCTCGATGAACAGGATCGGGCTGCCCTCTTGGATCTGCAGCTTGTCGGCCACCGATGGCGTAGCCGTCGACTCGCGCGCCGACAGGACCCGATTCTCCACCGAGAGCTGATGTCCTGCCAGAGATTCGGCGAGACCTTCGAGCCTGTCGATGCGCTGTCGGAGTTTGGCACCGGTCACGAAGGTTCCGGCTCCCTGCACTCGGGTGATGAGGCCCTCCGCGCGAAGCAGGTCGAGCGCCTCGCGGATCGCGTTTCGGCTCACTCCCCACTCACGGGCCAGCTCGTTCTCCGGTGGCAGCATCGGACGCGGCGCAGCCAGACCACCGAACGCACCGTCGAGGATCTGTGTACGGAGCACGTCACGAACCCACCGTGCGGCGTCCTCGCGGGTACCGGCGTACTTGCGGGCCGGTGCTCGCGGGAAGTCCTTCGGAGGAATCCGTGGCCTCGATGTCATGTGTTCACTCTGTCAATCGGACATTCCCATCGATTTGCCTGGAAATTATCGATCAGTTACGCCACGTCGCACCCGAAGAATCCGCTGGCCAGGCACTATTGCCCGGCGCTTTGGCCCCAGAAACGCCACCCGAGGAACTCTGCGCCGGCGCAGACGCCTACGGCCCCCGTCGACCGAGGGGGTCGACGGGGGCCGTAGGGACCAGAACGGAACGTGTCAGATGTCGAGGAAACGCTCGTCCCCGGCGTTGCGGGTGATGAATCCACGCCGCGCCTCGACATCCTCACCCATCAGGATCGAGAAGATCTCGTCGGCGAGCGCGGCGTCGCTGAGAGTCAGCTGACGAAGAACGCGTGCCGAGGGATCCATCGTCGTCTCCCACAGCTCGGCGGCGCTCATCTCACCGAGACCCTTGTACCGCTGGATGCCGGAGTCGGCGTCGAGGCGCCGTCCGGCGGCGCGGCCGGCGGCCACAAGCTGATCACGCTCTCGATCCGAGTACGCGTATTCAGGTTGTCCCCTATGCCATTTGAGCTTGTACAGCGGCGGTTGGGCCAGGTAGACATGCCCGTGCTCGATGAGTGGACGCATGTACCGGAACAGCAGAGTGAGCAGCAGCGTGGAGATGTGCTGACCGTCGACGTCGGCGTCGGCCATCAGGACGATCTTGTGGTAGCGCAGTTTCTCGATGTCGAACTCGGCGTGGATACCGGTGCCGAATGCGGTGATGATCGCCTGCACCTCGGTGTTCTTTAGCACCTTGTCGATCCGCGTCTTCTCGACATTGATGATCTTGCCTCGGATGGGCAGGATGGCCTGATACATCGAATCTCGTCCCGATTTGGCGCTGCCGCCGGCGGAGTCGCCCTCCACGATGAAGATCTCACTGCGCTCCGGTTCGCCGCTGCGGCAGTCCGCCAGTTTTCCCGGAAGACCACCGAGACCGCCGGCGGTCTTGCGGCGCACCAGTTCCCTGGCCCGTCGCGCGGCCATCCGGGCCTGCGCCGACGACGCCGCCTTGCTCACGATCGCCTTGGCTTCCGCCGGGTTGGCGTCGAACCACTCGGTGAGGCGTTCGTGGCACACGCGTTGGACGAAGGAGCGGATCTCGCTGTTTCCCAGACGGGTCTTGGTCTGCCCTTCGAACTGCGGATCGGCCACCTTCACCGAGACCACCGCGGCCAACCCTTCCCGGATGTCGTCGCCCGACAGATTGGCGTCTTTGTCCTTCAACACCTTCGACGAGCGAGCATGCCGGTTGACGACGGCCGTCAGCGCCGCGCGGAACCCTTCCTCGTGGACGCCGCCGTCCGGGGTGTTGATGGTGTTGGCGAACGTGTGGATGGACTCGGCGTAGCCGGCACTCCATTGCAGCGCCACCTCCACTTCGTATCCCGTTCCCCGCGCGTCGAATCCGATGATGGTGGGATGCAACCCCTCTTTGGTGCGGTTGATGTGCCCGACGAAGTCCTTCAGACCCCCCGGATGGTGGTACCGCCGCAGGGACCCGTCGGTCCGGTCGTCCATCAGCGTGAGTTCGAGGCCGCTGTTGAGGAAGGCCATCTCCTGCAGCCGACGGGCGACGATCTCAGCATCGAGGTCGACGGTTTCGAAGACGTCCGGGTCCGGCCAGAATCGCACTGTCGTCCCGGTGGACGTCGTCTGTTCACCGCGGCGTAAGTGACCTGGGAGTGACCGGTCGTAGCGTTGGAACCAGTGGTGGCCGTCTCGGGCGATGTCCACTTCGAGTCGGGTGGACAGTGCGTTGACGACGGACACACCGACTCCGTGCAGGCCGCCGGACACCGAGTACGCGCCACCGTCGGCGTCGAACTTGCCGCCTGCGTGCAGTTGGGTCATCACCACGTCGATCGTCGGGATTCCGCTGGCGTGCATGGCCACCGGGATTCCGCGGCCGTCGTCGGAGACCTCGGCGCCCCCGTCGGCGAGCAACCGGACCGCGACGCGGGTCGCATACCCGGCCATGGCCTCGTCGACGCCGTTGTCGATGACCTCCCACAGCATGTGGTGCAATCCGCGGGCACTGGTCGACCCGATGTACATGCCCGGCCGCTTCCGGACGACGTCGAGACCCTCCAGGATGGTGATCGAGTCCGCGCCGTACTGCACGGCAGGTTCGTGCGTTGCGGTCAACTCTGTTCCACTTCCTTTGCGATACAGCGAAATCCGATGTGCCCGGTGGATGCGTCGTCGACGTGACCCTGGCGTGCGGCAGGCCGGTATCGATTGCAATAGTTGGGGGCGCACAGGTGCGACCCGCCCTTCACCACGCGTCGATCATCGTTTCCGGACGCATTGGTCTGCAGAGGATTTCGGGGGACGCAGCAACTGGTGGCGGGTGCGACGTTCTTGTCGCTGTCCGCGTGACTCGCGGTGTAGCGGTCGCAGGTCCACTCCCAGACGTTGCCCGCCATGTCGACGAGTCCGTATCCGTTGGGGCGGAATCGTCCCACCGGAGAAGTGCCGGCGAAGCCGTCGGTTTCGAGGTTCTCCCAGGGGAACAAACCCTGCCACACATTGCCGCCGGGGCGGCCGTGCGGCTCGTCGTGGTCACCCCAGACATAGGCCATCCGGTCGAGGCCGCCTCGTGCGGCGAACTCCCATTCGGCCTCGGTGGGTAGGGACTTGCCCGCCCATTCGGCGTAAGCCGTCGCATCGTCGAACGACACGTGGGTCACCGGATGCAGTCGACGGTCTCCGACGTGACTGTCCGTGCCCTCGGGATGGCGCCAGTTCGCCTCCGGGACATACGACCACCACCGTCGGTAGTCGTCGAGCGGAACCGGTCCTAACGGCGGTGTGAAGACCATCGACCCGGGAACGAGAAGGTCAGGATCGGCGTCCGGGAAATCTGCGGCGTCGGGTTGGCGTTCGGCGGTGGTGACATATCCCGTGTCTTTGACGAACCGTCGGAAGTCGGCCACCGTCACCGGGTGGGTGTCCATCCAGAATCCGTCCACCATCACCTGGTGCACCGGACGTTCCTCCGGATAGAAATCGTCGGAGCCCATCCAGAAGGTTCCGCCGGGGATCCACACCATGCCCTTTCGGCCGGCGGATCGCTGACGGGCCATGGGGGCCTGTGGCGTCGTCAAGAGCATGCCGTCGATCGTGCCGAAAGCCGACGAGTTTGGCGTTACCCGCAGTGTTACGCCACCTGAGCCGCCGCGAAGCCGCTGGCCAGCGCCGCCCGATCGGCGGCATCGTCGCCGTTACGCCACCAGGCGCTGCGGCCCCAAGCCGGCTCAGCCGACTACCGACGACTCCGGAAACCCGCCCGCGTGCAACACGGACGACGGCAGCCGCCGTCCGAACAGGTCCTCGAGCCACTGGCCCGCCTCGTGGAGCCGGTCGGTGTCCAACCCGTGCCCGACGCCGGTGCGATCGAGAGCGTAGGCAAGGTCGTCGGTGGCGATGTTTCCGGTCGCGTTCGGGGCGAACGGGCACCCGCCGATGCCGCCGAGGCTGGCGTCGAGCACGGTGACTCCCGACTCGACCGCGGCCAGGGCGTTGCCGATCCCGCATGCACGGGTGTCGTGGAAGTGCGCGCGCAGCGCAACTCCCGACGGAATCAGCGCGGCCGCGACGGCGAAGCGTTCGCGGACGTCGGCCGGAACCGCGACACCGATGGTGTCGGCGAGGGACAGCTCGGTGGGCGGCTCCACCATGACCCCGTCGAGCACAGACCGCAGCCGGTCGACGGACACCTCGCCCTCGAACGGGCAGCCGAACGCCACCGCGATCGTCAGGTTCGCGGTCACGCCGGCGGCGCGCGCGGTCCGCGCGATCCGATGCCAGATGGCCACGCCACCGTCGACGTCGGTGCCCTGGTTGCGGTTGCTGAAGGTGTCGGTGCAGTGGACCACGGCGTTGACCTCGCTGACCCCGGCCGACAGTGCGCGGTCGAGCCCACGTTCGTTGAGCACCAGGGCGCTGTAGGTGACGCCGTCGACGTCCGGCAGCCCGCGCACCACGTCTTCGGCGTCGGCCATCGCCGGCACCTTCTTGGGGTGGACGAAGCTGGTGACCTCGACGTTGCGTGCGCCGAACCCCACCGCGCGACCCACGAGGTCGAGCTTCTGGTCGGTCGACAACGACACCTTCTCGTTCTGCAGACCGTCGCGCGGAGCGACCTCGACGATCGTGACCTGCTGCTCGGTCGAAGTGTCGACGCTCATGACCTCACCCTAGGTTCTCTACGACACCGCCATCGGTGAGGGCATAAATTGTGGACATGCAGATCGTGCGCTCCGGCGCCCGCCGCCGGATCGGGATCGTCGTGTTCGACGGCGTGAAGATGCTCGACTTCACCGGGCCCGCGGAGGTGTTCGTCGAGGCCAACCAGTTCGGCGGCGACTACGAGGTCGTCGTCATGTCTCCCTCGGGTGGTGATGTGGCGACATCGGTGGGGGTGCGGGTCAGCACCGATCCGGTATCGGGCTCGGGCCGGTTCGACACCGTGATGATCGCCGGCAGCGAGATCGCGCCGCCGTTGTTCGTGACACCGGAACTCATCGCCGCCGTATCCGATCTCGCCGGACGCACCCGCCGCCTCGCGTCGGTGTGCACCGGTTCGTTTGTGCTCGCCCAGGCCGGGCTCCTGGACGGGCGGTCAGCGACGACGCACTGGAAGTTCACCGCCGACCTGGCGCACCGCTTCCCCGCGGTCCGGGTGGACTCCGACGCGATCTACGTCCGCGACGGTGACGTCTACAGTTCGGCCGGAGTGGTTGCCGGAATCGACCTGAGCCTGTCGCTTGTAGAAGAGGACCACGGCGCCGAGGTGGCGCGACGGACCGCTCAGGGGCTCCTCGTCTACATGCAGCGCGGCGGCGGCCAGTCGCAGTTCTCGTCGTCGCTCAGCGGGCCACCGCCACGCACCAGCCTGGTCCGTCGGGCAACCGATCATGTTCACGCGAATCTCCATCTGCCGCACACGGTTGCGAGCATCGCGGAGCATGTGAATGTCAGTGCGAGGCAACTGACCAGACTCTTCCGAGACGAGCTCGGCACCACTCCGGCCGGCTTCGTCGCCGAGGCCCGGTTCGCGATGGCCCGCGACAAACTGCACGCCGGTTTCACCGTGACCGCAGCCGCCCACGCGGCCGGCTACGGCAGCGCGGAAGTGATGCGCCGGGCGTTCGTCACCCGGATCGGCATCTCCCCCCGCAAGTACCAGCGCCGGTTCTCCTCCACCCGGGCTGCCGCCGGATGAGGTGAGCACCGGAAGAGATGTCGCAAATGGGGGTGTTTGTGGCGCATCGAGTGGGACCGCGGAGCGAGCGCGGCGCGCAGACTGACAGTGCTGGTCACCTCGTCATCACTCTGCGAAGGAGCACCCCATGCCCACCATCACCACCTCCGACGGCGTCGACATCTTCTACAAGGACTGGGGTTCCGGTCAGCCGATCGTGTTCAGCCACGGATGGCCGCTGTCGTCCGACGACTGGGACGCGCAGATGATGTTCTTCCTGGAGCACGGCTATCGGGTGGTGGCCCATGACCGTCGCGGTCACGGGCGGTCCGCTCAGGTCACAGACGGTCACGACATGGACCACTACGCCGACGACATGCGTGCGGTCGTCGAGCATCTGGATCTGACCGACGCCATCCACGTCGGCCATTCCACCGGCGGTGGCGAGATCGCCCGCTACCTCGCCCGGCACGGCGTCGACCGCGCCGCCAAGGCGGTCCTCATCAGCGCGGTGCCGCCCATCATGGTCAAGACCGACAGCAACCCCGACGGACTGCCCAAGGAGGTCTTCGACGACATCCAGACGCAGGTCGCGCAGCGTCGTGCGGACTTCTTCTGGGAGTTCGCCGCCGGACCGTTCTACGGCTACAACCGGGAGGGCGCCGAGCCGTCGCAGGGTGTGATCGCGAACTGGTGGCGCCAAGGGATGATGGGCGGCGCGAAGGCGCATTACGACGGTGTGGTCGCGTTCTCGCAGACCGATTTCACCCCGGACCTGGAGAAGATCGAGATCCCGGTGCTGGTGCTGCACGGCGAGGACGACCAGGTGGTGCCCTACGAGGATGCCGGTGTCCGGTCCGCCGAGTTCTTGCCGAACGGCACGCTCAAAACCTACCCGGGATTCCCGCACGGGATGCCGACGACGGAGGCGGCAACCATCAACGCCGATCTGTTGGAGTTCTTCCGTAGCTGACGCGGGCTCGGACCGACCCCACTGTCGTGTCGTTCCGTGACCAGCCCCTTGACCCTCTGCCGACGCAAGCCGTACCGTTGACCATCGACTTACAGCGTAAGTTTTGGAGCCGACGATGAGGGCATTGACTCAGTGCGAGTACGGCACCAGCGACTGTCTGCACCTGGGCGAGGTGGATCGTCCCTTACCCAAAAGGGACGAGGTTCTGGTGCGGGTGCATGCCGCCGGTCTCGACCGCGGCACCTGGCACCTCATGACGGGCACGCCCTACGTCGCACGCCTCGGACTCGGCCTGCGACGGCCCCGCTGGCCGGTACCCGGCCGTGACCTCGCCGGGGTCGTCGCCGAGGTCGGCCCGGGCGTCGACGTCTGGTCGGTGGGTGATGAGGTGATCGGTACGGCGGGCGGGTCGATGGCCGAGTATGCGGTGGTTCCGGTCAAGCGCCTGGGACGCAAGCCCGCCGGTGTCTCCTTCGATGAGGCTGCGGTGTTGCCGGTGTCGGGACTCACCGCGCTGCAAGGCGTGCGCGACGCGGGTCGGGTGACCTCAGGTGATCGTGTGCTGGTGATCGGCGCATCCGGCGGTGTCGGTTCGTATGCCGTGCAGGTCGCCGCGGGGTTCGGCGCCGACGTGGTTGCCGTGGCCAGCGGTCCGAAATCCGAGCGGGTGCGGTCGCTGGGCGCACAGCAGGTGATCGACTACACCCGCGACGACGTAGACGTCTCGGCCGGCCCGTTCGACGTCATCCTCGACATCGCGGGCAATCGACGCGTCTCGGCCCTGCGTCGCCTGCTGACTCCGAGCGGCACCCTTGTCATAGTCGGCGGAGAAGGCGGCGGAAAAATGTTGGGCGGCATTCAACGTCAGCTCGGCGCGATGCTGCTGTCGCCGTTCGTCAAGCACCGGTTGGTCGGCATCCTGGCCAAGGAGAGCGCCGACGACCTGGCCGTGCTGAGCGGCATGGTCGAGGCAGGCACGTTACGCCCCACCCTGGACCGGACGTTCGCGCTGTCCGAGGCCGCGAAGGCGATGGAGTACCTCACCGAGGGTCAGGTGCGCGGGAAGCTGGCGGTGTCGATCTGACATCGCCCCATGACAGTTCGGAACCTGCCTTGCGGATGGGTCGCCATCCGACCATCCTGGGACGCATGGCCATAGAGGTTCGCCCGGCGACCCGCTTCGCCGACGTCCGCGCAGTCGTCGGGCCCAAGAGTCCCGACGCCAACGTCTGCTGGTGCCTGAGTTATCGGATTCCGAACAAGCTCAATCAGCAGCTCGCCCGTCAGGAACGCGGCGAGTATGTGCGGAAGTTGGTGCGGCGCAAGCCGGCGCCGGGCGTCCTCGCCTACGACGGTGACGAGGTGGTCGGTTGGGCGGCGGTGGCACCGCGCGCCGACACCTCGTTCGCCGGCAACCGCAAGATCCCCCACGTCGACGATCTCGATGTCTGGTCCGTGTGGTGTATCAGGGTCCGTCCCGGCCACCGCAAACAGGGCATCTCCCACGCCCTGCTGGCCGGCGCTGTCGACTTCGCCCGCGACCACGGCGCCCCCGCGATCGAGGGCTACCCGGTCGACAACAAAGGCGAGAAGGTCGACCTGACGATGGCCTACGTCGGCACGCGAAAGTTGTTCGAGGACGGCGGCTTCGAATGGGCTGCCGACACGACGTCGGTGCTCAACCGGTTTCCGCGGGTGCTGATGCGGCGCGACCTCGGTTAGCCGGCGAGCGCGGTGGTCGTCGGAGAGCCCGCTGGCCGGCGAAGAATGTCCACGATCCGGGACCAACTGTCGTCGCCGTGTTCGCGTGCGACGGTCGTGCTCGCCAGGTCGTACATGAGCGCGGGAAGACGTTCGTCGAGCCCGGCGTCCCGCGCGGCGGCGACGATGTGTCCGAGCGCAGCGGCCTCCATGGCGATGCTGTCCTCGATGCCCGGATGCTGTCCGGCATCGACGTCGGCGGCCAGTCCCTCGAAGGTCGCCGGGAGGATGTCCAGCATCTCCTTGGCCTTCGGCACGAAATCGGTTGCGCTGGTACCGGTCGCGGTGACCATCGCAGCCGCGTGCAGGAACGCCGTCATCGCGGTGAAGAAGATCTCCAGCATGGCGGTGTCGAAAGTCGATGCCAGCCCGGGATCGCCACCGACGTACTCCGAACGCGGCGCAAAGGTCTGCAGCACCGCGCGGTGACGGTCGACGAGGTGTCGGGGGCCGCTGTAGAGCACCAGCGCACCCGGCGTCCCGATCACCGGCGTGGGCACCATGATCGCGCCCGGCAGCAGGGCGATTCCCTGCTGCTCGGCCCATCGGGCGGTCTCCCGAGCGTCGTCCGGCGTCGACGAGGCGAGGACGACGACCGTGGTGTCGGCGAATGCCGCCGCGGGAATGGTCTGCAGGAGTTCCCGCGTGGACTGGTGATCACGGAGACACGTGATGACCAGCTGCGCATCTCGTACAACGGTTTCCAGGTCGTCGCCGATGGTGGCACCGTCGGCAGCGAGAGGCTCCGCTTTGGCGCGGGTACGGTTCCACACCGTGAGCGGCACGGACCCGGCGAGCATGGCACCGGCGAGGGCCGTCCCCATCGGGCCGAGTCCTATCAATGCGGTCTGATCGAGCTGAACTGGTGTCGATGTCGTCATGTCTCCATGGTCGACGCGTACCGCTACGGCGACAAGTACCCACTATATTGTGGGGTACTTACCTTGAGGTGGGTGTCATGACCAGGACGGGGCACCCATGAAGAGGACGCAAGGAGGACACATGCCCGAGTTCATCTGTGGTCTCGATGCGGCGGTGGCGGTGATCGGCGGCAAGTGGAAACCGCTGATCCTGTGGGCCCTGAGTGTGGAGCCGCGCCGCACCGGCGAACTGCGCCGTGAGCTCGAGGGCATCTCGGAAAAGGTGCTGACTCAACAGCTCCGGGAATTGGAACGGGACGGCATCATCAACCGGGAGGTGCATCAGGAGGTGCCCCCGAAGGTGGTGTACAGCCTCACGCCGATGGGGGTGACCCTGGATCGGGCGATGGCGTCGCTCGGCGATTGGGGCGAGCAGCACATGGCGGCGATCAGTGCAGCGCGCAGGACATAGTCGGCGGCATTGTCTGCTCACACGAGTTCAGCCAGTGCACAGTCGGGCACGTGAATCCAGCCCTCACGCAACGCGATCGGCCGATCCCCGTCGTCGGGGAGAGTGGTGCGCCCCAGCGCCGCGGCGCGCGCGATGAACGCGGTGACGACGGCGTCGAATGCGTTGTCGTCGGTGACGAGCAGTTCGCGGTGGCCGGCGACGTCGAACCAGGGTGCACGCTCGACGAGGTCCTGATACGACGCCGCCAGCACGGACCGTCGCGCCGGACCTTTGTAGCTGCGGTGGGTGAGGCCCCAGTGGCGCAGTGCCGCAGCCGGATATGCCTCCACCGCCCGGCCGTCGACGCGATCCGACACGCCGAGGTCGGCCAGCAGGCCGACACACCGGAATGCGACATGCGCGATCTGATCCGCGGACACGCTCAGCGGGTTCCCCAGCTTCGCAGACATGACGTGACGGTCGGTCCGGCGGTAGGCCAGTGGTCGGCGCTGCTCGATGTCGTCCAGGCCGCGTCCCGGCCCGAGCTGTCCGCGATGCTGCGCGACGACGAGGTCGACGAAGTCGTCGGGCCACCCGAACGGTGCATCGATCCCGATCCGGTCGGCCCCTGCGGTCAGGTCGACGATTCGCGCGTCGTCGGCGGGCATGACGAGATCCGTCAGCCGCGCTGCACCGGTCGACCAGTCGACCACGGCAACGGCCGTCCGCGCCGGGGACGCCGCGAGATCGATTCCGACGGTGCGCATTTCACCTACCCTTCGTGACGGCCCTCCGCTAGCGCTCCGGGCCTCCTCAGGGAGCAGGTGGGAACCCCGGTCCGTGAGGAGCGAGCTTGCGAGCGTCACCCCGGTCCCTGAGGAGCGAGCCTGCGAGCGTCACGAAGGGCCCCTTCGTGACGCCTCGCTCGTTCCTCACGAGGCTCCTCAGGGAACAGGGGGCATCGCGTCGGGGGTCAGAACTTCCCGTCGAGGAACTCGGCGTACGCAGGCAGATCGAGCTGACCGTGCCCGGACAAGCCGATCACCACGACCTCCTCCTTGTCGCTGTCGGCGACGTGGGCGGCGCATGCGGCGATCGCGTGCGTCGACTCCGGGGCCGGCACGATGCCCTGGGTCCGCGCGAACTGCACACCCGCGCTGAACGCGTCGTGTTGGCTGATCGCGACTCCCTCGACCAGTCCGAGTTCGACGGTGTGGCTGAGCGCGGGGGCCATTCCGTGATAGCGCAGGCCGCCCGCGTGGATCGGGTCGGGCACGAAATCCATTCCCAGCGTGTGCATCTTGAGCAGTGGCGTCAGGCCGGCTACGTCGCCGTGATCGTAGCGGTACTCGCCCTGGGTGATGGACGGGCATGCGGCGGGTTCGGCGGCCACGACCCGCGGGTTCGACCTACCGTGGATCTTCTCCCGCAGGAACGGGAAAGACAGGCCGGCGAGGTTGGAACCGCCTCCGGCGCAACCGAACACGACGTCTGCGCCGCTCTCGATCTCGTTGAGCTGGGCGACCGCCTCCTGCCCGATCACGCTCTGGTGCAACACCACATGGTTGAGGACACTGCCGAGGGCGTAGCGGGCATCCGGGTCGGCGGCCGCCACCTCGACGGCCTCGCTGACCGCCATGCCGAGGCTGCCGGTGGTGTTCGGGTCCTTGGCGAGCATCGCACGTCCCGATTCGGTGAGGTCCGACGGCGACGGATGCAGCGTGCCGCCGTATGTGCGGATCAGGTGGCCGCGGTAGGGCTTGGAGTCGTAGGACGCCCGGACCTGCCACACCTCGATGTCGATGCCGAACTGGGCGCCGGCGAACGCCAGCGCACTGCCCCACTGGCCCGCACCGGTCTCCGTGGTCAGCTTCCGCACACCGTCGACGCTGTTGTAGTAGGCCTGCGCGACCGCGGAGTTGGTCTTGTGGCTGCCGACCGGGCTGACGCCCTCGTACTTGACGTAGATGCGCGCCTTGGTGTTGAGCGCCTCCTCGAACCGGCGCGCGCGGATCAGCGGCGACGGCCGCCACATGCGGTAGATCTCGCGGACCGGTTCGGGGATCTCGATGTAGGGCTCGGTCGACACCTCCTGGGCGATGAGCCCGCCCGGGAACAGCGCGACCAGGTCGTCGGGACCGACCGGTTCCTTGGTACCCGGGTGCATATGGGGCGGGATCGGGGTCTCGAGTTCGGCCGCGAGGTTGTACCAGTGCGTGGGCACCCCCACGGTGACCAGCTCGGGGTTGGTGGCGTCCACGTTCATCGTCATGGGGCCACGATAGCGGCCGCCCCCTACGACCTCCGCCGCGCCGCCGACGTCGCTTCCTCCGCTTGTTCGAGCTCGTCGATCAGGGTGCGGGCGTCGTGGGGTCCGCGATGGCGGTGTCCGTTGAGGAAGAAGGTCGGGGTGCCGCGGGCGCCACTGGCGAACGCGCTCTGTTCGTCGGCGGCGATGACCGTCGCGATCTCCTCGCTCTCCAGGTCCGCGACGAACTGGTTCACGTCCAACTCGAGGCGTTCGGCGTAGACGATCAGGTGCTCGGCCTCGAGTTCGGCCTGGTTGGCGAACAGCACGTCGTGCATCTCCCAGAACTTGCCCTGCCGGGCCGCCGCCTCTGCCGCGGTCGCGGCGAGCATCGCGTGCGGGTGGTAGTCGAGCAGCGGCAGGTGTCGCACGATGTAGCGGACGCGGTCGCCGAAGTGTGCGTGTACGTCGTTCCACATGCCGGTGGTGCGGGCGCAGAACGGGCATTCGAAATCCAGGAACTCCACGACGGTCAGCGGCGCGTCGACCGGGCCGCGGATGTGGTCGATGACGAGGTCCACCGGCGGATCCAGCGTCACCGGCAGGTCGGCCGACGTCTCCCCCCATTTCACCCGGGCCCGTGTGAAGATCAGCCAGCCCAACAAGGTCGCGCCCACCATGGCGGTGAGCACACCGACCGTCGCCTTGGCGGCGTCGTCGCCGTCGGTGAATGCCAGCCCGACGATGAGCAGGGAGACGGTGAAGCCGATTCCGGACAGCGCCGCGCCGCCGAGGATGCTGCCCGGCCCGACGCCGTCGGGCAGCTTGCCCAGGCCGGCTCGGATCGCCAGCCACGTTCCCAAGGCGATGCCGACGAGCTTGCCGAAGACCAGACCGATCACCACACCCCACGTGATCGACGACGTGAACGCCTCGGCGAGCACACCGCCGCCCAGGTCGATACCGGCGTTGGCCAGCGCGAACACGGGGACGACGAACAGCGACACCGGTGCGCGCAGCACGTCGTGCAGGCGTTCGTTAACCGAGATCGACCGGGCGAGGCCGCGGCGCGCAGTGCGCGCGACGGTGGCCTCCGGCGACTGCCAGTAGGCCCGGAACAGGGTTTTGGCCCGTTCCACATGACCTCGTTCGGTGGGCCGCGCGGGCACCAGCAGGCCGGCGGCCATGCCGGCCAGGGACGGGTGGACACCGGAATCGAGGGTGGCCACCCAGACGATGATGACCAGCAGGACGTACGGGGTGCTGCGCCATTCGGACGTTTTCGAGAGCAGCCACAGTCCGACCAGGCCGGCGAGGGCGACGAGCAGCGGGCCGACCTTCAGGTCCTCGGTGTAGACGACACCGATGATCGAGACGGCGAGGAAGTCGTCGACGACGGTGAGCGTCAGCAGGAAGATCCGCAGCTGGTTGGACATCCGCGGACCGACGATCGCGAGGGCGCCGAGCAGGAAGGCGGTGTCGGTGCCGACCACCACACCCCATCCGTCGACGGCGTCGCGGCCGGCGATCGCGAGGTAGACGAGCGCGGGCACGATCACCCCGGCCACGCCGGCGGCCATCGGCACCATCGCGCGGCGTCGGTCGCGCAGTGACCCGACGGCGAACTCCTGGCGCACCTCGAGTCCGATGACGAAGAAGAACAGGACCATCAGGCCGTCGTTGACCCAGTGATGCAGTTCCATCTCGTAGTCGTGCTCGCCGAACACGACACCGAGGTGGGTGTGCCACAACTCTTCGTACGAGTCGCCCATCGGCGAGTTCGCCCAGAGCAGCGCGACGATCGTCACGGCGACCAACAGCGCGGCGCTCCCGGATTCGGTGCGCAGCCACTCGCCCATCCGTCGGGCCTTCACCACCACCTCGGCCGCTCCTCTCGAGTGCGGCCGACCGGCGGCCACATCCGAGATAGAACGTTAATCCGTCGGCGGGGGCGATGCTGTGGGCCGGCAGTCACCGGGCGAGTCGGTACTCCTGCCTGGGTCGTCCCGTGGTGCCGTACTGCAGCGACATGGCGAGCCGCCCCGTGGACACGAGGTGGGCGAGGTGCCGGCGTGCGGTGGCGGGTGACACCCCGACCGCCGAGGACACCTGGTCGGCGAACATCGGCCCCTCGGACTCGGCGAACAGTTCCAAGATGCGCTGCTCGGTGTGCGAGCCGGTCTCCGCCCGATCCGATCCCCGACCGCCGAATCGCAACGCCGACAACGCCGAATCGACGGCATGTTGGTCGACGACGTCGGCGGCGAGCACCCGTCGGTACTGCGCATATCCGGCGAGCCGGCGGGCGAGTTCGGTGTCGTCGAACGGCTTGATCATGTAGGCCAGCGCGCCGGCACGCATCGCGGCCCGCACGGCACCGGCGTCGGTCTCGGCACCGACGATGAAAGTGTCACAGGGCAGTTCGCCGACCAGATCGATGCCGGATCCGTCCGGCAGGTACACGTCGAGCAGCGCCAGGTCGATGTCGCTGCCGTGATTGGCCAGCGCTGCGCGCGCCGCGGCGATGCTGCCGGCCCGGTCGAGGACCCGAAAGCCCCGCACGGCGTCGACGATGCTCGCGTGCAGTGCGGCGACCCGGAAGTCGTCGTCGACGATCAGGACACCCAGCTCGTCGGTCACCTGATCTCTCCTTCCGACGCATCCATCACCCCGGGCAGTCGCGCCACCAGCACCGCGCCCGCGCCGTCGCCACCCGGGTCGGCGACCCAGATGTCCCCACCGATGCGTCGGACGAGTTGTCGCGACAGCGCGAGACCCATACCCCGTCCGCCCGGCACGGTGGGATCGGTCTTGGTGGTGACGCCCTCGGCGAAGATCTCGTCCGGGTCGTCGAACGCGATTCCCGGACCCGAGTCGGCGACGCTGATCAACAGGTCGTCACCGTCGGTGATCACCTCGACCTCGACGGACCCGGGCCGATCGGGACCGGTGTGGCCGGTGCCGGTGTGGGCACACGCGTCGATGGCATTGTCGACGAGGTTACCCACAACGGTCGTCGCCATCACCGGGTCGCGCAAGCTGCCCTGCACCCAGGTCTGGTCCCCGAGCGTCAGTGTTGTGGCGCGTTCGCGCGCGTGGGCGGCCTTGGCGTCGAGAAACGCCTGCAGATGCGGCTCGCCGACGTTGTCGAGGCCGTCGAGCAGCGCCCCCTGCGGCCCGCCGCCGCCCAGTTCGTCCAGGTACTCGAGGGCTTCGTCGGTGTGGCCGTGCCGCAGCAGACCGGCGAGAACATGCATGCGGTTGGCGGTCTCGTGGCGGTGCGCCCGCAGCGCGGTACTCATCGCCCGGATCGAGTCGACCTCGCGGGTCAGGCGCTCCACATCGGTGCGGTCGACCACCGAGAGCACCATGCCGAGGTCGCGGCCGTCGGCTTCGACGGTGTGCGAGCTGACCAGTACCACCCTGTCCCCGATGCCCGCGGCGATCGGATCGGCGGTCGGCCGGGCGAGGACACCGCGGATACGTGGGCTCAGGTCGAGGTCGTCGACGCGGGCGCCGATCGGGTCGGAGACGTCGAGGAGGCGGCGGGCGGTGTCGTTGGCGACCCGCACGACTCCGTCGCTGTCGACCGCGAGCACACCGTCGGCGATCGAGTGCAGCACCGCGCCTTGTTCACGCACCAATTCGGTGAGCTCGTCAGGTTCCAACCCGAGGGTCAACCGCCGCCAGCGGCGGGCGAGCAGCATCGAGCCGAGCGCGCCGACCCCCAGCGCAGCCGCCGCGATAATGCCGGTCGCGACGACGTCGCGGCGTGTCTCGGTGGCCAGACGTTCGGTGGAGACCCCGACGCTGACGAATCCGACGACCTGCCCGTCGTCGACGACCGGGACCTTGGCCCGCACCGATTCACCCAGCGTGCCGCGGTCGGTGGTGACCTCCTCCGCACCGGCCAACGCGGCGGACGGATCGGTCGACACCGGGTCGCCGAGCTGGTCGTCTTCGGGATGCGCCAGGCGAAGACCGGCCGTGTTGCCGATGACCACGAACAAGGCGCCGGTGCGGTCGCGGACCGCGTTCGCCTCGGTCTGGAGTGGACCGGCCGCCAGCTCGGCCGGGTCGAGGTTGCCACCCTGCCGGGCCGCCACCTCGTCGGCGACCGTCGCGTCGGCGGCTACCGACTGGGCGATGGCGAGCGCACGCTGCGCGTATTCGTCGCGGACGCGGTCGTCGGCGCCGGAGATCACCAGCCCGAAACCGACGGCAAGGCTGACCGCGATGACCGCGAGTTGCAGGAGCAGTACCTGCGTTCGCAAGCGCATACGGCCAGCCTATTCGCCGGTGCAGTGCGTCAGATCAGAACGGGATCGCGCCGATCAGGCAGCCGACACCCAGCATCACGAGCGACACCGCGGCCGCCCGCCACAGCACCTTCTTGTGGTGATCGGCCAGTCCGACCCCGGCCAGCGCGACGAGCAGCAGGATCGCCGGGACCAGCGGGCTCTGCATGTGGAACGGCTGTCCGGTGATGGATGCCCGGGCCATCTCGGCGGGATCGATGCCGTAGCGGGTCGCCGTCTCCGACAACACCGGCAGCACGCCGAAGTAGAAGGCGTCGTTGCTCATCAGGAAGGTCAGCGGGATCGACAGGATTCCGATGACGACGGCCATGTGCGGGCCCATCCAGTCGGGGATGCCGGAGGCCAGCCAGCGGGCGATGGCGTCGACCATGCCGGTGCCACTGAACACGCCGGTCAGCACCGCCGCCGCGAGCACCATCGCCACCACGGACACGATGCTCGACGAGTGCCGGGTGATGGCCTCCTGCTGATCCTTCAGGTGCGGGAAGTTGACGGCCAACGCGATACCGGCGGCGATCATGAACAGCACCGGGATGGAGACGATGTCGAGGCCCAGAACGGCCAGCAGGGCGATGGTCAGGCCGGCGTTCACCCAGAACAGTTTGGGCCGCAGTGTTTTCCGATTCGGGTCGAGGATTCCGGTGAATGCGGACGCGGCCGGGTCGTCGTCGTTGGCGTCACCGGCGGCCGGGAGGTCGCGCGTGGACGGGCCGGAGTTGTCGGGACCGTCGGCGGAACCGCCTGTGGCCGAGGAGCTCCCGCCGAAGCGGCGGCTGCGGGGCGGGACGTCGGTGCCCGATCCGCCGGCCGCCACCAACACCTCGTCGCGGGGCATCAGCAACGATTCCTTGATCTCGATCTGTCCGATGCGACGACGTTCCAGCACACCGAGGTGGAAGGCGAACAGCAGGACCACCACCAGGCCCGCGGCGAGCGCCGGAACCATCGGCAGGAAGACCGAATTGGTGTCGAGACCGAGCGCGCTGGCCGCACGGGCGGTGGGGCCGCCCCACGGCAGGATGTTCATGGTGCCGTTGGCCAGGCCGGCGACGACGGTCAGGACGACCGGGCTCACACCGAGTTTCAGGTACAACGGCAGCATTGCGGCGGTGGTGACGATGAACGTCGTCGAGCCGTCGCCGTCGAGCGAGATCAGCATCGCGAGCACTGCGGTACCGACAACCAGCCGGGCCGGGTCGTTGCGGACCGCGCGCACGATGACCCGGATGATCGGGTCGAAGAGGCCGACGTCGATCATGATCCCGAAGAAGATGATCGCGAAGAACAGCATCGCCGCGGTCGGGGCGAGGTCCTCGACGCCGCCTATGATCATGTCGCTGATGTCGAGGCCGGCGCCCGCGAACAGGCCGAACGCCACCGGCACCAGGATCAGGGCGACCACCGGTGTCGCCCGTTTGGTGATGATCAGGAACATGAAGGTGGCCACCATTCCGAGGCCGAGTGCTACCAACATTGCCGTGCTCTTTCTGCGTGGGGGACGGCCCGGGGTGCGCCGCAGTCGGGGCGTATCGGCCGTTACAGGAGCAGTCTTCGGGTAACCGGCGTCACAGTCACTGTTGTGCTCATAAGTCGTCTTTTGCGCGTTTTGCGCAGGGGTGTCCAGCCGCTATCGAGTAGCGGGCCCCACCCCCCGCTGATCGAGTAGGTGACGAGCGGCAGCGAGGAGCCGTATCGAGATCTAGTGCGGTGCAGGGAATCTCGATACGCGTTCTCGCTGTCGCTCGCCCGCTACTCGATCAGCGGGAAAGCTCAGCGGGAAGGTCAGCGAGGGCGGCTCAGTCCGGCAGCATCGGCGCGTCGTCGCCATGGTGGCGGCCGACGAGGACCGCTCTGGTCACCGCGTCGCGCCCGAACCGGTTGCGCAGCGCGTCCATCGCGATGTCGAGGTCGGCGGCGTGATCGGATTCGAACGGCAGGCTCAGTTGCACACTGTCGCGGTCGTCGAGATTGGTGAGCGACAACCCGATGAGCGTGCACCCCTGGTCCCGGATCAGTGGCATCGCGTCGTCGAGCAGACCGCGGGCCACGGCCATGATGATGTCGGTGCGGTCGGTCGGTTCGAGAAAGGACCGCGACCGGGTGGCGCGGCTGAAGTCGTCGAACCTCAGCCGCAGAACCACGGTCCGGCACACCCGTTCGGCGCCACGCAAACGCTTGCCGAGACGTTCGACGATCGCGACCAGCGTCGCCTCGATGTCGGCCTCGTTCTTGGGGCGCCGACCCAGGGCACGCTGCGATCCGATCGATCGACGCCGACGCCCGGTCTCCACCCGCCGCGGGTCACGGGCCATCGACAGCGCGTACAGATGGCGGCCGGAACCCCTACCGAGCAGGCCGCACAGGGAGTGTTCGCCGAAGGACGCGAGGTCGCCGACGGTACGGATGCCCGCATCGGCGAGTTTGGCCTCCGTGATCGCGCCGACTCCCCACAGTCGCCGCACCGGCAACGGATGCAGGAAGTCGATCTCGGTACCGGGGGCCACTTCGAGGAGCCCGTCGGGCTTGGCGACCGCGCTGGCGACCTTGGCGAGGAACTTGGTGCGGGCGATGCCGACCGTGATGGGCAGCCCCACCTCGGTGGCGACCCGGTCCCGCAGGCGGGCGCCGATCTGGACCGGCGACCCGCTGATGCGGCCAAGCCCGCCGACGTCCATGAATGCCTCGTCGACGGAGATGCCCTCGACGACGGGCGTGATGTCGTCGAAGATCTCGAACACCGCCCGGCTGGCCTCCATGTAGGCGTCGAACCGGGGCCGCACCTCGATGGCATCGGGACACAACGCCCGCGCCTCCCGGCCCGGCATCGGAGTTCGCACGCCGCGCGCCTTCGCTTCGTAACTGGCCGCGAGCACCACACCGCCGCCGACGATGACCGGCCGGCCGCGCAGCCGGGGATCGTCCCGCTGCTCCACCGAGGCGTAGAAGGAGTCCAGATCGGCATGCAGGATCGTCGCCTCCGACCTCTCCTTACGCTCGATGCGCATAGAACGTATGTTCGCATGGATCTCCGACAAGTACGGTCGAAGGCATGGGTGAGCACAAAGACTTCGACGGCGCCAACGAATGGGACGAGCGCTACAGCAGCTCCGATCGACTGTGGACCGCGGACGTCAACCCGGCACTGATCGCGGAGATCTCCGACGTCGCGCCCGGCACCGCCCTGGACGTCGGCTCCGGTGAGGGGGCCGACGCGCGCTGGCTCGCCGACCACGGCTGGCAGGTGCTCGCGATCGACATCTCACAGGTGGCGATCGACCGGGCCCGTGAGATGGACCCGCGCGAGTCGACCACGTGGCTGCAGGCCGACCTCACCACCGACGCGATCCCGGGCCGCGACTTCGGCCTGGTGTCGTTGCAATACTTCCCCGTGCCTCGGTCCGACGAGACCACGATGCGCCGCATCATCGACGCGGTCGGGCCGGGCGGGCGGCTGCTGATGGTGTCCCACGAGGCCGAGGGCATCCGCGCTCATGGCCGCAACCCGGACGACTACTTCCAGCCCGCCGACGTCGCGGCGCTACTCGGCGCCGGCTGGACGGTGCTCACCGACGAGACCCGCGAACGCGGTGTGGCCGCGGGCGGCGGCGCCCACACACACGACGTGGTGCTACACGCACAGCGCGACGCCTGAGCGCTACACCCCGTACCGCTTGTCCAGCAGGCGAATACGCCCGCCGACGACGGCTCGGTCCGGATGGCCGGACGGCAGACGGTGTTCGAGCCGACGCCAGGCGACCAGGTCGTCGCGGCCGTGCGCCGACGACGTCCACTTCCGCAGCGCCGCGATGTCACCGTCGGCGATGATGCGCGAGCGGAGATCCTCCCGGATCTCCTCGAACAACTCCACCACCCCCGGGGCCGACGACTCGGCCAGCAGACCGCCGCGACCCAG
This sequence comes from Gordonia sesuvii, assembly GCF_036350415.1. NCBI lineage: Bacteria > Bacillati > Actinomycetota > Actinomycetes > Mycobacteriales > Gordoniaceae > Gordonia > Gordonia sesuvii. Next base: position 288,000 of record NZ_JAZDUF010000004.1, read on the forward strand.
AACGTCGACAGCGGCCGTCAACTCGGACCCTGCCCCCACCTGCTTCCGCAGTTCGGACACATCGGACGACATCTGCGCGGTCAGCCGGTACGGGCGAGACGCCACCACATCGGTACCCAAGTCCCTTCGCAGCCGGGAGATCTCGGCTCGCACCGTGACCGGGTCGATCCCGTCCTCGGCGAGCAACAGGGCCAGTTGTTCGGTGTTGAGACCCTCCGGGTAGGCCTCCAGGAGCAGCAGGATCTCGGCGTGACGTCGCGAGAGACCACGAGCCGAGTCGCCCGCCCGACGCCAGGTGTACGACGAGCCACCGAGCACGGACAGCCGCGCGTCCGCGGCCCCGGAGAACGTCGCCGGATCACCCAGATCAACTGCACGAGAACGTAGTTCCCGCTCCACCGCAGCCACCACCGACCGGACCGCGGCCAGCGCAAACGGCGCGGCGACCTCACGCCCACCGGTCACATCGACCACGCCGATGACGTGACCGGTCGTCGGGTCGTGGACCGGGGCAGCGGCGCAACTCCACTGCTGTACCGGTCCGGCGAAATGCTCCGGTCCCACCACCTGCACGCCGCGGTCGACGGCGAGCGCGAGTCCCGGGGCATTGGTCCCGACGATGTCCTCGCTCCACATCGAGCCCTCGACGAAGTTGATGTCGGCGGCCTTGTCGCGCGCGTCGGTGGCGCCTTCGACCCAGAGCAGCCGGCCCACCTGGTCGGTGAGCGCGACGACGACGCCGGTGTCGGCGATGTCGTCGAGCATGAGCGACTGGACCAACGGGCGGACCGCGGTGATGGGATGTGCGGCGCGGTACTCGGCGAACTCGGCCGCGGTCATCGACACGGCGTCGGGCATCGCCTCACCGGGGTCGACGCCCCGTTCGAGCGACCTCGCCCACGAGTCCCGCACCAGCGACCGGACGGAATCCGCTGGTGGGGCGACCCCGGACAGAAAGTCTTCGTAGGCCTGTCGAACACGCGAAGACGACGACGCGATATCGCTCATCGGTCCTCCGTCGTGTGCCTCGTGTGGCCCCGGTATCTGTGCGTGCCGCGCCTGATGTGATCGGAGCAACACGACCCCCGTCCAGCAACCCTAGCGCGCTGGTTGTTCCGCTACGCGAATCGCGAGGCGAACTGCCCCGGCGTCATCCCGGTGACCGCCCGGAAATCGCGCACCAGATGGGCCTCGTCGGCGTAACCCAGTTCGGCGGCGATCAGCGCGAGGGTGGTGTCGGCCGACCGCAGCCGCCCGGCGGCCTCCTGCAGGCGACGCCGCTGGATCAGCCACTTCGGGGTGAGGCCGAGACGTCGGTGGGTGAGGCGCTGCAGAGTTCGCTCGGTGACGTGGAATCGATCGCAGATCTGCGTCACCGAGGTCACCGACGGGTCGCTCTCGACGAACTCGACGATGCCGTTGACCAGCATTCCGTCATCATCGACCGGCAGATATCCCCGCATCCACGTCTCCACCAGGTCGGTCGCCGCGCGTTGATTCGACTCGTCGAGCGGATCGGCCGACATGACCGACCGGATGTCGTCGGTGAGGACGGCACCCGCGGTCCCCGCCACCTCCGGCAAGGTCCCGAAACGATCGGTCCAGTCGGCGACCGGTCCGCCCACGATCAGACCGCCCGCCGCCGGCGACAGCATGGTGCCGATCGCCCAGCCTCGACCCGTCAGAACAGTCTCCGACAGACCGGTGGCCACGCCGTAGAACCGCGCGTACTCGGCGGTCACCACCACCAGACACACCGGGTACTGCAGCACCCGCTGGGGAGCCTCGGCACCGGCCGGCACCGACCACACCGGCACCCAGAACCGCCGGATCAGGTCGGTCAGGTCGGGGGACGCCGCCCACCGCCCGATGGCGAATGACGTGTCGGCCGGATCGACGAGGTGGGCCCGTTCCACGTCGTCGAGCCGGTCGCCGGCCTGCCCGGCTGATCTGTCGGATTTCATCAATCCCCGCTCCGGTCGGTCTCGTTACGTTTCCATCATGACCACTTCATCTGACACCGCACCCGCTATGAACACCGACGTGAGCAGTCGGTACCGCTCGTTGGCCGACGGCTTCGGCGCTGTCCTCGACGCGGCACCGGCCGACCGCTGGTCGTCGCCATCCCCGTGTGACGGCTGGACCGCGCGCGACGTCGTCGCGCACGTCATCGACACCCAGCGCGACTTCTTCACGACACACAGGATCGACCTCGGTCCCCGACCCGGTCTCGATGATCCGGCAGCCGCGTGGCGGACGCACAGCGACGTCGTCGCCGACCGACTCGCCGATCCCGCGGTCGGCGCCACGCCCTTCGACGGCCACTTCGGACCCACCACCGTCGGCGAGACCCTCATGCGGTTCTACGGCTTCGACATGGTGGCGCACCGGTGGGATGTGGCGACCGCCGTCGGCAACGACGTCCGGTTCACCGACGACGAGCTGTCGCTGATGGAGACCGCCGCCGACGGGTTCGGTCCGGCGCTCTACGGGGAGGGCGTGTGCAAGTCCGGCGTCGACGTTCCCGCTGATGCGGACCGACAGACGCGACTGCTGGCCAAGCTCGGCCGGTCGGCGTGACCTGAATTCAGGGAATCCACCCGTTGCGCCGCGGATAGCGGGCACGCAACAGGCTGTACAGGTAGGTGCTCACCAGGAGCACCGCACCGGTGATCAGTGCCGGCCACAGGAAATCGTTGTCCATCGAGTCGCGGACGGAGACGACCGCCCAGCCGATCGCGAGCAGGACGAGGGCGATGGTGGCCAGCATGCGGACGACGAGGACGAGGGTGGTCAGCACCGCCCACACCACTTCGCGTCCCCGGTCGGCCATGGCGACAGGGTAACGGTTTCCCAGTGCTCGACGCCGTGCCGACAGTGGCGGACAATGGCTGCATGAAGACGATCCTGAACGTGATCTGGCTGTTGCTGTGTGGGTTGTGGATGGCGATCGGCTACGTGGTGGCCGGGATCATCTGCTGCATTCTGATCATCACCATCCCGTTCGGAATCGCCTCCTTCCGGATGGCGAACTACGCGCTGTGGCCGTTCGGCCGCACCGTGGTCCGCAAGCCGACGGCGGGCGCGATGTCCCTGATCGGCAACGTCATCTGGCTGATCGTCGCGGGGATCTGGCTCGCCATCGGACACATCGTCACCGGACTTGCGATGTGCATCACCATCATCGGCATCCCGCTCGGAATCGCCAGCTTCAAGATGGTGCCCGTGTCGTTGCTCCCGCTCGGCGCAAAGATCGTGTCCACCGATCAGGACATCGTGTCCGGTGGTGCGCCGGTGCAGCGCGCCACCTATTGACGACACCATGAACAGACCGGTCGGTTCTGCGTCACATCACAGCCGTGCCGACCCATCCGATCGGGGTGCGGTACCGAACACCGGTCATGAGCCACTCTTCGCCCCGTTCGATCGCGGTGATCGGCAGCGGTGTCGCCGGACTGACCGCCGCGCACCTGCTCTCCGCCGAGAACACGGTGACCCTCTTCGAGGCCGACGACCGTCTCGGCGGCCACGCCCACACCCACGACGTGACGATGCCCGACGGGCAGGTGATCGGCGTGGACACCGGCTTCATCGTCCACAACGACCGCACGTATCCCACGCTGCTGCGCATCTTCGACGAACTGGATGTCGCGACCCAGGACACCGACATGTCGATGTCGGTGCGTTCGGAGCTCACCGGACTGGAGTATGCGGGCGCGCTCGGAGTCGGCGGGCTGTTCCCCACCGCGCGCAATCTCACCCGCGGCCGCTACCTCTGGATGCTGCGCGAGGTGACCCGCTTCCACCGCAGCGCCCGCCGGCTGCTCGACACCCCGGACTCCGACGAACCGCTGTCGGAGTTCGTCGCCCGAGAGCGGTTCTCCCGCTACTTCGTCGACAACTTCCTCCTGCCGCTGGTGGCTGCCGTGTGGTCCTGTGACGCCGACCGCGCCGCCGACTACCCGGCGCGGTACCTCTTCACCTTCCTCGAACACCACGGCATGCTGTCGGTGTTCGGGTCCCCGACGTGGCGGACCGTGGTGGGCGGTTCGGCCCGCTACGTGGAGAAGATCGCCGACCGCGTGGTCGGCTCCGGCGGATCGATCCGTCGCGGCAGCCCCGTGCGGGCCGTCGCGCCCGGCGAAGCAGGCGTTCAGATCACGACCGGCTCTGCGGGCAGCGAATCCTTCGACGCGGCCGTCATCGCGACCCACCCGCACCAGGCGCTCAGCATGCTCACCGACCCCACCCCTACACAGTCGCGCGCACTGTCGGAGATCTCGTACTCGGCGAAACACGCCGTGCTGCACACCGATACCTCCCTGCTGCCGCGCGCACGCCGCGCCCGGGCATCGTGGAACTACCAGATCCGTACCGACGGTTCCGATGTCGCCGTCACCTACGACCTCACCCGGCTGATGCGGCTGTCCACCGAGCACCCCCGGATGCTCGTGACCATGGGGCGCACCGACCTGGTCGACCCGAGTTCCATCATCGACGAGATGACCTACGAACATCCCGTCTACACCACCGAATCCGTTGCGGCACAGGCACTACTACCGGATGCCAACACCGACCGGATCGCCTTCGCCGGCGCCTACCACGGTTGGGGATTCCACGAGGACGGCGCACTCGCCGGGGCCCGGGCCGCGCAGCACCTGGGCGTCGCGTGGCCGGCCACCGAACCGGCCACCCCACATGAGGTGGCGGTATGACCGGCACACCGTCCACCACACTTCGGCCCGTGACCACGCCGACCGGCCGCGACGACGTCGCCGTCCCGGCAGTGGTGCACACCCGCATCCGGCATATCCGCACCTCGCCCGTCCGGCACGCCTTCACCCACCGCAGCGCATCCTGGCTGATCGACGTCGACCACCCGCCACGGGTGCCGCTACCGCTGCGACCGTTCGCGCGATTCCATGCGGCCGACCACTTTCCACAACCTGCGCACCCTCGTGACACCCTGCGCAGTCGGCTCGACGAACAGCTCGCCGCCGCCGGGGTCGATGCACCGTCCGGCCGCGTCGTCGCACTCCTGTCGCCGCGTGTGGCGGGCCATGTGTTCAACCCGCTCAGCGTGTTCTGGTGCCACGAGTCGGACGGGTCGCTCTCCTGCGTGGTCGCCGAGGTGCACAACACCTACGGCGAACGCCACTGCTATGTGGTGATCCCGGATGCCCGCGGTGATGCGTTGGTGCCCAAGGAGTTCTATGTGTCGCCGTTCAACGAGGTGGCCGGCACCTACCGTCTGCACGTGCCGCCACCTTCGGCCGACGGCGCGGTGGCCGTGTCGGTCACTCTCGAACGTGACGGCCAGGACCCGTTCACCGCATCGGTCTCCGGCCGCGCTCGACCGGCCACCACGGCTGCGATCATCCGCACGCAGCTCACCGCTCCCCTCGCCCCGCTGGTCGTGTCCGCACGGATTCGGATGCACGGAATCCGGCTGTGGTTCAAGCGACTTCCGGTCATCACCCGACCCGAGCACCGTAACTCCCTCACCATCGCCGGATGCCCGGCATCCGCCACAGACTCCCGGAAGGACGACGATGAACGTTCCGCTTCGTGACATCTCCGGCCATCCCGCCGACGACCACGACGACACCACCCCGGTCCTGACACCCGCAGAGGCCGAGCGCTGGCCCGACGTCGCGCAGCCACCACGGGGCCGGTCCACCGCCATCCGCAGTGCCGCAGCGGCCCGCCTGTTCCGCCACGCCCTCCGCGGCGTCGACGTCCGGGTCGAGTTCCCGGACGGCAAGGTGGTCGGCCATCACGGCGACCGTGTGCTGCCGCGCATGATCATCCGGCACCCTGAGGATTTCGCCCGCCGTATCGGCACCGGCGGCCTCATCGGGTTCGGCGAGTCCTACATGGCCGGCGACTGGACCACCGACGACCTGGTCGGGGTGCTGACCCCGTTCGCCACCCGGGTCGCCCGCCTCGTACCGCGCCCCCTGCAGGCCCTACGTCGTGTCGTTCTGCCGAAACATCCGTCGTCGGAGGACAACTCGACGTCGAACACACGACGCAACATCGCCCGGCACTACGACCTGTCGAACGATCTGTTCGCGGTGTTCCTCGACGAGACGATGACCTACTCGAGCGCACTCTTCGCCGACCTCGGGCCCGGCACGCGGGCACCCTGGTCGGATCTGGCGGAGGCGCAACGCCGCAAGGTCGATCGACTGCTCGACGCCGCGGGCGTCGGTCCGGGCACGCGACTCCTCGAGATCGGTACCGGCTGGGGCGAGTTGTGTCTACGCGCCGCCGCGCGCGGTGCGACGGTCCGCTCGGTCACCCTGTCGTCGGAGCAGCAGACGCTGGCCCGGGAGCGGGTGGCGCAGGCCGGTTTCGCCGACCGGGTGCAGATCGATCTGTGCGACTACCGCCAGGTCGAGGGGACCTACGACGCGGTCGTGTCGGTGGAGATGATCGAGGCCGTCGGCGAGAAGTACTGGCCCGTCTACTTCCAGACCATCGATCGCGTGCTGGCCCCCGGCGGGCGGGTCGCCATCCAGGCGATCACGATGCCCCATGACCGGATGGTCGCATCCCGCAGCACCTACACCTGGGTGCACAAGTACATCTTCCCGGGCGGTCAGTTGACGTCGTTGAAGGCGCTCGACGCGGTGACCCGCCGGCAGACGTCGCTGCGGATGACCGAACGGCAGGCGATGGGCGCGCATTACGCCGAGACGTTGCGGTTGTGGCGCGAACGATTCACGGCGCGCCGTGACGACGTCGCCGCACTGGGATTCGACAACACCTTCCGCCGGATGTGGGAGTTCTACCTCGCCTACTCCGAGGCGGGTTTCCGGGCCGGGTATCTGGACGTCCACCAGTTGGTGTTCACCCGCGAGGACCTCACGGACGGTGACCGGCGATGATGTCCGGCGCGTCTGGGTGGGCGGCGTTCGCGGTCATCGCGGTCGCCTCCCTGCTGTTCCTCGTCGTACTGCACGGCGTGACGATGGCGATCGGGCATCGCATCGGCCGCTACAACGTGGTCGACGTCGCGTGGGGACTCGGCTTCGTCGGGATCGCCTGGCTCGCATTGATCCTGGGTCCCGGCGATGCCACTCGCCGGTGGCTGTTCGCCGTCCTCGTCACCGTGTGGGGATTGCGGCTGAGCTGGCATATGTACCAGAAGTCGGCAGGCAAGGGCGAGGACCCCCGCTACACGGAGTTGCTGGAACGGTCCGGCGGGTCCGATCTGGTCACCGTGGCGCGCAAGATCTTTGGCACCCAGGGCATCTCACAGTGGTTCGTGTCACTGCCGATTCAGGTGTCGGCGGTATCCGACGCCACCACCGGTCTCTGGTGGATCGTGCTGGTCGCCGGCATCGCGCTGTGGGTGCTGGGATTCGCCTTCGAAGCGATCGGGGACGCCCAGTTGCGTCGGTTCAAGGCGGACCCCGCCAACAAGGGAAAGATCATGGATCGCGGCCTGTGGTCGTGGACGAGGCATCCGAACTACTTCGGTGACTCCAGCATCTGGTGGGGCATCTGGCTCATCGCGGCCAGTAGCTGGCCCGGGGTGCTGACCGTGTTGTCGCCCGTCGCGATGACGTACTTCCTCGTCTACGCCACCGGCGCCCGCCTGCTCGAGGAATCCATGAGCAAGCGGCCCGGCTACCCCGAGTATCAGCGACGCACCTCCTACTTCCTGCCGTTGCCCCCGCGGTCGAAGAAGGCGTCGACGCCATGATGCTGCTCGCGCCGGGACGCGTGCGCGAGCCCAAGTCGTTGAGGGCCGGGCGCCCGCCGGTTAGGCTGATCGACGATGACGACCGAGTGCTCGCGGTGACCGCAGATCCCGCATCCGAGGTGGCCGCGCTGCCGGCTCTGCTCGATCGGATCGCGACCGGCGACTCCGAGGCCTTTGCACGCTTCTACGACCTGACCAGCGACCGTGTCTACGGGATGGTGCTGCGGGTCTTGCGTGATCCCGGCTTCAGCGAAGAGACCACGCAAGAGGTGTTCCTGCAGGTCTGGCGCTCGGCGCAGGCGTTCGATCCGAAGGCCGGCAGTGCGCTGTCGTGGCTGATCACGCTGGCCCATCGCCGTGCGGTGGACCGGGTCCGCTCGGAATCGGCCGCGACCCGCCGCGACGTCACCTACGGACTCGAGAGCATGCGGTCGACGTTCGACGAGGTGACCGAGGCGGTGGAATCTCGCGAGGTCACCCGTGAGGTCGCCGGCTGCCTCGATACGCTCAGCGAGGTGCAACGTCAGTCGGTGGACCTCGCCTACTATCACGGCCTGTCCTATCGGGAGGTCGCCGAACGTCTCACGGTGGCGTTGCCGACCGTGAAGTCGCGTATCCGTGACGGATTGAAGCGACTACGTCAGTGTCTGGGGGATCGTCATGTCTGACGACGAACTCCTCGATCTCGCGCCGGCCGTCGGACTCGACGCCGTGCACGGCACCGAACTCGACGAGGTGACCCAGCGGCTCGACTCCGCCTCCCCCGAGGTGCGGGACGCCTTCCACCACGAGGTGGCGGCAACCCGCGAGGCGATGGCAAATGTCAGCCACGTGACCGCGATGGCACCGCCGCAGACGCTGCGTGACCGCGTACTCGCCGCTGCGCGCGCCGAGACCGCAGCGCCGGAGGTGCCGACCGCGGAGCCCGAGCTGTCAGAGCAGACAGAGGCGACAGTGATCCCACTCCAGCGTCGGCGCCGCATCCTCTACGCGGCGGCCGCCGCCGTCGTCGCGGTGGCGATCGGTGCGATCGGCTGGGTCATCGGAGTCGCGTCCAGCTCCGACGACGCCCCGACCCCGACCGCCGAGCAGGTGTTCGCCGCCGGCGACGTGCGCTCGACGTCCGGCGATGTGGCAACCGGACGTGCGACGGTGACGTACTCGCCGTCCGCCGACGCCGGCGTGCTCGTCATGAACGACGTCCCGCCGCCGCAGCCCGGAACCGTCTATCAGATGTGGCTGGTGGGGCCGGGCGGCGAGACGTCGGCCGGCACCATGACCGACGAGGACGTCGCCCCGTCCACCACCGCGGTCATCGAGGGCCTCGGAGACGCAACCGCCCTCGCGTTCACGGTGGAGCCCCCCGGCGGTTCCACCGCGCCCACCGGCCCGTTCGTCGCCGAGCTCCCCTTCAGCTGACCCGCGAGATCCCCCACCCGCTGATCGAGTAGCCCGAGCCCCCCTTCCCGCTGATCGAGTAGCCCGAGCCGCTAGGCGAGGGCGTATCGAGATCCCGCAACCAACCCCTACGGCAACAACCCTCGAATCGTCTCGATCGAATCCGCCTCGCCAGCCGTCTTGTCGGGCCGGTATCGCACCACCCGTGCGAACCGCAGCGCCACCCCGCCGGGATAGCGGGAACTGCGTTGTACCCCATCGAGTTCGATCTCGACCACGATCCGGGGATGCAGGTACACCGTGTACGAGTCGCGGTGGCTCTCGTGTCGGGGGAACTCGTCGGTCTGCCACTGCAGCAACTTGTCGGTGAGCCCTTTGAACGTCTTGCCCACCATGATCGGCGGTCCGCCGTCGGGGTCACGGGCACCCAGATGCAGGTTGGACAGGAAGCCGGTACGGCGACCCGAGCCCCACTCCGCGCCGAGCACCACAAGGTCGAAGGTGTGCACGGGTTTGACCTTCTGCCAGGCCCTTCCGCGGCGTCCGGCGGCATACGGCCCGTCGAGCGACTTGACCATCACACCTTCGTGCCCGGCGGCGAGCGCCGCATCGAGGTGCTGTTCGGCCTGTTCGACGGTCGGGTTGACGACCGACGGTATCCGCAATTCCGGCGCCAACGACGTCAACGCATCCAATCGCTCGCGCAGTGGCCGGTCGATGAGGTCGACGCCGTCGAGATGCAGGCAGTCGAAGAAGAAGGGACGCAGCAGACCCGACGGGTCGCCGTCGAGGTCCCCTGCGGATCCGAAGCGACTCATGGTGTCCTGGAACGGTCGCGGTCGCCCGTCGGCGTCAAGGCTGAGGGTCTCGCCGTCGAGGATGACGGTCCGACAGGGAAGTTCGCGGACCACCGCGACGAGGTCGGGTACCGCTGAGGTGATGTCGCGGAGACTGCGCGTGTAGACCGACACGTCATCATCGCGACGATGCACCTGCACCCGCGCGCCGTCGAGTTTGAAGTCCACCACCAGATCCGGCCCCAATGTCGTCACCGCGTCGGCGAGCGACTCGGCCGGCGTCGCCAACATCGGTGCCACCGCACGGCCTACCCGGAGTCCGACGTCGGCGAGCGCATCGGCACCGCCATGGACCGCGAGCGACGCCGTTTCCGGCAACGACCCGGTGAGCATGTGCGCGCGGCGGACGAGGTCGAGGGGTTGCCCGGAGGCCGAGGCGATGGCGTCGACCATCACCCCGGCCAGTGCGCCCTGCCGCAGTTCGCCCGTCATCAGCCGACGCAGGAAACCCTGCTCGGATTCGGTGGCGGCGCCGAACAGATCGCCGAGGAGTTGCTGCCGTAGCGTCACCGAACCCGGACCATGGGCGCCGGCCAGTCCCGTGAAGGCCTCGTCGACGGCGTCGACGGTCAACGAGGCCTCGCTGGCCGGCGACGGCGCCAGGGCGGACAGGGACCGCCATCCGATACCGAGACGCCCCTGCGGGATCACACCGCTGAGCCACGCGACCACCGTCGGGATCTCCTCGGCCGCAGCGGCATCGAGCAGCGACCGGAGTTCGGCGGTCTTCGCCTTACGCGACCGGGTGGCGGCGACGGCCGTCGATGTATCGACGACGCGGGACAGTTCCATCTCCCCCGACGTTACCCGGGACCGTCACGAAACGGGTTCGGCCACCCGACTTTCCGTCCGGGTCGACTGCGCCGACCGGGCCTTGCCGATCACCGCATCGAGCGCGAACTTGCCGGAGCCGATGAACACCAGCAGAAGCAGCGACCAGCAGAACAGGGCAGCAGAGTCGCCGTCGTTCTGGATGGGCGTCAGTCCATCGGGCTGATGCTTCCAGAAGTAGGCCACCGCCATCGATCCCGACCCGATGAAGGCGGCGATCCTGGTCTGGAGTCCGATCATGATCATCAAGCCGCCGATGAACTGGATCGCGCCGGCCCACCACGACGGCCACGCCGCGAAGTCGGCGGTGGCCCCGCTGTAGGGGGCCACCGGCCAGGCGAACAGAGTCGACGTCCCGTGGCAGAAGAACAGGAACCCCACGACGATCCGGAAGGCACTGATGGCATACGGCGATTGACTCTCGAGGAAGGTAAGCATTACCTAACTCAAGCAGCTGCTCGTGCGACCGTCCATACCTGGCCGCATGGTTGTGGGCTATGCCACAGGGTCAGCTTCCCCGCTTGATCCACTCCTCCAGATGAGGCGATTCGGTGCCCACCGTGGTGCCGTCCCCGTGGCCGGTGTACACCTTCGTCTCCGGGTCAAGCGTGAAGATCTTCTCCTGGATCGACGCGATGATGGTCGGGAAGCTCGAGTACGAACGACCCGTCGCTCCCGGTCCGCCCTGGAACAGGGTGTCGCCGGAGAACAACACCTTCGCTTCGGGCGCATGGATCACCGAGGACCCGGGCGAGTGGCCGGGTGTGTTGATGATGGTGAGCGTGGTTCCCGCGACGTCGATCTGCTGACCGTCCTCGAGATCGGCGTGCGCGACGTCGGGATGGGTGTCGTTCCACAGCATGTCGTCACCGGGGTGCAGGAGGATCGGTGCACCCGTGGCCTCCGACAGCTCCGGTGCGACGGTGACGTGGTCGTTGTGCCCGTGGGTGAGCACGATCGCCTTCACCGTGCGGTCACCGACCGCATCGAGGATGGGCTTCGCCGAGTGGGCGGCATCGATGATGACGACCTCGGAATCGTCGCCGACGATCCAGATGTTGTTGTCGACGTCCCAGGTTCCGCCGTCGAGGGAGAATTGTCCGGACGTGACGACGTTTTCGATGTTCAGCGCCATGATTACAGCTCCACCACCGAACGCAGCACCTTGCCGGCCTCCATCGCGGAGAATGCCGCCTCGACATCGTTGATGCCGACTCGTTCGGTCACGAACTTGTCCAGCGGGAGCCGGCCCTGCTCGAACAGATCGATGAGCATCGGGAAGTCACGTTCCGGCAGACAGTCGCCGTACCACGACGACTTGAGCGCTCCGCCGCGCGAGAAGAAGTCCAGCAGCGGCATCTCCAACCGCATCTCCGGCGTCGGCACACCGACGAGGACCACCACTCCGGCGAGGTCGCGGGCGTAGAAGGCCTGCTCGTAGGTCTCCGGACGGCCCACCGCGTCGACGACGACATCGGCGCCGTTGCCGTCGGTCAGGTCCTGCACCGCCGTGACGACGTCGTCGACCTCGGCCCCGTTGATGGTGTGGGTCGCGCCGAGATCCTTGGCCCACTCCAGCTTTGCCGGGTCACGGTCGATCGCGATGATCGTCGTCGCGCCCGCGAGCTTGGCACCCGCAATCGCCGCATCGCCGACACCGCCGCAACCGATCACCGCCACCGAGTCACCGCGCCCGACGTTGCCGGTGTTCATCGCGGCACCGATGCCGGCCATCACGCCGCAGCCCAGCAGGCCCGCGACAGCGGGGTCGGTCTCGGGATTGACCTTGGTGCACTGCAATTCGTGGATGAGAGTCTTCTCCGCGAACGCGCCGATGCCCAGCGCCGGGGTCAGCTCGGTGCCGTCTTCGAGGGTCATCGGGACACTCGCGTTGAATGTGTCGAAGCAGTACCACGGCCGCCCCCGCTTACACGCACGGCACTGGCCGCACACCGCGCGCCAGTTCAGCACCACGAAGTCGCCGACCTCGACGTGGGTGACGTCGGCGCCCACCGACTCCACCGTCCCGGCGGCCTCGTGACCCAGCAGGAACGGATACTCGTCGTTGATACCGCCCTGTTTGTAGGCGAGGTCGGTGTGGCAGACGCCGCAGGCCTTGATCGACACCACCACATCCCGGGGTCCGGGATCGGGAATCACCACGTCGACCAGTTCGGTCGGCGCGCCCTTGCTCCGTGAGATGACTCCCTTGACTGTCTGCGACATATCGGTTTTCTCGATCCTCTCGGTGATTGCTGGTGGACCAGTCGACGTTGCGCAGCTGACACTGTGCGGACGTCGACAGTCCGATACCCGTCTCAGTCTTGTGCCGTCCGACAACACATGCATCCATCCGAATGGATGGTTCTACCTAGCCGAAGGTACAGGTCGGTCGGTTCACTCCGCGGTGATCCCGGCCCGGGCGGCCAGCAGACCGGCCTCTCCCCGGTTGGACACCTGCAGTTTCTGCAGGATCGCCGTCACATGGAACTTGACGGTGCTTTCGCTGACGCCGAGTTCGGTCGCGATCGTCTTGTTCCGCCGCCCGAGCGCGAGATGCCCCAGCACTTCGAGTTCGCGGGGGTTGAGCGTGGACAGGACGTCCTCGGCCGGCCGTTCCGACGACACCTCGAGCGGAATCCGCGCCGACACGCGACACCCCCATCCCGGGATCGTCTCCACGTCGAGCTCACCACCGAGTGTCCGAAGTCGCCCGGTGAGCTGCCGGACGAGCGCCTCGCCGTCGAGTTCGCCCGGCCCCTGGTCACGGACGTCGACGACGAGGTCGTTCGTGACGCACTCCCATGCCACCCGCATCCGCGAGACGCCGCGAGGCGATCCGAACGCGACGACGGCCGCACGCACGATCGCCCGCGCCGCGTGCGCGATCTCGCCGGGCAGGGTGCGTCCGCCTCCCGCGGGTCCCACGTACTCGACGTCGGCGTGCAGCTGTTCGACGACGGGAGTCAGCTCGGCCTGCAGCCGTTCGAACGCGACGCCGAGTTCTTCGGTGGCCAGTCGACGATCCGCGTCGCCGACGGCGCGCAGCGCGATGAGCGCCGACGACGCAGTCTCCGCCGCCCGGGCACGCGCTGTCCGATCGTCGAGGTCGCGGGCTCGCAGGGCACCGAGAATCGAAGTGAGTGCGTCCTCGTGACTCTGGGTGAGCTGGGCGATCGTGCGGGCACGCTCGCTGGACGCCGCGCGGGATTCGGCGAGGTAGTCCGGGCTGGCCTGCGCGACCTGCTGACGGATCGATGTCGCGACGATCGCGAACCATGCCCGCAGCAGCTCACCCGCCGCCGGCGTCGGCGCGGACAGCACGCTGCGGCCCGGCTTCGCAATGATCACCAGGAGGGTGTCGGTCGCGTCGCGCACCGTGTGGATGGGCCGCACCTCGCCACCGACGACCACCGAGGTGGTGATGACCTCGCCGGACGAGACCTCTTCCTTGATCGCGTCGAGTTCGTCGATGGTGACGCGGTCGACGATTGCCGGATCCCCGGCCACCTTGCGTGGCCTTCCGGTGCATTCGCGGGTGAAGATGATCAGCGCCTGATGCGGCCAATCCGCAGCGAGGAAACGAGAGAACCGCAGCGCGATCTCGGGCAGCGGTCCGTCGATCACCGCACGCAGCTGCTGCCACCGTGCCGCATCGTCGGTCCCGGCGGCGACACCGTTCCCGGCTGTTCCCTGCGCGGTCGGATGATCGATCACAGGCCAAGCCTATCGACCGTGGCGGAACCGACCGGCTCGCCTGCGGACGGCGGGCCACACGGCTGATCAGCTCAGGGCATGGACCAGCTGTGCCTTGTTCATCGTCGAGTACCCCTTGATGCCTTTCGCCTTGGCCTCGGACCGTAGCTGCACCACCGTCTTCGACGCGGTGATGCTGTTGGCGGGCGCCTTCTGGGGTGTCGCCTTCTGTGGTGTTGCCTTCTGGGGTGTTGCCTTCTTCGCGGGCGCGCGCTTACGTCCGGGCGACGATGCAGATGAGCTCGATGCACGCGTCGACGACGTTGCGGCGGAGGTCGATCCGCTCGCTGCGCTCGACGGCTTCTCGTCGGGTACCCGCTTCGCGTCGCGCTGCTTGATCAGCTCGACGACCCTGTCCTGCAGTGCGGCAGCGTTCTTCTCGACCTTCTTGAGCTTCTTCTTCGCACTGGTCTCGGTCTTGTCGAGTTCGGCCTTCAGGCGGTCGACCTCTTTCTCGAGGCGCTTGATCGTCTTCTTCTTGCCCATCTCACTCTCCTCTGCGTCGTTGCCGGTCCTTATGCAAACCCTAACGGGGAAGTTGCACTTTAGGGCTGGTCTCCGCCGCGGGTCGGCATAGGGTCAAGTCACAATGGGTACCCGGGGTGCGTCAAACGAAACAGGAGGTACTCCGATGCCAGAACGCGATCCCGGCCCGTCGGTCAAGGACGACGAGCTCTACGAAAAGCTCCGCGACGAAGGCAATTCAAAGGAGAAGTCGGCCCGCATCGCCAACGCCGCGGCGAATCAGTCACGGTCCGAGGTCGGCGCCAAGGGCGGTAGCTCACCGTCGTACGAGGACTGGACCGTCAACGAATTACAGGACCGGGCAAAGGAACTCGACATCAGCGGATACTCGGACATGAACAAGGACGAGCTGATCGAGACGTTGCGTAACCACTGATTCCTCAGCCCGGCAACAACCCTGATCGCCGCGCGATGACGACGGCCTCGAGCCGCGTGGAGGCACCGAGTTTGGCCATCGCGTCTTTCATGTAGCCCTTGGCCGTCTGCACGCTGATGCCGAGATCCTCGGCGATGCGTGCATTGCTGTGGCCGATCGCGGCCAGCGACAGCACGTCCTGCTCGCGGCGAGTCAGCGCGACCGACGTCTGCTCACCCGGCATGTCGTCGAGCAGCCCGCCGATGATCTGCTCGAGTTGCGCGGCCACGGACCGGTCGTCGAGGGAACGTTCGAGTCGTCGCAGCCGACCGTAGACGTCGGTGATCCGATCGCGGAGCGCGTCGTCGGCTGCCATGCCCGTGTCCGCCGCGAATCGCTCGGCGACGATCCGCTGTTCCAGCGCCCGCCCTTCGTCGGCAAGCACGTCGAAGGTGCGTCCGCCCAGGGGGTTGTCGGTGTGGACCGCGCCGTAGAGCACGGCGACCGGGCGACGGTCCACGATCACCGGCACCGCCGCCATGGCCCGCAGCCCCTCGGTGGCGATGATCGCGTTGTACCGATGGGTGATGTTGGGTGTGCGCAGGTAGTCGTCGACCGCGACCGGACGACGCACCTTGATGACCTTCCCACCCAGCCCGTGTCCGATGTCCACGCTGACGCCGTTGAGCGCGCCACGGGTGTTGCCGACGAAATGCTCGAGCCGCACCGCCTGTGCCCGAGGGGTGGCCGCGGGTCCCACCATCCCGGCGAATGCCAGGGACACCCCGCTGGATCGACGGATACGCCGCAGGGCATCGAGGACCAGGTTCGCCTCGGTCATGTCACCTCTCTCGCGGCTCCCCCTCTTCGGGGGGTGTTCTCGACGCCGGTCGGCGCGCAGAATGTGACCCACATTACCCGCGGGCGCAGGGAACGGCCCGCGGCCACCATGAACACCTGCGACGTGAGGTTCGACGATGACCCAGACGACCCCGACCGCCCAGACCGGCGTCGACGCGACGCTGCACGATTGGCTCACGACCTATGGCGCTGCGGACGCCGACGCCGCTCATCTGCTCGTCGATCGGCACGACCCGTCCGCGGTCGCGTTCACCACCATCGACGTCGACGGCGACGACCTGGTCACGGTCGATCTGACCTACGGCGAACTGGCGGATGCGTCGAAGCGGTTCGCCGGCGCGCTGGCGGCGATGGGGGTGGGTCGCGGCGACACGGTCGGCGTGCTGATGGGCAAACGGTCCGAACTGGTCGTGTCGCTGCTCGCGATCGCCCGCCTCGGCGCGGTGTACATCCCGCTGTTCACTGCTTTCGCGACCCCGGCGATCGAGATGCGGCTGACCGCCGGCAATGCCCGGGTGGTGATCACCGAACCGAGCCAGGCCGACAAGCTCGCCGGGATCGACGGCATCACGACCGTGGTGGCCGGCGAACAGTTCGATCGGCTCGTCGCCGATTCCGAACCGGTCACCGAGTCGGTGGCCGTCGGCGGTGACGGCACCCTGATCCTGCTGTTCACCAGCGGCACCACCGGAGCACCCAAGGGGGTGCCCGTGCCGGTGCGCGCTCTGGCGTCGTTCAGTTGCTACATGCACTACGGCCTCGACGTCGCCGCCGACGACGTGTTCTGGAACGCGGCCGACCCGGGCTGGGCGTACGGCCTCTACTACGGCATCCTCGGTCCGATGGCGCTGGGTCGCCGAAACCTGTTGCTGCACGCCGGGTTCTCGCCCGACCTCACCGCACGGATCATGCGCGAGCTGGGTGTCACGAATTTCGCTGCCGCGCCGACGGTGTACCGGTCGCTGTCCAAGGAACCGTCGTTCACCGGCTTCTCGCTGCGCCGGGCGTCGTCGGCGGGAGAGCCCCTGACGCCGGACGTGATCGACTGGGCCCGCGAGGCGATCCAGACCGAGGTCCGCGATCACTACGGGCAGACCGAGCACGGCATGTTCATCAACAACCACTGGCACCCCGACGTCGCGCAGCCCCTGGTCCCCGGCTCGATGGGCACCCCGATGCCCGGTTTCGCCACCGGCATCGTCGACGGCCAGATCGCCATCGACGTCACTGCCAGCCCGATGATGTGGTTCACCGGCTACCTCGATGCACCGGACAAGACCGCGGCACGGTTCACCGACGACGGCGCCTGGTACCTGACCGGCGACACCGGCCGCAAGGACGACGAGGGCCGCTACTTCTTCACCGCCCGCGACGACGACGTGATCATCATGGCCGGCTACCGCATCGGCCCGTTCGACGTGGAGAGCGTGCTGATCACGCACCCGTCCGTGCTGGATGTCGCGGTGGTCGGCCGACCCGATGAGCTGCGCGGTGAGGTCCTCGAGGCGTTCGTGGTGCTCGCCGAGGGTGTCGACGGCTCCGACGAACTCGAGAAGGAACTGCAGCAGCTGGTGAAGACCGGTTTCGCCGCCCACGCCTACCCGCGCACCGTGCACTTCGTCGACTCGCTACCCAAGACTCCGAGCGGCAAGATCCAGCGGTTCATCCTGCGCAAGCAGGACTGACCCGCTCCCGTCGACTGGGCGCAACTTCCCGTCGACTGGGCTCAGCGAGGGCGGAAAACAAGGACCGAACCTGTCCGCAATCCCTCATAGCGTTGTTCTCACCAGCAAGAACAACGAGAGGGAAAGACCATGGCCGGCACCTACACCCCCGTCACGCTCCCGTTCACCGTCGACGGCGAGAAGGAGGATCTGCTCACCCTGCTCGCCGATCAGCGCGGTCTGTTCAAGGTGACGCTGCGCGACGTCACCGAGGAGCAGGCACGGCAGCGGACCACGGTGAGTGAACTGACATTGGGTGGGCTCGTGAAACACCTCGCCACAGGCGAGCAGGGCACCCTGCAGGAACTCGTCGAGCGCGATGACACCGCCGAGTTCGACATGGCCGCGGCAGCACACGCCTACGACCTGACCGACGACGAGACCTTCGCCTACTGGGTCGAGGAGTACGACCGCGCCGCCGCAGCCCTCGACGACTACGTCGCGAAGGTCGACAGCCTCGACGAACTGATCCCCCAGATGACCGCGCCCTGGCAGCCGAAACGGGAGTGGTGGACGATCCGGAAGATGTTGCTGCACAAGCTCCGCGAGACCGCTCATCATTCCGGACATGCCGACATCATCCGCGAGGCCCTCGACGGTCAGAGCACCATGGCAGCCCTCTACGAGGGACCGGACCCCTCCGAGTGGGGTATCGAGTAGGTTCGGTCAGACCGCGGACACGGTGTGCCGGCTGGGCGCCGCCCCGGTGGCGGCATCCAGCAGCGTCACCTCGATCGGAACGCCGGTCATGTTGGCCATCCCCGCGAGCCGTTCCAGGTCCGCCGGATCAGACGAGATCAACGCGTTCACATTGGCTCCGCCGCTGCCGATCTCGGTGGCGGCGGCGGAGTTGGCGCGGGTCCATCCGCCGGAACCATTGTGGCCCCATCCGTGCGGGACGGCGACCACACCGGCCTTGATGTCGTCGGTGAGAGTGACCGGGAGTTCGATCTGCCCATGCGCGGAGCGCACCACCACGAGGTCTCCCTCGGCGATTCCGCGTTCGGTGGCATCGTCGGGATGCATCCGCGCCGCATGTGTGCGCCCGCCCCGCAGCAGCATCGGCGCGTTGTGTTGCCAACTGTTCTCCGAACGGATCTCACGCATCCCGATCAGCCGCAGCGGAAGTCGAGGATCGGTGTCGGCCACGAGCCGGTTGAACTCGGCGAGCAGTTCCGGTTCGTCGAGGTGTATCTTGCGGTCGCGGTGGACGATGGTGTCGCGCAACTGGCCCGGTTCGAGGTTGTCGGCGACGACGGTGCCATGCGGGTTGTCACGGACCAACCGCCGATAGGTGAGACCTCCTCGCCGCAGACCGAAACGATTGCCGCCCAATCCCATACGGATCACCAGGTCGGACAGCCGCTCCGGGTTCCAGGTCCGACCGATCCGCGACGACACCGTGTTCATGACGTGCAGCACACCCATCATCGGCACGCTCTTCGACAGTGCGGCGACGAGTTCGTTGATGACCGTCCACTCCTCGCGGGCTTCGCCGCGTGGCGAGATCACCGGGTCGGTGGCCTGTTTGAACGGAGTGGTGAACAACGCCTGGAACGGCAGCAGGAAGTCGCCCCGCTCGTACATGGTCGTCGCGGGGAGAATGTAGTCGGCGTGGGCGTTGGTCTCGTTGCGGTAGATGTCCAGCGAGACCATGAGGTCCAGCTCGTCGAGCGCTGCGCTCAACTCGGCGCCGTTGGGCACCGACAGCACCGGGTTACCGGCGCTGACGAAGAGCGCGCGCAGCTGACCGCGACCCGGTGTGGTGATCTCCTTGGCCATCACCGATGCGGGAGCGGTCCCCAGAACCTGCGGCAGATTCCCGATCCGACTCCGCCGACCCGACCACGTGAACGTCGGGACACGTTGCAGTGCAGTCACTCCCACACGCTGTCCGGGGATACCCAGATCCCCGAACATGGCCCCGCCGACGACGTCGAGATTGCCGGCCACCAGATTGACGGTGTCCAGCAGGGCCGTCGTGAGTGTCCCGGTCCGGCCCAGCGACGTGCCGATCCGCCCGTAGACCGCGGCGCGTTCGGCGGTCACGAGCGCATGTGCGAGTTCACGGACGACGTCGGCGGCGACGTCGGTGCGACTCGTCGTCGACTCGGGAGAATATTCCGCGACGATCCGTTTTAGTGTGTCGACGCCGGTGGCCTGCCGACGCAGTGCTTCTTCGTCGACGAGGTCGTCGTCGAACATCACGTGCAGCAACGACAGCAGGAGCAGCGCGTCGGTGTCGGGGACGATGGGCAGCCACTCGTGCTCGCGGGCCGTCTCGGTGTGCCGGGGGTCCACCACGATCACCCGACCGCCGCGCGCGTTGATCGCGTTGAGGCCCTCCCGGATACGTGGCGAACTCATCACGCTGCCGTGTGACACCACCGGATTGGCGCCCATGATGACCAGCAGGTCGACGCGGTTGATGTCCGGGATGGGGGCGGCGACCGGGTTGCCGTAGAGGAAGTGGCTGGCGACGAATCGCTGGTTCACGTCCTGCGATCCGGCCGAATAGACGTGGGGAGTGCCCAGCAGGTTCGTGAAAGTCGCGGTCCAGAGGGTGTGGCCGGTGGAGAAGGTGGCCGGGTTGCCGAAATACCAGCCGATGCCCGAGCTGCCGTGCCGTTTGTGGACGTCCCGGAGACGCTCGCCGATGTCGGCCATGGCCGTTTCCCAGGACACCTCCTCGAAGTCTCCGTCGGGTGTGCGGCGAAGCGGATGCAGCACGCGGTCGGGATCGTTGACGATCTCGGTGAACGCGATGCCCTTCGGGCAGGCGAAACCCTTCGACAACGGGTGGTCCTTGTCCGGCCGTAGCGACACGAGTTCGTCGTTCTCGACCGTCGCGATCATGCCGCAGAGTGGCTCGCAGATCCGGCAGTAGGTGACCTTGTCCTCGCGCATGGGGACTCCCCTGGGCTGGTGGCGTTCAGATCTGACAACAAGTGTTGCACGATGCGCTAGGCTTCACGGCCGAATGCGCTCTTCGGGAGCGGCGATCGAGTTGCCGAAGCTGATCTGTGCCTGACGTCGGGCGTCGTCGAGGGTCATCGCGCCGCGTTCGACGAGACCGGCGACCCCGATGACGAGCATGGTGACCTGACCGGCCGCGAACAGCGGGTCGAGGCGGGCGTCGATCTCGCCGCGTTCCTGACCACGCCGTATCGCCCTGACCACCGGCGCGGTCGCCCGTGCCTCCAGATCGAAGAGGGTCGGATCGGTGCGGTGATAGTTGAGGATGAAGCGATACCGCTCGCCGATCGTGATCGCGTCGTCGAGGTAGGTGCGCAGCGCCGGCACGACCGGTCCCGACGTCGGTAGGCGATCGGCGACCTCCGCGGAATCCGCGAGGGCTTTCGCATGCAGGGCCGTCAGCAGCTGATCCCGGTTGGTGAAGTGCCGGTAGAGGGTGGCCCGGTTGACGCCGGCGGCGTCGGCGATCTGCTGCATCGACGATGTCGGCGCCAACGCCAGCAGGGAGATCGCGCCGGCGATGATCGCCGCACGATTGCGTTCGACGTCTGCACGGGGTTGCGTGGCGAGCGTCACAGGCATAGCGTACATGCAACATCGGTGTCGCATTTCGGCGACGGCGGTGGCAGTCCGGGTGGCTGTCGTGCAGTGGTCGGGGCCGCACGACAGCAGTCACCGAGTCGGGCTCGCGACGACCGTCGGCACCGGTGTGTACGGCCGTCCGCGACGGTGGGGCCCGACTTTCGACAGTCGCCGCCGAATCGTCGGGTCCGCGTTGCGCCAGTGCACGATTCACGTTCCGTCCACTTCCGCATTCCGCACTATTCGTCGGCCGGACGAATTACCGTGGGCGTCGAGGCCGGCGCTCTCGACGAGGAGGTACCCGATGGGTGAGAACAAGGCTGATTCCGACACGCTCTACGACGTGATCATCCTCGGGGCCGGTCTCTCGGGCATCGACGCTGCTTACCGGCTGGCGCAGGAGAACCCGGCGCTGCGGTACCTGATCCTGGAACGACGCGAACGGGTCGGCGGCACCTGGGACCTGTTCCGCTACCCCGGCATCCGGTCCGACAGCGACATCTACACGCTCAGCTTCCCGTTCGAGCCGTGGCATCGGCCCGAGGCGCTCGCGCAGGGCGCCGACATCCGCGACTACGTCGCCGAGACCGCGGAGAAGCACGGCATCGCCGGCCACATCCGCTTCGGCCACCACGTCACGACGTGCGACTGGGACTCCGGCAGCGACGTCTGGACGATCGCCGCCACCGTCGATGACGAACCGCGCACCTACCGGACCCGATTCGTGTACTTCGCGACCGGTTACTACGACTACGACGAGCCGTACAGCCCGCACTTCGCCGGCATCGACGACTTCACCGGAACCGTTGTGCACCCGCAGCATTGGCCCGAGGACCTCGACTACAGCGGTAAGCGCATGGTCGTCATCGGCAGTGGGGCAACAGCGGTCAGCCTCATCCCGTCGCTGGCGCGGCGGGCCGCCCACGTCACCATGCTGCAGCGCTCGCCGTCGTACATCGTGTCGATGACGCAGACCCAGCGATTCGCTCCACTGGTCCGAAAGCTGCTACCCGCCAAGGCCGCTCATCAGGTGATCCGCGCCCGGTACGCCGCGCAGACAGCGGCGATGGTGCACGGCCTGCACCGATTCCCGAATGTCGGCCGCAAGCTGCTGACAAGCGGGGTACGCAAGGAACTGCCCGACAACTACCCCGTGGATGTGCACTTCAACCCGAGCTACGACCCGTGGGATCAGCGCATGTGCATGGTCCCCGATGCCGATCTGTTCGAGGCGATCACCGACGGCTCGGTGGAGATGGTCACCGAGCACATCGACCGGATCGACAGCACCGGCATCGCGCTGAAATCGGGACGCCACCTCGACGCGGACATCATCGTCACCGCAACCGGATTGAATCTGCTGGGATTCGGCGGCATCCGCATCCGCGTCGACGATGCCGAGGTGAAGCCGCACGACCGGTTCGTGTTCAAGTCCCACCTGCTCGAGGACGTCCCGAACCTGGCCTGGTCGGTCGGCTACACCAACGCGTCGTGGACACTGCGCGCCGACATGACCGCGCGAGCTGTCGCGAAACTGCTGCGCTACATGCGGTCTCACGGCTACACGCACGCCTACCCGCATCTCGGTGAGGTGTCGATGCCGGCACAGCCGTTGTGGGACCTGAAGGCCGGGTACGTGGAGCGCGCTCCGGAAGCATTACCGAAGTCCGGTACGCACGGCTACTGGAAGGTGCGGCACAACTACTACCGGGACGCGATCGACCATCACACCGATGACATCGAGAAGTCGATGGTATTCGGCAGAGCACCCGTTCGCGTCTGATCAGCCGTCGACCCGCAGGACCCGACTGTGCCACCCGGTCGCGCCGTCGGGGATCGGTGCGACGCGCTGCTCCGGCTGTACCCGGCCGGCGCCGTCGGTGGCGCGGCAGTACAGCGTGTGTTGGCCGGGCGTGGCGTCCCAGTCGAAGCTCCACAACCGCCAGGTGTCGATCGAGTACTGGTCCGCGAGTTGGGCGGGTTGCCACGGCCCGTCGTCGACCCGGACCTCGACGGCGCTGATCCCGCGATGCTGGGCCCACGCGGTGCCGGCGACCACCACCCGGCCGGCCGGTTGCACCGAGAGCGGCGCGGGACGGTCGATGCGTGACGCGGTCTTGATGGGGGCACGTACCCCCCAACCACGTTCGGTCCAGTACGCCTGGGCGCGGTCGAAGCGGGTGATCTCCCAGTCGACGACCCACTTGCACGCCGAGACGTATCCATACAGGCCGGGAATGACCTGCCGCACCGGATAGCCGTGTTCGAGGGGCAACGGTTCGCCGTTCATCCCGACCGCGAGGATCGCGTCCCGGCCGTCGGTGACGGCACTCAGCGGGGTTCCCGACGTCCATCCGTCGACGCTCGTCGACAACAGCATGTCGGCGTCGCCGCGGACGCCCACCCGGTCGAGGATCTCCCGCATCGGGACGCCGATCCATCGGGCGTTGCCGGCGAGGTCGCCGCCCACCTCGTTGGAGACGCAGGTCAGCGTGATGATCTGTTCGATGGAATCCATCGCCATCAGGTCGTCCCATCGCAGCGTCAGTTCGTCGTCGACCATGCCGTGGATACGCAGCTGCCAGTCCTGGGTGCTCAGCCGTGGCACCTGCAGCGCGGTGTCGATCCGGTAGAAGTCGGCGTTGTCGGTGAGGAACGGTGTCGCACCGTCCACCTGCAGACCTGCACCGGCTGGAATCGGATCTGCCACTGTGGTGGGCTCCGGCAGGGTCAGACCCCGACGTTCGGCGAGCACGTCGCCGGCACGGGAGATCTGCCTCGCGACCAGTGCCGCGCCGGCCGACGCCGCGGCGATCAGGCCGGACGCGACGAGGAACTGCCGCCTGCTCCACTGTCCGTCGGATGCTGTGGTGCGCGCCCCTCGGCACAACACGACGAGCACTGCGGCGGCGACGAGCCCGGCCACCAGAGGCGGCACCAGGTAGGAGGGTTGCATCGTCGGGCGGGTCACCGCGGCGATCACACCGACGCCGGCGAACAACACCACCACGGCGACACCCCACGGTGGTCGACGTGCCTGCACTATTCCGGCCACGACGGCCAGCACCACCAGTGACGCACCCACCCCGACCATCAACGCAGGCTTGTCCGCGGTACCGAAGGTGTCGATCGCCCACTCACGTGCGAACGCGGGCGCGAAGTCGACCAGAAACGCCGCCACTGCCTGGTAGGGCGACGCGTAGGGCGAGATGGGCAGCGCCACAAGTTCTCCCACCGACACCCCGGCTGCCACCGCGAGAATGCCGGACACCGCGGCGCGAACATCGTTTCCGGCCCGCATGGCCTCTCCTCCCACTGTGGTTGTCTACCCCGGCATTCGTGGGACACCTCTGATCGGATTGGTATGCGCTCTGACCAGCCGAAATCAGCCGATCGGAAAAATGCCCGATTTCGACCCATCCGGCGGGAGGGGTGCACCGAATGACTCCATGACCCGTCACGCGGCGGGGGACCAACCACAGATTGGATCGATCATGGCTCACAAGCGATTTCATCGCGCTCTCACGGCGGCATCGGGCGTCGTCCTGACCGTCGGACTGGTGGCCGGCTGCGGTTCGGACGACGACTCCGCGGATGAGACCACGGCGGCAACCAGTGCGCCGATGACCAGCATGGCCACCGAGAGTGAATCGGCCACAGCAGCGTCCGGCCTCGTCGGACCGGGCTGCGCCGCCTACGCCGAGGCCAATCCGACCGGCCCCGGTTCCGTCGAGGGAATGTCCACCGCGCCGGTCGCGACCGCCGCCGCATCGAACCCGATGCTGACGACGCTGACGCAGGCGGTGTCCGGAGAGCTGAATCCGGAGGTGAACCTGGTCGATACGCTGAACAACGGCGAGTACACCGTGTTCGCGCCGACCGACGACGCCTTCGCCAAGCTGCCCCCGGAGACGGTCGAGACCTTGCAGACCGATGCTGCAATGCTGACCGATATCCTCACCTACCACGTGGTTTCGGGCCAGGCCGCACCTGACGCGGTCGTCGGCGAGCACGAGACCCTGCTCGAGGGCCAGTCGGTCGAGGTGACCGGTGAGGGTGACGAGCTCATGGTCAACGATGCCGGTGTGGTGTGCGGTGGAGTCCAAACCGCCAACGCCACTGTCTATCTCATCGACACGGTGCTGACGCCGCCGGCAGAGTGATCCTCCTGCCGCTGGCCGAGTCGCTCGTCCCGCTGGTCGAGTAGCGACGAACGAAGTCGTTCCCCGCCCGCTGGTCGAGTAGCGACAAACCAAGTCGCTCACCACCGCTGGTCGAGTAGCGACGAACGAAGTGAGGAGCGTATCGAGACCCCCCAAGGCCTCGATACGCTCCTCATCGTGTCGATTCGAGGTACTACATCACCTCACCGGACCAGCTCCCGCAGTGACAAGCCCGCCGGGACATCGCCGTGCCGAAAGTAGTGCACGAAAACCTCGCCGGCGTCTTCTGCGGTGAACACCTCGTCGGGTGTCACACGGTAGGTGTGGTCACCGACCTTGATCTCCACCGTCGACCCGGACTCAGAACCCTCCCCGCGGCCGAGAATGTACTGGCGGTACGACCCGTCGGATTCTGTACGTCGCAGCTCCAGTGTCATCGCCTCGGCGCTCCCTCCCGCTTGCAGGAATGCCGACAGTGATTCGTCACGTTCCTGTTCGCTCAGGTCGTCGAACCACTCCGGTCGGACGAGGCGCGACAGAATCAGGTGATTCTCCTCGAGACCATCGAGAACGGTCAGCGGATGAGTGAGGAATCGCTCCGGGGTCTCTGGACCCAGGGTCGCAGTCGTTCCGTCGGCGAACTCATAGATGTGCGTCGGTTTCACGATTTCATCCCTTCCCGGTCACGGGAGATCTATGACGTTGGTGATCTTAACGGTGGTCCCGTCCGGCAGCTTCACCGTTGCCGGCGTTCCGGACCTGACACGTTCATCGAAGTCGCGCTGCCCCGGCGTCTTACGCGCTCCGCCACTCTTCACCTCGATCCCGGAGTACGTTCCGTCTCCGTTCGGTATCAACCCGTCGTAGTACCGCGACTGCTTGCCACCCTCGATGGTGGCCTGTCGCTGGTCACGAATGATCCCGGCACCGAAGCGTTTCTCGGCATTGTCAAGGATTCGCTTCTCCTCGTCCTTGCCGCTTCGTCCGTCGTTCCCGTTGGCGTAGCGTCCTTTCGAGTCGCGGCCATCACCTCGGTCGCGGCGATCATCGACTTTCGGCTGCTCGGGCTCGGACGGCTTCGGTGCCGGCGTCTGCTTGGGAGCCGGCGGCCGTACGCCAGGAAGACCGCCACCACCGATCAATCCTGGTACCGGATACACCGGACAGACGACGTCGCAGTTCTCGTTGTCGACGATCCCGTCACCGTCGTTGTCCTCGCCGTCGACGCCCGCTCCTCCGGGGCCGTTCAGCGCCACGGCAGGCGGGTTGTTCCGGTCCCGGGATCGCTTCTTGTCCTTGTCCCGACCAGGTCGTCCTGGCGAATCCTGTTCGTCCGACTCCGAATCCGGGCGCCCCGAAGTACCCGGCGAGTACTTGTTCGGGCCCCGATTCTCCGATGGACCGGACCGGCGTTCGGCGGCTTTGTCCCTGTCCCTCTTCGACTTCCGATCCCGCTGCGACGAACCACGCATCTGGGTCTGTGGCGCCTTGGTTTGGGGCGAGAACTTGTTGGGCCCGCGGTCGGGCTTCGGAATGGGTTTGCGTTGCCTCTCGGGCTTCTTCGTCTCCGGCGCCGAGGGCCTCTGCTGTCCTCCCCCACTGCTCGGACCCGACGTGCCCGGTGAGGACGGTGAGGACGGTGAACTGTTGCTGCCGCGTGACGGTCCCGGGTCCGTCCGGGGTTTCATCTGTTTCGCTTCGCCGCCCCGGGGTTGAGCCGACGACTGCGGGCCGCTGCGGCTGTTCGTCGACGCCGCATCGGCGTGCGTCAGTGGCAGGGCGACGATCAGAAACAGCGTCACGACGGTGACGCACGCACGTATCAGAGTTCTGGTTCTTGTGGTTGTTGGCATGGTGTTCCGACCCGTTCTGTGTGGTGGTGAGAACCGAGCCGAACGTAGGTCTGCGGCGCGTATCGACAGAACACCGAGCACCCGAAAGTCCCTCTGTCGAACGACAAATGAGCGTCCGTGCGACCGACACCGGGAACAAACCACCCCTCCGGGAGCGTCGTGGGTGCCGGCGGGATTCTCGTATCGGCCGTGAAGCCGGCCGCACAGGGCGAAGATGGGAAGCACGAACCCGCGAGAGACACGGAGATCCGCGATGGTCGACTGGGACGGCGCACGCTACGCCGACGTGAGCGCGCTACAGCGCATGGTCGCCGAGGCCTCGATCGGCGACATCGAACTGACCGGCGACGAGCGGCTCCTCGACGTCGGGTGTGGCGACGGCTTCATCACGATGCTGCTCGCCGAACGACTGCCGAACGGCAGCGTCGTGGGTGTCGACGCATCGCGCCGGATGATCGAGCGGGCGCTGACCCGCGTCCCGCCCGACTGGCTGCGCGTCCAATTCCACGTGGACGACGTGCTGGCCCTGCCCTTCGAGCGCGACTTCGACATCGCCGTGTCGTTCAACGCACTGCACTGGGTGCTCGATCAGACGGCGGCACTCACGCAGATCGCCCACAGCCTCGACGACGGCGGACGCGCGGTCATCCAGCAGGTGTGCGAGACAGAGCGCCCCAGCATCGAAGATGTCGCGATGGGCGTCGCGGCGGCCACACCGTGGCGGGACCGGTTCACCGACTTCCCGGCGCCGTTCATCCATGTCTCGCCGGAGCACTTCGCGCAGAACGCACGGGCCGCGGGTTTCGTCGTGGCCGACCTGGGCGTCGACGATCTGCAGTGGCAGTTCGAGTCGGTCGACGACTTCACCCAATGGTTCGAGGTCGGCGCCACCGCGTGGACGCACCGCGTCCCCGACGATCTCGCGCGCGCCTTCGCGTCCGACGTCGTCGACCGCTACCAGGAGGTGATCGGCGCGGCGGCCCTGTTCCGGTTCGGTCAACTGCGGGCAACCCTCACGCTCCCGTCGCCCTGAGTGGGTGTACAGGCGTACACTCAACGGCATGGCGGCATCCTCCGAGGCCAGAACCGACGAGTTCGGCGCCCTCGCGCAGCTCGGCGTCGCGGAACTGCGCTCGGCGGTGGCCGGGATCGGCACCATCCACCGATCCGTCTCCGGCACCGTGTTCGGCGCCTTGCGTCCGGTGTTCGGCCGCGCGGTCGAGTCACCCCGGATGGTGCACGACGCCGCCAGCGAGGGCGCCTACCAGTCGTTGGGCGCCCTGCTGGACGCCGCCGACACGGTCACGGATGCGCTGCCGACCACCGATCGACCGATCTCACATACCGCCCGGGGCGCGTTGCTCCTCGGCATCCTGAACGGACTGATCGGCGACGAACTCGAGGCCACGCGATCGCCGTTGGCCGCGCCCATGTCGCTTCGCGTCGGCGGGGAGCCGGTCGCGGTCGAGACGTCGGCTCTGCGCCGTGCCTTCCCCGATGCCCGCGGACACCTTGTCGTGTTCCTGCACGGCCTGATGGAAACGGAGCGCGCCTGGGCGATCGGCGGGCGAGAGACCTACGGTTCCCGACTATCGGCCGACATCGACGCCACCGAGGTCCAGATCCGGTACAACACGGGTCGGCACATCAGCGACAACGGCCGCGACCTGTCCGCCCTGCTCACCGATCTCGTGCTCCTGTGGCCGGTCCCGGTCACGCGGCTCACGTTGATCGGGCATTCGATGGGCGGCCTCGTCGTGCGGAGTGCCGCCCACACAGCCGTCGAGCACGGACTCTGGTGGCCGAAGCTGGTGACGGAGACGGCGTGCCTCGGCACGCCGCATCTCGGTGCGCCGCTGGAACGCGGCGTACACGTGCTCTCGTCTGCCTTGCAGGGCATGCCGACGACCCGCCCGATCAGCAATCTGCTGCGGCGACGTAGCGCCGGTGTCCGTGACCTGTTCCACGGCAACCTGACCCCGGCGGACTGGGCCGACCGCGACCCCGACGCATGGCAACATCCACCGGGCGCGGACGTGCCGCTCCTCGCGACCGCTCGGCATCTGTTCGTCACGGCGACAGTCACCAGTAACCCCGACAACCCGTTCGGCCGTCTCGTCGGCGACGGTCTCGTGCTGGCGCCGAGTGGACGCGGTGAGCCCACCCGCAGCCGCCTCGGGCTGCGATTCTCCGACGGCCTCGACATCGGCAGCGCCCACCACTTCACGCTGCTCAACTCCGACGTCGTCTACCGCTGGCTGCACGCCAATCTGCGGCCCCGCCGGGCACTTCCGCCGGGTTGAGTCGGCTACGCCCGCGGCAGCTTTCGGTGGAGCGGATTCGACGACACCGGGGTTGCCCGACGTCCGCGACCCGGGACGCTCGACACCACGGCCGGCGCCTCGGCACTGGCCCGTGTCGCGTCCTGCAGTCGCATCGCCGAGGAGTCCCCGGCACCCAGGGCGGGTGAGCCGATCACGCGCCGCCCATCCGCACCGCATTCCGGGCAGGACGCCGCGTCCGGGATCGCCGCCATCGAGTGGCGCTCGATGAAATCCGCACAGTCCGAACGACAGCGGAACACGTAGGTCGGCATACCGTCACCCTAGTGCCCCAACCCATACGACGTCGTCTGTTGGCCTGCCGACCGACCGGTTCGTCACTACACTCGACTCATGCCGGAGTTGCTATATCCCCTCGATTCATCGAAGAGCTTCACCGACCAGCAGATCGTCGGGCACAACCGTTGGCACCCCGACATCCCGGCCGCGGTGACGGTGAAACCCGGTGACACGTTTCGTGCGCATTGTCGTGAATGGTTCGACGGCGCCATCCACAACGACGACTCGGCCGAGGACATCCTCAACGCTCCGCTCGACGGTGTGCACGTGTTGTCGGGGCCGTTCGCGATCGAGGGCGCCGAGCCCGGTGACCTGCTCATCGTCGACATCCTCGACGTCGGGCCGATCCCGCAGGAGGACTCGGGCCCACTCGCCGGACAGGGCTGGGGCTACACCGGCATCTTCGCCAAGCAGAACGGCGGCGGTTTCCTCACCGACCAGTTCCCCGACGCCTACAAGGCCATCTGGGACTTCAGCGGACAGAGTGCGACGTCGCGGCACGTGCCCCACGTCAAGTACACCGGCATCGTCCATCCCGGCCTGATGGGTACCGCCCCGTCGGCCGAACTGCTGGGCACGTGGAACGCGCGCGAGGCCGCCCTCATCGCCACCGACCCGGACCGCGTGCCTCCCCTGGCCCTGCCGCCGCAGCCCAAGGACGCGATTCTCGGCACGCTCACCGGAGCCGAATTCGACCGTGTGGCAGGCGAAGCCGCGCGTACCGCGCCGCCGCGGGAAAACGGCGGCAACCAGGACATCAAGAACCTCACCAAGGGGACCCGCGTCTTCTACCCGGTCTTCGTTCCCGGCGCCAACCTCTCCTTCGGCGATCTCCACTTCTCCCAGGGCGACGGCGAGATCACATTCTGTGGCGCCATCGAGATGGGCGGGTTCATGGACCTGCACGTCGACCTCATCAAGGGCGGCATGCAGACCTACGGCGTCACCGAGAACGCGATCTTCATGCCCGGCAACACCGATCCGCAGTACTCGGAATGGATCGCATTCTCGGGTACGTCGGTCACGCTCGACGGTGAACAGCGCTACCTCGACTCCGACCTCTCCTACCAGCGAGCCTGTCTCCACGCCATCGACTACCTGACGAAGTTCGGATACACCCCGGAGCAGGCCTATCTGCTGCTCGGGTCGGCGCCGATCGAGGGCCGGCTGTCCGGTGTGGTCGACATCCCCAACTCCTGTGCCACCGTGTACATCCCGACCGCGATCTTCGACTTCCCGGTGGCGCCGTCGAAGGACGGTCCGGTGACCATCGACCCCGGGATGGGTGCCCCCACCGCGAGTTTCTGACCTCAGGTGAACGACGACGGCGCGGCGACGCGGTTGCCCGCCTTCGCCGTTCGCGAGATCACCGCGATCGCGGCGGTGCTCGCCGTCGTATTGCTGTCGCTGTCGGGTCGGTACGGCTACCACCGCGACGAGTTGTACTTCCTTGCCGCGGGCCGTCATCCGGCGTGGGGTTACGTCGATCAACCGCCGCTGACACCCATGCTGGCGCGCGTATCCACCACGGTGTTCGGCGACAGTGTCGTCGGCCTGCGGGTCGTGGCGCTGCTACTGGCCATCGCGACGGTGTTTGTCGCGGCGCTCATCACGCGGGAACTCGGCGGTGGTCGGGGTCCGCAGATCCTCACGTCGGCAGCGGTGGCCACGTCGTCGATGGTCATGGTCGCCGGCCACATGCTGGGCACCCCGAGCACCGACATCCTCGTCTGGGCACTCGTCGGGCTGCTGACGATCCGGCTGCTCCGCACCCAGGAACCGCGGTGGTACGCGGTGATCGGGCTCGTCGTCGGGATCGGATTCCTGAACAAGTTCCTCGTGGTTCTGCTCGCGGTGGCGCTGCTCGCATCGATCGCGCTGCTCGGACCACGACGTGTCCTCCTGTCCTGGTGGTTGGCCGCAGGTATCGCGATCGCCGCGCTTGTCGCGGCACCAACCCTGATATGGCAGGCGACCCACGACTGGCCGCAACTGACTGTCGCGCAGGGCATCTCCGACGACGACGGCGCCGAGAACCGGATCATGTTCATCCCGTCGCAGTTCATCCTGCTGGCGCCGCCGTATGCGCTGTTGTGGATCGCCGGCATCTGGCGGATGCTGCGCGATCCGGACGTGCGGTGGTCACGGTCGATTCCGGTCGCCTACGGACTGCTGGTGGTCGTCATGCTGGCGACCGGCGGGAAGCCGTACTACGTGATCGGGTTGTTGATCGTCCTGCTGGCGGCCGGTGCGCAACCGGTTCTTCAGTGGTGCACAGAGCGTGGGATGACCTCGATCCTGGTCACGGTGATCGTGGTGTCGGCGGTGCTGAACGCCGTCGTCACCCTTCCGGTTCTCCCCCGCACCGAGGTCAACACGGTCAACGGGATCAACCGCGAGCAGGGTGAACAGATCGGGTGGCCGCAGATGGTGGACACGGTCGCCGAGGTCTGGGAGTCGATCCCCGAATCCGACCGCTCGACGGCGGTGATCTTCACACAGAACTACGGGCAGGCCGGCGCCGTCGACCGGTACGGCCCGGATCACGGGCTACCGCAGGCCTACTCCGGACACATGAGCTACGCCGACTGGGGGCCGCCCGACGACGGCATGACCGGCCCCGTGATCCTCGTCCGGTTTCCCGACCGCGCGGCGATCGAGGACTCCTTCGTCGACTGCCGCTCCGTCGCGCGCGTGGACAACGGCTACGGCGTCGACAACACCGAGCAGGGCACGGTCGTCGCGGTCTGCTCGGGGCCCCGCGGCCCGTGGTCGAAGGTCTGGCCGGACTTGCGGCACTACTACTGATCCGTCCCGATCGAGCGCGCGAGGTGGTACGGATGTGACTCCCGTTCACTGAAGTCAACGACAGTTCACTGCAGTTCACCACTGTTGTTGTGAAACATCCTGTGGTGCAGAAAGATTCAAGCGAAACTTCTTACCATCGAACATTCGTTCGAGTACCTTGGAGTCATGGGAGCTTCGGGGGAACTCAATACCATCACCGATTCTGTTCGAGACCTACGCTTCGGCGACGACATGACCGGGCGAGACGCATTCGACGCGATGACTGCACTGATCACGCTGCGCAACCTGATCGAGCATCACGCCGCCACCGTGGTCGGTCACCTCGGTCGGCTCGGCGTGGCGACTGATCACGGACGAAAGTTGAGCGAATTGCTGGTCGTGATGGGCCTGGCGCCGGCGGTGGCGTCACGGTTCGTCCGCATCGCCGGGACTCGGACGACGCTGCCCACGCTGTCCGCGCACGCCGCCGACGGGGCGATCTCGGCCGAGCACGTCGACGCCATCGGCCAAGGCATCGAGCACATCGCGAAGCGATCCGGGGAACCGATCGACGAGCTGGCGCGTCTGAACAGTGTGACTGATCTACTGTCCCAGTTCTTCTCCGGCGCCACCCCTGCCGAGATCGGCAAGCGAGCCCGCAGCCTCGGGAACAAGCAATCCGCCGAGACCGGCGGGCTACCCGCAGCAGAGGACCGTGACCTCAACGCTCTTACCCATGGTGTCGACACTGATGGCAGGTTGCAGGTCCGAGCCGATCTCAACACCGAGGTCGGAGAGAAGTTCTCCGCCGCCATGGAGGAATTGGCAGCACCACGGCCCGAACCCGACGGATCACCCGACGCCCGCTCTACTGATCGTCGTCAAGCCGATGCATTGGAGGCGTTGCTCGACATCGCTGCGCGCAGTGGTGATGTGGCGGCCGCACCGCGCCATCAGGTACTGATCAGCGTTCCCGCCGACACTCCTGACTTGGCCGAATTGCCGTTCATGGGGTCGATCACCGGATCAATGCTGCGAACCCTCACGTGTGATGCCACGGCCACCGTCGCGATCGTCGACGGCGAGCAGGTACCGATGGAGATGAGTCGCGACAAGCGCCTGTTCCCACCGCACCTACGCAAAGCTCTCCACAAGCGCGACCAGTGCTGCATCAAATGCGGCGTCTCCGCTAGCCGCTGCCAGGGCCACCATATCGCGCACTGGGCTGACGGAGGAATCACGGTGCTGGACAACGGATGTCTGCTGTGTCCGTCGTGCCACGCCGATGTCCACCACAACGGATGGGAAGTGATCATGGGCCACGACCGGCATCCCTGGCTGATCCCGCCCGCCGCCGTCGACCCGCAGCGCCGGCCCATACCCGCCTACAACCGACGCAGTCTCAACCTCGACAACCTTCCCGCCGCTGCCTGATCGCCAGCACCATCTAGCCACGTAGTCACCACGCCCACGCACCCGAGCGGAAGTTCGGGACCGCAGTTGTACCTTGAGAACTTCATACGGCTCCCCCTCCGGTGATCGAGATCTCGATACGCCCTCCGCTAGCGCTCCGGGCTACTCGATCATCGGAGGGGGTCACCCACCCGCACGATTCAACCGCTGGTTCACCCGCTGGTTGAGTAGCGGCGCGCGAGCCTGCGAGCCCGCCGCGTATCGAAACCAGCCGCACCTCACCAGATCTCGATACACCCTCCGCTAGCGCTCCGGGCTACTCGATCATCGGAGAGTGGTCACGCCGCCGACTGCACCGGCGCGTTCTTCAGTTCACGCAGGGCGGTGCGCAGACCGCGACGCTTACCGGTCACCGGATCGACGCCGAAGTGGTTGGCCATGCCCTCGCGGACGGCGAACCGCAACTCGGACGCGGTCTCCGGTGCGTCGTCGGACGTCGCCTTCAGCATGCCGTTCGGCACAGCCAGCTTCGCGATGGTACGGAACGACTGGAAGTACTGGTGGGCAAGCGAACCCGTGGTGTACGGCAGGTCGTACTTGTCGCACAGTTGCCGCACCCGGACCCCGATCTCCTCGTACCGGTTGCTGGGCAGATCCGGGAACAGGTGATGCTCGATCTGATGGCTGAGGTTGCCGCTCATGAACCGCATCAGCGGTCCGGCACGGAAGTTGGCCGAGCCCAACATCTGTCGCAGATACCAGCGTGGCTGATCCTCGTTCTCGTACTCCTCGACGGTGAACTTCTCCGCGCCGTCGGGGAAGTGACCGCAGAAGATCACCATGTACGCCCAGTAGTTGCGGACGATGTTGGCGGTGAAGTTCGCGGCGATCGTCGGCTTCCAGTTGGCGCCGGCCAGCGCGGGGAAGATCAGGTAGTCCTTGGCGGCCTGCTTGCCGACCTTACGTCCGATGATCCGGAGATCCTTGAACGCCTGCCGGTAGGACTTCTCCTTCTTCCGCAGCTTCTCCGTCTCCAGGTGATGCAGCGCCACACCGTATTCGAAGAACGTGCCGAGG
Source organism: Gordonia sesuvii (assembly GCF_036350415.1). Lineage (NCBI taxonomy): Bacteria > Bacillati > Actinomycetota > Actinomycetes > Mycobacteriales > Gordoniaceae > Gordonia > Gordonia sesuvii. The sequence goes on from NZ_JAZDUF010000004.1 coordinate 323,493, forward strand.
GTGAGGTTGTAGACAGGATTGCCGACCATCCACCACTCCCACGGCTGGTCGCGGGTCACCCGAAGGATTCCGTAGCCCACGTCGTCGTCCATCCCGACGACGTTGGTGTACTTGTGGTGCACGAAGTTGTGCGAATGCTTCCACTGCACGCTCGGGCAGGTGGTGTCCCATTCCCACGACGACGAGTGGACCTCGGGATCGTTCATCCAATCCCACTGTCCGTGCATGACGTTGTGCCCCAACTCCATGTTCTCGATGATCTTCGCGAGCGAGAGCATGGCGGTGCCGGCGATCCACGCGGATTTGCGGTTGCTGAACATCAGCGCGAGACGACCACCGGCAGCGAGGCTGCGCTGCACGGTGATGGTGCGACGGATGTAGCGGGCGTCGCGCTCACCCCGGGACTCCTCGATGTCGCGTCTGATCGCGTCGAGTTCGGCGCCGAGCGCGTCGATGTCGGCCTCGGTGAGATGTGCGTATCGGTCGATGTCGGTGATGGCCATCTGGCCCCCTAGAGGTCGAGTGTGCATTCTCCGGACACGCTGCTGATGCATGTCTGGATTCGTTCACCTTCGCGACGTTCCTCGCCACTGCGCAGATCGCGCACATAGCCCCCGGCAAGCGGAACGACACAGGTTTGACAGATACCCATCCGGCAACCGAACGGCATCTGGATGCCCTGCTCCTCGCCTGCTTCAAGGAGCGTGGTGGCACCGTCTATCTCGGCTGTCTTCCCAGACTTCGAGAAGGTCACCGTACCGCCTTCGCCGCCGTGATCGGTCCGGGCGATGGCGAAACGTTCGATATGGAGTTGGTCGCGCAGCCCCTCCTCGGCGAACCGCTCTTCGACGGTGTCGAGCATGGCGACCGGACCGCACGCCCAGCACTGCCGGTCCCGCCAATCCGGCACCGCGGCGTCGAGCTGGTCGAGGTCGAACTTGCCGTGTTCGCGGGTGAGCTGCAACTGCAGATCGTAGGACAGGACGTCGGCGTCCATCTTCTCGAGCTCCTCGAGGAAGATGACGTCGTCGCGGGTCGGGGCCGAATGGACGTGCACGATGTCGGGGACGGTGTCGCGGGACCGCAGCGAGCGCAGCATCGCCATGACCGGTGTGATGCCGCTGCCGGCGGTGAGGAACAGCGCGCTGTCCGGCAGCGGTTCGGGCAGGTGAAAATCGCCCTTGGGCGCGGCGAGCCGGATGATCGTGCCGGGGCTGACGCCGTCGACGAGGTGAGTGGACAGAAAGCCGTCCGGGTTGGCCTTGACGGTGATCGCGATGGTCTTGTCGCTGGTGTCGCCGATCGAGGTCAGCGAATACGACCGCCAATGCCAGCGGCCCCCCACCTGCAGACCGATACCGACGTACTGGCCCGCCTTGTAGGACGCGGGAAAGCCCCACCCGGTGCGGATGGTGACGGTCGCGGTGTCCTCGGTCTCGCGGACCAGCTCCACGACGCGGCCGCGCAGCTCACGCGCCGACCACAGCGGGTTGACGAGATGGAGGTAGTCGTCGGGCAACAGCGGGGTGGTGGCGCGAGCGATGAGCCCACGCACGATGTTGACCTCGGGTTTTCTGGCCTCGACGTCGGCCGCCGGGCGTTTGCTCCACTTCAGCAGATCCATTCGGAACACCTCCCAGAACCTTGTGCACGACTGTACACAGAACTATGCGGACGGGGCACGATCCGCGAATCTGAGTCAACACCGAGACTCCTCAGGTTGCCTGCAGAGAGTTCCCAGCTTTGCTGGCTACATTCATTCCTGTGACCGGATCCATCGCTGCGCGCCGTTCCTCCCTCTCACGCGCAGCGATGGTGATGGCCGCATTTGTCTGTTCCGCCGCGATTTTCGTGGTCGCGGTATGGACGGCGCCCGGTCAACGCGTCGATCAATGGCTGCTCGACGTGTGCCGGGCGTTGCCTCCGGTCGATCAGATGCCGTTCCTGCTCGACATCGGGATCGTGTCCAGCCCACTGCTCTGGGTGGTGATCGCGAGCACCGTCGTCGTGCTGGTGCAATGCCGCCGGTTCTCGTCGCGCGCCGATGCGCGGCGCGAACTCGGCGTCACGGCGATGTTGCTGGCGTTCGCGCCGGTCACGGTGCTGGGCGTGCAGTTGCTGCGCGATCATGTGCTGACGCGCCCGCAGCTGCACACCTGGATCGCGGAGACCTCGAATTCGGCGCCGAGCGGGCACGCGGCCGCGGTAACCGCCGCGGTCGTCGTGCTGGTGGTCGCCAGTCCCCCCGCACTGCGGCCATTCGTCGGAACGGTCGTGGGGACGTGGGCGGCGGTTCTCGAGTTCGTGCTGGTCGCCGCCGGATGGCATCGGCCCAGCGACGTCATCATCTCGACGCTGCTGGTCGTGGGGGTCGGGGTGTTGCTGCCCGATCCGTGGCGCGGCACGGTCCGCGGTGTGCCGCCGCGCTGGTTGCGGGCGTTGCCGCTGATGATCACCCTCGCCGCGCCGGCCGTCGTCGCGTTCTACTTCCCCACGATCACCCAGGTCGCCGCCGCCGGGGCGATCGCGCTGGTCATGGCGATCGCGGTGCTCGCGCTCGGGGTGGGCAGGTCACCTGTTCACCGGCCACACGATCCGCTGCAGCGTCCGTCCTTCGGCGAGCCGACGGATGTTGTCGGCGATGTCATGCACCCGCCCTACGAAGGTGTCCCGGGTGACGCCGGACGTATGCGGCGTCATCAGGACATTCGGTAGCTCCCCGAACGGCAGTTCGGCCGGTTCGGCATGGTCGCCACCCGTCGGGTAGCGATACCAGACGTCGAGCGCCGCTCCGCCGATGGTCCGGTCGCGCAGCGCCTCGTAGAGGTCGCCCTCCACCACCAAGGGACCGCGCCCGACATTGACGAGGATGCCGTCGGGGCCGAGCTGGGCCAGCTCTGTGGACCCGATCATCCCGGTCGTCGCGTCGGTCAGTGGCGCCGACACCACCACGATGTCGGATTCCTTCATCAGCCGTCCCAGGTCCCCGGTGTCACCGTGCCAGTCGAGGCCGGCGGCGTCGGCGACGCGGCCCGAGCCGGTGACCGCGCATCCGCGAGCGCCGAGCGCAGTGAGCAGCTGCGCGGTGCGGCGACCGATGTGCCCGAAACCGACGTAGCCGACCATGGCCCCACGCATCGTCGGCGGTTGGGCCACCCCGTCCTGATATACCGAGCTCGCCCACACGCCCTGCCGCAGCGACGCATCCTGGCCGATGAGGCCGCGCCGCAGCATCACCGTTGCCGCCACGATGTACTCCGCGATCGAGTCCTCGTGATGAAAGGTGTTGGCGACCTGCGTGTCCGCTCCCAGCTCACCGAAGGCGACCTTGTCGGTGCCGGCCCCGGCCACGTGGATCAGCCGCAACCCCCGGCCGGCTCGCGCCATCGCCGGCGTCACCCGTCCGCCCACATACACGTCGGCGTCGACGAGATCCCGGGCCAGCGCATCCTCGTCGAACCGGTCATGCCACGACAGTTCGATGTCCGCGGAGAGGAGCTGTGACACCAGGAGGTCGCGGTGTGGCAACAGATTTCGCTCACCGACGACAACCTTGAGGTAGTCGGTCACGGCCGTCAGCTCCGGACCAGGGCGGGACGCTTGCTGTCGAACGCCCAGTCGGGGATCAGGAACTGCATGCCGACCGCGTCGTCGCGGGCCCCGAGCCCTTCCGACAGGTACAGCTGGTGGGCCGCCTCCACCTGAGCCATGTCGAGGTCCACGCCGAGACCCGGCCGGTCCGGGACCGTCAGATGTCCGTCGACGATCTCGTAGGGGTCGGCGGTGAGCCGCTGCCCGTCCTGCCAGATCCAGTGGGTGTCGATGGCCGTGATGTCACCGGGCGCGGCCGCCGCGACATGGGTGAACATCGCCAACGACACGTCGAAGTGGTTGTTGGAGTGCGATCCCCAGGTCAGGCCCCAGGCGTCGCAGAGCTGCGCCACCCGCACCGACCCGGCCATGGTCCAGAAATGCGGATCGGCGAGCGGGATGTCCACGGCCCCCGTCCGGATAGTGTGTCCCATCTCGCGCCAGTCGGTGGCGATCATGTTGGTGGCCGTCGGCAACCCGGTGGCGCGCTTGAACTCCGCCATCACCTCGCGACCGGAGAAGCGACCCTCGGGTCCGACCGGGTCCTCGGCGTAGGCCACCACGCCACGCAGTCGACGGCCGATCGCGACGGCCTCCTCGAGCAGCCACCCGCCGTTCGGGTCGAGCGTCACCCGCGCGTCGGGGAAGCGTTCGGCCAGCGCGGTCACCACGTCGGCCTCCGCGTCGGGTGCGAGCACGCCCCCCTTGAGTTTGAAATCGGCGAAGCCGTACCGCTTCTGCGCGGCCTCGGCGAGGGCGACCACACTGTCGGCGTCGAGCGCCTCCTGGTGGCGCAGGCGCAGCCAGTCGTCGGTCTCGTCGGCGCCGTCGGCGTAGTCGAGGGTGGTCTTGGTCCGGTCGCCGACGAAGAACAGGTACCCCAGCGCCGGAACGCGTTCACGCTGTTGGCCTTCGCCGAGTAGCGCGGCCACCGGGACTTGCAGGTGTTGCCCGAGCAGGTCGAGCAGTGCCGACTCCACCGCGGTGACCGCGTGGATGGTGACCCGCTGGTCGAACGTCTGGTCGCCGCGCCCGGCGCGGTCGCGGTCGGCGAACGTGCGTCGGATGTCCTGCAGCACGGCGTTGTACGCGCCGATGCCGCGGCCCACGACGATGTCACGGGCGTCGTCGAGGGTGGTCCGAATGGGTTCTCCGCCGGGCACCTCACCGACACCCTGGTTTCCCTCGGAGTCGGTGAGGATCACCAGATTCCGGGTGAAGTAGGGGGCGTGCGCGCCGGACAGGTTGAGCAGCATGCTGTCCCGGCCCGCCACCGGGATGACCCGCATCTCGGTGATCACGGGGGTGTGGGCGGTCATGATGATGTCCTTTCGGAGAATCCGGTCAGAAGAGAATCAGTTCAGAAGAGGATCTGTTGTCCGATGAGCAGAACCGCGCCGAGTGCGGACACGGTGATGGAGGCCGTGCGCAGCCGGTCCTTGTCGAGTACCCGGTTCACCACCCGCGATGCCGCGAAGCCCAGCAGGACGACGGGGATCAATGCCACGAACGTCCGCGCGATGTCCGGATGCAGGCTGCCCGTGGCGGCCAGCGCGACAAGCGACATGACACTGCCCACCAGGAAGAAGGCGCTCATGTTGCTGCGCACTCGGGCGCCCTCGGCCCCCGAGTAGACCAGCGCCATCGGTGGGCCACCGATCGACGTGGCGGTTCCGAGCAGCCCCGACGCCGCGCCCGCCGTGGCGAGGTTGCGTCGCAGCGGGGCGGGCCGCCAGCCCAGGGAGGCGAGGATCACCCCACCGAGGACCACCGCGGCCAGCAGTAGCGACAGGCCCTGGGTCGGCAGCCAGACCAGAAGCAGCGCACCGGCGATGGTGCCCGGAATCCGGCCGACGAGCGCCCACCCGGTGCCGCGCAGATCGAGGCTCTGTCGTTCGCGGATCACCACCATCAGGGTCACCACGGTCGCGGACGCGATCAGGGTTCCGGGCAGCAGGGCCGGTTCGATGAGTGCGACGACCGGCGCGGCGAGCATGCCCATCCCGAATCCGATGGACGCCTGCATACACGACGCCGCGAACACCGAGACGGCGATGATCGCGAAACCCACTGCACTCATGTCCCTACACTCACAGCGCTTCGCTCATGCCACCGCCGGAATGCCCAGCGTGACCCGACCCCGCGGGTGATAGCACTCCGCGATGTGACCGGTCTCCGCCGCGTCGACGGCTGTCGGCGGCACCGCGGTCGCGCAGACATCGGTGGCGTGCGCGCAGCGGGTACGGAAACGGCACCCCGACGGCGGGTTGAGCGGCGACGGCACCTCGCCGGTGAGCAGGATGCGTTCGCGGCGCTGCTCGGCGTCCAGAGTGGGTGCCGCCGACATCAGCGCTTCGGTGTACGGATGTGCGGGATGGTCGAATACCGCTTCGGTACTGCCGGTTTCGACGATGCGGCCCAGGTACATCACGGCGACCCGGTCGGCGACGTGGCGCACCACCGACAGGTCATGGGAGATGAAGATGTAGGACAGGTCCAACTCCTGCTGCAGGTCGTTGAGCAGGTTCAGTACCTGCGCCTGCACCGACAGGTCGAGGGCCGACACCGGCTCGTCGCAGATGATGACCTCCGGGTTGAGCGCAAGCGCCCGGGCGATGCCGAGCCGCTGACGCTGGCCGCCGGAGAATTCCTGCGGACTGCGGTGCTCGTCGCTGGGCCGCAGGCCGACCAGATGCAGGAGTTCCCGCACCCGGGCCGCGCGGTCGCGTTTACGCGGATACAGATCCTTGTGCGTGCGCCACGGCTCGCCGATGATCTCCGCCGCGGTCATCCGGTTGTTCAGGGACGCATACGGATCCTGGAACACCATCTGCACCTTGCGGCGCAGCGCCAGCAGATCCTTGCCCTTCAGCCCGTACGGGTCGGTGCCGTCCCATCGCACGGTGCCGTCGTCGGGCCGCTCCAGCATCATCAACGTTCGTGCGAGCGTCGATTTGCCGCAACCGGATTCGCCGACGAGGCCCAGGGTCTCGCCGCGGCGCAGGTCGAGGTCGATGCCGTCGAGGGCGCGTAGTTGCTTGCGTCCGGACTTCCCGGACACGGTGAACGTCTTCCCGACGTCGCGAACCTCGAGAACCTGGTCGGTCGTCTCAGACATTGGGTGTCTCCTCCGAGAAATGGCAGGCGGCTTTCCGGTCGTCACCGACGACGTCGAGGACCGGTCGTTCCTGTACGCAGCGGGCGCGGGCCAACGGGCACCGCGCCTGATACACGCAGCCGGACGGAATCGAGTGCAGATCCGGCGGCGTGCCCCCGATGGACTTGAGGTCGGCACCGCGTTCGGCGCTCACCGGAACCGAATCCAGCAGACCCTTGGTGTAAGGGTGGCGCGGGTTGCCGAAGACCTCGTCCACCGGTCCCGTCTCGACGACGTTGCCGGCGTACATGATCGCGACCCGGTCGGCCTGTTCGGCGACCAGGGCCAGGTCGTGGGTGATCAGCACGACCGCCATGTCGTGCTCTTCCCGCAACCGCTTGAGCAGTTCCATGATCTGGGCCTGCACCGTGACGTCGAGGGCCGTGGTCGGCTCGTCGGCCAACAGCACGGTGGGGCTCAGCGCCACAGCCATCGCGATCAGCAGACGCTGACGCATGCCGCCGGAGAACTGGTGCGGGTACGAATCCGCCCGGGACTCCGGTTCGGGGATGCCGACGTGTCGCATCAGTTCAATGGCTTCGCGCCGTGCCTTCTTGCGCGACATCTTGCGGTGGATGCGGAACGGCTCGGCGAGCTGGGTGCCGACGGTGTACACGGGATTGAGCGCGGTCAGGGCGTCCTGGAAGACGATGGCCAGTTCGGTGCCGGCGAGTTCGCGTCGCACCGAGTCCTTCGCGGTCACCAGGTCCACGTCGTCGAGGACGATGGACCCGTCGGTGACCGATGCGATCGGCTCGAGCAGCCCGACGAGCGCCTGAGCGGTCATCGACTTGCCGCAACCCGATTCGCCCAGCAACGCGAGGGTTTCGCCGCGGCGTGCCAGGAATGACACGTGGTCGACGGCGCGGACGGTGCCGGTCGGTGTGCGGAGGTCGACGGTCAGATCGGACACGTCGAGGGCGACCCGGCCGTCGGTGCCGGCGTCGGAGCGGTCGAGGATGGGGGCGCTCATCGCACAGCCTTTCGTGAGGAGAAGAAGCGCTTGCGCGCCTTCGGGGTGGTCAGTCGCCACCGCTGGCCGGGGTCGGTCGCGATACGTGCCCAGGAGGCCAGAATGGTGGCCGACACGGTGGTGATCACGATGGCCAGGCCGGGGAAGAACGACAGCCACCACGCGGTCTGCAGGTAAGTGCGTCCCTGCGACACCATCAGACCCCAGCTGATGTCGGGCGGCTGGATGCCGATGCCCAGGAACGACAGCGACGATTCGGCGAGCATCACGTAGCAGAAGTCGAGGGTCGCCACGGTCAGCAGGGTCGGGAGCAGGATGGGCAGCACGTGGCCACGCAGGATCGCGTTGCTGCTGGCACCGAAGGTGCGTGCGGCGTCCACGAACACCCGGCTCTGCAGTTCGGCAGACTCGGCACGGGCGGTCCGCAGGTAGATGGGGATACGGGTGATCGCCAGCACCGCAACGATGTTGGCGGCGCTCGGGTTGAACACGTAGAGGATGACGACCGCGAGCAGCAGCGACGGGAAGCTCATGATGACGTCGGCGACACGCATCGCGGTGGTTTCGCGCCATCCGCGGTGATAGCCCGCCCACATGCCGATGGCCGAACCGACGATGCAGGAGATGATCACCGCCGGCAGCGACACCAACAGGGTGGTCTGGCAGGCGACGACGAGCCGGGCGAGCATGCTGCGGCCGAGCGGGTCGGTGCCGAGAATGTTCATCCAGCCGGTGTCCAGACTGAACGGCGGCAGGTTGGATTCGTCGAGGTTCTGCTCGGTGGCCGCATCCCCGACGAGCCAGGGACCGAACGCGGCGACGAGCAGGATGAACAGCAGGATGCCGGCGGCGACGGTCGCGAACTTGTCGCGGAACAGCAAGCGCCACATCGGCAGCTGGCCGGACGGCGCCTTCTTCCGGGCGACGGAGTCACCCATCGGGTCGGTCGACGCGACGGGGCTGGTGGCGTCCAGGGGTTCGGTGGCGAGGGACATCGGAGCTCCTTAAACCGTGGCCTTGTCGCGAACTCGCGGGTCGAGCAGGGCGAGCCCGGCGTCGATCACGATGTTCAGGATGAAGATGCTGACGGCGGTCAACAGCACAGCGGCCTGGAGAACCGCGAAGTCGCGCTGCAGGATCGAATCGATCATCAGCTTGCCGATGCCGGGCCAGCCGAAGATGGCCTCGACGATGACCGCGCCGTTGATGAGTCCGACGGCGAGGTCACCGGCGACGGTCAGTGCCGGTGCGGCGGCGTTGCGCAGGGCGTGGTGGGTGACGACCCGCAGATCGCCGGCACCCTTGCTGCGGGCGACCTTCACGTACGGTGCCGACAGCGCCGACACCATCGCGCCGCGCACCACCTGGGTGAGCACGCCGAGGGGCCGGATCATCAGGGTGGCGATCGGCAGGACCCACGCCAGCACACCGCCGGTTCCCGAGGTGGGGAGCCAGCCCAACACGACGGCGAAGATCCAGATGCCGGTGATGGCGAACCAGAAGTCGGGGACGCTGGCGGCGGTCATCGACAGCAGGCTGGAGAAGCGGTCGGCCAGCGAGTTGGGCCGGTAGGCGGCCCAGCAGCCGATGATCACCGAGCCGAGGACCGACAGCAGCAAGGTCACGAACGCCAGCTGCAGGGTGGCCGGGAATGCGTTGAGCGCCATGCTCGCCGCTTCCTGACCGGTCTTGAGCGACTCACCGAAGTCGAGGTGGATGACCCCGGACAGGTAGTCGAACATCTGCTGCCAGATCGGCTTGTCGAGGCCGTTGGCGGCGGCGAACTCGGCGCGCTGCTCCGGGGTCGCGGAGACCGGCAGATACAGGTTGGTGGGGTCACCGGTGAGTCGGGCCATGAAGAAGACGCCGAAGAGGACGATGATCAGCGGGATCAGGCTGGTGATCATCCGGCGCCGGAGGAAGGTGAGCATCGGTTGCCTCGGTTTCAGTCGTTGCTGGCTGTCGCGTGGGTCATGTCGGCCAGCCGCATCTCGTCGCCGGTGGCCGAATTGGGCTCGTAGGCAACCTTGTTCGACTTGGCGAGGACGGCCTGCATGTGTGCGATGTAGGCGTACTGGCGGATCTGGGTCGGCTCGTCGGCGAGTACCTTCGCGAGCGCGTCCTGGCGGGCCTGCCCGGTGAGGGCTTCCGCGGCGAGGATCTCCTGGTCGTATTCCGCTGTGCCATAGGTGCTCTGGTAGCCGTCGGACAGCATGTACTGATCCAGGGTGAACTGGGTGTCACCGGCCTGGTTGCCGTGCATGATCATCAGCAGCACCGGCCCGGAACCCGGCACGAACGGCCGGGTCTGATACTGCATCTGACCCGATGTGTCCATCATCCGGATGTCGACGTTCAAGCCGGCCTGGCTGAGCGTGTACTGGATGTTCTCGATCGTCTCGTTGATCTTCGGGAACTGCCCCGTACGGCCGATCAGGGTGATGGTGCGGTCGACCGGCACACCGTCGGCGCGGGCCTCGTCGACCAGCTGCTTCGCCCGGGCGAGATCGTAGGGTGTGGGCTCGATCTGCTCGTTGTATCCGACGATGCCCGGTCCGACGAGCTGCCCCGCGGGGGTGCCGAGGCCCTGGAACAGGGCGTCGACGATGCCTTCGCGGTTGATGGAGAGATCGATGGCCTCCCGCACGCGGTAGTCGTCGAGCGGGGCGTCGTAGGCCTGAATTCGCAGCGCGGTGGTCTCGTTGTTGACGTAGGCGGTGCCGAGGTCGCCGGCGCCGTCTTCGGGTCCCAGCGACGTGGCGAGGTCGGCCTCGTCGTTGGTCACCATGGCCGCGCGCACGCTGCCCTCGGTGCGCCACTGGTAGATGGCACGGGAGTATTCGGGTGCCTCGCCGTGATAGTTCGGGTTGGCCTTCAACGCGATCCGCTGGCCGGAGTCCCAGAAGTCGACCATGTAGGGCCCGGTCCCGACCGGCTCGCGGACCTTGCCGGAGTCGTCGGTGGTGCGCGGCACGATCTCGATGAACGACATCCGCAGCGGGAGAATCGGGTCGGGGGTCGTGGTGCGCACCTCGAGGGTGTTCTGGTCGACGACGGTGACCTGACGTTCGCTGTCGTCGAAGACGTACCCGTTGACGTCGCAGCCGATGGCGCCGTTGAAGGTGCGGTTGATGGAGAAGGCGGCGTCCTCGGCGGTGAAGGGGGTGCCGTCGCTGAACTCGATGTCCTGCGCGGTACGGAAGCGCCACACGTTCGGCTCCACCTGCTCCCAGGAGGTGGCGAGGCTGGGCTGCAGGTCGCCGGAGTCGGGATCGCGCTCGATGAGCGGTTCGGTGATGTTGGACCGCACGACGACGCCGGTCGCGGTGAGCGAGGCATCGCACGGCTCGAGCGTCGGCGGTTCCTGCGGGAGGACGATGCGGAGGGTGTCGGGGCTGGCGCTCTCGCTCTGCGTCGTGTTGGCCACACTGCAACCGCTGACAGCCAGTACGGCCGCCGCGGAGGCGGCCAGTGCACCGACGAGCCGGCGGCGCTTCGGGGATCGCAGAACTGCGATCTGCATGGGAACCTCCGATGAACAAAGAGTGCGAGTGACCTCGCTGGGCTGCACCGCTGTCTGTGACGGTAGACACACGCTAAGAGCGCCCGTCGTCGAACGTCAACAGCGCAAAACCGCAGGAAACGGCGTTTTTGGCGGTGTACTCACCGATATTCGAGACGCCTCGTCGACCACCCGAGAGCGGCGAAACGGGCCCTGACCTGTCGGTTCTCGACCCGACATTGCCGCCGTCGAATCAAGAGGGCGACCATCCATACAGGTTGGGTATCGATCCATGTTATTTACGTGTTGGACGGGTGACTCGGCCCCCTCTTACCGTGGAAACATCCAGCGCAGGGCCGTCGACGGCCCCGACCGGTCGAGGAGGACCGATGGCCGACAGCCTCACCACCACCGCCATGACACCCGAAGTCGATGGGGGTCAAGCTGATTCGTCGACGACGAACAGCGTGTTGCGGGTCGGCCCACTGAAGCCCTCGCTCGAGGAGACACTCACCGCCACGTATGGTGCCGAACGACTGCCGGACGGCGCCGCACGCGCGAGCTTCCTGTCCGAACATGCCCGCGATGTGCGGGTGGTGGTCACGTCGGGACGCACCGGGGTCGACGCAGAACTGATGGATCAGCTGCCCGGCCTCGGCGCGATCGTGCACTTCGGGGTCGGCTACGACACGACCGACGTCGACCGCGCCACCGAACTCGGCATCGGCGTCAGCAACACCCCCGACGTACTCACCGACTGCGTGGCCGACACCGCCGTCGGGCTCGTTCTCGACACGATGCGCGGTTTCACCGCCGCCGACCGGTTCGTTCGGGCGGGACGCTGGCCGGTCGAGGGCAACGTACCGCTGACGCGCAAGGTCTCGGGTGCCGCCGTGGGTATCCTCGGTCTCGGCCGCATCGGTTCGGCCATCGCCCACCGGCTCAACGCATTCGGTTGCCGCATCGCCTATCACAACCGCCGAGAGGTCGCCGGTTCGCCGTATCGCTACGCGGAATCGCCGGCCGAACTGGCGGCCACCGTCGACGTCCTGATCGTCGCGGCCGCCGGCGGTTCGGCCACCCGCCATCTCGTCGATCGCGACGTGTTGGAGTCACTGGGCCCCAACGGTTTTCTCGTCAACGTCGCCCGCGGCAGTGTCGTCGACGAGGATGCACTCGTCGAACTGCTTGCGGCCGGCCGCCTCGCGGGTGCCGGACTCGACGTGTTCGCCGGGGAACCGCAGGTGCCCGCCGAGCTGATCGAGATGGACAACGTGGTCCTGCTGCCCCACCTCGCGAGCGGGACCGTCGAGACCCGCGCCGCGATGGAGGCATTGACGCTGGAGAACCTCGACACCTTCCTCCGCACCGGCGACCTCGTCACCCCGGTCGTCTCACCAGCCCCTGCCCGACGCCGTTAAGGAAGCACGATGACCGTCATCCTGAGTTATCAACCCACCCCCGAAGGTCGCGGCGCGCTGCCGTTCGGTTTCGCCGAGGCTCGGATGCGGGCCACCGACGTGATCGTGGTCGCCGACGGCGACAGCGCGTCGTCACCCGACCTCGTCGTCGACCTCGAAAAGGCCCGCGAGACAGCCGGAGCCGCGGATGTCGCGTACAAGGTGCTGGAGAACGACCAGAGTCTGTCGCATGCCGACCAGCTGATCGACGCGTCCTACGACGAGGACGCCGAACTACTGGTGATCGGCCAGAAACGCCGCTCCCCCGTCGGCAAGCTCCTCACCGGCAGCGTCGTCCAGCGTGTGCTGCTCGACGCGCAGTGCCCCGTGGTGGCCGTCAAGCCGCCCGTTCGCGCAGCCGTCTGATCTCAGATCCATTCACGTTCCGGCAGAACGTCTCTCATGAGACGCGCCAGGGCCGGATTCGTGTTGTCACTGCGCCACGCGACGTTCATCTGTACCGGTCGGTCGCGGATCGCGGTCACCTCTTTGAACACCACGCCGTCGGGGTGCATGGTCATCGCCGACTCGGGCACCAGCGCCATCCCCAGACCGGAATGCACGAGCACCAGCATGGTGTGGACCTGGGTGACGTACTGGACGTAGCGCGGTGAGGCACCCACCGCGGTGAAGGTGCTGATCAGGAGTTCGTTGAAGTAGCGGGCGTCCACCGGCGAGTACATGATGACCGCCTGACCGTCGAAGTCCTCGATGGCCATGTGCTCGACGTCGACCAGCGGGTGGTCGGCCGGCAGCGCCGCGACCATCCGTTCGTGGAACAGCGGCCGCGACGAGATCCCGGGCCGCGAGATCGGTGGGCGCACGATGCCCAGATCCAGATCACCGCCTGCCAGGGCTTCCACCTGAGCCGCGGTCACCATCTCCCGCAGCACGAGTTGCACATCGGGCAGCCGCTCGCGGGCCCGCTGCATGAGTCGCGGCAGCACCGCCCGGGCCGACGCCCCGGTGAAACCGATGTTGACCGAGCCGAGGTCCCCGGCCGGCACACGCCGCACGGTGAGCTCGGCGCTCTCGGCGAGTGCGACGATGCGGCGGGCGTCGGGCAGGAAGGCCGATCCGGCCGCGGTCAGTGACACCGCGCGGCTGCTGCGTTCGATCAGCTGCACCCCGAGCTCATGTTCGAGTTGCTGGATCTGCCTGCTCAGCGGTGGTTGGGTCATGTGCAGCCGTTCGGCGGCACGGCCGAAGTGCAGCTCTTCGGCGACGGCGATGAAGCAGGAGAGGCGCGACAAGGAGAACATCGATCCACTTTCGGTATCACGACGTTGATGCTGGGCGGGGTTCGTAGATCACGCTAGCCCACCGATGCCACCGGCCGTCAGATGTTCAGGTCGATCACCAGTTTCGCCTGCGGATGGGCGGTTTCCATGTAGTCGATCGCGGCCGGGACGTCCGTGAGGGCGTAGGTCCGATCGATCGCGGGCCTGACCTGTCCCGATTCGATCAGCTCCGTCAGTTCGGCCAGCATTGCGCGATCCGGATGAGCCGTGGGGATCTCCACCGTCTGCCGAATCAGGCGACCCAGGATGTGGCCGGCGGCGATCAGCTTGATCGGACCGAGGACGCTGATCCGGTCGCCGTTGGGCGCTCCACCGCCGCACAGGACGAGCGTGCCGTCGGCGGCGAGCAGTCGACGCAGTGTGCGGAGGCTACGAGTGCCGGCGAGGTCGACGACGACGCCGAAGCTGCCCACGACGGGGTCGCGGGTGTAGTCGATGACGACGTCGGCGCCGAGCGAGCGCACCAGGTCGACGTTGCGGGTGCTACACACGCCGGTGACGTGCGCGCCCCGCGCGACACCGATCTGGACGGCGAACGTGCCGACACCGCCGGAGGCCCCGATGACGAGCAACCGTTGGCCGGGCCGGACGGGGGCGAGGGCACACAACGCGGTGATCCCGGCGAGGGGTACGGCCGCGGCCTGGGCGAACGTAAGGTTCGACGGCTTGGGAGCGACGGCGGATCTGTTGGCGCACACGTACTCGGCGAAGGCGCCGTCGGATTCGCCGAAGACCTCGTCGCCCGCTGCCAGGTCACTCACCTCGGCTCCGACGGCCTCGACGGTGCCGGCGAAGTCCGTTCCGCGGATGCGCGCTTTCGGGGCGTGTCGGCCGAAGTGCGTCCGGTCCAGTCGGGCGATGCGTGGATCGCCGCGCATCAGGTGCCAGTCGCGTGCGTTGACCGACGCGGCCGCGATCTCGACGAGGACTTCGTCGGCGGCGGGTTCCGGGCGTGGGACGTCGGCGAGCGCAAGCGTTTCCGGCCCGCCGTAGCGATCCTGCACGATTGCCTTCACATGCCGAACG
Organism: Gordonia sesuvii; assembly: GCF_036350415.1. Lineage (NCBI taxonomy): Bacteria > Bacillati > Actinomycetota > Actinomycetes > Mycobacteriales > Gordoniaceae > Gordonia > Gordonia sesuvii. The sequence continues at coordinate 338,503 of NZ_JAZDUF010000004.1, forward strand.
TATCCGCCGAAGGCTCTCGGGACATCGGGGGAAACCCTTAACTTTCATCAACTAGGGTCGCGGTCGTGACGCACTCCGATGGCGCGACCGGTGGGGAACTCGCTCGACGACTCGGTGTCGGTGATGCGGTGACCATAGGACTGGGGTCCATGTTGGGGGCCGGTATCTTCGCGGCGCTCGGGCCGGCCGCCGACGCCGCCGGATCGGGCCTGCTGATCGGTCTCGCGATCGCCGCGGTGGTCGCCTACTGCAATGCGACGTCGTCGGCGCGACTTGCGGCGCTGTACCCGGTGTCCGGTGGCACGTACGTGTACGGCCGCGAACGTCTCGGCGAGGTGTGGGGCTATCTCGCCGGTTGGTGCTTCGTCGTCGGCAAGATCGCGTCGTGCGCGGCGATGGCGCTGACCGTGGGTGTCTACTTGTGGCCCGAGTATGCGCACGCGGTCGCCGTCGCAGCGGTCGTCGGGGTGACCGCGGTCAACTATCGCGGCATCCAGAAGTCGGCGCTGGTCACCCGCGTGATCGTCGCGGTGGTCCTCGCGGTGCTCGCCGCGGTCGTGGTCGCGGCCGTGGCCTCGACCCCCGACGATGCGGCGGACAACCTCGGCATCGGGTCCGACGCGTCGGTGTATGGGGTGCTGCAGGCGGCGGGGCTGCTGTTCTTCGCGTTCGCGGGGTATGCGCGGATCGCCACCCTCGGCGAGGAGGTCCGCGATCCGGCGCGCACCATCGGACGCGCGATCCCCACGGCGCTGGGCATCGTCCTGCTCGCCTACGTGGCCGTCGCCGTGGCCGCTCTCGCCGTCGTCGGACCGTCCGGCCTGGCCGATGCGACCGCACCCCTGGTCGAAACAGTTCGTGCCGCAGGCGTTCCCGCGTTGGCGCCGGTCGTGCAGATCGGGGCGGCGATCGCCGCGATCGGTTCCCTGCTGGCGATGGTTCTCGGGGTGTCCCGCACCACCCTGGCGATGGCGCGTGACGGGCACCTGCCGCGGACGCTGGCCGCGATCCATCCCCGACATCGCGTACCGCATCACGCCGAGATCGCCATCGGTGTGGTGGTCGCGGTCCTGGCCGCCACCGCCGATGTGCGGGCCGCGATCGGGTTCTCGTCGTTCGGTGTGCTGCTCTACTACGCGATCGCCAACGCCTCGGCGGCGACGTTGAGTCGCGACGAACGCCGGCCGTCGCGGGTCGTCACGACGATCGGCCTGGCCGGCTGCGCAGTGCTCGCGGCGACCTTGCCGATCGGCTCGGTGGTCGCGGGGATCGTCGTCGTCGCCGTGGGTGCGGCGGTGTACTTCATACGGCGGCGGTGACTGTTCATGACCGACCGTGCGGTAGCACTGTGAGCGCTACCGTGGTGTGATGACGACGATCGGCCTCCGCGAACTACGCCGGCACGCGTCGAGGTACCTGGCCCGGGTCGAGGCGGGCGAGGAACTGACGGTGACCAACCGCGGACGGGCCGTCGCGCGAATCGTCCCGGTGTCAGAAGCCGAACGCAGCAGGGAGGCGCTGATCGACGCCGGTGTGCTGGTACCCGCCCGCCGGCCAGGCCTCCTCGAGGCCATCGCACCGGAACGGCTGCCGCAACGGGATCTGACCACGGTGCTCGATGAGATCCGCGCCGAACGGTGACCTACATCGATACGTCCGCGATGATCAAACTGTTGGTGCGCGAGAACGAGTCCGATGCGCTGATCGCGTGGTTCGGTGAGCGTGTGGCGAGCCCGTCGCCCGGAGCAGAAGGCGACGCCTGAACGCCGGGAACCTCACCACCGCGGGCTGGTGTTCACGAAACTCGGGTCGATCGACTGCATGTAGCCGGTGTCGTCGCGGTCGCGGATACCGCAGTCGAGATACTGCTGATGCAGCCGCTCGAGCGCAGCCTCGTCGATCTCGACGCCGAGTCCGGGACCCGTCGGGACGGGCACCGCGCCGTCGACGAACCGCAGCGCTCCGGGCTTGACCACATCTTCGAACTTCCACGGCCAGTGGGTGTCACAGGCATAGGTGAGATTCGGTGTGGCCGCGGCGAGGTGGGTCATCGCCGCCAGGCTGATCCCCAGGTGCGAGTTGGAGTGCATGGACAGTCCCATGCCGAAGGTCTCGCAGATCCCGCCCAGCAGACGGGAGCGTTGCAGACCGCCCCAATAGTGGTGATCCGAGAGCACCACGGACACCGAGTTCTTCAGCACGGCGGGCTTGAGGTGATCGAATGCGACCACACACATGTTGGTCGCCAGCGGCATCTTCGCCTCGGCTGCCACCTCGGCCATGCCGTCGAGGCCGGGGGTCGGGTCCTCGAGGTACTCCACGATCCCGTCGAGTTCGGCCGCCACCCGCACCGACGTGTCGACCGTCCACGCGGCGTTCGGGTCGAGTCGCAGTGGGATGTCTGGGAATTCGGCGTGGAGCGCTTTGATCGCGGCGACCTCTTCGTCGGGTGGGAACACCCCGCCCTTGAGTTTGATGGCGGTGAAGCCGTACTCGTCGATCATGCGGTGCGCCTGACGGATCAGTCCGTCGGGGTCGATCGCCTCGCCCCACTGGTCGTGCTCGTCGATGCCTCCGGTGGCGCCCGGATGCCCGGCCCACTTGTAGAAGAGGTAGGCGCTGAACGGCACCGCCTCGCGGACCGCTCCGCCGAGCAGGTCACTGACGGGCCGCCCGAGGGTTTTGCCCTGGATGTCTAGGCAGGCCACCTCGAATGGTGAGAACACCCGGTCGGTGGTACTCGCCGTGGTGATCATGCCGGCCACACCGTCACCGCCGGTCACCGACAGTTGCGCCACACAGTCGTCGATGATTCGGTGAATGCGGTTGAGGGCGAACACATCCGATCCGATGATCGCGTCCGCGGCCGCCTCCATCCGGGCGATGTGCGCGGTGTCGGCGTAGGTTTCGCCGAGGCCGGTCAGGCCGTTGTCGGTCTCGATCCGGATGATCGCCCGCAAGGCATACGGCTGGTGGACGCCGACGGTGTTGAGCAGTGGCGGGTCGACGAAGGCGACGGGGGTGACCGTAACCCGGCGGATGGTGGACACGGTCATCACGCGGTGGCGTTGACGGCCAGCGAGCCCGCGAGCACGGCGCGCCCGGCGGCGATGATCTGCTCGAGTTCGGCCTGGTGTTCGGGAGTGGGCGCGACCAGCGGCGCACGGACCGGTCCGGCATCGATGCCTTCCACGGTGACGCCATGCTTGACCAGCGACACCGCGTAACCGGGCACCTTGTTGCGCAGACGAACCAGCGGGTGGAAGAAGTCACGCAGCAGGGCCTCGGTCAGCTCGTCGTTGCCGCTCTCCAGCGAATTGTAGAAGGCGAGAGCGATTTCCGGCGCGAACGCGAAGGTCGCCGACGAGTAGAGGGTGACGCCGATGGCCCGGTACGCCTGCTGGGTGATCTCGGCGGTCGGCAGTCCGTTGAAGAACAGGAACTCCTTGCCGGTGCCGGCCAGCGACTTCTTGACGGCGATGACGATCCGCGCGACGTTGTCGAGATCGCCGGTGCCGTCCTTGAATCCGATGACCGTGGGCAGCTTGGCGACCGTGACCGCCGAGACCTCGTCGAACACCGCGTTGCCACGGTTGTAGACGATGAGCGGCAGGTCGGTGGCCGCGGCGACGGCCCGCGTGTACTCGGCGAGACCGGCGGCCGGCATCGTCACCAGGTACGGCGGCAGGAGCAGGATGCCGTCGGCACCATTGACTTTCGCGCTGACCGCGAACTCCTTGGCCTGCACGAGCGAACCGCCCGCCCCGGCGAACACCGGGACACGTCCGGCAACGGTCTCGACGGTGCGGCGCACGATCTCACCGAACTCGGCCAGGCCGAGCGCGTGGAACTCACCGGTTCCGCAGGCGACGAACACGCCACCGGGGCCGGCGGCGACGCCGCGCTCGATGTGCTCGACGAGGCGGTCGTAGTCGACCTCTCCGTCATGATCGAAGGGGGTGACGGGGAAGAACAGGACACCGTCGAGCATGGGGACTCCTTGGAAATGGTTGTGCGGGTTGGTCAGTCGCGGGAGAGTTCGCCGTCGATGCGGCGCCAGATCTGTTCGGGATTGCCGTCGGCGACCGGTGTCGGCAGCAGCGAGGCCGGGACGTCCTGGTAGGCGACGGGACGGAGGAAGCGTTCGATGGCCAGCGAGCCGACCGAGGTGGTGCGGCTGTCGGAGGTGGCCGGGTAGGGGCCGCCGTGCACCATCGCATGACCGACCTCGACGCCGGTGGGCCATCCGTTGAACAGGATGCGCCCGGCCTTGAGCTCGAGCAGTTGGAGCAGTTCGCCGGCGGCGGTGTGATCGGTGTCGTCGGCGTGGATGGTCGCGGTGAGCTGGCCCTCGAGCTTCGCGGTCACCTCCTGCACCTGCTGCTGATCGCGGCACTTCACGACGAGGCTGGAGGAGCCGAAGATCTCCTGCTGCAACGTCTCCGACGCCAGGAAGTCGTCGGCTGTGGTGGTGAACAGTGCGGCGCGGCAGGCGTTGGGCGCCGTCGATTCCGCTCCTCGGGCGACCGCCTGCGCGGCGCCGTCGAAGGTCTGCACGCCGTCGGCGTAGGAGGCGGCGATGGTGGGGGTCAGCATCGGCGTCGGCGTGGTCTCACGCACCGCGTCCGCGGCGGCGGCGACGAAGGTGCCGAGGTCGGGGCTGTCGACGGCGATGACCAGGCCGGGGTTGGTGCAGAACTGGCCGGAACCCATGGTGAGCGAGCCGACGAAGGCCTTGCCCAGGTCGGCGGCCTTGGCGGCCAGCACACCCGGGAGCGGATACACCGGGTTGATGGAGCTCATCTCGGCGTAGACCGGGATGGGCTCGGGCCGCGACGCCGCGGCACGGACGAGTGCTGTCCCGCCCGAACGGGACCCGGTGAATCCGACGGCCTTGATGTTCGGGTCGGTGACCAGTGCGATGCCGAGATCCGGGCCGCTGCCGTAGAGCAGCGAGAAGGTGCCGGCGGGCATCCCGGTCGAGGCGATGGCGGCGGTGATCGCGCGGCCGACGAGTTCCGAGGTGCCCGGGTGGGCGTCGTGGGCCTTGACGACGACGGGGCAGCCGGCGGCGAGCGCCGAGGCGGTGTCACCGCCGGCCACGGAGAACGCGAGCGGGAAGTTGCTGGCGCCGAACACCGCGACCGGACCGAGGGCGATCTTGCGTTGGCGGATGTCGGCGCGCGGCATCGGGGTGCGGTCCGGCTGGGCCGGGTCGATCCGGGCACCGTGCCAGCTGCCCTCGCGCAGCACCGACGCGAACAGCCGCAGCTGGCCGGACGTGCGGCCGACCTCGCCGGTGATCCGCGGAACCGGCAGGCCGGACTCCGCGGTGGCGCGGTCGACCAGGGCATCGACGGCGGCATCTAGGTTGTCGGCGATGGCGGTGAGGAACGTGGCCCGATCGGACGACGACGTGTTGCGGTAGACGGCGAACGCCTCGGCTGCCGCCGCGGTGGCCCGCGCGACGTCGGCGGCGGTGCCGTGGGCGTAGGCGGGCTGCAGGCGTTCGTCGGTGGCCGGGTTCACGGCGTGGATGGCATCTCCGGTTCCGGTGACGTGGTCACCGGCGATGATCATCTGGCCGGTCAGCTCCTGCGTCGTGTCCGGTCCGGTCCGCTGGGCGGTGGTCATGGGAGGCACCCCTCGAGTCGTCGAAATCGGTGGAGCGGCTCGGGTCGCGTCGGGGATCACTCGACGTGACCTGAGCCATGATTCGACGGTAGGACCGCACATCCATTCATGTCCAAGTCAAATGTCCGCGGTATCGATGCAGCTGAGGCATCGACGGTGGTCACGCGGAAGTACCACGTAGAGTCGGGTTCATGCGAGTGGCACGATGACGCAGCATCGCGACCGTGATTCCAAGGGTCGCGCCCGTCAGGCGCGGCCGCGTGATGCGCTGGGTCGACCGCTGCCCTACGGCGCCGACGGTGTCGAGCCGGTTCCCGAAGACCCGTTGCCTCCGGAGCAGACCATCGACCTCGCCCGACGATTACTCGACGAGGGGCGTCCGTTCTCGGCCCACGAGGTGTTCGAGACGCGCTGGAAGAATTGCCCGCCGGGCGAGCGCCCACTCTGGCAGGGCCTGGCACAACTCTGCGTCGGACTCACCCATCACGAGCGCGGCAACGCGACCGGAGCTCGACGCCTCTATGACCGAGGCGCCGAGCGGTTGATCGAATACAGCACCGGCGGAGGGCCGACCTTCGGTCTGCAACTCGACACCATCCGCAGCTGCGCGCACGAGCGGTTCGGGAGCTGATCGGGCCGAAGCCAGCCGCATCCACGCCCCATTCCTGACAAACATATGTACCTTAATGAGCAGGAACCAGGAAAAGCACCAGTCAGACGCGTTCGCCGACTATGGGGGTACCAGTGAAACGCAGGAGGACATCAGTGGGTGAGCAGACATGACGGCCGGTGGTCGCTCGCCCAAGGCCGCGGTCGTCGTGAGTCAGCGCATCATCCAGGAGGCTCACGACGCCGGGCTCGGTCCCGGCGATCTCCTGCCGCCCGAGAAGGTCATGGTGGAGCGCTATCAGATCGGCCGCGGCACCCTGCGCGAAGCGCTACGGCTGCTCGAGTTCCAGGGTGTGATCGTGATGAAGCCCGGACCGCGCGGTGGCCCGGTCCTGCAGTCGCCGACGGCGTCCTTCCTGTCCGGTGCGTTCGTGCTCCTGATGCAGTTGAAGAACGCACCGCTGAAGGCGATCTTCGAGGCCCGGCTCGCCATCGAACCGGTCATCACCAAGTTTGCCGCGGCGAGTATCTCGGACGAGAAGCTCGCCGAGATCAGCGAGAACATCGACCAGATGCGGATCTCGCTGAACGGCGACCGCTACATGTTCCTGGAAACCAACAAGCAGTTCCACGACATCATCGCGTGGTCGTCGGACAACCCGTTGCTCGGTTACCTGGCGGATTCCCTGCTCGAGGTCACCAACAGCACCATCGTCGGACTCGACTTCCCGCAGTCCCGCCGCAAGGCCACCCTGGCCGCGCACGAATCCATCTTCCGCGCAATGCAAGACCGTGACGCGCCGGCGTCGATGACGGAGATGTCCGAACACATCGACGAGTACCTCCGCTACGCGGAGAAGAAGTTCCCCGACGTGATGCAGTCGGTGGTTCGCTGGGACCGCTCCTTCTGACAGACGCGAGGAGCGTGAGCGATGTCGGGTGACGTCGAGTCGAGGCCCGTCGTCACCGTCAGTCTGTCCGGAACCGTCCGCGTCGACGTCGACGGCGAACCCGCCGAGATCAAGTCGCGCCGCGAACGCGCCGTCCTCGCCCGCCTCGTCGCGGCCGACGGGCACGTGGTGTCCACGGATCGACTCATCGACGATCTGTGGGACGGCGAGCCGCCGCCGAAGGCACTCGGCGGCCTGCAGGTGCACATCTCCAACCTTCGGCGCATCCTCGAACCGAACCGGACGCCCCGGGCAGCGGCCCGCATCCTGGTGAGCGAAGCGCCCGGCTACGCGTTGCGGCTTCCGCGGGATGCCGTCGACCTGTGGCGGTTCCACGATCGCGTCACCCATGCCGACGGCAACGCCGCCGCCCGATACGCAGAACTCACCGACGCCCTCGCGCTGTGGACGGGGGAACCCTTCGGTCCGCATGCCACCGACGAGTGGGCCCGTGCCGACGTCGCCCGGCTCACCGAGATCCACCTGTCCGCCGTCGAGCAGCAAGCGGCCGCCGCACTCGACCTGGGCCGGCCATCGGAGGTGGTGTCAACGCTCGGCGTGGTCTGCGATCAGCACCCGGGCCGCGAGGAGATGTTCCGGCTCCTGGCGCTCGCGCACTACCGACTCGGCCGTCAGGCGGATGCGTTGCAAACGCTCCGAAGCCTCAGGGAGTACCTCGCCGACGAACTCGGCGTCGACCCGACGGCCGCGGTGCGTGCGCTGGAGACGGCCATCCTCACCCAGGACCCGGGGCTCGACATCGAGGTCCGCGCGGAGCCCACCTCACCATCGCTGCCGGCCACCAGACCGGAACAGGCGGCCGCCGTCGAATTCGCCGGGCGGGAAACCGAACTCGAGCGGCTGACCGGACACGCCGAGGCGGTACGTCACAGCGGGCTTCGTGTCGTCTGGGTGACGGCCGAGGCCGGCGGCGGCAAATCAACACTGTCCCAACAGTTCGTCGCCAGGATGCGGGTGGCCGGCTGGCGTGGTGCCGTCGGACACTGCCCCGAGGTCGAGGGAGCGCCGACCGCGTGGGCGTGGCGTGAGGTGGTCGGAGCGCTCGGCGGAGACCCCGACCTCGACGACCCGTTCTTGATCGCCCGGCAAGTGCGCGCCGCCTGCGAGGCCGCACCCTCGGGAGTCCCCGGCACGGTGTTGGTGCTCGACGACACCCATCGCGCCGACAGCGCCACCCTGCAGGTGTTGCGCCAGATCGTCACGTGGCTGGCCGACGAGCCGCTGCTGATCGTCGGCACGTACCGGCCGTCCGAGGCGAACACCGAACTGATGGCGACCGGGGCCTCACTGATATCGGCCACCGCCGACGTGCTCGCCCTGGCCGGACTCTCCGACGACGGCATCCGGTTCCTCGCTGCCGAGGTCGGCCTCGATCCCCTCGACGACACGACGTTGGCGCTGTTGCGATCCCGCACCGACGGCAATCCCCTGTTCGTCCGTGAACTCGCCAAACTCGTCGCATCCCGGGGATCTCGCGGCGCCGAGACAGCCATCCCCACCGGCGTCCGGGAGGTGTTGCTGCAAAGGGTGGAACGCCTGCCCGACGATACGGTGACCGCACTACGACTGATCGCCATCTGCGGACGCCGCGCCGACCTCGACACACTGGTCGCCCTCTGGCCCAACGGAACACAGCCGGAAGACGACGTTCTCGACGCCATCGACACCGCGGTGGTCGCCGGCTTGCTCGCCGCCGGGGCCGACGACGTGTGGTTCACCCACGTCCTGATGCGCGACGCCGTGTACGACAGCATCCCGACGCTACGTCGTCGTCGCCTGCATTGGCGCACACTCGAATACCTCCAGGACACCGGCCGGGCTCCCGCCGACGAACTCGCCGTGCACGCCGCGTTGGGCGCCTCCACCGCCACTGCAGAACAGGCCATCACCGTGGTGACGACGGCCGCCCGGATGCGCGCGGACAGTGACCTCGCGGCCGACTCCGCCCAATTGTGGCAGTACGCCGTCGAATTGCACGAGCTGGTCGGTCATCATCGCGAGACCGCGGCGGTGGCCGACCGCGTGGCTCTGGTGCATGCGCTGTGTGACCTCGTCACGGCGCTCGCGCATCGCGGTGACATCACCGCCGCGCGCGGCCGTCGCGCTCAGGCTCTGCGACTGGCCGAGACGACCGGCGACCAGTCGCTCATGCTGGCCGCGTTGACGTCCTGGCGGACGCCCACGATCTGGACCACTCGCCTCAAGGGTGTTGCGGACGAGGTGATGACCTCGGCGCTGCTCGCCGCACTGCCCGGGTCGTCCGGTGCCGACCGTGCGCGTCTGCTGCTCACCGCAGTGTTCGAGTTCGAGGGCAATCAGGACCGGTTCGCCATCGACTGTGCGCGGGAGGCGGTCGACATTGCTGCCGGGATCGACGACGACGAGTTGCGTTGTGCCGCCCTCAATGCCCGCGCGTTCACGTCCTTGGGTCCCGACCTGCGCGAGGAGTATCCGCGCATCGCTGCCGAGTTCCTGTCGGCTGCCCGGGATGCCGGGAGCCTCGAGTACGAGGCGGCTGCCCGCTTCTACCAGTTCATGCTGCGGTGCACGGACAACGATCTCCCCGGCGCCATGCAGGAGATGCATCGTGCGGTGGAATGCGCGACGAGTGGCCGAGTCGGCGAGCTGGTGGTCGTGATGTCGTCCTTCGGTGCCGTGCTGGAGTTGTTGCGGGGCAACCTGGATCGCGCCGAGGAGACGTACGGGATGCTGGCCAATCAGCTCGCTGCCGCCGGCCTTCCGTCGAGTGATGAGTTCGCCCTCATCGGTCATCTCTCCATCGGATGGGTTCGGGGCTCGATCGGCGCGATCGTCGATCTCACCGAAGCCGTGTTCAACCGCGCGGAACACTCGATCGCCTGGGTCCATGTCGTGGCGCTACTCGATGCGGGCCGCGAGGACGAGGCCCGCGCGATCGCGGAAGCAGACCCCTATGTCAGTCGGGACTACTACTGGACGGCGCTCGAGGTGTTCCACGCGCGGGCGCTGGTCCGCTTGGGTATGGTCGGGCCCGCTCGACGGCTCTACGACGAACTGAGTCCATGGTCGGGCACCGTCGCCGGCCTCAACTCGGGCAGTGTGGCGTTCGGTCCGGTCGACACGGTGCTCGCCGAGGTTGCCGACCTCATCGGCGATCCGGCTGCTGCGGACCGCCATCGGAGGATCGCGGCCGACATCGAGGCAACGATCCAGCGGGGACTCGCCGAGATAGACACCGCCTGAGCACCGCCATCGGCTGGCGACCATTCTTGTCGGTGGCCTGTTGTAGCTTGGTATCAACAGGATCGATCAAATGATGACGAGAGTCCGGGCAGCCGTGGGGCGGCCCGGAGATGACGATGACAGCGAGTGTCCTGAGATCATGTCGGATCTCCGGAAGGTTTTGTCGTGCCAGCAGCATCGTCGTCGTGGCAGGAGTTGCCGTCGACATATGTCGGTGGCATCGACCCGGCCTATCCCGATGAGGAGCCGCTCAACGATCTGCTCCTCGGCCTCGGCGACATCGATCGTGGGCGCTCCTACCTGGCCTATTGCGAATACCGTTCGGTGGCAGTCATGTACGACCGACTCGTGGCCGCACGAGGGGAGTCCGACAGGTTCGTCGTCGACGGTTTCGCCGACGCCGCCGCCCGCATCGCGGGTCTTCGCGGAGTATCGCGCGATCAGGCCGAGAAGCTGCTCAACGAGGCGGTCGCGCTGCGTGACCGTCTGCCGGAGGTTCTCGACTGCCTGCGTGACGGGGTGATTGCGCCGTGGCAGGCGAAGCTCATCGTCTCCCGCACCGACCTCCTCGACGGCCAGTCGGTCACTCCGGAGATCGATGCGACGATCGCTCAGCTCCTCCGATCCCGCAAGGGCACGTGGCCGCGTAAGCGTCTGCGCGACATGGTCGATCGGACCATCTTCCGGTTGGACCCGGACTGCGTTCGCGAGCGACGTCGAGAGGCGCTCGATGAGCGAGGCGTGTGGACCGAGGCCCGTGGCGACGGGGTAGCGGAGATCACCGGGTTGATGGCTGCCGAGAACGTTCGCATCGCCGCTGCCGCGGTCGCCGCACTCGCCGACACGGCCTGCGAGCACGACAAGCGGACGAAGCCGCAACGCATGTCCGACGCCATGTTCGCACTGCTGTCGGGTACGTCGTTCGAGTGCCAGTGCGGCCGCGACGACTGCACCGCGCAGATCCCCGAGCCCAGTACCGTGCCGCCGGTGGACGCCAAGATCGTGTTGCACGTGGTGTGCGACGAGGGCACTCTCGAGGGCCGCGCCGACAACCCGGGCTTCATGGATGGTCACGGCGTGATCTCCGACGAGCACGTCCGTGACATCGCCGCACGGCCCGACACGGTGGTGTCGCGTCTCGTGCCGAAGGGCACCGAACCCGATGCCGACGGTGGTTTCACGCTGCCGGCCCACGGTCCATCTGATTCCTACCGGCCGTCGACGGCGTTGGCGACCCACACGCGCATCCGCGACGGCTACTGCGTCGAACCGGGCTGCGGACAGAGCGCTTTCAAAGGCGACCTGGACCACGTCGACGAGTACGACCACGACGATCCAGAATCCGGCGGTCAGACCACCTCGGAGAACCTCAACTCCAAATGTCGGCCCGGGCATCTGCTGAAGACCTTCGGTGAATGGCTCGATGACCAGTACCGCGACCCCACCGGTCGCCTGGTCACCGAGTTCACCACGCCCGAAGGACTCACGCTGCCCGGACCCGCGGAGACAAACGAAGACCTGTTCCCCGGCCTGCGACGCATCCGATTCCGCGCGCCACCCGCCAAGGCTCCACCGAGAAGCGAAGTCCCCGAGGAGGATCGGCCCACCCGAGCAGGTACACGGGTGGCGGACAAGCATGCCCGCCGCCGGGCGGAGCGATCCCGGAACCGTCGACGCAACGGTGGTCCGGCGCCGTTCTGAGTACCCTGGCCCCATGGCGTCGACCCCGCAGCCCGCGACTCTCACCACTGCCGCCCTGCTGTCCGGCCTGGCGGGATTTCAGACTGCGCTGGCCGCCGGTGCGCCATGGGGTGTCGCCAGTTACGGCGGTGGTCATCGCGGACGACTGCCGGTCGGATTGCGGCGTACCAGCGGGGTGGCGGCGGTGGTCTATGTGGCCGGCGCCGGCTGCCTCGTCGGGCGCGTCGGCGAGCCGCAGGTCCGGCAGAAAGGCTTGGCGGCCTTGACCGGTGTGATGGTGGTCGGCACGGTGATGAACTCGGTGTCGCGGTCGAAGGTCGAACGGGTCTGGGGTCCGGTGTGCGCGGCGACCGCGCTGGCGGCGTGGCGGGCCCGCGACGAACAGGTCAGTCGTCGGGAGTCGTGAACGTCCCGACCCGTACGCGGGCGTCGTCGCCGAGGGGGCGTTGGATCGACCAACGTTCGGTGAGGGTGCTCGCCGACATCTTCCACTCGCCGTCCTCGACGATGTACTCGTCGTCGTACTCACCCGTCATCACAGTCTCTGTGCGGTCGAGCAGACTGACCTGGCGGAACTTGAGGGTCCAGCGGCCGGTGGCCGTGGTGTCGGACGTGAGTGTGATGTCAGGGTGCAGCCCGTGGTGCATGTCGAAGATGACGTACTCCCCGTCGACCCTGTGCAACGCCACCTGTTCGAATATCTCCGCCATCGGTTCCGCGTCGTCGAACGTGCCGAGTGGCCCGTAGTCGATCCGCGCGCCCGAGCGGATGAAGCAGTTCCGAAAACCTTTGGGGTCCTTGCCGTCACATGCACGCCAGTAGCGGTACTTGAGTTGCTTGACGGCTTCGATGCGGTCGAGGTCCTCGGGGGTCATGGGTTCGATTATCGACCACTCGGCTAATCCGAGACGAGTCCCGTCATCGGGTGTCGCCGGAAGAAGTCCCAGATGATTGCGGTCGCACTGATCGAGGATGTGATCGGCCCGGTGATCGGTGTCGCAGCCAGGGTCGGATCTCCACCCGGCCAGTTGTGCCCGCCACCGTGGATCGTGTACAGCTCCACCGAGTTCGCCGGCGCACATGGGTAGATGGTCCGCGCCACGTCCACGGCCCCTGTCCGCGTGACCGAGTTGGCGCCGCAGCCATTGCGGTCGGCCCACCGCCCGACCTGATCCGGGATGCTCTGTTCGTTCGGCATACTCGGAGATGCCTCGTCCTGGCTCATCTGCTGTCCGATTGTGCGCAACGAGCCGTCCAACGCGGGCAACAGCATTCCGCGTGGCCCAACTCCGCCGTCGTAGGAGATGATCTCGTCACCTGTACCGTGAAAGGCCACCATCGGCACCTGACGGGACGGGCGACACCACGAGAAATCCTGCACACCGGCTACCGGCGCGACCGCAGCGAATCGATCTGCCAACTGGCAGGCGACCGACGATGCCGTGAAAGCCCCCATCGACAGCCCGGTCATGTACACCCGACGTTTGTCGATACACAACGTCTGCTCGACGTGGGTGAGCATCGCCTCCAGGTAGTCGATGTCGATACCGTCGGCGCCGGAATCCCACTTCGGTGGGAGCACGTGGGTTTCCGGAGTGATGACGGCGAAGCCGTGTCGGGCTCCGTACGCCGCCATACCGCTCCATGCGGATTGCAATGCGCCAGGCTGCAGGTAACCGTGGACGTCGAACACCACGGGCATGGGTGTGCGCGAGGGCAGTCGAGGGACTTCCTGCAGGTAGTCCCCTGCACGACCGACCGCAGAGAACAGCTGGACCGACGAGCCCGGAGGGGTCGGCGCAGCTCGACAACCCGCCGACCGGACGGGCTCGGCGACACCTTCTGTCCCGGAGGGTGAGGCGGCCGAGATCGCGTTCGGCATCAACAAAGTGACGATGGCAATCGCAAGTATTGTGACGGTCCGCATCATCCAGTTCACCACGATCTCCCCCCTGATTCTGTTGTATTTCTTGTCAATTGGCCGACCCAAGCATGAACTGACCCGCGACGCCGAGCAGCCGATCGGCCATGTCGTCGGGGTCAAGGAGGTCACCACCCTCATCGAGCCACCGTGTGAACATCGCGATGCAGCCTCCGACGATGAACGTGGCAACGTCACCGCCCTCGAGGCTAGGCAGCAATAGTCCACCGGGACCCGGGGCAGCCAACGCCGACAACACAGCTTGCTTGGTCGGGTACGCGCATGGACCGGTCCCCAGGGCACGATAGAACTCCCGGTGGCGTGCGAGGTGGGTCGTGGCAAGCACGGCCATGTCACGCCAAGCCCCGCCTTCGCAGTCGACCAGTTGCGGAAACAGTTCCCGCTCGATCAAATCCATTCCGGCCGCCACGATCAGAGAGTCGCGATCCGCGAAATGCGAGTATGCGGCTTGACGGCTTAGGTCGGCGGCCTCGGCCAGCTCGGTGAGAGAGATTGCGGTCGTTTGTCTCTCGGATACCAGACGGACTGCAGCGGCGAAGAGCGCCGTCCGTGATCGCCGCACTCGCCGATCGACAGCTGGTTCGGAGACGGATTGCCCGCGCATAGGGAGAAACGTAGATCAGGACATCAGAATGGTCAATTGTCAATTAATTGACAGGTGTCATTCTCACGTGCTCATCGATGCATGGAGGGAACTACGGGACCACGGTCAGGAACCCGACTCCTCCGTAGGACTGCGGGAGACGCACCGGCTGGTTGATGGCATAGGTTGCCACACTGAACGAGCCCAGTCCCGGGCCGGGATTGAGTTCCTTGACGAACTTCTCGCCAGGACGGGGACCGAACGAGACCGGGTGGAACGTCTCCTTGCCGAGCGGGTACTTGGCGCTGATCTGGCTCAGGAAGATTAGGAACCGGCACTTCGGATTGCGCTGCCACCCCGGACCGTTGCCCGTGAAGCCGAACGACCTCACCGTGACTCGAATGGTTCCACTCTTGCCCCTGGGCGCTTCGACTCCCACGTTCAGCGCGCCGCGGCAGTAGGAGTGATCTCCGACAGTGCCAAAGTTGTCGCTGTACAGCGGGATTCGAGGTAGCTGGGGTTCTGCCGAGGCAGATCCTGCTCCCACGACCGTGAGTGCCCCCACCACTACGGTGAGCATGGCCACGAGCAACTTGCGTGCAATCATCGAGATCCCTTCGAGGCAGGACGAGTCAGGGAACAACGACGAAGAACCCGACTCCATAACCCTGTCGTGCCCTTACCGGCGTGTTCGTTGAGTACGGAACGACACCGAACTGAATAAGCCCCGAGCCCGTGAAGATGTCGCGCGTCACCGATTCACCCCTTCGTGGACCGAAGGCAGCCTGAAAGAAGTGCTCGCGATTCCAAGCGATTGCGCTAATGTGACTCGTGCCGAAAGTGATTCGGCACTTCGGATCCTTCTTCCAAGCAGGTCCAGATCCCGCGAATCCGAATGACGTTAGTGTCAGGCGAACTACTCCCGGCTTACCGTGGGGCGCGCTGAGCCTGGCGTTGACCGTCCCATGGCAATAGTGACGATCTCCAAAGGTTCCGAAGTTGTCGCTCGCGAGCGTCTTCGCTGACGGCGCAGCCCCTGCGAAGCTCGAGTCAACACTGCTGAGAACTACTGCGCTCACCAGAATCGCGAAGATGCAGGAGATTCTGCGTAGCAACGGGTTTCCCTCCTTCAAAGGCCTCACGGGCGAGTAGATGTATGAAGCTGGCTAGTACTTCGGGGCAGATTCCTGCGGCCACGCGACGTAAAGATCCGGAATCGAGTCCTGCGCTTGGTCGGTACGCTGCTTCGTTCCGTCCCGCGCCGAGTCGGCCGCACCTGCGCCAAGAACGCCGTACGGTGCCATCGCCTGCTCGACGGACCAGCCGGCTTCCAAACCGGCGATCGACATCTGAACATCTCCGCGCGAGTTCACGACATAGTCGATCGAGGGCAGACCCACCTTCTGGGCGTCCTCCGGCGACAGCTTCAGCTCGAACTGGTTGGCGTCCGGGTTCGGTAGCGACTCACGTTTCTGCTCGTCGAGCCAGGGGGCGTCTGGATTCGCGCCCGGGTCGCCGGCGCCGAGGGCGTACGCCAGAGCGCCGCCCGCGGTTCCGCCGATTGCCGCGCCCAAAGCAGCGCCTGCGGCGCCGACACCGGCTGCACCGACTGCTGCACCAACGCCTGCGCCAATTCCGGCTCCTGGGCCAACTAGGGGACCCGGAGCTGGCCACGTCATCGCTGCACCGACTCCCGCACCAATGCCTGCGCCGATGATCGCCCCACCGACAGCACCCATCGCCGCAGCCGGAATACCCAGCGTGACCGCACCCGCAGTACCACCGGTCATCACACCGATGATCGTGGAAGCAGCCTGTCGCGATGCCTCGTCTTCGGGCACGCCGACGGAGATCAGGCCTTGAGCGATCTTCGACTCGCCATACGCGGACCAGGCGTTGACGGAGTTGACGTCCTTCTCGGACATGCCTTCTGGGATGTCCGTGATGAAGTTGCCGACGCGGATCTTCTCCGGCGGCGGTGCGATCGGACGGACGGGGGCCGACGGCTTGGGGGCACTGAGCGGTCGCTCCGGGACCGGGTTGTACGCGTCCTCGTAGGTCGGAGCCGTGTAGGTGCTGGGCTCAACGTATGGCTGGTACGGCGCCTCCTGGGGCGGCGCCGGCAGCGAACCCGGGCCAGGCACGTTGACCGGCGCGACGTCGGGCGACGGCGTGGTTCCGCCCTGCACCGGCGGATCCTGGCTGGGAGTGATTCCGCCCTGCTCAGGGACGCTGGGACTCGTGCCGCCCTGCTCGGGGACCGCGTACGCCAGTCCGGCACCCATGCCGGTCGCGATCGATGCGGCCAGCGCTGCCGATGTCACCGTCATCCGCAAAGGCATCCGATGTTCGTCGACCTGACGATGCCTGCCACGCGCCTGGTTCAACGCATCCCCCATCGGTTCAGAGTCCTTTCGAGTCCGAATGTTCACGGAACAATCGTGTAGAAGGCTGCGCCGAACGACTGCTGCAGCCGAACTGGGTTGTGCGACGGATAAGTGAGTACGCCGATACTGACCGGGCCGGACCCGGTGCGAATATCACGGACCACCTTCTCGCCCCGGCGCGGCCCGAACGCCACAGGAATCGACGTCTGCTGGCCCACAACAGTGGCGCTGAAGATCGTGATCTCGGTGATGAACCTGCAATTTGGATCGCGGCGCCAACTCGCACCGTCGCCAGTGAATCCGTGAGAAGTCAGAGTCAGCCGAACGACGCCCCTCTTGCCGTTCGGGGCCACCATGCCCACGCGGAATGCGCCGCGACAGTAGGAGTGGTCTCCAAAGGTGCCGATGTCCTCGGAGTACTGCGTGATTCTCGGCAACTGAGGTTCCGCCGAAGCAGTACCCGGACCCAGAAAGGTCAGCATCCCCACTGCCCCCACCATCAGGACAGCGCAGAACCTACGCATGATCATCGAGACCCCCGTCAAGACCGGCATATCGCCCGCTCACTGTAAACGATGCCGCAAGCCTCCGCGTGAATGTCGTCTGTTCAGACCACACCGCGCGGCGGCGCCGACCTACCTGTGCACATCCCCGTTGCGGGCGGCCTGCCAGATGACTCTGGGGGTCACGCCAGTCATCTCCAGACACACCCGGTTGGCGTGCGCACTGTCGGTGAATCCGGCCGCGTGTGCGGCATCGGTGATGGACCCGCCGGACTCCGCCACCTGCGCCGCATAGAGCATCCGCACCCATCGCACGGTGGCGGCGAAGCTCATCCCTGTCTCACGGGTGAACAGTCTGCTGAGGCTGCTCTGCGACGCCGCCGCAACTCGCGTCAGATCGTGCATGCGCAGCTTGCCGGGTACGCGGGTTCCGATCAGTTCGACAGCGGCGGCCACCTTCGAGTTCTCGACTTCCCTGCCCGCCGTCGCGAGCAGTACGTCCATGACCTTGTCGGCTGCGACGTCGATGTCCATGGCCTCGTCGAGATGCAGGTCCTCGAGGACGGCTGCTGCAGCCACCCAGTCGGATGGCCCTCCTCCCGGAGGCACAAGTCCACCAACTGCTTTCGCCTCTGCTGTCCAGGCCGGCATGTGCAGCGAGAGCACCCGGACGTCATCGCCGACCGCACGGATGGTGTGGGTGACACCTCCGGGAATGACGACCGCACGACAGCGCCGATCGTCGAAACCATTGGTGGCCAGCAGATCACCCGAATAGGCGACGGTCACCTGCACGATGGGGTGGCGGTGCAGCTTCGCCGGTCCGAAGGAGCCGGCGAGCACAACGCGCCTGATTCCCAGACGGTACTGGCCGCGCCATTCTCCGCCCATGGAGTAAGGCTAGCGGCGTAAGCGCTGGTAGTCGAGATGCTGCGGTTGCAGATCCATACAAGCGCTGCACGCTTTAGCGCGCCAGACTGTCCACACAATTCACATCCCGACAGATGTCGGGAAGAGGAGGACAGATGTCTCCGGTCATCGACGTGTCCGGCCTGACGAAACGCTACGGCCGCTTCCACGCATTGAGCGGGCTCGATCTGGTGGTCCAATCCGGTGAGATCCATGGATTTCTCGGCCCCAACGGTGCAGGCAAGACCACGACCATCCGTACCCTACTCGGCTTGTTGAAGGCCGGTTCCGGCCGAGCCGAGGTGTTCGGTCTACACCCTCGGCGGGACGCGATGACCATCCACGGGCGCCTCGCCTATGTGCCCGGCGACGTCAACCTGTGGCCCTCGCTCACGGGTGGCGAGGTTATCGACATCCTCGCGAATCTACGAGGGGGCATCAACCCTGCCAGACGCTCCGAGCTACTGGACCGATTCGCTCTCGACCCGACGCGGAAATGCTCCACGTACTCGAAAGGAAATCGCCAGAAGGTGGCGCTGGTCGCCGCGTTCGCTACGGATGTCGAACTGTTCATCCTGGACGAACCCACCTCCGGACTGGACCCACTGATGGAACGACAGTTCAGCGAATGCATCCGCGATGTGGCCAAGGAGGGCAAGACAGTACTGCTGTCGAGCCACATCCTGCCCGAGGTGGAGAAGCTGTGCGACCGGGCAACCATCATCCGCGATGGCCGCACCGTCGAATCACTGTCGCTCGCCGAGCTCCGAGCCGTGTCGGGTGGGTCGATCGAGATCGAGGAGCTCTTCATGCGTCACTACGACACGTCGGCCGACCGCGCTATCCCTTCCGGTACCAGCTCCACCAAGGGATGACATGACCGGAATGACAACGGCATTCACTTTGTGTGTCCGTCTGAACTACCGAGGCGCCATGGTCGCCGCCGCGGGTGTGGTCGCCTGCTTCTACGCGGGCATCCTCGGCCTGACCGCGATTTACCCGACCGTCACCGATCGCATCCAGTACGCACTGATCACCGACGGCCTCCGTGCGTCCCAGGCCTTGCAGGGACCGCCGGTGGGCCTGGTCGGCATCGGAGGGATCACCACGTTCGAGGTCGGGTGGTTTGTCACATTCGCGGTGGCGTTGCTCAACATCGTTCTCGTCGTCCGGAACACCCGGTCGCAGGAAGCACTCGGCCGGCTCGAGTTGCTACGTTCCGGGCGGTTCGCGTTGCTGGCCAACTCAGTTGCGGTCGGGGCGATGGCGCTCGTCATCAATGTCACGATCGGGATCGGTGCCACATTCGCGCTGATCGCGGGCGGCGGCGAACCCACCGGTGCGTTCGCGTTCGGTGTCGCAACCGTGCTCATCGGCACCATGTTCGCGGCCATCGCGCTTCTGGCTGCCCAGATCACCGAGCACAGCAAGGGCGCGTACGGGATCGCCTGCGGCGTATTGGGTGTCGCCTACCTGCTCCGCGCTCTCGGCGACGCCACCGATTCCGATTCGCTACGGTACGCCTCGCCCCTCGGCCTCGCGCAGGCCATCCACCCGTACGGCAACATCCAGTGGTGGCCGGTGATCCCGTGCCTGATCATCACCGTGACCGGTGTGCTCGTCGCACTGCGAATCGAGCTCACCCGTGACCACGGCTCCGGCCTCTGGCGCCCGTCGCCAGGTCCGGCCCACGCGGGTTGGTTCACCCGACGGCCCGCGGGCCTGGTGCTGCGCAATCAACGTATGACCCTGGCGATCTGGGCCGCCACCATGGTCGTCCTCGGACTGGGATTCGGGGTCACGGCCCGCGACGTCGGAGACATCTCCGACGGCCCGGCCGGTATGCGGCAACTGTTGGAGCGGTTCAACGTCGATGTGGTGGACGGTTTCCTGGCGATGTCGACACTGATTCTCGCGGTTGCGACCACCGGCGCAGCCATCGCGATCACCGCGGGACTGCGCAGCGAAGAACTCGCCGGGCGCGCAGACCTGCTGCTGTCGGGACTGGTGCCGCGCTGGCGACTGCCGGTACTGCACCTCGCCCTGGCGGCAGTGACTGCCGTGGTACTGGCGGGCATCGTGGGCGTCTGAATCGGCCTTGCGCACGGGGTGGGGGTCGGCGACCCCGGCCAACCGGCACGCATGCTGATCGCATCTCTGGCGCAGCTCCCCGCGGCGTGCTTCTTCATCGGGCTGACCGTCGGGGTCATCGGAGTTGCACCACGGCTGGCCTGGCTACCGTGGGTGATCCTGGCCTGGTCGGGCGTGGTGACGATCCTCGGGCCGTCGATGAACCTCGGACCGGAGATCATGAACCTTTCAGTCTTTCATCATGTTCCGCATCTGCCGGGAGTCGATGTGCACGCCCTCCCGCCCACACTCCTGGCCGGTACCGGCCTGATCCTGGGTGTCGTCGGGGTGGTCGGATTCGCCCGACGTGACCTGGCCTAGAGGCGGTGCTGGTCAGTCTCACCCAGCAGTCGTTCGACGATCCGTCGCGCCGTCGGCAACGCCGACTCGTCTCCGATGCGGGCCCCGGAGTTGGCGGCCGCCACCACGGCGTCGAGCTCGAACGCGAGGGTGGCGGCGTCATGGTCGGCGAGCGCACCGTCGTCCTGTGCGTAGCGGATCGCCTTCTCGAGGAAGTCGAGCCACTCACGCCGGTCCGCCCCGATGGCATCACGCACCGGTCCCGGGCGGCTGTCGAACTCGGGAACTGTTGCAGCGCGGAAACATCCGCCTGGCATCGCCGGCGTTGCGACGTAGTCCAGCCACCGATCGACGAGGGTGCGCAGCCGTGGCAGTCCGCGCTCGTCGTTCAGCGCCGGCGCGACGACCGTACTGAGGAAGACGTCGCGCGCCGACTCGACCGCGGCCAGTTGCAGGTTCTCCTTGCAGCCGAACAGTGTCGAGACACCGCTCTTACTCAGCCCGAGGTCCGTGGCGAGCTTTCCGAGACTCAAGCCGGTCAGCCCCTCGACGGACGCGACGTCGGCGGCGTGGCGTGCGATGGTCGCGCGCGCCCTGGCGCCTTTGATGAGGCGCTTGTCCGAGAGCCGCTCCGAGTCGGTCATGAACCCATGCTCCCACCCAACCCTTGAAAAGGCGAACGATCGGTCGTATTGTTTCGAACAAGACGTACGACCGTCCGTTGAGTTTACGCTCGATGATCCGAGGGAGTCTGTTATGAACCACGTCGACGACCATTCGTCCGACACCTGGACCGAGCGCGACGATCCTCTCCTCCTGCCGCCGGCGAAAGCTCGCGAGATGCTGTCGACGGCCCCCTGGCGTCGGTTCGCCGTCATCGGCGATTCGATCGCGCAGGGCATCGGCGACCCGTGGCCGGGGTACGCCGACGTCGCCTGGGCCGACCGGGTGGCCGACACGCTGCGGACCGTCAACCCCGACCTCGCCTACTTGAACAGCGGACTCATCGGTGCGACCATCCCGGAAATCTCTGCGGCACAGGTTGTTCCGCTGTACGAGTTCATGCCCGATCTGGTGCACATCAGCGCCGGCGGCAACGACCTGTTCGCAGGCGCAGACCTCTACACCGTGGAACGCGACCTCGACGAACTGTGCTCCGCC
The DNA here is from genome assembly GCF_036350415.1 of Gordonia sesuvii. Lineage (NCBI taxonomy): Bacteria > Bacillati > Actinomycetota > Actinomycetes > Mycobacteriales > Gordoniaceae > Gordonia > Gordonia sesuvii. The sequence goes on from NZ_JAZDUF010000004.1 coordinate 360,555, forward strand.
GTCGCGGCGACCGGTGCCACGTTGTCGATGTTCACCCTCGCCGACGCGTTCTCCGATGACTTCGCCGACCTCCGCGAGCGCTTCTCCGCGCTGGCCGACATCACGCGTCGACTGGCCGGACGCTACGACATGGTGCTCACCGAGTTCTGGCAGCACCCCGCGCGACTCCGGCCGAGCTGGTTGAGCGCGGACATGATCCATCTGACACGGGCAGGGCACGCGGTGGTGGCCAGCGACGTGATGCGGTCGCTGGCGCAGTGGGAGTCACCGGCCGAGAGGATCCGCGCCATCAGCTGATCGCACAATTCCCCCAATTGATGGGCTTCGCCGACGCTCTGAATACGTTATCTTTCCTAACGAACCAGACGTCAGCTCGTCGCCGGTCGATTGACGGGAGAAGCCATGCCCGACCGGGTTGTCGACACTCACATGCGGTTCTGGGACCTGGCCACCGGCTGGTACCCCGGAATGGCCGACTATGCGCGGAGCGTCGCGACGCCCGAACTCGCGAGCGACTTCGGGCCCGATGACTACCAGCAAGCGGTCGGTTCGTTCCCCGTCGACAAGCTCCTACACATCTCCGCAGCGCTGACGCCGCGCTCGTATCTGGACGAACTGCGGTGGGCGGTGAAACTGGCCGACGAGCACCACCTGGACATGCGGTACATCGGGTGTGTCGACGCGACGATGTCCCCGGCGGAAATCGTCGCCGATCTGAACGCTCAGCAGGCGATGACATCGGGATTTGCCGGCATCCGCGTCGTCTACGACTTCGAACCCGACTCCCCCGCGGTGCACACCGTCTTGTCGTGGCTGACCGAGCATGATGTGGTGTTCGACCTGGTCACCCAGCCCGACGAGATGGCCGATTGGATTCGGGTGCTCGAACGTTTCCCCGACCTCACGGTGTCCCTGGTGCACACCGGCTTTCCCACCGCGGACAACGACGACGCCCACGCCGAGTGGCTGGAAGCCGTTCAGTTGTGTGCCCGTGAGACTCGCGCCTCCTGCAAGGTCTCCGGGCTCAGCATGACCACGAACACGTTTGAGCCCACGGCATTGCGCCGATGGATCGAGCCGGCGATCGAGACCTTCGGCTGGGATCGGGTCATGTTCGGAAGCAACTTCCCCATCCACCGCATCGCCGGTACCTATCAGGAACTGCAGGCCGGCTTCGACGCGGTCATCGGCGACGCGACCGCCGATGAGCAGGACCAGTTCTACGCGCGCAACGCAATCGAGGTCTACGGCTTCGAACCGTGACTCCCGGACCGCCTCAGGTCAGTTGATGTGCACTCCGGTGATCACCACGCTGTCGTCGTCGAGGACGGCTGCGGTGCATCGGAACGGGTTGGTCGGCCCGAGTCGGGCGGCGCTGGGGAGCTCACCGTCGAGAGTGACGTCACCGGTGACGGCCCAATGGGTTTCGATGTCGGCGCGGTCGCGGCCGGCGTCCTGCAGAGCTTGCGCCTCGCCACTGCCCACGCCCGTTGTCCGCGAATCGACGTCGACGAACTCCGCTTCTGCGGCTTGGCCGTTCGCGCCCAACCGGTTGTCGAGTTCGCCGCGCACGGCGTCCTCACATCGGGAGGTCGCCACGGTCTCGTGCGCGCTGCGTTCCTGCATGGTGGACCGCCCGTGCCAGAGCAGGGCGCCGAGGATGACCACGACCACCGCAGCGCCGATCACCCATAGCGGCAGACGCGGGATGCGGCGACGTTCGGTGGACGCATCGGGGCGCGTCACGAGGCATCGCCCTGCTCGACCTGCCGACGCAGCACGTTCTTCTGGATCTTGCCGGTGGACGTCTTGGGCAGCTCGGCGAACACGACATGCTTGGGAACCTTGAACCGCGCCAGGTGTTCTCGGGCGAACTCGACCAACGCGTCGGCGCACAGATCGGCTCCGTGACGAACTGTGACGTAGGCGACCGGCACCTCGCCCCAGCGGTCGTCGGGGCGGGCGACCACGGCGGACTCGACCACGTCGGGGTGGCTGTCGAGGACGCGTTCGACCTCCACCGAAGCAATGTTCTCGCCACCGGAGATGATGACATCCTTACTGCGGTCGCGGATCTCGGCGTAGCCGTCGGGGTGCATGACGGCGACGTCGCCGGTGCGCAGCCATCCGTTCACGGTGGCGCCCGCGGTCGCGTCCGGGTCGCGGTAATAGCCGAGCATCACGTTGTTGCCACGCGCCACGAGTTCTCCCTCGGTGGCGCCGTCGGCGGGAACGTCGTCGCCGTCGGGGGTCACCACCCGCAGCAGGCCGGCGGAGATGTTGCCGATGCCCTGGCGTGCCTTGAGCAGTGCCCGGGCATCGGCATCTCCGGCGTCCCACTCGGGTTGCCATTGGTTGACCGCGATCGGACCGAAAGTCTCGGTGAGCCCGTACAGGTGGGTGACCTCGACGCCGAGGTCGGCCATTCGCGCGAGTAGCGACGGCGACGGCGGCGCGCCACCGGTGGTCGCGTGCACGGTGTGGTCGAGGGTCGCGGCAGCCGGGTCCTCGGCGATCATCGTCAGCACCGTGGGTGCGGCGCTGAAGTGGGTGATGCCGTCCTCGGTGAGGTGACGCCAGATCTGGGCGGTGTCGATGGCGCGCAGGCACACGTGGGTGGCGCCGGCGGCGGTGAGTGCCCACGGGAAACACCAACCGTCGCAATGGAACATCGGCAACGTCCACAGGTAGGCGGAACCCGGACCGATGCCGGTGTGATAGGCCATCGCCAGCGACTGCAGATACGCGCCCCGATGGTGATACATGACGCCCTTGGGTCGTCCGGTGGTACCCGAGGTGTAGTTGATGGCCAGCAGTCCGCGTTCGTCGGCGTCGCGCCACACCGGCGCGGTCGCGGTCGTGAGCAACGCCTCGTACTCGTCGTCGGCGCCGCCCGCGACGATCACCCGAATCCCGGCCGCGTCTGCGATGGTCCGTGCGGCCTCGGCGAACTCGGCGGTCGCCACCAACAGCGTCGCGCCGCTGTGTTCGAGGATGTAGCCGAGTTCCGCCTCGGACAGCCGGATGTTCAGCGGCACCAGCACCGCCCCGAATCCCGGTACACCGTGGTGCAGTTCGAGCATCACGTGGCTGTTGGCACACAACGCGGCAACCCGATCGCCGGGTTGGACGCCCAGGTCCGCGAGGGCAGCGGTCAACTGACCGGATCGCTGGTGGAATTCGGCGTAGGTGAAGGTGAGCTCGCCGTCCACGATGGCGGTGCGCTCGCCGAATACCGCCGCTGCGCGGGACAGGAACGAGACCGGGCTGAGTGGGGCGAAAGTGAAGTCCGCGGGCGTCGGGGCTTCGGGTGGGGCGGCATCCGCCATCGATCAGTCGCCTCCTTGCGTGGTCTCGATGGTCGCGATGATACTGACGTCCCGGGTCCGGAGAAGCGCTACTGTCTACCGCTCCCTGGGGAGCGAGCCCCCTGGTCCCTGAGGAGCCTCCCCCCTCGCTCCCTGAGGAGGACCGGAGCGCTAGCGGAGGTCCGTCACGAAGGGGCGGCCCTTCGTGACCCTTCGATACGCTCGCAAGCTCGCTCCTCAGGGATCAGGGTTACACAGGCCAGCTTTCCGCGAAGCCCAGCCGATCAACGCCCAATGTGCTACAACAAAGACCGGATATTTGTCGCACACGAAGATTCGCGGTTCGCAGACCTGCGGGCCATCCCGCGTTGTCTGCCGAGAGCGAGAAATGCTATGCCGAAATGGCTTGGCCTGCAGGTGAAAGCCGGCATCGCCGCGTTCGCTGCCATCCTACTGATCGCGGTTCCCGCCCTGCAGTCGGCACCGATGAAGCCGGTCGAGCCGATCGCGGCGCCGGTGGTCGCGACGCAAACCCTCGACGTGAACCCCGTCAGGTTCGTCAATCCGCTCGTCACCTGGGGAACGTTGTTCGCCAACACCGGCCAGAATCTGGCGGAGATCGGCGGCATCCTCATCCGGGAGCCGGCCCCCATCCTCACGCAGATCGGCCGCAATCAGCTGGCCAACATCGCCTATTTCCTGGCCGTCGAGTTCAACACCTACGCACAGCTCGGTCGGGTAGCGCTCGAGGTTCCCGGCGCGGTGTTCCGGTCGTTCACCCTGCTGCTGCAGGGTCGGTTCGAGGAGGCCGCGGCAGCGGCGCTGGTCCCGCTGGAAGATGCGATCCGCATCGCCAACGAGGGACATGCCGACCTGCTGCCCATCGTCTGGAACACGCTCGCCAACGCCGGGCGGGTCGCGCTCCGACTCCCGATCGTCGCGCTGCTGGTCACGCCCGCACTCATCGGCACCGCACTGTCGGTCGGTTGGGTGCTGAGCGTCAGCAGCGCCGGCCTGCTGCTCTCGGTTCTGCGCGGCGACCCGGTCACGTTCGTCAGCCACCTCCTCAACGACCCGGTCAAGATCGTCGACGCACTGCTGAACGGGCACACCTTCCAGATCGGCTTCAGCTTCTCGCTACCGCTGATCGGTTCGGTCGGCGTCTCGGCCGAGCTGGGCCTGCCCGGACTCCTCGGCGGCAATCCCAGCGGCTTCACCATCGACGCCCCGTTCCTCCCGCCGGCCGGGATTCACTTCGAGGTGATCCACGGCGTCATCCCCACCCTGCTCAACCAGCGCGACTTCATCGCCGGTGCGCTGCGGCCGATCCCGCTGCCGGGGGCGGGAACCCGCAACGCGCGCCTCGAGATTCCCGCGTTGCCTCGACTCGAGTTGCCGCCACCACCCGCGCTGCCCGATCCGGTCGCCGAGCTGAACAAGCTGGCCGCGGATGTTCCGGCCCAGGTCGAGCGGGTGACCAACGACGTCACCAAGACCGTGCAGGATGTCTCCGCCGAGTTCGACCGGATCGTCAAGAACATCGTGCCCCCACCCGCGCCGGCGATCACCCCGCCGCAACTGCCGGTGATCACCCCGCCCCGGATGCCCGCGCTCGACGCGCCGCCGATCGTTCCGAGCATCGAGAAGTTCCTGAAGGATCTGACGCCGGCACCGGTACCTGCCGGCTGACGCGGTTCGTCGCTCAGTGTCCGGCGAACGCCTCGGCGAGCCACCAGGAGCCGCCGTCGTCGGCGATCTTGGCGTCGATGATGAGCGGTCGGGCTGACCCGGTTGAGCGAAACTCGTCCACCCACTGCCGCACACCGTCGAGATCGTCGAGCGTCCGCACTGTGACGCCTCGTGCGCCGAACCCCTCGGCGATGGCGGCGATGTCGGTGTCCGGGAAGGTGACCGTGGCGTGGTCGGCGTCGGTGAAGTGGTGCACCTCGGCCCCGTAGGCCGCATCGTTGTAGACGATCACCACCAGCGGCAGACCGATCCGCACCGCGGTCTCCAGGTCGGCGATGCTCATCAGGAATCCGCCGTCACCGGTACCCAGCACCGGAAGCCGTTGCGGCTGAGCTACTGCCGCACCGATCGCGGTACCGAGCCCGAGCCCGATCGATTGAAATGCCTGGGTGAAGCAGAAGCCGTACTCGTCGGGCACCGACAGGTGGGTGGCCGGGTAGCCCATGAAGTTGCCGGAGTCGATGGACACGACCCGATCGGCGGGCAGGATCTCATCGAGTGCGATGGTCAGTGCGCGCGGATCGATGCGGTCGGTGGTGGAGATGTCGTCGATCGGGACATGCTGCCACCGTGAATCTTTGGCGATTCGAACGACGACTTCGGCGGTGCGGTAGCGCGAGACGTCCGATTGCCCCAGTTCGGAAAGCACATCCTGCGCCGTCAACGCACAGTCGCCGATGACCCCGATCGTGGCCGGGCGGTGCGCGCCGATCGCGTCGACGTCATCATCGACCTGGACGACCGTCGTCTCCGACCCGATGAGCTTGCCGTGTCGCATCGTCCACATGTTGAGCGCGCAACCCCATCCGACGATGAGGTCGGCGTCGGCGATCAGCTCGGCCGACGTTGGCGACGAGAAGCCACCTGAGATACCCAGGGCGTACTCGTCGTCGACGAAGAGCCCATGCGCCACCGCCGATGTCGCGAGCAACGCTCCGGAAGCCTCGGCCAGCGCAGAGATTTCGGGACCGGCCCCACGACCGCCGCGGCCTGCGACGAACACCGGCCTCTTCGATGCCCGAATGGCGTCGACGAGCTGCGCCACCGCTTCCGCGTTCGGCCGCGCCCGTGGTGCCTCGAAGACGGCGTTGATCGGCCCCTTCACTGACGCCGCGCTCGCCGCCACATCGATGGCCACATTCAGCACCACCGTGCGACGCTGCGTCTCCGCGGTCCGATAAGCGCGTGTCACGTCGGCGACCACGGTCTGCGCCGAGTAGACCCGCTCGCTGACCGCGCCCACGCTGGTCACCATCGACTCCTGGTCGACGCGGAAGTTGGAGCGCAGGGCCGCGGCGGGACTGTCGGCGGTGAGCACGATCATCGGGGTGCGGCTCTTGGCCGCTTCGGCGATGCCGGTCATCGCGTTGGTGAGACCGCATCCCTGGTGCAGCGACACCACCCCGACGCGCGACGACATACGGGAGTAGCCGTCGGCCATCATCGCCGCACCACCCTCGTGGCGGGCTGCGGTGAACGGAACACCGCCTGCCCGAAGGGCATTGGTCATTGCGAAATTGCCGCTACCGACCACCCCGAAGACGTGGCCGACGCCGAGATCAGCCAAGGTTCGGCCCACCACGTCGGCGACGGTGGGACCGTAGGTGGTCATGCCGCGCCGATCACCGCGAGTACCCGCGACGGGCTGCCGGTGCCGCCGACGATCGGCAGCGGGGTGACCACCAGCAGCGCACCGGTGGCGGGCAGCCGGCCGAGGTTGCGCAGCGACGTCAGGCCGTACTTGTCGTTGCCGAGGAAGTAATGGTGTACCGGGAAGGCCGGGTCGAATCCGGCGGCCAGGCCGGCGTCGACGCCGACGGTCTCTACCCCGAGGCCGGTGATGTTGCGTTGGATGGCAAGCCATTCGGCGCAGTCGGAGGCGACTCCCGGTGTGTGCGAGCCGGTGTCGTCGGCGTTGAGGAACTCGGCCTCCGATCCGCCGCGCGATTCCCATCCCGTCTGGAGCAGCAGCCACGTGCCGGCGTCGAGTTGGCCGTGAGTGGCTTCCCATTCCTCGACGTCGGCGATGGTGAGGAGGTAGTCGGGGTTGTCGGCGACCTTGGCGGTGAGGTCGAGCACCGCGGCCTTCCCGATGAGTCGTTGGACGGGGATCTGGGAGACGTCGTCGCCGTCGCGGCCGGTGATCCAGTGCACCGGCGCGTCGAGGTGGGTGCCGATGTGCTCGCCGGTGTGAATGTTGTTGTGCCGCCAGAACGGGCCCGGCTCGTTGTAGGCGCTGACCTCTTCGAGGCTGAAGTCGATCAGGTTGACGAACGGGTCGGGCAGGCGCAGGGCCGGGGTGGCGGCGCTGAGTGGGGTGGTCAGGTCGATCACCTCGAGGCTGCCGGTGGTGATGGCGTCGATGAAGTCGGTGAGGACGGCGTCGGCCTGCGGGGTGGTCATGGCTGCTCCTTCGTTCGGTGGCTGCACATGACGGTAGTCGTTCCGCGTGGGCGCGCAGTGCGGCATGCGACGGTGCTCGCGCCGCACTGCTCAGTGCGTCGTCAGATACGCCTTGGTGACCGTGGGCCAGTTCGCGATCGCCTTCCTGGCCGGAGACTCACCGGCGGGTTCCGGCATCGCGCGCTTCGGTGAGGGCGGCTTCGGGTTCGCTGTCACCGGCGCAGAGTTCGCCGGAGGAATCACCGTCTCGGTCATCGAGAGCATCAACGCCCGGAGTTCGGCGGCATCCTTCTCGAGCCGGGTGATGCGCTTGCACGTGACCTTCTCGACCCGCGCGAGCTCGCTCTGCAGCCGCGACACCTCGGCTTCGAGGCGCTTAGTCGTGTCACGCTCACGCTTCTTGCTCATCGGTCCATCCTCGGTCGCCGGCTTCGGCTCACTGTACGAGCGGAGGGCGCGTGACCTGGGGATGTCGGGGTCGTGTCGGGGTAAGTGGAGATCGGCCGCTGGGAACTCTTGGCCGATGCCGTCGCGCGGCCACGGGTCGATCGAATGGATGACTAGACAGGGCCAAAGTAGCTGGTAATTCTCAATCGCGTGTGCCTTCCCCACCGTCACAGCGTGCACTGTCTAACTCGCTGCTAGCGTGTGACCAGTGCAGTGTCGAGTAGCTGCAGTTGTATTCGGGGGTTCTTGTGGGTGATCACGTAAAGGTCGATCCGGCTGAGTTGCGGTTCGGGTCTCACCTGGTCGCTGGTTGGCATGACGACACCGTTCAGGTGTTTGACTCTGGACATTCGCGTATCGACGAGGCGTCGTCGGGGTGGGTCGGGGCGTCAGCGTCGGCGCTGGCTGAGCGTATGGATTCATTGAAGTCGTCGGCCCGAGCGGTAACCAGTCGCATGAACGACCATTCGACGAAATTCGCTCTCTCGGCGGACGAATATGAGACGCAAGACGAATCATCTGGTGCCGAGATATCCAGGACCGTCGCGCCACCACCGACGGGCGGAACCCGCTACCTGAACCTGTGATTGGCATAGACGATATCGACCGATGGAATGTCGGTGATATCGAGGCTGTGTTCGATGTGTGCGCATCGGAAGAGGCGCACTGTGACTCGCAAGCCGCTCAGCTTCGCAACCTATCAACGTTTTCGACTTGGGATGGAGATGCGGCCGCAGCCGCGCAAAGGTCCGTCGGGCGGACCCGAGTCGATCTGAGCCAGCACGGCGGACAGGTCGCAGCGATCGGACGTGCCGCGAGCGCTGCCGCGACCAAGATCCAGGCAATCAAGGACAACCTCGCAAAGCTCCGTGCCGAAGCGGCTGCGAAGATGTTCTCGATAGACAACGACGGCAGCGTTCGGTCGATATTACAGACAGTGATGTCCGTCGAGGATGCCAACGAGCGAGAAGCTGATCGCGCTGCACTCCAGGTTTTGGTCAACCAGTTGCTACTAAATGCCGAGGAGGCGGACGATGCGCTGGCTGCTGCGATTCGGGCGGCAGATGGTGAGATCCGACCGGAACAGCTTCCCGCAGCCGCTTTCGATGGCTCATACCGCGGAAACTACGGGATCGCCTCCCTGGGCCTCCCCCAGTATCCTGACGGCTCTTTGACTGAAGCCGAGACCCGCAATTACTACACCGAAGCGGAGAAACGGCTCAAGACCCTCAACGACACATTGGCCAAGAGCGATCTGCCGGTGGAGCAGCGCGCACGCATTGCCGTCGACCTGCGAAACGAGATCCGGACCAAAGCACGCGATTTGATGGCTGATCGAGACCTGGCCGCGCAACTCTTCCGGGAGGAGCCGAATAAGTCGATGGACGAACTCATCGAGCATAAAGCCAACAAGTACGGAATGAGCCGAGAACAGGCGCTGGACGACATCATCCGCTCCTCGTCTGAGAGTCGCGGCTCGGTGAACGCGGCGTACGGTGTTGACCCTGCCAACCCTAAGTTGCCCGACCCAGGAGAAGTCGAGTCGAGAGTGGCGGCGCGCGCCGGGCCAGCTGCAGAAGCGGCACCCGCGTACGGAAAAGGTGCGCTTAGCGTGGTCGGTAAGGCGGCGATCCCGGTGGCTGTCGCCTACGAGATCTACGATGGATACCACCAGGTTAAGGACGGAAACGAGAGCGTGCTCGAGGCGGCGGGATCAGGAACTGGCACACTCGCAGGAGGATGGGCGGGTGCGCAGTACGGGATGATGGCAGGCGTGGGCGGGGGCCCGGTTGGCATGGCAGCTGGCGCAGTGATCGGCGGAATCGCCGGCGGACTCCTCGGCAATCGCGTCGGAAAGCAACTCGGAGGGCTGTTCGATTGACTCCAATCAAAACGATCGGAATCTACGAAAGAGTCGGCCTAATGGCCGTTTCAATGGCGCGCGTTGTCGACCCTCAAACGATTGCTGGCACCGTCTGCCTCGACGCCGAGATGGCTGCATGGCAAGAGGTTTCGAGCGGACGAGAGCTTGGGTATCTCACCACCCTTGTGGGGCCCTCCGATGTTCTGACGACCTTCAGGGACAACGTCATCGTGGTAGTCACGCGTTTCATCGTCGATTCGAATGTGGATGTCAACGATGCGCTCGATGATGCGTTCACCGAAGCACGCCACTTTCCGCATTGGTCAGAGCAGCGTGCCGAGCGATTCCCTGTCACAGATCGAGATGAAGGCGGCACAATCCAGGCCGGCTCTTATCGAGATGAAGGATCGGGGTGGCTGTTCACCGTGACAAAGTACGTTTTTTACCAGCGAGGCAATGTCGTCTACCTACTGCAATGCACCGGCACGACTGCTTCCGAGAGCGTGGATGCATGGTCGGCATTGACCAATACTGTAAAGTCCGCCCACCTAGAGGATTAGAGAGCTAGGCAATGGTTACCCGCGCAGTTCAAGTTCCCGATCTCGAAGCGGCGTTGGCCACGGAGGTGGTATTTACACCCGATCCCCAAGACCGATCATGGTTTCGCGGACGATGTGGTTCGTCCAACCTTTACATCAGGTTGGGAAACTTTCCCGACGAACATCTCTATTCACTGTATCTAGGTAACGGACGTTGGATGGACTTCACGTCAAAGCCTTCCACTTGGACAATAGTCACAAGCGAAGAATGGCCTGCTGCGGCCCGGCCCCGACTTCCAAAGGGACAATTCTATGAGTGATTGTGCCTTGCTCGAGCCCGCCTTAAGTCCGGAGCTACGCGAAGAGCTTCTATCTCGCTGGAGCGAGCCACACCGCAAGTACCACACTGTCGAGCACCTCAAGTATGTTCTGACGTCTATCGATATCCTCCGGGACGCCGGGCTCGAGTTCGACGTTGCCGCTGTTCGACTCGCGGCATGGTTTCACGATGCGATTTACGACATCCCGGGGCCTGACAACGAGCGCCACTCAGCCGCTTTGGCAGCTGAGAAGCTGATTGATCCAAGGGTCTCAGACGAGGTCGCGCGACTCGTGGAGATCACAGCAAGACACCTAGTTGCGGACGGAGATATCAACGCTGCAGTCCTATGCGATGCAGATCTGTCGATACTCGGAGCATCGGCCGCAGAATATGACCGCTATCGCCGACAAGTGAGGGATGAGTACTCCACCATCCCCGACGCATATTTCCGTCCAGGACGTCGCGATGTCCTAAAAGGCTTTCTCGCGCAACCAAGTATATTCTACACAGAAATTGGGGTGAAGAGATGGGAGGATAGAGCGCGATCGAATATAGCACGCGAGATCGCGTTACTCGAATGAACTAGATCTGACGATCCAAGGCCGCAATTCGGAATCCAGGTCGATGGCCACTCGATGTGGAGATGCAGTGGAGACGCCACATCCGTATCCGGTCGAATGCGCGCGCAGTTGCCGCTGAAGCCGTGATCATCACGGACCACCGACGTACCGTCGCCCACATGACACCGATAACCGCGTCGCCTCGTACATGACCCATACTCACCAGCGCGGCTCGACAGCCACAACGCGGTATCCGCGACCTCGCCGTACGACAGAACGTTTCTCACGGCCGCACCCCGCGACACTCGCCAGAGATGTTCGCAGCCCTCACCGTTCACTGCGCTATGTTCGAGCGGACCGTCGGGGAGGTGCGCATGTCAGATGGCTTCGAAACGCTCGTACAGGAGACCTGGCAGGCTCGCGATAGCTGCTGGTCGATTGCCCTGAGCGCTGCACAGGGTTTCCTAACCCAGGTCGCGGCATCGGCCATCGGAGATGGAGACCCCTCCCGCATCGACTGCCGCACTCATCGGATAAAAGAGCCCAAACGCGCCGAGGCGAAGATCCGTCGAAAGCTACGCGACGGAAAGATCAGTGCGTTGCCACAAGATGCCGACGAGATCGAAGGGGCGATCTCAGACATCGTTGGGATCAAGGTCTTGTGCAAAAGCACACGTGACCTCGCGGCGTTCAAGTGTCGGCTGGAAGAAGCCGTTCCCAGTGGCCGGATTCAGTTCGCGGAAGACCCCTCTGACTATGTCTTGAGTCCGAAACCGAGTGGCTATCGGGCCTACCATGTCGTGCTGGAGGCTCCCAGCACAGTTGACACCAAGGCCCACCTAGTCAAGGTCGAGGTGCAGGTGAAAACCCGACTTCAGGACTCGTGGGGCGAGCTGACTCACGAAGACATGTACAAGCCTGGCGAAGGGTTCAACCCGACCGACTTTCATCGAAAGGTCGCAAAGACCATGGCCGACCTATTAAGTACAGTCGACCAGCTCGCGGATGACCTCGCAGCAGAGCTTGAGTCCCAGCAAGCACGGAACAACAAGCCCACGCCTGATGGTGCGACTTCTGTCAATACGACCGTCGTGACAGTGACCAGGGCCGCGCCTCGCTACGCACTCGCAATGGACTACGACGGACAACGGGGCCTGATCCCGGCCAAAGCGGTCAAGCGCCTGCTCGTCGAGGCAGGCGACATCGACCCCGCCGATTTCATCGCGGTCAGCGACCACCTTTCCGAAGAACAACGCCTCGAGGTCGAGCGCGTCGACAACCAAGACGGCGTGTTCTACTACCCGATTTCGCTCGGTCCGCAGCCCTGACAGCTGTCATCCTCCGAAACTACTTCTCCCGACCCTCCGCACTCGGCAACCGCCACCCGAAGGTCGCCGTCGGCGACGCGTCCTTGGAGTAGAGCCGCGCCGGCCGGCCACCTCCGACCCGCGTCGCCGGCTGACCGTCGGCGGTGATCTCGGCGGCGAGCAACGGCTGTACCCGACGGTTGAACGAGTCGCGCATCAGCCGCCGGCCCAGGATGGCTTCGTGCAGCTCACGCAGCTCCGACAGCGTATACGGCGCGCGTAGCAGATTGTCCGGATCGGGCTGGTCCTCGTAGCGCTCGCGAAGATTGTCGGTGGCCGCTGCAATGATCTGTTCGTGGTCATAGAGCAAGCGCTCCCCTGACGTCAGTTGCCCGTCCGACGTCAGCGGCGCGACCTCGCCGACGACGTCCGACAGCTCGTCGGCCGGTAGGGCCACAGCATGCGCGATCGAGATCGTCCACCCCCGGGGATCTCGGTCAGGATCGCTGAACACCGCCAGCAAGTGCGGTCGGACGTGATCGGGCGAAAGCCCCAGTTTGAGTTCGAGGACCTCGCGGACCGTCTCCTCGACGGTGTGTCGTTCCCGGACGAACCGCCCCGGCAGCGCGGCTCCCTCGGAGTCTGTGTTGCGTTGAACCACAACGCACAACGTGGCATCGACCACCGTGAGCACGGCGATGTCGGCGGCGACGTTGGGCCGCGGATAGTCGCTGAGACCGGGGCGGGCGCGAGCACTCACGCCCCAACCCTATGCGAATGTCTGCGCAAAGTAGTAAGCTCAAAAACGCGCAAAGTCACCGCCTCGGTCGGATGCCAGGTGGGAGGAAGGAAATCCGATGAAACTCTCCGCCGCTCTCGACGTCGAGGTCGTCGCCCACGAGGCCGCCGACGAGGTCACCGTGCTACTCGAACTGGAAGCCCCCGCCGGCCCGGACACCAACCGCACGCCCACTGCGCTGCAGGTGGTGCTCGACCGCAGCGGCTCCATGTCCGGGCCGCCCCTCGACGGTGCACGGAAGGCGCTGGCCGGGGTTGTCGCACAGCTCGATCCGTCGGACGTGTTCGGCGTGGTCACCTTCGACGACGACGCCCAGGTGGTGGTGCCCGCCGCTGCACTCACCGACAAGCAGCGCGCCACCGACGCGATCAACTCGATCAGCGCAGGCGGCTGCACCGACTTGTCGTCGGGCTACCTGCGGGGTCTGCAGGAACTGCGACGGGGCACCACTGCCGGTATCCGCGGCGGCACAGTGCTGGTGATCAGCGACGGTCACGTGAACCGCGGCATCCAGGATCTGGACGAGTTCGCGAGTATCACCGCGAAGGCGGCCGCCGACGGCATCGTCACCTCCACCCTCGGGTACGGCCGCGGTTACGACGAGACGCTGTTGTCGGCGATCTCGCGCTCCGGCAACGGCAACCACGTGTTCGCCGACGACCCTGACGCGGCCGGCGCGGCGATCGCCGGTGAGGTCGAGGGTTTGCTAGCGAAGTCGGCGCAGGCGGTCACGTTGACCGTGCGCTACGTGCCGCAGGTGCAGGCACTCTCGCTGTACAACGACCTGCCCGCCCACCAGACCGCCGACGGCGAGGTGATGATCGAACTCGGCGACCTGTACGCGCTCGAGGCACGAAAGCTGTTGCTGCGGATGAAGGTCGACGGCCTCGCTTCGCTGGGCCTCGCCCAGATCGCGTCGCTGGAGTTGCGCTATGTGGAGACCGCCACCCTCACCGAACACACGGTGTCGCTGCCCATCTCGGTGAACGTGGTGCCCGGCGACGAACTCGGCGATCGGGTGCCCGATCCGAAGGTGCAGTCGGAGCGGCTGTATCAGGAAGGTCAGGCGGCCAAGCTCGAGGCGTCACAGGCCTACGAGACCGGCGACCTCGACGGCGGCCTGGCGCACATGCGTGAATCGCGCGACCGCCTGCGGGCGGCGTCCGTCCTGGCGAGGCCGGAGGATCGTGCGGCGATCGACATGGAGCTGTCGATGATCGAGGAGGTCAGTGCCGAAGCGCCCCTCATCGGATCGATCTACGCGTCGAAGGCGACGCGGGATTCGTATCACCTGGGGAACCGAAAGCGCGGGCGCCGGCGCTCGTAGCCCTTGCCGCTGGTCGATCTCGATACGCGACTCCTTAACCGTTGGTCGAGTAGCGACGTGCGAGCTTGCGAGCCCGACGCGTATCGAGACCTCTCGACACCACCCACTAGAAAGGCCCCAGTGCACCTCACCCCCACCCAACTCGACCGCGCCACAGGCGTTCTCCTCGGCACCGCCGTCGGCGACGCCCTCGGCGTGCCCTACGAGTTCGAGACCCGCGTCCTCCATGACGACGAGACCCCGCAGATGCTGGGCGGCGGTCTCGGAGACTTCGCTCCCGGCGAGTGGAGTGACGACACCTCGATGGCGATGGCCATTGCGCTCGTCGCAGCCACCGGCGCGGATCTCACCACCGACGACGCGCTGGACGCCATCGCCGAGAACTTCCTGCGCTGGTTCGACGGCAACCCGCCGGACGTCGGCAACCAGACCCGGGCGGTTCTCGGCGCCACCCGCCGCCGAATCGATGCGGGCGCGGACGGAGTCAGTCGCATCATGCGCGATGAATCCCGGCGGTATGCCGACGCCAACCCGCGTTCCGCGGGCAACGGTGCGCTGATGCGCACTGCACCGGTAGCCGTCGCCCTTCTCGCGGATCGCCACAAGCTGGCCAGGGCTGCCCGGCTGGTGGCATCACTGACCCATGCCGATCCGCTCGCCGGCGATTCCTGTGTGCTGTGGTGCGAAGCCATCCGCGTGGCCGTTCTCGACGGCCACATCGACATCCGCGCCGGCCTTGACCTGATCCCCGACGACCGACAGCCGACCTGGACTCAGTGGCTGGACGACGCCACCACCCAGAGCCCGAAGGTGTTCACGCCCAACGGTTTCACAGTGACCGCACTCCAATCGGCTGCTGCCGCGATCGTGCAGACCCCGGCCACCGATGCGACCCATTTTCAGCGCGCGCTGGACACCGCGATTCGGATCGGCAATGACACCGATACGGTCGCGGCAATCGCCGGCGGCCTCCTCGGGGCGAGGTGGGGCGCAGATGCAGTGCCTGCCGACTGGCGCACCGCTGTCCATGGGTGGCCCAACCACAATGGCAGGCCCAGCACCGCCCAAGAACTGATCGATCTGGCCAAGGTCACAGTCTGCGATCAGGACGCCTGCGCATCGACGGACGCCCGCCGGTAGGCACTCGGCGAGGACCCGACAACACGGGTGAAGGCGACACTGAACGCACTGTCCGAGCCGTAGCCGACGTCGCGGGCGATGCGGGCCAAGGCATCATCGGTGTGGCGCAACCGGTGTGCGGCCAACTCCATCCGCCAGCCGGTGAGATAGGCCAGCGGCCCCACTCCGACGGTATGGGTGAAACGTGCCGCCAACGTGGACCGCGACACCGCCGCCACCGCAGCCAGTTCGGCCACCGACCACGCATGCTCCGGACGTTCGTGCATCGCGGAGATCGCCGCCGCCACAGCCGGATCGCGCAAGCCGGCCAGCATGCCCGTCAGGCCGTGCGGTGCGTCGTCGAGCAGCAGCCGCAGGATGCGAACCAGCATGACGACGGCGAGGCTTTCCGCGATCACCCCGTTTCCGGCTGCGGTACTGCGCAATTCGGTGTCGATCGCTTCGATCGCGGAGCGGACGGTGGCTGCCTCGGGGCGGTCGGCGCGCACGTGGACGACGCCGGGCAATGCGCTGATGATCAGTTCGTGTGCTCGCGCCCCGAAGTCGAATCGCCCGCCGATGAGCGTGACCGGCTCACCCGACTCGTCGGCACCGACATGGGCAACCCCGTCGGCGTCGAGGGTGGCGAACACGTCGCCCGCTCGTCGGGGCATCGCGTGTGGGTCGGTGGCGAGCTGAAACGGGTGTGGTGCGGTGAGCAGGAAGCAGTCGCCCTCGTGGAGTTCGATCGTCGTGTCGTCGACCCGCAGAACACAATGCCCGGCACGGACGGCGTTGAACTTCACCCCGACCGGGGCATCGAACGACACCGACCAGCGACCGCGGCCCGTCATGCCCGCGGACAGATGCGCGGTCACCTCCGTCAGCCGCAGTACATCCGAGAGTGGGTCCACCATCCCACCATTCTGGACTCTCGCTCATACAATTGCGACTCTGAGCCATTTTCCGTCCAGATTCGCGGTTCTACTGTAGATATATGACCACAGCAACTCTTCCGTTTCACGCCCACTCCACGCCGTCCGATGTACTCGCCGGTGTCGACCTGACGGGTCGCCGGATGATCGTGACCGGCGGCGGCGCGGGCATCGGCGCCGAGATCACCCGATCACTGACACGGGCCGGCGCCGACGTCACCATCGCGGTGCGCAATCCGGAACGGGTTTCCCACGACTTGACCACCGACGATCTCGCATCCCACATACACGTCGAGCACATCGACCTCGCCGACCTCGAGTCCGTGCGATCCTTCGCGGGCCGCTGGCAGGGTCCGGTGGACGCGGTGGTGTGCAACGCCGGAGTCATGGCCATCCCAGACCTGCAGCGCACGGCCACCGGTTGGGAGTACCAACTGGCGGTGAACTTCCTCGGGCACTTCGCCCTCGCATTGCAGCTACAGCCGGCGCTCGCGGCTGCACACGGCCGACTGGTGGTCGTGTCATCCGGCGCGCATCGCGACGTCCCGTTCGACTTCGACGATCCGCAGTTCCACGATCGACCCTATGACCGGTGGGTCGCCTACGGCCAGTCGAAGACCGCGGACATCCTGCTGGCAACCGAGGCAGCACGGCGCTGGGTCGACCGCGGGATCACCGCGAACGCCGTCAATCCGGGCTGGGTGATGACCGACCTGCAGCGCCACCTCGATGACGAGACGATGCGCGCAATGGGTGCGATCGATGATGACGGCAACGTCATCCCGCAGCCCTATTCCAAGACACTGGAGGAGGCGGCCGCACCGAGCGTGCTGCTCGCCGCCTCACCGCTGGCGGCTTCGCTGTCAGGCGTCTATCTGGAGGACAATCAGCCCGCCGCGGTCACGGCATCCGGTCCCGCCGGTGTGGCACCACACGCGGTCGCCGATGCTGCGGCACAACGTTTGTGGGACCTAGCCGAGGCCGCCGTCCGCATGTGACCGTCGGTGACGCAGCGACGTCGGTCGACCCGTGGCCGGGTCAGAGGGAGGTTTTCAGCACCGCATCGACCGCCGCATACAGCGTTTCCGTCTCGGTGTGCAGGATCGAATCCTCGGCCGGCAGTGCGCGTTCGATCGACAGCCCGGTGCAAACGGTCGTCAGGAACCGCGCTTGCTGGATTCTGTCGCCGGGCCTCAGCACGCCCTCGTTGGCCAGTACCGCGAGCCAGTGCTCGACGCGCCGGCGTCCCTCGACATCCAAGGCCATATACGCCTGCCGGGTGTCGGCGGTCGGTTCCGGGACGATGAACCCCTCGAACACCTTGATCCACGCCTGACGCGCCTCCTCGCCGACGCCCGGCGCGAACATCTGCCGCAGGCATTGCGCCAGTCGGTCGCGGACCGGGACCGAGGTGTCATGGATGATCTGGTCGTCGGCGGCGACCACGTCGTAGATGGTCTCCAGCACGGCGTCGCGCAGTGCTCGCTGGGTCGGGAAGTGATGTCGCAGCGACCCCATGCTCACCCCGGCCCGTGCCGCAACCGCACGCACACTCAATGTGCTCGACGGGTCCTCTCCGATCATCTGACAGGCCGCGATGATCACTTTCGCCCGCGAATCGAGCGCCTTTACCTCGGGTTTTGCCATCTCCTACCTTTCGACTAGCACACCGTACTAGCACAGTGTGCTAGCGTCGGTTCTGTAGCCAACAATACAGCGTGCTAGTAGCTGACGGACCGAGGAGAGATGACTGCCATGTGGGACAAGTGGCGACGACGACATGCAGCGCAGCGACTGCAACCCGGCGACGGTCGGGCGCTGCAACGGTTCCGGTGGTGGCAGCTACCTGGTCGGGCGCTGTTCTATCTGCGGTGCCCGGACGGCCGCGACCACCCCGACTACGCCGTCGACGTGCGGCACTGGCAGAACCAGGCCTCCGGCGACGTGACCGCCGACCTCTACCGCGACGGCCGGCATCACGCGTCGTCGACCCTCCCGGCCGCGTTTCCCGTCGAGGCCGGCGCGATCGAGGTGGCGATGAGCGGGTTCGGGATCAAGCGGTGCATCTCGTCACGGCCGACGGGACCGAGCACCAGTTGATCCCGGATCGGGCCTCGGCCGAGGGGCGTCGCGCGCGACTGCAGCAGCGTCGTCCGCTGCTGAGCCGAGCGATCGGTGTCGTCTCAATTATGTTGCTACTGATCGGTATTGCGCTTCTCGCGCTCCAGATCGCCGAACCGGTCTCACAGATTCCACCGATCGCGGACTCGATCGGCGTGTTCGTCTCGCCGATCACGCTGCCCCTTTGGCTCACCATTTCCCTGGCTCTCACCACGGCCGCCGCCAGCATGGAACGCGCTCTCCGCTTGCGCTACCACTGGGCGCTCGACGCCGTTGCCAACTGACCGCCATCCAACGCTTCTCACCCCCTGGAGGACAGTCATGCCCGTACGACCGCGCTCCCCCGCCCCGATCATCATCGCCCTGCTCCTCACCCTGGGCGTCGTCGCGGGATGCTCGACAACCCCGCAACCCGACGCGACACCCGCACCGGCGGCGAATGCACCCGAACTCACCTGGCGCCCATGCCCGGACGACGTGGAGAACACCGAGAACGGTCCGGCTCGGATGCAGTGCGCGACAGTGTCGGCCCCGCTGGACTACGACGATCCCGACGGCCGCCGGATCGACCTCACGATCTCCCGGCTGGCCAGTGCGAATCCCGAGCAGCGCCGCGGGATTCTGCTGCTCAACCCGGGTGGCCCGGGCGGTACCGGCCTGAACCAGCCCACGTTCCTCGCCGATCTCGGGCTGCCGCAGGGTGTGCTCGACAGCTACGACGTCATCGGCATGGACACGCGCGGCGTCGGCCATTCGTCGCCGGTGAGCTGCGGATTCACCAACGACCAGAATTATGGTGGCAACATCCCGCCCTACGCGGTCGACGACGCCGCCGTGACCGCGCAGGCACAGCGGTCGAAAGACATTGCCGCACAATGCGCGGCCAACGACCACGACGGCATCCTTCCGCATGTGACCACCGCCAACATGGCCCGCGACCTCGACTTCATTCGCGCCGCGCTCGGGGAGGACACCGCGAGCTTCCTGGGCTACTCCTACGGGTCGGGCCTGGGCGCGGCCTACACGTCGTTGTTCCCCGATCACACCGATCGTGTGGTGCTCGACAGCAACCTGGGCGACACCCATTTGGACCGGGATGGGTTGCGCCGCTATGCACTCGGCATGGAGCAGACGTTCCCCGACTTCGCCGCGTGGGTGGCCGCGCGCGACGCCGAGTACCACCTCGGCGCCACCGAAGAGGACGTCCGGCAAACCTACCTGCGGCTGGCCGACCAGCTCGACCGCAACCCGGTGGATGAAGTCGACGGCGCGATGTTCCGGCTGAGTACGTTTGTCGCGCTCTACAATCCGATCTCCTACGCGGCCACCGCGGAGGCGTGGGTGTCGTACCTGCGCGGTGGGTCCGACGCGTCCGCGAGGCCGGCGACGGCGCCGGGGTTGTCGCCGCATGACAACGCCTGGACCGTCTTTCTGGCCGTGACGTGCAACGACTTCTCGTGGCCGACCGACGTGGACGTGTATCGGGAGGCTGTGGCCGAGGACCGCGACCGCTACCCACTGTTCGGCGCGGCGAGCGCGAACGTCTTCGCGTGCGCGTTCTGGCCGCGTGAGGATGCGGAACCGCCTGTGCCCGTGGGCACTAGCGGGCCAGCGAACGTGTTGATCGTGCAGAACCAGCGGGACCCGGTGACGCCCCTGCGGGGCGGTCAGCTCATGAATGACAAGTTCGACAACCGTTCTCGGCTGCTGACCATCGATGGCAGCGGGCACGGCGGGTATGTGCTCGGCACGAATCCGTGCGCTCAGGAGGTGGTCACCGAGTATCTGGTCGACGGGACGATGCCCGAGCAGGACATGGTCTGCGAGGCGCCTCGGGCCGAGTGATCGGTCGACGGCCGCGGGTCATGCGTGGGCTCAGGTCGCCGGGGTGGCTCCCCGCAGGATGGACGTCATCTTCTTGCCCCTGGCGACCTCGTCGACGAGCTTGTCCATGTAGCGGATCTTCTGCATCAGCGGGTCCTCGATGTCCTCGACGCGGTGACCGCAGATGACGCCGGTGATGAGTTCGGCGTTCGGGTTGAAGGCGGGCGCCTGCGCAAAGAAGGTCTTCAGGTCGGTCTCGTCGGCGAGCACCGCCTCGAGGCCGGCATCGTCGTAGCCGGTGAGCCAGGTGATCACCTGGTCGACCTCCGCCTTGGTGTGACCTTTGCGTTCGGCCTTCGCCACATAGTGCGGGTAGATGCTGGCGAAGCTCGTGGTGAAGATCCGATGCTCGGCCATCGTCTGCCTCCTTCGTCGGGTGGGGATGATTGTGCCAGCTCCCGACGCGCGTGTGCGACGCCCGCTGCCGCTCGGCTCACCGGGGGATGTTCAGCACCGCTCCACCGGGGATCCCGTTCTGATCCGGATCGGGGTTGAACCCCTCGAGGATCAACGGTCCCCAGCCGCCCTTGCCTCCGCCGGCCGCCGCGATCTGAGCAGCATGCCGCTTCAGATGTTCGATGACGATCTTGTCCAGGTCCGGGTCGCCGGTGCTGCGTTCGCCGAGATCACCGCTTCGTACGACTTCTTCAAGGCCTGGTCCCCATCCGGTGTAGATACTGAACCCGAAGTCTCCCTGCTCGCCGCCGGCGCCGGAGTACGGCTTGAACCCGTTGTCACGCAGGACGTCGTCAACCGCCTGATCAACACGATCGTCGTCCTCGTCGGAGATCCCCGGAGCTGCCAGTTCGTCGTCGAGGAGTTCTGCTTGCGGATTCCGCGGCGTCCGGCTGCCCGACCGGTTGTCTTCTGGCTCTGGCGCACCCACGGAGTCGGGTGTCTGCGGTGTCGATCCTTCCGGATCGGCCGTCTGTGCGGGCGGAGACTGAGTGCGCGCCGCCGGGTCCGTGTCGTCGTGACCGGACTCATCACGCTCTGACTGCGCGGACGGCGTCGGCGTCGGCGTCTGATCACGATCAGGCGTCGCTTGACGCTCCGGGGCCTCGTCTCCAGGACGACCGCTGTCACGGCGATCGGTCCGGTCACGGCTCTGCTCTCCGGGGCCCGCGGTCTTTGGGCCGACCTTGCTCGGGCCGCGATGTTGCCGAGGTTCGGTCCGGCGGTCGTAATTGCCGGCCCGATCATCCTTGTCTCTCGAGTTGCGATCACGAGAGTAGTTGTCCCGCAATCCGCTCCGAGAGTCGTCACGTTCTTGCGAATCGTTGTCGTGCCGTCTTCCACCCGGCGAGTCGGTGGTCGGCGCCGTGCGCCGGGGCGACGACTTGTGTGGGCTCCGATCGGGCGACGGCTTCGACCTGCGGGGAGGCGAAGCCCGGTTCGGCTTGTCCGGGCTGTGACCACCGGACGACGTGCTCCCCGGCGACCCGGCGCCCGGTCCGGACGGCCGCGGCGCAGTATTCCGCGGTGCGGATTGCTGGGGCCGCGGGTTCGCCTTCTTGGCCGCACCGCCACCCTGCTGCGATGGTTTGCTCTTGCCGTGGCGGTCCCCACCGGGCTGTGACGATGATCGATCGCTGCCCATGCCATTGGTCGATGCCGCGTCCGCGTGGGTCAACGGCAACAGACTCACCAGCAGTGCTGCGACCGCGGTGAGTACGGCGCGCAGCGGCGTCGTATTTCGTTGTGGATCTCTCATCACGTAGTCCTGCTTCCGCGTCGTTTGTCCATCATGCATCGCTGTGACCGTAGGGCCATCGAGTCCTAGGACCGAAGACTTCGCATCCGAAGGTGCTCCGCACGAACGACATCCGCACGCACATACAGCGATCTTGGGAACATCTCACCGGAAGCGGGACATCCAACCGGAACGGGGACCATGCACACAGTGCTGTGGCGGCCGGCCATGCCGTTTCACCGGATCACTTGGCGCAGGCAAGCGTCGCCGATCACCGCTGTTATCGCGCTGTGGCCCAATGGATGACGGATTCGAGCATCGGAACGAAGGCGCCTACATCGCTGGGCTGGGGGTCGGTGGTCGGCACACCGGCTTGGGTTACTGTCCAGCCGTCGACGATCGCAGTCGCGCCCGTCGCATCGACGCCAGGGGTGGCGTGGTCGTACCATGCGCTGCGTGCGCCACGAACTTGCGTTTCGACAGCACAGTGCGGCGTCGGACCTGCCTGTCGCGGATCGCACTCGGCGGGTTTGTGCCTCGCGGTTGGGATGAAGTACAGGAATACGCTCTCCAGCAGTGGCGGCAGGCCAAATGCCTGCGCCTCGGGTGGTGTCGGAAGGCCGTAGGCGCACTGAAACGCTCCGGGCCCTCTGGCGTCTGTCCTACTATGATGCATCAGCTGCAGATTCGCGGACAGTTGCTGCGCGTTCTGATGCGCTTGTGCTGCACCGATATTCAGTGCTTCCGCCGGCGGGCAATCCGTCGGCGCCCGCCTGACGGGCCTCGTGGCGGAGGAACTTGCGCTGCGCGAAGGCCTTCTCGTGGTGTGGTACACCACCTTCATCTGGTGTTTGACGGTGAGATCGCGAAGCTTGGCAAGGGGGCCGAGCAGGGATCTGATCTGTGGGTCGATGAGACTGTGCAGCTGCGGCCCGATGAGATCGATGACGATACCGGGTATCTCGTTGAACACTGTGTCCGACAGGAGCCGTTCGAGCTTGTCGATGTCGCGACGATGCACGTCCACGGTGAAGTGAACTCGCCCGTCGTCGCGTTGCTCGCCGCGCGCCCTGTCCGGGGGCTCGGGAATGGTATCGAAGACGAGAATCGCTGAGCCGTCCCTACTCGTCGGACCGGAATCGACAACGCGCACAACCATGTCTTCGGGATACTGGCCATCGATCTTCCACGAGATCCCTGCATCGCGCGGCTGCAGTGACGGCAGTTCCACTCCGGCAGCACGGGCGCAGCCCGCGACTTCGTCGGGCCAGTCGCTCGCGGTGAGCCCGCTGCGCACACGTAGGTTGACGCTACCGCGATTGGCGTTGGCATCACGCCGCACCGGATCGGGTGACGACGACATGGCGCCGGTCCACGGCTGCAGCGTGGTGACGACTGTGGTGGCGACGGCGAGCATTCCAGCAACGGTGGCGAGTGCGCTCACCACTGGCCCCGTGACGATCCGGACCCCGTTCACGATGATCGCTTTGACCGTATCCAGGGCGAAGTTCCCGACCGTTGCACCGATATTGCGCACGAATGCCGCGACGTCGTGCCAGAAGTCGCCGTTGTAGCCGACGGTCTCGAATCGTCCGATGGCATTGAATACCCGCTCGATCGATCCGTAGATGGCGGACTTGAACGTCTCGCACAGGCTGGTTCCGGTCGCCCCTTGGTGCGGTGGCTGCGGGGCGGTCGGCGGCAATGGGACGTCGGGGTTTCCGGCGACGTCGGACGAGTACAGGCCCAACACGGCAGACGGGAACACTGCCGTCGTGTGCTGACGCAGGTCCTGTTCTCCCATATAGGTTCTGGCCAATCGGCTCGCGGGGCTTCGCTGGCTGTCGACCCAGGCCGAGACAAGGAGTGACGCGGGAATCGGGGTCGCGCCCAACTCAAGTGGCTCGACCGTGATCATGTCGTCGATGGCCGCCCCTGTCATGCCGGCGCCGGCCGCCACCCCCTGTGCCGCGCTCATTGCCTGCGCTTCTGTCAGCCGCAGCGGCCCTGGGTTCTCGGCGGGCACGATCGGTTCGACCGAGTTCAGACGAAAGACTTCGATACCCGCCGATGCCAACTCGTCGATGAACGCACCGCTGTCGACCGACGACCCGGGTTCTCTTGCCGGGGCGGATTGCGTTTCGCATCCCACCACCGACGCGCCCAGCGCGGCGCACAGCAGCACGGCTATGCAACTGGAACCGCGCCTGGGACGGGACATCGCGCACCTTCTGCCATCGGGACACAACCCGCGAATAACGCCCAGTGTGAGCCGCTGCGACGGTCAGCGCGACGTGTTGTCGATCAAACGAATCAACCCAGGTGCTGGGTGAGCATTTTGGAGAGGTTGGGGTAGGTCATCGAATCGGCGCGCCGGACGTCACTGCGCCCTCGCCCTGGCAGGATTGCGGCCTGACAATCCAGCAACCACCACGACCGAGATCGACACAGCACATGGCTAAACACGAGCGCACGTTCACCGGTGACTTCGACGAAGTCCTCCGCGCGATCCACCGAGGCGTCATCGCCGGCAGCTCGTCGGCAAGCTTCGAGGACTCGAGCGACCTCAACGTCGGTGACGTTCGTTGTTCGACCATGGTCTTCGAGCGCTACAGCATGGTCGGCGCCAACCGCCTGAGTCTCACGGTGACACTGGTCGGACGCGAACGAGATCTGGGCCTTGTCGCCATCACGTCCGGCGGTAGCCAGGCAATTTTCTGGAAGCTCAACTCCTTCGGCGAGGATGCGTTCCTGTCGCAGTTCATCGAGCAGCTGGACGTCATTGTCGGACGCCAGTCCGCCTGAGTCGCGTCTCCGTCCACAGCGACCCACGCAGCAATCCGATTCGTGTCGTCGGGACGAGTCCATGCCGCGGTAACGCCGCACTGGCTCGCCCCGATATGACCTGTGTCACACTTCCCGCTGCTCTGCGCTCACCGCAGGAAGGACCGACACATGCGACCACGACACGCTCAGCCCGGGAATGCCTCGATGTCGTCGAGGTCGGGGCGACATCGGGGAGGTCGATGGCGCACCCTCGCGCTGCGAGGGTGCGCGGTCGCCGCGGGGTGCGTCGTCGCGGTCACCTCCGTGCAAGCGACGGCGGAGGCGCAGCCGCAGAACCGGACGGTGCTCTCGGGCCCGATCTACTCCGTCGCCGACGGGCCGTTCTGCGGGGGTGTGATCAACCTGCTGGCCTCGCCGTCGCCGACGCGCGCACGGACCACCTACATCCAGGTGTCCGGCGGGTTCTACGGCATCTCCGGATCGTTGGCGCCATGCGGAGTCGGGGTGACCGTGCACTGGCGCAATCTCAGAACCGGCGCCAAGGGTGCTGTGCACGGTCGGGTGTCGGGCACAGTAGTCCCGTTCGCCGGGACGCTCATGTACCGGTACCCGGTCACGGGTTCGGGAGCCGTCGAGCTCACCGTGCAACCGCACCGGCCGTACCTGCCGAAGCCGCCTGTGCGCGTTCAGATCCCATGAAACCTTCGCCACGCCGGCCTCAACGTGTCGGCTCTCTTCACCCAGGTCGGGATGAATATCAGGAGTAACCATGCCATTTCGCCGACCATTCCTCGCCACGCTGCTCCTCGCCGCGACGGTCCTGCTGACCGTCGCATTGACCGCGCCGGCCGCGTCCGCCTCTCCGGCGGGCAGCACTCCGGCGGCGGGCACCGAGGGCCGCGGGCTGTGTCTGGACCTGAACGCGTCGGAGGTGAAGCGGGGTCTGCGTGAGATCGGGCCGCCGCTCGGTCGATCGGATCTGCGTTGGGTGGCTCGGAGTGGGTCGATGGCGCGGTCGATGGATCGCACCCCGAACTGTCCGTTCCTGATGTGGGCGACGTTCGACACCTCAGGCGGCACCGCGTCGTCGCCGGTGGCGGTGCTGCTCTTCCGGCCCGGCAGGTATCTCGGGGTGACGAATCGTCCGACTGGGTACACCCGGGTCAGTGGGTTCACCCCGTTCAGCGTGACCGTCACCTACCGGTGGCCGCGGCCCGGCGACGCGAACGCCAACCCGACCGGCGGGCCGGTGTCCTCGTTCTTCTTCCAGGTGTTCGATCGGGTGTTCAGGTTTGGGGAGTTGCCGCCGGGGGTGGGGTGACCGGACAGCCTGCTCCTCATCGACCACCACGTTGCGGTGCCGGCCTCAGGCGTTCTCGCCTGTTCGTTCAATCCATTCCGGGTAGTCCGGCGGTATCGAAGTAACACTGAGCGCTTCGTCAATGTTCTCGATACCTGCAGGCGGGAGCAGGACCGACGGATCAGAGGGGGACGGAGACCAGTCGGGGAACTTCTGACGCCACCAGTCGACGCATGGGGGTTGATTGGAGACCAGCTCTGGGTCGTGCGCGATACGGTCAACAGACCAGGAGCCGAACACATCCCAAGTCGGAACTTTGTGACCCCGAGGACTGTGCTCACTCTCGCTGTTGTCGTGACTCCCGGTCTCTCCCACCGGTCCGGAATCGCGACTGAGTTCGACCGTAAACGTATAGGGATGTACAGCTGTTCCAAACGTAGTCGAGGGTGAATAGTTCTCGGGCGGGCCTTGAGTCGGCGACCGCTGCGTATTCTGACGCAGAGTGCACACCATCGCCTGTACACGATCTACCGAACTTTCCAAGGCCGCAATGTGATACGAGAACAGGACAGTTTGCGGCCGCTCGTCGCTTACCTCTTCTGCGGTCTGCTCGGGGTCGCCGAAGAGCGAGCTGTAGTCATCGCGTGAAAGCCCCGCAACAGCACCGGCGAATCCCGGGTATGACTGATCACTCCCAGCCCACCGGGCCATTGTCGCGCCACCGAGCGCCGCCCTAACCAGCTCGGCATCCCTCGCCTGAATATCGACGCCAGTACTCGACGACCAAACGATTGAGTACGGGACCTCTGGTGACTCAGTCCGTTCGTGAACAAAGTCGTCTTCCGCTGTACAACCGAGCATGACAATCGAGACGCCGAAGACGGCACACCCAAACCGCA
The DNA here is from genome assembly GCF_036350415.1 of Gordonia sesuvii. Lineage (NCBI taxonomy): Bacteria > Bacillati > Actinomycetota > Actinomycetes > Mycobacteriales > Gordoniaceae > Gordonia > Gordonia sesuvii. The sequence goes on from NZ_JAZDUF010000004.1 coordinate 387,918, forward strand.
GACTTGTACGATTCCCGCGGATCTTGGAGGTCTTTGTTATTCCCATCGACGAGCCTCCGGCGAACTCCCAGTGACGTTATTATAGTGCGTTTCAAGCTTGTTATCGTCACTGTTCCCGGTTCGATCAAGCTGTCCAACAATGGTTTCGAAACCGGTTGAGATCTCCGATTGGACATACTTGTTCTGCCTGTTCTCGTCAACCAGCCCGGAAATCTGGTCGGGCGACTTTAGCGACCCGTCGCCGTTGAACCAATCAGCACGATTGTTCACGAAGTCCGCGTCCAACTGCGATCTCACGTCTCCAGGCACCGACGTCGCGATCAGCTGCCGAAGGTCCCCCAGGTTTTGGCCCTGTTCGAGCCCGTTACGCGATCCGATATCCGCCTTATAGTTCTCCGGATTGAAGTCGGTCCGCTGAGGCTCTTCACCGACGAACCCGCCTTCCAACTCGCCCCGGATGGCTTGCAACCCGGCGGAGGCTCCCGGGAATTTCGAATCGGCTACCGCTGAAGTCCCCTGCATCAGAGTGTCAAACGTTTCCTTCTTAATCTCCCAGCTGCGGTGAGCCGAATCGTACGCCGTCTCCGCAGCATCGTCGGATGCATACGTGAGACCTTCGTCGATGAGTCCCCGCAGTGTTCCCATTGTGGTGATGTGGTCGGCGGCAGACCCGTCATTGGGATCGTCAGCGTACTCGCGAGCTTCGCTGGCAACCGCATCCATGGCTCCGCCGTAGAAGATCTTCGCAGCCTCGGTGTCTGTGCCCATAAGGGCGAAGATCCTCGAGGATCCTTCGTAATCCGCTCCACCATCTCCATGGATAACGTTGTCGGCATTGAAGCCCTTCGGGCCAGGACCTTCTGACATGTCCACCCAACTCCGAGGATCGTTGTCACCGCCGAGTTCCCCGGCGTACGGCTGCATCGCACCGGCCAGCGAGCGCAGAAACTCGGGATTAACCTGCCCCACAGACTGATTATCGGCCCCAGGGATATCCTTGAGTGACTCCCACCCCTCATGGCTATGTGCGTATTGCGCGACCTTTTCCATGATTCCGCCAGTCAGCTTGGACTGGAAGACGTCATTGGGATCGTCTGGATTCGTGACAAACGCATCCTCACTGTCCGTGTTCACAAACGTTCCCGCGGCAGCCCCGTCGTCAGTCCATTGGACCGTCATCAGGTCATGTATGAAGTCTTGCCCGCTCTCGCCAGAAAAGGCGTCATGCACCGCGAGTTTGTCGTCTCCAACTGACAGCATGTCCTGAATATCGCCCGCGATGCTGGTTGTACCTCCATCGTCGAGGCGAAGTTCGCCGTCAACCTTCATGAACCGCATATTGTCGAAGAAGGGGTCCACACCCATGCCGGCGGGGCGTGGCCCGTGTTTCTGTTCATAGTCGGCCTGTGCATTGGTGTATTGCTGCGCTACATCCATCAACTTTTTGTTGACATCGGAGCCTGCCATATATTCCTTGGACGATGTATCGAGAAGTCGCCCAATGGCCGCATTGTCACCTACGCGGTTGAGGAAGAACCCTTTTCCGTTTCTGCTCTTGTCTACCAGGTTCGGATCGGTCAACGAGTCCTTTATTGACTGTGGGAGCACCGCCAGTCCCCCGTTGCCTGCGCTGCTGTGAACATTCGGGTTTGATATGACCTGCAGCCCATTCGCCAGCGCTGATCGGGCGGATTCGTCGCCGGGACGTGTACCGAATTGATCAAACGCACCAATGCCGGAGAGCTCGCCGTTACCGACGTCGACGGCTCCGGCGGCCAGTCGCATGTAGCGCATTTGTTCAGGTGCGATCTCGATCTGCTGGCCCCTGCCAAGCGTGGCGAGTTGTTCCGGAGTCAGTCGCATGGCGTGCTCAAACCGTGCGCGCTGCTCCGGGGTTGCCGTGCCGTTCTGAATCGCCTGAGCGTCACTCGCAGCTTTGCCAGGGTCGATCGTCGAACTGTTCTGCGCGATAGATGACGGCGTCAGGCCCGCCAGGGCACTTAGCCCAGCCGACAGTGCCGAGGACGCCTCTGACACCGCGGTGTCGGCCTCCTGCCCCAGAGTCAGCAACCGGTTGTGCCAGTCGTTGGCTGTCTGGGCGTTGTACTTGGCTTCGGGATTGGCCGTCCTAGACGGATCGAAGTCGATCCCGTACCCAGGATCGCCAGTCCGCAGGAAGTAACCCTCCGCATCGGCGTCACCCTTGGCGGCTTGGAGTGCATCCATCGCGCCGCGCACGCCGGGCTGGGCTGATTCCAGTGTGGTCGCCAGATCGGTCACTCTGTCAGAGATCGACTTCAGCCAGCGAGTCTCATCGGTCGCACGCCCATCGGCTGCCGATCGCGACACACCTTTCCACTGCGCAGCTGTCAGGTTCAAGACAGGGTCGGCGACTTTCGGCGCTTCTGCTTCTATGGACTCGTGAAGTGAGCGCAATGCCTGCGCCACACTCTGCATCAACTCCGGTTGCCACGCGACCACTTGGTCGTAGGTCGGCGTCATCAGGGAGCGCTCTCACCAATCGGCGGCATAATCGTGCGGATCCGCGTCGCGTTATACGCGTCCATCTCCTCGACTGCGCCCTTGAATCCCATGATCAGCTCGGACCAGCCCTTGATATGGCCGGCAGCGTTAGCTAGAGCTGACTTGACCTGCTGGTCGCCCTGCGACGCCGGTTGACGCATCGGGTCGCTGGCTCCGACAAACGCGCCCTCGAGCTGGCTGAATGGCGAGGTGAGCTCGAGCGCAGCGATACGCTCCCCGGTGTCCGCAATACTGGTAGCAGCGGCGGTCACCGCGCCTGGGTCGACTACGAATTCCGACATGTGGTTCCTTCCCCCGAACAGTCTTCATACCAGGTCAGCGACCACAAGGTTCATCTGGGCGGACCCAATCGGGCGTTCTTCGCCCTCGGTTAAGACGCGGCCCACGCTTCGTCGGTTCCATCGGACTCGGGTATTCAGGTCAGGGCCACACCGCCCGTGCCCCTATGACAGTGGCCACCAGGACGCCGGGCTGCGGGAGCAGCTACGAACCCACGCCCAAAACGAACACCGGCCCGATTTCCGTGTGGCTTCGCCATGGCTGCTCGACGAGGAGGTCGTCAAGAGGGCGCGCCCGGCAGGATCCCGACAATGAGACTGCTTGGCCGGTTGGTCTGTGTCGTCAATTGGATCGGGGTCGGGTCTACTCGACCGAGCCGCCTGATTCCGATGCGACGGTCCACTGCTAACTGTTTGACCAGATAATCCACGTCCGACCGGTGGCCTCGTCGGGGATGACCGTCAGTTTGCGAGTCGTTTGCTGCTCGCCATTGTGATTGATCTGTATCTCGTCGCTGCCGTAGTAGAACGGCTTGCCCGATCTCTCCTCGCGCGAGAAGTACGAGCACTCGACGCACGATGCCTCGCTCTGAGTCAGGGTGATCGTCGGGTACTGCGCGACGTACTGATTCCAGGTGTCGGTGGGAATCGTGAACTCAAGGTTGACGAATGTGCCGTCGCGGCCGGTGGCAATATCTGATTGCGTGTCCTGCGCCGACGCCGGCAGTTCTACCTGGATAATCTCTGCAGCGTCTGCTGGATCGTGTGAATCAGCTATGCAGCCAGCCAGCAGGAGTACCAGCATGGCGGCCGCCAATGCCACGACCTTCTTCTTTCGCACGATAGCCACCACCAGCCGTGTGTCGCGTGCTCAACGTAGCGGTGACATCGAAGTTCTGAGCCCATCCGTAGAGGTTGTTGTTGTCGATGAACGCTGGTCCGTAAGGTCGAGGGGTCGGAAGATGTCGATCCCCGGCTCGAAGCCGTAGCAATCGTAGATCCACATTCGATAGTCAATCGCCTCGCCACCTCTTGGTCGCGCCCGCGAAAGCCAACGCCAACCCGAGCGGCGAGCCGGTGTCGTCTTACTACTTTCAGGCGTTCGATCGGTGTCCTGGTTTGGAGGTGCCGCCGGGAGTGGGTTGATGACTCACATCCCGACCGAACTAGAAGCGAACGCGAAGATGACACCGAGAGGCGTAGCGAGAGCACCCACGAGCAGGCCGGCGCCGATCTGACGGATCACTCCTGGCGTCCCCAAGGCGACGAGACCAAGACACGCCGCGATCAGCACGAGGATGACAACCCAGAGCGCACCCGGTACGAGCCAGACCACCAAGCTGAGGAGCAGGGTGACGCTTGCTGCGAAAGGGCTTGTGGGCCCGAAGAAGGGACTCCGAGGCTCCCGTGACACGGTCTCAGAACGTGCACCTGTCATAGCGCTACACCAACAAAGACGATGGCGACGACGACATCGGCGAGTAAACCCGCAAGGGCGAATCGTCGGATCGGTCGGTTCGGCAACAGGAGGTAGGCGATCCCGAATACGACGGCAACGGCTCCCACGATGAGCAACGTTGCGCCCAAGTTGGGTTCCGCATCATCCAGCCACACACGGCCGTTGACGTAGAGAAGGGCCGTGGAGAGCACGATTCCCAACACAGTCACGGACCACGTGGGCCCGGCCCAGCGAGCCGATACGTCGGTGTGACTCACGCGATGCCTCCGCGTGGCCAGCCCGGCGACGGTGGCAACACCGGGATTGGCTGCTGATTCGGAGTGTCCCTGGGCGGAAGCTGGTGAGGGTCCTTGGGAAACTGGTTGGCGCAGGCTTCGTCATCTTCCTTGGGCCATGCGGGTGGCAGCGCGATGTACTTGTACGACGAAACCGTCCAGTCGCCAAAGACATCGCCGTGAGGCTGGCCCAGGTGACCACGCAGACCCGACGGTGGCTGTCGTCCCGACTTTTCGATCGTTAGCACGACTGGATACGTCACCGCCGGGCCGATCGTCCACTGAGTTGGCCGATCATCGTCGGGAAACAGCGATATGTATCCGTAACGGCAAACGACGATCTCTGAACTCCCCGGCATCTCGGTGCGCCTCAGCGGTTTATAGATTGAACCTCCCCAGTTTGAGTGGACACCTGAGATAGCGGGACGAAGGGTCCTGCTGGGAGGATGTCTACATGTCCAGGACGCGTCGGTCGTTTACGCCTGAGTTCAAGGCGGAGGCTGCTCGTCGGGTGATCGATGGGGGCCGGCCGGTCACCGAGGTCGCGCGTGAACTCAACGTGCATGAGAACTTGTTGGGCAGATGGGTGCGCGCTGAGCGGATGCGCGATGGTGTCGCCGACGAGGTGCGCAACGCCCCACCGGATCGGGACTTGTCGGCTGGTGAGCGCGCGGAGTTGACTCGGTTACGCGCGGAGCTGGCCGAGAAGGATCGCGATCTGGCGTTCCTGAAAAAAGTATCGGCGTACTTTGCGGCGCAGCAACATCGGTGAGCAAGTTTGAGCTCATTGCTGCGGAGTGCGCCGACCACGACATCACGAAACTCACTGAACTGCTGGGTGTTTCACGATCCGGATTCTACGCGTGGGTGGATCGGCAACGACGTGCGGAGCTGACACCGCGCCAGCAGCGCCGCCGGGATCTGGAGGTGAAGATCCTCGCCCATTGGCAGGCATCGGCGCGTACCTACGGTTCACCGAGGATTACGGCCGATCTGCATGCCGAGGGTGTCGCGGTCTCGGAGAACACCGTCGCCAAGATCATGGCCGAGATGGGTATCGAGGGCATCAGCCCACGCACGTTCAAGGTCAAGACCACCGAGGTCGATCCGACGGCAGCGTTCCCGCCCGACCGGGTCGGGCGAGTGTTCGACCAGGGCGGCATCGACCTGATCTGGACGTCTGACATCACCTACCTGACCTGCGGCGAAGGAGACGCATACCTGTGTGCGATCCGTGACGAGCACTCACGTCGGGTGCTGGGCTGGTCGCTGGCCGACCACATGCGTACCGAGCTGGTCGAGGCCGCCGTGGACGCCGCGGTGTTCACCCGAGGCGGGTCGGTGGCCGGCACCATCCTGCACAGCGACAGGGGCAGTCAGTACACCAGCCACGACATGGCCGCCGCATGCGGCAAGCATGGCTTGCGGCGCTCGATGGGCGCGACAGGAATCTGCTGGGACAACGCCGGCGCCGAATCGCTGTGGTCGACCGTCAAGCACGAGTACTACAAGCGACACGCGTTCACCACGTACGCGAATCTTACTGCAGGACTTGACAATTACATCAGATTCTACAATCATGACAGGAGGCACAGCTCGCTGGGGATGATCTCGCCTATCGACTTCGAGATCACATCACTGACAAGTCAGCAATCAAGCTAACCGTGTCCACTTTTTCGGGGGAGCCCCAGCAGGCGATCGCAAGGGGTATCTTGGCCACGATGCCCTCATTCGACACGATGGTGATGGAAGCTGGCATCGAGGGTTAGGCGCCGCGCCTGCTGGGGTGGAGTCGAATGTCCGCCTCCGTATCCCCGCAGTCGTGGGCGACGGATTTGCGGTGACGCTCGGCGGGTGAAGTGAAGTAACCCAGGTTTAGTTGCTATGTGGGCGCGAGGGCCGGGACAGCGGGCACGCGGACGTCTGAGCTCCCGGTCGAGGTGGCTTCGTCCACGGCTGAGGTGCGGCAGCCCAGAGCTTCGTGCAGCCGCTCATGGGGTTGTACCAGCAGACCCATTCACAGGTGGCCAGCTCGACCTGCTCGCCGGGTGCGCCAGGGCCGGGTTGGCGGATCGGTTCGGCCTTGTAGGCGGCGTCGGCGTTGACGCTCTCGGCGAGGGCGTTGTCCTAGGAATCGCCGACAGCGCGGACCGACGGAAAGATTCTCAACTCGATCAGCCGATCTGTATAGATCAGCGATGAGTATTGATCGCAGCTGTCAGTCCAGTCCGATATGGTGTCGACAATTCGGGCCGCGTGAACGAAGAGAGTGAATAAATGACTTTGACCTGGAAATGGGACCCTCAGAGCGCGACATACGGAAATTACGGAAATGCCAACCAATGGACCGTGAACGCCGGGATGAGTTCCCTGGCGCGCGAGAGTACACAGAACTCGAACGACGCCCGGACGGAGGCCACGCCCGCACTCGACTTCACATTTCACCTGCTCAGCGGAAAGCATCGCAAGGACTTCCTCAATGCTCTCGGCTGGAAGGATGAGCTCGCCAAGCACCTGCTGGCCATGTCAGAGGAGTCAGCCGGAGCAGTGGCTGCAGGTAATATCCGTACAGGCCTCGAGAAGCTCAGAGACTCGGATTCGATCATTCTGCTGGCGGTCTCCGACTACGGTTGCCGCGGGCTCACCGGGCCCGAGTTCTCCAACATCGACACCGCCGAGTTCGGCAACTTCATCAAGCTGTGCAGGCTCGACCTGTTCAGCGGCAAAGACAAGGCAGCAGGTGGGAGCTTCGGGCTCGGCAAGGCCGTCTACTGGCGCTTCTCCAGCATCCAGACCGTCCTGTTCAATTCGGTCCTGGCCGATGCTGACGCTGTCGACGGGAACACGCGAAACCGGTTGTTCGGCGTGAACCAAGGTGTCGCCCATCGGCTGGATGGCTCGTCCTACCAGGGCCGCGGCTACTTCGGCATCCAGAACGCCCAAGGCGACGTCGCATCGACATGGGCGACCGATCAGGAGACCCTTGATCTCCATCTCCAACGCACCGATCCCCGACCCGGGACCACCGCTTTGCTGGTCGGCTTCCAAGACCCGGACGATCCGGAGAAGGGCGCCCGCGGCATCGAAGGTGTGAAGGACATGGCCACCGAACTGCGCGCGGGCGTCGAGGAGAGTTTCTGGCCGCTGCTCGCCCGCGGGAGAATGGATGTCTCCATCACGGTCAAGGAGAACGGCCGAGCGGTGTCCGACATGGAGATCGATCCCGAAGAAACGTACGCCGAATTGGTCCGTGCGTTGAGGCGATTCGACGCCGGGGACCTCGATGACGAACTGTCCGAACCCTATTCGGTGATCGTGCGAGAGGTCCCGATCCAGGTGCCCGCCCGCAAGTCGGAGCCGCGGCACACGAAGTTCACACACAACGCACAGTTGGTCGTCACGATCTCCGATGAACAGAAGGACACCCTCGAGAACAAGGTGTGTCTGTTCCGAAAGCCGGAGATGATCGTCGAGACCATCGACAAGACCTTCGAGAACCACACCTACCATGGCTTTCTGCTGGTCGGAGGCGCCGTCAGTCCCACAGACGATGACCCGGACAACCAACTGGCCGACGATTTCCTGAGATACTCCGAACCCCCGGCCCATGACCGGTGGATTCCGCGGGGCGGACGAAGCAAGACCTCACAATCCAGTTTGAACGCGCACTACGTGCCCCCGTGGCTACCGAACCTGCGACGGATCGAAGAGCAGATCAACGCTGCGCTCTTCGACATCTTCGGCGCCGCCCCACCGACTGACGGCAAGCCTCCGGAGTCGGTCTTCAAACATCTCCGATTCTTGTCGGGCGACCCCGGCAAGGGCGCCGCGGGGACCGGACGCACGGCCAAGCCAACGGTGACGATGACATCCTGGGAAGTCCGGGACGGTCAGTGGCACCTGACCTTTCAGATCAAGGCCCGGAATCGGAGCGATGGCTGGCGGATCGCGCCGGCGTTGATGTTCGTCGGTCTCGACGGCAGGAACGTCGAGGTCGCATGGTCGAGCCTCGCCTCGGCCGATGCCGAGGTCGACGACGGCGTCGTGGTGATCCCTGGCAAGGATCGCGGCCGATTCGTCTCCGCGACGATCACAGGTGTATCGACCGACTCTCTCCCGATCCCTGCCGAGGAGGCAACCGTCGACGTCGAGGTACGCGACCTGAGCAATCTGAGTCGGGAGGCAGCGAAATGAGTCCTGTCGTCGCGTGGCCCACGTACAAGGGTCAGTGGGCGTCGCACTTGCTCGACGTCGCCACAGAGTCCGGCGCAGCCGTGGAGCCCGACGGAGATAGATACCGGCTTCACCTTGACGACCTTGCCTGGCACACTGTCACGTTCACGCTGAACCTGTCCCCGACAGAGCCGGCCCCTGCCGGTCTCGTCGCGCAGCAAGGCTTTGCACTGGTCGCTTGTCGCGGCACCAATACCCGGATCCCTTTTCGCCTGTTCCCGGACGCAAGCAACCCAGATCGACTCTCCGGGCCGATAACCCTCAACCGCGAGGTCCTGGAGGATACGGCGACCCTGTCCGCCGAGATCACGGCACAGGTTGACGGTAGAACCCGAGTGGTCGCCCGCGCGATCCCCTGGACCATCGTGCTGCGGAGGTTCGACGCTCCGGCAAAGGCCGGAGAGCCTCCGATCACTCAGGTGTGGGTCGATTTCGACTCAGCTGACGCACCCCCCGTCGCGCGTAAGAACAACCGTGCACACGCGGCGCTGGATGCGGCCCCGGACAAGCCCATCCTGTACCTGAACTCCGGAATCCCAGGCCTGCAGATGATCCTCACCGCAGAGAACGCAAAACTGGAGCGCCGACGGCTACGAGACATCCTCGGATCGCAGATCGCCCGCTACACGGTCTCGACACTCTTCCGGCTCGCGGCCGCCGATGTCGTGGCGGACGGTGACGATGATCCGATCGGTCCCTCTGATCCGCTACTAAGAAGTACGTGCGAGAAGGTCGCTGGCGCCATACCTCACTACACCTCGGTAGATGAGTTGTATTCAGCGCTCGTGCGAACTACGTCGCGCCCGGGCATCGCCGATCTTTGGGCGGACATCGACGCCGCAATCGATACTCTCACCGATGCATCGTCCACAGCCTCCACCGCGACGTCGGAGGTGCAGTATGTCTGAGGTCGTCTGGCGGCTCACCGAGTCAGTGGATGCGCGCGAGCGACTCCGCATGTTCGTCGAGTGCGACTGGGAGCTCCATTCCGAGCCGCTTGGGCGCGCCGGCGATTCAGGGACGGCGTCCCTCGAAAGCGTGGTCGACCTGATAGAGGAGTTCACTCGGCGTAAGGGTACGTGGGCTGATCGCTCCGCCAGCGACCGATGGTTGGCGCCCCGGCTCCACTACGCGCTGCGACTCAGTCGCGCAGAGGCTTCCGACCCAGACCTGTGGGCATGGCTCGGCATCCGCTTCCTCGACTACGTCGAGTGGCGGTGGCCAGGCAAAACCGGCACGGCCGAGAATCGTTTCCGCGGCCCTGTCCACAAGCAGGCGTTCGCCCGACTCTGGTGGGGAGCCGAACTGTTCCGCAACGGGTCGGACTATCGCCCAGTCGAAAAGGCGTTCATCTTCCAGGACCTCCCTAACAGCTACCTGCATAGGCCGATCGTCCGTTGTCGCTCACTTGCTCTGGCTCTTGTCGAGCTCATCTCCATCGACGATTCCTTGGGTTCCGGCCCAAAGTCCGCTGATGACATCAACGACCTGGCTCGGGTGCTGAACCTTGCCACCGCGGGCGCGCCACCCGAGACCGAGACCGACTTCCAGCAGGACGATTTCGCTGGGTACCAGCAGTGGCTCTCGCAGATCCCCGACATCCCAGTGAGCTGGAACGCACTTCCCGACGGTCCCGGATGTGTGGACACAAGCAAGACATCGATCAGCGGCGGAACCACTATCGCGGAACGCGCCTGGTCGTATGCCTACGACGCTGCAGCCAGCGCGGGGACTCGCTCTGCCGAGCGCCGGAAGTCCGTTACCGCGGAGGCATCCGACTGACCGTTGCGGCCTACGGGAACTTGACGGTCCCGCCGGCTACGATCTCTCTCATGGTGTTGGGAACGGGAGGGGCCGCCGGCGGTGCGCGGATCGTCGACTTGTTCGCCGGCCCGGGTGGCCTCGATGTGGGGGCGGCATGGCTGGGAATCCCCGCCGAGGGCATCGAGCTCGACGACAATGCCTGCGCGACAAGGGCTGCCGCGGGTCTGGACACGACCCAGGGTGACGTCCGGGACTTCGGCCCCGCGGACTTCCCTGACGCGACCGTTCTCGCGGGTGGGCCGCCGTGTCAGACGTTCACGGTGGCGGGAACAGGAACCGGGCGCAAGGCACTGGACGACGTGGTCGCGCTCGTGGACCGGATGGCGAACGGTGAGGACGCGGCCGACAGCCTGAGCGTGTTCGATGACGAGCGGACCGGCCTGGTGCTCGAGCCGATGCGCTGGATTCTCGAGGCGTTGCGCCAGGACAGCCCGTACGAGGCGGTTGTTCTCGAGCAGGTGCCACAGGTGCTACCTGTCTGGGCCGCGTACCGAAAGGTCCTCGAAAGATTCGGCTACGGCGTCGATCACGACGTCGTCCGCACGGAAGAATTCGGTGTTCCGCAAACCCGGCGTCGAGCTGTACTGATTGCGAGGCTCGACGACGAAGAAGTCGCTTTACCGGAGCCGACCCACCGTGCTTTTCAGCGAGGACAACTGAAACAGTCCACTCGGAAGCTCGAGCCTTGGGTGTCGATGGCGGACGCACTTGACCGCACCGTGCCGTTCACGGTCATCTCGAACTACGGCAGTGGCGGTGATCCCCGCAAGCGAGGTCGACGGCAGTCGGACGAGCCGGCCGCGACAGTCACGGGCAAGATCATGCGCAACCGACTCGAACTCGCGAACGACGACTTCGGGCGTTTCACCCTGCAGGAGGCGGGTAGGCTTCAGACATTTCCGCGTGACTATCCCTGGGCTGGAAGCGATGTCGGGCAGCAGATCGGCAACGCCATCCCGCCTCGCCTGTCGGTTCATGTTCTAGCGGCTGCATTGAATCTGTTGATCGACCGCGAGGAACTGGAGCGATCAGTGCGCTCACCGTGGAAGGTTTCGAGAGACGGCGGCGTCGCCATCCCCATCACAGCCCCCTCCGCTGAGCTTCTGGATCTCGTGAACTGAATCACCGTGACCGGCTGGCAGACCTCAGTGCGCCGAGCTTCGCACAGATGACGTCGGCGACATCCTCCGGGTCCTCGTGTTCCCAGAAGCGCAGCACATGCCAGTCCCGGTCAGAAAGATCTGCGTCAGTTCGTCTGTCTCGTCGCACATTGTTGTCCAGCTTCTCAGCCCACCACTCGGCGTTCGCCCGTGGGCGCGTTGCGTGTTCGGGGCATCCGTGCCAGAAACAGCCATCGATGAACACAATGAGCTTGAGGCCGCGCCAGACAATGTCGCCTCTCACCCGCAGTGCCGGCTCCGGCCGTACGCCGACTCGGAATCGCACTCCGCGCGAGTGCAAAGCCCGCCGTACGAGCAGTTCGGCTTGCGTATCTTTCCGCTTCTGTTTGCTCATCCGAGAGCGCACCGACTCCGAGGATGCCGGAGGGCGTTCCTGAGTCGACTTGGGAGACAGTGATCGGGTAGACGCAACTGCCTCATCGCGACCGATCGAACAGTCACTCACAAAGCTGCTTTCGCTGATCCATATGCACCTTAAGGTTGCCAAACGCCAAGTTTGAGGTCCGCGCTCTCACAAAGTCGCACTTGACATCTTGGCGCACGTTGCGTGGGCACACTACAGGGTGGCTGCAGGTCAGCATGATCGTGTCAGCCTTGTTCTTCATCGATTGCTCGGATGGCCTCGACTACGGTCCCTCTATGAGTTGCGACATGGCTTTGGAGAGGTGGGCCACGACCTGCTTGGTCCGACGGCTCCGGCCAAAGGTCTGTAATACCGCCACAGCGAGGTCGTCCTCGCTGAGCTCTTCGCGTCTTTTCCGAATGAGGCGGGCAGCGTTCGCAATTTCGACCGGACTCACATGAACGAAGGGCCGATCTACCGAGCTGTCATTGGGACGGAACTCTCGCCATGAGCCGGGATCTATCTCGCGGGGCCAGACGAAGCGGTCCGAATCAACGAACAACCCGGCCTGCTGGACATGGTAGGTGAGCTTCCGCAAACGAGACGCCCGAACACGTTGAAGCCCAAATGATTTTGCCGTCATCTGCACCAGCCGGTCGAGGTGTATCGGACCCTCGTACGTTGCGATCTCGACTGCCGCGGCACGGACCTTCTCCTTGGCAATCTTCTTGGGGAGGTCGTCAAGAACGTCCACGTCCCCAACTCGCACGACAGTCCACGGCTCGAAGATGAGCCGCTTATCGCCGATGACGCTCGGTTCACGCACCAGGACTGATGGGTCCGGTGTGACGACCTCGGCTTCGGTCTCATCCACATCCGCGTTGGACTCCTCGACAAAGGTGACAGTGGCCAGTGTGACCGCTTCCTCCGCGGCGGTCTGCACGGTGACACCTTCCGCGGAGGCGAGCGCGGCCAGCGCCTCGTGACGGATCTGCTTGGCGTCGTCCAGCCCCTCATCATCGAAGTGCATCAGCAGTCGCACGCTGAAGTCGTTCGCACGGAACGCTTCTTCGATGGAGAAGTCGTGCATGTGGGCCAGCTGATTCCGGACAATGCGCAGCTCGTTGCCGAGGGTGCTGACGGTGCGCAGCTTGTCGTCGAATGGGTAGCCGAAGTCCCCAAGTCGCTCGGTGAGCATTCGGAGCTGCGCCTGGAGGTCGTGCACCCAATACTTGCGTCCGGCGAAGTACCCCTTCTTCTCATCGAGGATTTCCAGAACAACAGTCCACGGATGCTCACCGAGGTCACCGGCGAACCGCGCGTTGATGATCGGGTCCAGCCGTTTCGCGAGGTGGTCGAGGCCTTCCTTGACGGACAGATTGGGCTTGAAGGTCATCTCGGGGCCTTTCGCTCCGCATCGGTGGGTATCGGCAGTTCGGTGGCAAGGAATACTGGTCCTTCAACAACCTCTTCCAGCAGCTCGGCCGCAGTCGGCGTCACCTGCACCGTGTACTCGAGGGTGTGTACGAGCAGTAGTAGTTCATCGGTGAATGTCCACTTCGCCGGACGAATGTCGTCGAGCGGACTCGACTTCTTTCCCTTCCGCTTCGCCATGCGGTAAGCCAGCCAGGACTGCAGGACCTTCAGTCCCGACACCTCGAACTCCCACACCTCAGGGGCGACCGGCCCGAAGCATCCAGACCCGACACGTACAACGCATTCGGTGCGCTCGTAGCTGAACTTCTCGGGCATTCCGCTGACTGCCGTGATCTCCTCGGCGGCGCCGGCAACGGTTGCGGGTTCACCGAACCGCTCACCCCAGGTATGCCACCAGAGCAAATCCCTCCCGAATGCGGCCACGCGGGCGAAGGCGTTGTGATTCTTGGTGATCGGGACATGCACCGGACCTGCCTGCTCGCCGAGTTCCTCGGCGAAGCGTTCAGCGAACGCGGCGGTCCCGGTCAACGCGTACACGTACGCTGCCACGTCCTCGGCCGTCACCTCGGAACCCAGCGCAGCGGCGAGGGTGTCGAGCAGGTGTGGCGTCAGGTTCGGAGTCTTCGCCTTCGAGTCTCGCCACAACGGCATGACGTCCCTCGCGCCGTACGAGCCCCGGAAATGGTGGAGATCCGGAATGTACGGGGTCGCCGTCACCACGGGACCGCGACCGAGCTTCGTCGAGGTGAGGGTGGTGAAGAAGGCTTGATCAGGACCCATCGTTCGCCACAGGTCCGGCCTCATCCGGTCACCCAGCCGCGCATCAGCCAGAATCCACTGCCGATCGAAGCTTCGGTACCCATAACGAGTCGTCGCCTCCGGTTGTGCTGACATGCCGTTCGCACGAATCGACGACAGCCGCGTGTCGCCGCTCAGGCTTGTCGTCTCCACGTCCAGTCCTCGGAACCCCGTGTCACGAAATGCCTCATCCTGGGCAACGCCCCGAAGGGCGAGAAGCTCGCTCCAACGCCTCGAAAGAACAGACTTCGTTGGGCCGATCGGCCAGGTCCGCTTGAGCTGGCTTCCGCTGTGAATCCACGGGAACAGCTCTGTGATCTCCGGCCACGCCTGGTAGTCGTTGGCGCTCACGGGTGTGAGGACGGAAAGTCCTGAACCGGGTACCTCGATCGTGTCTGCGGTCTCCAGATCGTGTGAATCGAGCCAGTCGAACTTCACGCCGCGGGTCCCGGCCACACGCGCGTAGTCGACGACGCAGCCACTGCCGCCGGCTCCGCGGACGCCCACGGCGATGGCGACGGGGGTGAGGATGTCGAAGACGTTCTCCTCGGTGCGAGCACCGCGTCCTTCGCCACCGAGGTCGATGACGTGAAGCTGGTCGAAGACGTCCCGGAAGTGGTGTCTCAGACCGCCGATCGACACGCCGTCCAGGAAGGAGGAGGCGGTGATGAACGCGACGATCCCCGGCCCGGTGGGTCGTTCGGTTGCTCGCCAGGTTCCGTAGCGCCAGAAGTATATGTAGTCGTTGTAGAGGTTCTTGACGTGCTTGCCGTGTCCGGCGGCGCGCATGGGTTCGATCACATCGTCGAGCAGCGGGGTGACTCCAGCGGTCCCGTGGCGCACGACACCGCCCTTGCGTTTCGCGGTGTCCCCGACGTCCTTCTGCTCGCGTTCGTATGGTGGGTTGCCAATGACGACGGTGAATCGGGCGTCCTGCTTGAGCTGGGCGGCTCGCTCCCCTTCTGCGGCCACCGGGTCCGCGATCTCCTCGATCATCAGCTGATTCGATGGGTGATCCAGCGTGTCCGTCAGCAGTATCGTAAGTTTCGGGGCGTCGACGTCGTATTCCATGGCCGCGAGCGCGATCCGAAGGTGCGCGATGGCGTACGGGGCGAGCATGAACTCGAAGGCGTGCATGCCAGGGAACACGACGTTCTGCAGGTGTGCAGGCCAATCTCCCTCGGGTTGCACCGATTTGAATGAGGCCTCCGCCTGCCGGATCCACTCCACGAGGAACGTTCCGGTGCCGGTTGCCGGGTCGAGCATGGAGGTGAATCTGCTGTCAGCCTGGATCCCGCCTGGCACCGGGATGTCCAGATAAGAGCAAACCTGTCCCCAGGTGCCGGAATCGGCAACGCCCAACGGAAGCCCGAAGGTCGTTTTAAGTACGTGGTCTACGGCACGGACGATGAATCGCACCACGGGCAGCGGTGTGTAGAAGGCGCCCGCGGAGATGCGGGCCCTAGGATCGTACTTCGCAAGGAATGCCTCGTAGAAGTGGACGACCGGGTCTTCTCGCTTGTTCTTCGCTCCGAAGTCGGCGACCACCGATTCCACATCGGTGACGGCCAGCTGTGCGGAGAGGTCGGCCAATCCGAGTTCGTCTACGTCGATCTCCCCGTCGGTCTCGTCTCGGAATCGGGTGTAGATCTCGTTGAGGAGGGGGTTTTCGAACTGGATCAGCGACGCGGCATCGCCCTCCTTGAACGCTTCCGGGTGCGCCACCCGTGCCGTGAACAACCCGTAGACCATTGTCTGGGCGTACACGTCGGCAAACTTCTCCACCGTGAGGTCGGCGACCAGTTCCGCTCGGAACTCGTCATACAAGGTCCGAAGTGGCCCCTCGTCTGTTTCAACTTCGTACAGGGCGAGAACCTCGGACTTGAGCTCCTGGGCGACCTCCGCCATGCGTGACGAGAGCGCTTCAGCGTTGCGGATCGGAGCTCGGTAGCCGCCAAAGCCCTGAGCATAGTCAAGATCCACCGTGATCGACGGCCCATTGCCCATCCAGCGCAGGTTGGGGACCGCGCGCTTGACGATCAGGTCGAGTTTCGCCTCCGTCACGCTGCCGCCCCAGCTCAGGGCCTTGAGCACCCGTTTGCCGTCGGCTTCTCGGAACCCAACCACGTGGAGTACGTCATGGCTGGGCTCCGAGAGGCAGAAGAACAACAGATCGCTGAGTTCGAACTGGGGGATCTTTCCAGCTCCCCTTCGTGACCGTTCGTTTCGGACCAGCCTCTGCACGAGGCGTCGAACCGCACCGATCGGGAGGCGACCACCCTCGAAGGCGAGGACGAAGACGCCGAAGGTCTGGGATTTCGTCAGCGGCGGGATCTGTGAGATCTGTGTGAGCTTGGCAACCTTCTCCGGGTCGAGGTGCAGCTCCTCCGGCTCCCAGTCGAGTTCGATGTCACTCAGCCCGAAGCCTTCGGGTATAGGCCAGTCGAGCCCATCGACCAGGAGGTCGAACAAGTGATCCGGCGATTTCGGTGCTGCCTTGAGCATCTGGCGAAGACGATTCTCGACCACGCTCATCGGACCTCCATCCAACAGATCGTCTTGGGGGCCGGCGCGTCGAGCGGCAACTGTGTCTCCTTGCGTAGGCGTTTGGTCTCGCTGCGTTCAAACTCGCGGAGCGTCGACTGCAGTTCGGCCTTGTCGCTGAATAATGCAGTTGCTGTGTTGGGTTCAGCGGATATCGCTTCATCGATGGTGTGCAGCGCTCGCTCGACCCCGTCAGGTGTGCGAAGTGCCCACTCGACCTCGCCGGGCTCCATGCGCCACTCGGGATCGGCCTCGTCGGATACCTTCGTGAGCACCGGGATACGGCGGCAAACGAACATGCTGGCCGGCGTCCCCGTCTTCGCAGTCGAGATGCCGTCCGGAAGTCGCTCGACCAGGCCATCGAGGCCCGGGTTGTCCTCCACGAGTTGGAGCCACTTCAGCCTCAACTCCTCGATAGGGGCAATGTCTCCGTTGTACTCGTCCTTGAACGCCTGAAACACCTTCACATCGTCGAAGATGTCGGACTCGTCGAAGAGCTTTCCGCCCGGGATTCCCAGGGTGGTGGAGATCATCAGGGTCTTGTTCTGTACCCGGTTGTACAGGGTGAGGAGCGTCTCGATCTCGTCCGGTGGCAGGAAGTTTCGGATCTGGATATGGCCGCGGGACTTCTTGGTGGACGGCTTCTCCTTGACCAGTGCCGCCTCGATCGCGGGGTTCATGCGGCGGTCGACACGGCCGATGCGCTGCATCAGACGAACCGGGTTCCAGTGGATGTCGTAGTTCACGAGCAGCGTGCCGTCCTGCAGGTTGACGCCCTCGCTGAGGACGTCGGTCGAGATGAGCACGCGCAACGGCTTCAGCTTAGCCCGGTCGGTTTGCGACACCTTGTTGTAGAACGGGGCGAAGCGCTTGATCATCGCGTAGCGGTCGTTGCCGCGAGTACCGTCGATACGATCGACGTCGGCCAGCCCCTCCTGCTTCAGCTGCTCTTCGAGGTAGCGGGCGGTGTCGGCGAACTCGGTGAAGACGATGACCTGCTGGCTGCGGAACTCAGGTGTGTAGATCTCCTTGTCGAGTGCCTTCTTCTGCTGAGGCTTCGACGGTTCGATCAGCAGGTCGCGAAGACGGAGGTACTTGTCGTCGACGCCTGCGCCGGCCTGTACCAGGCTCATGAAACGAGTCAGCTGGTCGAGGTCATCGAACGCCGCGTCGATCATGTCCTGCAGTCGATAGTCGCCACCAACGAGGTTGTAGTCGAGCTCGCTGAGTTCTTCCTCGGTGAGATCTTCTTCGTGCCAACCCTCTTCGAGGGTGGCGCGATACCGGTCGTGGATCGCCTTCAACGTCGGCTCGTTCGTCAAGCGCCATGTCGCGAGCCGATCCTCTTCGCTGGGGGCGATCTTGGTGTTGACCTCGAGCCAGTGGAGAACCTTCACTGACAGGTCGAGGCACGATCCCGCGAACGCCGCCAGGCTGGACTCGAACCGTTTGAGGAAGATTGTGCGGATCAGTGCGACGACTTGGCGCTGCCGGTTCTCGGCGATGGTGTCGATGTCTTTGTCGTTCGAAAACGCCAGTGGATAGTACATCGGCAGGGTGAAGAGGGGGGTGGCCCGACTGAACGCGGTTTGGAGTTCAGCGAACAGGGGAGAATAGAGCGTTCCGAACTCGTAGGGGACGACTCGGGGCACCTGGGTTTCCGGGAAGACAACTGTTGCACCCCCGGTAACTTTCGAACTCTCGACGGCATAGCGCCGGCTGTTCTGGTGAATGATCGACTGGAACAACTTGTCCTGCGCCATCATCGCGGCGACGGCTGCAGGATCGGGAACACCGCTCTTGAACGGCTTCTCCAACTCGACCGTGTACTTGCGCAGGCTGCTGATTCCGATGCTCGCGAAGTGATCGTCGGCATCAACCCCCGTGAAGAGTTCGGCCTGATGGACGAGATCGAAGAAGGTGTTGTTGATCGGGGTTGCGGTCAACAGGAACACGGTCTTTCCCTTGCAGACCTCCAGCATCCGCCACCACCGGGAACCCCACGGGTTCTCGTCGGTCGCCGCCTTGCCGTGATTCCGGAAGTTGTGTGCCTCATCGATGATGATGATGTCGGCACGCTTTGCGAGGTGCTCGATCTCATCCGACCCACGCTTCGTGGTGAGATCCGTGTGTGCACGCACGAGCACGTTCGAGAACTGGCCGAACAGGTCGGGCAACTTCTCCTGGAGCTCAGGGTTCCATACCGCGTCTTGGCCGGTCTTGGTGGCCATGATCAACACGTTTTTGCTGTGCCGTACCGCGTAGTATTCGGTCAGCATCAGGCCGACGAACGTCTTACCAAGACCGACACCGTCGGTCAGGAAGCCACCGTTCCAGCGGCGCGACATCTCCACGAGCGAGTGAAATGCCTCCTGCTGATACGTCGCGAGCATGGGGTAGATGACCGACTCCGTCGTCTCCCAACTCTTGTCGGTGTGCGCAACATTCGCGGTCAACGCATGCAGCGCCTTGACGTAAATCTCGAATGGAGTGAACTCGCGTGCATTGTGTTCGAGCACCGACAGCAGTTCTTCATTGACCGGCGTCGCCTGGTCCCAGTGCCGCTCGTACCAGTCCTGCAGGTCGGCGACTTCAGGACCCTGAAAGCGCACATTCAGTTCTACGTTCTGAGTCAGGCCGGGTCGGGTGAAGTTGGAGGAACCAACCAGCGCGGCCGAACCGACGACTTTCAGTTTACTGTGAGTGATATAAGCCTTGGCATGGAACTTCTTCGGTTTATAGATCCGGATCTCGACCTTGCCGCTGCGGATCCCCCCAACCAATGCTTCAACTCCTGTGAGGAAGGCATCACCCGACTGACGCTCCACCACGATTGATGTATCGAGTGCTGCCGCGATGGCATCCGCAGAGGCTCGACTCGTCTCGCCACCGATGAGGAGGCGAATTTTGTCCACCTTCTGCCAAGCACCGTCGAGCGCCAAGAACGCACCAATTTCAAAGTGGCCGGTCGCGATGTCTATGGCCGAGCTAATGTCGCACCACTCACGAACGTACTCAAGCGCTTTCCAGTCTTCAGCCGTGTTGTCTACAATGAACTGCTCTCGTGTTGTCATCCAGCCATCCTTGCTTGTGCTGCCGACGAGCAAATCATCATCGAACCCCTCCTCAAAGTTCTAGCAGTACACATGCTTTCTCACGACACGCGTTCGCCCTATCTGCATCCAAGACGCGAAGCATGGTTTGTCCATGCTTCGCGGCAGATCTCAACCAGCCTGTCGGTACTCGTCCAGCAAGCGGTCGGTGCGAACCACTCTCCAGTGCTTCCAACCGTTGACGTCATACCCCACTGCCGACTTCAGCGCACCTGAGGGCGAGAAGAACGATTCGCCATCCACGCTTATCCAGCCATCGTTTGTGACTAAACCGTTGTACTGTTCCCCGCTTCTCTTCTGATAAACGAGCTCGTCGTCGACCCTGAGAATGCCCGCGTCCAACAACGGCATCAGCTCGCCAGCCTTCCGACGCCGGTAGCGTTTGACAGGGCGAGGCAGCGCCGGACTCTTGGAAGAGTCGACCGCGACTCTGGGCTCAGCTTCCATGCCGAGGAGCCTCCTGAGGACGTCGTTGGGCGTATCTACGAAAGGCTCGGCTTCGCCTTTCAGGCGTGCGAACACTTCGTCATCGATCTCGATCTGTGGCATCTGCGACCTCCTGCGACCTTGGGACTGCTTTGGACAGTAGTCGTAAGACAGTTACTAAGCAAGGTTGTTCGCCCTTCCCAAATCCATCCCGGCGAGGCGCAGGACGGGAATGGTTGGGGGTCGCCCGTGGGGCACCTGCCCGATCCCCAGATCGTCCAGGGTGGTGGTATCGCTGAACATCTCGACGATCTCGCGCATGCGGCGCTCGTCGTCCGTGGACGTGTCCGGCCAGGCGAGACTCGACATTGAGAGGTTCCTCGTCGTAGGGCAGTTGTCAGGCTATCGCTCGCGAACGGTGCGGTGTTTCGGAACGAATTGGCTATCCCCCATACGGCCGAACATCGCTGCCTCGGACGAAGGTTGGTTTCTGCACCCTTCCGATTTGTCGGACGCGTATGTCAGACTCTTGGCCAATCGAGAAGGGGACATTCATGGTCTTGCCACTGATTCCTGTCGTAGCCATCGCGGTGGGCGCCGCCGCTGGTGGTAGCGGCCTTGCCCTGGGAGGCAAGGGCGCCTACGACATCAAGAAGGCCAACGCAGAACTTGGCGCCGCTCGTAAGCGATACGAGGCGCGGCGCGCAGACAGCGAAATGCTCGTCGAATCCGTGAATGATCGAATCGTCCGCTACGGCAGCCAGCAAGAAGGCGCGATCCGGGAGGTAGTCCTGCGCATGCACGACTTCCTCATCCGCAACGAGAAGAAGGTTCGAGAGAACGAGAAACTGCTGGTTGACGGCATTGAGGCCAATGTCAACCTTGTAGCAGGATCCGCCTCGCTTGACCTGTCGATTTCCGAATGGGTGCGTGGGGTGATCGGCTCTGTCGGGGCAGGTGCAGGGGCTGGCGCCGCGACGAGCGCGGCGGCCACGACGTTTGGGGTCGCTAGCACTGGCGCCGCCATCTCGGGACTCTCGGGTGCAGCGGCTGAAAGCGCCGCATTAGCGTGGCTCGGCGGAGGAGCCGTGGCGGCTGGCGGCGGAGGGATGGCGCTGGGCGCACTCGCACTGAACTTCGTGACGATTGGGCCCGGATTGCTCGTCGCCGGGTTCGTGGTCAAGGGCCAAGGCAAGAAAGCAGCTACACAAGCGCGCGCCTACCAAGCGGAGATCGAAGTCGAGATCGCCAACCTGGACGCTGCAGACGCCCAGATGGGCGCGGTGCAGGCTCGGACCGATGAGCTCAGCGACCTCCTCTTCGAGATGGCCGACAAAGCAATCGCTGCGCTCGATGAATTGGAAGCCGAGCCATTCGACCCTGGAGCTCACGCCCCGCTGTTTCAGCGAACGATGGTCCTGGTCAAAGGTGTTATCGATTTGGCTACTACTCCCGTCATCGATGAGAACGGCGAACTGACCGACGACGGCCACCGGCTCACCGTGAAGTACCGGAAGGTGAGTTCCGCTCCGTCGACTACGGACAGCAAGGATTCCAAGTCCCCCGTACTCGAGGCAGACGAGGAGCTAGCCCGTGACTGACCGTTCAAAACCACTCTCGGGCGAGGTCATTCGACCCACGTCTTCGATGCCGGCCGCGCTTGATGGCTTCACCGCGTTGAACGAACTGGTCGACGCGGCGCGCGAGTGCATTACCGTTCACGCGGTCGAGAACACCAAGCAGGCGAGGATCGCCGCCTACGAGAACACCGAAGTCGCGCGGATCAAGGCCGCTGAAGGAATTCTGCGACAGTACTTCGACCACACATTTGCCGAGCGGCGCGCCACGACTGACGCAATGTTTGCGCGACTTGATGCCGCGATCGAGGCGGGTGACTCGCAGCTCATTAGCGAAGTGGTCAAGGGGGTTGTCGACGTCGCTAAGAGTTCACCGTTGGCAGCGATGGGTGATCTCGGCCAGATTCGGAAAGCCCTCGATGACCCGGATCAGGTGTGGGAGCTGTAAGGCGTCAGGCCCAGTCATCGATCGCCATTTGCTCAGTTGGCCGACGCTCAATCTAGCTCGACCACATGTCCGGAGGACAGCATGTCGCTACCGATAGTCAATATTCGCTACCTCGGAGAGATTCACTCGCCGTTTACCGGCTTGCCCGCCGAATTAAATGAGAGCCCCAACGAGTCCGACACGACTCTGCTGTTTGTCTACTACGGAGATGTCAGCGAATGGGCATATGTCAATTCACGATTAGCCAAAGCACTCCCCGCAGATCCAGATGACTTGGACCTGGACGATATTCAGGAAGGTCTTGACATAGAGGCCGGAATTCTGATTGCCGTCGATACTGACTGGAACGGGGTTAACTTCTACGGCTTTGCACCCGCCGAGAGCGAAATTCACTTCGCCAGTGAGGAATAACTGATCAGTCAGCCGAAGAACAGAAAATGGCAGCACCCGCGGCAATTCCGTCGGCGCAGATTCGAACCCCGATCGCAGGAGCGTCCTTGAAACGAGACAGTGCGCTGAGGCATTTCGAAAGACTCAGCCAGCAACTGCTTTCTGTGCGTCGCGAAGGCCTCTCGCGGCCCCTCACCGAAGCTGAGGCGCGCGATATCGAGCGATGGGAAGCAGAGCGATCGTCGCTGCGTAGTCAATTCCCAGACGTCGTCTTTGGCCGCGATCGGCCGGCGTCTCCTGCAGCCGCTCTGACGGCCCGGCAAAAGGCGACAGGGCGAGTCGAAGGCAATTTGCAGCAAACAAGACGATCAAGAGTCGCAAAGAAATCCAAGCGGCCCATAACAGTCAAGCGGCAGACAGAATTACAGACTCGCGAAGTCCAGGCGGAGATCGAGAAACTGAGAACGTTGCGCAAGGGAGGCGGACTCACCCTGGCGCAATCAAGTCGACTTCGCAAACTAACTGCGATTCAACAGCAATCGCAATCATCGTCCAAGAGTTCAGAATCGAAGACCCTGTATCCAGACAACAGCGCAGGACGTAAGAGTGCCTCTCGAGGGTCCGGACGAACAGGAATCATCAGTATCACCCGTGGTGGTTTGCATCAGACGCGCGGACGCTAGCGCCTCACGTTGATGGAGGCCGATCGCCATGGATCTGTAGCCGCGAAGTTCCCAAGGCTTTCGACCCAGCATCTGGCCGCCGTATTGCACCAGTGACCTACGCTCGTCGTCGTGGACCAAGCCCACTCCGATCCCCTCGCCCTGGGTCAGAAGCTCGTCGCCCTCCTCGAGGGCGGGCGCCGCACGGCCACCTACAAGCTCGCGGTTCTCATGGCGTTGTTGGACCTCAGCGTCGAGTCCGTCCCCGACGACCCGAATACCGCGGTCGACATCGATCTCGACGACCTCACCACCCGCGTCATCGAGCTGTACTGGCGGCAGATGCGCCCCCTCGATGGGCATCAGCTGCGACAGTCCACGGATGGTCGCGGCGTCATCTTCGCCACTGTCGCCGGTTTGCGGGCAGAGCTGACCAGCGCTCACCGCGCGCCGACGATCGACCTGGTCGTTGCCGACCGCTCCGACGCCTACCACGCCGCGCACACCACGGTGAAGCGCACACTGGTTCGCTACCCGCTCAAGCTCTTGCAGAACGTCACCACCGCCACCGCGCACGAACGCTTCCTGTACGACGACTCATGGATGGGCACCGATTCGCTGCGCGTGGTCGCCGACCACGGCAACAAGCTGATCCTCTTCCCCGGAGTCTGCACCACACTCGCGCGCCTGGCCCCACTGCTGAAACCCGCGTTCCAGCTCGCCTGGGTCGACGACGTCCGACGCATGAACAAGACCCTCCTCGCCGACGGTCCCGACATCGCCGACCACCTCTTCGGCACCGATCGCGTGTCACTGCTCAAGGCGGGTGACGTCTTGGCGAGCGAGTTCGGTCCGCACTGCTTCTACTGTTCCGCTCGACTGACGGCCACTCGACATGTGGACCACGTGCTGCCGTGGTCGCGCGTCGGCATCGACGGCCTGGCCAACCTCGTATTGGCGTGCCCGTCGTGCAACTCCAACAAGTCAGACCTACTGCCCTCCCCCACGCATGTCGACCGGGCGTTGGGCCGGGGTCAGCACCTGCTCGATGAGTTGGCCGCCGGCATCAACTGGCCCAGCCAGTTCGACCGCGTGGTGTCCGCTGCGCATGGCCTGTACGCGACGCAACCCGAGAGCACGCCGGTCTGGTTGGGCCGCAAAGATATCGGAGTTCTCGGTAAGGTCGATTTCGATTGGACGTCGAGTTAGCGCAGAGCCACCCCTACGGGCCCTTGGCGCAGTTGCACGGTCGGGCGCCGTCAACCAGCACCGTTGTTCTCGACAACGTGCCACAGTGCTTCTGTGGCTCCCGACAGCAGCAACCCCGTGATTCGTCTGACGGGCAAAGAACCCTTCTCGCACGAAGACGTCCAGTTGGGACGTACCGTCGATGATTTCTGGTCCTGGTCCTCATCCGACCTTCTGTCGAACGCGTTGCGCGGGATGCTCGCCGAATACATCGTCGGCGTGGCGCTCGGCTGCATCGACCATCGCATCCGTCTCGAGTGGGACGCGTTCGACCTGAAGACCGACGACGGCACCACCATCGAGGTGAAATCGACAGCGTACCTGCAGAGTTGGGGCGTCACGAAGCCGTCGTCGCGGCGCTTCAGCATCGGTGAGACCACAGCCTGGCATGCAGACACCAACACCTACGACACGACAGCGATGCGACAGGCTGACGTCTATGTGTTCTGCGTTCATACTGCCGACGATCGTGCTGTCGCCGACCCGCTTCGGCTCGAGCAGTGGGAGTTCTACGTGGTCGCCACCGCGACCATCAATCGTCGACTCGGAAATCAGCGCAGCATCGCGCTGTCGATTCTACCGCAGGCCCTCGGCGTGTCACCGGTTGGCTTCGATGGCATCGCAGAGGCGGTGCGGCTGGAAGCCGCGCAGTCCGGTAGGTGACATCAACTCGCTCGGGACCACGCGTCACGCCATCGGGTACACATCGCAACCCGGTCAGTCGTCATCACACGACGGACAATGGCCTCGAGCCGAGAGCTCGTAGCCGCACCGGTTGGGACACTGCCGAGATACGTTCGGCTTGCTGCTGCCGTTGGCCGACCTACGATCAAGGTCACCGTGCTCCGGATGCGAGACGAGCCAGCCACCGCCGGCCTTGACACTCGGTCGAATAGTGTCTGCACCGGCACCCACTCGTCGGGCTTCGGCCTCGTCGACGAAGCGGATCGTGTAGCCCGAATAGATCCGCAGCTCTCCGCGGCCGTCTCGCCGGATGGCTGCGATGTAGCGTTCACCGGCCGGCATGTAGCGGTATCCGGAATGCCGATCGAGTTGGTTACGTGTCGAATGAACTCATGATTGGCCGACGGGAACCGTGCCTTGGACAGCGCGGAAGCCAAGGAGTCGGAATAGCCGTCGTCGGTACTCATCGTCGTCAGACTACGTGCGCCGGCCACACCGTGTGGCCCCTCCAGAGACTGCGAACAACTGACGGCGAAATGTTGTCAGACCTCAGTTCTACTCTCTGAGTCAGTTCGTCAGAGATCGGAATACACCCCCAGGACCCGCCCGGCCCACGGGCGGTCGGTCCGCGTTCGCAACAGCGGCGTGGGCCGGAGACGCGTGAGCGATGTTGCGTTCGTGCACAGCGGGATTCAGACCATCGACGACCCGGTCACCTCGACCACCCGCTGACGCGGCCACCAGTAGCCGATCAGCGCACACAAGATACGAAAGGTTCACGATGACTCAGCACAACGACGACATTCCCACCGCGCAGTGGGACCAGCCGACGGCGCCCGATGGACCGCCCGAGAGCAAGAAGGGGTGGAGTCGGCGCAGGAAGATCGTCGTCGGTGGTGTCGCCGCATTCGTCATCGTCGGCGGCATCGGAGCGGCCGCCGGCGGCGGCTCGGACACCGAGACCGCGGACGTGAATGCGTCGCCGACCAGCGTCTCCGCGCCCACCCCGGTCGAGCAGGCCGTCGCTGACACCGCCGTCCCGGAGGCACCGGCGACGGCCACCCAGGTGGCCGACACCACGACCAAGCAAGCACCGGCCCCGGTCACCGAACAAGCCCCGGCCACTCCGAGCCTCACCAGCAGCCAGCGCAACGCCGTGCGCGCGGGCGAGACCTACCTGGACATGATGGGGATGTCCAAGCAGGGACTGATCGGTCAGCTCAGTTCCGATGCGGGAGATGGTTTCTCGGTCGAGGACGCCACTGTCGCGGTCAACCATATCGAGCAGCAGGGTGACGTGGACTGGAATGCAGAAGCCGTCGAAGCCGGCCAGGCTTACCTGGACATGATGGGGATGTCGCGCTCTGGCCTCATCCAGCAGCTGACGTCGGATGCCGGAGACCAGTTCACCGTCGAGCAGGCGACGTACGCTGCCGATCAGCTCGGTGTGTAGTCGGCCCACATTGGTGCCGTATACCGTTCCATAACAACCACTTCCGGTTGGTAGATGCCCGGACGGTCCTTGCGGTCAACCCGTCACGTTCAACGAAAGGAGACCCCGCATGGCCAAGGATGGCTGGGAGTTCTGGCGCCTGACACGTGCCGGCAGCACCACCGTGGACTGGCTTGCCGCGACCCGGCCGGAGGCTCGGGCGCTCGTCGATCAACGCAAGGTGTGGACGCTCATCCCGAATCGATCGATCTTTCTGGCGAACTGGTTTGTCACGGAAGATCATCACCGCACATCCGACTTCGTGTGGACGCACGAGAACATCGACATCGTCGAAGCGCGGCAAGTCGCCGTGGAGGTGCCGAATGTGTCCGCCGACGTTCTGCAACGCATGGTGTCCCCTACCGCGGAGTTGACGCTCGAGCAGATCGACCGATACCCGGTCGAGAAGCTTCTCGGCAAGCGCGTGGCGACCACCCTGAGTGATCGGCGGGTGCGCTCGGACTGAGCCCCTCGCGACGACTCGGCATCGCGTCTTTGTCATACCCCCGTCATAGCCTGTCCGCACATCATCACCACCGAGGAAGGACCTATGCCCGTCACCACCACCGACAGCTGTCTCGAGTTCGCGTTCCCCGAGGTCCACCGGCAAGCACATCTGTCCATCACCGTGCAGCGCACGCTGCGTGTTCCCGATGACGCCACCACCTACGGCTTGCCGCCGGGGCTCGGTGCCTTTCAGCTCACCGACGGCGCGCAAGTTCGCAACCGGGCACGCGACTGGTCGTCTGGCGATGTGCTGCTGCCGATGTGGCAGGCCGAGGCGGCGTGGTTCAGCTTCTCGGCGTTAAGTGACTATCCGTTCCTCGTCCGCATGTCGGTGGGCGGCATCAACGCCGTCACCGGTGACGACTTCACCGATGAGGTCGACTTCACGGGCGAGGACTACTTCGAGGTGCCCACACAACCGTGGCTCGACGGGTTCCGGGTGGATGAGACGACGGTGCGCCAGTTCGTCGCCATGCCACTCGGCAAGGGGTACACCGCAGCCGAGCAGCTGACCGGCGACGACGACGCAACGCTGCGGATCCAGGTGACACCCCTGAAGGGCGAGACGTGGGACGGCCGCCAAGCCGCACGCCGGGCCCGGCGACGGAAGGTGGCCGACTTCGGCGACATAGTGGCCCCGTTGGCTGCACCCGACGGCGCGATGCCAGAACCCGGCTCGGCGATGGGAATGGGCGCCGGCGGTTCGATCACCCAGTCGATCGCTGTACCCATTGAGCAGAAGGAGAACTGGGTGATCGACGCGCAATCCGAGGCGACCCTGCGCATCATCAACAGTGCGCAGTGGGAAGCGCTCACGGACACTCCCCCGCACCATGCGCCACCGACGATCACCCAGTATCGGCGCTACGGGTATCCCTGGTTCGAGTGGTACGACGACTCGCTGGCTCGGCAGGGATCGTCGAAGTTCGCTGACCTCGATACGGTCAAGCAAGTCGGAGAAAAGAACGGCGAGCAGGCGCTGCCCGACAACCCGAGCTTCCTGCCGCCCGCACCGCACATCGTCGGCGGCTGACCGCAGGGCCAGAATTACTCCGGGCAACTCCACAAGCTTGTCCGGCCTCCTGGTCTACGACCACACTCACCTCCCCCGCCTCATCTCCGACTCCACATTGAGCTCGGCCGCAATCCCGATCGCCTCCAACAGGACTGGCACAAATCGCTGCACATCATGCGGAGCCGGTGTCGGCGGCTCGTTGCAGCCGGCGGCCGGTTCCCCGTCGGGCCACTGCTGGAGCCACTCGCCGCAGACGCGCGCATAGCGGCGCAGCATCGGCGCGTTCGCTCTGGTGTCACAGGCCAGCCGGGACGGCGTGAAACCGCATGGATCCGCGACGAACCGCCGGATCAGGTCGACGAGCCCCGCGGGCAGATCCCCATTCACCGACCCGTACTGGCCGGTCATCTCGGGGTGCAGCTGTTCGACGATGTCGATTGCGCCGGCGGCGCAGAAGTCGCGCCACGCCTCCATCGCCGACAGCAGGTTGGTGGGATAGAAGGTGGTGCACTCGAGCGCGCGAACCGCGAAGACGTGATCCTTGGCGACGAGAATGGAGACGTCAGGCCATCGCGATGAGTGCTCGGCGACAACGGCACCGAGCAGTTCCATGTCGGGCATGCAGTGACCGACGATCGTGCAGAACTCCAAGCGCATCGCATGCGGCGACACCAGCAGCTTGGTGTAGATGCCGTCGATGTCGGTGAAGCGGATGGCGCCGTCGTCGATCGGGATGTCGCAGCCCCAGCCGACACCCAACGTCTCGGCGGCCATGGCCAGGAGGTGCTCGGCGTCGTCGGGGATCACCCCGAACGAGGCCGTCCCGCTGAGGGTCAGCTCCCGTTGCTTCGGCCGGCTTTCTGTCCGGAGCTTCTTCGCCTCCGGACTGAACGGATCGTGCACGTGCAGCACCGACGGATGCTCGATCTGCCACACCTCACGCAACGCCGCCTCGGCATCGCGAAGGAGCCGATCCACTGCGCGCTTGCCCGACTCGCGAATGATGCTGCCCGACCGCAGTTCTCGCCATCCGAGCCGATCGACGGCGGCACGCTGAGCACGAGCGACCGGTACCTGGTCGGGCGGCCAGAAGTTGACAAGTGCCAACGTGCCGATGGTGCATCGCACCCGGCCGGCGCCGGTCACCGTGAAGATCAGCAACGGCCGGCCGGTATTTCCCTCGCGGCTCAGTTCCACGAACTCGTCGCGTTCCAGCCTCGCCACGCTGATCGCGAGCTGCTTGCGGAACTCTCGCCATTCCGCGTCGATGTCGTCGACGAAGTCCGCGGCCTGATTCTCGGCCATGTGCATCCCCCCTATGCAGTCGGTCATCGGCGATGACCCTCTGACATGCACGGTAGGAAGTGGCTCCGACAGATCCGGGCTGCCGACGGTCAGTTGTCCACAGCGGGCGGGGACGCCTTCCGCCCTCGCTCTCGTGCCGCGACCGCCCAGGCTTCATCCCGAATGCGCGCGGCAGCCTCGTCGACCGACACCTCGTGCCCTTCCGCGCACCGCACCACCGCCGACACCGGTGCCCCGCAGCCACGGTGCGTCACTTCCAAACCACCGCGCGGATCACCTTCGAGGTCTTCGCCCCAGTCCATCAACGCCGTCAGCACCGGGAACAGCGCACGGCCGCGATCGGTCAGCACGTACTCGTAGCGGGTGCGTTGTCCAGGCTCCTGGTAGGGACGTCGTTCGACGATCCCGTCGGCGAGCAGCTGCTTCAACCGCGACGACGCCACCGCGTCGCTCAGCTGCGTTCTGCGGGCAAGCTCATCGAACTTCGTACCGCCATAAAGCAACTCGCGGACGATGACCATCGCCGACTTGGTTCCGATCACGTCGAGCGCCCGCTCGATGCGGCACCAGCCCTTCACCTGCCAGTCATCGCGCCGCGCGAAAGCACCCTGCAGTTCCATCACATCGGGGCCGGCGACCTCGGGTCCGTCGTCGTTCATGTGATTCATCCTACTCCTGGCTTTACAAACCCCAAGTCAGCTCGTAGCATGCTGACTAAGGGATCGCAAAGTCAGCGTGTCGTCCGGTGACGACACGACCTATAGAGGGAGCCAGTCATGAGTTCTGCAGTGATCGTCGACGCCGTCCGCACCCCCATCGCCCACGGCAAGCCGAGTGGCGCCTACGCCGACATCCACCCCGTCGACCTGCATGCACACGTGCTGGCCGACCTCGTGGCACGCACCGGCATCGATCCGGTCGTCGTCGACGACGTGATCAGCGGCGCCGTCGGGCAGGTCGGCGAACAATCGGGCAACACCTCGCGATGGGCACTGCTGGGCGCGGGCTTCCCCGAATCCGTTCCGGGCGTCACCGTCGACCGCCAATGCGGCTCCAGCCAGCAGGCATTCCACTTCGCCGCGCAGGGCGTCATCGCCGGGGCCTACGACGTCGCGATCGCCTCCGGCGTCGAGTCGATGAGCCGGGTCCCCATGGGATCGCAAACGCTCGGCAAGGACATCGCGGGCAGCAGGGTTGCCGAACGGTACGCCGAGGGCCTGATCCCGCAGGGAGTCAGCGCCGAGCTGATCGCCAACAAGTGGAACCTGTCGCGTACCGAGCTCGACGAGTTCTCCGCGACCTCCCACCAACGCGCGGCCCGTGCCTGGAAGGACGGACTGTTCGACTCCCAGGTCACCTTTGTCAACGACCTCCACACCGATCAGACCATCCGGCCCGACTCCACCGTCGAGTCGCTCGCGAATCTGCGGCTCGCATTCCGCAACGAGCACTGGGAAGCCCGCTACCCCGACCTCGACTGGCGTGTTACCGCCGGCAACAGCTCACCCATCAACGACGGGTCGGCCGCAATCCTGGTCACGAACGAGCAAGCAGCACAACGACTCGGCCTCACCCCGCGTGCCCGCGTGCACTCGTTTGCGGTTGCCGGCGATGACCCGGTCCTCATGCTGACCGGCGTCATCCCCGCCACCGAGAAGGTCCTCGCGAAGGCGGGATTGACGATCGACGACATCGACGTGTTCGAGGTCAACGAGGCGTTCGCATCGGTTGTGCTTGCGTGGCAACGGGAAACCGGCGCGGACCTCGCGAAGGTGAACATCAACGGCGGCGCCATCGCCATCGGGCATCCGCTCGGAGCGTCGGGCGCACGCCTGATGACCACCCTGCTCAACAATCTCGAACAGACCGGCGGCCGGTACGGCCTGCAGGTCATGTGCGAAGCCGGCGGTCTCGCCAACGCCACCATCATCGAAAGGATCTGAACCACAATGACTTCACTCGACGGCGCAGTCGTTCTCGTCACCGGCGCCAACGGCGGCCTCGGTACGCACTTCGTCCACCAGGCCCTCGAGCGGGGCGCGGCGAAGGTGTATGCCACTGCCCGACGCCCACGCGACTGGGACGGTGCGCGCATCGTCCCGCTGTCGCTGGACGTGACCGACGCGTCGTCGATCGACGCTGCGGCCGCAGCCGCCGCCGACGTCACGATCGTCATCAACAACGCCGGCGGCCTCAACGGTGCGAGCGTCCTCGGCGACCTCACCGAGCTCCGCGCACTGTTCGAGACCAACTTCTGGGGTCCGCTGGCCGTTGCCAACGCGTTCGTTCCGGCACTCCGAAGCTCCGGCGGGACGCTGCTCAACGTCCTGTCAGCGCTGAGCTGGCATGGGATGGGTGACGGCTACAGCGCCACCAAGGCGGCGCTCTGGTCGGCAACCAACACGCAACGACTGATGCTCGCGGACAAGGGTATTGACGTGGTCTCGTTGCACCTCGGCTACACCGACACACCTATGGTCGCCAGCGTCGACGCCCCGAAGAACGACCCCGCCGACATCGTGCGCGCCGCGTATGACGGCCTCGAAACCGGCGACCGTGAGATCCTCGCCGACGAACTCAGCAAGCAGGTCAAGGCCGGTCTCGCAGCGCCGATCGAAACGTTGTATCCGCAGCTCGCCAGGTCGTGACTGCATCCGGCCGGGCCCCCGATGCCATCTACGTGAGCTCTTGCAGGCCCTCGCCGGCAAGCTCGGCCATCCCCTCCGGACGCCCGGTGAGCGCGAGTAACAGCGACTCCGATGAACCTTCGACTACAGGTCCTGCACCAGCTGCCCAGTCCAGGTCGGTGGCCACCCAGCGCACGGCGCTTGGCACTTTCCCGAACATGTTGTTGCTCACGGGATTGACGAGGAAGTCGAGCACCACCCGGGTCCGGTCGGGCGGAGTGGTCGCCGCTATACCCAGCGGCCGCCGGATGTCGAGCCCGTGCACGATGATGTCGGTGAGCGGCGCACGCGGACCCTGCCGGCCGGGTGGGGTGAACCGCGTGTCCGCTTTGTCGCGCAGTGCCCTCGGCAAATCCGGATAGGTGGCTTTGACCTTGGCCGCCATGGCGAGGTTGGCGCGATGAAAGTTGCCGCGGGCTCGTAGCATCGCGAGGCCTGCCGCTGGAATCGACACCACGAGCGGGACCAGCAGGTGCGCCATCACATCCCGGCAGGTCCAGCCGTCGCACAACGACGCGGTCGCCCACTGCTCGTCGGTGAACGTGGCCGCGAGGTCGGCCAGGCGGCGGCGCTCGTCGGCGATGGCGGCGAAGATCTCGTCGTCGTTCACGTGCCGCTCACTCTCGCCCGAGTGTCTTGGCAAGAGGCGCGAGCGCATCCAGGTAGATCGACGCAAGCGTCTCCGATTCGTCGGCGGTGCTGCGCATCCGGTCGGCCTCGGTGGCGTCCCACTGCGCGTCGACTTCGTTCTCGAAGTCGTCGATGGCGCTGACCCGATCGAGCCAGTCCCGCTTGTCCTGGCGCTGCTGGATTGCGGCCACGATCTGCTGGTACTCGCCCAGCGCGCCGACCCGCTCGACCAGCCCATCGAGCCGCCGGGACAGCATCAACGACTTGGCGATGTAGGTCTCGACGACGTCGTCGTCGGTACTCAGGTGGGTGGGCGGTTCACCGAGGAGGTCGATCTGGTCGCGGACGTTCGCGGCCGACGTCGTGAGCTCGGTGACCTCGCGCCCGAGGTCCACACGTACCCCGTGCCGATCGAAGAAGTCCAGCTTCCAGGCCGGGAAGTCGCTCACCCGGTCGGCAACCAGGCCCGCGGTGACGGCGATCTGACCGATCGGGTCGTTGCGCAGCTGAGCAGTGTCGTCAGCGTCGCCTCCCCAGGTGTCGAGCGCGAGCTGCAGGTATTGGCTCGACTCGGCGGGCTCTTCCTGTTCCTGGATCGCGCGACACCGCGACCACCGCGCGGCCCGCGTCGACCGCAGGGTGTCGGCCAGTTCCCCGAGTGGGTCCGGCTCCGCATCGGTTGAGTCCACCTCGGGGAGGGCACGCAGTTCGTCGGCCGACAACGGCCGGACTCGCCGACTCCCCAGCCCCTCGCCGAGCGATCGGACACCGTTGATCACCCACGAGCCGACCACGACCAGCGCAACCGCGATCGCCGCCGCAATGACGACAAACACGAGGAGCTTGATCACTACTCCAGTACAGCACGATTCGCGAGGTCGGCCGATCCGCTCCGAGATGCGGCCGATGCCGGCCGCACGCG
Source organism: Gordonia sesuvii (assembly GCF_036350415.1). Taxonomy (NCBI): domain Bacteria; kingdom Bacillati; phylum Actinomycetota; class Actinomycetes; order Mycobacteriales; family Gordoniaceae; genus Gordonia; species Gordonia sesuvii. Next base: position 421,940 of record NZ_JAZDUF010000004.1, read on the forward strand.
CGCGTCGGGAACATCGCCCACTGGCGGGCGCGTCAGATCGTGGAGCCGGCCGGAAGGGCAGGTCGCCTGGCGAGGACCGCCCCGGGTCAGTGCACGAGCCGTCATAGAGGAGAAGTGATGTCCCACAACAGCTCCGCATCGCCGGCTGTCGATAAGCAGGGCGACCCGTTGACGCGGATCGTCGTGGTGTTTGTTGTCTTGGTCGTCGGCTGGTTCGGCACACTGCTGCTCAATTCCTGGCTCGCGGTGGCCGCGGCCAGTCTGATCATCGGATGGCTGGCGGGAGTCGCAGCCATGCGGATCAAGGCACCGATCGCGCTGGCCGTGTTCATCGGCGTGGCGGCGGCCGGCGGGGCCTTCCAGCTGCTGACACTGCTTCTGATGTGGGTGGTCGTTGCGTAGACCTGCAACAATCCCCGTCCGTCAGAGCATCACCGCGTCGTCGCGGATGTCGTCGTCGAGGCCGGCTTTCAGGCCGCCGTACTCGACGAGATCGATCTCGCGCCCGAGGACCTCTTCGAGGAGTCGCTTGAAGGCGACGAAGTCGAACGACGACGTCGCGTCGGGGGCTTCCACGATCAGGTCGATATCGGAGTCGGGACCTGCCTGCCGGCGAGCCACCGAACCGAAGGCCGCCAGGCGGGTGTATCCGCGTTGCGCAGCAAGTGCTTTGAGGACTGGTGCGGCGGCTTCGAGCAGCATCTCCGGGTGAACACGGTCGAGGTTGGGTGCGAACTTGAGTTGCTGACTGACTGCCGGCTGGGAGATATCCAGAACCTCGGCGATCTCTCGTTGAGACTTCCCCGTCGCCACGAGAGCCCGCAATGCGATGACCCGACGCAGTCGGGCAACTTCCTCGTCGCGTCGGGCGTTGCGGTATTCGCTACCGAGGTCCATAAGGCAATCTTATCGGCGCTGTTCAGGCAGCATTTACCTATTCCGTCGGCTGCGCGTGCACTTCCTTGCCACCCCGCCTCGGAATGACATGCATGATCGCGACGACGATCGCACCAATCACCAGCCCGACGAGCGCCGACACGACGGTGCTCGCGGTCCACGCGAGGAAGCCGCCGACGAAGCCGTGGACGAGTTCGTCGAACCAGTGCTCGAGGTCGTGCAGACGGTCGGCGGGCCATGGGAATCCGGCTTCGCCGACATTGACGATGAGGATGTGGCCGCCGACCCACAGCATGGCGGCGATGCCCACTACGGTCAGCGTCGCCATGATCTTCGGCATCGCCTTGACCAGGCCTCGCCCGATGCGTTGGCTCGCTGTCGAGCGGCGTTGCGCCAGGGACAGCCCGACGTCGTCCATCTTGACGATCAGCGCGACCACGCCGTAGACGAGCGCGGTGATCAGGAACGCCACGACGATGAGCACGGCAAGGCGGGTGAAGAACGGTTCGGATTCGACCGACGACAGGGAGATCACCATGATCTCCGCCGACAGGATGAGGTCGGTGCGGATCGCGCCGTTGACCATCGACTTCTCGAACTCGGGTCCCTTCACCGCGGCAGGCGCGTCGTCGGTGTGGTCGTGCCCGTGTCCGCCGCCGAGCGCCTCGTACACCTTCTCGGCACCCTCGTAGCAGAGGAACAGGCCGCCGGCGATCAGCAGATACGGCAACGCCTGCGGCAGGAACTGGCTGAGGATCATCGCCACCGGCAGGATGATCAGCAGCTTGTTGCGGATCGACCCGACGGCGATCTTGCGGACGATCGGCAGTTCCCGATCGGGCGTGAAGCCGTGCACATAACGAGGCGTCACGGCGGTGTCGTCGACGACCACACCGGCCGCCTTGATGCTGGCCTTGCCGGCGGCGGCGCCGATGTCGTCGATCGACGCCGCAGCCGCCTTCGTCAGGGTCGCGATGTCGTCCAGCAAAGCGACGAGGCCACCGGCCACAGGAACCTCCAGTCAGGGACGGGCGAATCACGAACAGTATGCCCGCACCGATCTACGGGCGGGAGGCCTGCGACCTGGGCTCAGCCGCGGCCCGACCCGTTGTCCACAATGGTGAGATGGCCGATCTCGCCGACGACGTCCTACCGCTGATCCGCACGCGCGCCGATTTGCACACCTGGCGGGCATCCAACGCCCACGGCGCCCAGATGCACGAGGGTGTCGACCTGCTCCGCGAAGCCGCCGACCAAGGCAACCCGGCCGAGGCGTTCGCGGTGACGCAGAAGGCGCTGGCCTCCGCGCTCAAGGTGATCATGCGTGCCGACGATTCCAGCGGCATCATCGGCGACGCCGTCCGAGACCTCCTGGACCTGCACGCCGACCTGTCCGGCCCGGCAGCTCCGCCACCCGCCAAGCTGGTCGACTGGATGATCAAGTTCCAGTTCCACAATGACTGCGACTTCTTCACCCTCGACCCGGTGCGGTACGCGCCGGCGCTCGGCGACGTCGGGATGGCGCGCTACCGTCGGCGGCTCGACGAGATCCGAGCCGGGCTCGAACCTCTGCCCGACGACTGGCGCACCTCCTTCCGTCACGAACTGTTCACCCTGGACCACAACGACCGTCGTCTCGCCGTGCTGGACCGCGACGCCGATGCGGTCATCCGGACGCACGCACGCGACCAACGGGTCGCGGCCTGGTTGGACGACACCGCGAAAGCACTCGCCGAGATCGACGAGTACGACCGCGCGATCGACTGGGCACAGCGCGCCACCGAGTTCGACCGAGGACATCAGTCGCTGACGGCGTCGGAAACCTGGTGTGCCCTGGTGGCTGCCCATCGACCCGACGAGCTCCTCGCCACTAGGCTCGCGGTGTTTCGTCGGTTCCCGTCATCGTCCACCGCCGCGCGTCTGTACGACACTGCCGGCGACGACTGGGACAGCCTGCAGGACGAGGTCACCACGACTCTCAACACCCGCCCGCGCGATGCGGTCCTGTTCAGTCTCAACACACTTCGTGATCCGCGGCGGGCCTGGGCGCAGGCGCACGACTTGTCTCTGACCGACGGCGCGCTGTGGCTCGACCTGATCAAGAAGTACGAGAAGATCGACCGGCTCGCCGTGCTCGGACCACTCACCGACCTGGTGTATGCCGAACTCGAGACCGCAGGCGCCGGCCACTACCAGGCAGCGGCCCGGCACCTCGTCCGAATGCGCCGGTTGGCCAACGGGACCGACCGAGCCCACGAGGTCGACACGTTCATCGTGCAACTGCGGGACATTCATCGGAATCGTCCTCGGCTGCAACAGGAGTTCGATCGGGCAGGACTGCGGTAGAAACGACGATGTCCGTGCGACTTTGGTCCCGCGAAGTCAGTACCTTCGACCCCTTCGGAGTTCTGGCGGATGCCGTATTCTATGGTCGCTCAGCTGCTTTGGCCATCGTTGCGGGGATCGATTCTGACGCGAGTCGACTTGGACTTCGGATCGGCACTCTGTAACAGAGTGAGCCTCCCGAACGCTAAACCATGCGGACTGAGTTACATCGATTTGCCTGGAGAAAACAAGTGAGTGCGCCGCTGCCCCCGCCCGGTTGGAATCTGGATCCGTCGGGATCCGGACGGCTGCGATGGTGGGACGGCGAGCAATGGACCGACCGCTACCACTCGCCGGGCGCCACCACCACGGCCACCGGCAGCGGCGGTAAATGGTGGAAGATCGGCGGCGGGGTCGTCGCCGGGATCGCGGTGCTCGCGATCATCGGCAACTTCCTCCCCGAAGAGGAGGACACGTCGACGCCGGCGGCCGCGCAGTCGTCGACGACGACCGCACCCACCACAACGACGACGTCCATCACCACCAGTGCGGCCCCGACGTCGACCGTCGCCGCGGCGGTACCGCTCACCAGCGACGACGCCAACGCCGCGATCACGAAGCTCGACACCCTGGCGGTCAAGGGCCGCGCCCCCAAGACCGGCTACGACCGCGACCAGTTCGGGCAGGCCTGGTCCGACGACGTCACCGTCGCCGGCGGCCACAACGGCTGCGACACCCGCAACGACCTCCTCCAGACGATGGACGCTGTGGTCATCAAGCCGGGCACCCAGAACTGCGTGGTCCTGTCGGGCACGTTGAACGACCCGTACACCGGCCGGTCCATCCCGTTCACCCGCGGCGAGACCACGTCCACCGAGGTGCAGGTCGACCACGTCGTCGCGCTGTCGGACGCCTGGCAGAAGGGTGCGCAGCAGCTGAGCGCCGACGAACGCCGCAACCTGGCGAACGATCCGCGCAACCTGCAGCCCACCGACGGACCCACCAACAGCCAGAAGGGCGCGGGCGACGCCGCCACCTGGCTGCCACCCAACAAGTCGTACCGCTGCACCTACGTGTCCCGGCAGATCGACGTCAAAGCCGAGTACCGCCTCTGGGTGACCGCGGCCGAGAAGTCCGCCATGCAGCGCGTGCTCTCATCTTGTGGCGCAACGGTTCCCGTCACCGAGGAGACCACCGAGGCGGTCGAGACCGAACCGTACGTCGACGAGCAGACGCGCCGCGCGATACCGGCCGCGCCGGAACCGGAGCCGACCACCCCGGCCTACGTCCCACCGCCACCGCCCGCGCCCACCCAGGACAGCAGCGCCTACTACAAGAACTGCACCGCGGCCCGTGCCGCCGGCGCGGCACCCGTCTACGCCGGGCAGCCCGGCTACGGCTCGCACCTCGACCGCGACGGCGACGGTGTGGGATGTGAGAGCTGATCACGGGACGATGTAGTCAGCAGCCCGTGGTCGGTGCGCACTGCTACCGTCACCCGGACGCCACCTACCTGCCCCTCCGGAGAGTTCACGATGCCCACCAACTCCGTCTCGATGACCGACCACCTGGTCGCGATGTCGTCGGCGGGTGCGCGTGACGGCCGGCGCCCCGACGCCGACACCACCGAACTGAAAGCCCTGGTCGGCGCGCTCACGTCGGAGTACGCGCGGGACGCCTACCTGCGGTTCACCGCGTCGAACCGGTGGCCGAATCAGGCACCGCCGCCCGCGGAGCCCGGACTGTGGGGCCGGATTACACGGCCACGGATTGTCCGATTTCCGGACAATGCGCGCACGGCCAACCCGTGGCCGTACGGCGCCGAACGGACCCCCGCGCACGGTGAGCTCGCCGGCGAATCGGCACTGCTGCGACCGGAGGCGGAACTCCTCGGCATCGCGGTGCTGCTCGTCGAACGGATCAAGGCATCGCCGGCCGCGCGCAGTCACGTGATCACCGCCGGCCAGATCCTGCCGCAGGTCGACCAGTCCCTCTACACGATCAGCCACCAGTGCTACCGCATCTGGTGGGTGCGGTCATCGATCGAGTACCCCGAGTCGGACTCCGACGTCGGCCGTGCGCTCACGGAGGCGATCAACCAACGCCTGGCGCGAGTGCAGCACAACTGGCGGGAGCTGCTCGACAACGTCGCGCAGCTCGCCGAGCTCGCCACCAACTTCGACTCCTACGCCAAGGTGCTGCGCGACCACGAACGCCACCAGCGGTTGCTCGCGCACGGCGACACCGTCGGAGCATCTTGGGGACGGGACACCCAGTGTGATCGGATGCAGTGGGATCACCTGCAGGGCATGCAGGCCAATCTGTCCGCGCAGATCGGATTCATCAACGACACCGCGCGTCGGGTGAGCAGCGTCGACCTCGGGTAGTCGGGCGAGACCGGCGTAAGTGATGGCATGGGTGTGCCATACCCTCACTTATCTCATAAGTGAAGGTATGGTTCCTGTATGCCCTCACTTGGGACTCCCGCCCGCGGGCCAGGCGACTGGCCCGCGTTGTCCAGCGAGGTCATCGACTGGACCCCGACGATCCCACCTGAGTTACTGACTCGAGCTCAACGCGAGCGGTACCGGGGCCCGTATCGGGCCGCCGTTGTTCCGCACATCGCCGCTGCCACGCCGCATGTCGCTCCCGAGACGTCGGCGCTCGTCGCCGAGGCAAGTGCGGTGCTCACCCGATTCGACGCCGAGCTCGGCAACGAGCTGGCACCGTTCTCTGCGATACTCCTACGTTCCGAGTCCGCGTCGTCGTCGCAGATCGAGAATCTGTCGTCGGGAGCCAAGCAGATCGCGCTCGCCGAGTTGGGTAGCCGCGAGAAGCGCAATGCCACCGAGATCGTCGGGAATGTCGCGGCAATGACGGCGGCGGTCGAGCTGGCAGACCGCCTGGACGCCGACGCCATCCTCGCGATGCACCACGCGCTGATGCAGAACACCAGCCCGCAGATGGCTGGGCTATGGCGAGACGATCAGGTGTGGATCGGTGGCACGAGCATCGGCCCCCATGACGCAGAGTTCGTCGCGCCCACAGCTGCGCGGGTACCCGACCTCATCGACGACCTGATCGAGTTCGCCCGTCGCAGCGATATCCCACCGCTGATCCACATCGCGATCGCGCACGCGCAGTTCGAGACAATCCATCCCTTCCCCGATGGCAACGGCCGGACAGGCCGCGCACTCGTCCAGGCCATGCTCCGCGCGAGCCGACTGACGCAGAACGTCACTGTGCCGGTGTCGGCCGGACTGCTCGCCGATACGCGCAGCTACTTCGCAGCGTTGGATTCCTATCGGAGCGGAGATCCGTCGATGATCGTCGAAACACTCTCGCGCGCCGCTCTTTCCGCCGTGGAGAACGGCAGCCACCTGGTCTCGGACCTACGACACATCCGCGAGCAATGGCGCGACCGGATACGTGTCCGGCAGGGAGCAGGTGCCCTGCGACTCATGGACTTCCTGCTTCGACAGCCAGTGGTGGATCGCCGAACCGTCGCTGCCGCACTGGATGTCTCGCCCGACAATGCCGGCAGACCCATCGGCCCCCTGGTCGAGGCGGGAATCCTTCGCGAGTTCACCGGGTTCTCCCGGAACAGGATGTGGCATGCGGCCGAGGTCACCGACGCACTCGACGAGTTTGCCCGCAGGGCGGCGAGGCGTCGCGGATAGTCGACACCCGATCCTTCCCCAGATCCCGCCTCCGAGTCGCGCAAGGGGATCGGATGCAGGGGGATCGGATGCAGTGGGATCACCTGGAGGGCACCGCGAGCCGCTCCACATGTTGCCCGGTGATCTCTGCGATGAGGTCGAAGTCCTTGTCGACGTGCAAGACCGCGTGTCCGGCGAGTTCTGCGGTCGCCGCGATCAGCAAGTCTGGAACCGACGGAGCGCGATGGTGTCCCACCTCAGCCAGAAGCAGTTGAACTTCGAGGGCTCTCGCCTCGATTGCGGGTGTGAGGTACTCGACGGGCATCAAAGAGATGGGTGGCTTATGTAATCCGCGGCGTGCCTCCGGTGCACTTCTGGCCGAGAATCCGGTCTCGAGCCGAGTCATCGTGGTGATGTGAACGAGCCCCCGCTCAATTCTTTCCGCCCAATGGTGCGCGTCCGGACTCGACCCGAGGCGCACCAGCGCGGACTTGTCGATGAGCCAGGAACGGGTCATCGCCACGCGCGTGACATCACGTCGTCATCTGCCAGATCGGAGAATGTGGATCCGAAGGATTGCAGGTCCTCCACGGTTACCGGCTCCGAATCCACCAGGACATCCTGCGCGAGCTTACGGCGAAGATACTGCGTTCGGGAGAGGCCTAGTTGTGTCGCGCGCGCGTCGATTGCCGCAAGCACATCGTCTGGAACATCTCGAATGAGAACATCACTCATGATCTCCTCCTCCACCTGGGGATATCGTGCGCTATCAACACACATTACACGGAACGACCACTTGAAACATTGCCCCGTCTCGCTCTTCGCGAAACTGCCCATCCGGATCGCATCGGAGTGCGACGCTCGAACCTGATGCGTCTGACCACCCCACGCCGAGATACCACCCAGGTCCTCTGCTCAGATCTTCGAAGGAGAAGTTCCCATGCTCAGCACCATGCAAGACACCCCACTCTCGATCGCACAGCTCCTGCGTCACGGCAGCACCATCCACGGCACCGCCGAGGTCGTCACCTGGACCGACGCCGGTGCACGACGACGGAGTTACGCCGACGTCGGACGACGCTGCGCGCAGCTCGCGCACGCGCTGCGCGGACTCGGTGTGACCGGCGACGAGCGGGTCGGCACCTTCATGTGGAACAACGCCGAACATCTCGAGGCGTACCTGGCCATCCCGTCTATGGGCGTGGTGCTGCACACCCTCAACATCCGGCTGTTCCCCGAGCAGTTGATCCACGTCGCCAACCACGGCGAAGACCAGGTCATCATCGTCGACCCAACGCTGCTGCCGCTTCTCACGCCGCACCTGCCACAGCTGAGCACCGTCAAGCACGTGATCGTCACCGGCGACTCCACCGACGGCGTCGAGGTGCCCGACGGGGTGCAGGTACACGCGTACGAGACGCTCATCGCCGATCAGCCGGTCGAGTTCGACTGGCCGGAGGTCGACGAACGATCCGCCGCCGCGATGTGTTACACGTCCGGAACCACCGGTGATCCGAAAGGTGTTGTGTACTCGCATCGTTCGGTCTATCTGCATTCGATGCAGGTCTGCATGACCGACGGCCCGGCGCTCAAGCAGGGTGACCGTGCACTGGCGGTGGTGCCGCAGTTCCATGCGATGGCATGGGGATTGCCGTATGCGGCGTTCATGATCGGGGCGTCGCTGATCATGCCGGACCGGTTCCTGCAGCCCGAACCGCTGGCCGCGTTGATCGCCGCCGAGCAGCCCACGTTCTCGGCTGCGGTGCCGACGATCTGGCTTGGGCTGCACCAATATCTGGAGCAGCATCCGCAGGACATCTCCTGCATGCACGATGTGCTGATCGGCGGGTCGGCGGTGCCGCCGTCGCTGATGCACACCTTCGACGAGGACCACGACATCCAGATCCTGCAGGGCTGGGGCATGACCGAGACGTCGCCGCTCGGCTCGGTGTCGCGGCCGCCGGCGCACACCGAGGGTGAGGAGCGGTGGCGGTATCGCTACACCCAGGGCCGGTTCCCGGCGTCGGTGCAGGCGCGGCTCGTCGACGTCGACGAGGTGGTGCCCAACGACGGCACGTCCATCGGCGAGCTCCAGGTGCGCGGACCGTGGATCACCGGCTCCTACTACGGTATCGACGCCGACGACAAGTTCGATGACGGTTGGCTGCGCACCGGCGACGTCGGCATGATCACCCCCGACGGCTATCTCACCCTCACCGACCGCACCAAGGACATCATCAAGTCCGGCGGCGAATGGATCTCCTCGGTGGACCTGGAGAACGCCGTCATGGGTCACCCCGACGTCATCGAGGCCGCGGTGATCGGCATCGCGGACGCCAAGTGGGACGAACGACCGCTGGTGGCGGTGGTGCTGCGTGAGGGGTCCGACGCGAAAGTCGAAGACCTGCAGGAGTTCCTGTCCGACAAGGTCGCCAAGTGGCAGCTGCCGGAGAACTGGACGGTCATCAACGAGGTCCCGAAGACCAGCGTCGGCAAGTTCGACAAGAAGCGGCTGCGGTCGCAGTACACGGACGGGGATCTGGAGGTCACGCGGATCTGAGCCACGATCGCCGTGGGTTCCCGCCAACTTCGGCAGACCTGGTCGGTTGCTGTTTAACTCGGTCCATGGCCCGCGCTTCCCGCCTTGTGCTTCTTCGTGTCCTCGTCGCCCTCGGGTTGACGCTCGGGTCCGTGGTGTTCGCCGCCGCGCCCTCGGCGACCGCCGCACCCGGACCGGGCTCGCCGCTGCCGTCGGCGGATCCGTTCTACGACTACGCGGGCCCGCTGGGCGGTGTCGCGCCGGGAACGGTTCTGCGGTCGCGGCCGATGACGTTCCGCACCCCCACCCTGGACACACCTGTCACGGGTAGTCAGGTGCTGTACCGGACCACGGACCAGGCCGGCGACGGCGCGGTCACGGTGGCGACGGTGCTGCGGCCGCTGACGCCGGGCCCGACGCGGCTGGTGTCGTACCACATGGCCTACGACGCGCTCGGCTCGAAGTGTGACCCGTCGTACACGCTGAGCGGTGGCTACGCCAACCCGCTGAACACCGCCGAACAAGCTGTCATCGCCGGGTATCTCGCGGCCGGCTACACGGTGGTGGCGCCCGATTACGAGGGTGAGGATCTGGAGTGGACCATCGGCCGGCAGTCGGGGTATGCCGCGCTCGACGGTGTGCGTGCGGCGCAGAGTTTCCTGCGCGTTCCGGATTCCACCCCGGTGGGACTGGTCGGCTACTCGGGCGGATCGGTGCCGACCCAGTGGGGCGCGGAGGTGGCGCCGCGGTATGCGCCCGAGCTGAACATCGTCGGCACGGCGGGCGGCGGCCTGCCCGTCGACCTCGCGCACAACCTGCCCTACATCAACGGCAGCGCCCAGTGGGCCGGGGTGATTCCCGCTCTCGTCGTCGCGTACCAACGCACCTACGACCTCGATACCGATTCGTTCCTGTCCACCCGCGGCAAGCAGATCACCCAGCAGGTCAGCGATGAGTGCATCAACGACTTCGCCCGCGACTATCCCGGTCTGACGAGTGCCGACATGGTGAAGCCGCCCTATTCCGGGCTGCTCGACGTGCCCGAGGTGGTCCGCGCGGTCAACGACAACATCATGGGCAGCCGGGGTACCCCGCGGTCGCCGCTGTTCCTCGCCGTCGGCCACGCCGACGCGGTCGGCGACACCATCATGGTCACCGACGACGTGGTGGGTCTCGCCCACGAATACTGCACCCGCGGAGTCGATGTCACCTATGCCCAGTACGACGGCCTCACCCACGGACAGGCGTTCCCGGTCTTCGAGGCCCAAGCGCTGCAGTTCCTCACGGAGCGTTTCGCCGGCACGCCGACACGCAGCAACTGCGCGACGATCCCGCGGGGGAACAGTCTGGCTCCGTTGCCGGTGCCGTCGGCGTAGGCCCTAGACCGTTACGGGGCGCCACGAGTTTGCGTTCCGTAGGCTCTGAACCTACGAAATGCATACTCCCGAGGTTGACGTACAAAACCAACAGGCCTGTCACCGACCCCGCTACCGTGAACGCATGGCGTCCCCACGAGCCCGATTGCGTGCCGGTCAGATCCTCACCAACGACGACGGCCGGCGCTACCGCATCATCGAATATCTGGCCGGCGGCGGCTACGGCTCGGTCTACCGTGCCGCAACCCTCTCCACAACCAGTGATCGGAATGTGCGCACGGTGTGCGTCAAGGTGTGCGCGTCGGCGACGGACTGGCACGGCGAGGCGCATTTCGGACATCTACTCGCCGGGTATCCGGAGGTCGTCGAAGTCATCGATTCCTTCGCTGTCGGCACCGAGCCACGACGTCGGACCCGATACGTGCTGGTCCTGGAGTACCTCGCCGACGGAACCATTGCACAGCTCGCCGACGACCCGGAGTGGCATGGTTGGTCACCGGGCCGTGTCCATCGTGAGATCCGCCGGCTGCTCCGCGTGCTGGCGTTGATGCACACCAGCGGGGTGACGCATCGGGACATCAAGCCGGACAACGTGTTCGTGCGCGACGGCCATCTTGTTCTCGGCGACTTCGGCATCTCGAAGCACACGCTCACGCCGAAGCGTTCCCCGATCGACGCCTACACGCCCGCCTACTCCCCCACGGACATCGAAGAGCGCCAGAACTGGGCGACATGGGTCGACATCTACCAGGTGGGGCTACTCGCCGGGACGTTGCTGACCGGTCAGGATTGGCAGAGCGGCGATGTGGCGCACATCCGTACGCTCGAAGCGCCGGACGACCTCAAGTGCTGGATCTGGCACGCCACCGCCCGCAACGGGCTGCGGTACGTCAACGGTTCACAGGCGGCGACGGCGCTCAAGGAACTCGGTTCCGTCGACATGCGATACAAGACCGGGCCGAGATCCCTGTACGGCCACCACGTCGCACTGACCGGACGCTTCAGCATCGGAACCCAGCGGGAGCTGTCAAAAGCGATCGCCAAGGCAGGTGGTGTCGTCCAGTCGTCGATCACCGACGACACGACTGTTCTCGTCCGTGCCCCGCAGATCGCCAACACCGTTGGTATCGCCGAAGGCAGCAAGCTGTACGAGGTCCGCGAACGCAAGCGCCGAGGAGAGCGCATCCACGTCATCAGTGAGGATCGGCTGCAGAAGCTCCTGCTGTGACCCCTGCTGGGGTTACCCATTGGCCGCGCCCGCTTCTGCCGAGCAGATCCGCCAAGGCACCATCCAGTTCTGGGAATCGGAACTCGAATCCGACGTCGACGAGCACCTGCGACCGAGCCCGTCGCCCGGTGAGTCCGAGCGCCGGATCGGTGCGCAGCACGATGGCACCGAGGCGAAGCAGGGGTGCGGGCGTCGGCGGCGCAGGTGGGCGGTGCAGTGCGCGCCGCAAGGCGGCCATGAGTTCGGTGTTGCGCACCGGGTTCGGGCTGGCACCGACCACCACGCCGTCGGGGATCGTGATATCTGGGTCGAGGCCGAGTGCGGCGCGGGCGATGGCGAGCCAGTCGTCGATGTGAATCCAGCTGAACCACTGCCTGCCTGAGCCGACCCGGCCGCCGAGGCCCGCACGCGTGAGATCGGCGAGACGCTTCATCGCCGGGGCCTGACCGTCGAGCACGATCGAGGTCCGCAGGATCACCAGGTGGTCGGAGTGCGCACCTTCGACGGCGTCCTCCCACGGCTGCGCCACCCCGGTCATCTGTGGCAAACCGTCAGGCAGCGGAGTGTTCTCGGTGCACCATTGTTCGCCGGCGTCGCTCCAGATCGCTGTCGTACTCGCTTGCAACCAATGCCGGATTGGGGTGTCCCGCTGCTTCGACGCCGTGACCAGGGCTCGTGTGGCGTTCACCCGGCTGTCGCGCAGTCGCGCCACATTTCGTTCGGTCGGACGACAATCCACGAGCTTGCCCGCCAGGTTCACCACCGCGGTCGGACGGTCGGCAGTCAGCACGTCGGCCCAGTCGCCGACCGTGCGTCCGTCCCATTCGATCTGCTCGAAAGGCGTAGCAGTGTCGGGACTTCGGGTGAGGATCACCGGACGGTGGCCGCGGCAGGACAGGTCGGCGGCGAGGTGTCGACCGAGTGCGCCGCTGCCGCCGGCGATGACGACGTTGAGCGCGTCGTCGGCGGGTGCGAGTCCGGCGAGATGGGCCAGCCGTGCGAAGTCGGCGCGGTCGGTCAGGTGTGGGGTGCCGGCGAGCAGGGTGCGACTCATGGTTCCGGATGTCGCTGTGGTGGTGACTGTTTCGGTCATCACGCATCCGCTTGTTGCCGGAGTGAGGCGAAAGTCGATCACCGCCGCACCTACCGGTTCCGGTTGGGTCAGCTGCAGGTGGCGGCCGGCGTCGACGATTGTGATCTCGAAGGGCGGCGCCAGGCGGCGATGAAGTGGACCGGCAATCTTGTGCGTTTGGACATACGCTCCTCGCCCGCCGACCTGAATCGGATCGTGAAGCGAGACAGAGCGATATCCGCTGTGCCACTCGGGCAACCGGGATGGGTCACCGAGGACCTGCCACACGGCTTCGGGATCGAGAGCGATGAACTGCGAGTACGACTTTGTACTGGCCATGTCTCACGGTAAACCCGGTCGTGTGCGATGGCGCTGTCATGATGGTCACGTTGACATTGGCGCGAGAAGAGCGGGGGCTGAATGGTGGAAGAGAACTGTGACGCAGGCGTTTCCCGCTGGACACTTGTCCCGTTCATACTCGGAAGATGAGCAAGCGCTTGCAGGTGATGCTGGAGGACGAAGAGTACGCCGAGATAGAAAACCTAGCGCGACGACAGGGGACCACCGTCGCCCAGTGGGTTCGTTCCGCGCTCCGCGATGCGCGTGCAAAGCAGCACCACCAGATCAAAGCCCGCAAATTGGCGGCCGTGCGTCAGGCGCTCACCTACGAGTTTCCTTCTGGAGACATCGATGAAGTGCTGGGCGAGACGCAACGCGGTTACCTTGCGTGACGGAGTTTGTCACCGAACTGGACGACCGCGTCACGCCACCGACGAATCCTCCACCTCAACCGCGCCGTCTCGCCCATCCGCCCAGATGCGGTCGGTGAGCCGTCGCAATGCCGCCGTGGGTGGCCGCTGTCCGGCCACGGCCATCACGGTTTTGTCGGTAGCCGGCCGGCCCTCGAGCCGACGCGACAACCACCCGACAGCCATCGGGCCGGCGAGGGGAAGCAGCGAGTAGTGCTCGCTGAGCTGATCTCGCACGTAGGTCACCGTTGCACCGTGGTCGCGGTAGCGGGCGACCTGGCCGTCGACGTCGTCGACGCTGATCACCTCGTCGCGCACCGCCTGGATCACCAGCAACGGGATGTCCGGCTTGTGGGCGCCGAGTTGCAGGTCATCCATCATCTCGACCATCTTCGGCTGGGCGAGCGCGTCGGCCAGCGGGATGTCGAGGTAGTCGTCGATGTCGTGGTTTCTGAAGTGGCGCAACGCATCCAGTGTTGGCATCTCGGCGATCTCCGCCAGGTGACGGCGCCCCCTGTCGGTGGCGTGCTTCTCGATCATCTGATCGAGCTGCGGGTAGACACGGCGCAAGCCGGCGATCGCCATCACCGGCAGGCCCGCGTGGAAGCTGCCGTTGAGACGCATCAGGGCCGACGCCATGTCGCCGACCGGTGAGCCGAGCACCGCGCCGATCAGGTTGAGGTCCGGCGCGTACGTCGGGGCCATCTCCGCGGCCCACGACGTCGCCATCCCACCGCCGGAGTAGCCCCAGAGGCCGACCGGGGTGTCGGCGGGGAGTTCGTGGTCGGGGAACGACAGGGTGGCGCGGATGCCGTCCAGGGTGCGATAGCCGGGTTCGCGCGGGGCTCCCCACGCTCCGAGCATGCCTTCGTGGTCGGGGATCGAGACCGCCCAGCCCTTGGCCAGGGCACGGCGTACCACCATGAACTCGAAGGGGGCGATGGTTCGACCTGCGTCGGCGCCCTTGCGCAGCGCATATGACGGGAAACACTGTGAGGAGACCGCGTCGATCGCGCACTGGAACGACAGCAGTTGGAAGCCGTCGCCGGATGCCGGCTTGCGGGGCAGCACGACGGTGGTCGCGGCGATGCACGCAGAGCCGTTCAGGTCGGTCGATCGGTACATCAGCTGCCACGCATCGCTGCGGTGATGCGAGGCCCAGAAGTCCTTCAACTCCACCTGCCGGGATCGGATGATCTCGCCGGGACGCATCCGCTGCAGGCCCGCCGGCTCGTCATAGAACGGGTCGTCGGCAGGCAGCAGCGACGGCCCGACGACAGTGTCGTCCCGCACCTCAGCCTGTGTGGTCATGGTCTCCTCATCTCTGCGTTACCCACCGTTCAACGTCCGGGGACGAGGCCGGATTCCGGCAGAACCCTGTGTCGATCGCTCTGTGACCTGGCGATGTTGTGATTCCTCACAGGCCCTGGGTGTAACGCCGGGCACGTTTGCGACCGATTGAGATGTCAGCAGCGTTGCCGGCAGGTGGATGCGGGTTCAGCCGTCAGCTCGGTTCATCCGATCCGACCTGTCAGACCCCTCCCCTACTGTTCAGATATCGCGAGACAACGCGACCACCTGCCGAGGATCACCCCTCACAGATGCCACACCGCGACCGGGACGTCTGGGACCGACGAAAGGAGAAGTCATGCGAGACTTCGATTTCGACTCCGCCGTCGACGACGCGTGGCGCGAGTTCCGTGCGGATCTGGGCGACCGGTTGGCTTCCTTACAGGTCGGTGAGCGACATACCGTCAGGGCGTCGCACGAGCTCGGAGTCGGGCCGTGCGCTGTGCTCACGTTCACCGTCACCAGGGCCAATCGGGTCCGCTGCACCGCGCACGCATCTGACCTCGACCCGACGCCGAACGTGCTCGCCGAGCAGCTCGACGTCCTCGAATCCGCTGGATGGCGGCTGCTGCGTGATGGTCGGATGATCGTCGAAGTCGGCCGACGACGTGTCGACGAACTGGCGCAGGTCGCGATCGACGCATTGCAGCGGCCGTGGGAGGTGCTGCATCCGGCGTTTCTCGCCGGCCCGGCGCCCACCCGGCCCGAAGCGTCGGTCGCGGTTGGGGTATACCCGACGTCGCGGGAACACCTGCTGCGCTTGGTATCCGGCGCTCTGGAAGAGATCGCGGGACGGCCGGTGGCTGTCGATGCGGACGGCGACATCCCACTCCCCACCGGCACCATGCCGTCGTGGCTGCGGGTCGTCGCCCAGCAGCCGACCGTCGAGTTCTTCGCGACGCTGGTCGACGAGGTGACCGATGCCACGGCCGCCGCAGAGTTCGTCGCGCGGGAGTCGGTGCGCTGGCCGGGCATCACCCTGGTGCTTCATCAGACGACGCTGACGGCGTTCTCGTCGGTCGAGATGGCCGCGTTTCATCGCGAGAACCTCGTCGCAGGTATTCGGCGCTGGCTCGAGTTCATCGCCGAGTCATCGCCGCAGGTCATCGAGGCGATCACCGGGGCGGGGCGACCGGATGAGCCCGATACGGAACCGCTGCCCGACCCGTTGCAGACGCTCATCGTGCTCGACGACGACGGCTCCACGCTTGACGCGCACGAGGTCGCGACCATCTGTGGTCACGATCAGTCCGCGATCCTCGGCTACATCCGCACCAGCCAGGAGCAGTACCTGGAGTGGATGAAGTCGGCCGCTGAGGCCGACCTGGCCGGTGACACCGACGAGGCGTCGGCCTGCCGGCACGAGGAACAGGCGTGGCGGGCGACCACGGAACAACTGCGTGCGGCGTTGCGGGTGGTGGTGTTGCGGGGTCACTCGAGTTCGGAGCAGGTTCGGGAGCGGTAGCGGAGGAGCGTCACCACCGCACCCCCGAGGAGCTCCGGAGCGCTAGCGGAGGAGTGTCACGAAGGGGGTTGCGCGGCCCTTCGTGACGCATCGCTCGTTCCTCGCGAGGCTCCTCAGGGACCGGGGGGGTTGCGTTCCTCAGGACCAGGGGTTGCGGCCCTTCGTGACGCTCGCAGGCTCGCTCCTCAGGGACCGGGGGTGCGCTCCCTCAGGGACCCGGGGGGGTGGAGCTCCTCAGGGGGCGGGGCGCAGGTCGGCGGCGAGGGCGCGTGAGTCGGCGGTCAGTAGCTCACCGTCGCGGACCACCCATCGGCCACCAACCATCACATCGCGCGGGCGGCGGCCGGGACCGGCCCACAGGAGACCGTCGAGCGGATCGGGCACACCGGCGTCGTGCACATCCGAGCAGTCCCACACGCACAGGTCGGCGGCGGCACCCGGCCGCAGGTGACCCAATTCGGGCCGCCCCAGTCCGGCCGCCGACCCCTCCGTCGCCATCGCCAGACACTCGCGGGCCGACACCGGCTCGCCCACCAGTCCCGAGACCTGCATCGCCAGCCGTGCGTCGGCCAGCAGGTGGCCGGCGTCGTTGCTGCCGCCGCCGCTGGTGCCCAGACCCACGCTCACTCCGGCGTTGCGCAGGGCGGCCACGCGCGCGACACCCCATCCCATCGGCACGTCGCAGCCTGGGGCGTGAGTGGCAGACGCTCCTGACCGGGCGAAAAGGTCGAGTTCGGTGTCGGTGATCTCGCACAAGTGCGCGACGGTCACGTCGTCGGCGAGCCATCCCCACTCGTCGAGGAGTTCCAGCGATCGGCGACCGTACTTCTCGGCGGCGATCTCCACATCGATCTGCTCGTTGGCCTGCGTCCGGCGACGCAGGCCGAGTCGCGCCGCCACGTCGGCGAGCGCGGCAAAGGTCTCAGGTCCGTCGGCATGCACCCCGGACGGGCCGACCGCCAACTGCAGCATCCCGTCTGCCGTGACACCGCCGACGGCATCGGGGAGATACGTCTGGTGGATGTCGGCCACAGATTGTGCGGCCGCGTCCGGATCGTCGCGGGCGGTGCCGCGGACGAACACCAACCGTGCACCCACGCGTCGCGCGGCGCCGATGGTGGCGCCGGCCATCGCGACCGGGTCCTGATCGCGTGGCCAGGTCAGGTGATGATCGGCCACCGTCGTCACACCGCACAGCAGCGACTCGGCCGCACCCACCGCGGCTGCGGCCGCAGTGAGCTCCGGGCCGACACCGGCCTCGCGGTAGCGCTCGCCCATCCGGGCCAGCCACTCCCGCATCGGCAGAAACCTGGTGTCGGGTCGAGACCGAAATGCGCTCTGCAGCAGATGATGATGGGCGTTCACCAGCCCCGGCGTGACAACGCAGCCGGACACATCGACCACCTCGGTGCCGGCGGGGGCCGGCCGCTCGACGACCACGCCGTCGCGCACCACGACCGGCCCGGAAGCGCCGGTTCGGCCGTCGACCATCACCGAGACCGCACCCTCAAGAACCAGCGTGGTCACAGTTCGAGAACCAACCGTCCACTGGTGCAACGGGATACACAGATCATCATGGATTCGTTCTCCGACCGCTCCTCCGGCGACAGGATCGCGTCGCGATGATCGACCTCACCGCTCACCACCCCGGTCTCACAGGTCCCGCACATTCCTTCGCGGCACGAGGACGGTGCCACCACGCCGCGTCCGTCGAGGACGTCGAGGATGGTCTTGTCCTCGGGCACGGTGACGGTGGTGCCGGAGAATGCCAAGGACAGCTCGAACGGTTGGTTCGGTGCGCCGACACCGACTGCGGCGGTGAATCGTTCGGCGAAGGAGTCCACCGCCGGTTGCGGCGCGCAGGCATCGGCGACCGCGTCGAGCATCGTCGGCGGGCCGCACACGTATACGGCTGTGCCACGAGACAATCCGGCCAACTCTTCCCCCAGGTTGAGGCGGCCGGACAGCGTGGACTCGTGAACGGCGACGCGGTCGGGATGGGCGGCGATCAGGTCGGCGACGTACGCCATCCGCGCGCGCGACCGCCCGACATAGAGGAGCCGCCACGGCCGTCCGGCGCGCTGCGCCGCTTCGATCAGCGCCCGGATGGGTGTGATGCCGATACCGCCAGCGACGAACACGTACTCGAGTGCACGGGTGAGCGCGAAGTGGTTGCGCGGCGGGCTGATCCACGCCTCCACGCCGACACCCAGGTCATCATGGGCGGAGATCGATCCGCCGCGGCTGTCGAGCCGCCGTTCGACCGCGATCCGGTATGTGCCGGCATCATCGGGCGCCGGGCACAGCGAGTACTGGCGGACCGGACCCGCCGGGGTGGTCAGATCGATGTGCGATCCCGCCGTCCAGTCGGGCAACGGATCGTCGCCGGCCGGGGCAAGTTCGAACTCGTCGACGAGGTCGGCGACTCGCTGTCGGGACACCACGCTGACGCGAATCGGGTTGGTGGACTGATACATCGGAGATCTCCTCGGAAGGCTCTGATCTCCGCCAAGTTCCCAGCCATGGGAACCACTCCCTACAGTGACGCCTGCACCACGATCAGGTGCGCGACATCGGGGCCGACGAGCCGCCACCGATGAGGAATGCCGCCAGCGTAATAAAGGCTGTCACCTTTGCGCAATTCGACGTAGCGTCCATCTCCGAGGTCAACCTCGACCTCTCCGACGACGACGTGCAGCCACTCCTCCTGCTCGTGCTGGAAGTAGTCGCCGTAGTCTCTCCTGCTCAGCACCTGTTCCTGCGGATAGAACGCGGCGGTGCCGGTGACCAGCAACCGGGCGTAGCCGGCGTCGTCGCCGGCCTGCGGCAGTAGCGCGCCCTCGTCGGAGCGCACGATGTGCGTACCCTCCGGCGCCGGCGTCGGGGTGTTGCGGGCCAGCGCGGGGTCGGCGGCGAGCATCAGGCTGACCTGGGTGGTACCGAGCGCTCGCGCGATCCGTTCCAGCGTCGTCATGCTGGGCCGCGCGTACCCGCGTTCCAGTTGCGACAGAAAAGGGTGTGAAATTCCCGCTTGCGCAGCGAGATTGGCCAATGTCATGCCGCTCTCCTTGCGCCGACGACGAATCTCGGCACCCAACGACACCTGCGCCACATCCGGCTCATCGAGTGCCATCTGCATCACCTTCCCAGATTCGCCGGCATTGGTTACACGCCCGCAGCCTTGGTTAACAGGGCCGCAACAGAGCGGTCCTAACTTGGGCGTTGTTGACGTGATCAACATTTAGCACGAAACCGCACGCTTCGCCGATCCCAGCCACGGCGGAACCACCGCACCACCAATGACGATCACATCCCCTGTCCGCCAAGCGAACCGCCGCCAACCAACCACTACCGAGGAGGCCGCCCGTGGAGGCAACCCCCGCCCGCCCGATGCATGGCATCACCGGGTCGTCCGGCGACGGCTCTCCGGTGGACGTCACCGTGTCGGTCGACGCGGACGGTGTTGCGCGGGTGTCCGAGATCCGTCCACATGTAGACGACTCGCTGCTCACCGGCTCGGACTGGCTCGACCTGCGCGGCTTCGTCCTCACCGCCCCGGCCGCCGAACCGCACGCGCACCTGGACAAGGCACTGTCGTGGTCGGAGCTGAACCCACCGCTCGGCGACCTCAACGACGCCATCACCAGCTGGCGCATCGGTAGTGTTCAGCTCGGGGAGGAATCGTTCCGACGACGGGCGCTGCAGGCCGCGACGTCCATGCTGCGCAACGGCATCACCGCTGTCCGCACCCACGCCGACATCCTCGGCGACGACGACCCGCTACGCGCCGTCCGAGCCCTGGTCGATGTGCGCGAGCAGCTTCGCGGGTTGATGACGATGCAGATCGCCGTCCTGGCCAGCCCGCTGGCACCGACACGTCTCATCGAAGCCGCCCTCGACGTCGGAGCCGACCTGGTCGGCGGCGCCCCGCACATCGCCGACGACCCCGCCGTCGAGGTCACGCGGCTGCTCGATCTCGCCGAATCCCGCGGCATCGGCACCGATCTGCACATCGACGAGTTCATGGACGGGGATCACCTCACCATCGAGCACTACGCCGATCGCGTCGCCGACTGGCCGACCGACCGCATCCGCACCGCCGGGCACTGCAGCCGTCTGTCCACCCTGCCGCCCGCGGATCTGGCGTTCGTCGCAGCGGCCCTGGCACGGGCCCGGGTGTCGGTCATCGCACTGCCGATCACCAATCTCTACCTGCAGGGACGCCACGGAGCGTCGGCCGGTCGGCGCGGCATCACCGCGATCGATGTGCTGCGTGACGCCGGCGTTCTGGTGGCCGGCGGCGCCGACAACATCCGAGATCCGTTCAACCCGGTGGGCCGTGCCGATCCACTGGAGACCGCATCGCTGCTGGTGACCGCAGCGCACCAGGCACCCGATACCGCAATGGAACTCGTCACCGACAACGCCCGCGCCGCCCTGGGTCTCGAACCGGCGGGCCTGCAGGTCGGGGCGCGCGCCGATTTCCTCGCGGTGCGCGGCACCGACGTCGTCGACGTGATCGCCACCGCCCCCGCCGACCGCGTGGTGATCGTCAACGGCGCTCCGGTCGCCCGCACCGAGACCACCAGTTGGACGGCGATCGCGCCGTCGGACACCGAAACGACCCCTGTCCCCTGCGTGATGGAGCGATGATGAACTCACCCGAAGCGACCACTCCCCGATCGCCCGTCGGCCATCCGTTGGTCGGATTCGAGCACAGCGAACTCGTCTACCCGGACGGCACCCATGCGCTGCGCGACGTGAATCTCACCGTCCGCGAAGGCGAATTCGTCAGCGTCGTCGGGCCATCCGGATGCGGCAAGTCGACGTTGCTGCGGCTGTCCGCGGGTCTCGAGTCGATCACCGACGGCTACATGCAGTGCGGTGCCGACCGTGTCGGCTACGTGTTCCAGGACGCCACCCTCCTGCCGTGGCGGACGGTGTGGGACAACGTGGCACTGTTCGGCGAGCTCGACGGCGTCCCCCGCGAGGACCGCAAGCATCGCATCGCCGCCGCACTGGCCACCGTCGGACTCGAGGGTTTCGAGGAGCACCTGCCGCACATGCTGTCCGGCGGCATGCGGATGCGGGTGTCGCTGGCACGCTCGCTGACCCTCGACCCCGACCTGTTCCTGTTCGACGAGCCCTTTGCCGCGCTCGACGAGATCACCCGCGAGCGCCTCGGCGTCGAGCTCAACGAACTGTTCGCCGCCAAGGGTTTTGCCGGGCTGTTCATCACCCACTCGGTGTCGGAGGCGGCGTTCCTGTCCAACCGGGTGCTGGTCATGTCCGGTCGTCCCGGAACCATCGTCGACGAGATCGAGGTGCCGTTCGACTTCCCCCGATCGCCCGACCTGCGTTTCGAACCCGAGTTCGCCGAGATCTCCGGCCGCATCTCCCATTCCCTGAAAGGGGCCCACTCGTGACCACCACCGACACGGACCCCAAGTCCACCACCGAGGTGGCCGTGGCAGCACGCGGCAAGCCTCCCAAGAAGTCCCGCACCATGCTCCGCGGACTGTCTGGACCGCTCATCGTGCTGCTCCTCGTCATCGGGGTGTGGTATCTGGTGAGCTACGCCATCCTCGATCCCGACCGCCGGTTCCTGATGCCGCCGCCGCACAAGGTGATCACCGACGGCCTGTTCGGTCCGTCGGCGCAGGAGATGTGGGAGGCGTTGGGACGCACCACCGTTGTCGCGCTGACCGGTCTCGCCATCGCGGCCGCCATCGGCATCACCTGGGCGGTCATCATGTCCCAGTCGCGCATGATGGAGAACGCGCTGTTCCCGTATGCGGTGATCCTGCAGTGCATCCCGATCCTCGCGCTCGTCCCGTTGGTCGGTTTCTGGTTCGGGTTCGGCTTCAGCGCCCGTGTGTTCGTCTGTGTGCTGATCGCGCTGTTCCCGATCGTGTCCAACACGTTGTTCGGGCTGAAGTCGGTGGACCGGCAGATGCGCGACCTGTTCGCGCTGCACCACCCCAGCCGGATGACGGTGCTGCGCAAACTCGAGTTCCCCGCCGCCCTGCCGGCCATCTTCGCCGGGCTGCGCATCTCCGCAGGCCTGGCCGTGGTCGGCGCCATCGTCGGTGACTTCTTCTTCAAGCAGGGCAATCCCGGTATCGGAATCCTCATCGACAACTATCGGTCCCGCCTGCAGTCCGAGGAGCTGTTCGCGTCGATTATCCTGGCGTCGCTGCTGGGCGTCGCTGTGTTCTGGTTCTTCGGCTGGCTCGGCAACCGAGTCGTCGGCCGCTGGTACCAGCCGTCCTGAGTCGTTCTCGTCCCCAGCTCGTCTCGTCGTATCCGCACGTCCACAACCGAAGGAAGACATGACAAACCACACCTGGCGTCGCCTGTCCAAGAGCACCGGTATCGCGGCGGTCGCCGCGGCCGTGGCCCTGACCGCAGCCTGCGGTTCCGACAGCGGCACCGAATCGTCCGGCTTCGACGGCGCGATCGGTCCGGTCGACCTCAGCCAGAACTGCCCCGCCAAGATCGTCGTGCAGACCGACTGGAACCCGGAGTCCGAGCACGGACACCTCTACCAGCTCCTCGGCCCCGACAACACCACCATCAACGCCGAGAACAAGCGTGTGGTGGGACCGCTGTTCGATGGCGGGGAGTACACCGGTGTCGACCTCGAGATCCGTTCCGGCGGACCGGCCATCGGCAACCAGACGGTCACCTCCCAGATGTATGCCGACCCGGACATCATGCTCGGTTACGTCGACACCGACCAGGCGGTGCAGAACTCGCAGTCGAACCCCACCACCGCGGTGATGGCGCCGCTGGACATCAGCCCGCAGATGATCATGTGGGACCCGGCGACCTACCCGCAGGTGCAGGGCATCGCCGACCTCAAGGGCGTCGACGCCCGGGTGCTCTACTTCGAGGGCTCCACCTACATGAGCTACCTGACCGGATCGGGCATTCTGTCGCCGGAGCAGGTCGACGGCAGCTATGACGGCACACCGGCCAACTTCGTCGCCGACCAGGGCCGCGCTGCCCAGCAGGGCTTCGCCAGCTCCGAGCCGATGGTCTACGAGGAAGAGGTCGAGGGCTGGATGAAGCCCGTCGACTACCAGCTGGTGCACGACGTCGGTTTCCCGATCTACAAGTCCGCTCTGTCGGTGCGGTCCGGTGACCTGGAAGCGAACGCCGCCTGCCTCGAGCAGCTGGTGCCGGTGCTGCAGCGCGGCGCCGTCGACTACATGGCCAATCCCGATGCGGCCGACGCAGTGATCGTTGACGCGGTGGAGCAGTACAACACCGGCTGGGTGTACACCGACGCCAACGCCGAGTACGCGGTGGCGACCATGGCCGAGCAGAATCTCGTCGGCAACGGACCCAACGCCACCATCGGTGACTTCGATCCGGCCCGCGTGGAGCGTGTCATCGAGGTGACGACGCCGATCTTCGCCGAGCAGGGCACCCCGGTCGCCGATGGCCTCACCGCAGAAGCTGTGTCCACGAACCGGTTCATCGACACCTCGGTGGGCATGCCGTGATGCCCGCCCCGGTGGTGAGCGTCGACACCGACGACGGGCGCCCCGATTTCGGGCCCGACGACGTGGACGCGCTCGCCGACGATCTGCTCGCAATCCTGGGGCCGCGCGGTGTCGGTACGTTGCCGCGCGCCCTGGAGCGGGCCGGTCGTGACGGGTCGGGCATGAGCCCGATCCTGTCGGCCCAGCAGCTCGGCACTCCCGATCTGGTCTGCTACCCGCGCACCGCCGACGTGGTCCCGGCCATCGTCCGCGCGGCGGTCGCGCGGGGCGTGCCGATCACCACCCGCGGCAAGGGCACCGGCAACTACGGCCAGGTGATCCCGCGGTTCGGCGGCCTGGTGTTGGACATGACGTCGCTGACCGAGATCCATTCCGTCACCGACCGCGCCATCACCGCGCAGGCCGGCGCCCGGATGATCAACCTGGAACAGACCGCATGGCAGCACGGCAGCCAGCTGTGGATGTACCCGTCGACCGTGCAGTCCACGCTGGGTGGATTCCTGGCGGGCGGATCGGCCGGCACCGGCACCATCGTGCACGGCCGCAACCATGAGGGATTCGTCGACGCCCTCGACGTGGTCTATGCCACCGAGGACGCCGAACTCGTGCATCTCGACGGGGCCGACGCGCAGCCGTTCGTGCACACCTATGGTGTCGCCGGGATCATCGTGAGCGCGTCGGTGCGGCTCGAGCCGCTGCAGGAGTGGCGTTGCGTGTATGCCAGTTTCGCGACGCAGCGGGAGGCGTTCGACGCTGCCTACCGGGTGTCGAGCATCGAGCCGAAGCCACGGCTGCTGTCGGCGGACGGTCCGATGATCGTCGACGCCCTGCCCGAGGACCCGGCGTTCGTGTCCGGGCGGGCCAACGTGCGCGGGATCATCGATGCCCGCGCCGTCGAGGAGGCCACCGACCTGCTCGTCGCCGGCGGCGGCCGGATCGAGGCGGTTCGCGAGGGTATCGCGGAAACGGTGAAGTTGTCCACCCTCTCCTATAACCATCCGACCTGGTGGCTGCAGAAAGCTCAGCCGGACAAGTGGTTTCACATGGAGTGTCGTGGTGACGCGCTGGTCACCCGGCTCGACGAGGTCGAAGAGGTCTACGAGGGCGGCATGGTGCACCTCGAGGTGGGTCACGAGATGATGTTCGGCATGCTCAACGGGATCTACCGTGACCCGCAACAGGTCATCGCCGGGGTTCCGGTCCTCGAGGAGCTCGGCGTCGGCATCCATTCGCCGCACCAATGGTATGTCGACCTCGACGCCGAGCGGGTTCAGGCACTGGCCGCACAGACCGACCCGAAAGGTCTGCTCAATCCCGGGAGGTGGATGTGATCGCGCACCGACGCTACGCCGAACTCACCACGGCGGAAATCACCACCGCCCTGTCCCGGGATTCGATCCTCGTGCTGCCGACCGGGGCCATCGAGCCACACGGACCGCACCTGCCGCTGGCGACGGATCTCATTGTCGCCGAAGCCGTATCCGAAGCAGTGGTACAGCGTGGTGCCGCCGCGGGGCACGACGTGTGGCTGCTTCCCGCCCTGGGGTACACCAAATCCGACGAGCACGCGCATCTGCCGGGGACGATGTGGCTGCGGTCGTCGACGCTGTTCGAGACGCTCGTCGACATCGGCGCGTCGATCGCGCAGACACCGGCACGCCGACTGTTGTTCCTCAACGCGCACGGTGGAAATTCGGCACTGATCGAGGTCGCCGCGCGGGAACTGCGCCGTCGCTTCGACCTACAGACGTTCTTCTCCTCCGGCCCCGGGCAGCCCGGCCCCACCGAACGGGGTCTCGGCATCCACGCCGGGTGGGCCGAGACGTCGATCATGCTGCACCTGAGACCCGACCTGGTCCAGATGGACAAGGCCGTCGCGTCGGTGGCCGACGCCGTCGCCGACCACGAACACGTGGGCTTCACCAAACCGGTCAAGTTCGGCTGGCTCGCCACCGATTTCGCCGAGTCCGGCGTCATCGGCGACCCCACCGGAGCCGACGCCGGGATCGGGGAGAAGCTGTTCGACGAACGCGTCAGCACCCTGGTGTCGTCGCTCGGCGAGATCGCCACCTTCGATCCGGGCCGGGTGCGCCGGTGATCACCAGCGGTACGGACTTCGGAACCGACTGCGATGCAGCCGATTACCGCACCACCGACCCGATGGCGCTGCTGCGGCGGTGGCTGCCGGACGCGGACAGCCCGCCGCCGCTGATGTCACTGGCCACCTGCGGCCGCGACGGCTATCCGAGGGTGCGGCATGTGCTGTTGAGTGAAGCCGACGACACCGCCGTCTACTTCCACACCGACAGCAGGTCGTCGAAGGTGGCCGAGCTGTCCGAACGACCACGAGCTGCGATCGCATTGGCATGGCCCGGGGTCGGCCGGCAGGTCGTCGCACACGGCGACGTACATCCCGCGTCTGATGACGAGCTACAGCAGGCATTCTCGCGACGGACACGCTACCTGCAACTACTCGCCTGGCTCAACGATGACGACACTGCCCTGCAGTCACCGGAGGATCGACGACGGCGGTGGGCCGAGTTCGACGCCGACCACCCGGTATTGCAGGCACCGGCCACGTGGACCGGGTTTGCTGTCGACCTGCACGAGATCACCTTCTGGCGCGGCGATCCGGCCGGCCCGTCGCAGCGGGTACGGTTCCACCGCCGCGGAGACGATTGGACATCGGAGGTACTGCCCGGATGACCGCGGCAACATTCCACAACGCACTCATCCTGCCCGTGGTCGGCGAGCAGCCCTGGTTCTGGGGCTGGCTGTCGGTCGACGACGCCGGCCGCATCTCCGGGCTGGGCGAGGGCACACCGCCTGCGGATGCGCCGTCACCTCGGCATGACCTCGAAGGCCGTTTTCTGGCACCGGGTTTCGTGTCGGCGCACAGCCACATCTACACCGGCGGCATGCGCGGCGTCGCGCCGAGCAGCCCACTCTACGAGTGGGTCTCCCTCAACGGGCAGATGCTGCTCGGCGCCGATGCCGAGGACCTCTACTGGATGACCCTGGCGGGTGGGCTCGACCACCTCTCCAACGGCATCACATCGGTGTACAACTTCACCCAGTCGCGGGTGGTGTCGATCTTCGACTACGAGCGGTCGGTCCTCGCGCCGCAACGGGTCCATTCGCCGGAGTTCGTCACCCGGCAGATCGACGGCCTCGCGGCTTCCGGCATCCGCTTCGTCACCAGCGTTCGGCTCGACGACGAACAGCTGCGCGAGGACGACGCGTTCACCGGGTTCGACACTGCCATGCGGTATCTCGACACCGTACCGGCCGACCAGAACCTGGGTGGGTCGGTCTACGGGGCGGTGCAGTGGTCGTCGTCACCGGCGACCGCTGAACGCGAACGCACGCTGATGAGCAGCTACGGCATCACCAACCAGGCGCATTTCGTGGAGACCGCCGAACAGATCGAGATCCAGCAGGCCAAGTTCGACTGGTACGACGCCGCCGGAGTCCTCGGACCCGGCTTCGCGTTCGGCCACTTCGTCCACCCCACCGACGAGATGGTGACCCGCGTCCGCGACACCGGTTCCGCGGTGGTGTGGCAGCCGATGTCCAACGGACGGCTGGGCTCAGGCATTGCCGATGTGCCACGGCTGCTTCGCGAGTCGGTGACGGTTGGGATGGGTGTCGACGATCAGTCCTGCACGGATGTCTCGGACCCGTTCGAGAACATGCGCACCGGCCTGTTCCTGCAGCGCGGGCTGCACAGTGATCCGGGTCTGCTGACCCCGGCCGATGTGCTCGCGCTGCATACGCTCGGATCGGCCGCCGCGATCGGAGTCGCCGACCGGGTGGGTTCACTGGAAGTCGGCAAGTTCGCGGATCTGCTGATCGTCGACCCGTACTCGCCACACACCGGACCCATCTGGGACCCGGTCGCCACCTACGTGCTGGGCTGTGGGCTGCGGAACTTGCACGAGGTCATCGTCGGCGGCTCGACGGTGTGGCGTCGCGGTGTCGACGATCCGCAGCGTGCGCGCGCGGATCACGAACTCACCGAACGGATGATCGCATCTGCAGCAGGCTCCGGGATTCGCCCGGTGCGGCTGTCGGCCCCGGCAGGAACAGCCGGCTCGTGATCGCCGCTCCCGTCGTCGCGGACGTCGACACGCTGCACGGTTACAAGATCAGCCCCGACGACACCGTCACCCTCGCGGTGCTGTCCGGGCCGGAGACCTCCGGTTCGGATACCACTGTGTGCTTGGAGATCTGGGAGCCGCTGGGATCGCAGCCACCCAACAGCCATCCCGAGTCGACCGAGACCTTCGTGATCGTGGCCGGTGATGGTGTGGCCTACTCCGATGACCACGTGCGGCCGGTGTCGGCGGGGACGATCATCGTCCTGCCGAAAGGGTCGGTGCACCGCATCGCCAACTCGTCGGAGACCGACAAGATGTACGCGATCACCGTGATGGAGCGAGACGGCGGGTTCGAGGACATGATCCTGCGGGGTTCGCCGGTGGCGTTGTCGGACGAGGATCGTGCTGTGCTCGGGGCGGCTACGGGCCGACCGACCAGCGGCCCTGTGCGCACATGACCGCTTTGCCCTTGGGTGTCACGGCCACGGAGTACTGACCCGAACACGGTTGTCCGAGAGTGCGGGTCACCGGATCGGCCGGTGCCACACGCACCCACTTGAAGCCGCCGCTGCCACCCATGTAGGCGCAGACGGTGGGCACACCGTTCGGCTGATTCCGGTAGTCGCGGGCCTCGGCTTTGGTGCACGGAGCGCCGATCCGTGGTGGACTCGCGGTCGCACCGGGAACGTCCTGGAGCACGATCACGCCACCGGCCACCACTGCTACTGCCGCCATCGTCGGACCCAGTCGGGATTGACCCAGTTTCATGATCGAACGGTAACCGGCGTGCGCGAGCGTCCGGTACCGGCTCGTCGCGAATTCGGTTGGTTGATCGACGCGAGTCAGTTGGCCGCCACCAGCCGGCAAACGATGAGCACCACCAACCCCATCAGCCCCGACGTCGCCAGCAGGAACGCCGTACCCGCCGTCGCGGGGTCCATCACGGTGACCGCCCAGACGGCGGCGATCGCCGAGACGAGGACGACGAGCAGACCGAGATCTCGCACCAGTTGCCATCGCAGGGGTGATTGCGTCGCCAGCATCACCATGCCGAGGTAGCTGCACGTGTTGATCGCGCCGACGAAGATGGCGAAGGGAGCGTTGTACGCGACATCCGCGAGAATCGGGACCGTCGTCAGGGCGAGCGTCGCGATAGTCCCGACCAATCCGAGGATGATGACCAGCACATTCTCGCGGAGGTCTCGGGCGCGGCCGTCCCCGCCGGTCGGCTGCTGAAGGTCAGGCATCGTCGATCACCGGCTCCATCCGCTATCTCGCCTTCTCCTCCACGAATCGCTCGATCCCATCGAGGACCACTCGCAGTCCGAACTGCAGATCCTCCTCCAGGCCGGTCGGATCGGAGCCGGCGATGGCCTCCGCGATGTGCGGAAACCGGTCGGGACCCGCGACGGTTGCCATCAGTGCCTCGAACCCGGCGTAGGGGTTGGCGGCCTCGACGGCGGCCGGGTCCAGCGCGGAGAACGGGGTGGAGTCATCGAGGCCTGCTTCACGACGGACGACGGCCGCTGCGGCGCGCCGCGATTCCACCTCGACGCGTCCCTCGCCGAGCACGAACTGACCGAGCAGGCCGAGGATCGCCAGCTTGTCCATGAAGGAGATGTCGAGCTCGCGCATGATGCCGAATCCCGCGTCGATCCATTCCATACGTTGCGGCCCGGGTACCACCGACGACAGCGGGAGGTCGAGCATCCAGGGCCGCGCGAGCATTCCCTCGATCTGTCTGGACGCCCAGCGTTCGAGCCCTTCACGCCAGGTGAGGCCGTCGGTGTCGGGAAGCGTCATCAATCCGCCGACGGCGTCGGCCATCAGCACCAGCAACTCATCCTTGTTCGCCACATGGCGGTACAACGCCATCGAGGTGCATCCGAGAAGCTCGGCGATCTTCGCCATCGACACTGCGGCAATCCCATCGGCGTCCGCGATCTCGATCGCCGCGCGGACGATCGACTCCACGCTCAATGCAGGCTTCGGACCACGCTTGCCGCTGACCCCGCCGAACCACAACCGCTGAACCGTTCCCGGAAATTCGTCGGACCCGCTGTCACTCACGTCCTCATCATCCACTTCGCCCTTGCCGTTCACCACTAACTGTGTCTACCATAAACGCAATGTTTATGTCGTAAACAGTTGGATGAGGAGCTGACAGTGTCCGATGAAGTGGTGAGCGCGACCGGACTGCACAAGTCCTTCGGCCGCGGAAACAAGCAGGTCGACGTGCTCAGCGGCGTCGACCTCACGCTGGCGCGCGGCGAGGTCCTCGCGCTGCTCGGGCCGAATGGCGCGGGCAAGACGACGACCGTTCGGATTCTCACGACACTGCTCCGCCCGGATTCCGGGTCAGCATCCGTCGACGGGTTGGACGTGGTGCGCGACGCCCATCGGGTGCGCGAGATCATCAGTCTCACCGGACAATACGCGGCGGTCGACGAAAAGCAGACCGGTCGGGAGAACCTGACGATGATGGGGCGGCTCGCGCATATGTCGCGCCGCACGATCGGATCGCGGGTCGACGGTTTGCTGGACGGTTTCGACCTGGTCGACGCGGCCGACCGCCGCGTCGACACCTATTCCGGCGGTATGCGACGGCGACTGGATCTCGCTGCCGGCCTCCTCACCCGGCCGCAGGTGCTGTTCCTCGATGAGCCGACCACCGGGTTGGACCCACGCAGCCGGCAGACGATGTGGGAGGTGATTCGCGGGGTCGTCGCCGAGGGCACCAGCCTGTTCCTCACCACCCAGTACCTCGAGGAGGCCGACCAGCTCGCCGATCGGATCGCACTCATCGACGATGGTCGGGTTGCCGCGGAAGGCACACCGGCGCAACTGAAACGGCGCGTCGGAGACGCCGGTGTGGAGTTCACGTTCGGGTCGGATCGCGACGCGCAGCGGGCGTCGGAAGCGTTGGCCTCCTTCGCGCCGACAGTCACCGACTCGGCGGTACGTGTCCCCACCGACGGCACCGTCGAGCATGCTCGGGCCGTGCTGGCGGCCGCCGTGGACTTGCCCGTAGGTCCGGTCTCGTGGGATCTGCGCGCACCGTCCCTCGACGACGTCTTCCTCAACCTCACCGGTCACGGAGTACGCACTGCCCCTGCAGATCCCGACAAGGAAGAGGTGGCGGCATGACCACGCTCGCACCCACCCCGGTCCATGGCGGCCGGCTTCGCAACGCTGCCGGCGACCTCTCGACGATGGTCGGCCGGTCGTTCCGCCTGACCCGACGCGACCCCGACGAACTGATCATGGCGCTGGTCCTGCCGACCAGCATCCTGGTGCTGTTCGTCTACGTCTTCGGCGGCGCGATCTCGATCGGCGTCGACTACATCACCTACGCCACCCCGGGCGTCATCCTGCTCTGCGCCGGCTACGGGGCGTCGAACACCGCGATCGCGATCTGTCAGGACATGACCAGCGGCGCGATGGATCGGTTCCGGTCCCTGCCCATCGTGAGTGCGACGGCGGTCGGCGGGCACATCGTCGTGAGCGTGCTGAAGAACCTGGTCACCACCGCGGTGGTGCTCGCCGTCGCCGTGGCCATCGGCTTCCGGCCGTCGGCCGATCCGCTGGAATGGCTGGGCGCGATCGGCATGGTCGTCGCCTATGTCACCGCGATCACCTGTGTCGCCGCCCTCATCGGCGTCACCGTGCGAAGTCCCGCTGCCGCAGGCGGGTTCGGGTTCGTGATGCTGTTCCTGCCGTACGTGTCGAGTGCGTTCGTGCCGCCGGAGACGATGCCGACATGGATGCGGGGATTCGCCGAGCACCAGCCGATCACCCCGGTCATCGAAACCCTCCGCGGGCTGCTGGTGGGACTGGGCACCGACGGACAGCCGGTCACGGACCTGGGATCGACGGCTGCACTCGCGCTGGGGTGGTGTGCCCTGATCTCGAGCGTGTTCGCCGGCGCCGCCGCGTGGGTGTTCAACCGGCGGCGGTACTCGTAGTCAGGTGAAGGCCTCGGCCGACGCTCGTTGATGCAGCTCCTGCAGCGTGCTGACCTGCTGCTCGGCGCGTTCGTTCAGCCCGGCTCCGAGGAGGTGCATGCGCAGGTAGGTGGCCAGGAGTTGGCGGCGGTAGGGGGTCATGGGTGGTGAGTACCCAGGGCGGATCTCGATACCCCCTCCGCTAGCGCTCCGGGCTACTCGATCAGCGGGGGGCGCGCTCCGGGCTACTCGATCAGCGGGGGGGTGGTCACGGGATCTCGGATCTCGATACGCCCTCGGCTAGCGCCTCGGGCTACTCGATCAACGGGGGGGCGCCTCGGGCTACTCGATCAACGAATGGGGGATCAGCGGAGGGGGGATCAGTGTGCGAGGAACACCACCACATCGACGATTCCGTCATCGCGGCGCCGCTTCTCGACCGCGAACGGCGTCTCCTCGTCGACGCCGATGCCGAACTTGGTGACGCCCTCGAACGACGTGGCGAACGCGATCTCGCGCAAGGTCCGGTAGCTGTCGTCGGCGACGAACCGGTAGTCGCGGAACTGCTGCGGGTCGTTCACCCACGCGAACACCGACAGCTCGAGGAAGGCGCCGCCCTGCAACTGCACCGGGAACCCGGAACCGTCCTGCCGCACCTGCGGCACGTACCGGGCATCGAAGCCAACCTCGGATGTCGTGGTGCTGATGACGATCTGATCGAAACACTCACCCGCGCTGGGCGTCACGTCGCCGATGCCGCCATCGGTGGCGGGGCTGATCGGTGGTGCGGTGTCCTCGGCGGTGTTCCAGTTGGCGGGGTTCATGCCCTGGTCGACGCATTCGCCGTCCGAGGTCGTCGGCGATGACGCGGCCGGCGGCGCTGCGGCGGAAGAGGGTGTCACGGTCTGCGTCGCCGTTTCGGTGACCACCGCGGTTCCCGGCTCGTCGTCGTCGGCGCATGCACCCACACTCAGCGCGAGTAGCACTGTCACCGCGCCCACAGCCATCGTCCGAACGTTCACATCACACCCCATCACGCTTGTGTCCGAGGGTAGTCGGCCATCGAGGTCATTCGAGGGAGCGAAATCCGGTTCCTCCGGTTCTCTGCCTGCGGGTATCGTCGCGTCGTGGTCACCTGCGCAACCTCCGGCTCCCCTGCTGGGCCGCCGCACGCCGACCACCGGATGCTCGACAACCCCGCCTTCGCGGCCCTGACCGGCCCGCATACCCGCTTCGCCGAACGGCACGGCCACGCCGTGCGCTACCGGCCGGAGGTCTGCCCGATGGCCGCGCTGCCCGACGATCCGTCGGCTGCCGATTGGGCCGATGCGGCCGTCCTGGTGGGTGCCGGACAGTCCATGTTCCTGCCGGTGGTGTCAGTGACCGCGCCCACGGACTGGGGTGTGACGATGCAGATGCCCGGCGTGCAGATGATCGACCAGAGCGCAGCCGGCGTACCGGACCCCGAGGCGATCGAGCTGGGGGCCGCGGACGTACCGGAGATGACGGACCTGGTGCGACGCACCGAGCCGGGACCGTTCCGCCCGCGCACCATCGAACTCGGCACCTACCTGGGCATCCGACGCAACGGCCGGCTCATCGCCATGGGCGGCGAGCGCCTGCACCTGCCCGGATGGACCGAGATCAGCGCTGTCTGCACGGACCCGGACTTCCGTGGCCAGAGGTTGGCCAGTCGCCTGATTCTCGCTCTCGTGCACGGCATCCGGCAGCGCGGGGAGATTCCGTTCCTCCACGCCGCGGCCACCAACACCAACGCCATCCGGTTGTACGAAACGCTCGGGTTCGTCGTGCGCCGTGAGGTCATGTTCCAGGTGTTCACCGCACCGCGATAGCGGCCCGTCTATTCGGCCACCAGCTCGTCGAGTTCGGCCTGCGACGTCGCGGCGATCACGTCGATGACCCGGTCATACGACGAACTGTCCGATGACACGATCCCGCCGTGGTCGATCCCCTGTAACAGCACCAGCGACGCCGACCCGCCCTGCCGTTCCACCTCGTCCACGTAGCGCCGCGAATTCGTCGGCGCAACAACGGTGTCGATGGTCCCGTGCATCGCGACGACCGGGGTGTCCGAATCGATGTTCTGGATGGGATCGACCTCGGTGTACCGTTCCGGCACCTCACTGGGCGTGCCGCCGAGGACGGTCACGATCCGGTCGTCGCCGTGGGTGGCCGCGTACCGCATGTCGAGCGGACCAGCCAGTGACACGACGCGGGTGGGCCGGAACCGCGGGCTCGACCCGACCTCGTCGTCGTCGAGCTTGTGCCGGGTGCCGCCCCACACGGCCAGCTGCGCGCCGGCACTGTGTCCGACGACCAACTCGTCGTCGGTGGTGAGCTGTGGGTATTGCTGATCGACCTCGACGACATGGTCGAGGGCGCTGGCGATGTCGTGAAATGTGGTCGGCCATCCACCGCCGGACCCGACGCGGCGGTACTCGACGTTGTAGACCGCCATGCCGCGGGCGGCGAGGTCACGGGCGAGCGGATCGAACAGGTCTGCGCCGAGTTGACTCTGCCAGGACCCGCCGTGGATCAGGACGACGAGCGGGATGGTGTCTGTCTGCTGAGGCCCGGCAGGGAGGTACAGGTCGGCCCAGTTCTGTTCGGAGTCGGCGTCGTCGACGGTCGGGTACTCGATGCGGGTGACCGTCACGTCGTCGAGGGTTGCGGCGGCGCTTGCGGCCGGGGCTGCGGCCGGTTCCGGGGTTCCGTCCGACGTGCACGCCGCCGCCGACACCACGACGCCGGCGACGAGCCCCAGAACCGACAGCCTCCGGCGCCGCCGCATGCATGTTCTCCCTGCAGGGAGGGCACTTCCGATCACCGGATCATTCAACCCCGTGCCGGTGGATTGTGCAGACGAGGGTCAGCTGCCGCCTTCGGTCTCGGTGGTCTCCGGCGCCGGTGCGTCCTCGGTGTCCGGGGCACCACCGCCGCCCTCGTTCGGGTTGGTGCAGATCGTTCCCTCACAGGGCACGTAGCGGTTGGCGCCGTCGGGACTCTGGATCGCGTTCGCGCCCACGTAGCTTCCCACCGGGCATGCCGGATCTTCGTTCTGCGCGCAGTATTCCTGGGTGAGGCCGTTGCCGGTCGATCCGTCGGCACCCGTGGGCCCGCCGTTCACCGCTGCGCCGTTGGCATCCCACGCGCCGGTACCTTCACCGCCACCGTGGTTGGGATTGGTGCAGACCGTGCCCTCACACTTCACATACGAGTGGCTGCCATCGGGATTCTTGATCGCGTTCGGACCCACGTAGCTGCCCTTCGGGCAGGCGGGATCCTCGTTCCGAGCGCAGTACTCCTGGGTCAGCCCATTACCGGTTGAACCATCGGCGCCGGTGGGGCCGCCGTTCACCGGGTTGCCGTTGGCATCCCACGATCCGCTCTTGGCGTGTGCTGCCACGTGGACGCCCAGATAGCTGCCGGTGGGGCATGCCGGGTCCTGGTTGTGCGCGCAGTAGTCCTTGGTCAGGTTGCTGCCGGTGGAGCCGTCTGCTCCCTGCGGTCCACCGTTCACCGGCTGGCCGTCGGCGTCCCAAGAACCGGCCGCCGCATTCACGCTCGTCGACGAGTCCGCCGATGAGGAATCACTCGAATCCGAACACCCGGCGAGGATCAGACACAGCGAGAAGACAGCCGCGAGACCCGCGAGAAACCGTTTCACCCTCAGCACCTTTCACACAGCAAAAGCGAGCAAAGTGTGGCGGCAGAAATCGGCGCCATTCGTGATCAAAGCATTCCCGGGCGTTTCCGGCAAGACGTTGACGATGAACTTCGGTAACTCGAGACCGAACCGCGAAGGGGCGCTACTTCTGCTCCGGCAGTTGCGCACTCGCCTGTTCCACCGGCGGCCGCACCACCAGCACCACCACGATGATCACCAGGATCACCGTCGTCAACGTCACCGGCACCGGCAGCAGCGGGTCCAGCAGAACGAGTGCCGCTCCGACCGGCACGACCGTGTTGACGACGCGATCGGCGTTGGCGCGGATGGCGATCCACCACATGCCGAGAATGAAGATCGAGACAGGGACAGCGACGGTGAACGCCGCCTGGGTTTCGCTCAGCTCGCTGTGGTGGGTGATCACGTCGATCTCCACCTCGATGCCGGCGGAGAATGCGCCGGCGGCGGCGAACACGAAGTAGTGCACGTACCCGTACCGGAAAGACTGGCCCATGGTGCCGATAGCGCGGTGATGCGGCGGCCAGAAGTAGATCCAGAACAGGGCAGCCGTCGCGATGAACGCGAGCACCGCAATGGACAGCAGCGGGGCGAGTTCCTCGTCCTCGTGCAACGCCTCGATGATCGCGTTCGACGACGCCAACAGGCTTTCGCCCAACAGGATCAGCGTGAACAGACCGTAGCGCTCGGTGATGTGGTGGGGATGCCAGAACGTGTTGCCCCGGCTTTCGGCGATCACCGGCACGGCGAGTTCGGCGGCAACCAGGATCGCAAACCCGACGAGCGTCGCGGTGCCATCCGGCAGGAACAACGCCAGAATCCACAGCACCTGCACGACAGCGATCCCGCCGGCGTAGACCTGCGTCGTTCGGCGCTGCTCACCCGCACCGCGGGAGGCTCGCAGCCATTGCGCAACCATCGCGAACCGCATGATGACGTAGCCGACCACCACGAGCGCGAAGTCGCGGTCGGCGAAGGCGGCGTCGACGCCGGCGGCGACGACCAGCACGCCGGCCATCTGAATGAACGTGAGGACCCGATAGAGCCAGTCGTCGGTGCCGAAGGACGTGGCGAACCACGTGAAGTTCATCCATGCCCACCAGATGGCGAAAAACACCATCGCGTACGAGAGCACACCGTCGGCGATGTGGTCCTCGGTGAGCGCATGGTGCAGTTCCACCGCCGCGGTCGCCACAGCGACCACGAAGACGAGGTCGAAGAACAGTTCAAGGGGTGTCGCGCTCCGTCCGGGTTCCTCCGGATCACGCGGCCGCATGGTGCTCAGGTGTAGTCGAGGCGACATCGTCCACCCTCCTGGCTCAGGTCGTCGACGGCGGGTCCACCGCATCATGCCACCCGCGCGGACGTGTCGACGGTGTGCTCGGCCCCGCCACGCCCGCAACGTGACCGAGGCGTTGTTCCGTGGTGGCCACGTCACGAGGTGATAATGCCTGCCATGGCGTCCACGTCTCCGCCCACGCGGATCGACCGATACCTGCCGGGGATCGCGACCATGAAGTCCTACGAGCGATCCTGGCTGCGCGGCGATCTCGTCGCGGGTGTCGTCCTCACCGCACTGCTCATCCCGGCCGGCATGGGCTATGCCGAGGTCGCCGGCCTACCACCGGTGACCGGCCTCTATGCCACGATCATCCCGCTGCTCGCCTACGCGATCGTCGGTCCCTCCCGCATCCTGGTCCTGGGCCCCGACTCCTCACTCGCGCCGATCATCGCGGCCGCGATCATCCCGCTCGCCGCATTCGATGAAGAACGTGTCGCCCTCGCCGGCCTGCTGGCCATCGAGGTCGGCATCGTGCTGGTCATCGGTGGTCTGCTCCGGCTCGGCTTCGTCACCGACCTGCTGTCCAAACCGATCCGAATCGGCTACCTCAACGGCATCGCCCTCGTCGTGCTGCTCAGCCAACTGCCCAAACTTCTCGGTTTCTCGACCGAGGGTGATTCGGCGCTCGACGAGATCATCGACTTCGGCCGTGGCATCGCCGACGGTGAGATCGACGGGCTGTCCTCCGCGATCGGTGTCGCGTGCCTGACCGTCATCCTGCTGCTCAAGCTGTGGCGCAAGACCTTTCCAGGTGTGCTGATCGCGGTGGTCGGCGCGATCGTCGTCGTCGCCGTGTTCGGATGGTCCGATGACATCCCGGTGGTCGGGGCGATGCCCCGCGGACTGCCCACCCCGGCGCTCGGCGGCGTCACCGTCGATGATGCGATCAGCCTGATCGGCCCGGCCGTCGGCATCGCCTTGATCGCGTTCGCCGACACCAGCGTGTTGTCGCGGACCTTCGCGGCTCGGGCCGGCACCACCGTCGACGGCAGCCAGGAGATGGCGGCGATCGGCACCGCGAACATCGCCACCGGATTCCTCAGCGGCTTCGCGATCTCGGCGTCGTCGTCACGCACACCGGTTGCCGAATCCTCGGGCGCAAGAACCCAACTCGCACCACTCGTGGGCGCGCTGCTGATCGTGGTGTTCATCTTCGTCGCGCCGAACATCACCGAGTACCTGCCGTCGTCGGCGCTGGCCGCCGTGGTCATCACTGCGGCCATCTCGTTGGTCGATGTCCGCGGCGTGACAGCGTTGTTCCGGGTCAACTGGGTCGAGGGTGCCTTGTCCATCTCAGCATTCCTCGGCGTCGCACTGTTGGGTGTGCTGCAGGGAATCCTGGTGGCGATCGGGTTGTCGTTCATCGCTTTCGTGAACCAGGCATGGCGCCCGTATAGGGCCGAACTGGGCCGGGTGTCGGGCGTCCGTGGCTACCACGACATCACCCGTCACCCGAGTGCCGAACGCATTGAGGGCATCCTGATCCTGCGCTTCGACGCGCCGCTGTTCTTCGCCAACGGCGGCATCTTCGACGACTACGTCCGCTCGGAGGTCACGCGAGCGAACGCTGCGGGCCGCGCAGTGCACACGGTGATACTCGCCGCCGAACCGATCACCGACATCGACGCCACCGCGGTCGACGAACTCGTCGAACTCGACGACTACCTTTCCTCGCACGGGATCACGCTCATCTTCGCCGAGATGAAAGACCCCGTCCGCGAACAGCTCGCGCGATATCAGTTGGTCGTGGATGGCCATCCCCGCTTCGACGACTCCCGTTTCGCACCCACCACGGGCGCGAAGGTCGACGAGATCACCGGAATGTGGCGAGGGGATCTGGGACCGGGTCACGGGACCTGATGCCAGACCGTGTCGTCTGCACGACCGACACGTCGGCAGGCCTCCCCGGCTCTGCGCGGTATCTGTCGTACGGTGCTGCGCGTCATGAGCGCCGATCCGTATCCATCGTCCGGGCAGCCGGAACCCGTTCCCGCGGCGGTGCTCGGCCGGCGGCCTCTCTTGACGCGCGCGTGGGCGCGGCGCCCGCACGTCGCTGCGGCGGTTCCGCGGAGGCCACACGGCCGTGCGCCGCGCCAGCTGCACCAAGGGGTGGCCATCACGTGTCGGGTCGCGGCGGCGCATCTTCCGGTTCCGCCCGCGGGGGCGCACGTTGTGGTCAACGGTCATGAGCTGCTGCGTGGACGGTGGGGCCGGATCGAGCTGCCGTTGCCGCCCGGGCCTCACCATCTTCGGGTGTACCTTCCGCGCGGGCGTCGGCAGGTTGCGGAATGCTTGGTCGATGTGCCGGCGCATCATCTCGTGGAGCTCGAGTACGGGTTGTCGCGCAGGCTGATTGGGGCGGCGACGTTGCGGGTTTGTTCGGGGGTGTGGGGTGCCCCTTCGTGACGCGCGCTCGCAAGCTCGCACGCTCCTCAGGGAGCGGTTTGGGGGGGTGGGTTGGGGCGGGGTCAGTCGGGGGCGACGAGGGCGCGGACGTCGTCGGGGCTGATCACCGTTCCGAAGAGATCGCCTTCGTCGACGACGGCGTCGAAGAGCTTGCGCTTCGTGTCCTGTAGCTCGACGACCTTCTCCTCGATGGTCCCCTTTGACACCAGCCGGTAGACCGTCACGGGGCGGGTCTGGCCGATACGGTGGGCGCGGTCGACCGCCTGGGCTTCCGCCGCGGGGTTCCACCACGGGTCGCACACGAAGCAGTAGTCCGCTTCGGTCAGGTTGAGTCCGAATCCGCCGGCCTTGAGGCTGATCAGGAAGACCTTGGTGGTGCCGTCGGAGAAGGTGTCGATCTGCGTCTTGCGTTGCGTCGCCGACATCGATCCGTCGAGGTAGCTGTAGCCGATCCCGAGGTCGTCCAGCCGTTCCGCGATCAACGTCAGGAAACCGGTGAACTGGCTGAACACCAGCGCCGCATGACCTTCGGCGATCAACTCGGGCAACTGTTCGGCGAGATAGTCGATCTTGGCTGATGCGACGTCGTGATGCTTCTCCTCCACCAGGCCGGCGTGGAGACTGAGCTGACGCAGCATCGTCAACGACCGGAAGATCGCGAAACGGTTCTCCTCCCAGTTGCCCAGCAAACCGAGCACCCGTTGCCGTTCGCGGTTCAACCGGGTCTGATAGATCTTGTCGTGCTTGGCGGCGAGTTCCACGGCCAGCACCTGCTCCTGCTTGGCCGGGAGGTCGGCCACCACCTGATCCTTGGTGCGCCGCAACATCACCGGCCGCATCCGACGACGCAATTGTTCGAGCCGTTCCG
This sequence comes from Gordonia sesuvii, assembly GCF_036350415.1. Taxonomy (NCBI): domain Bacteria; kingdom Bacillati; phylum Actinomycetota; class Actinomycetes; order Mycobacteriales; family Gordoniaceae; genus Gordonia; species Gordonia sesuvii. Next base: position 462,477 of record NZ_JAZDUF010000004.1, read on the forward strand.
GGTGTTGTCCGGACTCGATGGGTTTGCGGAAGTAGTCGCCGAACACCTTCGGGGACGGGAACAGGCCGGGCGCGGTCAGCGACAGCAGCGACCACAGTTCCATCAGGTTGTTCTCCATCGGGGTGCCGGTGATCGCGAGCTTGATCTCGGCGCCGAGGCGTCGCGCACATTGGTGCGTCTTGCTGTTGTGGTTCTTCACGAACTGCGCTTCGTCGAAGATGGCACCGGTCCACTGGAATCGGCTGAGTTGCTCGAACTGCAGGCGCAGCAGCGTGTACGACGTGACGACGATGTGTGCACCGTCGATCTGTTCGGCGAAGCTGACGCCGCTCTTGGACTCCGTCGCGGTGACGGCGACGGCCCGCAGTCCCGGCACGAAACGGTTGGCCTCGCTCACCCAGTTCCCGACGACGCTGGTCGGCGCGACGACGAGGAAGCTGCCAGTCGGGTTTTCCGCCGACGCCTCGGCGATCAATGCGAGGGTCTGGACGGTTTTGCCGAGGCCCATGTCGTCGGCCAGGATGCCGCCGAGGCGGTTCTGCCACAGGAACCGGAGCCAGTCGAGGCCGTCGGCCTGGTAGTCGCGGAGCTCGGCGTGCAGTCCGGCGGGTGGTCCGCTCGGGGCGGGCAGCGTGGCGTTCGCCAGTTTGCGCACCCGCGCATGCCATTCGGCGAGCTGCTCGTCGACCACACCGAGACCGAGCAGCTCGTCCCACAGGGTGGCGTTGTAGGTGTTGCGGCGGACCAGCCCGTTCTCCACCTCACCGAGATCCTGCGCCTCCCCGATGAGTTCGGCGAGACGCCGCAACTCGGGGTTGTCGAGCGAGAAGTACGTGCCGTCGTCGAGCAGCAGGTGCGTCGCCCGGGAGGCGATCGCGCGGATCACGGTACCGAGCGGCACGTCGTGGCTGTCGACCTTCACCGTGATGGCGAGGTTTAGCCAGTCGTTGCCGACCGGCGTGTCCTCTTCGGAGATCGCGATCTCCGGGTCGGATTCGGCGGGCCGGAAATCGGCTGGGTCACCGGTGATCTCGACGGCGATGTCGTCGCCGAGTTCGGGCACGAGTTCGCCGATGAGCACCGCGGTGTCGAGCATCGAATAGGTGAAGGTGCTGCGCAGCAGCGTGAGGCTTGCCTGACGCACAGCTGTGTCGGTGTCCTCGGCGACGACGGCGTCGAGGTCGTCGTCGACAGTGCGGCCGCTCCGGAACATCTGGTTGACGAGTCGGGTCGCCTGGGGGAGCCACCGGGAGCAGCGGGCGGCGACCAGTTCCAGCGCCGGTCGCGAGGCTTTCCAGGCGCGGTCTTCACCGTCGGCATCGCGGATGTTGTTGGCGGCGGCGGGTTCGGTGTCGGTGAAGTCGCGCGCCCGGCCGTTGACCGTATAGCGGATACGCCAGTCGACTAACGATGAGTCGTCACCGACACGGATGACCAGTAGCGGGATGGGTCCGTCGATTCTCGGAGGTGCGATCGCGTCGTCGACGATGTCGACAGGTACGTGCGCAGACAGCGACGGCAGCAGCTCGGTGGCGAACTCGTCGATGTCGGAGTCCGGGACGGCGATGCCGCCCGACCTGACGAGCTCGTCGAGCGCGCCGCGATGGGCCGGCGCCTCGAACGGTCCCATCAGCAGGGCGTCGTCGGACACGGTGAACGCACCGTGCGGTGTGGGCGTTCCGATCAACCCGACAGACGATTGGTTCCACTCCTCGTGGTCGACCTGCACCGTGGGTGCGACGATGACGCCATCGTCGGAACGGTGGATGAGCAACGCCATCCGTGCCCCACCGAACAGTTCGATGCGACTCGCGCCGGTGGAGCGATCGGCCACGAAGGTGACCCCGGCGTCGTGGGCATCGGCGAGCATCCGCCAGATGTCGGTGGGTGCCCATCCGAGCGACAACCCGTGGTCCTGGTTGACGTCGAAGTTCATGACGGCCCGGGCGATCGCGACCACGGCGCGCAGCTGTTCGGGATCGTATTCGTCGCCGCCCACCGACCGCCCCAACCCGGTGGAGGTGGCGGCCACCAGCCGCCAGTTGATGCCGGACTTCACCCACTTCCGGCTCGTGCCGCGTCGCACCAGCCGCACTGTAGGCGTCGGGTTCGGCGCCCACCGGCTCGTCGGCGGCAGTTCGACGAGGATGCCGATCGGCTGCGGCTCCCGGTGCTCGGCAGGCGGCACCAACGCACCGAGCGTGGTTCGCCATTGCGCGGGTAACTGGGCAATCTGCGGGGACTGGCCATGGCGCGGTGATCCCGACGGATCCGCAGCCTCCGCCGCGAAGGCGGTCAGTATCAGCGCGACGGCGTGTTTGCAGAACACCCCGACCGGGCAGGTGCATTCGGTGTACTCCAGCGTCCGACTGCCGTTGATCGGGGTGAACTCGACGGTGACGTGGTAGGTCTCGCGCCGAGATCCGCGGCACCGTCCGGACAGCTCCAGTTCATCATCAGACCAGCTCAGACCTTTGATTCGTCCTTGGTCGGCGTAGTCCAGCCCACGATCCAACGTCGCCTCATCGAATTCGAGGAGAAGGTCGCTGCCGCTGGCGCTGAGCGGTTCATAGCCCGACATGACCACAGGTTAGGGCCGCCGAGGGACAGGATTCGCGATCACAACACCTTATGCACAGAATCTGTGGCTAACGTGTCGTCTGTGAGTGAAGTGATCGACGAACTCCATCCCTGGAGCTGGAGCAGCTATGCGACCCTCGCCGACGTCCTCCCGGCGATCGACGCCGCGTTCGACGGAGAGCAGTCCGCCGCGGTGCCCATCCCCGCGAGCAAAGATGTGGTCCTGCTGCTGATCGACGGGCTCGGTGACAGCCTGCTCGCGAGGCACGCGGACGTGGCGCCGACGCTCACCTCGCTGCGGTCGACGATCATCCGGGCCGGCTTCCCCGCCACCACCGCGACGAGCATCACCAGCCTCATGTCGGGGACGTCATGCGGAACCCACGGAGTGATCGGATACTCCTTCCGGACCGATCGGGACGCCACCCGCGCACCGAATCGTCAACTGCTCAACGCACTTCGATGGACGCTTGACCGATCGGACGGGCGGTCCGCGCTGGACACCTATGTGCCGGAGGAGATTCAGCCGCTCGCTGGTCTACTCCCGGAGATGGCCGGGCGCGGCGTCGACGTCACGTACGTGATGCCCGGGCTGTATCGGGGATCCGGGTTCAGCCGGGCCGCGTTCCGGGTGGACGGGACGTATCGGCCCGCGCAGAAACCGGCAGAGATCCTCGCGGGCATCACCGAGACACTGGCGGAGCCGGGATCGGGCCACCGACTGGTGTACGCGTACTGGCCAGATCTGGATGCGGCCGGACATCTGTTCGGACCTGGCTCTCCGCAATGGGTCAAGACGCTGGGCGTGGTCGACCGACTGGTGGCCGACCTGGTATCCGGCCTGCCCCACGACACCGCTCTGGTGGTGACCGGCGACCACGGAATGATCGAGGCGGACAACAGAATCGACATCGACACGACGGACGAGATGCTGAAAGGCGTGGAGGCCGTCGCGGGTGAGATGCGGGTGCGGCACGTGTACACGCGGCCCGGAGCGCGCGACGCCGTCCAGGCGTTCTGGACCGACGTCGTCGGCGATCACGCGCACGTTGTGGCCCGCGAACAGGTGCTCGACGAGGAGTGGTTCGGCGAAGAGGTCACCGACGTCGTCGCCGAACGAGTCGGGGACCTGGTCGCGGTCGCGCGTGGCACCACCATCCTCACGCGCAGTCTCACCGATCCGCAGATCGAGGTGAACATGGCCGGCCATCATGGGGCATGGACGGCGGCGGAGCAGTTGGTGCCGGTGTTGGTGGCGCGGGGGTGAGTCGTGCGCTGGGCGGGCGTTCCCCCGCTCTTTGATCCACTCCTCGCTGGTCGACCCATTTCTCGCTGGTCGACCTACTTCTCGCTGGTCGAGTAACCCGAGGCGCTAGCCGAGGGTGTATCGAGACCTGCAGAGCGCCAAGAGGTCTCGATACGTCCTCGGCTAGCGCCTCGGACTACTCGACCAGCGGTAGGGGGTAGGTCTCGATACGTCCTCGGCTAGCGCCTCGGACTACTCGACCAACGGTAGAAGGGAGCGCCTCGGACTACTCGACCAGCGAGTGGAATGGCTGAGGATGGTCGGCGTAGAAGTCAAGGTGGGCGCGGGCGGCGGCGTCCCAGGTGAGGGACCGGGCGAGGGCCTGGCCGGCCTCGCGACGGGGTGGGTCGGATGTGCGGGCGGCCAGCAGCTCGTCGGCGAGTGCGTCGACATCGGCGGCATAGGTGACGGTGTCCCCGAATACCTCTCGCAGGATCGGCAGTTCGCGTGCGACGACGGGACGTCCGGCGGCAAGCGCCTCCATCGCGGCCAGCCCGAATCCCTCTTTGGTGGACGGGAAGGCGAAGACGTCGCAGGCGGCGACCAGTGACGGGAGCGTGTCGTCGGGGACTGGCCCGAGCACGATCGGCTCGACGCCGAGTTCGGCTTGGCGCCGCTCGAAGTGGGACCGGTAGTCGCGGTAGTCGAACAATGTCTCACCGCCGGCGAACACCAGTGACAGATCCGGTGCCTGCGTGCGCATTCGCGCGAACGCCTCGAGCAGATCGATGCTGCCCTTGCGGGGTTCGATGCCGCCGACGGCGAGGACGTACGGGCCGAGCCGTTCGCGCCACTGTCTGCGTAGGTGCGCAGCTCCTGGACCTGCGGCATCGTGAAAGCGTTGGTAGTCAACCCCGTTCGGGATGACGGAGGGTGTGAGTCCCCACCCGGCGCGCACCTCGTCGGCGACGGCGCGGGACACACAGACTCGCGCATAGGGGTCGACGACGGCCTTCTCATGGCACTCCACGAGGATCGGCGTGGTGAACTGATCGAGGTGATGGATGGTCCGGATGCAGGTGCCGACGGCGTTGGCGCTGATGCAGTCCTGCGCGTGCACGATGTCGTAGTCGGCGGCGTCGAACGCAGCGCGCATCGCAGCGATGGACCGGACGATGCGGTCGGTGATCGTCTCGTCCGGGAGGTCGGGGAACATGACAAGCCGTTGGGTGACAGCGGGATCGACGTCCCGGAAGAATCCCGCGTCGCCGCCGCGTGCCAGACTCCACACGGTGACGTCGGCGCCGTGGCGGGCGAGGGCCTCGGCCAGGTTGAGGGTGTGTACGACGCCGCCGCGCGGTTTGGTGGAGTAGGTGAGCAGGGCGATGCGCATGGTCATCGCCCCGGCTGGTAGGTGTCGGTCTTCAGTTCGGCCAGATGGTTGAGGACCCGTCGGGCGCGGGTGATCTCGGCGTAGACGTCCACGTCGGCCTTGGCGAGTCCGCCCTTGGATCGGGTGTTGGCGAGGATGTCGCCGCCCGGCCCGACGACCTTGGCCTGCCCCAGGAACCGCAGCGAACCGGTGACGCCGGTGAGGTTCGACGACACCACGAACACCTGGTTCTCGGCGGCGCGGGCACAGTCGTAGAGGTCGAAGAGTCGCGACTGCCGGTCGGCGGGGAGTCGTGCGGCGCGGTCGGTGACGCTGGCCGGCCACGCGTTGAGCGCGGCGATGATGCGCGCGCCGTCGAGCGCGAGTGTGCGGGCGGATTCGGGGAACGTCTTGTCGTAGTCGATCAGCATTCCGAGCTTCCCGACGGGAGTGTCGAAGGCGCAGAACGACTCCCCCGCCGCGTAGGCGAGGGACTCCCCCGCCGGCTGATGCACCTTGCGGTGGGTTCCGAGCACTCCATCACCGGACAGGCACACCGCGGTGTTGTACCGCTTCCCCTCTGCCGCTTCGGTATACCCGATACACACGGTCATCGGACCGGCCGCTGCCGCGATCGCCGCAAGCTCGGGTCCGTCGGGCTCCAACGTCGGCGGCAGCTCGTCGGGATCGGGTCGGCGCAGGTCGCCGATGTATCCGCCGATCGAGGCATCGGGAAACACCAGCAGATCGACGCCGTCGCGGCGGGCGGCGTCGATGATGCCCACCGCCTTGGACACACCGCGCTCCACGTCTCGTCCGAAGTGCGCCGCCAGGGCGCCGAGCGTGACGGTGGTCATGTCATCGGACTCTACTCACGCGGCACCCAGTCCGGTGACCGTGGACGCAACGGCCACGGTCATCGTGCCGTCCGGCCAGCGCAGCCGCACGCCAGGTTCGGGGGTGAGGCGTCCGCAGGGCGCAGAGGTGGTGGGTCCGCGCCCGGTGTCGACCGGGTCACGGTCGGTGACCAGCATGGCGTAGCCGGGAAAGCAGGTGAGCCAGTTGCCCATGTCGGCCTCGGCCGGACGCGGGATCGATGCGACGTCGAGTTCGGCTCCGGTGCCCGACGCCTCGGCCAGCATGCCGAGCGTGCCGGCGATACCTGCCATGCTGACGTCCTTCGCCGCGGCCGGACGCACCCTGCCGATGGTTCCGGCCATGTCGGCGAGCTCGTCGGCTGATCGGAAACTGGTGCTGTCCCATTGCCGTCCGTGATACCCGGGCCGCCACCCACCGCCGAGATCGGCGATCAGCGATACTGTGTCGCCGGGACGTCCACCGCCCGCCGCCACCGGTTGGTCGGTGCGGCCCAGGGCGGTGACCGACAACGACGCGTGCACGCCGACCTGAGTGTGCCCGCCGAGGACCGGGGTGCGCCACGCCTCGGCGGCCGCGGCGACACCACGGATGATGCGGGTGAGATGCGACCGGGTGGGGGCCGCGACGGCGTCCAGCAGTCCGAGGGGTCTGGCGCCCATGGCGGTGAGGTCGTTGATGTTCACCAGGACCGAGCACCATCCGGCCCACTCGGGGTCACGCTCGACCATCGCGGGGACGATGGCGTCGCATGCCGCGATGACCTGCGAGTCCGGGACGGGCACCCCGTCGTCGCCGCGGAAACCGTTGGGTCCGAGGCCACCTGCCTGTTGTGTGAGGGGTGCGAGGACGTCGGCGAGCATCGCCTTGGTTGCGTCGGCGGTGGCCTGAATGCGGTGAATCGGCCACAGCATCTCGCGGTGCGCGCGCCCGGAAACCGTGGGTCCGCACCCGCGATCCTGCCAGCCGAGTCGCCGGAACATCGGTGCATACCGGTCCTGCACGGTTGCATCGAATCGCAGGACACCGTGTGATTCCGCGTGAGCGCAGGCAGCGCGGACCAGCGCCGCGCCGACACCTGCGGCGTGGGCGGAGTCGACCACGACGAGCCGGCTGCCCGACCACCAGCCGATGTCGTCGACGGTGCGCGGCGCGAGACGCACGCCGCCGACCACCGAACCGTCCGGGGCCATCGCCACCAGCACCACGGTACGAGGATCGTCGTCGGTGTCGTCTCGGTCGCTGCCCGGGAACAAGGCCTGGCGTTCGACGAACTCCGCGTGCCGGAGCTCGTAGTACGCCGAGAGTGCAGCCAGCTCATCGGCGATACGAATGATGAAGGGCGCCTGCCTGTTTGTGCGGTCGCCGGAAAGTATGGACAGGTCGCCGGGACGTGTCCGTGCCGGCGCGGGGATCGTGGTGCCGTCGAGCATCGCGTCAGCCTCCCACGTTCTGCAGGACGCTGCACGCTCCGCACGCCGCGCACCCGGCGCGCTGCTCTGCGGCGGACATGCCGATCAGGTGCAGGTGGGTGGCGACCTCCCGGCTGACCTTCTCCACGATCGCGGGGTCAGGAGCGGTGGCCTTGTCGACATCGACCGCAAGGGTTCCGGCGTGCGGACGGAACGGAACGATGAACGGGTAGACACCCATATCGGCGAGTTCCTTGGCACCCGAGATCATCTCGTCGGGATCCTCACCGAGCCCGACCAGCAGATAGGTCGACACCTGGTTACGACCAAACACCCGCACCGCCTCGCGCCACGCGGCGCGGTACTCGTCGAGGGACACCGTGGATTTGCCGGGCATCCAGCGACGTCGCACATCGTCGTCGAGGGATTCGACGTGGATACCGATGGCGTCGGCGCCGGCGTCACGCAGGTCGGTGATGGTGGCCAGATCCGCCGGCGGTTCGCATTGCACCTGGATCGGCAGGTGCGGCACCGCCGCCTTGACCGCGCGGACACAGCGGGCGAGATGCTTGGCACCCCGGTCTGTTCCGGCCGAGGTGCCGGTGGTCATCACCATCTGGGTGATGCCGTCGAGGTCGACGGCGGCGCGGGCGACGGCGGCGAGGTCCGCGGGCTTCTTGACCGCGACCGTCGACCCGGATCGCAGGGACTCCTCGATGGAGCAGAAACGGCACCGCTGGTCTTCGCGGTACCGGATGCAGGTCTGTACGACAGTGGTGGCGAGGACGTTGGCGCCGTGCAGCTTGGCGATCTTCTCGAACGGCACGCCGTCGTCGGTGGTGAGGTCGTAGAACCGCGGCCGGGCGATCGACTCGACCTGCAAGCCGGCGTCGACGCCGTCATACATCACACGGTCTCCGTCGAACACGAACGGACTGTTCGGGTTACGCGGGATCGCGGCGCTCCGGCCGTCGATCAGGAAGTGGCCGTCGTCGGTGGGTCCGGCGCCGCCGGTGCGGTTGACGGGCGGGGTGCCCCGGATGCCGAGGAGGGCGAGGTCCACGCGGGTGGAGACGGTCACGTGCGTGCTCCGTTCACTTGCAGGGATGCCGACGGCTCGTGGCCGCAGCCGGTGAGAGCACGTCGGCGGATCTTTCCCGCGTCGTTGCGGAGGGGGCGGTGGGACAGGCAGATCCGGTCCGGGTGGTTGGCGCCGGTGAGGTGTTGGGCGGCGAAACGATTCAGCTCATCGACGGTGATGTCGGCATCGGCGATGTCGAGGTGGACCGTGATGGACGGCTCGCCGTCGCCGTTCGACGCTCCGACCGCGACGGCACCACGCACGTCCGGATGCTGCTCAAAGATCTGCTCGATGTCGGCGGGGTAGACCGGCGTGCCGTGACGGTGGATCGAGTCAGCGGCGCGGTCGTGGACGTACAGGTATCCGTCGTCGGTGAGATGCCCGATGTCGCCCAACGTGTCCCAGCCATCCGCAGTCCGCAGTGACCGGCCGCCCAGGTACGTGTAGGCGCTGGTGGTGCCGCGGCGCATCCAGATGGTGCCGGTTCCGGACGCCGCCAGGTCACCGGGGCCGGACCCCACGCGGATCTCGGTGCCACCGACCGCCCGCCCGACGGACCCCGGGTACCGGAGCCACTCGTCGCCGCGAATCATGGTGAGCCCGTTCGACTCACTGCCGGCATATATCTCGGTGACGCGGTGCGGGCCGAGCCACTCGATCAGCGCGTGTTTGTCCGGGACGGGGCAGCGGCCCCCGAGGTGGAGGACGGATTCCAGCGAGCTCACGTCGTGGCGGTCGCTAACCTCCTGGGGCAGGCGTAGGAGTCGGCGGATGGAGGGCGGGGCCAGCACCGCCCAGGTGATCCGATGGCGTTCGACGGCGTCGAGGAAGCGGCGTTCGTCGAATCTCGGCTCGATGACCAGGCGATGTCCGGCGGTGAGGCCGCGGAAGGCGTAGGTGAATGCCGTCGAATGCCACAAGGGAGATGTCACGAGTTGGGTTGCGTGCTGCGGCACGAACGGCGCGATGGGCGCCGCCGGATCGACCAGGGCCGGTGCCGTACTGGCGACGACCTTCGGACGCCCGGTACTCCCCGACGACGTCGGCGCCTTCCAGCTGTGCGCCCACTGGTCCCGCATCGGGTCGGCGGAGAATCCGGCGGCCTGTCCTTCGGCGACCCAGGCGACGTCGGGGCGGTGCGGGCGGGAACCGAATGCAGCGCTTGGGCGCGCGAGGTCCTCGAGTGCTGCGCGGTCGTCGTGGGAGAGGTCGGGTGAGAGCGGCATCGGGGTGGCGCCCACCCGCCAGATCGCGACGCACGCGACCACGAACGAGATGTCGTTCGGAAGTGCAACCACCACCCGGTCGTCGCGGCGGACACCACGAGCGTCGAGCAGCCGAGCGACCCGGTTGGCGCGGCTGTCGATCTCCGCGGCGGTCGCGGCGCGGACGGCGTCGCGGACGATGATCTCGTCCGGCTCGGTGCGAGCGCGGTCCGCGACGACGGCCGAGATCGGTTGGCGGGCCATGACATCGCCTACTGCACCGCGGCGAGACGCGGATGCGTCCTGCCGAGTGTCTCGACGATGGTGTCGGCGATGTGGCGGGCGTCGCGATCGATGCCCAGGAATCGGCCCGACCCCCATGTGTGCATCCACGGCAGCCCGACGAAGCTCAGTCCGGGTACCTGGGTGACGCCGCGGGTTTGCATGGGCCGGCCCGCACCGTCGAAGGCGCTCGCCTCGATCCACCGGTAGTCGGGGCGGAAGCCGATGGCCCAGACGATGCTGGTGATGCCTGCGTCCTGCAGGTCGAGTTCGGTGGGATCGGTCGGCGGCGACCACACGGCCTCGTAGCGCGACGGCGGCGGTGCGTCGATCCCGTTCTTCTCGATGTGCCGGTCGATGTCGGCGCAGATCGAGTTGTACACCGAGTCGGCTTTGTCGAGGGCGGCGGTCAGCGTGGGGGCGAACCTCAGGCTGGAGTCCTTGCCGTCGACGAGGGTGCCGTACAAACTCATACCCTCGGATGCGAACTGACGCAGGTCGACGTCGCGGCCACCGTCGCGGCCGGTCACATAGTGGTTGGTCTTCTCCTGTGCCGCTTTGCCTCCCGGGTACTCCTGGGTGGGGGTGTCGTAGAGCCCCATGTCGGCGAGCCAGGTCATGCAGTCCCGCCCGCGGTAGAAGCGCGCCACTCGTGGTGCGTTCCCGATCGCCAGGTGGACCTGCCGCCCGGCCAGGTGGAGGTCTTCGGCGATCTGCGCACCGGACTGACCGGACCCGACCACCAATACCGCGCCGTCGGGCAGCTGCTCGGGGTTGAAGTACTGCTCCGAGTGGATCTGCGTGACCGCCGGATCTATCGACGACGCGTACGGCGGGATGATCGGCAGCGGATAGCCGCCGGTGGCGACGACGACCTGATCACAGGTGACGGTGTCGACGCCGTCCGAGCCGGTGAGGGTCACCTCGAAACCGCGGTCGCCGAGCTGGCGTAGCCGCGTCACCGTGGTGTGCGACCGTACCGGCGGCGTGAAGGTGTCGAGCCAGCCATGCAACCATGCGACGACTTCGTCGCGGGTCATGAACCCGTCGGGATCGGGGCCGTCGTAGGTGTATCCCGGCAGACGACAGTGCCAGTTGGGGGTGACGAGAGTGAAGTTGTCCCAGCGCGAGTCGGCCCAGGCGTGGGTGGGTGTCGTGGATTCGACGACGAGGTGGTCGATGCCGGCGCGTCCGAGGTACCAGCTGACCGAGAGGCCGGCCTGGCCGGCGCCGACGATCACGACGGGGTGATGAGCGGTGGCGCTCATGGTATCTCCAGTGGGGATGGGGTGGGGAGTGGTGGGTGCATGCGCAGTACCTCGACGCGCGCGTCGGCGTCGTAGCGTTGTGCGGCACGGGTGATGTCGTCGGCGGTGGCGGCCGCCGAGGTGCAGGCGAAGCCGAACTTCGCCCGCACCCGTTCGGCGGCTTCCGTCAGCGCGGTGGTGGCGCGGGTGGTGAAGTCGTCGACGGTATAGGTGTTCCCGACGTCGAGGTGGTCGTGCATGACCAGGCTCGGTGAATAGCATTCCTGCACTTGGCCGTCGGGCCACCGCACGGTGACGGTCATCTCAGGCATGGGACAGGTCCCGCCATCCGGCGGTGCCGGTCGCGTCGAGCTCGGTGAGCGCCCCGTACGCATCGGGCCGCCGGTCCCGCAGGTGGAACATGCCGGCTCGCATGGCGGTGAAGGTGCCGGCTATGTCGACGTCCGCGACGGCCATCCCACTGTCGAGCAGGGTGGTGTCCAGGATGTTGCCGCCGGGGTCGACGATCTTGGCGTTGCCGACGTAACGCAGGGACCCGAAGGTGCCGGCCTGGTTGGAGGCGATCCAGAACACCTGGTTGTCGAGCGCCCGCGCGGTGTCGAAGAGATTGAACCGATAGGTCCAGCGATCCTCCTGCAGGTTCTCTGCGGTGGCGGTCCGTGCCGCCGGCCACGCAGAGAGGCTGGCGATGATCTCTGCGCCGTCGAGAGCCATCACTCGGGCGGCCTCGGGAAAGGCCTTGTCGTAACAGATCTGGAGGCCGACGCGTCCTACGGGGGTGTCGAACACGCCGTAGTCGGTGCCCGACGAATACGACATGTTCTCACCCAGTGGCTGATGCACCTTTCGGTAGCTGCCGTAGATCTGGGTGCCGTCGAGAACGGCGGCGGCGTTATAGCGGGTCTCGCCGTCGTCGGAGAGTTCGCAGAACCCGATCGCGATGACCAGGTCACCGATGATCGATTGCACGCGTGCGATTTCCGGTCCGTCCAAGCTGATGGCCGGGGGCATGGAACGAGTGGTGTTCTTGACGGTGTCGCCGTGGTTGCCGAGCGACGACAGGTAGCCGCCGATGGCCGCCTCCGGGAACACCAGGAAGTCGACGCCGCGTTCGCGAGCCTGCGCGACGTAGTCGGCGATCGTCTCGTAGTTCTGCTCGAGGTCGCGGGTGAAATTGGCCGCGACCGCAGCGATGGTGGTCATGAGATTGCCTCGAGGTCGGTCACACCATGTAGGTGGAGTTGATGATCGCGCCCTTGCGCGCGTAGTGGATGATGGCGTCCTGCACATCGAGCGGGTGGGCGGGGATCACGCCTTCGATGAGGTCCTCTTCGCGGCCGCCGTGCAGCGCGAGACCGAAGCGGCAGCAGAACACGGTGCCACCCTCGGAGATGAAGGTCTCCAGCGAGTCGTTGATGTTCTGCTCGCCCGGGAATCCGGAATCACCTGTCTTCGGAAAGCCACGCGTGGCAAGGCAATTGATGGCGCCGGGACCGTAGAAGTAGATCGCGGATTCGAATCCCTTGCGCAGGGCGCGGGTCGCCTGCAGGACGGCGACGAAGGAGACCGACGATTCGTGGGCGATGCCGTGCACCAGGGTGAAGTAGGTTTCGCCGTCCTCGGCCTGATAGTCGGGGAAGATCTTGGTTCCGCCGTAGATGTTGGAGCCCTTCGGCAGCGAGGGGTGCGGGATCTCACCGAGCGACTTCGCGATATTCTCGGTGATGGTCTCGTCGAAAGAGGACACGTGGTCTCCTAGAATGGGGCGCGACGGTTCGGGCCGTCGACAACAGGATGGAAGTCGAGGCGACGCTGCCTCACAAGAGGATTCGATCCGAGGATCGTGGTGTGTGGCCGTCGGGCGGCTACGACATTCAGTTCACGCCCGATCTATTGCGCGGTGGTTTCCGGGAGAATAATTGCGGCGCCGGTTTCGTTAACATGGGCCGGTTCTCGTTGGTCGAGTAACCCGAGGCGCTAGCCGAGGGTGTATCGAGACCCTCGTTCCGTGACTGCTTCACGACGGGCCCGCGGAACCACAACAACGTGGCCCGAGTCGATTCGACCCGGGCCACGTTGTTGTCTTCGTTGTCAGCGCAGGGCCGCGGCCTCGCGGTCGGCAGCGCGCTGGAACTCCAGATCGTCCGAAGCACACGCCAAGCAGATCGGCTGGTGGTCAGCCGAGGGATCCCTGTCCATCTCGTAGGCGATGTAGCTGTCCTCGCACCGATGGCACTGGACGCGCGCTTCCCACATGTCGTCGACCTCGTTCCGAGGATCGTGCGGACGGATCATGGTGAACCAACCGTCACGACGGAACGCCAGGGCCACACAGTAGATGGCGCCCGCGATCAAGAATGACACCGGTGGTGCCCACACCGCGCCCACCGGACCGCCGACCGCCACCATGATGACGCCGACAACCGACGCAACACCCCAGGCACCCACGCCGGCGGGGTTGACCGCCGGAACGCGGCCCGGTCGGAACTCGAGCGAGTCCGCGGGCATCTTCTTCAGCCGCATCCAGCCGATGTGTGCCAGTGCGATGGCGACCCAACCGACGATGAGCACACCCTGGTACTGCAGCGAGGTGGTGATCCACGAAAGCACGTTGGTCAGCATCATCAGGTAGACGAGAACTGCGACCACCATGACCCAGAAGGTGCGGGGCATGGAGAACTTCACGGTACGGGCGAAGAAGTTCTGGAAGTTGGTGGACGACAGATAGAAGTTTCCGCTGTTCACGCGAGTCTGGCTCACGAAGACCCACAGAAGTCCCCAGAACCCCATCATCCCGACGATGCCCAGGATGGCCGACTCCTCTGACAACGCGCCCGAGATGGCAATTGTCTGCGCAAGGAACATGCCGACCGCGGCATTGATCAGCAGGGTGACGACATAGAACGGCGTTCCGAAGCTGACCTGGGCATTGAAAGTCGCGTCCTCGGGTCGTCCGAACCGGGCGTAATCCCACGCCATCATCGTCACTACCCAGACTCCCATGTAGATGACGAACGCGTACCACCAGCCGGGCACGCCCAGATCGGCCGCGGATTCAGGGGCATGGGTCAACCAGTCATTGCTGTATCCGTACTCCGCGATCGCCCAGACGACCGATCCGACCAGACCGACGATGTAGATCGGGAGCAGGTAGCCATTGAGACGGTCCAGCCAGGTGGTGACACCTCGCCACGCCAGCGGAGCCTGGTAGAGGACCACGACCAGTGACCAGAACGCCATCGGCAACACCCCGAAGTAGGCGTGCAGCGCCGAAGCGACGATGGAGCCCTCCGCCACAACGTAGTACGCGATCGTGATGCCGAACAACGCCGCCGCGAACGCCGACCCGGCACGTCCGAACAGCACCCGGGAGAACTGCGACACGCTGGTGCCCGTCTCGTTGGCGAATCTCGCCACGATGGCGTTGATCACCCCGTAGGCGACCACCGACAGGCCAATCCCGATCAATGAGTCGATGGTTCCGACCGCCAGTGCCACGGTGGCGCCGACCACCACGAAGAACATGGCACTCATCAGCCCGAACCAGGCCATCGACACAGAGGTTCGCGAAGTGCGCCACGAACGCGGAACAATGTGCAGCGAGTAGTCCTCCGCAGCGGCGCGGGCGAGGACGTGCGGGTCGTCGGTAAATGTGACGGCCAGAGGTGGGATTCCTCCGGAACGCGTCGCGGACGCTTCGATCGTCATGATGTCTTCCTGTCGTCTCGGATGAAAAGCGCAACGGCGGGCCGGTGGCATCACTGCCACGACCCGCCGTTGGGTGGTATTGCTAGTAAGGGTTGATGTGGTTGGCCGAGATCAGACCGTGGCCGGTTCTGACACCGTCAAAGTGCCAGGGACAAAGTCCACAGTCGGATCATTCGTCCAGTGAACAATGGTGCGGCGCTCGAGCATTGCGCGGAACTGCGCGGTCGTCTCG
This sequence comes from Gordonia sesuvii, assembly GCF_036350415.1. Classification (NCBI taxonomy): domain Bacteria; kingdom Bacillati; phylum Actinomycetota; class Actinomycetes; order Mycobacteriales; family Gordoniaceae; genus Gordonia; species Gordonia sesuvii. The sequence continues at coordinate 477,739 of NZ_JAZDUF010000004.1, forward strand.
GCCAGTACCTCGCCACTGCCCCAATCGAGTATCACGCCGTACTGTCGGACACAGTCCATCTCATTGACCAGTCCTGACTTGTACTCCTCGGCCACGGCCTGCGGGTCGCGTTGCATCCAGTCGTTCCGGTTGTCGCGGATATACTGGCGCGCACGGCAAGTGGCCTCGGCATCGATCTCGTACTCGAACACCTCGGGATCGATCTCCTTGATCACCACGCCATAGTCCTTCTCGGCCCGACCGATGGTCACATACCCGTCGATCACGTCTTCGAGTACCGACTCGACCTCGCGCATCAGCGGGTCGCCAAGACCGCCTCCGCCGGCCGACGGCCGCGTGAACTCGTCGCCGGACTTGATCGGGACAGCAGCGAAGATGGAACCGAGATACTTCTCGTCGTCGGTGCCCTTGTTGAGCCATACGCCGTGCGGGATCGACGGCAAACCGCCCCACAGCCCCCAGGTCACCGAACGCTCGCGGTCGCAGCAGTAGGACATGACGGTATTGTCACTGGCCCAGAGCTTTCCGCCCTTCTTCGCACCGAGGCCGCCACGGGTCTTACCTGGGCCGCCCGAGTCGGGCACCAGGTCGTGACAGGTGGTGAGTACCGGGGCAAGCCGTTCCTGGCCTTCGAAAGGCTGTGTGCCGTACTGCACTCCGAATATCGGTGCGGATGCGTTGTAGCCGTCGGCGCCATTGCGGGCGCCCCAGCCGCCCATCATCCAGTCGTACCACATGAAGTTCGGGCTTCCTTCGAGACGCTGATCTTTGCCGCCGACCAGGAGGTACTCGAGATTGAAGGCGCATGCCATCGCACGGTGGGGCTGGATGTCCGACCAAATCTCGAAGACGGAGTTCATGATCTTTTCGAAAGGCCCGGAACAGAATCCGGCGCACGGCCGCGGCCACTCTGCGTTCACAACAGTCCCGATCGGTCCCAGGTCGGCAGTGACGACCCGGTAGAAGCCCGAGTTCAGCGGAATATCGGGGAACTGCATCTTGGTACCGGCGACGATCCCGGCGAATGACCCACCGAAGCCGGCGTTGAGCATCGACGAAATGGACGCGTGCGAATCACTCAGGTCATAGTGCACCGTGTCGCCGTCGATGGTCATGCGCATCGTGATCGGGATCAGCCCCTCGCCGAGCGCGGGGTCCTGGTCGATGTAATCCTCGGTGTACCAGACTCCATCGGGAAGCTCAGCGATCTTGGCGCGGGTGAGATCCTCAACGTAGTCCTGCACCTCGGCCATCGCCGTCTTGATGGTCTCGACGCCGTACTTGTCGCACAGTCGCTGGATCTCGCGCTCGGCGACACGCGTGGACTCAGCCTGTGCCTGCATGTCACCGATGATGTCGCGCGGGTTGCGGGTGTTCTTCGCAATCAGATAGGCGACGTCCTCGAGAAACTCGTCCTGGCTCCACAGGCGGGTCGGCGGGATTCGCAGACCCTCCCCCATGTGATCGAGGGCCTTGACGTTGAACGATCCCGGTGTGGCACCGCCCACGTCGGCCCAGTGTCCATTGGCCTGGGCGTAACCGAGCAGTTCACCCTCGTAGTAGATCGGCCGGATGATTCGGGTGTCGTTGAAGTGGCTGCCGCCCTCGTAGACATCGTTGATGACGAAGACGTCACCGGGGTGGATGTCCCCTTCGAACTGCCGGATGACGGCCTTGGCCGTGTAGTGCAACGTGCCGACGTGCGCGGCGATGTCGCCGGTGCCCTGCATCACCGTGTTGCCCTCGGTATCGCAGAGCGCGGAGGAAAAGTCACGCGAGTAGATGACGAACGAGTAGCAGGTCCGAAGGATCTGCTCAGCCATCTGGTCGACCGTGTTGATGAACGCGTTCTTCAGGACCTCGAAGGTCACTGGGTCCAATGATGTTGCCATGGTGGTTACCTCGTGTATCAGAGTCGATGGGTGGTCACTGAGCGGTGGTCAGGATGAGGTTGCCCCACTCGTCGACCGTCGCAGTGGTCTGCGGCGGAACCACAGTGGTGGAGTCGAGTTGGTCAACGATGCACGGACCCGAGATCACCGCACCGGCCGGGAGAGTCGAGCGGTCGTAGACCGGGGTCTGCACACGGGCGACCTCGTCGGGGAACAGCACGTCGCGCACCTCAACCGGCTCCGGGTTGAATCCGACGGGGTCGATGAGCTCGGCCGGCACTGCGTCGGCGCGCGGTGTCAGACCAATGGCGCGAACCGAGATCCGGTAGATTTCCACGCCGGTGTCCTCGGCGGAGAAGTTGTGCTCTTTGAGGTGGGTGGCGTGGAAGGTGGCGACCACATCATCGAGATTCGTCAGCGGCATCGTCACCGGCACGGCGATTGCCCGCCACTGGCCCAGGTACCTCATGTCGAGGTAGTACTCGAATGCCATGTCCTCGGGGGCCACGTGCTCGGCTTCGAGGCGAGCACGGCCCTCCTCCTGCAGTTCTGTGAACGAGTCCGCGAGATGAGCGAGGTCGGCGTCGGCAGTGTCTGCCAGGTACATCTTGGTGATGTCGTGCTGGATGTCGACGAGCATGCAGCCCATCGCCGACGTAACGCCCGGATGCGGCGGGATGATGACCGTCGGGATACCGAGGTCCTTGCCAAGGTACGCCGCGTGCAGGGGACCGGCACCACCGAACCCGACGAGGGCGAAGTCGCGCGGATCGTGTCCCTTGCGGATCGAGATCAGCCGGATCGCGTCGGCCATGTTGGCGTTGGCAACCTTGATGATCGACTGCGCCGCTGCTTCGACCTCGAGACCCAGTGGTGCGGCTATCTTTTCGATGGCTGCGTGAGCACGCTTCTCGTCGAGCTCCTTGACCCCGCCGGCCAGCTTCTTACCCACCGTCCCGAGGACCAGGTTGGCGTCAGTGTTCGTGGCAAGCTCCGATGCGCCATAGCAGGCCGGGCCGGGTTCCGAGCCAGCCGACTGGGGACCGTTGCGCAAGGACCCGGCGTCGTCGAGCCAGGCGATGGAGCCGCCACCGGCTCCGATCGTCAGCACCTCGATGCTGGGGAAGCAGATGGGATACCCGAATTCGACGCTCCACGTGTTCGTGGTGCCCAGAACGCCGTTGTCGGTGAGCGAGACGTCCGTGGAGGTACCACCCATGTCGAAACCGATGGAGTTCTCGTATCCGCACTGCCGAGCAATGTGCCTGCTGGCGATTGCACCGGCGGCAATGCCGGAGGCAGCAAGTCGCGCACCGTACTTCTCGGCCATCGACGGCGTCATTACGCCGCCACCTGAGTGAAGCAGCAGCACGTCGTTGTCGTAGCCGTTCTCGGCGAGACGGCCCTCTAGGGTGCGGGCGTAGGGTCCGATGATGGGGACCAGCGCGGCGTTGGCGACTGTCGTGGAGAACCGTTCGTATTCGAAGATCTCCGGAAGCACGTCGCTCGAAGTGGTGATCGCGACCCCTGGCAGTTCCTCCGACAGGATCTCGGCCATCCGCACCTCATGCGCCGGATTCGTGAAGGAGTTGATGAAACATACAGCTACGGTTTCGATTCCGCGGCGGCGCAGGATGCGGGCCACTTCGCGAGCACCGGCCTCGTCCAGTGGTTCGAGTACTGTGCCGTCATAGCCGACGCGCTCGGAAACGGTCAGCCGATTGCGCCGCGCGACGAACGGCGGCGCCACTTCCTGGTACGGGTCCCACGATTCACGGTCGCCACGACGAATCTCGATGACGTCTCGGAATCCTTCGGTGGTCACCAACGCGATCTTCGGGAACTTGCGGGTGATCAGGGCGTTGGTTGCGATCGTCGTGCCGTGCGAGAAGAACTCGACGTCCTGCCAGCTGACGCCGGCCTGCTTCATCCCAGCGAGCACACCCTCGATCGGGTTGGTCTGCGTGGGGTATTTGGCTGTGAGGATCTCACCGTCGCCGCGCTGGATGAATACGTCGGTGAAGGTTCCGCCGATGTCGACGGCGGTCCGGACCTTGTCCGGCCGACTGATCGCTTGGGTCATGTCGTATCTCAGGCTTCCGTGCGTAGTTGTCGGTACGACGAGTACGAAACCCTCGGGGCCACCACCCGGACAATTGGCTCATCAGCCAACGACCACCCACCGAGGGCTGGACGTTGAAACACCCTCAGCATGTGGAGGTACCCACGACCTGCGGAGATGCCCATGCGGACGCGCGTAACGGACAGGTTTCCGACACCGTCTGGCAACGTGTTGTCACGTAGTCGAAACAGTTCGGATCGTGTCGATCACGTGCTGCTCGCATCTCGGGTGGACCCGCATCGTCGTCCGACCGATAATTGACCCTGACGTCACTGACGTCTCGCGGGAAGGAGTGTGCATGGCCACGGTGGGCGACCTCGTCGACCGTGCCGGTCTCCTGACCCTCACACCCTCACCTGCGGGCAAGGTTCACCGAGAAGAGATCTCCGCGGTTCATGAGGTCAGCTCGCCAGCTTCTGCCATACACGAGGGCAGCCTCGTGTACGTGTCAACGTCAGCTTGGACGGCGTTGCCCAACCCCCAGAACCTTCCGCTGGCTCTCAGATCACGCGGTGCCGTCGCCGTCATCGTCGACACCGATGATGAACACCTTTCGGCTGAGTTCGTCGGAGCGTGTGTCCAACAGTCGCTTCCGGTCTTCATGCTGCCCCGGTCGTCCACCATCACTGATGTGACCGCGCTCGTCGAGCCGGCCGTCAAACCTGAATCGCCGGGCACCGGTGACGCCATGATGCCATCAATCGCCGACGCTATCGAGAGCTTCGCACATGCGACCGGCACGACCGTATGGCTTGTGCTGGACGGATGCATCGTAACCAACTCGACGATGGTGGATTTCGATCTCTTGGAGAAGGTTCTCGCACTCGCCACTACGCCACTTGATGCCATTTCGAGCAAGAGTTCTGCCCTCCGATTGCGGTTGCCGAGATCCGGCCACATCGTCGCAATGGTCAATCCGAACCGTCGCGCACTCGCGCCGGAACGCGTCCGGAATCTGATTGGAGTGCTCGATGACACCATCAGTGCCATACGGGTACACCGCGCCACCCGCGGCGACCTCGAGACAGCCTTGATCCGAGAATTGACCCGCACACAGGTCCCGTCGGCGGCTCTGGACCCGTGGGTCGCATCGTTCGGTTTGCTGCCCGGTGACCGTGTCCGAGCTGTCGCTGCAACTGTGACCGGCGAGTCTGCAGGTATCCCAGATCTCATCGTTGGGGCCCTCCGTGACCTCGGCCTGTTGAGTGGGAGCGCCTGTGTCGCTTCGTTTCACGATGGGATCGCCTATGCCCTGGTCAGAACCGGCGACGCCGAACTTGAGAACCCGCTGGCCAACAACGTGTTCGACGACCGAATCGTCGCCATGACCGAGGTCTTCGGCCGTATCCATGGACACTCGATAGAAGTCGGTGTCAGCTCGTACGTACTCCGCACGAGTGACGATCTGATGCGCGGTCTCATCAATGCTCGGCAACTCGCCGAGAGGCAAGCCCGCGCTGCCCTCACCGAGGTTCCGCAGATCGCACTCCCCGTTCCGCTCGCCGCAACACTTCTGAACTCGAGCTCAAAACTCTCGACAGCGCTCGAGCGCTCGCTGCTGCATCCAGTCATCGAGTACGACGCAGAGAAGGGTACAAGTCTCCTCGAGAGTCTGCGCACCTTCATGGCGCTCGACTGTCATTGGGGTGCAACGGCAAACGAACTCGGGATTCACATCAACACGCTCCGCTACAGGCTGTCGAGAGTAGAAAGACTCACAGGACGAGGCTTTCAGTCGACGGCAGACCGGTCCGACTACTACCTCGCACTTTGCGTCCGCGAATCACAACGCGATGAGCGGCCTACTCCCTGACCACCACGGCTCGGGAGCGCGCGCCGGAAACTCACCGATCACCTGGTAGCGACCATCCACCGCACGACCGACATACGCTGGATGCGCACTGTAGTGATTCGCGCGGAAGTAGAACGGCAAGCCCTCGGGATTGCCGTCGAACCGAATGCCAATCAGCGCCCGCGCAAGATCATCAAACTCTGTCGTCGGCGCTTGCTCGGCGGCCAACGCGACCCCGTGAACCGCGTTATATGCCCCTACCTGCGCCGCGTGGCTCCATTGTTGGCCTCTCACCTCTTGGAGAGCGCGTCGGTAACCGTCGTTGACCTCGGTATCGAGGTCGGAAAAGTAAGTGCCAACCATGAAATGGCCGTTGCTGGCGGTCGTAGACATGTGGGCAAGGTCGATTTCGGTAGTAACCGTCGCAGCGATCGGCATAGCCCCGGGCCGAAAGCCGGCTTCCTGGTACTGCGTGTAAAAGGCCACCGTCGAGTCGATTCCGACAAGATTACTGATGATGACCTGCGGGTTGGCGCGGCGGATGTCGTCGAGGACCGCACCGAAACTCGTCTCCCCGAGAGGCGCGTACCAGTTGCCGACGGTCTCCACGCCGAGGTGATCACCGAGTCGCCGAATCGATTCGGCGAGTACTCGCGGGTAGATGTAGTCAGAGCCGACAACATACACCCGATGGCCGAGGCTTCCGACAATCCAGCTGAGGTAGTCCGCGATGTACTGGTTGGGGGCGGCGCCACAGTAGAACACCCGCGGATCTGCCTCCTCACCTTCGAAGTACGTGGGGTACATCAGAAGTGTCCGGTTAGCGTGAATCGCGGGGATCAATGCCAGTCGCGTCGCCGAAGTGTAGCCGCCGACTATCACGTCGACGTTTTCGACGCGGCATAAATGGTCAACACCTTTCGCTGTCGACGACACCTCCGAGCGATCGTCGAAAACCGCCACATCGAGGTCTGAGCCCGCCACCCCACCTGCGGCGTTGATCTCGTGCACAGCCAACAGCGCGCCATCGAGGATGGACCGCTCCATCGCGGCCTGCGCGCCGCTGAGCGAGTAGAGCAGTCCCAGCTTCACATCTCGCTCCTTCCCTGTGGCGACGCCTGGTGATAACTATGCCACTGGAGGAGGTTCGCCGCGGACCGCCCGAACCCGTGACAATGGGCCGCTCTTATAACGATCGGCGGGATGCAGTACACGGTTGGCGAGGGTCTCGATACGTCCTCGGCTAGCGCCTCGGACTACTCGACCAACGAAAGGGGGGCGCCTCGGACTACTCGACCAGCGAGAGGGGTTCCGGTTCGGTGACTGAGATAGCCGGAGCGCCTTTGTCTTTTGTACGTTCGCGCAGGAATCGGCGCTTCTCCATCCAGTCGGCGAGCATCCGCTTCTGCTGGGACCGGAGGTCGCCGGCGACGTCACCCAGGGACACGTCGGGACGGCGGAGTGCCCGTACGACCGAACCGGCCACCGTCTTCACGGGCATCATCGAGGCCGGCGGTTGGACGCGGTTGTAGATGTCGGAGAGCACCGCCGCATAGTCGGGCGCTTCACGCGCCTGGCGGTACAGCTCGTACTCCAATGGCGACGGCGGTAGGCCCGACGCGAGGAAGTTGGTCCAGTGGTACACGTCGATGCAGTCGCGTTCACGCTGGTCGGCCCACGCGGCGGTCGCCCGGTCCACCGCGGCGGGGTCGACGCCCGTCCGGGCGCCCAACAACGGTGCGAGCGCTTCGCCGAGCAGCCGACCGTAGCGCAGTCCGTCTCGGATTCCCTGCGCGGTCACCGGATCCTTGAAATGTCCGGCGTCGCCGGGCAATGCCCAACCGGGGCCGCTCGAACGCCGGAAGTACGACTCGATCCCGGTGCAGGCACGCACCCGCGACGCGAGTTCGCAGTCGTCGAGTCGTCGAGCCAGCCCGGGCAACGCGGCCACCCCGTCCAGGTACGCGTCGTGAGCCTTCCGACCTTTGAACTGCGGCGCCAGTTCCACCGGCGGCTGCAGCAGACACAGCAGATCGCCGCCGTCACAGGGAAAAGCCGTGCCCAACAGCTGACCGACCCGCCATTGGGATGCGATGTGGCGCAGATCGGTTCGTGAGTCCGACCAGTAGGCGTAGAAGCAGGCCCGGCCACTCGGTGCGACCAGGGTCGGCGAGTCGGCGCCCACCTGCCGGGCGACGAAACTCTTGCGCCCGTCCGCGCCGACCACGATCGGCGCCCGGACTTCGTGGCTCTTGCCGTCATCGTCGGTGTAGCGGACGCCGGCAACTCGTCCGTCGATACGGATGAGGTCGGTGGCCGTGCAACGTTCGCGGACCTCAGCCCCTGCGGAACGTGCTGTCCGGGCAAGCGCGTCGTCGAGGTGGGTGCGGCGCACACACATCGCGAAGTCGATGCCGGCGACCGGCGAGTAAGTGGTGCGCCATCCGATGTCGTCGAGGATGGCTTCGGCGAGGGGCATCCGTGGAGCGCCGATCGCCTCGACGGCCGGCAGTGCGCCGAGCGTCTGGATCTCGGCCATGGTGGTCGGCCACAGCAGGTGCGTGGACAAGGTGTCCGACGGGAATCGTGCGGAATCGATCGCGAGGACGCGGAGGCCCCGCTCGGCGAGCGCGATCGCGGTGGCCGACCCCGCAATCCGTGCACCGACGATGACCGCGTCGAACTGCTCGACGGCTGAGCCCATCCACGCTCCCTCCGACCGATCCCCGACACGCAGTCCGACACGGTGTCAGGCCGACGTTATGCCTGTACACACGGGGTGTCAAGGGTGGCGTAGCATCGGCCGCATGGGATCGGTGACCAGATCGCAAGCGGGGCACGCCATGCAGCGCCGGGCGGAGGTGACCGAGCGGGTACTCGGGGCGGTGGAGGATCTGCTCGGTACGGGCGAACGGTTCACCGAACTCCCGGTGCAGCGGATCGCCGAACAGTCCGGCCTGTCGCGGACCAACTTCTACCAGTACTTCCCGAACAAGAGTCAGGTGCTGATCCAGGTCGCCGACGTCGCATCTGCAGAGTTCTTCGCCGCCCCGACATCATGGTTCGCCGACGATGCGTCACTCGATGCCGGTGTGGGCGGGGTGGAACGGGCGATCGGCGCGATGGTGGCCGAGTTCCGCAAGCACTGGCCGCTGATGCGGGCGTTGGGTGAGGCGGCGGCCTATGACGCGGAGGTCGCGGAGTTCTGGTTCGGCCGCGTTCACCGGTTCATCGACTTCGCGTGCGGGCGGGTGCAGCGGTGGCGCGAGTTGGGACGGATCGACTCGGCGGTGACCGACGAATCCGTGGCCGCGGTGACGTGGATGGTGGAGCGAAGCATCACCCAGCACATTCTCGGTTCGGGTGCCGACGTGACCTCCGACGACCGTGTGGTGGCCGCGCTGTCGCGGACGATCTGGCTGACCATCGCCGCCGAGCCCGGGGTGAGTTGAGCCCGAAACTGTCCGATGGTGGTCAGCGCAGATGGTCGATCTCGTTGATGGACAGCACTTGTCGATATCCGTCGGGCAACGCCAGGACGCGGGACACCGACGTGTAGTAGGGCTCGGTGAAGAACATCTTCTCGGCACCGATGACGTGCGACAGGTACGCATTGATCACACCGCCGTGGCACACAACGGCGACGACTCGGTCTGCTTCGGTCACCAGCGACTCGATGCCCGTCACGACCCGGGAGCGGAAGGCGTCGAGGTCGAAGGTGTTGTCGCCGAGCCGCCCGGAGTTCATGTCGTGGAGCAAGGTCGCGCGGTCGGTGTAGGTGTGGGCGATCCCGTACGTGGTCCAGCCGTGGCTGAGTTCGACGAGCCGGTCGTCGAGGTCGATCTCCACCGCGAGCGCCGCGGCGGCCGCGGACGCGGTCGCCACCGCTCGTCGTGAGGGGCTGCTGACCACCACGTCCACCGTGCCGTAGCGGCCGTCGGCCAGCGCAGCCGCAAGCGTTTCGCCTGGTCTTCGCCCTCCGGGGTGAGTTCCGGGTCGGCGCCGGCCGGGTCGGACAACCGGTTGGGCAGGGCATGCCGGATGAGTAGTAGTTCCATGGACGTATCTACCCGGCCCGGAAGCCCTCGGCCACCGCGTTGCCCTCGTGCTCCTCCGGGATCAGGTCGCCGGTGCGCGATCGCCAGTCCTCCAACGTCGCCGCGAGGAGGTGGCGGGTCTCGGCGTGGGTGGGGTCGTCGGCGAGGTTGGTGCGCTCCCCGGGATCGTCGAGCAGGTCATAGAGCTCGTACCGGGGTCGCGGTGCGTCGGCTGTGGCGTGGTCGACCGATCGTGCTGACGGGCTGTCGGCGATGTCGAGGGGGAGGAGCAGTGTCGGCCGGTCGGTGAAGTTCTCGATGTAGCTGAACTCCTTGGTGCGAACGGCTCGGATCGGGTCGAAGGCGTCGTGGTAGGTCTTCTCGGTGAAAACCTCGGTGCGGGCCGGTGTTTCGACCTCGGTGAGGAGCGGCTCGGCGTGCGAGACCCCGTCGATCCGGTCGGGCACCGGCACGGAAAGCAACTCGAGGATCGTGGGGGTGAGGTCGACTCCGGAGAACAGGTCGTCGTAGGAGCGGGGCAAGACGTTCCGTCGGCGTGGGGGCCGGGCGATCAGCGCGATCCCGGTACCCGTCTCGTACAGCGTCGATTTGGCACGCGGAAACGCGAGTCCGTGGTCGGTGAAAAAGATGATCCAGGTCGACTCGTCGAGCCCGAGATCGGTGACGACATCGAGGAGGCGCCCGACCGCGGCGTCGGCACGCGCGATGCTGCCCTGCAGCGCGGCGAGGTCGTCGCGTACGTCCTCGGAGTCGGGCAGGAAGGCGGGGACGGTGACAGTGGCCGGGTCGGCGGGCGGGTACTGATCCGACGGATAGGGGCGATGGGCCTCGAAGAACCCGGCGGTGAGGAAGAACGGGCGTTCGTCGGAGACGTGGACGTGGTCGGCTAGCCACGCCCCGGCACGTTCGATGACGGGGTCGCACGACGTTTCCGCCACATCGACGGTGTCGAAGCCGAGGCTGCCGGGGTCCGCGCTCTCGTGCTGTATCCCGAACAGCGCAGTCCGGTAGCCGACATCAGTGAGCAGAGCCGGCAGGGTCCGGACGCCGTCGCGGTATTCGAAGCCGTAGTGTGCGAGCCCGATGAGTCCGTTGCTGTGCGGATAGCGGCCGGTGAAGATCGACCCTCGCGCCGGCGAACACAGCGGCGCCGTGGAGTGGGCTGCGGTGAACCGGATTCCGTTCGCGGCGAGCGAGTCGAGGTGCGGACTCTCCACGCCGGTGGCGCCGTAGCAGGCGAGATGGCGGCCGACGTCGTGACAGTGGATCAGGATCACGTTCTCCCGCGGGGCGGCACTGTTGCCGGTGTCGGTGGTGGCGCCCAGCGATTGCGCGGTCGACATGGCTCCATCATGCAACGATCCTCCGGTCCGTGCGGTCTGCCGGATTCGCTTGAACTGGACTGCACCCTCCCTTAGCGTTCGAGAGTGATCCACATCACAATCCGACAGTTGGGAAGAATCGATGAGCACCGTCAACACCGTCACCGGCCCGGTCGACTCCGCCGACCTGGGGAGCGTGCTCATCCACGAACACGTCTTCGTCCTCGGCGAGGAGTTCCGCGAGAACTACCAGTACGACTGGGACGAAGAGGAGAAGATCGCCGAGGCGGTCCGGGATCTACGGGAGTTGAAGGGGCTCGGGGTCGACACCATCCTGGACCCGACCGTGCTCGGATTGGGCCGGTACATCCCGCGGATTCAACGCATCGCCGAGCAGATCGACCTGAACCTGGTGGTTGCGACCGGCCTCTACACCTACAACGACATCCCGTTCCAGTTCCACTACACCGGACCGGGCCTCTTGTTCGACGTTCCCGAGCCTCTCGTCGAGTTGTTCGTCCGGGATCTCACGGAGGGCATCGCCGACACCGGCGTGAAGGCCGCCTTCCTCAAATGCGCCATCGAGGTCCAGGGCCTCACGCCCGGGGTGGAGCGGGTGATGCGGGCGGTCGGGCAGGCGCATGTGCAGACCGGTGCGCCGATCACCGTTCACACGAATCCGCACACCCAGTCCGGTGTGGTGGCCCAACAGGTGCTGAAAGAAGAGGGCGTCGACCTGACCAAGGTCGTCATCGGACACTCGGGCGACACCACCGATCTCGACTACCTCATGCAGCTGGCCGACGCCGGATCGATCCTCGGCATGGACCGCTTCGGCCTCGACGTCCTGCTGCCCTTCGAGGACCGGATCAACACCGTCGTCACGCTGTGCGAACGCGGATACGCCGACCGCATGGGCCTCGCGCACGATGCGTCGTGCTTCATCGACTGGTTCGACCACGACGCCAAGCTGGCCGCGGTACCCAAGTGGAACTATCGCCACATCAGTGAGGACGTGTTGCCGGCGCTGCGGGAACGCGGAGTGAGCGACAAGGACATCGAGTCGATGCTGGTCGACGTCCCGCGCCGCTACTTCGAGTAAAGGTGCAGTCCCGTTTCCACCGAATTGTGGAAACAATGGTTCTCAATTAATGGATGGATTCCGTTGGAACAATTTTTCATCCATAGAACGTATTTCCTTGGTGAACTCTGCCCGATTGCCAGTTCGGCACCGTAGACTCTCATTAGAACCAAACCCTACGGTGTGGTGTAACACTTTCAGAACCCACGCCGACAACCCTCATGATGATCGTCGAGACCACGGCGATTCCCAGGTTTCCGGCCCCCGGGGTCGGACGTCCACATCGCTGAAAAGCGGTGTGCGACCTGCTTTGTCAAGGTCGGGATGAGAGAACCAAGGGAGGTGTGTTGTAAATGATCGAAATCTTCGGAGACTTCGTCAGCGGACTGCTTCAGCTCGCGCTGGGACTGTTCCTGTGAGAACACTCGCTCGGCCCACCCGCGCACTCTGACGCTGATTTCAGGTCCCCCCCGATCAGCGTCCGTTCAGCGCCGGGTGGGCTGAGCGTTGCTCAGGCCTTATTGCGGATATCGGCGTGTGAATCTGTGCGTCACCGCAGCCCCAGTGCATTCACCCACAACCGGGTGGCAGTGAATACCAGCGTTTCCAGATCGTCGGTGTCGGCGACCCCGAACGCCTGATACGCCATCCGCGACACCATCCCGGACAGCGCACCGGCCGCCAGCAGCGGATCGAGGTCGGGATCCGCGTGCCCGGCATCCTGTAGTTCCTTGATGCTCTTGGCGTTCCGCTCGACGAAGACCTGCCCGCGGTGCAGTCGTTTCGCCCGGAACTCCGGACTCACACCGGCGACCTGTTCGCGCACCATCATCAACCGGGCGTTCCGTCGATAGGCCTCGAAGTAGGCCCGGTTGGCGGCCTCGATGGTCGCGATCGGATCCGTCTCACTTCTCCCGGTCTCGCCGTGGTGCAGACCTGGATGCAGCATCTCCTCCTGCGCCGCGGCCAGCACGGCGTCGAGGATGTCCTCCTTGGAGTCGAAGTAGGTGTAGAACGACCCGGTCGCGCAGCCGGCCTCGGCGGTGATGTCGGTGAGGCGGGCATCGGTGAACCCGTCCCGCTCGAACACCGTCCGCGCGGCGACGACCAACCCGGCCCGGGTGCGTTCTCCCCGTGCGGTCAGCGGTCGGGTCATCGCGATATGAGGGACCGATCCGACGCGCCTGCCTCTTTCGCCGCGGCTGCGGCATCCCGGTACGGACGCAGTTCGCGCCGGGCGATGGCCCGCTTGTGCACCTCGTCCGGGCCGTCGGCGAGCCGCAGCGTCCGGATGTGCGCGTAGGCCATCGCGAGGGGGAAGTCGTCGGTGACGCCGCCGCCGCCGTGCACCTGGATGGCGCGGTCGATGATCTTCAGTGCGATGTTGGGGGCGGCGACCTTGATGGCCGCGATCTCGGTTGCGGCCTCCTTGTTGCCGACCGTGTCCATCATGTGGGCGGCCTTGAGGGTGAGCAGCCGGACCATCTCGATGTCGATGCGGGCCTCGGCGATCCAGTCCTGGATGTTCGAGCGCTCGGCGATCGGTTTGCCGAACGTGACGCGGGTGGACGCCCGGGCACACATGAGTTCCAGCGCGCGTTCGGCCACCCCGATGACACGCATGCAGTGATGGATGCGGCCGGGTCCGAGCCGGGCCTGGCTGATGGCGAATCCCTCGCCCTCACCCTTGAGGACGTCGGTGACGGGCACCCGCACGTCGTCGAAGATCAGTTCGCCGTGCCCTTCCCGGTCGACGTAGCCGAACACGGGCAGGTTGCGGACGATGGTCAGGCCTGGTGCGTCGGTCGGGACCACCATCATCGACTGCTGTCGGTGGATGGGTGCGGACGGATCTGTCTTGCCCATCACGATGAGCACTTTGCAGTCTGGGCGCATCACGTTGGAGGCGAACCACTTTCGGCCGTTGAGGACGTATTCGTCGCCATCCCGGACCATCGACAGTTCCACGTTGGTGGCATCCGAGCTCGCGACGCCGGGCTCGGTCATCGCGAAGGCCGACGCGATCTCACCGTCGAGCAGCGGCTGGAGGTAGCGCTCCTTGTGCTCGTCGTTGCCGAACAGCGTGAAGACCTCCATGTTGCCGGTGTCGGGGGCGTTGCAGTTGAACACCTCCGAGGCGAACCCGACGCGGCCCATGATCTCGGCGAGCGGCGCGTACTCGAGGTTCGACAGTCCCGGTCCCCATTCGGGATGCGGATGGAAGAGATTCCACAGGCCCGCATCCTTGGCCTTCTGCTTGAGCTCCAGCAGGATCGGCGGGGTGGCGTGCGGGTTGTCGGACTCGGCCATCTGCTGGGCGTAGACCGCCTCGTTCGGATAGATGTGCGCGTCCATGAATTCGAGGAGCTGCGTGCGGTACTTCTCGGCGCGTTCGGACGGGGTGAACAGATCCATCGGGCTCTCCTTGCTGATTGTCGGTCGGTTCCCGCGGTTCACGAGATCAGGCTCTGCTGGTAGCGGCGCATGCCTTTCAGCCACCGGTCGTAGTCGGCGCCCTTGTGCCGGTACATCTCCAGGACTTCCGGGTGGGGGAGGATGAGGAAGCGTTCGTCGTCGATGGCGTCCATGACGACGCCCGCGACCTCGGCGGGCGTCAGCACCCGGCCGGCAGTCTCGACGGCGCGCTGCATGAGGAGCGCTTCGTCGTCGATGGGGGTGTCGTCGGGCCGGAGGAGTTTCGTGTCCACGCCCATCGGACAGAGGCAGCTCGCCCGCACGCCCCGGTCGCCGTAGGTGACGTTCAACCATTCGGCGAAACCGACCGCGGCGTGCTTGGTGACCGAGTACGTGGCCGAGCCGAGTTGGGTGAGCAGTCCGGCCGCCGACGCCGTCGACACGAAGTACCCACCGCCGCGTTGCACCCACTCCGGCACCAGGCGTCGGGCCGCACAGATATGACCCATCAGGTTGACGTCGATGACCTGCGACCACTCGTCGTCGGTCGCTGCCAAGCCGGGTGCGCCGCTGATACCGGCGTTGGCGAAGTAGAGGTCGACCGGCCCGAAACGCGACTCGGCGAGTGCGATCGAGCGGTCGATGTGGTCGGGCGAGGCGGCGTCGCCGACGATCGTGGCCACCGCGCCCGAACCCTCCTCGCCGAGCGCCGCTTCGACCCGATCGAGACCGTCGGCCACCACGTCGGTGATCACCACACGCACATCGCGGTCGACAAGAGCCTGCGCCAGTGCGGCACCGATACCGCCGCCGCCTCCGGTCACGATGGCCACCTTGCCGTCGAGCTCCATCACCACATCCCTCGTCGTGGACGGTCGCGACTCGATGTCGAGTCGCGTCGAGTTCAGTTCAGAAGCTACTTGAATCCGCGTTCAGGTTCAAGTTTTTGGTTGTCCACCATGGTGGTTCATCGCATTCTTCGCACGTATCGCAGAAAAGGATGAATCCGACAATTCGTTCATGAATGATGCGGGCCCCGAAATCGGGGCCCGCATCCTAAAATTGGCTCGTTGTTGGCCAGCGTATTCAGAATGGCAGGACGTTATCCAGAGATCCGAAACCGGCATTGGGTGCGGTCTTGGCGAAGTTGGTGGTGCACCCGTTGAATGTCACATTGTCGACGTGGACCGTGTCGCCGGCCGACCCGGGCTGACTCGAGATGCCATAGTCGTCGACCACGGTGTTCGCACCCGCGGCGGCGGACAGTTCTTGCAGCGTGCCCCGCGTGCCTCGTGGCAAGTCCTCGCCGAGGTCTCGCGTGGCCCACCACTGGTCCGAGTTGGTCGCGTTGCGCTCACCTGCGGCCTCCGCGTTCGCGCTCCACACAAACGTGACGAATCCGTTGCCCTCTCCGGTGTCGGCTCCGGTGGAACGGATCTGCCAGTTGGCGTTGCCGCCCTTGCTCTGGAAGATGAGCGGGGTGTCCACGATCTCGGAGAACTTCACCCGTCCGGCCGAGTGGTAGGACGCTTTGCGCGGGTTCTGCGCGTCGGTCTTGAGCTCCAGGGATCCGTCCGTGTCGAGGACGTTGTCTGTCGAGTAGGTGCCGGCCTGGCCCTGTTCGTCTGGGGCGGTGTTGCCCCAGCCGTTGGGCTGGTTCTCGGCCGAGATCTCTGCGCACTGCCCCCCACCGAGACTTCCGGTGTCCGGGGCGGCAGTCGCGACGGCGGGAGAAATCATCGCGGCGGCCCCCAGTGCGGTGGCCACAGTGGCGGTGCGGGCGAAGCGACGCATCGAAAATTCACCTCCGTGAATTGATCGAGTTGGCATTTGCGTCCACACCGTGTCAATCGTTATCGACTGCATATTCACTCAAAAGGATGAACTTTCAATCTGCGGAATACCTCTACAATTCGTCGTCCAGCGTGTCGCGGGCGAATCAAGCCGAGTAAGTCGATTCATCCACTTTCACCATCGTTGATTCACCGTTCAGGCCGATCGCAGATGACCCAGCGTGACCGCCAACGCCGCGCGGCCGCGTGCACAGCGGCTCTTGATGGTTCCCGGGGCGACTCCGAGCCGATCGGCGGCGTCGGCGACGCTGAGGCCTTCGATGTCGACCGCAACGATCGCGGCCCGCTGATGCGCAGGCAACGCGGCCAACGCACTGGAGATGTCGATGCGGTCGTCGTGATCGATTCCCGACGACGGCGCGGGCATGTCCCCGCTGGGCAGCGGCATCGTCACCCGCCCGCGCCGGCGCAGCCGGTCGAGACCCGCGTTGACGACCAGCCGATGCAACCACGTCCGAACCTGCGCGTCTCCGCGGAAACGATGCGCGTTGCGGTGGGCACTGAACAGGGCGTTCTGCATTGCATCGGCAGCATCGTCGGGATCGCCCGTCGTTCGGTGGGCGACCGCCCACAGGTAGCGTTCGTGACGTCGGATCAAGGTGCCGAATGCGCTGCGGTCGCCGGCGACATGGGCCGCCAGCAGTTCGCTGTCGGGACGTTCGTCGGACTCCATCCATCTGCCGGCCGGGCCGAGCCGCAGCCTCATCCGGGCCACCTCGTCGACCGACGATGTAGAGATCACCACGCTGCCACCTCGCAAAAACATGCCCGATCAAGCCGGCCGAAGATGGGCCGGCCCGTGTCAGGACCCTGTTTCGCGACCGGGCTCGGACATCCGGAGCCGCGGGAACATCCACCTCGAGAGGCGCGCGTTGTGCGATCGATGCTAGCAGCGGGAGGTGACGTCATCCTGCCGAGCGCGTCCCCGTCGCGGCCGAACGGCGTCGAGGGAGACGTCCGCGACCTGGGTCCGTCCTCGCCGTCTGGAACACGTCGTCTGGAACACTGTGCTGTCGTGACGACAAAGCAGCTCAGCGAACTGCCACACCCTGCCGGGCGCATCCCCGTCCTCGGCGACGTGACGTCGGTCGATCGCCACAAGCCCACCCAGCACGAGACCGAATTGACTCGCGAACTGGGACCGATCTTTCAACGCCTGCTGTTGGGTGAGCGGCTCATCGTGGTCGGCGGCGCGAAACTGGCCAGCCAGACCCTCGACGAACGGAACTGGGGCCGAGCGCTCGTCGGGCCCCTGGCGAAGCTGCGGGAGGTGGCGGGCGCCGGTCTGTTCACCGCGAAGACGAAGGACCCGCTGTGGGGTCAGGCGCGGCGCATCCTCACACCGGGTTTCTCCCAGGCCGCCATGCGGGCCTATCACGACGCGATGTCCAGCGTCGCAGCCGACCTGTCGGCCCAATGGACGAAGCACCCGACGGTCGACGTGCATCAGGACATGACCGCCGCCACCCTCGAGGTGATCGGCCGAGCCGGGTTCTCCCAACGGATGGGCCTGCTGGGCGACACCGGTCAGGCGGTGACGGGAACCGAGGAGTTCCTCGGGGCGCTCGGCCGCGCGCTGACGTGGGCGAGCGAGTCGACCAACGATCTACCGGTCATCGGGCCGATTCGAGAGATGCTCAGTGCGCCCGGCCGCCACCGCGACGTCGCGACCGCCCGCCGATACGTGGAAACCATCATCGAGGACCGCCAGCGGGCGGGCGATGTCGACACCTCCGACCTGCTCGGGCTCATGCTGAGCACTCCCGACCCCGAGACCGGTGCCACGCTGCCGCTGGACAACGTGCGCGATCAGGTGCTGACCTTCCTCGCGGCCGGCCACGAGACCACGGCGGCCTTGATGGAAGTCGCCCTGTACGAACTCGCCGCGAATCCGGACGTGGCCGACGATCTCGCTGCCACCGAACTGGCCGGCGGCCCCGAGTTCAGTTACGACGAGGTCGTCAAACTCCGCCGCATCAAGGCCTTCATCAACGAATGCCTCCGCCTGTGGCCACCGGCGCCGGGGTTCTTCCGAGTCGCGCGGACCGACCAGGACCTGGGCGGCTACCGGATACCCGCCGGCCGGGGCGTGTTCGTCCTGTCCCTTGCCGCGCAACGGGACCCGGAGGTGTGGGGCGACGACGCCCACACCTTCCGGGCCGACCGGTTCGTCGGTGAACGGCTCACCGCCAGCTCGGAGAAGTACTTCGCGCCGTGGGGAACCGGTCCGCGCTCCTGCATCGGACGCCAGTTCGCGCTCCACGAGACGACGCTGCTGCTCGGTGCGCTCATCTCGCGGTTCCGGCTGCACCTGGCCGAACCCGCTGCGGCACTGTCCATGCGGGAACGGGCCACCTTGAGACCGGAGCCGTTCAGCATCGTCGCGACTCCCCGGCGGTGACGGGATGCCCTGGTATCTGATCGAGACGTTCTGTCCCGAACCGTCGGCGTCGATCGTGTTCACCGATGGCCAGCAGCGAGACTGGGCGTCGCTGCGCACCGTGCAGCGCTCCGACGGCATCACCGGTATCGACGAGCTCGTCGCACAGGTCCGCGCAACCGGCGATGAACTCGACCAGATCGTCGCCGGCCGGATGGGGCCGCGGCGGGTGGTGATGCGGCCGGTGTTGGGCTTCGAGGGCGACGTCTACGGCATCAAGACCTGGATCGGGCCGGCCGACGAAACCCCTTCTCCGGCACGGGCCATCGCGTCGGTCAACTGGGACGTCGATTCGCTGGTGGCCCGACACACCCTGGAGTCGTACATGATGTCGTCGATCAGCCCGGATGGCTTCGGCGACACCCGGGATCCCGGCCAGTTCCTGCGCAAGGTGGTGCAGTTCGACGCGCTGAACGAACTGGCCGAGCTGTGCATGAACGACGGATCGCGCACGCATTTCCAGGGACGTCTGACTGTCTTGCATGACGATTCGCACCTGATGGCGTGGCGCGGGGTTGCCCGCAGCAATGCCGGCCCGGACGGCACCGAGGTGCGCGGCATGTTCCACGACGTCACCGACACCGAGGAACCGCAGATCGCCCCGCTCGCGGCGCTGAAGCTCGGACACCCCGACGACGGCCCCAGCACGGTCCTGGTGGCCTACCGCACCAGCCCGACGGACCCGTCGGACGTGGTTCCGGTCCTGATGTACTGGATCTCACCGCGCCCGCGCTACATCGCGGAATCCGCTGTGGAACACAGCCATTCATCGATCCCCGGAAATCTGGTCAACCCGTCGGACTTCGGGGAGTTTCTCCGGGCACGTGAAGCGTTGATGGCCGGCGACGACGCGATGGAGATCCCGATCGACGTGGAACTGCTGGGCGCCGACGGGGAGTGGGTTCGCGTTCGCCTCACCCTGCGGCGCTATCCCGGAGCAGTGGGAAGTCTGATGCATGTCGCTCGGTTCGAGCGGGTGGGCCAGGGGTAGGTCGGCGCCGGCTATCAGCCTGTCGAGTCGTCGTTACCGGTCGATGCGCGACGAGTCCGCAGCGCATCCAGCAACCGTTCTTCGGCGTCCTCGCCCGGCGGTACGCCCGTGGGGATGCGGAACAGGAACAGCGCGCCGAGCAACCACCACGCCGCGAACAGAATCCACGGCTGAACGTCGAGAAACGCCGGCATGCCCGGCAGGTAGAGGCTCAACAGCCCGACGCAGAGTACGACAGCGGCGCAGCCGATCACCAGTCCGCCCTTGCCATTTCCGCCGACCCACAGCGGGCGATCCATGTTCGGTTCCCGCCGGCGCAGGATCACGAACACGATGGACACCAGCAGGTAGGCGATCACGATGCTGGGTGATCCGGAGTCGACGAGCCACCCGAGCATCGCCTCCCCGAAGAACGGAGCGATGAACGACAGGGCACCGATGAACAGCAGCGCGTTGACCGGAGTGCGGAATCTCGGATGCAACTTCCCGAACCACGCAGGCAGCATTCCGGAACGTGCCATCGAGTACATCAGTCGTGACGCGCCGAGGAGTAGAGAGTTCCACGAGGTCAGGATTCCGGCTATGCCGCCTGCGATCAGAACGTTGGCCATCGCGTCACTGCCGAACAGTGCGCCGACCGCATCAGCGGTGGCAATATCCGTCTCGACCAGCTCGCTGCCGGGCATCGCCGACGAAGTCGTGACGATGATGATCAGGTAGAAGATCGTCGCAAGAATCACCGCTATGACGACCAGACGTCCGATCTGTCGGGCCGGAACGTTCACTTCCTCTGCGGATTGCGGGATGACATCGAACCCGACGAACAGGAACGGCACCACCACGATCACCGCGAAGAACCCGGACACGCCGCCGGTGAACAGCGGCTGCATGTTGTCCACAGACCCGCCCGTGAACGCTCCGACGATGAGCATCAGAGCGATGACCAGTAAGAACACGACGACGAAGGTCTGCGCCACGCTCGCGAGTTTGACCCCGAGGATGTTGATGGCGGTGATGATGACCGCTGCGACCGAGCCGACCAATGCCCAGGTCAGATAGACCTGGCTGCCCGCAATCTCCCACAACTGGATCTGTTCGAGTCCCGGGAAGATGTACAGCGCGGTTCTGGGCAGAGCCACCGCTTCGAACGCCACGATCGTCACATAGCCGCCGACAATGCCCCAGGAGCCCACGAACGACCATCTCGGACCCATACCGCGAAGCAAGAAGTTGTGCTCACCGCCGGCCTTTGGCATGGCCGCGGTGAGTTCGGCATAAGTCAGTCCGACCACGGCCATGATCACACCGCCGGCAGCCATCGCCAGCACGGCCCCGAGCGTGCCTGCGGAATCGATCCATTCGCCCGTGAGAACGACCCAGCCGAAGCCGATCATCGCACCGAAACCGAGAGCCAACACGTCCCAGTTGCCCAGTACTTTCAGAAGCGAGGTGTCATCGGGGCCAGCGTTTGCTTTTCTCTCCACTGCGAGCACCTTCCCGGTTACGGTTGGGGACGCATTCAAAGCTAGTCGCTTCGGTACCCAGTCACCTGCCGTATGGCGCTGTCCGACAAAAGAATTGACGGGCAGGTGTTCCGACACCGACCCGAATCAGCGATACATCGTGACAAAACAAAAGGCCAGGCGCATTCCGCAACCTGACCTGATGTACCGCTGTGAGCTGAACTGCTCGTGGTGGGCGAAGGGGGACTTGAACCCCCACGTCCCGAAGGACACTGGCACCTGAAGCCAGCGCGTCTGCCATTCCGCCACTCGCCCGTGGCTGTCCGCGTGAGACTGGAAGACGATAGCAAGGGCGGGGGTGCGGAAGCAAAACGCATTGGTCGGGTGCCCAGTGGACGGGATCTGGCACCCAGTCGACACGAAACGGCGCACAGTCGACGCGGAACGGCACCCAGTCGACGGGAAACGGCGCACAGTCGACAGGAAACGGCGCCCAGTCGACGCGAAAGGGGGCACAGTCGACGGATCGGGGCGCACGTTTGCCGAGGTAAATGTACCCATTCGTGATCGGAAATACACGGGTATGCGCTGGTCAGGGGCCATGTGGCGGGTAGGGTGAACCCCACGACATCGGTGAGACTGATGTTGCGGACGTTGCTGCATTGACGTCAACCCGGGCTCAAAGGGCAGAATCGGTATCATCTATCAAGGCCATACGCACGGCGACACGCCACGACCGTGTGCACGACGCCGCGAAGGGAGGGTCGCCGGTGGGTATTTTGCAGCGTATCGAACGCAAGCTCGAGGGAGCTGTCGACGACGGCTTCGCGCGAGTCTTCGGGGGCCAGGTGGCTCCCCAGGAGATCGAGAACGGCCTCCAGCGCGAGGCACAGGAAGGTCTCCGGGATCTCGGTGACGGTGCGATCCTGGCGCCGAACAGCTACTCCCTGGCGTTCAGCTCCACCGACTACAAGCACGTCGCGGCCGATTACGAGCTCAATCGCAAGACCTTCTCCAAGCACCTGGAGAACTTCATCGCCGACAACGGTTGGCAGACCTACGGGCGGGTCGTCGTAGAGTTCGACGAGTCACCGTCTTTGCACACCGGTATCTTCCGTGCCCACGGTGCGGTGAACCCGGATGTCCGACCCCGACCGATGTCGCCCGGCCCGCAAGAACCGGCGCCGCGCGCACACGCAGAACAGCACCCAGGAAGTGCACACCGACAAGTAGGAGCCCCACAAATGACCAACAACCCCGGATACGACCAGCGCAGGGGCAGTGACCCGGCGTATGACCAGGGTGGCCAGCAGGGTGGCTATGACTACCAGCGAGCGGACTACCAGCAAGCCGACTACCAGCAGGCCGGCTACCCGCAGGGCTACGAGCAGCAGGGCTACGACCCGGCGTACGCACAGCAGGGCTACGGCCAGCCCGGGTACGACCAGGGCTACGACCCCGCTTACGCACAGCAGGGTTACGCCGACCAGGGCTACGCGCAGGGGTATGACCAGGGCTACGGCCAGCCCGGCTACAACCAGGGCTACCAGCAGGGCGGTTACGACCAGGGTTACGCCGACCAGGGGTATGCGCAGGGCGGCTACGACTACCAGCAGGGCGATTACCAGCAGGGCTACGGCCAGCCCGCCTACGGTTATGGCCAGGGTGGCTACGACCAGGGCTACGGCCGCCCGGCCGGCTACGCGCCCGCCGCGATCACGCTGCTCCTCGAGGACGGTAGCAACCGCACCTTCCAGCTACGGGAGGGCTCCAACATCATCGGCCGCGGCCAGGACGCCCAGTTCCGTCTCCCGGACACCGGCGTGTCCCGCCGGCATGTGGAGATCCGTTGGGACGGCAGCGTCGCGATGCTGACCGACCTGAATTCGACCAACGGCACCACAGTCAACGACCTGCAGGTGAGCAGCTGGGAACTCGCCGACGGCGACCGTATCCGCGTCGGCCACTCCGACATCACCGTCCGGTTCCAGTAGTCACCTGTCATTCACCCGGTCTCTCACAGCGAGACCGGGCGTTGATACTGAACTGTCACATCTCGATGCCGGCGAAACCTCAGTCTGCCCATAAGATGCAGTCGGGTCCGTTTCTACGACCGGCGCCCGGGGTGGAACGAGCGGGCCGAGAAGTGATGGCGCTGGAGGTGAACACTTAATGCAGGGCTTGGTGCTGCAGCTGACCCGAATCGGGTTCCTGCTGCTGCTCTGGCTGTTCGTGTACGCCGTCATCCGGACCCTGCGCGCCGACATCGCATCGGCCGGCGGCAACCGTCTGACGCGACACACGAGGGCCGACAAGCGCGACCGGTCCAACACACGGGCGGCGCGCGGATCTGCGCGCTACCTGGTCGTCACGCAGGGCACTCTCGCCAACACCCGCATCACCCTCGGTACCCAGCCGGTGCTGCTCGGGCGTGCCGACGACTCGACCCTGGTCCTGACCGACGACTACGCCTCTGAGCGACACGCCCGGCTGTCGCGCCGCGGAGACGACTGGTACGTCGAGGATCTCGGATCCACGAACGGCACCTATCTGGATCGGTCGAAGGTGACCACGGCAGCGCGTGTCCCGATCAACACGCCGATCCGTATCGGCAAGACCGTGATCGAGCTGCGCCCGTGACCTTGGTACTGCGCTATATCGCGCGAAGCGACCGAGGTCTGGTCCGCTCCAACAACGAGGACTCCGTCTATGCCGGGGCGCGGTTGCTCGCACTCGCCGACGGCATGGGTGGACACGCCGCCGGGGAGGTCGCCAGCCAACTGGTGATCCAGGCGCTGCGCAACCTCGACGACGACGAGCCCGGCGGCGACCTGCTCGCCCAGCTCGACCGGGCCACCCACAACGGCAACTCGGCGATCGCCGCCCAGGTCGAGCACGCTCCCGAGCTCGAGGGCATGGGCACCACGCTCACCGCGATCCTGTTCGCGGGCAGCCGGATCGGCCTGTGTCACATCGGCGACTCGCGCGGCTACCTGTACCGCGACGGCCAGCTCACCCAGATCACCCGCGACGACACGTTCGTGCAGACCCTCGTCGACGAGGGACGCATCACCGCCGAACAGGCACACACCCATCCGCAGCGGTCGCTGATCATGCGTGCTTTGACCGGCCAAGAGGTGGAACCCACCCTCACCATCCGCGAGGCCCGCGCCGGTGATCGCTACATGCTGTGCAGCGACGGACTGTCCGACGTGGTCAGCGAGGAGACCCTCGCCGACACCCTCGGATCGATCGCCGACCACAAGGAATGTGCCGACCGGCTCATCGAACTCGCGCTGCGTGGCGGCGGTCCCGACAACGTCACCGTGATCGTCGCCGACGTCGTCGACACCGAGTACGGCGATTCGCGGCCTATCGTCGGCGGAGCCGCCGGCGATGACGACGACTACACGCCCAACCCGGCAACCGCGGCCGGACGCGCAGCGGCGCTGCGGCCACCTGCGGAGAAGCCGCAGCGACCCACCATCATGGCCGACGACGACAGCCCGCCGCCGCACCGGCCGTGGCGCCGCTGGGTGTTCGCCGGCACCGCGCTGGCCGTCGTCGCACTGCTCATCGCCGGCTTCTTCGTGACGAGGGCGATGGTGCGCAACAGCTACTTCGTCGGCGCCGAGAACAGCGAAGTGGTGATCTATCAGGGGTCGCCGGACAAGGTGCTGTTCGTCGACCTGAGTTCGGCCAACCAGACGGTCTGCGTCACCGGTCTCGACCAGGAGCAACCGCAGGTGGAGTTCGTGGAGTACCAGTCCTCGGACACCTGCACCCCGCTACAGACCTCGGATCTCGCCGAACTCGACCGTAATGCGGTGGAAGGCAATTCGATCCGCAACATGCCGCTCGCCGACGCCGAGGACCGCGTCGAGCAGTTGACGTTCCTCCCGCTGTGCCCGGAGCCGCTGCCGGCGCCGGCACCCGAACCGTCGCCGGCACCCCGCCCCGGACAGCCCGAACCCAGCCCCGCACCGGCCAGCAATCCGGCGCCGGTCACCACCACCGAGTCGACCTCGACGTCACCGCAATACGACAACGACGGCAACAAGATCTGTCGGGGCCACTAGATGAGTGAACCGTCTGCGACCCTCCACGCACCACCGCGCCAACCACCCGAACAGACCGGCCGCACCGCCGAGATGCTGCTGCTCGGTTTCGCCATCGGGCTGGTGACGGTGGCACTGCTGATCGTGCAGTCCGCCCAGGAACAGACCATCACCTGGGATCTCGCGAAGTACGTCCTCGCCTACACCGCGCTGTTCGCGGTCGCGCATCTGGTGGTGCGCCGGTACGCACCGCACGCCGACCCGATCCTGCTGCCGGTGGTCGCCGTCCTCAACGGGCTCGGTCTGGTGTTGATCCACCGCCTCGACCTCGGCACCGGCGCGACCGGTGAATCGATCAACACCACCGATGTCACCAACAACGCCGACCAGCAACTGCTGTGGGCGGTGCTGGGCATCATCGCGTTCTCGGCGGTGCTGATCTTCATCCGCGATCACCGGACACTGTCGCGGTACGCCTACACGCTGGGCCTGGCCGGCCTTGTCCTGCTGATCATCCCGGCGGTGCTGCCGTCGTCGATGTCGGAGATCAACGGCTCCAAGAACTGGATCATCCTGCCGTTCTTCTCGATCCAGCCCAGCGAGTTCGCCAAGATTCTGATCATCATCTTCACCGCGGCGTTCCTGGTGTCCAAGCGTGATCTGTTCACCACCGCGGGAAAACACTTCCTGGGCATGGACTTCCCACGCGCCCGCGACCTCGGACCGCTGCTGGCGGCGTGGTTCGTGTCGATCGCCGTGCTGACCTACTCGTCGGATCTCGGTAGCTCACTGCTGATCTTCTCGACCATCCTCACCATGGTCTACGTCGCGACCGGACGCGCCAGCTGGCTCGTGCTCGGCGTCTCGCTGTTCGTCGTCGGCGCGTTCATCGCCTACCAGATCTTCGGTCACCTGCAGGTCCGTGTGGAGATCTGGCGGGATCCCTTCAGCGACTTCGACGGTTCCGGCTACCAGATCGGGCAGAGCCTGTTCGGGCTGGCCACCGGCGGACTGTTCGGCACCGGGCTGGGTTCCGGGCGACCGAACATCGTGCCGTTCGCCAACACCGACTTCATCATCGCCACCGTCGGTGAGGAACTCGGCCTCACCGGGCTCGCCGCGGTGCTGGTGCTGTACATGATCTTCGTGATGCGCGGGCTGCGCACCGGGGTCGCGGTCCGTGACAGCTTCGGCAAACTCCTCGCGACGGGACTCTCGTTCACCATCGCGGTGCAGATCTTCGTCGTCGTCGGCGGCGTCACCAAGCTGATCCCGCTGACCGGCCTCACCACCCCGTTCCTCTCCTACGGCGGGTCGTCACTGCTGGCCAACTACATCCTGGTGGCACTGCTCATCCGAATCTCCAACGCCGCACGCGAACCCGACCCGACCCGGCGCCGACCGCCGCCCAAGAGCATCGAATCGCTGCCGACCCAGGCGGTGCGCCGATGAACAAACAGATCGAACGGGTGTCGATCGCGGTGATCGTGATGGTCGTCGCGCTACTGGCCAACGCCACCTACGTGCAGGTGTTCAAGGCCGACGAACTGCGCTCGGATCCCCGCAACAACCGGGTGCTGCTCGACGAATACTCCCGGCAGCGCGGCGCGATCACCGCCGGCGGCGGTTCGGTGGTGGCCGTGTCGGTGCCGACCGACGGTCGTCTGCGGTTCCTGCGCACCTACCCACCGAACGGCGCCGAGGCGTTCGCGCCGGTCACCGGCTACTACTCGTTCCAGTACGGCAGCACCGGTCTGGAGCTGTACGAGAACTCGATCCTCAACGGCAACGACGACCGCCTGTTCGGCCAGCGGTTCACCGACATGTTCGCCGGCCGCGATCCCCGGGGCGGCAACGTGGTCAGCACGATCATGCCGCGGCTGCAGCGGGTGGCCTACGACGGTCTGCGCAACGGCTGCCAGGGCGGATGCCGCGGCGCGGTGGTCGCGTTGCAGCCCAACACCGGCAAGATCCTGGCGATGGCGTCGTCGCCGAGCTACGACCCGAACCGCCTCGCCAGCCACGACCAGGAGGTCCGTGAGCGCAGCTGGGCGACATGGAATCAGCCGGGCGACATCAACAATCCGATGCTCAACCGGGCCATCAACCAGCTCTACCCACCCGGGTCGACGTTCAAGGTGGTCACGACCGCGGCCGCCCTGCGCGACGGCGTGAACCCCGACATCCGGCTCACCGCCGCGCCCGAGATCACCCTGCCCGACACGGTCACGCCGCTGAGCAACTACGGCGGCCAGACCTGCCCCGGGTCGTCGGGCGGTACCGTGACGCTCTCGCAGGCGTTCCAGTACTCCTGCAACACGGCCTTCGTCGACCTGACGACGAGCAAGATGAGGGACCCGATCACCGTGTTCAGTGAGACCGCCAACCGCTTCGGCCTCGACGAAGAGCAGCCCGACACGCCGCTACCGGTGTCGCAGTCGACGGTCGGCGCGATCCCCGATCTCGCCGCACTCGGCCAGGCGTCCATCGGCCAGCGCGACGTGCGGGTGACGCCGATGCAGATGGCGATGGTCGCGGCGTCCGTCGCCAACGGCGGCGTCCGCATGCAGCCCTACCTCGTCGATCGGCTGCAGGCGGCAGACCTGCGTACCCTGCATACGACACAACCGGCCACGATCAACGAGCCGATCAGCTCCGACCAGGCGGCGACGCTGACCTCGATGATGATCGATTCCGAACGCAACACCCAGGGCGCCGGCGGACCGGTGTCGATCGCGTCGAAGACCGGCACCGCCGAACACTCGTCGAGCTCCGACGTGGAATCGGAGACCCCGTTCTCCTGGTACATCGCGTTCGGACCGTCATCGAACGCTCAGGTGGCGGTCGCCGTTGTGGTGGAGAACGGAGATCCGGGTCCCGCATCAACCGGCGGGACCGTCGCGGCGCCGATCGGACGCGCCGTGATCAATGCAGTGGTGGGAGGTGCAAGCTGATGACGTTGCAGAGCGGCACCACCATCGCCGACCGCTACCGGCTGATGCGTCTGATCGCGACCGGTGGCATGGGTCAGGTGTGGGAAGCCCTCGACGCCCGACTCAATCGGCGGGTGGCGGTGAAGGTACTCAAAGCCGAGTACACCCACGACCCGGAGTTCACCGCACGGTTCCGGACCGAGGCGCAGACCACCGCCAAGCTCAATCACCCCGGCATCGCCAACGTCTTCGACTACGGCGAGACGCCCGACCGCGGCGGCGGCGAACCACTGGCCTACCTGGTGATGGAGCTCGTCGACGGTGAACCGCTGAACTCGGTCATCTCCCGGATGGGTCGACTGTCGTTGACCAACACCCTCGACATGCTCGAGCAGACCGGGCGGGCGTTGCAGGCCGCGCACACCCAAGGGCTGGTGCACCGCGACGTGAAGCCAGGCAACATCCTGATCACGCCCACCGGGCAGGTCAAGATCACCGACTTCGGCATCGCCAAGGCGGTCGACTCGGCGCCGGTCACCCAGACCGGCATGGTGATGGGCACCGCGCAGTACATCTCCCCGGAGCAGGCCACCGGCGACGAGGCGACCGCCGCGTCGGACGTGTACTCACTCGGCGTCGTCGGCTACGAGGCGCTGACCGGTCGACGTCCGTTCCTCGGCGACGGGGCGATCACCGTCGCGATGAAGCACATCCGGGAGACGCCGCCGCCGCTGCCGAACACCGTTCCGGGCAACGTGCGCGAGCTCATCGACACGACGATGGCCAAGGACCCGAAGCAGCGCTACGCCAACGGCGGCGAGTTCGCCGACGCGGTCGCCGCGGTGCGCGCCGGGCATCGTCCGCCGCGTCCCGGCCTGATCGCGGGTGCCGCGGCGGCCGGTGCCGTCGGCGGAGCCGCTGCGGCAGCCGCGATGCGTCCGTCGCAGACCCGCGCGATGACCGGGTCGTCGACGCAGCCGTCGACCGCGCGCACCACCAGCCGTCCGCCGAGCCGTCCGATGCCGCCGGCCGACGACAACAGCTGGACCACCGGGCAGAAGGTGCTCGCCGGGGTCGCCGGCGCGTTGCTGCTCGCAGCGCTCGTGCTGATCGGCTACTGGTTGCTGAACCTCGACTCGTCGTCGCCGGAGGCACCCGCGACGTCGTCGACCACCACGATCACCGAGACCACCACGGCCGCCCCGGAGACGACCGAGGAGCAGGTGGAGCCCGAACCCGAACCGGAGACCACGACGCGGGAACGGCCCACCACCACGGAGCCGACGCCGGAGCCGACCACCGAGGAACCGACCGTCACCGACACCCCGCCGGACACCACCGATCCGGGTGCGCCGACCGCGGAGCAGCCGGTGTTCCCGTCGTTCACGATCCCCGGGCTGTCCAGCCGCACAGATGGCGATAATGGATGAGGTGTCGGTTGTGAGGACGATCCAGGGGTGCCCGCTACTGGGCGGTGCACCGGATCGGAGCTGCGAAAGATGGTGAGCGCAAGGTGATGTCGACGCCGCACCATCTCTCCGATCGCTACGAACTCGGCGAGACGCTCGGGTTCGGTGGTATGTCGGAGGTCCATTTCGCCCGGGATCTCCGACTGCACCGTGATGTGGCGATCAAGGTGCTGCGCGCCGACCTGGCCCGCGACCCCACCTTTTATCTGCGCTTCCGCCGCGAGGCGCAGAACGCCGCCAAACTGAACCATCCGACGATCGTGCAGGTCTTCGACACCGGGGAGGCCGAGACCGAGGACGGCCCGTTGCCGTTCATCGTGATGGAGTACGTCGACGGTGACACGCTGCGCGACGTGCTGCGATCCAATGGTCCGGTGTCGCCGCGTCAGGCCATGACCTGGATGGCGGATGTGGCTGCGGCGATGGACTTCTCCCACCGCAACGGCATCGTGCACCGCGACATGAAGCCGGCGAACGTGATGATCGACAAGGCCGGCGCGGTGAAGGTGATGGACTTCGGCATCGCCCGGGCCATGAGCGACACCACGTCGACGATGACGCAGACGTCGGCGGTCATGGGTACCGCGCAGTACCTGTCGCCGGAGCAGGCGCGCGGCATCAAGGTCGATCCGCGCAGCGACATCTACTCGATGGGCTGCGTGCTGTTCGAACTGCTCACCGGTCAGCCGCCGTTCACCGGGGACTCGCCGGTCGCCGTCGCCCATCAGCACGTGCACGAGGATCCGGAGTGGCCGTCGTCGATCCGCACCGAGATCCCGCGGGAGCTGGACTCGGTGGTCCTCAAGGCGATGAGCAAGAACCCCGCCAACCGGTATCAGTCTGCGGCGGACCTGCGGTCGGATCTGATCAAGGTGCTCGCCGGCGGCAAACCCTCGGCCCCGATGCTGATGTCCGACGAGGACCGCACCGAGTTCATCGACAGCACCTCCCGCCGCTCGTTGACCGACTCCGGTCCGCGCCGGGTGGTGCCGTCTGGTGGGTCGCACCGTCGCGAGGACACCGACGATGTGGATCCGCCGCAGCGGCGCCGGGTCCGCGGCCTCGTCGTCGGCGCGATCGCCCTGGTCGCGGCGTTGGTGACGGGACTGCTGTTGTGGTCGCCGTGGGGGTCGGAGACCGCCCGGCAGATTCCGGTGCCCGCCGTCGTCGGGATGCCGTCGGCCGAGGCGCGCGACAGCCTGCGGGAGGCCGGTTTCACGGTCACCGAACTCGAGGAACCCAGCCTGGAGGTCGCCGAGGGATCGGCGACGCGGTCGGCCCCGGCGGAGAACGTGCTGGCCACCGAAGGTTCCGAGATCACGCTGTATGTGTCATCCGGACCGCAGCGCCATCCGATGCCCGACCTGCGCGGTCAGTCACCCGACGAGGCCACCGAGGCGCTGCGCGTCCTCGGGTTCTCCAACGTCCGCACCGACCGGGTCGACTCCACCCCGGAGCTGCTGGACCGGGTCACCGGGACGACACCCCCGGTGGGCACCGAGGCCCCGGTGAACGGGGCGGTCGTGGTCCACATCGGCAACGGGCCGAAGGAGGTCACCGTCCCCGACGTCACCGGGCAGACCGAGGAGGCGGCCCGCACCGTGCTCGAGCAGATCGGCTTGGAGGTGGTGGCCGTCGCCGGCGACTCGCAACTGCCGGCCGGTCAGGTCGTGAGCAGTTCTCCGGAGGCCGGCGCGACGGTGGAACAGGGTTCGACGGTGCAGATCGTGGTGTCGCGCGGCAATCTCTTCGTGATGCCGAACCTGCGGGGCCAGACGCCGCAGCAGGCCCGGGCGCGTCTGGTCGCGGCCGGCTGGGAGGACAACACGCTGACCCGCACCAACCGCAACGTGCCGATCACCAGCCCCGACGACGGCCGGGTCATCGGCCAGACCCCGGAGCCGGGGTCACGCGTACGCAAGGACGAGTCGGTGTCGATCGTGGTCGGTCAGGCCAGCCTGCTGCCCGGCTGACGCCGCTGGATCAGCCGAGGGCGGCCGCCATCTCGGCTTCGAGCACGTCCACCCGTGACTCGGGGATATCGACGCCGCACACCGCTAGCCAGTTGGCCAGCATCCGGTGTCCGCCCTGCGTGAGGACGCTCTCCGGGTGGAATTGCACGCCGTGGATGGGAAGCTCGCGGTGCGCCATCGCCATCACGATGCCCGACTCGGTCCGGCCGGTGACGACGAGTTCGTCGGGGATGGTCTCGGGTACCACGGTCAGTGAGTGATAGCGGGTGGCGGTGAACGGGCTGGGTAGGCCGGCCAGGACGCCGAGGCCGTCGTGCATCACCTGCGATGTCTTGCCGTGCAGCAGCTCGGGCGCGCGGTCGACGGTGCCGCCGAACGCCGCGCCGATCGCCTGATGACCGAGGCACACCCCGAGCAGCGGCATCCCCGTCTGCCGCGCCACCCCGACCATCGGGATGGTCACGCCCGCGCGCTGCGGGGTGCCCGGCCCCGGGCTGAGCAGCACGCCGTCGAATCCGTCGACGGCTGCGGCGGGGTCGGTGAGCTGCGGATCGTCGTTGCGCCAGACCACGGCCTCGACACCGAGCTGGCCCAGATACTGGACCAGGTTGTAGACGAAGCTGTCGTAGTTGTCGATGACGAGGATGCGGCCCGCCGCGGCCCCGGATCTCTGCTGCACAGACGGCTGATTCACCCCGTCAGGCTACCCCGAGGCCCATCGGGCCGGTCCACGGGATTTCCCGGTCCATGAAGTGGCGGAACGCGGCGTTGCCGGGTCGGCGACCAGGTGAGATACCGTAGAGGAACACCTTTTGCGAGCGACGGACCGCCGCCTGGCGGATCATCCCGGTACCGTCGCGCCCGACAGACAGCCCGACGAGCTGTTCAGCACTACAGAGGAAGTCATGCCGAAGTCAAAAGTCCGGAAGAAGACCGACTACACCATCAACCCGGCCAGCCGGACTCCGGTGAAGGTGAAAGCCGGGCCGTCGAGCAACATCTACGTGTGGCTCATGCTCGGTCTGATGCTGTTGGGCCTGGCCTGGCTGATCGTGTTCTACCTGGTCGCGACCCCGACTGCGCTGGGCGCCGAAGGCGAGATCCTCAACTGGATGTACGAGCTCGGCCCCTGGAACTTCCTCATCGGATTCGCACTGATGGTGGTCGGCCTGCTGATGACGATGCGGTGGCGCTGACGCGGCCGGCGCTGTCATTTCCGTCTGCTCACACGTGTGTGATTCATCCACACTGTGGAAATCACATGTGTGTAAGTCATCCCCACTGTGAGTAACACCTGTGGATAACTTTGCCGACTTGTCCACACACGAGTGGGCGACGCCGCGCCCGGCCGGCGCTGCCCTGGGAATCGGTGGTGTGTTCCTGCTGGTCGCCGCCGTCTTCGTGGCCGGCGACCCGGCCGGGTTGGTTCTGATGGGCGCCGCTGGGCTGCTGCTGCTCGCGTTCTCCGCTTACGCGTTGACCGTGCGTCCGCGTCTGGCGATCGCGACCGCGGCGGACGGTCAGCCCGCGATTTTCGTCCGCACCATCGGCGGTTCGCACACGTATCCGCGGGATCGGATCGACCGCATCCGGCTCCTCGACTTCCGCCGGATCGGGCGGCGCACCGGTCAGCTGGAGTTCGACTTCCTCCACGACGACGCCGCCCCGACCCCTCCGGCCGACTCGCTGCGCGACGACACGCGTCTCGTGGTGTTCAGCCGGTGGGATCTGGGCGCCGACCTCGCGACGGTCACCGAAAAACTACGACGGGCCGGGTTCGTGGTGGAGGACCTGCGGAAATGAGGGCGGTCAGCCCACGTACACCCGGATGCCGCCGTAGGACATGCCCACCACGACACTGACCGCGAGCGCCATGACGACGAGCGCGGCGATGGCGAACCATCCGACCCGCGCCGATGCGGCTGCGGTGCGCCGTTCGGGCGTCAGCAGCCACTGCGGCAGGAAGATGATCGCGGCGGTGGCGGCGGCGCCGAACACCAGGCCGCCCACGTGGGCGAGCAGGGAGATGTTGGGCACCGTGATCGACAGGACCAGGTTGAGCACGATGATCGAGATGACCGGGGTCGGTGAGGCCCGTGCCTTCAGCACGACCACAAGAACCGCACCCATCAGTCCGTAGATGGCACCGGATGCGCCGGCGTTGATCGAGACGTCGGGTCCGAAGGCCATCACCGCAGCGCTGCCGCCGAGCAGGGCGGTCATGTAGACGCCGAGGTAGCGCGGGATGCCGATCGCGAGCTCGAGGTCACGACCCAGGATGAACAGCGACAGCATGTTCACCGCGACGTGCGTGATGGAGAAATGCAGGAAGCCCGCGGTGAGGAGTCGCCAGTACTCGCCGTCGGCGACCAATGGCTTGACCAGCGCCCAATCGAGGAACAGCGGCGACTGCAGCATGTCGAAGCCGCCGGCCTGCATCGCACACAGCGCGAAGATCGCCAGGTTGAGCGCGATGAGCGTGTACGTCGCATAGGGCCGCGGCCCGACCATCGGTTTGGCGACCATCGGGCGGATGCCCCGATCGCCGAAGGTCGGCGCCGCCACCGAGCGTTGGACGCCGTCGTTGCGCAGGCATTCAACGCAGTGCTGGCCGACGGCAGCGGGCCGCAGACACTCCGGGCACGCCGGCCGTCCGCACCGGCTGCAGGCCAGTCCGGTGGGACGGTCGGGATGCCGGAAGCACACCGCCGGCGGACCGGCGGTGTGCGGAGGACCGGGGTACTGCGGGCCGGTCAGTTGATTTCGATCTTCTCGATGACCACCTCGTCGAGCGGGCGGTCGGCGCGATCGGTCGAGGTGGTGGCGATGGCGTCGACGACCTGCTGCGACTTCGGGTCGGTGACCTCACCGAAGATCGTGTGCCGGCGGTTCAGGTGCGGGGTCGGTCCGACGGTGATGAAGAACTGCGAGCCGTTGGTGCCGGGTCCGGCGTTCGCCATGGCGAGCAGGTAGGGGCGATCGAACTGCAGTTCGGGATGGAATTCGTCGGCGAACTGGTAGCCCGGGCCGCCGCGGCCGGTACCCGTCGGGTCGCCGCCCTGGATCATGAAGCCCTCGATGACGCGGTGGAACACCGAGCCGTCGTAGAACGGTCCGCTGTCGCCACCGGATGCGTTCGGCTGGCTGTAGTCCTTGGAGCCGTCGGCGAGGCCGGTGAAGTTCGCGACCGTCTTGGGTGCGTGATTGCCGAACAGTTCGACAACGATGTCGCCGCGATTCGTGTGCAGGGTCGCGGTCTGCTTCTGAGTAGTCACGTCCTCCATCCAACCACTTCTGGCGCCGGCGGGACCCGGCCATGGGCCTGTACCGGCGCAAACCACGGGCCTGTCCGTCACTCCGAGGTGACAGGCGGTCGGGAAGGCTGGCACGCTGTTAGGCATGTCGAAGAAGTACGTGTGGGCCGGGGTGTCGGCGGTGGCTGCGGTGTTCGCGAGCGGGATCACCGCGGTCGTCGTCCGCAGGTCGCGCCGCGAACCCCCGCCGGTGTCGGCGACGGTGCCGCGAGTCGAAGACCTCACCGTGGTCGGCGACGGCGAGGACCCCGGCGCCGTGGCGTCGTGACGGTGTGATGAATCAGGCAATCGCGGCGGCGGCCACATCGGCCACCACACGGTCGGCAAACCGACAACAACGGTAATTTGGAACAGTGACCTCCGACGACAACTCACGGCCTACGCCCGAGCCGGATGACAGCCCGGCCGGTCCGGCCGGTGATGCGGCGCCCCCGAGTCCCTCGGTGGCGGCGCCGTGGGAGCGTCCGCCGACCGCGCCGGTGACGGCACCGGGTGCCCGCCAGCCCCAGAGTCGGTCGGAGCCGCCCAGATCCGACCGGGGCGCACCACAAGCACCCCCCTCGGGTCGTTACGGTCCACGACCTCCGCAACCGGGTGGCCCGCCGACCGGCGGGGCGCCACGGAACGTACCGCCGCGAGGTCCCAACGGGCCTGGCCCCGCACCCGGTGGTCGCCCAGGTCCCGGTCCCGCCGGCGGCCTGCCGCCGTGGAACACCGGCCCCGCGGGTCGCAACGGTCCGCCGCCCTACCGCGGTGGACCTCCGCCACCGGGCTATCGGCCGCCTCCGGGACACCGGCCTCCCCCACCGCCTCCTGGCGCGGGCCGTCCGGGTCCACCGCCTCCGCATGGCGGGCCGCAGACGGGTCCGCCCCGGCCGCCGTCGTCACGCGTGTTGCCACCCGGAGATCTTCCGACCCGCACGGTGTCGCCAGCGGTGGCTGCGGAAGTGGCCGCCCAGGCCACGCGCCAGGGCGAGTCGGCAACAGACGCCGCCACCGAGGTCCGGCCGGCGCCCTCCACGGACGCCGACGACTTCCGTCCCCTCGACGTCCCGGAGCGCACCGAGAAGTTCGACGCTCCGGCCGAACGTCCGCAGGCGTACTCCAGCATCAAGACCGACGACAACCCCACCATCGACGACGTCCCGGAGGAACAGGTGCCCACGCGGAGTCAGCCCGCCACCGCCCGGTCGTCGCGGCCCGCGAAGTCGCGCGGTACCAACAGAACTGCGATCTGGGCGCTTGTGCTGTCGATCCTGGGGATCACCTCGCCGATCGGTCTCTACCTGGGCTATCGCGCTCGGGGCGAGATCGCCCGCACCCGCGAACTCGGCGAATCTTTTGCGCGCGTTGCCATCTGGATCGGTTGGTTGTACATCGCGGTGATCGTGCTCGGGTTGCTGACGTACTTCTGGATCTCGGGGCAAGGGGCGTAGAGATCTCCACCTTGGTCGTCCGCGAGATTTAGTGTGACGGCTGGATAGGGCGCAATTCGTTTCCACTGTCTTCGTGCACTAGCCTATGTCCTGCGTGACGTGTGCCACGCATATCTCATCGGGGAGGGACCTACGTTGGCGAAGCGAAGTTGCTTGGCGTTTCTGGCTATTACGGTCATGGTGTCAGCCACAATTCTGGGAATTGGATCTGCGTCTGCGAGGCCCTACGAAGCACCACGAATTAACCAGTACAGTGAAGAGTTCTGGGCTATCGGAAATCACAGCAACTGCCGCGGCGCAGTGCACGTAAGTATCAAGGTCGATCCGCGGCAATCCGGTAAAGCGTTCGTGACGTACACGCCCCGCGCGTTCCACGGAGATGGTCCGACTTGGTCCAAGAATCCTTCGTGCAAGGTGTACGTAAACGCTGTGATCGATGGCTTTCGATTCGATCGCCACTCGATCCGCGCCGTAAACGCTGGACCACGCGGCGGAAAGCCTGTACGACTCACCCTCTACCCGGGTCCCGGCCCCCATGCTTTGTCCTTCGGCGGTCAGGGACTGAGCTTTGGTATCTCCAGCTACCTGATCGTTCCGTGATCTCTAGCGTCGGAGCTAACCTCGGCTGACCGATCTCTGTGTCCGAATGGCGATCTGCTGAAGTGCACTCCATGTGCCAGCGGTAAGACGTTGTTGGGCAGCGCCATCAAGGGATGTTCCCTCCCCGAGGACGGGCTCATAGTCCAGCCCGACTACTCCGGAAACCGCACCCGTGACAGCGTCGGTGAGCATGCCGGTCAGCGCCTGATGATTCAGAGTCGGTACCTGGCAACAGATCACCACGATGGTGCGTCGCAGTAGCCCGGCATGCTCCCACTCGCTGAACACCTCACGTGACCGGTTGAGCAGGTCGGGTCGAGGCCCGACGACGAGAACTGGTGTGACATCAGCCAGTTCGGGCTCGCAAAGCTCAGGCAGGACGGTCAGTGGACGAGCACCCGCATCGACGACCGGAACCGCTCCGAACCGCCAGGCATGGACCACGACGTCGGTGATAGCGGCCTCGGGGGCCGGTAGGAGTCCTGTCCCCGCTGCGGTGCGCAGCAGCGCTTCATCGCCGGTGGCGCGCAGTCTCTGGTGAAGGTCACCGTCGTTGCCTGCGGCGTCGACCCACCACGAGGCGCCCCCCAGCGAGGTGGCAGCGCGGTATTCGGCCAGGAGGGCGGATATGACCGAGGTTCCCACTCCCCCGGCCGTCCCACAGACCACCACACTGCGCTCGTTGGTCGACGGTGGTGAGACGGGACCACCGTGTCCCTGCATGTCCTCGCTCATCGTCACTTCCGAAGTCGGTCTCGTCCCGTCAGGCGCGTACCCGGGACCGTGCTGGCTGTGACCCGCCGGTCAGCGGGCCACAGCCAGTCTATGGTGAATGACTCCCCGAAATCAGTTCGCGGGAGCCGTCTCCTGCGGCCACGCCACCTCCAGGCCCGGAACCGAGTTCTTGGCCTGATCGGTGCGCTGCTTGGTCGCCTGCTGTGCGGACTTCTCGGCCTGCGGGCCGGCGCCGCCGAGCAGCCCATACGGCGCGAGGGCCTGCTCCACCGACCAGTTCGCCTCCACGCCGTTGACCGATGCGTGGACGTCGCCGCGCGAGTTCACGACGTACTCGACGGCCGGCAGACCTGCCTTCTGCGCATCCTCGGGCGAGAGCTTCAGCTCGAACTGGTTCGCGTCGGGGTTCGGCAGCGGCTCGGCTTCCGGCTTGTCCTGCTTCCACGGCTCATCGGGGTTCGCGCCCGGATCGCCGGCACCGAGGGTGTAAGCGGCTGCGCCGCCGATCGTTCCGCCGATCGCTGCGCCGGTAGCGGCGCCTGCTGCGGCACCGGCAACAGCACCGACTCCCGCTCCGATTCCTGCACCGGCGAGCGCACCAGGAACGAGGATGCCCCCGCCAGTTGGCGCAACGAGATATGAGAACACGACGGCGTTGTAGATCGTGCCTGCAATTGCTCCCACGGGAAGTCCGACAGCCGCCCCTGCTACTGCGCCCGGTACGGCCATCGCAGCCGCACCGGCAGTTCCACCCGTCGCAACACCGATGATCGTCGACGCAGCTTGCCGCGAGGCCTCATCTTCAGGCACACCAACAGAGATCAAACCTTGGGCGATCTTCGACTCACCGTACGCGGCCCACGCGTTGAGCGAGTTGACATCACGATCGGACATGCCTTCCGGAATGTCCGTGATGAAGTTGCCGACACGGATCTTCTCCGGCGGCGGGGCGATCGGACGCACCGGCGCCACCGGCTTGGGCGCCGTCAACGGCTGTTCCGGAATCGGGTTGTAGGCGTTCTCGTAGGTGCTGGGTCCGGTATTCGTGCTGGGCGCCGTGTAGGTGCTCGGCGCAACGTATGGCTGGTACGGAGCCTCCTGCGGCGGTGCCGGGATGGCGCCCGGCCCTGGGACGTTCACCGGCGCGACGTCTTGTGTCGGCGAGGTGCCCCCCTGCTCGGGAACGTCGGCCTCGGGCGTGATGCCGCCCTGTTCGGGCACGCTGGGACTGGTCCCGCCCTGCTCGGGTACTGCGTATGCCGCACCCGCACCGAGTCCGGTGGCAATGGTGGCCGCGAGTGCCGCGGTGGTCATCGTCTTGCGGAACGGTGCGCGCCGCTCGCAACTCTTGTGGTGGCGTCCTCGTTCTGGCGGGTTGGCCATGGTTGTCTACTCCCCCTTGTAGGTTGAATCCAGTTTGGATTCGTTGTCAGGCTGGACGATTCGTCCGCTACTCCCGCTTCTTGATGGAAGCGATGTATGTCTGGCCGTCGCGTTCGACGGTTGTGATGATCTGTGGGTACACCACGGATTCGGCGCCGGGACCGGGCGGTGTCTCGGTCAGATCCACGGCATAGGTCCCCGGCTCGAGCTCGGTGAT
The DNA here is from genome assembly GCF_036350415.1 of Gordonia sesuvii. Classification (NCBI taxonomy): domain Bacteria; kingdom Bacillati; phylum Actinomycetota; class Actinomycetes; order Mycobacteriales; family Gordoniaceae; genus Gordonia; species Gordonia sesuvii. The sequence goes on from NZ_JAZDUF010000004.1 coordinate 517,286, forward strand.
CTCGAGGCAATGCTCTGTGCCGCGCGCAACTTGGGTGTCGATGAAGTTCTGCAGATCGTCCTCGGTGTTCACCGCGTTCGGCAGCGCCGCTTCCCGCGCTTCGCGCGCTGAGCGAGTGACGTAATAGCCGTAGTTGAAAGCCAAGATCGCGCCGGGACCCGACTGCTGGTCACCCGGTCCGTTGCCGGTCGTCACCGAGCCGTCCGAGGATGCCGAACAGTCGGCAGCCGATGGCGCCGCACTCGTGGACTCTGAAGGGGTGGACTGTGCCGCGACAGCCGGATTGTCTGCGACGCCCGACTCCTGGCCGCGACCGGAGACCAGGCCGATTGTCACTGCGCCGCCGATCGCCATCACCAGGACGATGGCCGCCGATCCGATCAGCGCCACTCGGTGTTTCGCGAAGAAGCTCTCCTGCGTGTCCTTCGGCTTGACCGCACGGACCCGCATCTGTTCGAACGGGTCGCCTTCTGCCGGTTCTGTTTCGAACTCGTCCTGGGTCGTGGCTGCCCACTCGCCCTCTGGCATAGAGGATTCAGACCATTGCTGAATGGGCGGGGATGCCACCTCCACCGCTGGCGTAGACGAGTCTGACCGATCCGCTCCGACGACTTTGGCTGCCGTCAGTTCGCGGGCGAGCTCATTCGCAGGAAAGCCTTGGCCCGCGGGCCAGGATGGCACGTCATCAAGCCAATTGTGAGGTCCGGTCATTGGGTTCTCCCGTCGACTGCACGTCGGAGAGGAGAGGAACACCCGAACGCAGCGCCAGGTCCGACGTGTAGGGGTGAGGGCACGAACGGAATTGCGGCGGTGCGTCGCGAGCGGCTAGATACTCGGCAGCGTCCCATGGCTGAAGTGCGCACAAACAGGCTGGTCACGGTCGCTGGCTTCGACCCCCGGGTCCCATCGACCCCCGATAACACGCATCACTATCCTCACCCCGACAATGCTTGCTGCACGATAGCGGATCGTGGTTCCGATCTCATAATCGTCCACATGCGGAGTGTGCCATCGGGTTCACCGCGTCTGCTGGGTGAGGAGCACTCCAGACGTTCGAATGGTTGATCATTTCATTCGATCGGATGACTCCTGGTCTCAGCCGGCAACCGCGACCACTCGGCGGACGTGCTCGATCGTCAGGGAACCCACATCCGCGACTCGACACCGTACGACTGCGCCTGGTTGCCGCCGGTTCCGTACGCATATCCCGCGACCCCGATGACTGCGGGCCCCGATCCCGTATCAAGGATTCGCGAAACCCGCTGACCGGGCTTCTTTCCGAACGACACTGGAACGTAGGTCTTCTTGTAGAACGAGGTGGGGGTTATCTGCGTAATAACCAGCGTCACTCGGCACTTGGGGTTTCGCTGCCATCCGGGTCCGTTTCCCGTGAAACCGTGCGAAGTAACCGTCGTCCGGACGTGGCCAGGTTTGCCTCTGGGCGCTGTGAACGCAACGTGCAAGGCCCCGCGGCAATAGTCGTGATCCCCGAATGTGCCGAAGTTGTCGCCCGCGATGGTCCACACCATCGGTATCGGCGCATCCGCAGCTGCACTACCGGCACCCGAGAATGTCAAAGCACTTCCAACGACCGCCGCGAAAAGCAGCCCAGCAAGCTTACGCATGATGATCGAGACCCCCATCGAATCGTCAACAACCCGTCAAACTTAATACACGCTCGGCGCGGGATCGCAAACCGCATGCACGACGGCGGGGTCGACTACGCGAATGACACGACAGCCGCCCCAGGTCATCGAAGCGGGACAACGCCCTTGGGGATCCGCCAACATGACCGCTGTTAAGTCCAGCAACCGCTTGGTGCCGATTCGGGACGTCCAAGAGTCAGCTCATTCGGTCCGGTCCGTCGGACCCAAGTCGGGATCGGTATTACGGAACAACAGTAAGGAAGCTGACTCCGCCGTACGGGACCGGAACGCGCACGGGCTGATCAGGCACGTACGTCGCAACTCCAAAGCCGGCGGGTCCTGAACCTGAATTGATCTCTTTCACGAACTTCTGCCCCGGACGAGGACCGAAGGAAACGGAGTGGAAAGTCTCCCGACTGAGGGGGTGATTCGGACTGATCTCATTGAACGACAGCAGAATCCGACAGCGCGGATTGCTTCGCCAACCGACTCCGTCACCCGTGAAGCCGTGAGACGTGACCGTGATCCGGATCTTGCCGCGAGTTCCTTTTGGCGCCACAACACCCACATGCATCGCTCCACGGCAGCCCGCGTGATTGCCGACGGTGCCGAAATTATCGCTGTACAGCGCTATTCGCGGCAACTGCGGCTCCGCCGACACGGCACCAACCCCCAGAAGCGTCAACGCTCCCACGACAACGGCGAGCAACGCCGAGAACAGCTTACGCACGATGATCGAGACCCCCATCGAATCGTCAACAACCCGTCAAACTTAATACACGCTCGGCGCGGGATCGCAAACCGCATGCACGACGGCAGGGTCGACTACGCGAATGACAAGACAGCCGACCCAGGTCATCGAAGCGGGACAACGTCTTCGGGAGCTGACATCATCACCGCCATGTCGATCACCGCCATGTCGCTGGGCAAGTACTTGGGTTGGTTCGCCGGGTCCTACGCCGTGCTCGCGCTGATCGTCGGTGCGATCGGTGAGTTCATCGACATCGGCTCAGGCGCATCGGTGATCGTGCCGATGCTCGCAGCGATGTTGGCCGGCGACCGGTTCGTCGCGGATCATGAGCGCCTGCCGTCGAAGGCGGAGAAGAGCGCACTCATCTACGGGTCGTTCGCGATCTCGATCGTTCTCGCCGCGATCACCCTGGCAGTCATGGTGGTCGCGATACCCGATCTGACAACTGAGGTCGAGGACTCGCTGGGGTGGCCGCTGACCATCGGGATTCTGGCGGTCGGCTTCGCGCTGAACTACCTGTTGATCTGGTTCGGTTACGGCCCGATGACCAAACGGATGCTCGCAAGCCGGGAACGGAAACTCGAACGCCAAGGCTGAGTGACAGCACCACCCCGAATGCACAACACCACCTTGCTTCTCCAAGCAAGGTGGTGTGATTGAGACGAGGTGGTGGAGCCTAGGAGATTCGAACTCCTGACATCCGCCTTGCAAAGGCGGCGCTCTACCAACTGAGCTAAGGCCCCGGGTTCGTGGTGGGCCTAGGAGGACTTGAACCTCCGACCTCTTCGTTATCAGCGAAGCGCTCTAACCGCCTGAGCTATAGGCCCGTGAACCGAAGTGAGAGATTACCCGACCGGGGGTCGCAGGAGCAAAACGGGTGGTCAGAGCCCCTCAGTCCAGGTCGGCGAGAGTCACCTCGGCACCACCCACGAGATCGGCGCACAAGTTGTAGATGTAGGCGCCGACGGTGGCCAGAGCAGTGAGCAGGATGGCGTTGATCGCACCGATCAGCGTCGCCCAGCCGAACACGGTGCCGGCACCGATGATGTCGCCCTCACTGGTGGAGCCGTCGGCGGTCACCAACGTGCCGAACGAGCTGTTGACCTGATCCCACACACCCATGCCGTCGAGAATCAGATACAGCACGGCGATGGAGATCATCCAGATGAGGAACCCGGCCACCGACAACACGGCCGCGACCTTGAACGTCGCCCACGGATCGATCCGACGCAGCTGCACCGCCGCCCGAAGCGGCCGAGCACCGATCTCGGCGGGTGCCGACCGCTGCGGCGCGGGAGCCGGTGCAGGCGCGGGATCGTTCACGTGATGGATCGCGTCGAGATTGGGCAGCTTCTCGGCCGGCAGGTCGTCGCGGTCGATGTTGCGCGTCGGCGACTCGACGAACTTCTCACCGTGGGTGTCGGTCTTGGTGGTCGTACCGCCACGCGAGGCACCCGCTTCACGCGGATCGTCGAGCTTGGTGATCGGTGCCTGCTGGCCGGCCATGCTCGCCGCCGCGGTGACGATCCCTCGCGGCGGCGGACCGGGCTGGCGCGCCGACCCGTTGGGTGCATCCGACTGGTGACCCGCCCCGTTCGGCCCGCGTTGCCACGGCGGCACCAGGCCACCGGGAGCAGTCCCCTGCTGCCCCGGACCCGAGGCCGCGTGGGGACCGGAGTCCCCGTTGCTCGGCTTCTTGTCGTCCGGTGTGTTCGGTGAGCTCACTGGCACATCCCTCATTCGGTGGTCGTATGACCCACACTAACCGCTAGCAGTGGCCGATCCCGGTCACCACTGGCCGCAATCCTGGCCTACGTGGCGGGTTCTTCGTCCGGCTCGTCCGCATTGCGCGCAATGGCGATGACGGTGGTGCCCTCGTCCAGGTTCATCAGGCGCACGCCCTTGGTCTGACGGCCGGCCTTGCGGACCTGTTTCGCACCCGTTCGGATGACGCCGCCACCCGAGGTGATGGCATACAGCTCCGAGTCGTCGTCGACGATGAGCGCACCGATCAACTCGCCACGTCGACGGTCGTGCTGGATCGTCAGCACACCCTTGCCGCCGCGGCCCTGGACCGGGTAGTCGTCCATGCCCGTGCGCTTGGCGTAGCCGCCCGACGTCGCAACAAGCAGATAGGTGCCGTCGCGGACCACGTTGAGGGACAGCAACAGGTCGTCGCCGTTGAAGCGCATGCCCTGCACACCGGAGGTCTGGCGGCCCATCGGGCGCAGCGCCTCGTCGTCGGCGTGGAACCGGATCGACTGCCCCTTCTGCGACACCAGCAGCAGGTCGTCGTCGGCACTGCACAGCTGCGCCCCGACGAGCTCGTCCTCGCCGCGCAGGTTGATCGCGGCGATGCCGCCGGACCGGTTGGAGTCGAAGTCGACCAGCTTGGACTTCTTCACCAGACCGTTGCGGGTGGCCAGCACCAGGTACGGCGCATCCTCGTAGGTCTTGAGCTGGATGACCTGCGCGATCCGCTCCTCCGGCTGGAAGGCCAGCAGGTTCGCGACGTGCTGACCGCGCGCGGTGCGGTTGGCCTCGGGCAGCTCGTACGCCTTGGCGCGATACACCCGGCCCTTGGTGGTGAAGAACAAGATCCAGTCATGGGTGGAACTGACGAAGAAGTGCTTGACGATGTCGTCCTGCTTGAGGCCGGCGCCCTGCACTCCCTTGCCGCCGCGACGCTGACTGCGGTACAGATCCGAGCGGGTGCGCTTGGCGTAGCCGGTCTCGGTGATGGTGACGACCACCTCTTCGCGCGCGATGAGGTCCTCGTCGCTGACGTCGCCGTCGGCGGCGATGATCTTGGTGCGACGCTCGTCGCCGTACTTCTCGACGACCTCGGTGAGCTCGTCCCGAACGATCGCGCGCTGCCGCTCCGGCTTGTCGAGGATGTCCTTGTAGTCGGCGATCTCACGTTCGATCTCGGCCAGCTCGTCGATGATCTTCTGTCGCTCCAACGCCGACAGACGACGCAGCTGCATCGCCAGGATGGCGTCGGCCTGGATCTCGTCGATGTCGAGAAGATCCATCAACCCGGTGCGCGCGGCCTCGGTGTTGGCCGACGAGCGGATCAGCGCGATCACCTCATCGAGGGCGTCGAGCGCCTTGACCAGACCGCGCAACACGTGGGCGCGTTCCTCGGCCTTGCGCAGCAGATACCGTGTGCGACGGACGATCACGTCGATCTGGTGCGCCACGTAGTACCGGATCATCTGATCCAACCGCAACGTGCGGGGCACACCGTCGACGATGGACAGCATGTTGGCACCGAAACTGGTCTGCAGCTGGCTGTGCTTGTACAGGTTGTTCAGCACCACTTTGGCGACCGCGTCGCGACGCAGAGTGATGACGATGCGCAGGCCCGCGCGATCCGAGGACTGATCCTCGATCCGGCTGATGCCCTTGAGTTTTCCTTCGTTCACCTGCTCGGCAACCGACTGGATCAGGTTGTCGGGATTGACCTGATACGGCAGCTCGGTCACCACGAGCTGTGTGGTGCCCTTGTTCTCCTGGATGTCGACCACGCTGCGCATCCGGATGCTGCCACGGCCGGTGGTGTAGGCATCCTTGATGCCCTGGCTCCCGACAATCAGTGCGGCCGTGGGGAAATCGGGACCCTTGATCGCCTCCATGCAGGCGTTGAGCAACGACTCGTCGTCGGCGTCGGGATGCTCCAGCGCCCAGAACACCGCGGCGGCAACCTCGTTGAGGTTGTGCGGCGGGATGTTGGTGGCCATACCGACCGCGATGCCGCCGGATCCGTTGATCAGCAGGTTCGGGATCCGCGACGGCAGCACCGTCGGTTCGTTGGTCTTGCCGTCGTAGTTGGGGATGAAATCGACGGTCTCCTTGTCGATGTCCCGCAACATCTCCATCGCCAACGGCGTCAGCCGGGCCTCGGTGTAACGCATGGCGGCCGCGCCGTCGTTGCCGCGCGACCCGAAGTTGCCCTGTCCGTCGATCAGCGGATACCGCATCGACCACGGCTGCGCGAGGCGCACCAGGGCGTCGTAGATCGCGCTGTCGCCGTGCGGATGGTAGTTACCCATCGTCTCCGCAACGGGTTTCGCCGACTTCACGTAACTGCGGTCGGGGCGGAAACCGGCGTCGAACGACGCGTAGAGCAGTCGGCGGTGCACCGGCTTGAGGCCGTCCCGCACCTCCGGCAGCGCACGACCCACGATGACACTCATCGCGTAGTCGATGTAGCTGTTCTGCATCTCCTGGCCGAGGTCGACCGGTTCGATGCGGTCGCCCTCTCCCCCGGCGGGGGGCAGTGTGGTGTCAGTCATGGGATCTCTTTCGTTCAGACTGTCGGCGGGCGGGTCGTGGTGGTTTCGAGGCTCGTACCTCAACCACCCGGGGAATCGGCAGCGGAGGTTTCGAGGCTCGTCGCTGGCGCTCCTCGCACCTCAACCAGCGATAAGAGGGTCAGACGTCGAGGAAGCGAACATCTTTGGCGTTGCGGGCGATGAAGCTGCGGCGTGCGGCGACGTCTTCGCCCATCAGGATCGAGAACAGTTCGTCGGCGGCCGCGGCGTCGTCGAGGGTGACCTGCCGCAGGACGCGCACGGCCGGGTCCATGGTGGTCTCCCACAGTTCCTTGGCGTTCATCTCGCCGAGACCCTTGTAACGCTGGATACCGTCGTCGGTGTTGATCTTCTTGCCGGCGGCGCGACCGGCCTCGAGCAGGCCGTCCCGTTCGCGGTCGGAGTAGGCGAACTCCGGTTCGCTCTTCTGCCACTTGAGTTTGTACAGCGGCGGCTGCGCCAGGTAGACGTGACCGTGCTCGATGAGCGGCCGCATGAACCGGAACAACAAGGTCAGCAGCAGCGTCGCGATGTGCTGGCCGTCCACATCGGCGTCGGCCATCAGCACGATCTTGTGATAGCGCAGCTTGGCGAGATCGAACTCGTCGTGGATGCCGGTGCCGAACGCCGTGATGATCGACTGGACCTCGGTGTTCTTGAGCACCCGGTCGATGCGGGCCTTCTCGACGTTGATGATCTTGCCGCGGATCGGCAGGATCGCCTGGTACATGGAGTCGCGTCCCGACTTGGCGCTACCGCCGGCCGAGTCGCCCTCCACGATGTAGACCTCGCACTTGGTGGGGTCGTTGCTGCGGCAGTCGGCCAGCTTGCCGGGGAGTCCACCGATGTCTGTTGCGGTCTTGCGGCGCACCAGTTCTCGCGCCTTGCGGGCGGCCATGCGGGCCTGCGCGGAATCGACCGCCTTCTTGATGATGATCTTGGCCTCGGCCGGGTTGGACTCGAACCAGTGCGCGAGATGCTCGTTGCAGGTCTTCTGCACGAAGCTCTTCACCTCGGTGTTGCCGAGCTTCGTCTTGGTCTGACCCTCGAACTGCGGGTCACCCACCTTGACCGAGATGACCGCGGCCAGACCCTCACGGATATCGTCGCCGGTGAGTTTGCCGTCCTTCTCCTTCAACAACTTCTTGTCGTAGGCGTACTTGTTGACGGTGCTGGTGAGCGCCGCGCGGAAGCCCTCTTCGTGGGTGCCGCCCTCATGGGTGTTGATGGTGTTGGCGAACGTGTGCACCGACTCGGAATAGCCGGCGTTCCACTGCATCGCGATCTCCACCTCGTGGCCGGTGCCCTTGGCGGTGAAGCCGACCACCGAGTTGTGGATGGCGTTCTTTGTCCGGTTGAGGTGCTTGATGTAGTCGACCAGCCCGTCCGGGTAGTGATAGGTGCGGGTGCGGACCTTCGCGGCCTTCTGCGCCTTCTCCTCTTCGGACTTGATGGTCTCCGCGGCGTCGTCACCCTCGGGATCCATCTCCGCCTCGGCGACCGCGGCCTCGTCACTGAGCCGGTTGTCGGTGAGCGTGATGGTGAGGCCCTTGTTCAGGAACGCCATCTCCTGCAGGCGGCGCGCCACCGTCTCGGCGCTGAACGTGGTGGTCTCGAAGATCGAGGAATCCGGCCAGAACCGCACGGTGGTACCGGTTTTGCGGGTGGCGTCACCCTTTTCCAGCGGACTGGGCTTGGCGTTGTTGTACTCCTGCTCCCAGTGGAAGCCGCCGTAGTTGATCTCCAGCTCGACACGTGTCGACAACGCGTTCACCACGGAGATGCCGACACCGTGCAGACCACCGGACACCGCATAGGCGTCGGAATCGAACTTGCCGCCGGCATGCAACTGCGTCATGACGACCTCGACGGTCGGGCTGCCGGTCTTGTGCATGTCAGTGGGGATGCCGCGACCGTCGTCGACGACCTGGACGCCACCGTCCTCGAGGAGCGTGACCTCCACCTTGCTGGCGTAGCCGGCCATCGCCTCGTCGACCGAGTTGTCGACGACCTCCCAGATCAGGTGATGGAGGCCACGCTCACCGGTGGAACCGATGTACATGCCGGGCCGCTTGCGGACCGCCTCGAGACCTTCCAGGATGCTGATCGAATCCGCGCTGTACTCGCCCGGTTTCTTGGACTTCCGGGCCTTCTTCGCCGCAGCGCTGTCGGACCCGTTGGTGTCGTTGGTGTCGGCCACGAGGTGCGTCCGCTCCTGTTCTGTCTCGGTGAAACCGACAGGACGGAACCGGACACACGACCCATGGACACACGCCTGCCCCATCCGCGTGGTCGCGCGGACGAGATCGGTATGCATCCCGGGCATGCAACCCGGTCGATGTCCACCCCTGTCGGGACAACTGCATCCATACTACTGCCTCACCCGACCAGAAACGGTCATCCGGGGCCGCTAACAACCTCACAGATCGATTTTTTTCGTTCGATGCCGGTCCACTTGTGGCCGGGACCGGATTCTGCCGTCTGGCGAACGCTGGCTCGCTACCGCAGACCCTTCCGTGGAACCTGTCCGGCGAACACCGTCCCCGTCACCCGTAGGTGTCGCGCGGCCCGCGACCGGGCACATGCCGGGGGCCCTTGCGCCACGACGGCTGCTTCGGTCCGGTGATCCGCAGACTGGTGACCATGCCGTCGCCGGCCGCCGCGGCGATCTTCGCGAGGATCTGCCCCTGCATGTACCGAAGCTGCGTCGCCCAGGCGGTCGATTCGGCCGCGATGTGTAACACGTTGTCGTGCAATGCGGTTGGCCTCGCATGCGCGGCGACGTCGGGTCCGACGATCTGATCCCAGAGCCCGAACACCGTGCCCTGCCCGATCTGCGACTGCCAGCCTCGGTCGCGCGCCAGGCTCCCCGCGAGCCGACCGAGCGGTTGCGGATCCCGGGAGTCCGGGCCGGACCCGGACCAGCTGCGGCGGCGCACGGTCGTCCGACGACGATCCGTGACCGGCGACGACCTGCCCTGACCGACCGACTTGCCCTCGGCGCGGGCTGCGGCGCGGGCCTCCTCGAGCGCACGTCGGGCCAGTTCATAGCCGGACGAATGACCGGACGAATGGCCAGACGATGGTTCTGCCGGACGCCCGGCCGGTTCCGAATCGCTCATCCCGCGTCCTCCCCTGGCATGAGATCACTGACCACGGAGTGCCGTTGCCCATTGTCCTCCACGACGCCGACACTCACACGCGCACCGCCGATCGTGTCGGGGATGTCGTCGGGGACCGCCGCGGTGACCAGCAACTGTTCGGCGGACTCGGTGAACGCGACGAGCTGGGCACGGCGCTGCGCGTCGAGTTCGGCGAACACGTCGTCGAGCATGATGACCGGTTCGATCCCCTCGGCACGCACCAGTTCCACGGATCCCAGTCGCAGCGCGAGCGCCAATGACCAGGACTCGCCATGGCTGGCGAAGCCTTTGGCGATTTCGTCACCCAAGACGATGTCGATGTCGTCGCGGTGCGGTCCGACCAGGCTCACACCGCGGTCGATCTCCTTGCTCCGCAGCTCGGCGAGTCGCCCCAGCAGGATCTCGGTGATGTCGGACGCGTCGACGGACTCCACGGCGATCTCCGGCCCGGCCGCCGCTCGATACCGCATCGTCGCCGGCCGCGAGTGTGGGGCGATCGACGCATACGACTCGGTCACGTGCGGCCGCAGGTCGTTGAGGACCTCGATGCGGGCGGCGGTCACCTGACCACCGAGATCGGCGAGCTGACCATCCCAGACATCGAGCGTGCTGATCACCGAGTCGGCGTCCGACCCACCTCGCCGCAACGCGGCCCCGGCGGTCTTGAGCAGCGCCGACCGCTGACGCAGCACTCGATCGTAGTCGGAACGGGCTGCGGCCCAACGGGGTCCGCGTTGCGCGACCAGTTCGTCGATGAATCGTCGGCGGTCGGACGGATCACCGCGGACCAATAGCAGGTCCTCCGGCGCGAACATCACCGCACGCAGGATGCCGAGGATGTCGCGGGCCCGACGTGCCGGACTGCCATTGACCGTGGCCTTGTTGGCGCCCTCGGCATTGATCTGCACCTGCACGGTCAGTTCGCGGCCGACATTCTCGACGGTCCCGGTGACACTCGCCGAGGATGTGCCGCTGTGCACCAGCGGTGCATCGGTACTCACCCGATGCGACCGCAGGGTCGCGAGATAGTTCACCGCCTCGAGCAGATTCGTCTTGCCGAAACCGTTGCGGCCCACGAAGATCGTCGGTCCGGGGCGCAGGGTCAGATCGATCTCCCGCCACGAACGGAAGTCGCGCAGTGCCAACTCGCGAACGAACACGTCAGGTGGACGGGGTTCCGGACTCGCCGACCGACCGGCCGGCGGTGTCACGAACCGAGTGCCCGCCGAACTGATTGCGCAGCGCGGACACGGCTTTCAGTGCCGGTGAGCCCTCGTCCTGGCGGGACGCGAAGCGCGCGAACAGGGCCGCGGAGATGACATTGGCGGGCACCGAATGCCGGATCGCCTCTTCGACCGTCCAGCGGCCTTCACCGGAATCGGTTGTATAGTCCGATATCTCGGACAGACCCGGGTCCTCTTCGAGTGCGCGGACCAGCAGTTCGAGCAGCCACGACCGCACCACGGTCCCTTGTGTCCAGGCCCGCAACGTGCCCTCGACATCGGTGATCAGCGGTTCGGCGCTGAGCAATTCGTAGCCCTCGCCGTAGGCATGCATCAACCCGTACTCGACGCCGTTGTGCACCATCTTGGCGTAATGTCCGGCGCCGACCGGGCCGGCGTGCACGAAACCGTCCGCCCGTTCACCCGGTGGCCGCAGGGCGTCGAAGATCGGCATGACCTGGGCGACGTCACCGTCGCTGCCGCCGACCATCAGGCCATATCCGTTGCGCAATCCCCACACTCCGCCGGAGACGCCGCAGTCGAGGTAGCCGATGCCCTTCTCCGCCAACAACTGTGAGTGGGGCAGGTCATCTGTGTACTTCGAGTTGCCGCCGTCAATGACGATGTCGCCGGATTCCAGGACCCCGGCCAGTTGGGTGATGGTGCTGCGGGTCGGATCCCCGGAGGGCACCATCACCCACACCGCGCGCGGCGCGTCGAGCGCGGCCACCATCTCCGCGAGGGATCCCACGTCGGAGACCTCGGGTCGCGGATCGTAACCGACCACCTGGTGCCCGGCCTCTTGGATGCGGGTGCGCATGTTCGCGCCCATCTTTCCGAGGCCGACGAGCCCGAGTTGCATTCACGTTCCTTCGGTCGGTTGGTGCAGATTCGCCGATTTCGTGGGTCGGGTCGTGCCGAGCGCGGGCCTCAGCCCGGTAGACGCACCGGCATCAGCAGGTAGGTGAACACGCTGTCGGGGGCGACGAAGGCGCCGGATTCGTCGGCGACCGGTTCCTCACCGCTGGACGGGCGCAGCACCGCGGGCCGGCTGGGGGTGGTGAATCCGAAGTCGACGGTCGGCACACCGATCGCCGAGAGACCGTCCTGCAGGTAGCCGGGGTTGAACGCGATGGTGAGTGGCTCGCCGTGGAACTGCACCGGCAGCTCCTCCTCGGCCTTGCCGGCCTCGTCGCCACCGGCGGTGAGCACGAGCAGACCCTCGCTGAACTCCATGCGCACCTGGGCCCCACGTTCGGCGACGAGCGCGACACGCTTGATCGCGTCGAGCAGCGGCGCGCTGTCGATGGTGGCGACCGCGGTGTGGCTGGCCGGCAGCAGCTGACGGAATTTCGGGAACTCCGCATCGAGCAGTCGGGTGGTGGTGCGTTTGGTCTCACCGAGGATGCCCAGGATCCCTTCGCCGCCGATTCCCGACCCGGTGCCGAACGCCAGGGAGATCTCGCCGGTGCCGGTGCCCGCGGTCTTGGCGCTCTCCGACAGCGTCTTGGCCGGGACCAGCACTGCGCCGGTCGTGCCGGCGCCGGTGGGCTGCCATTCGAGTTCACGTACCGCGAGGCGGAACCGGTCGGTCGCGGCGAGGACCACGCGGTTGTCCTCGATCTCGACCCGCACGCCGGTGAGCATCGGCAGGGTGTCGTCGCGGCCGGCGGCGACGGCGACCTGGCCGATCGCCTCGGCGAACACCTGGGCGGGGATGGTGCCGGTCACCGCCGGCGACTCCGGGAGCTCGGGGTAATCCTCCACCGGCATGGTCGGCAGGGAGAACTTCGCGCTGCCGCACGTGATGGCAACCCGCGAACCGTCGAGGCTGACGTCGACCGGTTTGTTGGGCAGCGCCTTGGTGATGTCGGCCAGCAGCCGCCCGGAGACCAGGACCTTGCCGGGTTCGGCGATCTCGGCGGCGATCGATTCCTGGGCCGAGACCTCGTAGTCGAACCCGGACACCTCGAGGCCCTCGTCGGCCGTCAGAACCACACATCCGAGCACTGGGACGGGCGGACGGGCCGGCAGGCTACGGGCGACCCAGGCAACTGATTCTGCGAACTCGTCACGCGCGACACGGAACTTCATGCTGGGTGGTTGCCCTTCTCTGTTCAGCTGCTCTCGCCACACCCACCTTCGACCGCCGAGCACATTCTGAGGATCGGTGGGATTTCCAGATGGGATTCCAACTGTAGAACGAGCCTGCCAGACGGGGAGCGAATGGGGGCGAAGTGCGCGGTCGGCGACACGACGTCGGACGGACGGTCCGCGCTCACTGTGCACAAGGTCTTCTTTTGAAAGATTCTCTTTAGAGAGGGATCCATCTCAGTCATAGGGGCTGTGGATCTGTGCACCACAGCGTTTCCGTGCAGGTCATCCGCCGTCGCCACGTGTGGATGGTTCGTGGACAACACGTGAGGGGATCCGCCGCCTTGTGGGCGGCGAGCGGACTGTTCGGTCTCTGTCCACGGTCGGTGCACACGCGGTCCACCGTTATCCCGAGGTTTATCCACAGCTGGTGATGAACCGATTCGGCGCACGACGAACCCGGGATCCCTGGGATCCCGGGGTGACAAACCCTGTGGTTCGAGTTGAGAGTTGACGGTTTCGGGTCGAAGGGACCGTCAGACCGCGCGCTGCTTGATGCGGGCGGTGAGTTCCTGGACGTGGTCGTAGACCTTGCGTCGCTCGGCCATCTCCTTGCGGATCTTGCGCTCGGCGTACATGACCGTCGTGTGGTCGCGGTCGAACGTCTCACCGATCTTCGGCAGCGAGAGGTCGGTCAGCTCACGACACAGGTACATGGAGATCTGCCGGGCCTGCGCGATGGAGCGGGTCTTGCCGGGCCCCCGCAGCTCTTCCACCGAGATGTCGAAGTACTCGGCGGTGATCGCCAGGATGCTTGCGGCGCTGACCTCCAGGGTGCCGGAGTTGGGCAGCAGCGCCTGCAGCACCACCTCGGCGAGCGCCTTGTCGAGCTCGGCGTTGTTGAGCGACGCGAATGCCGTCACCCGGATCAGCGCACCCTCGAGCTCGCGAATGTTGCGTTCGATCTTCGACGCGATCAACTCGAGGACGTCGTCGGGGACCGCGATGTTGTCCATCTGCGCCTTCTTGCGCAGGATGGCGATCCGGGTTTCGAGATCCGGCGGCTGGACGTCGGTGATCAAGCCCCACTCGAATCGGGTGCGAAGCCGATCTTCAAGGGTGGCAAGCTGTTTCGGCGGTCTATCCGACGAGACGACGATCTGCTTGCTGGCGTTGTGCAACGTGTTGAAGGTGTGGAAGAACTCTTCCTGGATACCTTCCTTGCCGATCAGGAACTGGATGTCGTCCACCAGCAGCACGTCGACGTCGCGGTAACGGCGCTTGAACGCCACCCGGCGGTCGTCACGCAGCGAGTTGATGAAGTCGTTCGTGAACTCCTCGGTGGACACATACTTCACCCGCATGCCGGGGAACAGCCGCTGCGCGTAGTGGCCGGCGGCATGCAGCAGATGCGTCTTGCCCAGGCCGGATTCCCCCCAGATGAACAACGGGTTGTAGGCGCGGGCGGGAGCCTCGGCGACGGCAACCGCCGACGCATGCGCGAACCGGTTGGAGGCGCCGATGACGAAGGTGTCGAACGTGTACTTCGGGCTGAGGTTGGCGCTCGACGGTGATTGCCCGGCGGTGGGCCGCTCGGCGAAGTAGGTCGACCAGTCCGACGCGTCGGACGGCGCCGGGCGGTCGGCGCGGCCGTCGAATCCGGTCGGTGCGGTCGCCGGGGTCGGCGCGCTCGTCGGGACGGCGGCGACGGTCGGATCGTAATGATGGGACGTGACCGGTGCCGGTGCCTCGGGCACGGGATCCTCCACCATCGGGGTGGCAATCCGGACACCGAGATCCACCGGCTGACCGAGATGTCGACTCAGCGCCGAGCGGATCGTGTCACGCAGATTACGTTCGATCTGCTCCTGCACCAGCGGCGTGGGAACGGTGAGAAGAGCGAAGCCCTCGGCGAGGGTCAACGGCTGGACGAGGGAGAGCCACGCCTTCTGCTGGCGGGTCAGCGGCTCGTGGTGGTGAGCGGAGGCATCGTCGTTGAGTTCGGCGACCACGCTCTGCCAGACCTCACCGAACGAATCACGGTCACTCACCACGGTGCTGCGCCCCTCCTGCTGCCGGAACCAACGACCAGCGTCGGTCATGAGCATGCCACCCTGCCGCACGTGCGCCGAGTTGTCCACATGGTTGTCCACAGCTGTGTACAGATCTGGGGGTAGCTCGAGATATGGCGGCCGGAAGAGGGTCCACTGAATCGTCTCCAGTGTCGAATCTGCGCCGTTGAGTCTGCGCCGAAGTTAACAGAGTGCAGCGCCCCCGACAAAGTGAATCGGCGGATTACGATCATCGGAGTGACAACCCGCCGGTCGGCCCGCACGGGCGGCGCCGGAAACCGCCGGTGACGGCTGCCGATGTGGTCGGCGTCACCATGATCGGGCTCGGTATCCGCTCGTTTGATTTGCGGGGGCGTACTCAGTAGTCTCGACTGGTCATCCAGGTGACGGATTTGCGTGATGGCCCAGGTCATCCACCCGACGTCAGTTCGGCACCGCACCGGGATCAGCAGACCACCAAGATGGATGTGGTTCGCGCGTGCTGTCGGCGTGAGATCACACATGAGCACAAGGAGTCACCCATGGCCAAGGGAAAGCGGACCTTCCAGCCCAACAACCGTCGCCGCGCACGCGTCCACGGTTTCCGCCTGCGCATGCGTACGCGCGCCGGACGGGCAATCGTCAACGGTCGCCGCACCAAGGGCCGCGCGAAGCTCACGGCCTGAGTCGACTGCGATGTCACCGGCGGTGGCGTGACCACCGCCGGTCATTCGTATCGATGGTGGCTGCAGCGCATCGGATCTCACGTGGGTCCGACTTCGATCGCACGCTGAGAGCCGGTGTGCGGGTGACGACACGTGACCTCGTCGTCCATGTGCTCCCCCTCAGTACGGTCCCGACCGACCCCGGGGATCCGCGCAACACCGGCGTGGCCGTCTTCGGCGGCCCCTGGCTCGGTCTCATCGTCAGCAAGGCGGTGGGCAATGCCGTCGTGCGTCACCGCGTCGCGCGACGACTGCGGGCCGCGTTCGCGACCAGCCGCGACCGGTTCCCGATCACCGAGACCATGATGGTCGTGCGGGCCCGGCCATCCGCGGCGGACTGCGACAGTCCCGAGCTCGCGAGTCAACTCGTCGAGGCGCTCGAGCGCCGCCGGGTGCGTGACGCGTTCGCGAACACCGAGGATCGGATCCTTCGATGAGCTCGACCGAAGACGCCGACGACGCGATGACTTTGTCCCGCCGGCTCCATCTGCTGCCCCGCCGGGCGATCGTCTTCTTGATCGAGCTCTACCGCACCTTCATCTCGCCGATGCGCCTGCCGACCTGTCGCTTCGAGCCGACATGTTCGGCCTACGCCGTGGAGGCCCTGACCCGACACGGCTTCTTCTACGGCGGGTGGCTGTCGGTGCTCCGGCTGCTCAAGTGCGGCCCCTGGCACAAGCCAGGCTATGACCCGGTTCCCGAGCGCGGGTTCCGCCAACTCTTCATCACCAGTGATCGAACTGTCGACGAACCGACACCGTCAGAGGTTAGGGGTAACTGACCCGTGCTGAACTTCATCTACTACCCGGTCTCCTGGATCATGTGGGTCTGGCATTGGCTGTTCAGCCATCTCACGCCGGACTCCCCAGGCGGCGACGGCGTGGCATGGGCGCTGTCGGTGGTGTTCCTCGTGTTCACGCTGCGCGCGATCCTCTACAAGCCCTTCGTGCGACAGATCCGCACCACGAAGAAGATGCAGGAGATCAACCCGCAGCTGCAGGCGATTCGTAAGAAGTACGCCAAAGACCGGGTCAAGATGACCGAGGAGATGCAGAAGCTGCAGAAGGAGCACGGGTTCAACCCGCTGCTCGGCTGCCTGCCGATGCTGCTGCAGATCCCGGTCTTCATCGGCCTGTTCCACGTGCTGCGGTCGTTCAACCGGATGGCAACCGGCTTCGGGCAGCCCGGCATGACGGCCGAAGAGACCCGAGCGGTCGGCAACTACGCGTTCAGTCCGGAACTCGTGCAGAACTTCCTCGACGCGCGTCTGTTCGGGGTCCCGCTGTCGTCGTACATCACCGAGCCGGTCTCGGAGTTCCAGGCGTTCGTGGAGCCCGGATCGCCCATCGACTTCACCCGCACCCAGATCGTCATCGTGGTGGTCCCGAT
Organism: Gordonia sesuvii; assembly: GCF_036350415.1. Classification (NCBI taxonomy): domain Bacteria; kingdom Bacillati; phylum Actinomycetota; class Actinomycetes; order Mycobacteriales; family Gordoniaceae; genus Gordonia; species Gordonia sesuvii. The sequence goes on from NZ_JAZDUF010000004.1 coordinate 534,624, forward strand.
GATGATCATCGCCTCGATCGCCACGCACATGAACTCCCGTGCGTCGGTCGCTCGGCAGCCGGAAGCGGCTCTGGAGAATCCGCAGACCCGCATGATGAACATGCTGGCGCTCTACATCTTCCCGCTCGGCATCCTGGTGACCGGTGCCTTCTTCCCCGTGGCGATCCTCCTGTACTGGATGAGCAACAACCTCTGGACCTACGGTCAGCAGCACATCGTGTTCGGCCGCATCGAGAAGGAAGAGGAAGCCGCCAAACTGGCGAAGCAGGAGAAGCTCAAGGCGAACGCGCCCAAACCCGGTGTGCGTCCCGATCGCGCGAAGAAGCCGTCGGATACGACGGAGGCCGTGGACGAGGTCGACGACACCGCTGCGTCGTCGACGGCGGTGGCCACCGCACCGGCCGGTCCCTTCGCCGGACTTCAGCGGCTGCTGGGCATGGACCGATCCAAGGCCGCCGCGAGCACCGCGTCACCGAGCACTGATGTGACCGAATCTGAGGCGGCGGAGACCGACGTCGCCGATGAGGTCACCTCGGAGTCCGGTGAAACCACTGCCAACCCGCAGTCCCCTCCGGCCGGCCAGAAGCCGGCGCCGGGCGCGAAACCGTCGGCCCAGAAATCGGGTACCGCGCATGTCGCGGCCAAGAACCGCAAGGGTGCGTCGCGACGGAAGAAGGGCGGCCGTCCCGGCGGACGGCATTGACCGCGAGGGATCGCAGGCAGTTGTTCCTCTGGGACAGCAGAGCGGGTGGCCACTCCCCCAGCCCCGACGAGTGTGTGACAGACGTTGGATGAGAAGCACAGTTAGGTGGAATGTGAGATGACAGCAGAGACCGCCGCGCACGACGAGCGCGAGATCCAGGACGTCGCCGACCCGGCGGCCGGTGAGGCGACCGAAGCCGGGACGGCAGCGACCGTGACGGACGGGACCGACCCCGCCGCTGCGGATTCGGACAGCACGGGATCGGCCGAGGACGACTCCGTCGCCGAAGACGCGGATGCGGATACGGATTCCGATGACGAGGGCTCCGAGGCCGACGAGGAGGATCGTCTCGTCGAAGAGGGTGAGATCGCCGGCGACTACCTCGAGCAGCTTCTCGACGTGCTGGACTTCGACGGGGACATCGATCTCGACGTCGACGGTGACCGCGCTGTGGTGAGCATCGACGGTGGCAACGATCTCGACCGGCTCGTCGGGCGGAAGGGTGAGGTGCTCGACGCGCTGCAGGAGCTGACCCGTCTGGCCGTGCAGCAGTCGACCGGTGTCCGTAGCCGCCTGATGCTGGATGTCGCCCGCTGGCGTGCGGATCGCCGTGATCGGCTTGCCCGGCTCGGAACCGAAGTGGCCGAGCGTGTGGTCAAGTCTGGTGTCCGCGAGGAGCTGGATCCGATGACTCCGTTCGAGCGGAAGATCGTCCATGACGCTGTGGCTGCGGTCGATGGCGTCGTGAGCGAGAGTGAAGGCGCGGAGCCGAAGCGTCGCGTGGTGGTCCTCCCGAGCGCCTGACGTACCTCCCGATATCATCAGCAGAGTCCCGGCCCGTGGCCGGGACTTTGTTGTTTCTGGCGGGAGAATTACACGCCTGTAGTTAGCTTCGCGACGACTGTTTCACGTGAAACGGCGACACCTGGTTTCACGTGAAACACGGCGCGGGATGGGCAGCTGACACCGACGCAGTGAAAGGATGTTTCACGTGAAACGGGACGGTGACGCTGGAGTGCCCGGCGCGGACGACTCTCCACCGGAGGCACCGGACGTTGCGTCACGACTGTTTGGCGCAACCGTCGATCGGGCTGAGGCGTACTGCGCGTCGCTTGCCACAGACGGAGTCGTGCTGGGACTCATCGGGCCTCGCGAGGTCCCCCGCCTCTGGGAACGCCACATACTCAACTGCGCGGTCATCGGTGAGGCGATGCCGCCGTCGGTGAGCGTCGTCGACATCGGTAGCGGGGCCGGGCTGCCGGGGATTCCGCTCGCTCTCGCGCGTCCGGATCTCCGCATCACTCTGGTGGAGCCGCTGCTGCGGCGAAGCGACTTCCTCCAACGGATCGTCGACGAACTGGAGCTGGATGTCCGGGTGATCCGGGGACGCGCGGAGGAGAAGTCGATCCGCGGAGAAGTCGGCGGCGCCGACGTGGTGACCTCGCGAGCGGTGGCGCCGCTCGAGCGATTGACGAAGTGGTCCGCTCCCCTGATCGCGGATGGGGGTCGACTGATCGCGATCAAGGGGTCGTCTGCCGAAGAGGAGATCGCCCGCGACGGTGACGCCGCGCGGCGCCTGGGGATCGTCGACCTTCACGTGAAACAGTGCGGTGTCGAGGCGTTGGAGGTTCCGACGACCGTCGTCGTCGGGACGAAACGAGGTACGTCCGGCGCGTCGAAGCGACGCGCGGGCGCGTCGAAGAGGAAGAGGTGATCGGATTGGTGTGGAGTCCGCGGAGGGCGCAGAATGGACGTCAGACCGATGATCGATCGGTGGCCGTCGATGTCGCGGAGTCCTCAGCCTCGGATGCGACGGATGGCGGTGTCGGAGGATTCGTAGTCGGGCGAAGGAGTCCAGGCGTGGTCGAACAGGACCGAAGTGTTTCACGTGAAACGTCCATCGGTGGGAGCTCCTCCCCCACATCGGTCCCCGGGTACGACGACACCCCGATTGCGGCCGCAGCTGCTCGAGCGAGTCAGGTGCTGACTCCGGGCGGCGCCGGTGAGCTCCCCCGGCCGTCATCGCCGCGCATCATCACGATCGCCAATCAGAAGGGTGGCGTCGGCAAGACCACGACCACGGTGAACATCGCGGCCGGTCTCGCCTTGCACGGACTGGGCGTGCTCGTCATCGATCTCGACCCCCAGGGAAATGCCAGCACCGCGCTGGGCATCGATCACCGGGTCCCCGATCTCGCGTCGGTGTACGAGATGCTCCTGGGCGAGGTGTCGCTGAAGGAGACGATCCAGCGCAGCCCCAACAATGACAAGCTCTTCTGTGTCCCCGCGACACTCGACCTGGCCGGCGCCGAGATCGAACTCGTGTCTCTGGTCGCGCGCGAGAACCGTCTCCGCAACGCCATCGACGAGAACGTACTGACCGAACTCGGCATCGACTACGTGCTGATCGACTGTCCCCCGTCGCTGGGTCTGCTGACGGTCAACGCCATGGTCGCCGCGAAAGAGGTGTTGATTCCGATCCAGTGCGAGTACTACGCGCTGGAGGGTGTGGGTCAGCTACTCCGCAACATCGAGCTGGTGCAGGCGCATCTGAACCCGGGACTCCACGTGTCGACGGTGGTTCTCACTATGTACGACGGACGCACCAAACTCGCGGATCAGGTGGCCGAGGAGGTTCGCCGGCACTTCGGCGAGACAGTTCTCAATACGATCATCCCGCGCAGCGTCAAGGTGTCGGAAGCGCCCGGCTACGGGATGACCATCATCGAATACGACCCGGGTTCACGCGGCGCGATGAGCTACCTGGACGCATCGCGGGAGATCGCGCTGCGGGCTGTGTCGGCATGACCGCCGGTTTCACGGGAAACAAGGTCACGGGAGACGGTTTCAGGGGAAGCGGTTTCACGGGAAACATCGGGAGAGGACAACAGTGAGTCAGCGAGATTCCGCACAGCGTCGAGGCGGCCTCGGCCGAGGACTGGCCGCTCTGATCCCGACCGGTCCCCCGGAGGGCGCCGGGCCGACGGGCCCGCGACTGGGTGCGGCTGCCGCGGACGTCGTGATCGGCCGGGGTGTCGCGGTCGACGATCCGTCGTCGACGCCGGCTGACGTGGACGGCGTGACCGAAGCAGTCGTGTCCGATGACGTCGGGGCCGTGTATCGCGAGATCCCGCCGTCGCAGATCCAGCCGAACCCGAAGCAGCCGCGCTCGGTGTTCGATGAGGAAGCGTTCGCCGAGTTGGTGCACTCCATCAAGGAGTTCGGGCTGATGCAGCCCATCGTGGTGCGACCACTCCCCACGCCGACAGACGACGGCATCCGGTACCAACTCGTGATGGGCGAACGCCGGTGGCGGGCCAGCAAGGAAGCCGGCTTCGACACCATCCCGTCGATCGTGCGGGAGACAGCGGACGCCGATCTGCTTCGCGACGCGCTGCTGGAGAACATTCACCGCGCGCAGTTGAATCCACTCGAAGAAGCGGCCGCCTATCAGCAACTGTTGGACGAGTTCGGCGTCACCCACGAGGAACTGGCCAACCGCCTGGGCCGGTCCCGACCACTCATCACCAACATGATCCGGCTGCTGAAGCTGCCGATCCCGGTCCAGCGCCGCGTCGCCGCCGGGGTGCTGTCCGCCGGCCATGCGCGAGCCCTGCTGTCCCTCGAGACCGGGAGCGACGCTCAGGAGGCACTGGCCGCCCGGATCGTCGCCGAAGGCATGTCGGTACGAGCCACCGAAGAAGCGGTGACCCTGGCCAACCGCGGTGACGACCGGCCCGGCTCCCCCGCCGGACCGGCGAAGCGCAAGCCGATGCAGATGCCCGGACTCCAGGACGTCGCCGAACGGCTGTCCGATCGACTGGACACGAGGGTTACAGTCAGTCTCGGGAAGCGAAAGGGCAAAGTCGTGGTGGAGTTCGGATCGGTGGACGACCTCGAGCGGATCGTCGGCGTGATCGACCCCGGGAAGGCCGGATGACGGGCTGATCGGCGCACACCAGGTACCCGCACGTTACGTCACAGTGACACTTCACCAGCGAGGACGACAGTGAAAGTACGAAACCCTTTGTCGGACATCACTTTCGACGCTTCGCGCGACCGCGGACCGAGGCCGACGGCATGAACCTCGCGGTGACCCGGCTCGATCTCGAATCCTTCGACACACTGCCGCTGCACACGCGGCGATGCGTTTTCTGGGAGGTCGATCCGGCGTCGACCCGCGACACCGAGAAGAGCATCTTCGGCGACTTCGGGTCCTTCGAGAGCGAGTTCGACAAGGAGGCGTGGATCTCCGGGGTCATGCTCGAATGGGGCACCTGCGCGCAGGTCGCGGTCGATGGCCAGACCGGTCACGTCGTGGGGAACGCGTTCTATGCGCCGCCGCGACGAGTGCCGCGGTCGACCCTCTTCCCCACCTCGCCGGTCAGTGCGGACGCGGTCCTGCTGACCTCCATCCGCACCGAGCCAGGATTCGAGGAGGCGGCACCGATTCTGCTCGACTCGGTCGTCACCGATCTGGTACGTCGCGGCGTCCGGGCCATCGAGGCGTTCGGCGTGGTGCGGGTCCCGGGTGAGACCGAGACCGGAACGGCGGGGCCGGCACCGGCTGCGCACCCGGACGACGTCGCGGACCTGGGTGCGCTCGAGACGATGACGAGTGAGATGCGGCAGTGGGCCGACGAGGCGATCGTCGAGATCTCTCGCACCATGCACGACAGCCCGCAGCAGGGTCTGTGTCTGCAGTGCATCATCGACGCGGACTTCCTGAAGGACTCCGGATTCGACGTCGTCGCGTCCCATCCGCGCTTCCCGCGGTTCCGGCTCGAGCTCGACGAAGGTCTGGGCTGGAAGCACGAGGTGGAACACGCCCTCGAGAAGCTGGTGGTGATGGCCGCACTCGATCTGGCTGGCCGGGAACGCGAAGCAGCTGTTCCGGTGGGTCGGCGCTAGGCGCGTCCGGCAGAGCCGAATCCGACACCACCGAATCCGACAGCGCCGGAAGAAATTACTGAGATTCAGCTCGAAAGACGCTCGGCGGCAAGAAGTTCGGCGAAGGTGAACGAGCCGGTGGGACGGTCGTCCTCGCCGAGCAGGTAGAGCCGCTTCACCGCGACGAGAATCGCCTCGGCGATGACATCCCGCATCTGCGCGTCGTCGAGGGTGGCCACGTCATTCGAGTTGGTGATGTAGCCGACGTCGATGAGTGCCACCGGCATTCTGGTGAGGCGCAAGACATCCCAGGTCCGCTCGTGTGTGCGGCAGTCGGTGAGTGGGGTGCGCGCGACGATCTCACGTTGGACGAAGCCGGCGAGATTGCGGCCGATCGTGGAGAACGAACCGTGCGAGTTGCCGAAGTAGAACGAGGTGACACCATGCGCGCGCTCGTTCGGGTAGTGGCCACATCGGAGCGAGACCATGAGGTCGGCGCCCACCATGTTCGCGACCCGGGCGCGTTCCTCGTCGCCGGGACGGCCACGACCGTCGTGCGACAGGAACGTCTCCATCCCGGCCGCGGACATCCGGCCTTCGAGCCGCGCCCCGAGATCCCAGAGCACCGCGGACTCCGTCTCGGCGCGGGCGCCGGTCGAGAGTTCATGTAGCCCACCGGAACCCGGGTCGATCAGGATGCGTTTGCCGGCCAGCTGCTTACCGGACCGACGGACGTGCTCCTCCTCGCGGATGGCGTGCGGCGACCCGCCGGTGACGCGGGTACCGAGACGTTCCAGCGATCGCAGGGTGGACGGACCGCAGATGCCGTCCGAGGACAGGCCGAACTCACTCTGGTACAGGCACACCGCGTTGTGGGTGGTCTCTCCGAACGTGCCGTCGACGAGACCCGTGTAGTAGCCGAGGTTCTGGAGGCGACCCTGGAGCGTGGCGACATCGTCGCCGACCATCGGTGCGGACAGCCGGTACAGCAGAACCCGGGCGCCCAGCTGGTAGGAGGCCTCGCGCAGCACCCGATAGGTCGCCGGGCCGACGATGCCGTCGACGATGAGCCCGCGCTGTTGCTGGAACGCGCGCACGGCGCGATCACAGGCGTCGTCGAACACCGCCTCGGGCGGATGCCAACCACTGATCGTGCCGGAGAGACTGTCCGGGGCGGGGGTGGACGTGAGCAGCCCGAGCCCGACGAGAATGTTGCGGATCTCGGCGACAGCCGAGCCATGATCCCCGCGGCGGAACAGCGGCATCGGCAACTCCTCGTTCGTTCGGTGCGGTCGTGGCACGGGTCTCGGCATGGGTGTCAGCGTCCCCCCGGTCGGTGCTCACCGCGCACCGGCGCAAACACCAGGCATTCTTTCAGGTCGTGACGGCACGACCAAATGATGGCGCCGCTCGGGGCGCCATCATCGGTTGACGGGATGACTGCCGCCGCGGGCGGAACGTCGTCTTCCCTGGTCGCTGATTTATGCGGGAGATCCGACGACGTCGTCGAGCTCGCGCAGCAGCGCGGCCTTGCCCTTGGCACCGACGATCGTCTTGGAGGGCTTGCCGCCCTCGAACAGGATCATGGTCGGGATCGACATGATCTTGAAGTCACGCGCGACGGCCGGATTCTCGTCGACGTCGAGCTTGGCGACGGTCAGCTTGTCGCCATGATCCCGGGCGATCTCCTCCAGCACGGGCGCGACCATGCGGCACGGGCCGCACCAGGTCGCCCAGAAGTCGACGAGCACGGGCTTGTCGGAGCCGAGGACCTCGTCGGCGAAGGTGGCGTCGGTGACGGCGACGGTGTTTGCTCCCATGGTGTCCTCCTATGGACTTCTCGGATGGGTGATTGTGAGATCAGGCAGGCAGGCAGGCTGTCAGGCGGTGGCGTCGACGACGTACATGTCGCTCTCGACCGACGGCGCGGCCAGGCCCTGGTCGGCGAGCCAGCGTTCGGCGTCGATCGCGGCCGAGCACCCGCTGCCGGCGGCCGTGATGGCCTGCCGGTAGGTGTGGTCGACGAGGTCGCCGCAGGCGAACACCCCGGGCACCGAGGTGTAGGTGGTGCGGCCGTCGACCTGCACGTAGCCCTCCGCGTCGAGGTCGATCTGACCTTTGACCAGCTCACTGCGCGGATCGTGGCCGATCGCGACGAACATGCCGGTCACCTCGAGCGTGCTGGTGTCACCGGAGACGGTGTCGGTCAAGCCGAGGGCGGTGACCGATCCGTCGCCGACCACCGAGGTCACTGCCGAATTGGTGACGAATCGGATCTTGTCGTTGGCGCGGGCGCGTTCGAGCATGATCTTCGACGCACGGAATTCGTCGCGACGGTGGATCAGCGTGACGCTGCGCGCGAACTTGGTGAGGAATGTCGCCTCCTCCATCGCCGAGTCGCCGCCGCCGATGACCGCGATGTCCTGGTCCTTGAAGAAGAAGCCGTCGCAGGTGGCACATGCCGACACTCCGCGTCCGAGGAGCTCCTGCTCGTTCTCGACGCCTAGGTAACGGGCGGCGGCGCCCATCGCGAGGATCACGGCGCGGGCGCGGAACACCTCACCGCCGACCTCGACCTCCTTGACGGGGCCTTCGAGCCGGACGGTGTCGACGTCTTCCATGCGCAGGTCGGCGCCGAAGCGGATGGCCTGCTCGCGCATCTCGTCCATCAGCGCCGGCCCTTGGATTCCGTTCTGGAAGCCCGGGAAGTTCTCGACCTCGGTGGTCGTCATGAGGGCGCCACCGAACTGGGTGCCCTCGAAGACGATCGGTGCGAGCTCGGCGCGTGCCGCGTAGATCGCTGCGGTGTAGCCGGCGGGACCCGATCCGATGATGATCAGGTCGTGAATCTGCTGGCCGTCTGCGTGGGTCATCCGTCCTCCGTGTCGACGACGCGGGTCGTCGGGGTGTGCTGCCGCGTCTCTAGGTTCTCGGCTCTGTCAACATCAGGGTAAAGGCAGATGTTCCCCGCGGTCGCGGGCGTGCCGGACGCGTCACATCTATCTGCCCGACGGGGTCAGTTGCCGATCAGAGTGCGCGAGATGGTCGAGGGATTGCCGGTGGTGCAGTCGGGGCCCACGACCAGCGCATCGAACACGCCGGCGACACCGGTGGCCAGCAGGATCACCGCGGCCGGCCGATCGCGCAGCGTGACGGGACCCGAACCCACCACGGCCGTACCCTCGGGCACGTCGTTCGCGGCGGTACAGCGTCGCAGCTCCGCCTCGGAACCGAACGGGGCCGCGTCGTCGCGACCGAGGACCGACAGCATCGCCATCCGCTCCCCTGGCCCGGAGGTCGCCGACGGGGCGGTCGGCTGCGCCTGCTGGGCGGGCTCCTGTGGGGCTGGTGAGCGGAAGAGGCCGACGGACACCGCCACCACCACGGCGACCGTGGCGGCACCCACCAGCCCGGCGACCGCGAGGCGGCGAGAGCGCTTCGCGTCTCCCCGATCCGGGCGCGTCAGTGGCACCGCCGTGTGCCCGCCCGCGGCGGCGACGTCGGCGCTGATCCGGTCGAGGGTGTCGGTCGTTCTCGCGGCCACCGCCGGGGGAAGGGAAACCGGGTCGGGCGGGGCGTCGCGGAGCACTGCGGTCGTGCGGTCGAGCGCCGCCAGCACCGACCGGGCATGTGGATCGTCGGGCAGATGAGATCGGACGTGGTCGGCGACGTCGGGTGGCAGGGCGTCCGCGTGCAGATCGGCGAGCAGGTCGACGGAGAACGGGGGCTGCGGGAGGCGCGACGCGTCACTGCGGTCGTTGTCTGCTCCCGGCGGGACCATCGCTCCACTCTCCCACTTCTCTGGCCATCCGATCAGCCCCCTGGTCGGGGGCGGTGATCGTGCTCGTCCACTCTAGGACGCACCGGGCCACGGTCCGGTTCCATCGGGATCGGATGTGATCGGGACGATGGACGTGGGGCCGGTGTGATCAGGAGTTCCGGAGATGACCGAGGGACTGCGCCAGACGGAGCCGACCGCGGGCGCAGCGGCTCTTGATGGTGCCGATCGGGACGCCGAGCCGTTCCGCGGCCTCCTTGACCGAGAGTCCCTCGACGTCGACGGCCACGACGGCCGCACGCTGATCAGGTGGCAGTGCATCCAGGGCGCGGCCGATGGACACCGACAGGTCGACGGCCGCCATCTGGTCCCGGTCGTCGGCCAGTGGCGCGACGTCGAACTCGGGAATCGGCACGGACAGGCGGACACGGTTGCGGCGAATGCGGTCGAGACACGCGTTGACGACGATCCGGTGCAGCCAACTGGTGACCTTCGCGTCGGATCGGAACTGCTCGGCCATCCGGTGGGCGTTCATCAGCGCATCCTGCAGCGCGTCCGCCGCGTCATCGGGGTTGTCGCTCGTACGACATGCGACCGACCAGAGATATGCGTGGTGACGTTCCACCAACGTGGAGAATGCCCCCGGGTCTCCGTGCACGTGTGCGAGCAGCAGATCCTCGTCGCTGCGCGCGTCGATGCTCCCCCGAGGCATGCGATGAAGGTTAACGGACATGAACTCCCGATGTGCCATTGACCTGCGCGTTGTCCACAGATCTGGGGACACCGACAACCCTGTGGATCGACGTCACCCGAGAAGATTCCGGTATGCCGCGACGAACAGGTCGACACTGACGTCGAGAATCGCGTCGAGCTCGAACAGATCGCTCTCGGTGACATCGCCGGGTGCGAACTCCCCCGCCGTGCTGGTATACCAATCGACCAGGAGCTGGGTGACGGCCCCGACGAGCCCGATCGCGGTCAGCCGCTGCGACCGATCGGCCGACCGCTCCCCCAACGCGAGAGACAGGATGAGATCGGCCCACCGGTGGATCGCCGCCAGTCGTTGCCGCTCGATGTCCGGACTCACGCCGACGACCTCGACGAGCATCACCCGGGCGCGCGTCGGGTTGTCGGCCAGGGTGCGCACGAAGGCGCCGAGGGTCGCCCGGGCGACGGCTGCCGCGTCGTCCGCCGCGATGCCCGCCTCTCGGGTCCCCTCTCCCCTGTCGCCCGCGACGAATTCGGCGCCGGCGCTGATCGTGGCGTCGCGGGCGAATGCCACACAGTCGTCGTAGACGGCCGCCAACAGCGCGAACCTGTCGCGGAAGGACTCGTAGAAGTAGCGCTGGGTGAGCCCGGCGTGGTCACAGATCCGCTTCACCGAGACGTTGGCGAAGCCCTCCGTGCCGAACAGTTCCAGGCCGGCCACGATCAGCTCCGCGCGTCGCCGGTCACGACGTTGGTCGGCGTCGGCGCCACCGTAGCGACGACCCTCGGCGCTGCTCATCAGGACGGCTCCTCGTGTCGGCACCCTTTACAGCTGATCATCTGACACGCTACCGTGTCAGACATTCAGTTATCTGACACGCGCGCATGTCAGATAATGGCACGAGTCAGGAGTCTCCATGATCGATCTCCTCCCGGAGGCGATGCGTGAGCCGACGGTCCTCGCCATCCCCTTCTTCGTCGTGATGGTCGGGCTCGAATGGTGGGCCGCGTGGCGCCTGGACCACACCGACCAAGAGCGTCCTTCGCAACGGGCACAACGGATTCCGGCAGATCCCGGCACCTACAACCCGAGGGATTCACGCGCGAGTCTGCTGATGGGAATCGTGTCGATCGGAACCAGCACGGGCTGGAAAGCGTTGGCACTCTTGGCATACGCAGCGATCTTCGCGTACGTGGCACCGTGGCAACTGCCCGCCGATGCCTGGTACACATGGGTCATCGCCATCGTCGGACTCGACTTCCTGTTCTACTGGGAACACCGCTTGGCCCACCGGGTCCGTCTGGTCTGGGCCACCCATCAGGCCCATCACTCCAGCGAGTACTTCAACTTCACCACCGCGCTCCGGCAGAAGTGGAACAACAGCGCCGGGATCCTCATGTGGCTGCCACTCCCCCTGCTGGGCGTGCCACCCGTGCTGGTCTTCATCGCGTACTCGCTGAATCTGGTGTATCAGTTCTGGATTCACACCGAACACATCGACAGGCTCTGGCGTCCCATCGAATTCGTCTTCAACACGCCGTCACACCACCGTGTCCATCACGGCAGTGACCGCGACTACCTGGACCGCAACTACGGCGGCACATTGATCATCTGGGATCGGATCTTCGGCAGCTTCGCCGCGGAGGAACATCGTCCGACCTACGGACTGACCACTCCGGTCGACACCTACAACATCTGGCACCTGCAAACCCACGAGTATGCAGCCATCGCACGAGATGTGCGTGGCGCCAAGGGATTACGTCAGCGCCTCGGATTCGTGTTCGGACCACCCGGATGGGCGCCGGAGGGTGCGGATCCGGGTTCTGTCGGCGCGAAATCGGGTGCTGTCGGCGAAAAACAGGGTTCCGTCGGCGGGGTCAGCGGGCGATCAGCCCGCCATCGAGACCTGACCGATCTGCGCCTGGAATCCTCCGCCGGAGGCGGGCAGTGACGTCAGCCAGATCATCAGGAACGGGCTCGCCTGGGGTTCGGGGATGGTGATGGTGGTGGTCGGTTGCGACACCTGACCGGTGGCCACCTCGGTCGTGTCGGCAAAGGTGGGTTGCGCCGACGACGCGGTCCGCAGCGACACCGCGAAACCGGGTGTGGGCGTGCGGATCGTCACCGTACGGACGGCCTGCTCACCGCCGACGTCGAACATCAACCCGAGTCCGTCTTTCAGGCCGCCGAAATCCGGTGAGCCCCGATAGGTGGCGGTGCTCCACGGGGGAGCGGTCCCGCTGATCACGTTCGCGACATTGGCCGAACTGTCCGGTGGCTGACTGGAGAAGTCGAGCACGCTCACTCCACGCAGCGGGATCGGCGCCGGTGCCGCGGGTGGCGGCGCACCCTGGTTCTGTTCGGTCGGGGCGGCCGGCTCGGAAGTCGTCGGCAGGATGGAGTCGATGTCGGACGAGCCGTCGTCGCCGCCGAAGATGTTGGTCGCCCACACCACGACGGCGATGATCACGAACAGCGCGAGCAGGCCCGCGCCGGCCATCAGCGCGGTGTTGCGCCGACCGGTCGGCTCGGACTCGGTCGATGAGGTGCGCGTCGCCGGGGGACTCATCGCGATCGGTGCCTCGCCGGTCTCGATCACCGGCAACATGTCGGTGTTGAGGTCGAGCACGGTGGCCTGGTCGAGCACGTGCTGCACCGTTCCCGCGGTGCGGATGCCACGACGACCGTCCAGGGCGCGGGCGGCGACCGCGGAGATCTCGAACGGCGTGTCCGGGCGCACCGCACGCGGTTCGACCGGGTTGCCGTCCTCGCCGGGTTCGGCGATCCGCAGCCCGCCCACCGGTTCGGTGGTGTCGGCGGTGGTCACCAGCCGGGAACCGGTCCGTCCGTCCAGTGGCCACCGGGCCATCAACAACGCGTAGAGCACCGCGCCGAGTCCCCGGACGTCCGTGGACTTGTCGTCGCCCGCGAGGGTGCCGGGGAACGCGAGGACCGCGTTGCCGTCGGTGCTGATGCGGATGCGATCGGGGTGATCGATGGACAACGCGCCACCGGATCGGTGCGTGGCCTCGGCGGCCGCGGCCAGCGCACGTACGGCGCGGGCCGCACCGATCGGGGAGGGCTCAGAGCGGGCCACCTCGGTGAGCGACGACCCGGGCACCCACTCGCTGACGACGATGCCGCCGGACGAGCCGCGCACGACGTCGAGGACGCGTGCGACCCCGGCCGACGAGATCTGTCCGAGGCGAAGGGTTCGGGACAGAACTCCCTGGGGTCCGTCGTCGGTGACCTTGGCCGTCTCGCCACGCCGCGGCGGTGCGGCGAGCTGGTCGGCGTCGACGAAGGTCAGCGCCACCTCACGGTCCAGGTTGATGTCGAGGGCGCGCCAGAACTGCAGTCCACGGGTCCCGCCGTGATGTTCGAGCAGGCGATACCGTCCGCCGGCGACGGCGGCGCCCGGTACCAGGCGCGGTCCGCGCGGTCGGGGCGTCGACGACCCCGCCGGGCCGGTGGGGGAGGCCGGTGGTGCGGTCTGCGCAGATTGCGTTGCCGCACCGGACTTTTCGGCGTCGGCCGACGTGGCCTCGGAGGCGGATTGGTCAGTGGCCTTCGACGCCGGGGTCTGCGACTGCGTCGGCACGGACCGATCGTCGACGCTGACCGAACCACCCTTGTCGGACGGGGAGTCCGGGATGATCTCGGTGTCCTGCGTGGTCCCGATCTCGTTGTCACTCACGCGCCGAACTCCTCTCCTGCGATAGCGCATGTCGCGGGGCGCGTGGATCCGCATCTCGCCACCATCGCGAAGGCGCGCGGCTCCACCGCTGTGAACCGAGTACGACTGCCATGTGGCAGTGCCCCGGTCGAATCTCCGGAGCACCTGTACTTGACCAGAGTACGGGAGCGATTCGTCGGTGGACGTCTGCGGAAACGCAACCGTGATCGTTGGAGTGGATTCTCTTACCGGCGTCTCAGGAGGCGCCAAGGCAGGGATGAATCTGCCCAGGACGCGGCGCACGGTGGTCCCGATCGAGACGACATCGGGGAGGCGGGCGGCGGCCAGGCCGGCGTAGGTGACGCCGAGTGCGACGACGGCGGTCAGGCCCAGGTAGACCAGCGACCCGATCTTGCCCACGTCGGTGCTCAGCAGGTGCAGTCCGGACAGCTCGGAGACCAGCCACACGATGCCGGTGACGCCCACCGACACGACCAGGGTGACGACCGTGGTGCGCGACACGTCGGTCAGTCGTGCGCCGTCGAGTCGTTTGCGCAGCAGGAAGTGGCCGACGATGGCGCCGACGAGGTAGCCGAGACCGTTCGACAGCGCCAGCCATCGCACCACGAGTTCGGGGTCGGAGAACAGCACCGGGCCCAGCAGCGACGCGGCCACCTTGACCACCGTGATGCCCAGGACCATCGCGGTCGGGGTCCAGGCGTCCTCGCGCGCGTAGAACACCCGGAGCTGGACCAGCGTCATCGAGTACGGGATGAGGGTGAACGCGCCCCACGCGAGCACCGAACCGAGCTGCGAGGCGGTATCGGCGTCGAATCGGCCGAAGTTGAACACCGCGATGCCGATGGCGGGTCCGAAGAAGGTCATGTACGCGACGATCGGGACCAGCGCGACCATTGTCAGGCGGGTGGCCAGCGACAGGTCCGCGACCACCGCGTCGTCGTCGTTGGCGGTCGCGTTGCGCGACAGTCGCGGCATGATCGCGGTCAGGATCGTCACGCCGAGCACGCCGTACGGCAGCTGCAGCAGCTGCCAGTGGGTGGCGTAGACACTGATGCCGGACGCATCCGCATGGGCGGCGATGCGGTAGGTGATGACCATCCCGACCTGCAGGATGGCCACGTACAGGACGATGGCCAGCGCCATGTTGCCGAAGCGGCGCAGTCGGGCGTCGAGACCCCACTCGAAGCGCAGCCGCACCCCCGCGCGCTTGAGCCAGGGCAGCAGGATCGCGGCCTGCACCACCACACCCAGGGTGGTGCCGATACCGAGCACGAGCAGCTGCGGGTCGGTCATACGCACCGGGTTGAGGGTGATCTCTCCGGGCATGATCGCGTACAGCACCAGGGTGGCGATCTGGATGATGTTGTTGAGCACCGGCGCCCAGGCACCGGGTTTGAAGAAGCCCTTCATGTTCAGGATCGCCATGAACAGGGCCGACAGGCCGTAGAAGAGGATCTCCGGCAGCAGTAGGTAGGCCAGCGCGGTCGTGAGGTCGCGGTTGACGTCGCCGTCGCCGACGTTGAGGAAGGTGAGCAGGGGCGCCGCGATCAGCGCGATGATGGTCGCGACGCCGAGTGTGGCCACCGACAGGGTGAAGATGCGGTTGATGAACGACTTGCCGCCGTCGGCGTCCTCGGCCTCGGCGCGCGCCAGCACCGGGATCACGATGGCGGTGAGCACCGCCCCGAGAACCACCTCGGCGATCATGCTGGGCAGCACGTAGG
Organism: Gordonia sesuvii; assembly: GCF_036350415.1. NCBI lineage: Bacteria > Bacillati > Actinomycetota > Actinomycetes > Mycobacteriales > Gordoniaceae > Gordonia > Gordonia sesuvii. The sequence goes on from NZ_JAZDUF010000004.1 coordinate 550,125, forward strand.
CGGCCTGGAACGCCGACGCGATCGCCGGACCGAGCATCGCCAGCACCAGGACGGTGCGGATGAAGCCGGTGATGCGGCTGGTCAGCGTTGCGAGCGCGATGGAACCGCTGGTCTTGAGGATGCTGGCGTCGGAGTCGCGCTCGAGGCCGGTGGGCGAGTCGTCGAGGTCGGTGCCCCCGCGGGGATCAGGTCTGCGGGGATCAGGTCCGCGGCCATCAGGCCGCGCCGGCGAACCCGGTTGCGTCCGCCCCGGCGGCATCCCGCCCGCCGGGATCCGGCGGGGCTGGGCGCGGCGCGGCGGCGGAGGACCCGGCCGGTTCATCGCCGGTCCCCGTCGCTCGTGCTCGTCGTCGTGGGTTCCTGGTCCTCGGTCCCGGCGTCGACACCGCTGCCGGCGTCGAGTGGGTCGGGGTCGTCGTACGGGATGTTCTCGGCCTCCAGGTTGCGCCGCCGCTCCTGATACGTGGCGCGGGCGAGCAGCCGGTCGTGTTCGTCGGGATCGGGCCGGTCCTGGTCGGCGGGATCCGGCTCGCCGCGGAAACGATGCCACAGCCTGCGCGCGACCAGCAGGACCAGGGCGACACCGGCAGCGATCGTCACCCAGAACAGCGGCTTGCCGTAGGCGTTGGCATTCACCGACAACCGGATCGGCGAACCGACGGAGATGCCGCTGGATGTGGTCAGCCCGATCGTCACGGTGATCGCCTCCTCCGATGTCTCCGCGCGGGTGGGCAATTGGATCTGGCGGGTGCCGCGCGCCGGGATCTCGATGACCCCGAGGTCGCCGACGTCGAGCTCGGGTGGCGCGTCGACGTCGATCCGTACCCGGATCGGCAGGGACAGGTCGTTGCGGACCACGAGCAGCAGCGGGCTGCGTTCCGACGCCAGGGTGTAGCGGCCGCCCGGATCGAGGATGGTGACCGCATTGCGCATCCGTTGCAGCGTGGCGTCCACCGCGGTGAGCCGGGCCGCGCGCTGACCACGCAACTCGGCGCGCAGGGCGGGGGAGGTGGTGTCGGGTGTGCGGATCGCGCGCAGCATGTCCTCACGAAGCGGCGCCACATACCGTTCCGGGGTCGCGGCGACGTCGGCGGAGCTCATCAGCGATGCCTGCAGCTGGAAGGACAGCGCGGCGTGTTCTTCGATCTCGGCGGCGACCGGATCGGTGACGGACATGCCGAGCGCGGAGAGCGGACCGATGCCGGATGGCCGCACGAGCCGGGCGGGGGTGGTGGTCTCGTCGAGCCGGGTGACGACGTCGGCCAGCGGAGCGGGCGTGGCCGCACCCGATTCGAGCAGCAGCGTCGCGGTGGTGAACAGGGCGTTCGTGTCGTCGGCCGACGGCGCCCAGTAGGTCGGCGGCACCACGAACTCGCCGCGTCCCGCGGTGGCGTCGCCGTTGTTGTTGCCGTTGCTGCTGGGGGTGGTGTCGCCGGGCGCGTCGATCGCCGGGTAGGCGAGGGCGGCGACCGCGCTCTGCCGGCGGGCCGCGTCAGACTCTCCGACGAACGACACCTCTTCGTCGGCGGGGGTCAGGGGAGTGGTCTGCGGGTTGGCTCCGAGGGCTGCGAGCGCCGCGGTGACGGGTGCCTCCGTGGTCTGCACCGTGAGGTCGCCGACCTGGTAGCCGCCCGCGGCGTTCGGGCGTTCGGCTTCGACGCTGCTGGTGGAGGTGACCGCCTTGCCCACCGACGCGTCCTGGAGGACCTCGGCACCCGTGGCGTCAACGGTGCCGAGCGCGGGCACGGCCAGACCGCGCACGCTGCGCACACCGAGCACCGCGTCGACGATGTCGGCGGGGCTGGATAGCGCGGCCGCGGTCAGCCCGCTGTCACCGACGCGGGACAGCGACGTCAGGTCGGCCTGGGCGAACGGCAGGGCCACCACACACATCCCGGCGGCCAGCTCACGCAGCTCGGTCAGCCACTGCAGGGCGGCCGGCTGACCGGTGCCCGGTGTGGTCGGCGACGTCGGGTCCAGTGGGTCGTCGGAGACGACGTAGCCCAGTGACATCGCGCGCACCGTCACCAGCAGGTCGGGATCGACGGCCAGGCACATGCTCTGGGCGAGCCGGGACTGTTGGCCGGCGGCGGGCGCGGCTTCGTCCGGCGTGGGCACTGCGGAGCCGGAGGAGGGCGCGGAACCGGGGGAGGGGGATGCCGACTCGGTCGGCGACGATGCCGGGGGACTCGCCGGCGCCGTCTCCGATGCACCGGGGTCGTCGCCTGCCCCGTCGTCGCCTGTGTCGTCGTCGCCGTCGGTGGGCTCGCCGGCCACCGATGCCGCGGCCGCCAGCAGGGTGTTGAGCCGGCCGCCGGCAGACAGGGACCGGGCGAGATCCTCGCCGACCAGACGGACCGGTTCGGTGTTGCCGCCGAGCACACCCGGGGTGAGCTGCGGCGGAGCGGCCAACGGCCACAACATGGTCAGCTGTGCCGGACTCGACAGGTCCGCGGACACCGATCCGTCGGCGCCGAGATCGTTGTCGATGTTTGCGCCGTCGACGTCGGTGCTCGGATCGACGTACTGCTCGGCGCGGGTCGGGTCGGGCGGCAGTGACAGCACCGGCAGCAGGGTGCGGGACTGCGCGAGCTTGGCCGGGTTGCCGTAGTCGGGGAGACCGTTGACGTTGACGTTGATCGGGAAGACGCCGGTGCGCTGGATGTTCAGGCCGTCTACGGCCGACAGACGGGTGGTGAAGCTGAACGTGTCGGTGTCACCGGGGCCGAGTTCGTCGGCCAGCGGCCGGAACGCGGTGGCCGCGCTGACCGGCACCGGCCGCACCGCGAGGCTGCTGCGCAACCCGGCCGCGTCGTCGATCGCCTCGCCCCGTTCGACGCGGATAGACAGGTTCTGCAGCATCCGGTCGCCGATGTTCTCCAATCGCCCGGTCACGGTGACGTCGGCGCCACCGCTGCTGGTGACGATCGACGGGGTGATCTCGTCGATCGACAGGCGCAGGAAGCCCTCCGAGTCGTCGCCGACGTCGTCGGACACCGGCGCGGCGTCCGCGAGCCCGGCGGCCGGATTCCCGGCCAGTGCGCACAGGCCGACGACGGCGAGGATCGCCACCCAGGTGGGTGCCGAGCGACGCAGACGAGACCAGAGGCGGACGCGCCGCGGGTCAGGCATCGCCGGCCGGCGGACGGCGCGACCGCCGCCGACGCCGACGCGACCGCGCCGGGGGCAACGGTTCGTTGCGGCGCTGATTGCGTGCGGCTGCGGCTCTCTCATAGGCGTTGGGTTCGGTGCGAATGCTCTCGGCCTCGGATTGGGCCAACCGATTGGGGTCGGCGGCGAGGTCGGCGATGACGCCGCGGGCCATCCGGGCCAGTCGCCGCTCGTCAGAGTACGTGAGCTTTCGGGGCAACTCGTCGAGCGGCACCCACGCCACCTCGCTGACCTCGTAGTCGGCGTCCGACAGCTCGCCACCGATGCTGCGCAGGAGATAGTGGTGCACCGTCTTGTGGATGCGTTTGCCCTCGCTGACGAACCAGTAGTCGATCTTGCCGAGCGGTGCCACGACGGTGCCGCGGATGCCGGTCTCCTCGGCCACCTCGCGGATCGCGGTCTGTTCGGCCGTCTCGCCGGTCTCGATGTGGCCCTTGGGCAGTGACCACATCATCCGTCCCCGCCGGTCCATCCGGCCGATCAGGGCGGCGCACAGTTCGGCGGCCGGGAGATCGAGATCGGAGATGACGAGGCCACCCGCCGACGTCTCGCGGACGGTGCGCAGGCGTTCCTGGCCGCCGTTGACGCCCTTGCCGTTGCGGCGGCGGTTCTTCGACTTCGTCGCCGACGTGGTCGCGTCGGCGCTGACGGTGTGGGTCAGACCGGTCTTCGTGATCTTCGCGGTGACCGCGACGAGGTCGGACGGCTTGGGCGGCGACACCCGGGTGTGGGTCGGATGCAGCTCCTCCTCGACGTGTCCACCGCCGCCCGCCCGCTTCGGCATCTGGCCGGGATTGGGGCCGTCAGCGCGGTCGGCGGACTTGCCCTCGTCGTGCGGGGTCTCGGTGCTGTTGGAATGCGGCGGTCGGCGTCCCCGGCGACGGCGGCCCCGCCGCCCGCGACGACCCGTCCCACTCGGGTCATCGGTGGCCGTCGCGGTGCCGCGTGAGTTCGCGCGCGCCAGGTCGCCCGGTGTCACCTGCCGCCGGGAAGAAGGGTTCGACACCCGCTCGGAATCCTGTTGCGCCTGGTTCCGCTCGGGATCCCTCGGACCGCGCGCACCCGCCGTGACGTCGGCGGAGACGTCAGAGGGGTCGGTGGAGGGGTCGGCGGACACGTTTCCGATGCTAGCCGTTGGCCACCTGCCGTTTGCCTGGATGGGCCGCGCTGCGGCGGTGGTGTCGGTGCGGATGGTCGTCGGTGTGTGCGCCGTTTCACCAGGATTGCGGGGTGAGGATGCCGCGACGGTAGGCTGACTTGCCGTGACCGACCCGGAACGCCGTACCCGCCTGCTGGCCGGCGCGGCGGTGACCCTGCGTGGTCTGTCCGACGTGCTCGGTTCGCTCGGAGCGGTGTTCGCCGAGGCCGGCCACGAGCTGTATCTGGTCGGCGGATCGGTGCGGGACGCGGTGCTCGGCCGGCTCGGCGGCGATCTCGACTTCACCACCGACGCCCGACCCGATCAGGTCACCGCGCTGATGGCCTCCTGGGCCGACGCGCAGTGGGACACCGGAATCGCGTTCGGCACGGTCAGCGCCCGAAAAGGCGACGCGACCGTCGAGATCACCACGTTCCGGGCCGACTCCTACGACCGGGTCGGCCGCAACCCCGAGGTGGTGTTCGGCGACTCCCTCGACGACGACCTGGTGCGTCGGGACTTCACCATCAACGCGATGGCGGTTCGGATCGGCCCGGACGGCGCCGCCGACTTCATCGATCCGCTCGACGGGCTCACCGCGCTGCTCGCCGGCGTGATCGACACCCCCGCCACCCCGCAGGAGTCGTTCAACGACGACCCGCTGCGGATGCTGCGGGCCGTCCGGTTCGTATCCCAGCTCGGCTTCCGGGTGGCGCCCCGCGTGTTCGATGCCATCACCGCGATGTCCGAACAGATCGATCGGATCACCGCCGAACGGGTGCGCGCCGAACTCGACAAGATGATCCTCGGGGAGCATCCCCTCGAGGCGATCGACGTCATGGTCGACACCGGTCTCGCCGAGCGCGTCCTGCCCGAGGTGCCCGGGATGAAGCTGACCATCGACGAACACCATCAGCACAAGGACGTGTATCAGCACTCGCTGACGGTGCTGCGGCAGGCGGTCGATCTCGAGGACGGCGATCCCGACCTGGTGCTGCGGTGGGCGGCGCTGCTGCACGACATCGGCAAACCGGCGACCCGACGGCACGAGCCCGGCGGCGGCGTCAGCTTCCATCACCATGAGGTCGTCGGCGCCAAGATGGTGCGTCGGCGGATGCGGGCCCTGAAGTATCCCAAGGCGGTCGTCGACGACGTGTCGCAGTTGGTGTTCCTGCATCTGCGGTTCCACGGGTACGGCGACGGTGCCTGGACCGATTCCGCGGTCCGGCGGTACGTCACTGACGCCGGGCCACTGCTCGATCGGCTGCACAAGTTGGTGCGCGCGGACTGCACCACCCGTAACCGCCGCCGCGCCCGTCGGCTGCAGGAGAACTACGACCACCTCGAGCACCGGATCGCGGATCTGCAGGCCGCCGAGGATCTCGAACGGGTCCGACCCGATCTCGACGGCAACGCGATCATGGAGCTCCTCGATCTGCCGCCGGGACCGAAGGTCGGCCAGGCATGGCGCTATCTCAAGGAGTTGCGTCTCGACCGGGGCCCTTTGTCGCGGGACGAAGCCGAGGAGGCGCTGCGCGAGTGGTGGGCGCAACAGTAGGCCCCCAACCTGGTCCCTGAGGAACCCCGGAGCTTGCGGAGGGGTGTCACGAAGGGCCGCCCACGTGAGGGCCCTTCGTGACCCTTCGATACGCTCGCAAGCTCGCTACTCAGGGCGGTGCCGCTCGCAAGCTCGCTCCTCAGCGGCCGGGGGTGGGCGCGAAGAACGTCGCCGCGCCGGGCGTCACCTCGAACACCGCCGGCAACTCGCCCACGACGTCGCCGTCGATGGACACGAGAGCCGGTGGGTCGCAATAGAGTTCGATCTCCTTGCCGCGCATCGTGCGGACCATCGGATGATCGACGTGGCGGCCGCTGAACACCTTGGGGAACACGCGGGCGACGGTCAGCCGGGCAAGTCGTGAGGGTCGGCGGCCCAGGGTGAGGTCCATCAGACCGTCGGTCATCGACGCGGCCGGGGTGATCTGCATGCCGCCGCCGTAGGAGGTGGTGTTGCCGATGGCCGCGAACACCAGGTCGTCGTCGACCTCGAGGTCGTCCACGCGGATCTCGTAGTGCCGCGACCGCAGCCCGATAAGTTCGCGCAGGGCGGCGAGCGTGTAGCGCGCCTGACCGTTGGGCCACGACATCTCGACCGCGCGGGCGGTCACCGACGCGTCGAAACCGGTCGCGGCGACCGTGGAGAACAGCGCACACTGTCCGTCCGGGAACGTGACCCGGCCGAGGTCGACCGACCGCGTGCAACCCGCGACGATCACCTCGACCGCGGCGGCGACGTCGTCGCGCGGGATGTCCAGATTGCGGGCCACGTCATTGCCGGAACCGGCCGGTATGATCCCGAGCGGTTTGCCTGTACCGAAGGTCGCCTCGATCGCGAGCCGTATGGTGCCGTCCCCGCCGACCACGACGATCCCGTCGCAGTCACCGCGGGCCTCTTTGCCGGCCTGCTCGGCGGCGTCCTGCGCATCCCGGCCGATCACGACCGTGGCCTGCACCCCGCGAGCCGCGAATTCGGCGACGGCCGTGTCCGCGATGGACCGTCCCGCGCCATGCCGCGCGTGCGGATTGGCCAGCACGGTGACATGGCTGACCCGCACGCTATCCGCGTGACGGTCGGGGGGCGGGGCTGCCATAGGTTACGATGTTACACATCATGTCAATCTGTAAAGCGGACATCGGTGATCAGGTATTGGACGCGGCCCGCGCCTGCCTGATCCGTAGTGGCGGGCGCAAGGTGACCCTGGCCGAGGTCGCCCGCGAGGCAGGAGTCAGCCGGCCCACCGTGTATCGGCGCTGGCCGGACATGTCGGAGATCACCCGCGCACTGCTCACCCGCGAGGTCATGGGCATTGTCACCGCGGTCACCGACGTCACCCCGCTGCGGACCGCCGAGTTCGACGCGACCGTGGATCTGGTGGTCCGGGTGGCCGCGGCCCTGCGCGACGACGAACTGGTCGCGGCGTTGTGGCGCTCCCAGCGCGAGTTCATGACGCCGTACGTCTTCGACCGCCTCGGCACCAGTCAGCAGGGTGTCCTGGCGATCCTCGCCGACGCGATCGCGCACGGCCAGCGCCGCGGGCAGGTCCGCGACGGCGAGCCGGAGAAGCTGGCGGCGATGGTGCTGCTGATCACGCAGACGTCCATCCAGTCGCGCGCCCTGGTCGAGTCGATCCTCGGAGACGACTGGAGCCGGGAACTGCACTACGCGTTGTCGTCGTATCTGCGTCGGCCGGACGGCGACCTGCCGTCGATTCCCGGATGACCGTCATCGACGCCGCCCATCGTCGGCGGTGGCTCGCCGACCTCGCGGAGCAGGAGCGCCCGCTCGACATGCTGGTCATCGGCGGCGGGATCACCGGTGCCGGGGTGGCGCTCGACGCGGCGACGCGGGGTTTGCGTGTCGCGCTGGTGGAGTCGCATGACCTGGCGTTCGGTACGTCGCGGTGGAGCAGCAAACTGGTGCACGGCGGTCTGCGGTACCTGGCCGGTGGCCGGTTCCCGATCGCCTATGAGAGCGCGGTCGAGCGACACCATCTCATGACGACCATTGCCCCGCACCTGATCCGGCCGCTGTCGCAGGTGGTGCCGGATCACGGATCGCGGGCCACCACCGCGTTGATCCGCACGGGTCTCCGCGCCGGCGACGTTCTGCGCCGCGCCGCGCGCACCCCAACCGACGTGCTGCCGGGTCCCCGCCGGCTCTCGGTCGACGAGACTTTGGCGTTGTGCCCGCAGACGTCGCGGCGCGGTCTTCGCGGAGCCTTCGCGCATTCCGACGGACAACTCGTCGACGATGCCCGTCTCGTCGTCGCGGTCGCGCGGACCGCTGCGGCGTTCGGCGCGTCGATCTGCACCTACACCCGCGCCGATCAGGTGACCGGCACCGGAGCGCGACTCACCGACAGCTGCACGGGGGAGACGCTGACGGTGTCCGCCCGGACCGTCGTCAATGCGACGGGTGTGTGGGCCGGCGACGTCGACCAGACACTGCGTGTCCGGCCGAGCCGTGGCACCCACCTGATCTTCGACGCCGAGCGTTTCGGCAATCCGGCCGGTGCGCTCACCGTGCCGGTGGCCGGGTCGTTGTCGCGCTTCGTGTTTGCGCTTCCGGAACCACTCGGACGGGTGTTCGTCGGTCTCACCGATGTGGACGCGCCCGGGCCGATCCCGGATGTCCCGCAGGCGTCCGACGACGAAGTGGAATACCTGCTCGATGCGATCAACGTGGCCCTCGACCGGCCCTTGACACGCGACGACATCATCGGCACCTTCGCCGGTCTGCGACCGCTCGTGGACTCCGACGACGAGAACGCAACGGATTCAGGCAGTCTCGCCGATCTGTCGCGACGGCACCGGATTCAGGTGAACGACGGGACCCTCGTCGGTGTCCTCGGCGGCAAGCTGACAACCTACCGGCGGATGGCCGAGGACGCCGTCGACGCCGCGGTGCGTGCGGGCGGACTCGAGGCGGGCTCGTGCATCACCACCAGCACCCCGCTGATCGGCGCGACGGGGAAGGGCCGTCGAGCGGGATTGCCGTCGTCGATGGTGAGCCGGTTCGGGTCGGAAGCGGCCAAGGTCATGTCGTCGGCGATGGTGGACCGGCCGCTGGAACCGATCGCCGACGACCTCGACGTCACCCGCGCGGAGGTGGAGTTCGCGGTCACCCACGAGGGTGCGCTGTGCGTCGACGACGTGCTCGACCGGCGGACGCGGATCGGTCTGGTCCGCGACGACGCGGACCGGGCGCGGCAGGCCGTCACCGAGATCGTGGAGAAGTTCGGCGCTCACTGATCCCGTCTCCGACGGAGCTGCCGGTCACTCCTGCGCAGGTCAGTAGCCCATCGTCCGCAGCGCGTCGGCGAGTTTGTCGAGGTCTTCGCGCTCGACGTCGAGGTGCGGGCTGACCCGGAGCAGCGACTGCTCGGTGGTCAACGGTGCACGCCACGAGTCGGCGCAGGTCACCAGGATGCCGAGGGAGAGCAGCTTCGCGCGGGCGGCCGCGACGTCGGATGGCTGCCAGCCCGGCGGCGGGGCCAGGGTGGTGATCGCCGACGGCTCGTCGACGGGTTCGAGAACCTCCCAGCTGCCGATGCCGTCGAGGCGTTCGCGGGTGGCTCGACCGATCAGTGCGAGCTCCCGGAAGACACGTTGCTGGCCGATGCCCAGCACCTCCGACACCGCCATGCCGAGTCCGAGGCGGCCGGCGACGAACGCCTCCGAACTCTCGATCTCCACCGGCCGCAGCGCATCCTTGCGGACCGCGACGAACCCGACCCCGCGTGGACCCGCCAGCCACTTGCGGCTGGTGCCGTAGACGACGTCGGCGCCGGTCACCGTCGGGGTGTGCCCGGCGGTCTGCGCCATGTCGACGACGACGGGAACCCCCGCGGCGTGCGCGATCTCCACGATCCGGGTGACGGGCTGGACGATTCCTGACATCGCGCCGATGTGGCAGATGTGGATGAAGTCCGGTTGCTCGAACTGCAGCATGTTCTCGAGCGCGTCGGTGTCGACGTGGCCGGCGATGTCGGCGTCGGGCAGGGGACGCACGGCGAAGCCGCGGCGTTCGAACTCGACGAGGTTGGGGCCGAACTCGTTCTTGGCCACCCACACGGTGGTGGAGATCGGCAGATTCCAGTAGGTGAGCAGTGCGCGCAGTGCGGCGCGGGCACTCTCCCGGAACGCGAGTTCGTCGGCGGTGTGGCCGATGAGGGAGGCGAGATCCCGCTTGTCGCGGGCGATCTCCTCGACGCGATCCTCGGCCGCGATGTACGACCCGCGTTCGGTCTCCCGCCACAGGTGTGCCGAGATCGTCCCGATGACGGCGTTGGACGATCGGCCGGCGGCCGCGGAGTCGAGGTGGACGACTTCCGGGCGGAGGCGGGAGCGGCGCCATTGTTCACCCAGTTCGCTCACGTACATAGACCCTGAACCTACCGGTCGTCCGGAGGTGCCCGACATACACCCCGATGCTCCGTGCTGATGGCAGCGACGCGGTCTGGACCCATCAGCTGCCACAACGAGCCCAGCACCGAGAGCACCGGGTCGCGCTGCCATGTCGCGAGGGTGTCGTCGTCGAGGAGCACCTCACCCACCACCACATTCAGCGCCGACCGAGTCCGCAACGAGTACCGCGTGAGCGGACCCGCCCTGTTCGAGGCGCCGGCGCCGTCGCCGCCACCAACACGCACCCGGAAGAAGTCCACCCGCACCGCAACACGCGGTGTGGCCGCGACCAAGCGGGCAGCGTCGAGCAAGTCGTATACGACCAGTCCAGAGACAGCCTCGGTGACCACGCCGGTTCAGAACCGATGGCGGCCGTCCTGCCACTAGAACGTTCGGGCTACAGACGGATCTGGTGGTAACGGGTAATAGCTCATGCGAGATAGTCACATGCATTGATTCTGTGAACAGGAGCGCAAGGCCCGATGACGCAGCCCCACCCGCCCGGATGGTATCCGGACCCGCAAGTTCCGAAGACCATCCGCTACTGGGACGGACATCAGTGGACCGCACAGACCCGCCGAGTGGAGACCAAGAAGTCGAACAACTGGAAGTGGTTGCTCGGCGTCCTGGCCATCTTGGTGGTGATCGGTGTGGTCGGGTCAGTCGTCGGTGACGAGTCCGAGGACGACTCAGCGGACACGTCGAGCACCGGGACGACACTGGTCCCCGTTGAGACGCTCTCGCCGGCCGAGCAAGAGGCACAGGAACGGGCGAACTCAGCGGCCTTGGAAGCCGAGGCCTCCCGTGAATCCCAGCAGCGGGCAGCGCAACTCGACAAGTCGAGCTATCAGCAGACTGATTCGCGCACCTGGCAGCTGGTCGTGAAGAACCCGGATGCACACATCGGCGAAAAGTACGTTGTCTACGGCTACGTCGTGCAGGCTGACTCCGCGATGGGCTCGAGCGCGATCCGTGTGCAGACCGATGGCCAGCAGGTCGAGTGGTACGACATGGACGTCAACACCGTTGCCAATGCCGGACTCGCCTCGTTCTCGGAGATCGTCGAAGACGACCTCGTGACAATGTGGGTCGAGATCACCGGCTCAGTCACCTACGACACCACCATGGGTGGAAGCATGACCGCCCCGGAAGTCGAGGTGAACATCATCGAGCAGTACGGCACGACAGGCTGAGTCATGACAGTGACATCGCCGCGCTGCGAGCGCCTCGATGCCAACCATGGTCGTTCCACGAGGGGAGATGGTCGGTTGCGGCAAGCTGGGCGCTGCTATCGCCGTAGCTCGCCAACATGCTGGTTGAGGGTGCGGATAGCGCGGTCGATGTTCGCTAGGTCTGTATCTGTACTCGTCCGCGAATTGCTGGTGACCTTCGGCCCCTCGGTCGGGACTGGCATCGCATCGATAATCGTGTCGACCGACAGCTCGTAGCTTTCTTTGTACGTGCGCTTCTCGTCGTCTCGATACGAGACTGTTCCGATCACGCCTGCACGGTCTGCTCCGGTCCGGCTTCGCTCATTCGGCTGTGTGGCTCCATGCGCCACATGACCCGGTGACGAGCTCCTGGGGCCAGCGTGCGGGGTGTCGACAGATATCGGTGCAGCGCATCGCTGATGTGATCATCGCCGTTGCGTTTCGTCAGCGGTCCAACGTCAACAGTCACGTCGTGAGCGATCGTTCGCCCAGTGTTCGCGACAACCAGATCGGTGAAGCCGGCGCCGTGGAGTCCAGGGACAACCTCCGCAACGACGTAGGGGCGGCCTTCGCGCACCGCCTGCTCACGCAGCAGTTGTAACTGCGTCTGCGCGCCGCCGAGAGTCGCCGCGGCGACAAGAGCGAGCCCCACGGTCGCCCGCGCTGTCACACCGGCGCCAATGGCAGTGACCCACGGCAATACAGACTCCATCAGTGTTGCTTCCTTCACTCTCTGCTTATCGGCTCGATCTGTCCGGACTCTCGACCGGCCTCATCGAACAGCCATCGTTCGATGAGGTCGGGACGTGGGATGTCGTACTCGCGGCTCCACCGGTCAACCAGATCGACGTAGCGACGATATGCCGAGGGCAGCCAGTTCTTGATGGGAAGTGACTGCCAGCCCGCCGCTCGCAAGGAGCGAGCAACGCGCTCGTCGAGGATCAGGCAGGGGTGGTCGGGTGCACCCCCTCCGGCGAAGTACAGGACTTTGGTAAAGAAGGCGGGACCAAGGCCACGAATCGCGGGGACGTTTCGCGGATAGAGCATCTCGTATGCGGATTCGGGATCGGTCCGACTCAACCGCATTGCCTCTTGAAGTAGTTCACCTGCGGCGTGTGGATCGGCGGCGATGGACGTCACACGGGTTCTGTTGTTGCGGTTCTTCGTTCCGCTACCCCACGCCAGGGCATTCCACAGCAGCACCAACGCCGCCTCGGGGGACTTAAGCGCATGACCTGCGAGCGAGAACACATCCCCGCGAGTCAGTGAGTCGCTCAGGATCGCATCGCCGAAACCGTGCGCAGCCAACTCAGTCACCCACCATTGGCGCGCGACAGTCACTCGATGCTCAACAATGGCGGTCGCCGGGTCAGCGCTGGCCACCCATGCACGAGCGGCCGCCGGCAACTGCACCGTGCTCAGGTCGGTGACTGACACACTCGCGGCTCCTCACGTCTAGGGATAAGGGCAGGTGACGATCATCTGGAGGAACGCTCGCCAGCTTCCTCATCACTGTTGTTCAGCATCGGGCTCCAGTCTCAGCGCTCGGATCTCAATTCCTCGATTTATCAGGGGCGTTAGTGCCTCGACGGCGCGTCTAATCTCTTCCCGTGTCCCAACATCGATGGCCTCCAGCTGTTGAAAGAGACTATCAGTGGCGTCACTTTTAGTCATTGCGTCAATTTTAAGTACTGCTTCCACATATCTAGCTTGGTGTTCGGCTACGTCCGCATTGTGCTTGGCGATTGCGGACGTGAGGCGCAAAATCTCTTCGCGATTAGCCGTATCACGAACTTCGTTCCATGCGACACGCTCTGTCTTGCGGCCAATCAACTTACTCAAATTGAAAAGCCTACTGTCTTTACCCTTGAGTACATCGCGTCTAACTTGGTGAGCCGCGACGCCGAGCCCACCTGTACCTGCGATGTAGTGCCAGTTCTCTATCAGCCAGGTGACCAGGGGACTTCCGTAGGTCATCCTCGAGGTGACGATTTCGATCTGATCTGGAGTCTGGGTGTCCGACGTCGGCAGGAAACCGTATAGCGATGACACGAGTTCGCAGAGAGTGGCGATGGCGTGGAGGATATAGGCCAGACTCTCCGGGTCGGCATCGGCCTCCATATCAACGGAAATCTCTAAAATTGCCACGGGGTAGGCAGCGGTGGTTGCTTTCACGCCAGTGAGTTTTGTGGCCGTCAGGTCGACGCCCGCCAGATTCGCGCGAGTAAGGTCGGCGAAAGAGAGGTTCGTCGATGCCAGATTCGCACCAACTAGGTTCGCGCCAACCAGATTGGCTCCCGTGAGGTCGGCGCCCGCGAAGTTTGCGTCGGCTAGGTTCGCGCCGGCCAGGTATGCCTGAGGCATGTATGTGCCGACGAAGCGCGCATCGCTGAGATTTGCGGAGAAAAATGATGCACGACGCATTATTGCGTGGTCAAATATGCCGCCGGTCAGGTTGGCGAGGTTCAGATCGGCGTCGGAGAGGTCTGCACCCTCGAGATTAGCGCGTATGAGTTCCGCACCGCGCAGCCTTGCGTGAGTGAGGTCTGCCCTCCTATGGGGATCACTCGCGAGGTTGCATTCTGTCAGATTCGCGTACCGCAAATCTGCGTGGCGCAGTTGAGCCCCCGTTAGGTCTGCGCCGGCGAGTGTTGCGCCGTACATGAGCGCGTGGGCTAGCTCCGCTTGCCTGAGATTCCTACCAGCCAAGTCGGCGCCAGTCAGGTCGGGTCCCTTGGGCGTCGCGTTGCTGCCTGCAGCGGCGGCGTCGTCTGCAGCTCTTTCGGCTTCCACAGTCAAGCAGATTAGGCGTTCTGACGGCGTCCATCGCGTTCTGTGCCGTGACCGAGTGTCTGTGTTCGACTATGCGGCCCGGTCCGGCCGATCAGTCCCCTGGTCGATGAACGGAACAATCAGCTGGGTTCTGCGCCTGGACTGATCTTGCGGAAGCAATAAATCATGGCCTTGTTGTGGACGGCTGAAGGATGTCGGCAATCGGGCTGTTGTGCTCGACCAATTCGGTCCCCAAGATTACTCGATGTAGGTGCAGGTCACGCCACCGGTTTCGAGGCGACATTTCTGTTACGTTCATGGCTGCGTGGCCTATTGGCGATGAACGATGGAAAGGCGTGAAGCGACTTCCTTCGCCTCCGAGCGCCTTGTTTCGGCATCGTTGATGCTGCGGCGTAGCGCCGCCAGCGCCCGCTGATGCGAGCGATGCACTCTCCGGGTGTCATCTCGTCACCGAGATCGTAGACGGCAAGGTCGTCGCGCTCAGCCAGTGCGCGATAGTCGCGCTCCAGACTGAGGACCGTGCGCTGCAGTGCCTCGAGTTGGTCGTGCAGATCGTTGAGTGGCGCGTCGAGACTGCTCATCGGATGCCGTCCTGGGGGTCGAGGGCGTCGGCGATGGAGTTCAGAGTGCGTGGCCTGCCGGCTTGCCACGCGGTCTTGAGGCGTGCTGCTTCTGATGGTGTCACCGAGCGCCCCAACAGGCCGCCGAAGTGCGGGACATCGCCACGATCCCGTCCAGCAACACCTCGTCCCCCGGCGGGGGAGTGGCGAGGTATCCGCAGTCGGCCAGCGCGGCATCAAACACGGCCCGATACGACGTGCCAGTCACCTGAGCAACCGCGACCAGGTTGCCGTGGCTCGGCAGTGCGCGAATCTTTCTGCGCCACAGATTCAAAAAATCATCCGGCTCATGCCGAACTTGGTTGCGATCGGCGCATCCGACAGCCCGGAGCGCTGCTTGTAGTCATCGACGATGCCGGCGAGGGAGTGTCCCAGGTTGGGTGTCACAGTCTCACCTTCGCTGTCACTCGCAAGGGTGTCAAATAATACTTGCCGCGTGGATGTAAACCGATATTTGACAGGATCATAGTTCTCTGCCCGAATGCGTTGTGCAGGAACATACTTCGTCCCAAGTAACACAATGCGGATTGAAATCTATTGAGTTCTCGCGGCTATCCGACATCGATGGCCGGGTTGGCATCATCCCGCGCTTCTCGCTCCCTGTCCTGTTGCGGTACAAAGAGTCATGTCAACTGCGCGGATCCCTTGGTCACGACTCGACAGTGGCGAACTGGAGCACACCGTCGCGATGCTCGTTTGCGCTGACAACCCGACAGGGCAGAAGTTCACGCCGGGGCCAGATGGTGGTATCGACATATTCGTACCAGACGGCGAAGCGCGCCGAAAAGTGTTTCAAGTCAAGAACTTTGCGCTAAAGTTCAATAACACCGAGTTTCGTCAGGTGAGGAAATCGCTCAACAGCGTTGCAGATACAGCCACCTCGGAAGGGTGGGAGATCACCGAGTGGCATCTGGTGACTCCACGCGACCCTAGCCCCGGCTACTTCGCGCAGATCGCTGAGGTGGTCACGTCACTGATGATCACGTCGTGGTCGTGGATGGGCCTCACTCAGCTTGATATTCTCGCCGGTCGCCACCCTGACCTTGTCGACTACTACCTCAACGGAGGCAAGGACCGCCTAGTTGAACAGCTCGCCGACCTCACTGCCATCATCCGTGGCGACGGGACCGCCACGCCTGATCAACGGCTGCAGCCCAGCGACGTTGGCGAACGCATCAGAACCCTCGCACGCGCCGCTAACAATGACCCGCACTTCCGCTACCACTTTGAGACCTCTGACGGTCCGCCCGTGATGACGGAGGAGCCTTGGCTCGTCGCCGTGGCCGCTGAGCAGCAAGGCCCTCTATGGCTCCATATCAAGGTCTACGCTAAATTTCTGGCCGCCCTCGACGAGCGGCCTGTCACCACAAGGGTGCGGGTCAACACCGCGGGCAATCCCGAACTCGCTCAGAGCTTTGAGCAGTTCCTCGATTTCGGAACTGATGTTCATATTCCGGCCGACGCGGCGTCAGCCGAGCTGGATATGCCGGGGAACCTGGGTGGCGTTGTGGACAGCGCCGAGATCCGCATTGGAGCCAGTTCGTCTGAGGGCGGTGAGCAAGACTCGCCTCCGAGACTCATCATCGGTGCCCGTGATCCGGGCGGCGCAGTTGTTGCTGAACTGCTACTGCATCGAACCGAGTCGAGTACGGGCGTCCGCGGAGGGCTCCGAACCGTGTGGGCCGATGACGCCGAACTGTTCACGCTCGAGGTTAGGCACATGCCGGGAGTCGACGAGATTGACGCCCGAATCAGCATGAGTTGGGACGTCAGCGGGCGACTTCCGGCCGATCTCATCGACTCCTTCGCGTTCATGGATGCACTGGAGCGTGACGTCTGTATCGGTATCAGCCCGAGCCACGGTCCCCGCCGATACGGCTTCGGCACACCTTTGCAGCACGCCCGCGACTCCGATTTACATCTCACAGCTAGGGTCGTTAGCGCGTTGAGCATCATTCAGCAGCACTGCACCGATCTACTCCGCATGCCCGCAGAAGTCTCCACACCCGATCTCAAACGCCTCTTCGAGGCCGCGACGCTGCTGCAAGGCAGGCCCGCCACAGCGACCTGGGCGCCCTTCGGCTTCACCGTCGATGCCGTCGACGGTCCCGCGCTCATACCGGGTGCACGCATCAACGTCGCCGTCACTACCCCGCTCACCGTCACGCTCGACGACAGCGAGCACGATCTCGGCCTGGTCGCATCCTTTCTCGATGCGACCGTCGACTCTGTCGACGGTTCCGCCGTCATCCTCAGACCGTACGACTCATCCAGTAAAGCCACGCGCGTTCTCACCGTCGGAGACGCTCACAGAGTCTGGGTGGACTCCTCCAGCATCGGTGACACCACCGACCCCAATCCGGAAGCGGTTGACACATAAGCGCCGTCGCGCGTCGGGAGAAGTCGCCACGCTGTATTACCGAACAGCCCATGCAATGCTGATCTCCCTCTCACCCAATAAGGAGGACGTCGACCCGGCGATCGCGCCGAGGTGCCGATACTTGATCTGCACGGATCGATCCCGGCCGCCCGGGACCGAGCCCGAAGTCCCCCGACGACAAGGAGACCCGATGTCGGTTCCACCCGCCCCCGAGGTCGGCCGCGGCCGGTTTCTCGGTGAGCCCATGGTCATCGACGAGCGCACCACGATGATTCCGGTGTCGCGCCGCGGCTTCCGCGGTGCGCCGGTGACGGTCGGCGCGCTCACCATCACCGACGGCACCACCACGTGGACCCCGGTGGTGGATTCGGGCCGGGTGGCCATGATCGGCGTCATCACCGGTCTGATCGCCGCCGCGCTGGGCTCGGCCGCGGTGCTGCGTCAGCCGCCGTGGCCGAAGATGACGATCGAATCCGATCACCTGCCCGGCCACCGCCACCACTGAGCCCGACGGCGGGGCCCCAGAACCGGCGGGTGGAACCTGCGACGGTAGCGCTGCGTCCAAACCGCATGGACGACCCCATCGAGTACCTGTTCGGGACCGGGGACGGCGCAACCACCTCGTGGGTGTCGGCGCCCGACACCGACGTCGACCATGACGGACGACTCGACGCGGTGACACTCGACTTCGACGGCGACGGCCGCCGTGACGACGCCATGTGGGACACCGACGCCGACGGCATCGCCGACACCGTGGCACTCGACCGCGACGACGACGGACGACCCGACGACTTCTACGGCGACGACGGGAGCGGCGTGTGGGGTGAGCCGGCGGCACGGTCCGAACCGGACCGCAACGATCCCGACCGCGACGAACCACCTCCGCGTCCGGGCCGTGTCGTGGATCCGGCACCACCACCCGAGCCGCCCCAACCGCCCGAGGCCGCCGACACTATCGTCGTGGCCTCAGATCTCGACGGCGACGGAACCGACGACATCGAACTCGTCGGTACGCGCCGCGGCGGTGTCCCCGTGGCCGAACGTCTCTACGTGGACTCCGACGGCGACGGGCGGTTCGATCGGGTGCTCGTCGATTCCGACGGCGACGGCCGCGCCGACGTCAGCTTTGATGCCCGGTCGCCTCGATTCGAGGGTCGGTGACGGCCAGCGGGCCGTGGTGCGGCGGGGTGTGCACGACCCGCACGACCACCGCGCCGACGAGATACAGGACCACACCGAAGACGAGCAGTCCCACCGATCGCCCGTCCGGCGGGATGGCAACGGCCGCGAGGGTCACCGCACCCACGTAGGCGATGTTGAACACGGCGTCCTGCACCGAGAACACCTGTCCGCGCACCATGTCGCCGATGTCGACCTGCATCGCGACGTCGCCGCACAGTTTCGCCATCTGACCGATGAGACCCAGCACGAAGGCGCCGATGCAGAACACCACCGGATTGAAGGTGATCAGCGAGAGCTCGGCGACCGCACCGATCAGCATCGCCGCGACCAACGTCGGCCGCCGGCCGTACCGCTCCACCGAGATCGGCGTCACCACCGCGGCGAGGAACGCGCCGCCCGCCGTGAAGCCGGCGACCACAGTGACACCGAAGAGGCCGTCGCCGAGCCCGGCCTGTTTGCTCAACACGAGCAGCATCAAGGTGTTGATCCCGAACACCAGCCGATGCGCGCCGATCGCCGACAACGCCGCCGACACTGTGCGCGAGTGCGCCACCGCCCGCGCACCGTGACCCAGACCGACCGTGATCGCGTGCACCGCCGACCGTCCGGGATCGTCGGGCTCGTCGGGACCGAGCTGCAGACGGCCGAACCCGTGCGCGATCGTCGCGGCGATCAACGCGATCACGACGCCGCCCAGGGTGGTGAACGCACTGCCGGAGTTGTCCGGACCGAAGATCGCGCGCAGCACCGCCGCGATGCCGGCGCCCACCGCGAGCATCCCGGCCCCGAGGGTGGTGAACAACGCGTTGGTCGCCACGATCACGTCGCGGTGCGCGACATGCGGCAACGACGCCGAGAGCCCCGATGCGACGAACCGACTGGCGCCGGTCACGGCGAGCGCACCGATCAGCACCACGGTCTCGCTGGCGCCTGCCGCGATACACACGGCGACCAGAGCGATCAGTCCGGCCCGAATCACGTTGGCGTACATGAGGACATTGCGGCGGTCCCAGTGATCGAGCAGCGCGCCGGCGAACGGGCCGATGAGCGAGTACGGCAACAACAGCACCGCGAGGCCACCGGCGACGGCCAACGGATCGGCGTGTCGCTCGGGGTTGAACAGGATGGACGCGAACAGCGCAGCCTGGAAAACACCATCGGTGATCTGGCTGGTCAGGCGCACCGCGAGCAGTCGTCCGAGGCCGGGTGAATGGCCCAGTGAACGAATGAACCCCCGTAGACCGGGGGTCGCATGGGGCGACCCAGACATCACTGATTCAGAGTACCGACCTCGACCCGCCCGCCATGCCATGATGAGGGGGTGGCCGCCGGCGACGAGTCAGAGGAACCGACCCCCGAGTTCTACTCCGAGGGGGCCGAGGGCTCGCCTCGCGATGCGCCCGCCGCGCGCCGCGTCCGGCCCGGGACACTGCTTCTCGCCGCGACCGATCTGCTCGAGCCGA
The DNA here is from genome assembly GCF_036350415.1 of Gordonia sesuvii. NCBI lineage: Bacteria > Bacillati > Actinomycetota > Actinomycetes > Mycobacteriales > Gordoniaceae > Gordonia > Gordonia sesuvii. The sequence goes on from NZ_JAZDUF010000004.1 coordinate 570,050, forward strand.
CGTTCGCCCGCACCGTCATCTACGTCATGGAGCACAATGACGCCGGCAGCCTCGGGGTCGTCCTCAACCGCATGAGCCAAACGGCCGTGCACAATCTGCTGCCGCAGTGGGCCGATCTGTCCGCATCCCCGCGGGCCCTCTTCGTCGGAGGTCCGGTCAAACAGGACGCCGCTCTCTGTCTCGGAGTGGTGAAACTCGGCGCCGACATCACCGGCTTCGAGGCCCTGCGCCCGGTGGACGGCCGTGTCGTGCTCGTCGATCTCGACGCCGACCCCGAAGAGCTCTCCGCGGTGCTCGACGGCGTGCGGGTGTTCGCCGGCTACTCGGGGTGGGGTGTCGGTCAGCTCGACGGCGAGCTCGAACAGAACAGCTGGATCCTCGCCTCCGCGCTCGCCAAGGATCTGCTCGCGCCGACCACCACCGACCTGTGGGGTGCGGTGCTCCGACGCCAGACATGGCCGACGCCGCTGCTCGCGACGCACCCGATCGACATCAGCCGCAACTGAGACGCACACCCACCGTTGTACGAACGGTGACATAGCGCACACCTTTCTGTTACCTTTCGGTCGCTTGGCCAACTCGGTTGGTCAACTCGGCTGGGGTCACATCTGAACGGGGGGTTCGGCGACGTGCGGGCGGGAACAGTAATGCGGGCGGGAGCCGTGGCGCGGGCTGCGGTGATCGCGGCCCTCGGTGTGTTGATGGTGTTGGTTCCGGCGACCGCGGGCGCGGCGCCGCCGCCGAGTGGTGGCGCACCGGCAGCTCGATGGGTGGCCTCCCACGACGGACCCCAGCCCTATCCGGGCGTGGCGGTCACCTGGGACGTGCCGATCCGGATGAGTGACGGAACAGTGTTGCGCGCCAACGTGTATCGGCCCGCCGATCAGGCCGGCCGCGCGACGGCGAAGAAGCATCCGGTCATCGTCAACATGACGCCGTACACCAAACTCATCACCGCTGTGGGCTCCGCCGCCACCCAGAACCCGGTGCTCGGGCCGTTCCTCACGCAGCTCGTCAACGGGATCGGTCAGATCGCCGCACCGATCCGCGACATCGCCGACATCTCGCACTTCACCGGCGGCCTCACCGACGGCGGGGCGCGCACGTTCCTGGTCGATGAAGACCTCGTCCGGAGCGGGTACACCCAGGTGGTGGTCGACGTCCGCGGCACCGGCTTCTCCCAGGGCACGTGGGACGTGTTCCAGAGCCGAGAACAGCGCGACACCGTCGAGGTGATCGACTGGGCTGCGCAACAAGGCTTTTCGAACGGCAAGGTCGGGATGTCCGGGGTCTCCTACTCGGCCATCAACCAGATCCAGGCGGCCAACAAGAACCCGGAGGCACTCGAGGCGATCTTCCCGGTCGAACCCGGCGGGGACCTGATCCGCGACATCGTCGCGCCCGGCGGTGCGCTCGGTGTCGGATTCCTGCCGATGTGGCTGACCCTGGTCAACACCACCAAGATGGTGCCCAATGTCGCGTCCATGCTGAACGGCACCTTCGATTGGAAGTGGCTCGCCGACCGCATCTCCGACCCGTTCACCTTCTACCCGGAACTGTTCGCGGCGTTGCTCACCCCGGACATCCCGTCGGTGCCGCCCGAGATGGAGAAACTCCTGCGGTCGGGATCGGAACCACGCACCGCATGGCTGGATCGGGCCGAACGCATCACCACCCCGACCTTCATCTACGGCGGCTGGTTCGACCTCTTCACCAACAGCGAGGTCCGGATGTACGACAAGATCCCGCTGCCTCCCGGCCGCAAACAGCTCATCATGGGCGACGGCTATCACCTCACCATCGGCGGCGCTCAGGGCCGGGCCGGTGCACCACCGCGCCTCGACGTCCTGCAGAAAGCCTGGTTCGACAAGTGGCTCAAGGGAATCGACAACGGCATCGACTCCTACGGGCCGGTGAACCTGAAACAGGTGGGCGACTCCTGGATCACCGCACAGCAGTTCCCGCGTGCCGGGATGACTCGCCAGCGCCTGTACCTCGGCGACCGCCGCAGCGGCACAGCACCGCACGCCGTACGCGACGGCAGTCTCACCGCCGAGCCGACGGGGTCGCGGGGTCGGATGACGATCTCACCCGGCGTGCTGACCCTGTGCTCGCGTGACTCGGCCCAACAGATGGCCGGCGTCACGGCCCTGTTCCCGTGGTGCGCCGAGGACGCCCGAATCTCCGAGCACAATGCGCTGACCTTCACCAGCGCGCCGATGCGTACCGCGCGCAGTGTCTCCGGCTATTCGAATGTCCGGGTGAACGCCGTGATGGACGCGACCGACGGATACTGGACCGCCACCCTCAACGACGTCGCGCCCGACGGCACGTCGAAGGTCATCAGCTCCGGCCAGGTGACGGCGTCGTTGCGGAATTACGACCGATCGCAATCACAGTTCGCTCCGAACGGCGACGTGATCGACCCGTTCTACACACTGACGCTGGACACGCGTGAGCGCGTCACCCCGGGCCGGCCCGTCACCATCGACATCGGACTGTTGCCGACCGAAGCGCTGATCAAACCGGGCCACCGGCTGCGCGTGGACGTGTTCGCGATGAACCTGCCGCGCGGGCTCCCGTTGCGGCCGCTGCTGAACGAGTCGCAGCTCAAGCCGCAGCACATCCAGCTCGATCCGCGGTCGCCGAGCTTCGTCAATCTGCCGCTGTCACGGCCGGTCGGCTGACCTGGCACGTTCTTTCCGACGAGGCATGTCGTATCGTCTGGCCGGCGCACCTGTGCTGCCGCGGCAGGCGGGGCAGTGCTCTGGGCGGTACCGTCACCGCTGATCGGAAACAAGACGTAAGGGTGGGACACACATGAGCGCGGCTCCGGGGAGCTCGAAATCGGACTTCGAGCCAGACGACCGGTGGGTTCCGGCCAATCGTCGATGGTTCGGCCTCGACAAGGCGACGTTCCTACCCGCAGCGGTGGTGGCGGCGATCGCCGTGCTGATGGCGGTGATCCTGCCCGCGATCGACGACCGCATCGGCTACGACGACAACGTCGTCGCCGGCGACATCCTCGAGCTGTCCGGTGGGGTCACCTTCGTGCCGTCCGTCGGCTGGGGCATCACATCAGGTGTCCGCGACAACGTCGGGACTCCGGCGACGGGATACCCGAGGGATGCGGCAGTCGAGGACGGTGGTGTGGCCTTCTCGGTGCGCACCGGACCGTTCACCGGTGATTCCGAGGCGCTGCTCGAACAGATCAAGGACACCAACGACGCTCTCGGGAGCGACTTCCGAATCACCGAGGACCCCGTCGCGATCCGCACCGACGATGGGACCGAAGGGGTGATCGCCCGGTTCAGCAACCCTCAGGTCGACGGTGTCATCGCCGCGTTCTCCGTCGATGGGCTCGGCATCCAGGTCGTCGGTACGGCACCGCTCGACTACGACGAAAGCGACGCCGAGGAACTCGCAGCCATGATCGCCAGCATCAACGTCCGCACCGAGGGAGAGACGTGATGACAGCCGCCAGCGAGGATCTCGCCGACAAGCGACTGGCCGCGATCGAGGCGTCGGGATGGGGACGGAAGTTCCACTTCTTCCAGCCCCGCAACGCTGCCTTCTGGGTGTACGTCGTGCTCGTGGCGATCGGCACCGTCGAACTGGTCACGATGATCGCGGGCGCATCCGGCGCCTACGGTCCGGCCATCACCGCGTCGGTGATCGTCTTCGCTGTCTACGGCGCGCTGTTCTGGTGGTTCACCCAGCGCATCGACCGCTACGCGAGCCAACCGGCGAAGCTGATCGTCGTCGCCTTCCTGTGGGGCGGGATGGCCGCCACGTGGGCGATGGCCGCGCACGCCAACGAGGCGATGCGGTCGATGTACGCGAAGTTCTTCGGGCAGGTGTTCTACCTGGATTGGGGAGCCGGTCTCGCCGCGCCGTTCACCGAGGAGATCGCGAAGGGCGCCGGGCTGGTGCTGCTCATCGCCCTGGCGCCGCGGTTGATCCGCACCGCATACGACGGTTTCATCCTCGGCGCGTTCATCGGACTCGGGTTCCAGATCGTCGAGGACGTCGTATACGGGCTCAGTTCCGCCGGAAAGCAGTTCGGTGCGAATCAGCTCGAGTCGATCTTCAGCACCCTGGTCCTGCGGATGGGTGTCGGCGTGGCCGCGCACATCCTCTACTCGGCCATCTTCTGTGCCGGCCTGGTCTATTTGCTCGGCCGGCCCGCCGAACCCCGCAACGTCGGACGCGGCCTCGCGCTCATCGCGATTCCGGTCGTGCTGCACTTCGTCTGGGACGCCGACGCCGCCCTCATCGGCGGCAACGAACTCCTGCTCGTCCCGTCGTGGATCGTGATCATCGCGATCGCCCTGTTCGTCGTGGTGCGGGTGTTCAAGATGACCGTGCCCCGCGAACGGCAGTTCATGCGTGACGTCATGGCACCGGAGGTCGAGAGCGGCGTCATCACAACCGCCGAGCTGGCTGCGCTCAGCGGAGACCGCAAGGCCCGCAAGGCATATCACAAGGCGGCCGGGAGTCGGGGGGAACGCCGCCGGGCCGATCACATCCTCGACGCCGCCCACGACCTCGCCGACGCGCTCGCCGTGGCCCGCGGACGTGATACCCCGGAGGTCGAGTTCGCCCGCGCCGAGGTCGCTCGGATCCGCAGCGGCGCGCCACCCGTGAAGCAGGACTGACCACCCGGATCAGTTCGGTGGTCGATGCCCGGACGCTCGCCGATGCCGGCGGACTGCCAGGGCGCTGCCACCGCCCGACACGGCCAGCGCGCACACCGCGACGAGCAGGTACAGCCATTCAGACCGCGGCGAATACGGCAGCCGATCGGTCAGATCCAGGCCCACCCGCACCACGGCGGCGCCGAGCGCCCAGCTCAGCAGGACGAGCCCGATGGTGGCGACGAGGCGTCGCCACCATCGGGTGCGGGTAGGTGATGACGTGGGCACGTTCTCCAGCATGGTCTCCCGCCGGGGGTCTCGCGCCGCGGAGTGAGCGTCGTCGAGACCGCCGCTCTCGTCTACTCCGTCTCGTGGTTGTCCGGATAGGCGGTGACCGCGAGAAACCGGATCGGCAGGCGCACCAGGTCGTGCGGTCCGTGGATTCCTTCGCCGTCGAGCAGCAGGCAGTCGCCGGGGCGCAGCGTGTACTCGGCCTTGCCGTGCCCGTAGACCATGACGCCCTCGAGCATGTACAGCATCTCCGTACCCGGGTGTTGAAAGCGGGGAAACACCTCGCTGTCGTCGGTCAGGGTCACCAGCACCGGCTCGAGACGCTTGTGCTGGCCGCGGAGTCCGCCGAGCAACTCGTAGTGATGGCCGACCCGGGTACCGCGGCCGACGATCACGGCACCTTTGCCGGCTTCGGTGAAAATGGCCTCGCGGTCGACGTCGGCGCCGCGGAACAGCGAGGTGACCGGGACGTCGAGACCTGCGGCCAGGCGTGCGAGAGTGGAGAGACTGCAGGAGGTCTGGGCGTTCTCGATCTTCGACAGCATCGCCTTGGAGATGCCGACCTTGGCCGCCATGTCGGCGACCGACATGCCGGCGTTGCGACGTAGCAGCCGTACCTGGTGGGCGATCGCGGCCTCCAGGTCACCGCCGGTGGGCGCGTCACCGACCACCTCGCGCTGAACGGGAGCGGGATCACCGGTATCGCGAACGGTCGGCGTCGGGTCGGCACTCATGCGGATAGTCTAGCGAACTATCGTTTCCTCGCAGTGGACTCGCCCGGGAGGGGTTTCGCCCGTGTTCAGGCCGTCGCGGCGTCGGCTTCCCGCCCGTAACGCGTGGCCAGCCAGGAACACAGGATCAGTTGGATCTGGTGGAAGATCATCAGCGGCAGCACGATCAAGCCCACCGTCGACCCCGCGAACAACACCGTCGCCATCGGCAGTCCGGTGGCGAGGCTCTTCTTGGTGCCGCAGAACTGGATCGCGATCACGTCCTCGCGCGAGAATCCGAGTCGTTGCGGCACCCAGCGCGTGACCATCAGCATCACCACCACCAGGACCAGTGAGATCAGGGTGACCGCGATCAACTGGCCGGCGTTGACCATCGACCAGATGCCCTCCCGCACGCCCTCACTGAACGCCACGTAGACCACGAGAACGATGGTGCTGCGGTCCGCGTACTTGGTGACCTTCGCGTGCCGGGCGAAGAACGGCCCGACCCACGGTCGGGCGAGCTGACCGACGATGAACGGCACCAGGATCTGACCGAGGATCTCGAGGATCGAACCGCCGTCGACGGAGATGCCACCCTCGGTGCTCATCAGCGCGACGACCAGCAGCGGTGTCAGCACCACCCCGATGATGTTGGACGCCGACGCGCTCACGATCGCTCCCGGCACGTTGCCGCGGGCGATCGAGGTGAACGCGATCGACGACTGGACCGTCGAGGGCACCAGGCACAGGAACAACATGCCGGCGTAGAGGTCGTCGCCGATCAGCGGCTCGACGAGCGGTTTCATCGCCAGGCCGATGAGCGGGAACACCACGAACGTGAACGTCAGGATCGTGGCATGCAGCCGCCAGTGCTTGAGACCGTCGAGTGCCTCGCGCGGATGCAGGCGGGTGCCGTAGAGGAAGAACAGGGCCGCGATCGCGACCTTGACCACCCAGTCGAGGACCTCGGCCGCATCACCCCGCGCCGGAAGGAATGCGGCCACGACGACCGCGGCCAGGATGGCGAGGATGAACCCGTCGATGGGGGAACGGTTGAGCCAGTCGCGCACGACCGCCACAGGGGACGCCACCCTGGTTCAGTTCCGCGACGACTCGTCCGCGCACACTCCGCGCAGGCTGCATGCCCCGCAGCTCGACGTCCCGCAGTCGGCGGCGGGGTCGGCCGGGTTGTGGTCATGCGGCGCCTGATCAGCGTGCTCCGTGTTCGCGGCGTCTGCCGATGAACAGCACGCGCAACCGGTATCGGCCGGCACCGCGGCAGCGGCACGCACCCCGTAGGCGCTCACGATCCCGACCACGAACATCGCGGCCACCAGGCCGACCACCGCGAACACCAGCGACCAGTACCCACCCACGCCCAGGGTGAGGATTCCGGCCAGCACCAGGATGCCGGCGGCCGCCAACTCACCCGGCGCGGCCACGCGGTTGGCGACGGCGAACGTCTGCTCGGAACGCAACGTCTCGGGCGACCGCACCCCCAGCCACCGATTGCGGCGCAGCCGGCCGGTGATGCCCAGGGTGCCGACCACCAGCCACATCGCGGCGAGCACGAAGACGATCACGGCGGCGACGACAAGCAGGACGTTCACAGGCACAACCATACGACCGACTGTCGTAGCAGTACCAATCCGTTTCCGGTCCTGGGGCGGCGGCCGGTGCGGTGTCGTGTCGCGCTCCGTGGAGGAATCCGGTGCCAGCCGCGATACTTGGTGCACCCGACCGCAGGATCAGAACTCGAACCGCAGGGGTGTGGCCGCCGGTACCGGCACCGGGCATGCCGCTATGAGCAGGGGAAACGCTTGACAGAAGTCGCCATCTACCTCGTCGTCACCTTCGGCCTCGGGGGCCTCGCCATGGCGCTGCGCCTGCCCCCGCTGGTGGGGTTCCTGGCGGCCGGGTTCGTCATCAACGGCCTCGACGTCGAGGAGATCCCGCAGCTCGACATCCTCGCCGACCTCGGCGTCACGCTGCTGCTGTTCGCGATCGGACTCAAACTCGACGTCCGCATCCTGCTGCGCCGCGAGGTGTGGCTGACGACGTCGGTGCACATGTTGGTCAGCGTCGTGTTCGGCAGCATCGCGCTCTGGATCGCGGCGGTTGCGGGCATGGCGATGCTCGCCGGGCAGAGCCTGCAGACCATCGCGCTGCTGGCGTTCGCGCTGTCGTTCTCCAGCACCGTGTTCGTCGTCAAGATCCTCGAGGAGCGCGGCGAATCGCATTCGCTGTACGGCCGCGTCGCCATCGGCATCCTGGTGATGCAGGACGTCATCGCGGTGGTTTTCCTGACCGCCACGGGCGGGGAGATGCCGAGCCCGTGGGCGTTGACTCTGGTGGGGTTGTGGCCGCTGACCTGGGTGCTGCGTCGGATCTGGAGCCGGCTCGGGCACGGGGAGATGCAGTCGCTGTTCGGGATCGTGATGGCCCTGGTGCCGGGATACGCGTGGTTCACCGCCGTCGGGCTCAAGGGCGACCTCGGTGCCCTGATCGTCGGGGTGCTGTTGGCGTCGCACCCCGCCGCCTCCGAGCTCGCCCGGTCGCTGTTCCACATCAAGGAACTGCTGCTCGTCGCGTTCTTCGTGTCGATCGGTCTCACCGGGCTGCCGGATCTGCCCACCATCGGTGTCGCCCTGCTGATGCTGCTGTTCCTGCCGTTCAAGGCGGCCTGGTACGTGGCGTTGCTGTCGTTCCTGAAACTGCGGTACCGCACCGCGATCCTGGCCGGACTCGGATTGATGAACTACTCGGAGTTCGGGCTGATCGTGGTGTCCGTCGGGGTCACGGCCGACCTGCTGGGTGAGGCCTGGCTGGTGGAGATGTCGATCGCCGTCGCGATGAGTTTCGTCGTGTCGGCGCTGGTCAACGGGCGTGGACACCTGATGGTGGAGAAGATCGCGGCCCGGCTGCCCGACCAGGACGAACGCAAGCTGCATCCCGAGGAGCGGCCCGGCGACGCCGGTGATGCCGAGGTGGTGGTGATCGGTATGGGACGCGTCGGATTCGCCGCCTACCAGCGGCTCACCGATCATTACGGGCTGCGGGTGGTGGGCGTCGACTACGACGGTCCGCGCATCGGCCGCCTCAAGGAGCAGGGCCTGCGGGTCATCGAGGGCGACGCCACCGACCTGGACTTCTGGAATCAGCTCCGCCATTCCGACTCGGTGCGGATCGCGGTGCTGGCGATGCCGCGCCACGGCGCGAACGTCACCGCGCTCGAATGTCTGCGCGAGTCCGGATTCAGCGGCCAGGTCGCCGCGGTCGCCCGCTACGACGACGAGGTCGCCTGGGCACGAGGCCACGGAGTCGGCATCGCCTTCAACGTGTACGCGGGCGCCGGACTCGAGCTCGCCGATCAGGTCGCCGGTGGCGATGTACCGCGCAGACGGGAGCCCGACGCCGAGACCGACGATGATCGGGCGCCCGGGTAACTCTTCCGTGGGTCGAGCTGGCGTGCCCGTTCCGTGGGTCGAGTAGGCCTCCCCTCCCGTGGGTCGAGTAGGCGTCCCCTCCCGTGGGTCGAGCAGGCGTGCTTCTTCCGTTGGTCGAGTAGCCCCGCGAGCGCAGCGAGCAGGCGTATCGAGACCACCCCCGACGACCGCCGAGAACCGACGATTTACGCTGGTCGGGTGACTTCAGCTGATTCTGCTCGCACCGCACCGACGGCCACCGACGCGGGTGTGCCCGGCCACCGGTACACCGCGGAGCTCGCCGGTGAGATCGAGACCCGGTGGCAGCGGAACTGGGCAGACCAGCATGCCTACGAGGCGCCGAACCCCGTCGGACCGCTCGCCGGCGACATGAGTGCCGTCGGCGGTGACGCCCCCGATTCGCCGTCGAAGCTGTTCATCCAGGACATGTTCCCGTACCCGTCCGGGTCGGGGCTGCACGTCGGGCACCCGCTGGGCTTCATTGCCAGTGACGTGTTCGCGCGTTATCAACGGATGACGGGCAAGAACGTTCTGCACACGATGGGCTTCGACTCCTTCGGCCTGCCCGCCGAGCAGTACGCGGTGCAGACCGGTACCCACCCGCGGACCACGACCGAGGCGAACATCGAGCGCTACCTCGGCCAGATCCGCCGGCTGGGACTCGGCCACGATGAGCGGCGCCGCGTCGCCACCACCGACGTCGAGTTCTATCGCTGGACGCAGTGGATCTTCCTGCAGATCTTCAACGCCTGGTACGACACCGACCAGCAGAAGGCGCGGCCGATCGCCGAGCTGATCGCCGAGTTCGATTCCGGCGCACGCACACCTGCCGACGGCCGGGGCTGGTCAGCCTTGTCGAAGGCTGAGCGCAACGAGCTCATCGACTCCTATCGCCTGGTCTATCAGAGCGATTCGCTGGTCAACTGGTGTCCCGGACTGGGTACTGTGCTGGCCAACGAGGAGGTCACCTCCGACGGCCGCAGCGATCGCGGCAACTTCCCGGTGTTCCGGAAGCACTTGCGGCAGTGGATGATGCGGATCACCGCCTACTCCGACCGGCTGATCGACGACCTGGACCTGCTGGACTGGTCGGATCAGGTGAAGACCATGCAGCGCAACTGGATCGGGCGTTCCCGTGGCGCCCAGGTGACATTTCAGGCCGACGGTCACTCGATCGAGGTGTTCACCACCCGTCCCGACACCCTGTTCGGCGCCACCTACATGGTGCTCGCGCCGGAACACCCACTTGTGGACACCCTGACCGCGGCGTCGTGGCCCGAGGGTGTCGACGACCGGTGGACGGGCGGTGCGGCGCGACCCGCCGACGCGATCGCGAATTATCGCGCGGCCATCGCGGCGAAGTCGGATCTGGAGCGCCAGGAGAACAAGGAGAAGACCGGTGTCTTCACCGGTTCCTTCGCCACCAATCCGGTGAACGGCGAACAGGTTCCGGTGTTCATCGCCGACTACGTGCTGATGGGCTATGGCACCGGCGCGATCATGGCCGTGCCCGGCCACGACGCCCGCGACCATGAGTTCGCCTCGGCGTTCGGGCTGCCGATCCGTGAGGTCATCGGCTCCGAGCAGGGCGTCGAGAACGAGGCGTACGTCGGTGACGGCCCGCTGGTCAATTCGGGTTTCCTCGACGGCCTGCCGGTCGACGAAGCGAAGTCTGCGATGATCGATCGGCTGGAGAAAGAGGGCAGCGGGGTCGGGAAGATCCAGTACAAGCTGCGCGATTGGCTGTTCGCCCGCCAGCGGTATTGGGGCGAGCCGTTCCCGATCGTCTACGACGCGGACGGCCAGGCCCACCCACTCCCGGAATCGATGCTGCCGGTGGAGCTTCCGGAGGTCGATGACTACGCACCGGTCTCCTTCGACCCCGACGACGCGGACAGCGAGCCGTCGCCGCCGCTGGCCAAGGCCACCGACTGGATGACCGTTGAACTGGACTTGGGCGACGGTCTGCAGACCTACACGCGGGACGCCAACGTGATGCCGCAGTGGGCCGGCAGCTCCTGGTATCAGTTGCGCTACATCGACCCCACCAACGACGAGACGTTCTGCGCCAAGGAGAACGAGGCCTACTGGATGGGCCCGCGGCCCGAGCTACACGGACCCGACGATCCAGGCGGCCTGGACCTGTACATCGGCGGCATGGAGCATGCGGTGCTGCACCTGCTGTACTCGCGGTTCTGGCACAAGGTGCTGTTCGATCTCGGCTATGTGACGAGTCGTGAGCCGTACCGAAAGCTGTTCAACCAGGGCATGATCCAGGCTTTCGCGTACACCGATGCCCGCGGCATCTACGTGCCCGCCGACGAGGTCGAAGAGCGTGACGGGAAGTACTTCCACAACGGCGAGCCGGTCACCCAGGAGTACGGCAAGATGGGCAAGTCCCTCAAAAACTCCGTTGCGCCCGACGACATCTGCCGCGACTACGGCGCCGACACGCTACGTGTCTACGAGATGTTCATGGGTCCGCTGGACCAGAGCCGGCCGTGGGCCACCAAGGATGTGGTGGGTTCGCAGCGCTTCCTGCAGCGGATCTGGCGTCTCGTCGTCGACGAGGAGACCGGGTCGGTACGGTGCGCCGACGCCGAACTCGACGACGACACGACACGGTTGCTGCACAAGACGATCGCCGGTGTGCGCGAGGACTACGCCGAGCTGCGTAACAACACCGCGGTCGCGAAGTTGACCGTGCTCACCAACCACCTGACGAAGAACTTCGAGAAGTCCGGTGCGCCGCGTGCGGCCGTCGAACCGTTGGTGCTGATGCTGGCGCCGTTGGCCCCGCACGTCGCCGAGGAGCTGTGGCATCGCCTCGGGCGCGAGACCCTGCTCGTGCACGGCCCTTTCCCCGAGGCCGACGAGCAGTGGCTGGTGGAGGACACCATCGAGATCCCCGTCCAGGTGAAGGGCAAGGTCCGCAGCCGCATCACCGTCGCCGCCGACGCCGACGAGGCGACCGTGCGTGCCACCGCCCTGGCCGACGAGAAGATCGCGCCGCTGCTCGACGGCGAACCGCGCAAGGTGATCGTCGTGCCGGGCCGGATGGTCAACGTCGTCCCGTAGCCTTGTCTGGTCCCTGAGGAGGTTCGGAGCGCTAGCGGAGAACCGTCACGAAGGGCCGCCCCCACCGATGGCCCCCACCGGTCTCAACCGCCTACTTCGGCGGCAACTTGCGCGCGTAGTCGGACCCGAGGGTCACCCAGCGCTGCAGTTGGCGCTCGGTGCGGATGCCGTCCTTGGAGACCCGCAGCCAGCCGCGCAGCTCATGTCCCGACATGACCATCGGTTCGGTGTTGTCGAAGGCGAGGAGCCCTTCGGTGTCCTCTGGAGGCACCCGGACCATGATGCCGCCCTGACCGCTGGCGGCGAGCGCCATGTTGCCGTTGATCAGGAAGGCCAGCCCACCGAACATCGACTTCTCGTCCACACCGCACTCTTCGGAGAGCATCCCGCGAATCCGGTACGCGAGGTCGAGGTCGTAGGCCACGGGTACGAGCCTAAGTCCTCAACGGGGGTTGGAAAAGAACTTACCGCTCAGTAAGATGGCGGGCATGGCGATCAACCTGGAGCTCCCGACGAAGTTCGATTCGACGGTCGAGCGCACCCACATGGCGGCCGAGCACATCTTCCGGCCGATCTCCCGCAAGTGCGACCAAGCCGAGCACGAGTACCCGACCGAGCTCGACGAGCTGGGCAAGCTCGCCCAGCAGGCCCGTAAGCAGGAGAAAGAGGCCGAGGCCGGGGAGTCCGCCGACGGCGACGCCGGCACCGTCAACGGCTCCAACATGCGCGCCCTGATCTCCGCGCGCGAGATGAGCTGGGGCGACGTCGGCCTGCTCCTGTCGATCCCGTATCAGGGCCTGGGCAACGCGGCGATCGCCGCCGTGGCCAACGACGAGCAGCTCGAGAAGTTCTCCGGCGTGTGGGCGGCGATGGCGATCACCGAACCGAGCTTCGGTTCCGACTCGGCCGCGGTCTCGACCACCGCCACCCGCGACGGCGACGACTACCTCATCAACGGCGAGAAGATCTTCGTCACCGCCGGCTCCCGCGCCGACCACGTCGTGGTGTGGGCGACCGTCGACAAGAGTGCCGGGCGTGCGGCCATCAAGAGTTTCGTCGTGCCGATGACGACCGACGGAGTGACCGTCGCACGACTCGAGCACAAGCTGGGCATCAAGGCGTCGGATACCGCGGTCATCCGGTTCGAGAACGCCCGCGTCCCCGCCGACAACCTGCTCGGCTCACCCGAGGTGGACACCAAGAAGGCGTTCGGCGGGGTCATGCAGACCTTCGACAACACCCGCCCCGTCGTGGCCGCGATGGCGATCGGCCTGGGCCGTGCCGCGCTCGAGGAGCTGCGCCGCATCCTCGAGGAAGCCGGCCACGAGATCGACTACGACAAGTCCGCCGCGGCCCAGCACGCGTCGGTGTGCGAGTTCATCCGACTCGAATCCGACTGGGAGGCATCGTGGTTGCACACGGTACGTGCGGCGTGGATGGCCGACAACAAGGAGCCGAACTCGGCGGAGGCGTCGATGTCGAAGGCCAAGGCCGGGCGCACCGTCACCGACATCACCAACAAGGCCGTCGAGATCGGTGCCACCGCAGGATTTTCGGAGACGTCGCTGCTGGAGAAGTGGGCCCGCGATTCGAAGATCCTCGACATCTTCGAGGGCACCCAGCAGATTCAGCAGCTGATCATCGCGCGGCGGGTGTTGGGGAAGTCGAGTGCCGACCTGAAATGACCGGACGGCGATCGTCAGGTCACCGGGTGTGCCCGGTGTCGTCGTCGCCGCGGTACATCTCCTCGTAGTGTTCTTCTTCCTCCGCGGTCACCTCGGGCTGCAGCGGATCCTGCTGGATTCGGGTGTCTCCGGGCTGTCGGGCGGAGATGTAGCGACTCACGAAGAGCAGTGCGACGGCGACGATCGCGACCAGCACTGCCGCGACCGTCCACCAGATCGCCGCGGAGTGTCCGCCGGCGGCGCTGCCCACGGCGGCGGCGACCAGGACCAGGGTCACCATGAGGGCGCCGTATCCGACGAACCCCATCCCCTTCAACAGGCGTGCATGCTCGGCGGGGCGCCGGCGGGTGTTCGATCGCTCGGTCATCGCTCGTACCTCGTGTTGTGAAGCGGACGTGGTGAGCGTGCCCATTCCGGAAGCCGGTCAAACGTATCGCTACAGGGGAGCGGTCAGCGCACCAACCGCTGGCGCAACCTCTGATCCCGCTCGATCCGTTCGGAGTCTCGACGACGTCGTTCGGCCATGATCGCCGCGAGTACCATCTCGTCCGGTGCTCCTGTGGGTGGTGCGGGCGCGACGAACGGGGCGGAGTCATGTACGAGCCGCTGCGCCAGGAGGATTCGTGCCTGCGTGGACAGTCGATCGCGGCGGCCGAGGAACTGGCGGACCGCGATCGCCAGGTGCACGGGCAGGGGCGCGACGTCCGCGGTCTGTGCCCAGCCGGCCAGCGCCGGCGGCATCGGGATGGGTTCGGGTACGTCGAGCTTGTGTCGGTCGCGGATCACGTAGGTGCCGGCGAGCAGATCGCCGAAGCGCTTGCCCTTCTTGGTGCAGACCGCCGCGACGAGCGCCGGCAGGCCGCCGGAACCGTAGATCTCGATCACGCCGAGCAGTGCCCGGGTCAGCGCATGCCGGAAGCCGATCGGTCCAGCGTCGTCGCGGACGGTGCGGATGCCGGTGACCCAGTGGCCGACGGTCTTGCCGCGGGTGACGGTCTCCAGCGTGGTCGGGATGATGACCAGGGCGGTGATCAGCGACAGGGTCAGCGACGCGACGAGCATCGCGAAGTCGGTGTCACCGAACACCTTCAGGGTCAGCCACCGCAGCGCCCACCATGCCGTGTACCCCAGGAAGAGGTCGATCAGCCCGGAGACCATCCGCAGCCCGATCCCCGCCGGCGGGAGGTCGAGGGCGACGGCCTCACCGGAGACGAGGTCGTCGCGGCCCACGCCGTACGTCGCGCTCACGCCGCGCGACGCCGTCGGCGGAGGGACAGGACCGTACATGAACGAGAGCGTAGTCGCGCTCGGCCGGCGGGCGCAGCCTCCTGCACCGCGTGAATGACGATCCGGGCGGCGACATCCCGCAGCCGGTTACGCTGGGGCGGTGGATCTCGACGCCTATGTGGCCGCACATCGCGCGACATGGGAGCGGCTCGACCAACTCACCCGGCAGCGCAGGCTGACCGGTGCCGACGCCGACGAGATCGTCGACACCTATCAGCGTGTGGCCACCCATCTGTCGGTGATCCGGTCGACGGCACCCGACGCGTCGCTGGTCGCCTACCTCTCGGCGCTGTTGGCGCGCGCTCGGTCCCGCGCCGCCGGTACCCGGGTGATGTCGTGGTCGGACGTGGGGCGGTTCTTCGCGCGGAGCTTCCCCGCAGCGCTGTATCGCCAACGGTGGTGGTGGCTGTCGGTGATGGCAGCATCCATCGGTGCCGCGGTCGTGATGGGCTGGTGGATGCTCGATCACCCACGCATCGAGAGTTCGCTGCTGTCCGAGGCACAGATTGAGCAGCTGGTGAACAACGACTTCGAGGAGTACTACAGCGAATACGCGGCGACATCGTTCGCTGCTCGCGTGTGGACCAACAACTTCTGGCTCGCCGCACTGTGTATCGGGTTCGGTGTGTTCTGCCTGCCAGTCGTCTACATGCTGTACTCGAACATGCTGAACCTGGCAATCATCGGCTCCATCATGATCCGCCACGGCCGCGGTGACCTGTTCTTCGGACTCCTCACTCCCCATGGGTTGCTCGAGTTGACGTGCCTGTTCGTCGCGGCCGGCGTCGGACTGCGACTGTTCTGGGCGTGGGTGTCACCGGGGGACCGGACGCGGGTGCAGTCGTTGGGTGAGGAAGGACGCGCAGCAGTCGGCGTGGCGCTCGGACTGGTCGTGTTGCTCCTGATCTGCGGGCTGATCGAGGCGTTCGTGACGCCCTCGAGCTTGCCCACGTGGGCCCGGATCGGGATCGGAGTGACCGCGTGGACCGGCTTCTTGGTCTACGTCTTCACTCTCGGGCGGTGGGCCCACAACGCCGGCGAGACCGGCGATCTCGCCGAGTCCGAGCGCGGGTTCACGGTCCGGACGGCTGCCTGAGTGCGACATCGAGTTCCCGCAGAAGACGGCCGAGGGTGGTGTCGCCGGCGACCGAAGGCGGCAGCTCGCCGACCATCTGTCGGACGGATTCGTCGGCATCGGCAATCATCTGGGCGGTGACCTCCGCGGCGACCTGCGCACCGTGTGCACGTTCGGTGGCCAGCGCCGCGTAGGCCGCCGCACCCAACAGATGCCGGGTCTGACGGGCTGCTGCCGTTCCGGTGAGATCGAGGTGCGTGTAGGCGACCGCGGCGGCCATCGAGGCGGCCCGGGCGGCCGACTGCGCGGCCGGGTCGGTGTATGCACCCGCGGCGCGATGGGCGCCGAACGACGCATCGCGAAGTGCCCTGTCCCGAGGACGGCCACCGGCGAAATCGCGTGCCGCGTCGATGGCCTGCCGGACCCGGGCATCCGTCGGGGCGGCCGCGTCGAAGATCGGGAGCACTCGCTCGGCGCAGGTGGCGGCCCACGCGGCGACCGGACGTAGGTCGGCGGTCGTGGGCACGGGGCACCTCTCACTCGGAGTCACCTCGATGTACCCACATCGTGTCGGGTCACGCAACCGGGATGGCTCGCATCCTGCGTCTCAGGAATCCGTGGCGAACCGATCCGCCAACCAGCCACCGATCTCGGCGGCCGCGAGGCTCGCACCGGTCGGTGCGCCCTTCCGGATGGGACCCCCGAAATGGGTACCCTCGACGCGGACGTGGACGACATCATCCGCGCCGAGGGCGTTCACCATCTCTGCCGCGTCCTCGGGAAAGCACGCCTGATCGCCGGTCAGTTCGACGAACAGCGTCGGCACCTGCACCCCTGGCGCGCAGCGGAGAAAGCCTGCATTGCTGGACAACCCCGACCAGGTGGACAGCCACGCCTCGGGAGTCGTCAGTCGACCGAAGCCGACCAGCCCGTAGTCGGTGAGGTCGGGGCGACGGCCGAACAGCGAACCGTACGGGCGGTCGTTCGGACTCAGCGACAGGTCGACGAAGCGGAGGTCGGCGTCGGTGCGGTAGACGGTCATCACCCGCGGCGCCAACGCCGCCCGACGATCGGCCGGGTCGCCGGAGACCTCGAAGTGCGCACGTGCACGACCTGATTCGGCGACGTAATCGCGAGCAACAGCGTCGATGCGCGCCACCCGGTCCCGCTGCGCGATGCGGTAGCGTTCGATGAACTCCGCAGAGTAGGAGGACGATTCGGGCGGCTCGGCGAACCCATTGGCCGGGTCGAACGGGTTGAGTGAGGGGTTCACACTCAGCGGATCGCTCTCGTCGCTCACCGACGGGTCGATGAGCCGCAGCAGTAGCTGTCCCTGGCCGGGATGCGGGGCCAGGAAGATCGCGCCGTCGGGAACGGGCATGTCGGCGCCGGCGAGATCGATCGGACGTCCGGCCGGCGTGGCCGTCAGACGATCGGCCGGAGCAAGTCCCGCCTGTTCGTGATAGAAGGCGAACAGTGCACCACCTCCCGAGTGTCCCAGCGCGAGAACAGAGCCGAAGTCGTTGTCGCGCAAATAGACCTGACCTGCCGCGACGTCGAGCAGGGCCTGTTCATGGACCAGGTTCAAGTCGTTGTTGACCGATCGCGTGCCCTGCGTCCACACCGCGAAGCCGCGCGCGAGCAGCTCGGGCACCAGCACGTGATGGGTCAGATCCTGGCGGGGATGCATCAGCGCGACCACCGTCGACGCGCCGGGAACCGTGCGCAGCACCCCCGTGACCTTCGCGCCGTCGGCCGTCGACAACTCGTGCACCGACGTCGTCGTGTTCGCAGGCTGCTCGGCAGACTCGATGTAGCGGCCCGCGCCGATCCCACTCGTGGCGGGCGGTGTCGAGACGATCATCGGTCGGACACCACACTCGGTTCGACCCGCAGTGCGTCCTTGTCCCACTGGGTGATCCGCGAATCGAGGAGACCGGCGACGCTGCTGTACCAGACCGCATGCCGACAGCCCGTGGCGCGTCGGTCCACGACAATGGTGCCTTCGGCGGTGATGCGGAAATACGGTCCGAGGTGCTCGACGGTGACGTCCGGGTCTTCACCGGCCACCGCGGCAACCGGCTTGTTCTCGGGGACGTCCAGAATGAACAGGGTGGTCATCGAACCGACACCGCCTCACGCTCGGTTTGCTCCTCTTGCCAGGTCGCTGCGCGTTCGACGATCTTCTCCGCCTTGCGCGCCAGCAGCGCGGCCATGCTCGGATTCGGTTGTGATACAACGTCGATCAGGGCGTCGATGGTGAGATTGGCGTCGAGGTCCTCCTGGGGGGTCACCGGCCGCATCGCCCGGGTGACCTCGATCATGTAGCCGTTCGGGTCGTGGGTGTAGATCGATTCGATGGTCTCGTGTTGGATCTGCATCTCCACCGGCCACTCGCTGCCGTCGAGCCGACGGCGGTACTCCAGGAGGTCCTCCTCGCTGTCGACGTGAATCGCCAGGTGGCGGGACCGGATGAACCAGATCGGCACGTCCTCGGCGAACCGCGAGTACGAATCACCCTGCGGTCCACCGTCGAACGGTTCGAGGCCGAAGTAGTAGAAGAACGCGAGCCGGTCGTCGTTGCCGATGTCGAAGAAGAAGTGGATGAAGTCGGGGTGTTTGTCCGGTCCCCACCCTGCCGCGCAGATCGAGTGGACCACCGGGAAGCCGAGCACGTCGCGGTAGAACTGCACCGTCGCGGCCGGATCGAAGGTCGGGTAGGCGACGTGGTCGACGCCACGCACCTTGTGGGCGAGTTCGCTCATCATGACTCCTTGGGTTGAGCGGGAATGGTTCAGGCGGGTACGGAAGCCAGGTCGGCGCGCAGCAGACTGCCGGCTCCGTCGATCGAGGCGGACAGGCCCAGGCCCCGCAGAATGCTGTAGGCACCGGCGGTGGCCGCCGACAGCACCGGGATGCCGAACTCGCGTTCCGCATCGTCGATCAGGGGCAGCGACGGCATCTGCACACAGCACGACAGCACCAATGCGTCGACGTCGGTGAGGTCGAGCGATCGGGCCGCGTCCATCACCCGGTCACCCGCAATGCAGCCGACCTCGGCGTTGTCGGCGACCTCCAGGGCCCGCCAGTCGACGACTGTGAAGCCCTCGGCCTCCAGATATGCGACGACCTTCTCGGCGAGTGGCCGCAGGTACGGGGTGACGAGCGCGATCCGCTGCCCATCCATCGCCCGCAACGCCTCCACCAAGGCACCGGCGCTGGAGCGGATGATCGCGTCGGAGCCACCGGCGGCGAGTTGTTCGGCGACGGCACTCTCGACGCGTTGATGCTCGCCCGGTCCGCCGACCATGAGTGCCACGAGACACGCGTAGAGGATCGCGTCGGGCGACGCGTCGGCGATCTCCATGACGCAGCGTTCGCGCTGCGCATTCATTGCCGCGAGTTCTTCGGCCGACACCTGATGCATCCGCATCCGGGTCGAGTGGAAGGAGAACGCGGATACCGGATGGCGGTTCAGCAGCGCCGGCATCTCGGTCTCCACGGTGACGTTCGAACTCGGCACCACGAGGCCGATGCGATGGACACCCATGTGTCTGTCGTCCTTTCGATTTCGGCCGATGAAGGGGCCGTGCGACGCCGCGTTGACGTCAATGACAATTATTCGACGCAAACGAAAATTCGTCAAGGGTGCGTTGCAACCCTTCCTGAACTGGGCAAACAGGCGCGACGCAGGCACAATCGGGTGACCGGACTCACATCGAGGCCTTGACAGCGAGTCGTGAGCGTCGAATACTCAACGCCAACGTCAATCCAGCTGACAAAGGAGTACCTGGCCATGGCATACGTGATCGGAGTGGACGTCGGTGGGACGTTCACCGATGCCGTCCTCGACGACGGGAACGGCCTGGTGGTCGCCGGCAAGGCGCCCTCGACACCCCCCGACTATTCCGAAGGCGTGATGGATGTCCTCGCGGTGCTCGCCGAGCAACTCGGCCGACCGCTGGACGACATGCTCGCCGATACCCATCACATCGCGCACGGCACCACGTCGTCGCTGAACGCGTTGGTGATGAACAAGGTCCCCGACGTCGGGTTCCTCACCACCAAAGGTCACCGCGACTCGATCTACATCATGAACGTGGAGGGCCGCTACCTCGGTCGGTCGCCCGAGCAGCTGCAGAACGTGATGGCGCAGAGCAAGTCCCACGGATTGGTGAACAAACGCCATGCGCTCGAGGTGACCGAGCGGGTGGACCGCGACGGTCGGGTCATCGTGAACCTCGACGAGGACGAGGTCCGAACGGCCGTGCGAACACTGCTCGCTCAGGGCATCAGCGCCATCGCGGTGTCGCTGCTGTGGTCGTTCCGCAATCCCTCCCACGAACAGCGGATTCGCGACATCGTCCACGAGATCGACCCGACGGTGTTCGTGTCGCTCTCGCACGAGGTCAGTCCACGCATCCGGGAGTTCGCGCGTAATGCGACCACCATCATGAGCACCCAGATCGGGCCGGGCCTGCGCGACTACCTCGGCGAACTCGAGGGTCGACTCCGCGACCACCAACTGGCCGGTCCGCTGCTGGTGATGCAGAGCAACGGTGGTGCGGTGGCCGCGTCGGAGGCGCCGGCCAACGCGATCTCGACTGTGGGTTCGGTGCTCACCGGCGGTGTCGTCGGCTCGGTGTCGCTCGGCCGCCAACTCGGCCACGACAACATCATCGCCACCGACGCCGGCGGCACGACGTTCCTCGTCGGCCTGGTCGTCAACGGCGAGCCGGTGCGGTCGTCGACGACGATCATCAACCACCATCCGATCAACGTGCCCACGCTCGAAGTCCACGCGATCGGCGCGGGTGGCGGAGCGATCGCCTGGCTGGATGCCGGCGGCAACCTGCAGATCGGCCCGCACAGTGCGCAGGCCGTTCCCGGCCCCGCCTGCTACGGCCAGGGCGGCACCGAGCCGACCAACACCGACGCCAACCTGGTGCTGGGCATCCTGCCCGAACGCGGCTTGCTCGGCGGGCGTAAGGCACTCGACATCACCAAGGCACGCGAGGCCATCCGCACCCGCATCGCGGAACCACTCGGCCTGTCCGTCGAGGACGCTGCCGCCGCCATCTACGCGGTGCAGAACGCCCAAACCGGCGACCTGCTGCGCAAGACCGTCGTCGAGGCAGGCCACGATCCGCGGAACTTCATCGTCTACGCCTTCGGCGGTTCCGGGCCCGCGCACTGCGGCCTCTATGCCCAGGAGATCGGGGCATCGCGGGTCGTCGTCCCGCTCGGCCAGGTCGCCTCGGCGTTCTCCGCCTACGGCCTGGCATCGTCGGACATCGTTCTCGCCAAGGAACTCTCGGACCCCGCCGCGATGCCGCTGGACCCCGCCCGGGTGGAGCAGAACTTCAAGGTGCTCGAGGAGCAGGTTCGTGACCAACTCGACCGGCAGGGCCTGCACTTCGCGTCCATCGTGATGGAGCGTGAGATCGACATGCGCTACACCATGCAGCTGGCCGAGGTTGCCACGCCGCTGCCCGACGGCTCGCTCACTTCGACGGAGATCGCCGGTGCCGCCGAGGCATTCGAGAAGAAGTATGCCGATCTGTACGGCAAGGACAGCGGGTTCCGCGAAGCAGGCATCCAGGCCATCACCTACCGGGTACGGGGCACCGGTGTGCTGCCGTTCTCGCCGGAGCTGCCCGAACTCGCTGTCGCCGACTCCGCCGACCCGAGCGACGCCCACGTCGGGATGCGCAAGGTGTGCCTCGACGGCCGACGCGGATTCGTCGACACCGACATCTACGACTACGCGCGCCTGCGCGCCGGCCACGTCATCACCGGTCCCGCCGTCATCGAGGTGCCGACCACCACGGTGGTGATCCCGCACGACACCACCGGCGAGATCGACCGCCTCGGCAACCTCACCATCACCGTCGACCAGGCATAAGCCACCAGCCACAGGAGTTCTGCACTCATGACCGCACCCATTCCCGGCTCGGAGGTCTTCTCCAGCCGACCGACGGACCTCGACGCGCTGGCCCGCTCGTTGCCGCCGTCGCTGCCCGTCCACACCGTCACCCAGGAACAGATCGACGCCGTCGACCCCCTTACCTACGAGGTCATCCGGCACCGCCTGTGGTCGGTGACCGACGAGATGGGCGAGGCGCTCAAGCGCATGTCCGGATCGCCGATCGTGACCGACGCCAACGACTTCGACTTCGCCGTCAGCGACGAGATCGGTCAGGAGGTGCAGGTGGGCCTCTACAACACGATGCTCGTCGGGGCCGTCGACCTCGCCATCTACTGGACGCTGCAGAACCGGTCGACCAACCCCGGCATCACCGAGGGTGACATGTTCCTCTGCAACGATCCGTGGGTCGGCGGTGGCCTGCACCAGAGCGACGTCATCGTCTACCAACCCGTCTTCTACGACGGCCAGCTGTTCGGCTGGACCAGCGCCATCTGCCACGAACCCGACCTCGGCGGTTCCGGGCTCGGATCCTTCGACCCGGCCGCCAAAGATGTCTTCTCCGAATCCCTTCCGACGCCACCGATCAAGGTCGTGCGTGACTTCGAGTTGCAGCGCGACGTCGCCGACGTCTGGGTACGGCGCTCCCGGGTGCCGATGCTCGTCGGTCTCGATCTGCGCGCCAAGATCGGTGCCAACAGTGTGGGTCGCGACCGTCTGCTCGCGGTCATCGAACAGTACGGTGCCGACACCGTCAAGGCCG
Source organism: Gordonia sesuvii (assembly GCF_036350415.1). Taxonomy (NCBI): domain Bacteria; kingdom Bacillati; phylum Actinomycetota; class Actinomycetes; order Mycobacteriales; family Gordoniaceae; genus Gordonia; species Gordonia sesuvii. The sequence goes on from NZ_JAZDUF010000004.1 coordinate 592,951, forward strand.
TGATGAAACGGATGATGGCCGACGCCGAGAGCCGGCTGCGCGCCAAGCTGACCGATCTGCCCGACGGTACCTGGCATGCCACCGGGTACCAGGATCAGGCGCAGACCGGCGACCGCGAGGTCCACAAGATCACCGTCGCGATGACCAAAGAAGCCGACCACCTGTCGTTCGACTTCACCGGTACCGACCCGCAGACCGGCGTCATCAACTGCACCTACGCCGGCATGCGCGGCGGGGTGATGCTGGCGCTGCTGCCGATTCTCGCCGGTGACATCCCTTGGTCGGCAGGCGGTCTGATGCGCTGCTTCGACCTGATCGCCGAGGAGGGGACGATCAACAACGCCACCTTCCCGGCCGCGGTGAGTCGCGGCCCGATCGGGCCGGCCTGGTTGACCGGCAACCTGATCGCCGAATGTCTGGCGCAGATGCTGGACCGTCATCTCGAACTCGGGAAGAACGTGCAGGCGTCGTGCTGCGGCACCTGGGACACCGCCGTGGTCGCCGGTCTCGACGAACGTGGCGAGCAACCGGTGCCGTTCCTCAACATCATGATGGAACCGATGGCCGGTGGCTACGGGGCACGGCCGGTCGCCGACGGGATGGACACCGGCGGTCTGTTCTGCATCCCTATGGGCCGCATCCCCGACACCGAGATGACCGAGTTCCTCTACCCGCTGCTGACCCTGTGGCGCCGTGAGGAACCCGACTCCGGCGGGCCCGGCCGGCATCGTGGCGGTGTATCGGCCTCGCTGGCCGTCACCCCGTATGGAACGAGTCTGCCGATGGGGCTGGTGTTCGCGTCGGCCGGCAAGGCTGTCGCGCAGAACTCCGGCCTCGCCGGCGGGCTCCCGGGCAACACCGGGCTGGAGATCCTCGCCCGCGCCTCCGGGGTGCAGGATCTGTTGGCCCAGGGCACGATTCCGGCAACGCTGGAAGATCTGTCCGGCGACAAGGAACTCGGCCCCTGCTACGCCGAAAGCTACCTGGCGCCCGGCGAGGTGCTCTACATGCACTGGCAGGGTGGCGGCGGCTACGGAGATCCACTACGGCGGGAACCGGAGTCGGTGGCCGACGACGTCCGCAACGGAAAGGTCACCCCGACCGGCGCAGCCGACAACTACGGCGTCGTGCTCGCCGACGGACAGGTCGATGAGGCCGGCACCGAGCAGAAACGCAACGAGCTGCGCGAGGCCCGCCGCGACCGGTCCGATGTCCCGCAGAGCCAGGAGGCGAACCTCGACCTGAGCCGTGCACGTCGGCTCGACGACAACCTCGTCGAGGTCACCATCGGGGAGTCGCGCGCCGTCGGATGCGCCCACTGTGGACGGCTTCTCGGCGACAGCAAGACCGGACGCCTCGACCTGGCCCGCTACGACGGTCCGTCGAGCGACGCGGGACCGCAGGTCACCTCCGACCCCGGTGAGTACGTCGACACTAAGGTCGTCTTCCGGCAGCACTGCTGCCCCGGTTGCTGGACCGCGATCTACTCGGGCATCGTCCCCGTCGATCATCCCGACCGGGTCGCCGAACTCGCCCAGCTGCTCCCCGCGGTGGCGGGCCGATGACGATGACGAAGCCGGCCGGCCGAGCGCGATGGGGCGATCGGCTGGTCGGCTACCCCGAGGACCTCGCCGAGGCCTATCGGAGCGCAGGGGAGTGGACGGATCGGCCACTGGCACAACGTCTGCAGGACAGTGTCGACCGATACACCGACCGGCCTGCCGTGACCACCGATGGCGGCACGGTCACCTACCGCGAACTCGGGCAGCGTACCGATCAGATCGCCGCCGGTCTCCTGGACCTCGGATTGGTGCCGGGCGACCCGATCCTGTTCCAGGCGACCAACCGACTGGAGACGGTGCTCACCTGGTACGGCTGCATCAAGGCGGGACTGGTGCCGGTGGCCACCCTCGCCGCGCACCGCGGACACGAGATCGGCCATATCTCCCGCGCCGTCGGCGCCGTGGGCCACGTCGTCGAGGCGGGCCTGTCGTTCGACCTCGTCGACTTCGCCCGCGAGCAGGCACAAGGCCATCCGACTCTGCGGACGATGCTGACCATCGGCGCAACCGCGGGTGAGGGGACCCCGGTTGAGACGCTCGGCGCCGACATCGCACCCGACGACGCGCGCGCACGGGTCGCGGCGGTGCAGGCCGAGATCGATCCGCTCGACGTCGTCGCCTTCCAGCTCTCCGGCGGTACCACCGGTGTGCCCAAGGTGATCCCGCGACGCCACGTCGAATACTGGGACAACGCACGACTCTACGCACGCCGCCTCGGCTGGACTGCAGACACCCGGGTCGCGCACCTCATCCCGATCATCCACAACGCCGGGATCAGTTGCGGGCTGCACGCCGCACATTCCGTCGGTGCCTGTCTGGTTCTGGCGACCGCCGATGTCACCCAGGCATTTCCGTTGATGGCGCGAGCACAGGCCACCGACGTACTCATCGGCCACGGCCACTATCAGGCCGTCGTGAGTCCGGCTTTCGACGAGGTCCGACCGGTGCTGCGCACCGTCATCCTGTCCGGCGCCAAGGTGAGCCCCGAACTGTTCGAGCGCGTCGACGACGGCGAGAAACATTGGGCAGGACAACTGTTCGGGATGTCGGAAGGTCTGTTCACCGTCTCCCCGCACGATTCGCCGGCGTCGGCCCGCATGACCACGGTCGGCACGCCGATCGCGGTGACCGACGAGATCCGCATCCTCGAACCCGGCACCGAGACCGAGGTGGCCGACGGCGAGGTCGGCGAGTTGACCTGTCGCGGGCCGTACACCATCCCGGGCTACTTCGATGCGCCCGAACACAATCGGACGGCCTTCACCTCCGACGGCTTCTATCGGACCGGAGACCTGGCATCCATCGTCGTCATCGACGGCGTCCGGTATGTCTCGATCGAAGGGCGCATCAAGGACCTGATCAACCGCGGCGGCGAGAAGATCAACGCCGAAGAGGTCGAACAGCTGCTCGTGACGCACCCGAACGTGCAGAACGCGGCGGTCGTGGCCATGCCCGATCCACGGCTGGGTGAGCGCACCTGCGCTTATCTCGTGACGGTGGACGGCACAGTGCTGTCGATGAGCGAGATGCGGGGGCACCTCGAGGCGCGTGGTGTGGCCAAGTTCAAATGGCCCGAACGGCTCGAGTTCGTGAGTGCGTTTCCCCAGACCAATGTGGGCAAGATCGACAAAAAGCGGCTCCGCGCCGACATCGTCGCCAGGCTTGCCGAAACCCCAGATCAGTGAGGAAAGACCGATGAATGTCAGTCGCATCGCCGTGCTCGGCGGCGGGCCGGGCGGCCTGTACGCGGCACGGCTGCTCAAGCGCAGCCACCCCGACGCCGAGGTCACCGTCTATGAACAGGGTTCGCCGGACACTACATTCGGGTTCGGCGTCGGGCTGGCGTCGCGTACTCAACGCAATTTGCGGGAGGCCGATCCGGATTCGCTCGACGCCATCGTCGACGTGTCCCATCCGCACGAGATGTCGATGAGGGTCGGCGATCATGTGGCGCGGCTGTCGCATGGTGAACTGCTCGCCATCGCGCGGACGACCCTGCTCGACGTACTGCAGAAGCATGCTGCCGATGCCGGTGTGCGGCTGGAGTTCGGCCAGCGACGATCGGTGGGCGACCTCGACGCCGATCTCATCATCGCGGCCGATGGGGTGAACAGTGCCACCCGCACCGAACTGTCTGCCGAGTTCCGACCGCACATCACCACCGGCGACGGCCTGTACCTCTGGTGCGGAACGGATTTCGCGTTGCCCAGCGCGATCTTCACCCCGGTGACCACCGCGCACGGCACCTTCGTCGCCCACGCCTACCCGTACTCCCACGATCGCAGCACCTTCCTCATCGAAACCGACGAGACCACCTGGCGCAACGCCGGTTTCGATGTCTCGTCCGAGCAGACCGCGGCCGCCGACAGCGACGAGACGTCGCTGGCCTACCTGCAGGACGCGTTCGCCGACACCCTCGGCGGACATCGGCTGATCGGGAACCGCACCCGCTGGATGCGCTTTCGAACGGTCACCTGCGAACGGTGGCACATTGGCAATGTCGTACTGCTCGGCGACGCCGCGCACACCGCGCACTATTCGATCGGCTCCGGTACGAAGCTGGCGATGGAGGACGCCATCGCCCTGGACCGTGCGGTTCGGGACGCATCGACCCTCGACGACGCGCTGACGGCTTACGAGGCCGCGCGTCGTCCGGGCGTCGAGTATCTGCAGTCGATCGCCGCCCGCAGCGAGCTGTGGTGGGAGTCGTTCCCGAGCCGCACCGACATTCCCGTCGAGCAGCTGATGATCGCCTACATGACGCGGGCCGGGAAGGTCGGACTGGATCGGTTCGTGTCGTCGGCGCCCGACATCGCTACCCGCGGTCTCGCGGAATACGCCGGGGTGGATTCGGCGCGGGTCCCCGACGAGCGGATGGCCGACTGGGTGTTGGCGCGGCCGCTGGCCAGGCACGGGTTCACCTTTCCGCGGCGGACCGCCCCGGAGTCACTGCGGGATGAACCCGGCACCGAGGTGATCACCGTGGACCTCGATTCCGGGTGGGGTGCCGGCGCCGACGACATCGTCGCGCGATCGGCGGGTGCATCCGTCCTGTGGCTGACCGGCAGCGCCGACCGCGGTGCGGTGCTGACCCGCCTCGATCTCGGTGAACGGCTGCGGCGCGAGACCGCTGCGGTGGTGGTCGTCGAGGCGCCGACCGACTCCCAGGACGACCTGGTGGCCGGGCTGGTGAGCCTGCGCGCCGATCTGGTGTGTATAGCCGATGCCGCCAGGCGGGGCGGTGTGTCCGAGGCTGTGCACACTGCTGCGGTCTGACGGCACTATTCTTCGCCTATGACCAGCTCGACGCCGAAGGCGACCACCGAGGGCGCGGCGGCCACCGCCAGGGGCGGCCGCAGCAACTCTCGGCGTGAGCTGGTCGAGCGCGAGATCATGGAGCAGGCCACGCGTCTGTTCGCCGAGAAGGGGCTGGCGAGCACGACGTTGCAGGACATCGCCGATGCGACCGGACTGACCCGGCCGGCTTTGTACCACTATGTCGCCAACAAGGACGAGCTGTTTGCGCGCCTGGTGAGCGAGATCGCCGAAGAGCCCGCGGTCCTGCTGCACGAGATCAACGCTCGCAACGACCTCGACCCGGTGGCCAAGGTGCACGAGATGGCGATGTCCATCGCACTACATCAGAGTCAGACACTGGACCGGTTCCGTCTGTTGATCCGGTCGGAGGCCGAGTTGCCGCCCGCGCTGGCCGAGACGTATCGGCAGAGCCGTCGACGCGTGTTGAAGGAACTGGTGGCCGCGGTCGAGGACGGGATCGGTGAGGGCCGGTTTCGACCCGCCGACCCACGGGTGTCCGCACTCGGCATCATCGGCATGCTGAATTGGATCGCCTGGTGGCATCATCCGGGTGATCCAGAAGCCGACCGGAGCATTGCCCGCCAACTCGCGGACATGGCGGTCAATGCGCTTCTGGATCCGAATGCCGGTGATTCGGAGCCGGGTCCCGAGCGTGTGATCGCGCAGATGCGGCAGAACTTGGACTATCTGGAACGGACGCTGCGGCCCGAGTGAGGATCGCGGTACCCGCGTGGCATCAGAAGGGCTGGAACCTCACCTAGACGTCTACATCGCCAGTCGGCACTCACAACAGTCCTCTCGACTTGAGCACCAGATAGTGATCGGCCAGTGCCGCGGGCAATCGCTCCGGCTCGGCGTCCACGACATCCACCCCGAGCCGTCCGACTGCAGCGGCGGTGCGGTTACGGAGCGCCATCGTGCGTGCGGCAGCTGCGGCGTCATAGATCTCGCGGGCGTCGTCGCGTTGGTCGAGCATCGCCGGAAGTGCCGGATCGGCGACCGACCCGATGACGACCCGATACCGTTGCGCGAGAACCGACAGCGGCGGGAGTAGTGACTCCTCCACGGCGGCCGGCTCGAGTGGGGTGAGCAGCACGAGCAGTGCCCGCTGCCGCGACACCTTCGTCACCTCGGCGCCCAACAGCGGCCAATCCGCCTCCAACAGAGCTGGTTCCAGTGGGGCCATCGCGTTGACGAGGTCGCTGAGCAGGGTCGTCCGTGACGAGCCGACCACTCGGCGATGAACGCGGCGGTCACCGGCGATGAGGTCGACCCGATCGCCCGCATGCGATGCCAACGCGGCCAGCAGCAGCGCGGCGTCCATCGCGGCGTCGAGCCGCGGAACGTCGTCGACCCGCCCCGCCGACGTGCGTGAGGTGTCCAGCACGATGACGATGTGTCGGTCCTTCTCCGGCTGCCAGGTGCGCACCACCGTGGATTGTCGGCGTGCGGTCGCCCGCCAGTCGATGCTGCGGACGTCGTCGCCTTCGACATAGTCGCGCAGCGAATCGAATTCGGTGCCCTGCCCGCGGATCCGCACCGCGGACCGACCGTCGAGCTGCCGCAGCCGCGCGAGCCGCGACGGCAGATGCTTGCGTGACCCGAACGGCGGCAGCGCGCGGACATGCCCGGGTGCGTACTGCGAGCGCTGCCGTCCCCCGAGGCCGAGCGGTCCGGTCCGGCGGATCGTAACGCGGATGGCATGCCGGTCGCCGCGCCGGGTCGGACGAAGGGCGGTGGTGACGGCGCGACGCTCGCCCGGCGGGATCGTGACGCGGTGCCGATTGCCGGTCGCGCCGGCCGACGGCTGCCACGCGTCGCGGAGGTGGCCGCGAAACCGGCGACTGCCGAGGTTCTCCACCAGCAGCGTCGAGTCGGTGGCGTCCCCGAGGCGAATGGGTGCGGTCGGTGTCCGGGTCATCCGCACCACCGTCGTCGAGCCGGCACCGATCACGTCCAGCACCAGCACGATCACGCAGAACAGCAGCCACAGACCGACCGTGCCGAAATGTGGGTACACGACGATCGGGATGGCGCCCACCAGCACCAGGACGAAGAAGCGGCCGGTCACGAACATGTCGACGGCCGGGTCAGCGCGGAACCGGGACGGAGCCGATCGCGGCGTCGAGCACGGCGGCCACCGACACCCCTTCCAGTTCGGCCTCAGGCCGTAGCGACAGGCGGTGTGCCAGCGTCGATTGCGCCAACGACTTGACGTCGTCAGGGGTGACGTAGTCGCGGCCGTTGAGCCACGCCCACGCCCTACTGGTGGCGAGCAACGCCGTTGCACCGCGCGGACTCACGCCCAGCGCCAGCGACGGGGACATCCGGGTCGCACGGGCGATGTCGACGATGTACGCGGCCACCGGCGGCGACACCGCGACCCGCCGCACCGCGTCCGAACCGGTGATCACGTCCTGCGCGGAGGCGACCGGGCGCACCCCGGCGGCGGCGAGGTCACGGGGATCGAATCCCGCGGCGTGCCGCATGACGACGGCGATCTCATCGTCGCGCGGCGGAAGCGGCAGCGTGACTTTGATCAGGAACCGGTCGAGCTGCGCCTCGGGCAGCGGGTAGGTGCCCTCGTACTCGACCGGGTTCTGCGTGGCCGCGACGAGGAACGGCGACGGCAGCGGCCGGGGGATGCCATCGACCGACACCTGCCGCTCCTCCATGGCCTCCAGTAGGGATGCCTGCGTCTTGGGGGGCGTGCGGTTGATCTCGTCCGCCAGGAGCAGGTTGGTGAACACCGGGCCCTCGCGGAACGTGAACTCCGACGTGGCGCCGTCGAACACGAGGGATCCGGTCACATCGCCGGGCATCAGGTCGGGCGTGAACTGGACGCGTTTGGTGTCGACGTCCAGCGCGGCCGCGGTGGACCGCACGAGCAACGTCTTCGCGACACCCGGGACGCCCTCCAGCAGGATGTGGCCGCGACACAGCAGCGCGATCAGGATGCCGGTCACCGCAGCATCCTGTCCGACAACGGCTTTGGCGGTCTCCTCGCGGACGGCGGACAGGGCGGCGCGGGCGTCGGCGAAGGTGGTCGGATTGACGGTCATGGTGTGCGACGGACTTCCTGGTCGAGGGCGGTCAATTCGGATGTGAACTGCACGAGCTGCTCCGGTGTCTGGGGGAGTGGACCCGCGAGCAACGCGTGGACGTGTCGAGGGTCGTGGCCGCTGGCCTGTGCGGCTGCGGCGACGATCGCCAGGACGGCCGGGGTGGGTGGACCGACACCCCCGAAGTCGCCGGCGTCGTCGAGGTCCCGACTCGCCCGCGCCGCGTCGAACGGCAGACCCAGATGGCGGGACATGCGCTCGAGGGTGTGGATACGCAGCTGTCCGGCGGCGCGGTCATCGGCTCGCGCCTTGTGGTACATCCGGCCACGCGCCTGGGTGGTCTCGATGGCCTTCACGACCGCGGGTAGCGGTTCACTGACCAGCGGACCGAAACGCCTTCCGCGCCAGAACATCAGTGCGATCAGGCCGAAGAAGGCGAGGAGGACGAGAGGCCCGACCGCGAGGGGCACATCAGACGGTTCGTCCTGGACATCCGGGGTCGTCAGGGTGTCGTCGAACGACGGCAGGTACCACAGCAGGCGGTCGGAGTTCCCGAAGGTGCGTACCGCGACGCCGGCGTTGTCGAAACGAGTGATCTGGTCGTTCTGCAGGAACTGGCCGCTGACGACGAGCACCTCCGGGCGGGTGGATGTCGCGTCGAGGCGAACGACGCCCGATACGTCGTCGACAGTGAAACAGCTTGTGGCGGCGATGCTCTCGCCCACCACCTGATACCCGTCCACGTCGTGCAGGATCATGTCGTCGCGGGCGATGTCGTCGGTGATGCAGTCCGCGTCGACGGCGTCGGTGATCCCGATGGCCGAGCCGGTGGCGACGGGGAGATCGAGCAACCCGAGTCCCCGCATCGTCGGTGCGACGACGATGATGCGGCCGGCCCCGCGGACGTGGTCGAGGAACTCTCGGGCGGTCGTATCGCCGAGTTCGTCTGTCGCACCGATCACCACGGTGGTGTTCGAGCCCGGGCGCGGCTCGGCGAGCAGGTCGTTCTGGCCACGCGCGACGGTGACCGCGACCCCGCGATCGTCGAGAACCGCGGCGAGCGCACCCGCGCCGATGGCGCCGGGGTTCTGCGGGTCGAGCCGCTCGGTGGGGGCGTCGCCCGGGGAGTCGCCGACGAGTGCGGCGAGGATGGCGAGTGTCGCGACGACCACCACGGCGAGCAACGTCCAGCCGGCCATCCGCCACCCTCCGGCCCGGCCTCCGGTGGCGACCGGTGGCGCCTCGGTGGTGGCCGTCATGCTCCGGCCTCCACCATGGGAGCCGCGGTCGTGTGGGGCCGGGTCCGCGCGAGGGTGTCATCGAGGTCGATCATGGCCAGGGCCTGCCCGTGATCGGCGTGCCGCCCGCCATAGGCGACCTCGTCGAAGACCGCTGCGGCGGACCGCAGTCGGGCCGTCTCGCCGGGAAAACTGGCGACCAATCCGTCCGCGACCTCGTGCGCGGTGAGCGACGGCGCGTCGGGCAGCAGCGTGCGTTCGAAGCCGCGGCGCGCGATGGCCCGCATCGCGTCGCGGACGGCGGTGTCGAAGTCGTTGCGGGCCATGGCGTCACGAGCTCGTCGACGGAACTCGTCGGCGCTCAGGGCTTCGCCGGCGAGCACGCTGCCGCTGCCGTCGGTGCGGGCGCGGGGGGTGCGGCGAACGAATCGAAGGAGGTACAGACCGAGCGCGAGCAATGCGACCGCCACGATTGCGGCGACGAACCCGGGCAGGGGCGTCGACGTACCGCTGATGGAGCCGAGCACCGAATCCAGCCAGTCGTTCACCGCGGTGGTGAATCGTTCGAGCAACCCGGGTTCACTCTCGCCGTACCGGGGTTTCGACAGTTCGTCCTCGAGCCACTCCCGGGCCTCGTCGTTGCCGGGGGACAAGCCGGCGGCAATCGTGACCGCGATCGTCACGGGGTGGTCCAGCCACCCGGCGGTCGGCCGGCCGCCCGGTCCGCGGCGGTCTGGCCGAGCACGAGATCGTAGCCCTCCGAACGGATGCGGGCATCCACATGCAGGGCCGCGACGGTGATCGCGACGAACGGCTGCGTGACGATACCGGCGACCGCGGAACCGAGCAGCGGCAGCACGAGCGCGAAGATGAACCCGGCGGAGAATCCGACGTCGCTGGTGTTGCCGATCCCCCACACGAGTGCCGTCATCGTCTGGATGCTTCCGGAGATCACGGACGAGACGATCGCGGCGAGCCCCCCGACGAGGAACAACACGCCGAAGGTGCGCCAGAACCGTCCCGCGGTCAATGCGAACGATCGTCGCAGGGCGTCGAACACACCCCGTCGCTCGACGACCACCGCCGCCAGGCAGAAGGCGAATCGCACCGACACCCAGGCGCCCACGACTGCGAGCAGCAACAGGATGAGCAACACCATCGACAGCGAGATCTCGTCGGCCACCATCCCGGTGATGGTCAGGGCGATCACCGGGCCGATCACCAACGTCGAGGCGCCGGCGAGCAGCAGATACAGCCCGCACAGCGGCGGGAGCGTCGATCGGGTCTCACGGAGGGATTCCGCCACCGTGGGCGTTCGGCCGATCGCCTGCTGGTTGAACGGGTAGGCCAGGATGCCGCTGAGCGCCGCACTGACGAACCCACCCAGCACCGCCAACAGCATCACGCCGGAGAACGCGACCACACCGTCCAGGTCGTCGGCGCCTCCGGTCCAGATGAACGCCGTGAGGGCGCCTCCCACCACGCCGAGCACCAGCAGGAACACGAGCCAGGTCACCAGGGTCAGCCCGAGGTAGGTGCCCGGGCCGCGGCGCACCGCGGTGAACACCGCCTGCAGGATGTCGCCGACGGTCAGCGGGCGCAGCGGGATGATGCCGGGCTTGTGGGCGACCAGCGGATTCCCGTACGGCGGTTGCCCTCCGCCGCCCACACCCCATTGGGGTGCAGGGTACGGGGATGTCGGGTACGGGGGTGCCGGGAAGGGTTGCTGCGGAGAGGGATACGGCGGTCCGGGATGCGCAGGCCCCCCATACGGCGCCGACGGTGGCACCGGAGCCCATCCGGGCGGCGCCCATGGAGCACGTGAGCCGGGCGGTCGATGATCGGGGATCTCACCCATGGTGCGTCGTCCCCTCTCCTCGGGCGGCAATTGGTCTGTGTGCGGCGAAACTACCAAAATCAGACGCCGTCGAGCCGGTATGTAGGTCGCGCGGATGATGGGCTCGATGCCAGGTCGGCACCACGCCGGGTCACCTGTAGCCGAGCGCGCCGACCATCTGGGCATAGCCTTCCCGGACACTCGGATACCGCGGCGCCCACCCCGTCGCGTCCCGAAACCGTGTGTTGCGTACCCGTAGTGACCTCGTCATCGACGTGGTGCGGTCGCCGAGCAGGGCAGCGGCACGACCCGGCACGCCGAGCCACGGATGCGTGCCGACGGCCGCGCCGACCGCCTCGGCGTGGTCCTCGGCGGTGACGGGTTCGTCGTCGACGATGTGAAAGGTTCCGGCCGGGCAGTGCAGCGCAGCCACGACCGCGGACGCAGCGTCCTCCAGATGAATCGACGACATGTAGCTGTCACGTCGTCCGGCCCGAAATCCGATGTGGCGACGCGCGATCCGCATGATCTGTTCGCTGTGGGCGGCGCCCGGCCCGTAGAACAGCCCGAAACGCAAGACCACCGCCGTGCCGCCGGAGTCGCCGAATCGGCGTGCGTTTGCCTCCGCCGCGTGGTTGCCGACGGCGATCGGGAAATGGTCGACGGCTGATCGTTCGTCGACCCAGTCTGCGCCGCCGTCCGCGCAGATCATCACCACCGATTCTTGGATCAGGCGAGGTACGCCTGCCTCGAGTGCCGCGTTCACCACGGCGGTGGACCCCTCGGTGCGAATCCGCGTGCATTCCTTCCACGCGGACCGCAGGACGAAGCGATGCGTCGGGGGTAGCGCGGACGCCAGGTTGACGACCACGTCCTGGCCGAGGAAACACTCGGCGAGAGCCGCCTGGTCGATGAGCGAGACCTCGACCGGGCGCGCGCCCTGGCTGCGCAGGAGCTCGGCCTTCCGCGGGGTTCTGGCGAGCGCGGAGACGGTGTGCCCGGCGCATATCAGGGCGGGAACCGCGTGGCCTCCGAGCGCGCCGGTGCCGCCGGTGACGAAAACGTGCGACGGACGCATGTGCCCAGTGTCGCATCGTGGCGCCGACGACATGCCGACCTTGCCCGCCGCGCACCGACCCGGATCGAGCGAACGCGGGTGACCTTCCGGTAGACAGTGCTAACGTCACAAACTAGAACACGTTCTACTTCGATGAGAGGCCAACCATGACGGTGGAGCAGGGGACCCTGAGCGAGCAGATCAACGCGACCGTGGACGCATACGTCGAGTTGCTGACCAACGGAACGGCGGAGCAGATCGCGGACCTGTACGCCGCCAACGCGACGGTCGAGGACCCGATCGGGGCCGAGCTACGCACCACCCGCGAGCAGCTCATCGAGTTCTACTCGGTGATCACCGGGATGGACGAGCGGTCGGCGACCCTCAAGTGGAAGAAGATCGCCGGCGACACGGCAGTGTTCGAGTTCACGCTGGTCACGGGCACGTCGGGGATGAAGTTCGAGATCACCCCGATCGACATCATGGTGTTCGACGCCGACGGCAAGGTGTCGTCGATGCGTGCGGTGTGGGAGCAGTCGGATCTGAAGCAGATCTGATCCCCCGATCCCTGAGGAGCCCCGGAGCGCTATATCCCCCGGTCCCTGAGCGGAGGGGCTCGGACCGCAATATCCTCCGGTCCCTGAGGGGAGGGGCCCGGACCGCAATATCCCCCGGTCCCTGAGGAGCCCCGGAGCGCTAGCGGAGGGGCGTCACGAAGGGCCGCCCTTCGAGACCCTTCGAGACGCTCGCAGGCTCGCTCCTCAGGGAACGGGGAGGCCGGTTCAACCCCGCCCCGTCGGCCGCAACACGATCTCCTCCGGATGCGCGTCGGCCGACGTGGTGATCGCATGCACCACCGCGCCGGCGACGGTCGAGGTCTTCAGGAACCGCGACGGGTCGTACTCGTCGCCCTCGCGCGCGACGATGTCGCGCTGCATGTCGGTGTCGATGCGGCCGGGGAAGATCGTCGTGACGCGCAGGGTCGGTTCCTCGGCGCGCAATGCGTCGGCGAGCGCGCGCAGACCGAACTTGCTCGCCGCGTACGGCGCCCACCTCGCGTTGGCGCGGCGGCCCGCGCCCGAGTTGATGAACACCACATGGCCATGCGCCTCGCGCAGCGCCGGGAGCAGCAGGCGGGTGAGTTCGGCCGCGGCCACCAGGTTCACCTCGAGGACCTGATGCCATTCCTCGACGGGGGTGTCGGCGATCGGTTCGAGGCTGCTGCCGACCCCGGCGTTGTGGACCAGGACGTCGAGGGACGTGATCGCCTCGACGGCGGCCTCCACCTCCTCATAGTCGGTCAGTTCCACGGGAAACGTGCTCGCGCCGTCGAGCTCCGCGGTGAGCCGATCGAGCTCGGGCGACGGGCGTCCCCCGAGCAGCAGGTCGTGGGTGGGGGAGAGCCGTCGGGCGATCTCGGCGCCGAGGCCCCGACTGGCGCCGGTGATCAATGCGGTCGACACAGCATCGACGTTACCCGGCACCTCCGGGGCACCTCCTCGGTGCGCGACGACGACGCGGGCGGTGCAGAATCGACTGGTGGCCCGGTATGGATTCACCCCGACTCAGTTGTCTGCCCGCGCCGCGTACCTGCTGCGCGGCAACGATCTGGGCAGCATGACCAGCGCCGCGCCCAAGCTGTACCCACACATGTGGAGCTGGGACGCCGCCTTCGTGACCGTCGGCCTCGCGCCGCTGTCGGTGGAGCGGGCGGTGATCGAGATGGACACGCTGCTCTCGGCGCAATGGGACAACGGGATGATCCCGCACATCGTGTTCGCCAACGGCCGCGACGGCTACTTCCCCGGGCCGGCGCGCTGGGAGTGCGCGCGCCTCGCGCCGAGCGCCCCGGACGCACCCGACACCTCGGGCATCACCCAACCCCCGGTCCATGCGATTGCCGTCCAACGCATCCTCGACCATTCGCGCCGGCACGGCCGGACCACCCGGGCGGTGGCCAACGAGTTCATCGACCGGCGATGGGCGTCGCTCGTGCGGTGGCATCGTTGGCTCGCCCACGCGCGCGACCCGCACGGCAACGGCCGCGTCACCTTGTTTCATGGCTGGGAGTCCGGGATGGACAACTCGCCGCGGTGGGACCGCCCGTACGCGAACGTCGTACCGGGCGTGGATCTGCCGGCCTACGTCCGCGCCGACCTGGACCATGTCGGTGACCTCTCGATGCGGCCGTCGGACCTCGAGTATGACCGCTACCTGTGGCTCGTCGAGCAGATGAAACGCGCGAACTACGACGACGACCTGCTCCCGAAGGTGATGAGTTTCGCCGTGGAGGACGTGTTCGTCAGCGCCATCTTCGCCGTCGCCTGCGATGTGCTCGCGACGATCGGTGAGGACTACTCGAAGCCACGCTCCGACGTTCGTGATCTGCGTGCGTGGGCGGACCGGTTTCGTGCCGGGGTGGTGGCATCGGCGAACGAACGCAATGGCGCCGCAAGGGATTATGACCTGCGCACCGATCAGTGGATCAACACCGAGACGCTCGCGGTGTTCGCGCCGCTGCTCTGCGGCGGGTTGTCGCGGGAACGTGAGCGCGCCCTGCTGCGCCTGTTCGACGGCCCGCGGTTCTGCGGTCATCCCGATCTGCGATACGCGGTGCCGCCGTCGACGTCGCCGATCTCGATGGACTTTCGTCCGCGCGAGTACTGGCGCGGACCGGTCTGGCCGGTGATGACCTGGCTGTTCAGCTGGGCGTTCGCGCGCCGCGGGTGGACCGAGCGGTCGGCCCGGCTGCGCGAGGAGGGACTGCGGCAGGCCACCGACGGCGCGTTCGCGGAGTATTACGAACCGTTCACCGGCGAACCGCTCGGCAGCATGCAGCAGAGCTGGACCGCCGCGGCGGTGCTGGACTGGCTGGACTGAGCGCCTTTCCGCTGATCGAGTAGGTGACGAGCGGCAGCGAGGAGCCGTATCGAGATCCGGTGACGCTCTGTGGCGTCCGGAAACGATTGTGACGCACGTGGTCTCGATACGCCACCTCGCCTAGCGGCTCGGCGGCTACTCGACCATCGGGGGGTCGGCTCGGCGGCTACTCGACCATCGGGGGGTCGACTGGGCGGCTACTCGACCATCGAGGGGCTACTGACCAGCTCCGCACGCCACACGGTGGGGGACTGGCCGAAGCGTGTGCGGAACCAGCGACTGAAGTTGCCGGGCGAGGAGAAGCCCAGCGTCTCGGCCACCTCGATCATCGGATGCCGCCCACTGCTGACAAGGTGCCGGGCGAGCTCGGCGCGGGTGTCGTCGAGGATGGCCGAGTACGTCGTGTCCTCCTCGTCGAGACGCCGGTGGACGGTCCGTCGATCCACGCCGAGGCTGCGCGCGATCTGGCCTACGGTGCAGCGTCCGGTCGGCAGCAGCAACTCGACGAGCTCACGGACACGTTGCTCGGTCGACGGTGCCGTCGGGGTGTCGAGGTCGCCGAGCAACTGCTGCGTGTACTGCCGCAGCATGGGGTCCGCCATCGCATTGGGTGTGTCGAGATCCTTTGTGTACAGCGAGATTCCGTCGAACTCGGCGTCGAACTCGACATGGTGGCCGAAGAGGGTCTGGCAGACGCGCAGGTCGCGTGGCGCCGAATGGCTGAAGGAGACGCCGAGCGGACGCCAGCCCGGGTCGATGAATCCCTGCAGCAGCTGTTGCAGTACCCCGATCGCGAGGTCGGTCGACTGTCGGAAGTCACCGGGACGGCCGACGTCGAGTGTGACCCGCAGCGTTGCGATCCCGTGATTCTCACTCAGCCGCGTGCGCAGCGCCTCGTTGTACATGTGCTGATGACGGATGAGGACCTGGAGCGCGCTGCGCACGTCGGGCTCTTCACGAAGCACCAGACTCAGCGGACCCAGATGCGACAACCGGCGGGACTGCGCCAGGGCGAGGCCCAGGTCATCGCGGTCGGCGGCGTCGGCGGCCCGCTCGAGAACGTCGGCGATCGCCTCGGCGGGCACCCAGCGATCCTGTAGTCCGATGCTTGCCGGATCCAGTCCTACGTCGCGGATCAGCCGGCCCGGGTCCAGGCCGAGCGAGTGCCCGAGCTCGACGAAGTTGTTCAGTGACGCGTAGCGGGCGAGCGGTTTCACTTCCTCATCATGTCCCCAGATGCACAGTCATGTGTCCCGTATGGAAAAGATCTGTGCCCGGTTTCCTCCTACCGTGGTGTTCGTTACATGACGTGGATCACACAGAGCGCGTCGCTGACGACAACTCACAGGAGGAATTCATGGCCAAGGCGATCCGCTTCCACGAGACCGGTGGACCGGAGGTCATGCAATGGGAAGCCGTCGAGGTCGGGGAACCCGCCGCCGGCGAGGTCCGCATCCGCCACGAGGCGGTCGGCCTCAACTTCGCCGACACCTACTTCCGGACCGGGCTCTACCCCGCGCCCCTACCGGCCGGCATGGGCGTCGAGGCGTCCGGCGTCATCGAAGCGGTCGGCCCCGGTGTCGCCGACTTCCGTGAAGGTGATCGCGTCACCTACACCGGCAGTCCCCTCGGCGCGTACAGCACGGAGCGCGTGATGCCCGCCGAACACCTGATCGCCCTGCCAGACGAGATCGGATTCGACACCGCCGCAGCGATGACGATGCGCGGGCTGACCACCGCGTATTTGCTACGCCGCATCTGGCCGCTCGAATCGGGCGACACCGTCCTGTTGCAGGCGGCGGCCGGTGGCGTCGGGCTGATCTTCTCGCAATGGGCCGCCCTGCTCGGCGTACGGGTCATCGGCACCGTGTCGACAGAGGCCAAGGCCGAGGTGGCCCGCCGCCACGGTTGCGATGAGGTGATCATCTACACCGAAGAGAATGTGTCACAACGGGTTCGCGAACTCACCGACGGCGCCGGAGTCCGAGTGGCCTACGACAGCATCGGTGCGACAACCCACGCGTCCTCGCTCGCCTCGGTCGGTCGGCGCGGACTGCTCGCGTGTTTCGGGACGGCCTCCGGTCCGGTCCCGCCGATCGATGCCATGCGGCTCGCGATCGCCGGGTCGGTCTATGTGACCAGGCCGGCGCTCGCCGACTACATCGCCGATCCGGTCGAGCGCAGCGAACTCGCCGGCGAACTGTTCGACCACGTCGCCGCCGGACGGATCTCGATCGAGATCAACCAACGCTACGAGCTGGCCGATGCCGTTGTCGCACATCGCGACCTGGAGTCGGGCCGCAGCATCGGATCGTCCGTCTTCTCCCTCTGACCCGTCGGCTCGCAGCGTCCGACGAGCAGCGTCCAACGAGCAGAGTCCAACGAAAGGAACTCCGATGACCATCACCGCCCCCAACCGGCCCCGCACCACGTTCGACGTCGAGCAACTGACCTGCACGATCGGTGCGGAGGTACGCGACTGCGACCTCGCCGAAGTCGCGTCCGACGCGGCATTGTTCGACGAACTGCGCGCGCTGCTGCTGCAGCACAAAGTGTTGTTCTTCCGTGACCAGCACATGACCCGCGCCCAACACGTCGGGCTGGCAGAACGATTCGGACCGCTCGAGGACCATCCGGTGGTCGGCAGCGACCCCGACCATCCCGGGCTCGTGCAGATCTACAAGGATCTCGACAGCCCGCCCGAGCACTTCGAGAACAGCTACCACTGTGACGCGACCTGGCGGGAGAATCCGCCGTTCGGCTGCGTGCTGCGCTGCGTCGAATCCCCGCCGGTCGGCGGCGACACCATCTGGGTGAACATGGCCGAGGCCTATCGCAGGCTCCCCCAGTCGGTGAAGGAGCGTGTCCGCGACCTGCGGGCCCGGCACAGCATCGAGGCGACCTTCGGTGCCCGGATGCCGGCGGAGCAGCGGGCCGCGTTGCACGCCAAATACCCCGACGCCGAACACCCGGTTGTCCGAACACATCCCGAGACCGGTGAAGAGATCCTCTTCGTCAACTCGTTCGCCACCCACCTGGTCAACTACCACACGGCAGACAACGTCCGCTTCGGCATCGACTATGCCCCCGGCGCAAGCGATCTGCTGCGGTACCTGATCAGTCAGGCGACCATCCCCGAGTACCAGGTGCGCTGGCGGTGGACACCGAACAGCGTCGCCATCTGGGACAACCGCAGCACCCAGCACTACGCCGTCCAGGACTACTGGCCGGCCGTTCGAAAGATGGAGCGCGCCGGCATCGTCGGCGATCGCCCGTTCTGACCCCCGATCCGCAATCAGCCCGTATTCAGCCGAACCGCACGATATCTGAAGGAGAACACCATGCATTTCCACGACGACGCCCTGTTCCCGGAGAACCAGGACAAGCTGGTCATCACCGCCGCTCCGTACGGACCCGAATGGGAGCCCGACGATTTCCGCGACGACCTCCCACTGACGATGGAGGAACACATCCAGCAGGCGGTCGACTGCTACGAGGCCGGTGCGAGCGTCCTGCACATCCACGTCCGAGAGCTCGACGGCAAGGGCAGCAAGCGGCTGTCCAAGTTCAACGAACTGCTCGCCGGGCTGCGCGAGGCGGTGCCGGACATGATCCTGCAGGTCGGCGGTTCGATCTCGTTCGCGCCCGAAGGTGAAGGCGCGGATGCGAAATGGCTGTCCGACGACACCCGGCACATGCTGGCCGAACTCGACCCCGCTCCCGATCAGGTGACCATCGCGATCAACACCAGCCAGATGAACATCATGGAACTGATGACGCCCGACGACATCGGCGGCACCTCGCTGGCACGTCCCGAACTGGCGGCGACCTACCGCGAGATGACCGTTCCCGCCGGCCCGGGCTGGGTGGAAGAGCATCTGCGCCGCCTGCAGGCCGCCGGCATCCAGCCGCATTTCCAGCTGTCGAGCATCCCGCAGCTGGAGACCGTCGAACGACTCATCCGTCGCGGCGTCTACACCGGCCCGCTCAACCTGACCTGGGTCGGTATCGGCGGCGGGTTCGACGGCCCCAACCCGTACAACATCATGAACTTCATCCAGCGGGTCCCCGACGGCGCGTGCCTCACCCTGGAGACACTGATGCGTTCGGTGCTGCCGGTCAACGCGATGGCGATCGCGATGGGGCTGCACACCCGATGTGGCAACGAAGACACCATCTGGGGCCGCGTCGGTGAGAAGATGACGTCGGTACAACAGATTCAGCAGTTGGTCCGGATCGCCGGGGAGCTCGGACGAGAGGTGGCCGGCGGCAAGGAAGCACGTGAGATCTACCGGATCGGCGATACCTATCGTGACGCCGACGAGACGCTGGCGAAGCTGGGTTACGCGCCCAACCGCCGGCCCGGTCAGGTCGGATTCACCCAGCACGGCTTCGCCGCGCAGGCCTGAGACGTCCGGTCTCCAGGAGAATCCAATGAGTACAACGGTCCCCTCCCGTCCGGCGCCGACCCCCGAGGCCCTTGATGGCCCCGGGCGGTCCGGCCGGTCACGGCTGTATCCGTGGCTGGTCTTCGGCCTCACCTTCGCGCTCCTGATCTCGGACTACATGTCGCGGCAGGTGCTCAGTGCGGTGTTCCCGTTCCTGAAATCCGAGTGGTCGCTGGTCGACTCCGAGCTGGCGTCGTTGACGAGCATCGTCGCGTTGATGGTCGGCCTGCTGACCTTGCCGCTGTCGCTCATCGCCGATCGCTGGGGTCGCGTCCGCAGCCTCGTCGTGATGGCGGTGCTGTGGTCGGTTGCGACGCTGCTCTGCGCGGTGGCGAGCAACTACGAGCAGATGCTGGCGGCGCGGTTCCTGGTCGGCGTCGGTGAGGCCGCCTATGGAAGCGTGGGCATCGCACTGGTGCTGAGCGTGTTCGCGCCGCGTGTCCACGCGACGTTGAGCGGCGCATTCATGGCCGGGGGATCGTTCGGCTCGGTGCTCGGAGTGGCACTCGGCGGAGTGATCGCCGTCCACCTCGGGTGGCGCTGGTCATTCGCGGCGATGGCGGTCTTCGGGCTGATCCTGGTCGCCCTGTTCCGGATCGTCGTGACCGAACGCAGGGTCGCTCGGCACTCCGCCGAGGACTCCGCGCCGATGCCCGACGCCAAGGCCGGCGGATATCGAGCCCCCATCTCGAGCCTGTTCACCAACCCCGCCGTTCTCTGCGCGTACGTCGGTGGCGGCGCCCAGATGTTCACCGCGGCGATCCTGCTGTCGTGGACACCGAGCTTCTTCAACCGCTACTACGACCTCACCCCGGACCGGGCCGGCGTCGCAGCCGCCGCGGTGGTGGTGCTCGTCGGTACCGGAATGGTGGTGTGCGGCTTCATCACCGACCGGGTGGGGCGTCGGGTGATCCGGCGGAAGTGGCTCAGCGCCTTGGGATTCTGCGGCATCTCCCTGGTCTGTCTCACTGTCGGCTTCGGCATGAGCACCGGGCCGGTTCAGTTGGCGCTGATCTGCCTGGGTGGCTTCTTTGCGGCCGGCTCGTCCGGCCCGACAGCGGCGATGGTGGCGAACCTGACCCATTCGTCGGTGCGGGCGTCGGCGATGGGCACTCTCACGGTGGCCAACAACCTCCTCGGTCTCGCGCTCGGGCCGTTCGTCGTCGGCATCCTCGCCGATCGCCTGGGCCTGCGTGAGGCGCTGCAACTGGCGCCGCTGGCCTACCTCGTCGCCATCGTGGCCCTGGTGGTCGGCTACCGGTTGCATCCGCTCGGGGTGCGCAAGCTCGCCGCACTCGGCCAGTTCTCGAACGGAGGAACCCGATGAACGCCGCGCCGCAACCCACGATCGTGATCGTCCCCGGCCTGCGTGACCACGTGGCCGACCACTGGCAGACCCATCTCGCGGCCGACCTCGACGTTGCGGAGCGCTACGACTCCGTCACCGTCCCGCCGCTCGAGCGCGACAAGCTCAGCCGCCATGCGCGGGTCGCCGCGCTGGATCGGATGTTGCATCAGGTGGACGGCCCGGTGGTGCTGGTCGCACACAGTGCGGGAGTGATGACCACCGTGCACTGGGCGCAGAACCCCACCCGAGAGGTGGCCGGAGCCCTGCTCGTCACCCCCGCCGATCTGGAACTGCGTCTGCCCGAAGGGTATCCGACCACACAGGAACTCGACGACGGTGGGTGGACGCCGATACCGCGACGGCGTCTGCCGTTCCCGACCGTCGTCGCCGCGAGCCGTACCGACGCGCTGGGCGGCTTCCGGCGGATCACCGGGATGGCCGAAGTGTGGGGTGCGCGGGTGATCGACCTCGGGGACGTCGGCCACCTCAACCCGGCCGCGGGCTACGGGCCGTGGCCACGCGCGACACAGCTCATCGACGATCTGCTCACGATGACCTCGGCGCATCAGCCCGCGTGAGCACACCTGAAGAACGAAGGACGACATGACACAGGTCCATGCGACGGCCGGTGACGCCGTCGCCGACATCGGGTCCGGCGCCAGTCTGGCCGTCGGCGGTTTCGGACTCGTCGGCATACCCGACCAGCTCATCGCCGCGGTCGCCGCCGGCGACGCCACCGATCTCGAGGTCTACTCCAACAACTGCGGGATCGACGGCGTCGGTCTCGGAATACTCCTGGACGCCAAACGCATCCGACGGGTGACTGCCTCCTATGTCGGCGGGAACCAGGAGTTCGCCCGGCAGTACCTCGATGGCGAGCTCGAGGTGGAGCTCATCCCGCAGGGCACACTCGCGGAGAAGATGCGTGCGGGTGGGGCGGGGATTCCGGGGTTCTTCACACCGGCCGGTGTGGGCACTCCGGTGTCCGAAGGCGGGCTGCCGTGGCGGTACGACGCCGACGGTTCGGTCGCGGTCGCGTCGCCGCCGAAAGAGATCCGCGTGTTCGGTGGCCGCTGGGCGGGCAGACGCTATGTGCTCGAGGAGTCGATCTCCGCCGACTTCGCGCTGGTGCACGCGGTGCGCGGCGACACCGACGGGAATCTGGTGTTCACCAAGTCCGCGAGGAACTTCAATCCGCTGGCAGCGGCTGCGGGGCGGATCTGTATCGCGCAGGTCGAGGAGCTCGTGGAACCCGGCCAGATCGAGCCGGACGCCGTTCACTTGCCCGGCATCTATGTCGACCGGATCGTGCACACCGGAAGGCAGACCAAGCAGATCGAGAAGAAGACGCTCGCCGGCGTCGGTGCGAAGGGGGTCCAATGACCGCGATCGACACCGCTTGCATGGACCCCGCATGCATGGACACGGTTCGAGCACCGGGCTGGTCGAGGTCGGAGATGGCGGCCAGGGCGGCTCGGGAGCTGCCCTCGGGTGGTTATGTGAATCTCGGGATCGGTCTGCCCACCCTCATCCCCGATCACCTGGCTGCCGGGCAGACCCCGATCCTGCACAGCGAGAACGGAATCCTCGGTACCGGCGCGTATCCCACCGCCGAACAGGTGGACGCCGACCTGATCAATGCCGGCAAGGAGACGGTCACCGTGCGACCGGGTGCCGCATTTTTCGATTCCGCATCCAGCTTCGGGATGATCCGCGGCGGCCGGATCGACGTGGCCGTGCTCGGCGGGATGCAGGTCTCGGTCGCCGGGGATCTCGCGAACTGGATGGTCCCGGGCGCGATGGTCAAGGGCATGGGCGGCGCCATGGACCTGGTCCACGGTGCGCGCAGAGTGATCGTGCTGATGGAGCACACCGACAAGCACGGTCGGCCCAAGCTCGTCGAGCGGTGTACGTTGCCGCTCACCGGCGAGGCCGTGGTGCATCGTGTCATCACCGACCTCGCGGTCATCGACGTCACCGACCACGGCTTCGTGCTCGTCGAGTGCGCGCCCGGCGCCAGCGCGGAGCAGGTCCGCGCCGCCACCGCCGCAGACCTGATGATCGGGTCGGTCTGATGGCGGGTGCTGCCGGTGGTGAGTCACTGGCCGCGCGTCTGAAGGCGGACGGTACGTGGAATGACCTGTGGGACGGGCTCGACGAGCTCGACCCGGAGTGGACCGAGAACTATCTCGGCGCAATCCTCGAACCCTACGAGAGCGGCGTCCTCCCACCGCAGGTCGTCCAGTTGCTCTGCATCGCGGTCGACGCCGCGTGCACGCACTTGTACGCGCCGGGGCTGCGCCGTCACATCCGCGCAGCCCTGGCGTCCGGGGTCACGCAGCGCGAGATCCTCGAGGTGCTCAAGCTCGCGACCTCGGTCGGTGTTCATGCCATCAATGTCGGCCTGCCGATCCTGTTGGAGGAGAGCGGCAGTCGAGGCGTCAGTGCGGCCGAGACAGGCTAGTCAGTCATCGCGTCTCCTTCCGCTCATCGTTCCCTCTCTTGTCGTTCCTCCGCCTCTCGTCTCTCCTCCTCTTGTCGGCTCTGTTTCTCTTGTCGGCGCTGCCGGTTGCGTTCTCGTTCTTGTTGTCGGCGGGCATGTTTGGCCGCCACCCGGGGTGTGGATCGGGTGGGAGGGTCGGGTGTCGGTGGTGGTGGCGGGTCGGGGTCGGTGTCCGACCGCCGCCTGGGTGGTGGGTCCGGGGGTGCGAATCGGATGCGACGCAGCCCGGGGAACATCGTTTCCAGATTGTCCGGTTCGCCCTCGATGATCAGCCCCTCCGGCGTGGTGAACGCCGTCCGTAACCGGCCGCGCCGGTCGCGGTACTGCTCATCGACCCACCGCCCAAACGTCTTCAACAGGTGCGAGAAGCGGTCTTTGGCGTTCAGGTTGTCCGGCTCGGTCTGCCCACCCCGCTCCGGATGGGCGTGGTCATACTCGTGGACGTGGTCGAGGTCGGCGTCGAACGACGACGTGCCGTTGCCGGGGATCACGCTGTAGCCATCACGTACCCGCACAAACCGGTCCAAGGCAGCTGAAGGCCGGTACGGATCGGACGGCAGATGCGATGGCAGGGTGATGGTGCCGTCCGGGTTGGTGGGGGTGCCCTCGGGCACCAGCGGGGAGATGACCGCATCGGGGCGGGCGGCGAGATCGCGGGCATGTTCATCCGAGATCACCCCGTGCCCGGCGATGAACGCCGCATGCTGCGCGGTGCCGTTCAACGTGGACTCAGCAGCCACCACATGCACCACGATCTTGGCGTCGACCGGCGGCACCGTCCCCGGCACCGGGATGTCGGCGGTGCACTCGGCACGCCCGCAGGTGCACTCAAACGGTGTGCCGGACAGCAGCGCGAACATCGCATCCGAGGCGCGCTGCTGTCGGGTGCGCTCATCGAACTCACACACCGAGTGGGCGAGAGCTGTCACCGCGGCGGCGGCGATCCGCACATTCTCGGCGGCCATGGTCGCCGAGATCTCGGCCATCCCATCCGGCTTGTTCTTGGTGTGCATACCGCGCGCATCCAGGGCTTGTTGGCGGCGTTCGCGGACCGCGTCGGGGTCGTGCCGGAAGATGATGCGGTCGACCATGTCGCGTAGCCGGTGCGCCGACCAGCCCCCGGCATGCGCATCGAGGTCGGCGGCGATCTCGGCATCCACCAAGGGCGCATAGGGTTGGCCGTCGGCCAGATCGGTGCGCGAGATGATCGTCGGAATCAATGTCGCGCTGATCCGGCCGTCCCGCAGGCGCTCGGAGACGCGGGGCAGGCGGTCGCGCAGCGCGATCGCCTCCGTGATCAGGTGTTCGGCGGCGGCCTGGCCGATGCCCAACCCGAGCGCCACCCGCGCGGCGCAGTCGGCGAGGCCGTCGACCAGGAGGAAGTCGTGATCCGACGGCTCATCACCGACCAGACGGGCATGCAGTTGGGCGGCGATCTGGTAGCGGTGCCACGCCAGGAACGCCTCCCCGCGCACATCGGCGACCAGGGCACCGATCAGATCATTCGTGTCCGTCGACGCGACGTCGGCAGCATCCAGGCCGCCGGTGAAGATCGGCGGCAGGTCGGGCCATGGTGACGGATCGCGCCACCACGACGACAACGCCCACCCCGGACCCGACACCGTAGACACCTTTCAGAGACAGATATGGACAGCACAGGACAACTGCGTCCCACATATCTCTGAAAGAAGGCCCCAAAACCCTACGGTCCGGGCGGCATCACCATCGTGTCGTTCCTGCTGACAACCAAACTACGACATGGGTCTGACAAGTTTGGTTCGTGCAGGTCACGGGGGGTTTTGATACGCCGGCTCGCACGCTCGCGCGGCTACTCAACCAACGAGCGGGGGCGCCGGCTCGCAGGCTCGCGCGGCTACTTCAGCCGACGACACGACTCATCTGATCTACCGACACCCACCCACCCAACCCTGGCCCGGACCATACCCAAGGGTGTAGACAGAGCACGTTGGTACAGCACAGCGGCAGATCGGTAGCGCATCCCGGAGGCCAGCGATGAGTGAACCGAGTGTGATCCCGAGTCGGATGGGTATCCGGTTCTCCGCTGCCCGCAAGCCGACCGACCGGAACACCGTGGTGGCGGTCCTGTTCGTCATCGCGATGGGGATCGCGCTGATCGCGGTCACGATCGTTCCGTCTTACGAGCCCGGCATTCTCGCGTGGGAGTTCGGCTACCCGCCGACCGATCCGGACCGGCTCGAGGATCTCCGAGACACTCTTGCCGCCGATCTCGGGCTGATCCTCGGCTACGTTCTCGCCCTGGGTGGGCTGGCGTTCCTCGGCCGGTTGCTCGCCTTCACCAAGCCGTACCGGACGGTGTCGACCGTTGCCGCGGTCGGCATCGTCGCGGCCGGTCTGTTCGATCTGGCGGAGAATCTCGCGCTGCTGACCGACTGGCGGCTCGGTGGCATCGCGGCCTCGGCGGTGTTCGCCACGGCCAAGTTCGCGCTCCTACTTCCGGCTGGGGTGGTTGCGGCGTGGGCGGTCGTCAGCCTCGTCGAGACCCTGGTGGCGCGACGGTGGCTGAAGAAGAAGGGCGCCGACGCGTGGCATCCGGCCCCGAGTGACGAACATTGGGCGGACGAACCCCGTTGGGACCGCGCGTATCTGACCCCGAATCCCGAGCCGGTCGGTACCGAGGACCACGACAGGACCGCCATCTGTCTGTCCGGTGGGGGAGTTCGATCGGCCTGTGTCGCGCTCGGCGCCATGCAGAGTCTCACCAAGCAGTCAGGTGAGCGGACCCCATTGCACCCCGACTACGTCGTCTCCGTGTCCGGCGGCGGGTACACGGCCGGCGCACTCTTGCAGGCGATGCGCCGACACGAGCCGAACCTCGACTACTGGTCGGCAGGAGAGCGCACCGCGTACGAGCAGTCGGGCAGTTCGGTGCAATCGGTGCCCCTCGAGGACCTCTTCGACGAGGGCAGCGAGGAGTACGACTACGTCCGGCGCCGTGCCAGCTACATCGCCGACAGCCCTGGCGAGATGGCCACTGCCCTCGTGGTGATCGCCAAGAACATGCTGTTGTCGCTCACCATCCTGTTCACTCCTGCGGTGATCGCCGGGGTGCTGGCCGGTCTCACCTATGCCCACATTCCGATCGCCGCGGTCGTGCCGGTGCCCGACGACGCCGTCGCGAGCGGTCCGGCCTTGCCGGAACAGGCGAGTCTGCATGCCAACTCGACTGCGACGGTGTGGATGCTCGGGGTGCTCGCGGCGATCTGCTTCGTGTTCCTCGTCGCCGCCGGATTCACCGAGGCGATGTCGGCGGGCCCGACAGGTGAGAAGATCCGCGCCGTCCTCTCCCGGGCCGCGATCTGTTTCGCGATCGGCGTCGCCATCATCGCGGCGATCACCGTTGCGGCGCCCGGTCTCCTGCGGGTCGCCGACTCGATCTTCTCCGGGTCGTCGTCGGGGATGGTCTGGAGCGCCTCGGCGGTCGCCCTGCTCAACTACACGGCGGTTCTGGCGGCGATCCTCTGGCGCAACCGCGGGATCGTCGGCAAGATCGTCGCGACCATCAGAGGCAAGACCGAGTCGCCCCGTAAGGGCGTGCCGCGCGGTGCGATTCAGCTGCTGCTCGTCCTCGTGACGTTGCTGGTGGTCACGCTCACGTGGTTCGCGACGTTCGGCGGCGCCGGTGCATGGACCTTCGATACCTTCGTGAGCGACACGGCCGACCGCAGCGGGGTGTGGATCGTCTTCGCACTTGCGGTGACGATCGCTCTCGCACTGTCGTTCTACGATGTCACCTCGTCGAGTCTGCATCCGTTCTACCGCCGGCGGTTGGCGCGGGCATTCGCCGTGCGACGGCTGACTGTCACGTCGAGAGTCGGTGGGCGCGAGACAAAGCGGACGGTCGCGGTGCCCTATCCGAGTAGCGAGTCCACCGAACTCGCGGACTTCCACACCCCCGGATCGCGGCCGCATTTCGTCTTTGCCGCCGCCGCCACGATTTCCGGGACGGAGAAGCCGGCCGCCGGACTCAACGCCGTCCCGTTCACGTTCGCGACGGACTATGTCGGCGGCCCGGACGTGGGGTGGGTGTCGACGCGGACGTTGAAAGCCCTTGCCCCGCCGCGCCTTCTCCGCGATCTCACCGTGCAGGCGGCGGTGGCGGTCAGCGGCGCGGCCTTCGCGTCGGCGATGGGCCGGATGGGATCCGGATATCAGAAGTTGTTCGCGATCTCCGGGGCGCGGCTCGGCACCTGGCTTCCGAATCCGATGTTCCTGGCTGCGTCGGCGAGCCAGAAGGACAACTGGGCGTGGCCGCACGGCCTGCCCCGTTACCGCGGCGCCGGGTATCTCTATCGGGAGGTGCTCGGCATCAACTCCGCCCGTGGACGATTGCTGCAGATCTCCGACGGGGGCCACTACGACAATCTCGGGCTCGTGGAGGCCCTGCGCCGCCGCTGCACCACCATCGTCTGCATCGACGCCACCGGCGACACCCCGCCGAATCTCAGTACCCTGGCCGATGCCGTGCGGCTCGCCCGGGCCGAACTCGGGGTGACGTTCACCTTCCCGGGCGACGGTGCGCCGGACGACTTCGATGCGCAGAATCTGGCGCCCGGGACCGGGGAGTCCTTCGACCCCGACGACGACTTCGCCGCGCTCAACGCACGGATCACCAAGGGCTGCGTGGTGGCGGCGACCTTCACCTACCCGCCGAGCGGCGGTGTGTCGCAGACCGGACGCCTCCTCCTCGCCAAAGCCGTGCTGTGGCAGGAATGCCCGGACTGGTTGATGACCTACGCCAACACCAATTCGGTGTTCCCGCACGACAGTACGTCGGATCAGTGGTTCGACGAAGGACAGTTCGCTGCCTACACCGAACTCGGGCGACTCATCGGCGCCGAAGCGCTGCGAGCCCGGGAACTCGTGTGCTGAGCCAGTTCCGGTAGAGGTCAGTACTCCTCGGCACCGACCAGCGCGGCGGTGTCCTCGACATCACGGGACTTCGCGGCTTGTCCGCGGACGAACGACACGGCCGCCACGGCGACGAGACAGTACAGCGCGGCGAACCAGAACGGTGCGGCCGCCGAACCGAACCAGTCGGCGAGATGCGCGACCAGTACCGCGGAGATCGCGGCGCCCATCCAGCGCAGGAAGCTGTATCCGGCGCTGGACACCGACTGCGGCGTGGAGCTGTCGCCCGACGACATCGCCACTCCGGTGAACAGTGTGTTCAGTACGCCCGACGGGAAGCCGGACAGGATCACTGCCAGACCGATCAGCCAGACCTGGTCGGTGAGCACGCCCGCTGCGGCCAGTGCCATGACCGCGGCGTAGGCGGTGATCGCCGCGAGGACGCCGCGCTTCTGGCCGATGTGCTCGGCCAGCCAGGGCGCCACGAGGACACCGGCGAATGCGGTCAGCACGCCCCAGCCGAAGAAGACGAGACCTGCGTACAGGGGTCGCAGTCCCATCGCGATCGGAGCCCAGGCGATGACCGTGAACAGTGCGCCCGTGTAGAACGCGGAACCGATCGACGTGATCAGCAGGGTGCGGTTCCGCAATGCCTTGAGCGGGTCGACGATTCGGACGCGGGTGCGGGCGGAGCGAGGGCCGTCGGAGGGCAGCATCACCGCACAGAGGATGGCGCCGATCAGCATCAGGGTCGCGGTACCGGCGAACGGTGCACGCCAACTCACTTCGCCCAGAACGGCTCCCAGTAGCGGCCCGACCGCGAGGCCGACACCCAGTGCGGCCTCGTACAGCATGATGGCCCCGGTCTGGCTGCCCTTGGCCGCCGTCACGATGAAGGCGAGTGCGGTCGCGAGGAACAGGGCGTTGCCCAGGCCCCAGAGCACCCGGTAGGCGATGAGTTGGTCGATGTCACCGGCGAACGCGGAGATGCCTGCGGCGACGACGATCAGCGACAGCCCGATGGTCAGCGTGCGCTTGGGGCCGAAACGATATGCCGCCCAACCGGTCAGCAGCATCGCGACACACTGCACGCCGACGTAGACGCCGAACAGCAGGGTGAGCTTCTCCGGCGGCGCGTTCAGGGCCTCGGCGATGGTGTGCAGGATGGGGTCGACGAGCCCGATGCCCATGAACGCGACGACCGCGGCGAAGGCGGTCACCCAGACCGTGCGCGGTTGTTGCCGGAACGTCTCCAGCAGGGAGTGGTCGTGCTCGTCGGCCGGGGCTGCCGGCCGATTCTCTGTGACAGTCATGCGTTCCTCTGGATCAGTTGGTGGTGTCGTCGTGAGGCTTGGGCAGTGCATCGAGCCGTCGACGCAGCTTCTCGAGTGCGGGCGCGGCCGCCGTGAGGGCGGCACGGTCGGCCTCGTCGAGATCGGCCAGCGCAGCGGTGAGGATGCGGTCCCGTCGCCCACGCACCTGGGTGAGGAGATCGTGGCCGCGGTCGGTGAGACCGACCACCACCGCACGACGATCCGCGGGATCGGGCTTTCGTTCGACGAGACCGTTCTTGCTCAGGCCGTCAATCAGGTTGGACGCCGTCGGCATGCGGATCGACTCGCGTTCGGCGAGCTCCCCGATACGCATCGGTCCGTGGTCGAGCAGCACGGCGAGCGCCGACGCCTGAGCCGCGGTGTACTCCGCGATCGGGGTGCGGCGCCTCAGCGCCAGGTACAGCCGGGTCACCGACGGCCGCAAGGCCGACGCCAACCGGTACACCTCGTCTTCGGACACACGACAACGCTAATACTTAGGTTTACGAAATAATAGCTGAGCTAGTGTGACATGCATGACAGGATCTGAGAAGAAGCGATTCTCCCAGCTCTCGCACCGTTCTCGGGCGATGATCATCGTCGGCGCGGTGGTCCAGTTCGCTTTACAGGGCGCTGCGCTGCGGGACCTGAAAAGGCGACCGGCCGCGCAGGTCAGGGGTCCCAAGCCGCTGTGGCTCGGGGTGAGCTTCCTGAACTACGTCGGTCCGATCGCCTACTTCGTGGTGGGGCGTAAGAGCTCCTGAGCCCTTCGGGGGGCGGGAGTCAGGCCCCGATCGGCGTGCCGCCGTCCCGCCACACCGCGACCACCGCGGGCCGGGGCTGCGTGTTGCCGCCGTCGGGCCAGTGCGACGCCGGGTTGTCGGCGGAGTGGTCGTCGAGCTCGCCCGGATGCTGGACGCACACGATCACCCGGTCGCGGTCGATGATCGGACCGCACGTCTCCCCGCCCACCGGGACGGTGAGGAACTGCTTGGTCATGCCGCGCTGCGCACCGTCGAGCGCCACTGCGAACAGGCCGTCGTTGCTGTCGAGCGCGTTGCCGTCGGTGGAGATCCACAGGTTGCCGTGGGGATCGAAGGCCACGTTGTCCGGGCAGGAGATCGGACTGACCTTGGTCTTGTCGTAGCCGCCGTAGTACGTGTCGGCCGCGGCGGGGTCGCCGCACACCAGCAGCAGGTTCCAGGTGAGGTCGGTGCCGGTGTGGTTGTCCTCGATCTCGATGACCTGGCCGTTCTTGTTCTCGTTGCGGGGGTTGGCCTCGTCGGCCGGGGCCTCGCCGTCGGTGCCGCGCTCGTCGTTGTTGGTGAGCGCGCAGTACACCTTGCCGCTGCGCGGATTCGCCTCGATGTCCTCGGGGCGGTCCATCTTGGTGGCGCCGACCTCGTCGGCGGCCAGACGGGTGAACACCGCCACCTCTTCGGGGGTCATCCCGTCGACGTGGGACTGCGCGGAGCCGTCGGCGTTGACGGTCAGCAACGGATGCCAGGTGCCGGTGCCCGCGAACGAATCACCCTCCGGGAGTTCACCGCTGCCGTCGATCGCATCGGGGCTGTCGCCGGTGAAGGACGCGACATATAGTGTGCCCTCGTCGAGGATGCCGATGTTGTGGGCGCGGGCCGTCGCCGACACCCCGGTCTTCATCTTGCGGGACGACACGAACTTGTAGATGTACTCGAAGCGTTCGTCGTCACCGGTGTACGCCACCACGGTGCCCTCGTCGGGCCCCGACGACACGACGTGAATCGTGGCGCCCTCGTGCTTGAGCCGGCCGAGCGAGGTGTGCTTGATCGGGGTGGAGTTGGGGTCGTGCGGGTCCACCTCGACCACATACCCGAACCGGTTGATCTCGTTCGGTTCCTGGCCGAGGTCGAACCGTGGGTCGAAGCGGCCCCAGTGGTGGTAATCGGAATCGTCGTCGACGGAGTACCGGTCGAGTCGCTCCGTCGCGGTGGCATCGGTGACGGCACTCGCGTTGCTGAAGTAGCCATCGAAGTTCTCCTCGCCGGAGAGCATCGTGCCCCACGGCGTCAGGCCGCCGGCGCAGTTGGCGAAGGTGCCGAGCACCGTCACGCCCGCAGGGTCGGCGGACGTCTTCACGAAATCGCTGCCCGCGCCGGGGCCGGTCAGCCGCATCGGGGTGGAAGCCGTGATGCGCCGGTTGCGTTCGCCGACGATCGGGGTGATGGCGCCGGTGCCGTTCTCCGCCGACACCTCGACGACCGTGATGCCGTGCGCCGCCATGGCGATTCGGGCCTGCTGCTCGGTGGGTTCACCGGGGACATACCCGGTGAACATGAACTCCTCGGTGGTGTACTCCTGATTGCAGACCAGGTAGTAGTGGCCCGACACACCGTCGACCGGGATGAGCCCGGCGAAGTCGTTGTTGTAGCCGAACTGCATGGCCTGCGCCTCGGGTGTCTGATTGGCGAAGTCGAACGCGGGCGCGCCGGGCAGGACCGCATCGCCCCAGCCGATGACGACCCGCTGCTGGTAGCCCTCCGGGATGACCACGGCGTCCTCGGTGTTCGGCGCGACGGACGCGAAGTCCATCCCGGCGGGCGGGGTGTCGTCGACCGGCGACGACGAGGCTGCTGCGGAGTCGGAGGCGTCGTCGGAACCGCAGGCGGCAAGCATCGACGTCGCACCGATGGCGACCGCCGCACCCGCCGACGAACGCAGCACAGCACGACGAGAAGCCTTTGCGCGCAATACATCCCGGAAGTAGGGATTGTCGCTGTCGTTTCCGGGTTCGTGCCAGCAGGCCTCCCCGCATCGGTACTGGCAGGTGACGCGGGCTCGCGAGGATCGGCCGAGCCGATCGGACTGCGAGGTCAACAACGGCAACGGAATACGCACGATCGGGCCTCCCCCGGGGTCGCTCCCTGTGATCCGCGCTGAACACAGTGGGCTGAATTCGCTGGGCTTGAAACACACGCAGGGCTGCGCAGAGAACTGTGTGGACGTTAGGGAGCGAAAGGAAACCCGCGCGAAGGTGATCGTGAACACGGGGAGAACACCTGGTGCGAGACGTCACCGGGTTCGCGGCGACCTCAGTGTTTGGGTGCGACCCGCTGCCGGGTACGCGAACATCATCCGACAGGAAGGTGTTACTCGATGAGCACATATGTGACCGCGAATCCGACGACCGGTGTCACCGAGCGCGAGTTCGAGGCTCTCACCGATGACCGCGTGCGAGCCGTCGCGCAAGGCGCCGCCGCGGGCTTCCGGCGGTGGCGGGACACCCCGGTGCAGGAACGGGCGGACGTGTTGGCGCGTACCGCCGAACTGTACGAGAAGCGTGCCGAGGAACTGTCGGCGGTGATCACCACCGAGATGGGTAAACCCAAGGCGGAAGCCGACGGCGAAGTCCAACTCGCGGCCGACATCTACCGCTGGTACGCCGAGCACGGACCCGATCTGCTCGAGACCGAGACCCTCGACCCGCAGGGCGCCGAGGAGTCCATCGTGCAGCGGCGACCGGTCGGCCCGCTGGTCGGTGTCATGCCGTGGAACTATCCCTACTACCAGGTGGTGCGGTTCGCCGCGCCCAACCTCATGGTGGGGAACTCGATCATCCTCAAGCATGCGGCGATCTGCGCCGCGTCGTCGCAGCTGATGGCCGAGATCCTGCACGAGGCAGGCATTCCCGAGGACGTCTACGTCAACGTTTTCGCCTCCAACGACCAGGTCGCAGACCTCATCGCCGACCCGGCAATCCAGGGCGTCTCGTTGACCGGCAGCGAAGGCGCCGGCGCGGCCGTGGCGAAGACCGCCGCGGAGAACCTCAAAAAGTCGGTCCTGGAGTTGGGCGGTTCGGACCCGTTCATCCTCCTCGACACCGAGGACATGTCCCGGACGGCGACGATCGCCGCGAAGGCTCGGCTGTCCAACTCGGGTCAGGCCTGCAACTCGCCGAAGCGTTTCATCGTGCTCGACGACCTCTACGACGTCTTCGTGGAAGCCCTTGTCGGCCAGTTCGAATCGGTCACCGTCGGTGACCCGGCAGATTCTGGCACCGACATGGGTCCGCTGTCGTCGATCTCGGCGCGCGACGGCGTGGCCGACCAGGTCGACAAGGCGGTCGAGCAGGGCGCCACTTTGCACACGGGCGGAAAGAAGCTCGATCGTGACGGAGCGTTCTACGCACCGACCGTGCTCACCGGCATCACCAAGGAGATGGATGCCTACTCGGAGGAGATCTTCGGGCCGGTCGGCATGGTCTACCGGGTGTCCTCGATCGACGAGGCCGTCGAACTCGCCAACGACGTCGGGTTCGGGCTGAGCGGATCGGTGTGGAGCACCGACCTCGACAAGGCGCAGCAGGTGGCCGACCGGCTCGACGTCGGCATGGCCTACGTCAACGAGCACGGCACCACACTCCCGGGCCTGCCCTTCGGAGGGGTGAAGCGGTCCGGCTACGGACGCGAGCTCGGGCGTTGGGGTATGGGCGAATTCGTCAACACCCGGTTGCGGAGGACCTCGCGCAAGTAGGTGTCCGGGGGTCGGGCGGGTGGTCTCAGAACCGCCCGCCGACCCCGATCCGGCCGGAACTGCCCGACCCGCCGAAGGAGCCGGGGCTTCGGCCGCCGCTGCCGTAGCCGCCGAATCCGCCGCCCCAGCCGCGGCCGCCACCGCCGCGCAGGGTGCCGCGCAGGAAGCTGTCGACGAGGATGCCGCCCAGCACCACGCCGCCCACTGACGGCGTCGACTGCGGCGGCTGACTCTGCTGCCACTGCACGACGTCGCCCTGGGCGGCCATCAAGGCCTGGTCGGCGAGCCGACCCGCCTGGCGGGCGCTCTGGGCCGCGCCCGTCGGATCGGTCTGGGCGGACTCCGTTGCCTCGGTCAACAGCCGCTGCGCCTCGGCCAGCCGCGTCCGTGCGACGGACTGGATCGCACCCCGGCGGGTCGAGATGAAATCACTCGCGGTCGAGACCTTCGCCTGGGCGGAGGTGACCGCGGCGTTGAACAGTTCCGAGCGCCGTTGCCGCTCGGCCGAGGTGGCGCGCGCGGCGTCGAGCGCATCGTCGAGGTCGGCGTCGGCATCCACCAGCGCGGTGAACGTGCCGAGCGGATCGTCGTCGAAGCCGGTCCGTGCCGCCGACAGCGCCGCGGTCGCCTTCTCGACGGCGGTGGCCAGCGCGGGTCCGCCGTCGCCGGCCAGCGCCTGCGCCTCGGTGAGCTCGCCGTCGACCTCGTCGATCAGTGCGGGCATCTGCGTGTTCGCGGCCGCGATGTTGCCTTCCGCGTTGTCGATCGCGTCGAGCAGTTTGTTCGCCTGATCCAGCGCGCCCTCCGCGGAGCGGATCGCGGCCACCGCTGGGCCCTGTTCGCCGGCCGGGGCAGACACCGCCTCCCGTCCCTGGTCGGCGCTGTGTTCGGCGAACTCGATCTCCTCGCGCGCCAGATCGACGTTGTCGGCGATCGACACCAGCACCGTCTCACCGTGCTTGCCGATCAACGCGTCCATCTTCGTCTGTGACCGCTCCATCCGGGCGCGTGCGGCGACGAGCTTGCGGGTGAGCTCGTCGAGCCGGGTGTCGGCGTTGATGAGCAGATTGCGCATCGCGTCGAAGTTCTCGACCTGCGCGTCGAGCGCGGCGTCGACGTCGGTGCAGGTGGTGATGATCTGCACCAGCATCGCGCGCTGTTCGTCGGGGGTCTCGGGGATGGCGTCGTCGAGTCGCTGACGCACCGCGAACGACTCCGCCAATCCCTGCTTCGCCGAGGCCAGCGCCTCGGTGAAGGGTGCCGTCTCGGCCTCGCCGAACTCGCCGATCGCGAGCTGCAGCTCCTCTTCGCTGGTCCGGATCGCGTTGTCGGTGTCGGTCAGCACCTCACGCGACCACGGGTCGAGGACGTCGAGCGGCTGCTCGACGAGTTCGTCGCCGGTCAGCTCCTGCTCGCGCATCGCCTCGAGACCGGATTCGATGCGCTGATGCTTGCGCCGCCGGCGATACAGCAGAGCTCCACCGCCGCCCACCACGACGACCCCACCGACGCCCAAGGCGGTGTAGAGGCCCGCGTTCGACGGTGTCATCGCGGAGTTGATGCCGTTCACTACGGCCTCGCCGGCGCCGGCCCAGTCGCTGTCACGCAGCGCCGGCACGATGTCGCCGCGGGCGATCTCGTCGAGCGCCTCCTGGTCGAGACCGTCGATCTCCTCGGGGGCGTCGAAGTAGTAGGCCCGGTCCTCGGTGGCGACGGTGAGCAGCACGTCGCGGTCGCCGAGGTCGCTGGTCGCGGCCGTCTCGGCAGCCCACTGCTCGGCGGGCATGCCGTCGAAGTCGCGGACGTAGACCACCCACAGCATCACGTCGTGGTCGGTGTAGAGCTGGTCGGTCGACTCCTGGAGGTCCGTACGCTGCGTGGTGGTCAGCACATTGGCGGAGTCCACGACCTGCGTCGGCAGGCGTGACGGTGGTTCCGCGTGCGCCGGGAAGGATCCGAGCAGCGCGACAACACCGAGGAGGAGAGCGGCCAGGCCGAGGACGACGCGGGTCGGGCCCAACCGACGGGTGTGCGTGGCGGCGGCAAGCATGCGTCCCAATGTATCCGCCGTCGGCGGGCGGTCCCGCGTGCCGCCGCCCGCCGTGTCAGCCGTTCGTCAGTTCTGGTCTGTGCTCAGTTGTGGTTGTCGCGCCACTTGCAGACCGCTTCCAGCACGGACAGGTCATACTTCGGACCCGACGCGCCGACGGTGATGAGGGAGATACCGGCCTTGACCAGTTCTTCCGCTTCGGCCAGCGCGTCGTCGACGGTCCGGGCCTGCAGGCCCGCCGAGTGCTCGATGGTCGACGGGTCGCGGCCCACCGCCGCGCAGTGGTCGGCGAGGATTCCCGACTTGCGTTCGTAGCTGGGCACATCCACGAAGTAGTGCCAGATGTTCCCGTGCTCGGCGACGTGGCGCAACGTCTTCTTCTCCCCGCCGCCACCGATCAGCACCGGGATGTCGCGGGTCGGCTGCGGATTCAGCTTGCCGAGGCGGTCGGAGATCCGCGGCAGGGCGGCGCCCAGGTCGTTCAGACGGCTGCCGGCCGTGCCGAACTCGTAGCCGTACTCGTCGTAGTCCTTCTCGAACCACCCCGAGCCGATACCGAGAATGAGACGGCCGTCCGACATGTGGTCGACCGTTCGAGCCATGTCGGCCAGCAGTTCCGGGTTGCGGTAGGAATTGCAGGTCACCAGGGCGCCGATCTCGACGCGGCTGGTCTGTTCCGCCCACGCGCCGAGCATGGTCCAGCACTCGAAGTGCTCGCCGTCCGGATTGCCGTACAGCGGGTAGAAGTGGTCCCAGTTGAAGGCGACGTCGACGCCCAGATCCTCGGCGCGACGCACGGCATCGCGGATCATCGAGTACTCGGGCGCGTGCTGCGGCTGGAGCTGGACGCCGATACGGACGGGGAAATCGCGAGCGGTGAAGGTCATGACGCCAGTCTGCCGAAGGATCGTCGGAGCGTCACTGTCCGATTCGGTCCCGTCGACTGGGTGCCGTTTCCCGTCGAGTGGGTGCTGTTTCCCGTTGACTGGGTGCTGTTCGCCGTCGACTGGGCACCCCTCGCGCACAACGAACTGATGGTAAGGAGGAATTCGTGACACCACGCGCCCCTGAACTCGCCGCCCTGCGCCGACGAACCAGCGCAAAGTGGAGTACCTACCCCGACGACGTGCTCCCCATGTTCGTCGCCGAGATGGACTTCGACCTCGCGCCCGTCGTGGCGGACGCCATGCTCGAGCAGGTTCGGACATCCGACATCGGCTACTGCGACGGCCCGGGCGGGGTCGGTGCCGCCTTCAGCGGTTTCGCCGATCGGCACTGGGGGTGGGCCGTCGATCCGGCCGACGTCCGCCTCACGACCGACGTCAGCGTGGTCATCGTCGAGGCGCTGCGGGTGGCGATCGAACCGGGCGACCCGGTGGTGATCACACCGCCCGTCTACCCGCCGTTCTTCGAATTGATCCCGGAGGCGGGCGGACGTGTCGTCGAGGTGCCGCTGCAGCTCGACCGCACCCGCTGGGCCCTCGATCTCGACGGGATCGAGTCGGCGTTGCGTGCGGGCGCCCGCGCCGTGCTGCTGTGTCATCCACACAACCCGCTCGGCCTCGCGCACCCACGCGAGCACCTCGTCGCGCTGGCTGAGTTGGCGGCCGAACACGACGCCGTCGTGGTCAGCGACGAGATCCACGCACCCTTGATCCACCACTTCGAGCCGACGTTCGTCCCGTTCCTGTCCGTCGGAGACACCGCGCGCGAGGTCGGCATCGCGGCCCATTCGGCCAGCAAGGGCTTCAACATCGCGGGCGCCAAGTGTGCGCTCATGGTCGCGGCGGCAGACCGCACCCGTGCGCTGCTCGATCGCCAGCCCGCCGAGGTCGGATTCCGGACGAGCATCCTCGGCCGGGCGGCTACCGAAGCGGCGTTCACCGGCGGCGACGACTGGCTCTTCTCCACTGTCGACCGGATCGTGGAGAACCTCGACATCCTCGGGCAGGTGCTCGACGACGAGGTGCCCGAGGTGGTCCTGCACCGGCCGACGGCGTCGTACCTGGCGTGGCTCGACTTCCGCGCGCTCGGCCTCGGCGACGACCCCGCGGCACAGATTCTCGAGCGTGGACGCCTCGCGCTGCACTCGGGGCCGGCGTTCGGCGAACCGGGCCGCGGCTTCGCCCGGATGAACGTGGGCTGCGCGCCCGAACTCGTCATCGACGGTGTGCAACGCATTGCTCGGGCGGTCTGACCTGCGGTTCCGCGTCGTTGTACGTCCTGCAACGCAGGTGCAACGCATTCACTCCTACCGTGTGCACCAGATCACTTCAGCCACCCCTGGGTGGCGCACGTGACACCAGGAACCACGACATTTGGAACCACCTGAGGAGTACGAGATGACCGTCTTCGCAAAGCCCGGAGCCGACGGATCGGTGATGAGCTTCGAGTCCCGCTACGACAACTGGATCGGCGGCCAGTGGACCCCTCCGGTGAAGGGACAGTACTTCGAGAATCCCTCCCCGGTCGACGGCAAGACGTTCTGCGAGGTCGCGCGGTCCACCGCCGAGGACATCGAACTCGCGCTGGACGCCGCACACAAGGCCGCCCCGCAGTGGGGCAAGGTCCCGGTCGCCGAACGTTCACTGACGTTGCTGCGCATCGCCGATCGCATGGAAGAGAACCTGGAGAAGCTGGCCGTCGCCGAGACCTGGGACAACGGCAAGGCCGTCCGTGAGACCCTCGCCGCTGACATCCCCCTGGCCATCGACCACTTCCGCTACTTCGCCGGTGCGCTGCGCGCCCAGGAGGGTTCGATCTCCGAGGTCGACGAGGACACCGTCGCCTACCACTTCCACGAGCCGCTCGGCGTTGTCGGACAGATCATCCCGTGGAACTTCCCCATCCTGATGGCGGTGTGGAAGTTGGCCCCGGCGCTCGCCGCCGGCAACGCGGTGGTGCTCAAGCCCGCCGAGCAGACCCCGGCGTCGATCCTCTACCTCATGAGCCTCATCTCGGATCTGCTGCCCGCGGGTGTGCTCAACGTGGTCAACGGCTTCGGCGTCGAGGCCGGCAAGCCGCTCGCCTCGAGCAACCGTATCCGCAAGATCGCGTTCACCGGTGAAACGACCACGGGCCGGCTGATCATGCAGTACGCCTCGGAGAACCTCATCCCGGTCACTCTCGAGCTCGGCGGCAAGAGCCCGAACATCTTCTTCTCGGACGTGATGAGCGCCGACGACGGCTTCCTCGACCGTGCGCTGGAAGGCTTCTCGATGTTCGCGCTCAACCAGGGCGAGGTCTGCACCTGCCCGAGCCGCGCGCTCATCCAGGAGAACATCTACGACGACTTCATCGCGAAGGCCGTCGACCGGGTCAGCCAGATCAAGCAGGGCAACCCCCTCGACACCGACACCATGATGGGCGCCCAGGCCTCCAACGACCAGTTCGAGAAGATCAGCTCCTACCTCGCCATCGGCCAGGAAGAAGGCGCGAAGGTGCTCATCGGCGGTGAGCCGGCCGACCTCGGCGGCGATCTGTCGGGTGGCTACTACATCAAGCCCACCGTCTTCGACGGCCACAACAAGATGCGCATCTTCCAGGAGGAGATCTTCGGGCCGGTGCTCGCGGTCACCACCTTCTCCGATTACGCGGACGCCATCCACATCGCCAACGACACCCTCTACGGGCTCGGCGCGGGCGTGTGGAGCCGCGACGGTGCCACCGCCTACCGTGCGGGCCGCGAGATCCAGGCCGGTCGCGTGTGGACGAACACCTACCACGACTACCCGGCCCACGCCGCGTTCGGCGGCTACAAGCAGTCGGGCATCGGTCGCGAAACCCACCTGATGATGCTCGAGCACTATCAGCAGACGAAGAACCTGTTGGTTGGTTACGCTCAGAGTGCCAAGGGCTTCTTCTGATCATCAACAGAAAGCAGAGGTGAAAACCCGTGTCGGACCAACAGGTTCCTGATCGGGTGGTCGCCACAGACACCGCCGTGGAGCTCCTGACCAAGCTGTCGGAGCTCCACGGCGGACTCATGATCCACCAATCCGGTGGATGCTGTGACGGCTCCGCCCCGATGTGTTATCCCGTCGGCGAGTATCGCGTCGGACAACGCGACGTGCTCGTCGGGGAAATCGAACTGGCGGAACCACTTCCCGCGGTGCGGGTATGGATCAACGGCGACCAGTTCGAACTGTGGAAGCACACGCAACTGATCCTCGACGTCGTCAAGGGACGGGGTGCCGGATTCAGTCTCGAGGCGCCGGAGGGAGTTCGCTTCCTCTCGCGTGCACGGGCTTTCAGCGATGAGGAGAACGAGATCCTGGCCGCGTCGCCGCCGCTGACCGGGGCCGCCGTCGGAATCTAGGGTTCGAACCCGACTAGTGTTCGAATCCCACGAAGGTGGCGGCTTCCTCGACTGACTTACGTTCGGAGACCACTGCATTGGCCGGGAAGGAGTGATCCGGCCAGCCCAGCGCGATGCTCTTCATGATCACCTGGTCGTCCGGGATGCCGGCATGTTCACGCACGACCGGCGACTGCATGATGCCCTGGCTGTTGATCACCGCCCCCAGGCCGCGGGACCACGCCGCGTTGACCAGAGCGGTGGAGACTGCGCCGCAATCGAAGGGTGTGTCGTCACTGCCGTCGAGAATGCGGTCGTAGGTCACGATCACACACACCGGAGCATCGAACTGACGGAATCCCCGCAGCACCCAGTCGTGCCGCATCTCCGTGTTGTCGCGTGCGATACCCATCGCGCCGAACAGTTGCTTCGCAACCTGGACCTGGCGCTCACGATGCGTGCCGGTGAACTTCTCCGCGCCCGTCCGGAACTCCCGTGAATGAGGCACGCCGGCGAGGTTGCGCTCGGTGTTTCCCGCCCGGATGCGATCGAGCGGTTCTCCCGTGATCACGTGAAAGTTCCAGGGCTGCGTGTTCATCGACGACGGGGCGCGCATCGCGAGGGCGAGGATCTCCTCGATCAGCTCCCGAGGAACCGGGTCGGGCGTGAACCCGCGGATGCTGCGGCGCCCGAGAATCACTTCGTCGTAATCCATTGTCGAACTCTCCTCGCACGAATCGAACGTCACGGCAGTATTCCACGCTCCACGTCGTCCAACCACCAACCCCGCACCATCCCCGACGGACGGCCGGGCTCGATGTAGTGCTCGGTGCCGAACGCGAACGGGAACACCTCGACCGGAATCGCGAGCATCTCTTTGACATCGCTCTGACTGGCGTGGCAGGCGAGTGCCTCGCGTTTGGCCGTCACGTCGTCGCCGAGGTCGACGGCCCAGTGCAACTCGGCCTCGGGTGTACCGATCGGGTTCCCGTCGTCGCCGCGGGCGTCCGGGTCGAATCCCTCGTCCATACCCATTTCCTTGGCGAGCGTGAACAGCTGACGCATCAGATCCCGATTCATCGTCACCTCGAGGTAGCGGGGCCGCTTCGCCGCGAGATCGGCTGCGGCGCGGGTGGTGTGGTGCAACATGATGTGATCGGGGTGGCCGTAGCCGCCGTGCCAGTCATAGCCGACGACGACATCAGCGTCCTCCTCGTCGAGGAGGTCTGCCAGCCGGCGGGCCGCCTCACCGACGTCGGCGCGCGAGAACACGCCGTCGGTGTTGTTCTGCGCCCAGCCACTCATCCCCGAGTCCGCGTAACCCAACCAGGCGACGCGCGCGGTACCGGTGATGAGCGCCGAGGCCTCCGCCTCACCGCGGCGACGACTCACCACCGACTCGCCCGGCGCAAGGTCATCGGGCACATCGCCCGGGTCCCCATCCGTGCAGTAGACAACGACCACGCGGTGTCCCTCCCGTGACGCGCGGATCATGCTTCCGGCGGTGCCGGTGGCCTCGTCGTCGGGATGGGCATGGACGAAGACGATTGTGCTCATGGGTCGATCATGCTCGGACCGACGCCAGGCGCGCCGACCGCCTCCCGTTATCCACCACCAACCGTCTCCAGAACTGCCTCTTCTCGGCGGTCGAGTAGTCGCGAGCGGCAGCGAGTGACGTATCGAGACCCGGTGACCTGTAACCGAAATTCCAATGTCACCACCCGAACCCAACGCCCCCCGGGCCGGTTGTCCACAAGCTGCCGGCTCCTGATCTGTCTCTTCTCGGTGGTCGAGTAGTCGCGAGCGGCAGCGAGTGGCGTATCGAGACCCGGTGACCCATAAACGAAATTCCAGTCTCACCGCGCGCCGAACCCAACGCCCTGGGACAGTTGTCCACAAGCAGGCGGCTCCTGATCTGCGCCGACGAAAGTTGTCAGACCCTACCGATACCTTGAACTCATGCAATCGACCGCGCGTCCGCTGGCCCAGATGGGCGAGGATGAGCAGCACTCGGCCACCGAACTGATCGAGGTGCTCCATCACACGAACGCGGTGCGCGCGGCGTCCGACTATCGAATGCTGCAGGCCGCCAGCCTCATCCACGAGGAACGCGAGCAAGACCACCTCGTCCGCCTGGCCGCCGCGCTCGGCGAGGAATCGACCTCCCTGGCCGACCTCGAACGCCTGGCTCTGCGTGCCGCCGCCGGTGAGGACCCACGCGCCCAGTACGGCCCCAACGGGCTCGAGCAGGCTGTCGCGGAAGTCGGTGCGGCCCTCACCATCCCACCGGCACGCGCCCGTGAGTTCATCGAAGCCGGCAGTGTCCTTCGCCACCAGTTGCCGTTCACCGGTGCCACCCTCGGCGCAGGCCGCATCGACCTTCCCCGGTTTCTCGCGATCGTGCGCCGCACCAGTCTCTGCACGCCCGAGAACCTGGATCTGCTCGACAAGCTCATCGCCGAGGCGATCGAGACCCGCGAGCCGATGTCGATGACCCGCTTCCTTGCAATGATCGACAAACTCATCGCCGAGAACGACCCTGCCGCCACCCGGCGGCGTCGCGAAGTCGTCGACAAGG
This sequence comes from Gordonia sesuvii, assembly GCF_036350415.1. Lineage (NCBI taxonomy): Bacteria > Bacillati > Actinomycetota > Actinomycetes > Mycobacteriales > Gordoniaceae > Gordonia > Gordonia sesuvii. Next base: position 635,844 of record NZ_JAZDUF010000004.1, read on the forward strand.
ACCGGAACATCAGCGTCCGACCTGACCGCCACACACCCGGTCAGGCCCGCATCGGTGGTGCCCTGCCGGCCGAACAGGCCGCCGCCGTCGACGCCCGACTCAATGCGATGGCTGCCTCCGTCGACAACGCTGATCCCCGCACAGCCGCGCAACGCCGCGCCGACGCGCTCGTCGCCCTGGCCGACGGTTCCACCACCCTCACCTGCCGCTGTGAGGCGTGCTCCACCGACGACGAGACAGACGCGGATGCTAGCCCACCGGAAGCACCCGAAAACCAAGGCGCCGACACTGATCCGGCCGAACCGGACGACGCAGCCACATCCGATCCCGTGGCCCCGCGACCGACCTTTCACATCGTCGTGAACCTGAGCACCCTGCTCGGCCATGACGACGACCCGGCGTTCCTCGACGGCCAGGGCGTCATCGATGCCGACACCGCGCGGGCACTCGTCGCGGAGGCGCAGCGTTGCTACGTGAACCCCGACTCCGCGAACACCGCACAGGTCGACCGCTACGCACCGAGCAAGAAGGTTGCCGACCTCATCCGCTCCGGCGAATTGTGCTGCAGCTTCCCCGGTTGCAACAACCGGGCGTTCCACGCCGACGTCGACCACTCCGTCCCGCACGCTGACGGCGGCCCAACCGACCCTCGAAACCTGAAGCCGCTGTGCCGTTTTCATCACCGGATCAAGACCTTCGCCGCCGGGTGGCGCGACTATCAGGATCCTCTCGGCGAGGTGTTCTTCCAATCACCCACCGGCCACACCTATCTGGGCAACGCGTTCGCCGGCCGAGACCTGTTCGGATCGTTGACCCGCGCAACAAGACCACCCGACGACCCCGCCCGCCAGCGCATCGACAACATCCGGACCCAGCGAGGTGCGGCGGTCAAACGTGCCGACAAGCGGGCGATGGATCGATGGAACGAGCAGAATCCACCGCCGTTCTGAACCTCGTCGCTATCAGCGTCGACCGAGTACCGCGAGCCCCAATCCGATCACCACGAGGACGGCCACCGCGGCGACGACTCCTGCCCACCCGAACGCGGAGAAGGCCAGCCCGCCGAGCGCGCCCACCACCGAACTGCCGAGGTAGTAGTGGAACAGGTAGAGCGATGACGCCTCGGCGCGATGCTCGGTGGCGCGCGCCGACACCCAGCCGCTCGCCACGGAGTGGGCGGCGAAGAATCCGCCGGTGAACAGGAGCATGCCGACCAGCACCAGCGGGAGATGTGCGGGCAGCGTCAGCGCGAGACCGCCCAGCATCGTCGACACGGCGACGACCAGTACCGGACGCCGGCCGAGGCGATCGGCCAGACGGCCGGCGTAGGTGGAGGAGAACGTCCCGGCCAGATACATCACGAACACGGTCGCGACGACAGCCTCGCTGAGCGAGAACGGTTCCCGGAGCAACCGGTAGCCGACGAAGTTGTAGACGGTGACGAAGCCGCCCATCAACACGAACCCGAGCACGAACAGGGGCCACAGTCCCGGGTCACGCAGATGGGCGAGCAGGTTGCGGAGCGTGGTCGCCGGCGAGATACGTCGCGGCGTGAAGAAACGCGACGCGGGGATCGTGCGCCAGAACATGATCGCGAACGCCAACGACACCAGGCAGGCGATCTGCATCGCCCACTGCCACGCCACGACGTCGACCGCGACCCCCGGGATCAGGCGGCCGGTCAGACCGCCGATGGTGGTGCCGGCGACGTAGCGGCCCATCGCCGTTCCGAGTGAGGCGCCGTCTACTTCTTCGGCGAGATACGCCATCGCCACCGCGGGCACGCCCGCGCACAGCACTCCCTGCAGCGCGCGCCCGGCGAGCAGCAGTTCGATGGTCGGTGCCCACGGCAGCACGACGCCGACGATCGACGCGGCCAGCGCGGAGATCACCATGACCCGCACCCGACCGAACCGCTCCGACAGAACACTGGCCGGGATGATCGCGACCGCGAGGAAACCGGTGGTGAGCGACACCGACAACGCCGCCGAGGTGGGGGAGACGCCGAAGTGGTCGGACAACTGCGGCAGCAGCGCCTGCACGTAATACAACGCCATGAACGTCGTCATGCCGGCCGCGAACAGCGCGATGGTGGCCCGCCGATAGCCGGGCGAGCCGAGCGTGTGGCGGGTGGCGGCAGAGACGGGAGCGGTCGCGGTCATCGAGACCAGCCAAACACCGACCCGCTATTGCTCAAAATGAATCGATTTCCGGTATGTCATTCATCCATGAATAACCACAGCTAGTATCGCCGAGATGCACGACGAACTGGACTGGTTCATAGCGATCGCCGAAGCTCAGAACCTCACCGCGGCCGGCGAGCAGCTCCACGTGTCCCAGCCGACCCTGTCCCGATTCGTCGCCCGACTCGAACGCGACCTCGGCGTCGCGCTCTTCGATCGGCACGGCCGTCGACTCGTCCTCAACCGATTCGGGCAGGTCTACCTCGAACGCACCCGACGTGCGCGAGTCCAGCTCGACATCGCGCGCCGGGAGATCGAGGACCTGAGGCAGCCGGCCAGCGGCCCCGTGCGGCTGGCCTTCCTGCATTCCTTCGGGGTGGCAATGGTCCCGAACCTGATCAGACGGTTCCGGGAGGTCGATCCGGGCGCACGGTTCTCGCTGACCCAGCATGCGGCGGCGACGGTCGTCGATCACGTCGCCGATGGTGATGCCGATCTGGCGATCGTGTCACCCCGGCCGATGCGCACGGACATGGCGTGGTTCGCGATCGCGCAGCAGGATCTCGCGCTCGTCGTGCCTGCTGATCACCGATTCGCCGGGCGCGCCGCCATCGGTCTCGCGGAGGCGGCCGACGAGGATTTCATCGTCATGCAACGCGGGTTCGGTATGCGTCGCATCGTCGACGAACTTTGTGCCGCAGCCGATATCGCGCCGACCATCGCCTTCGAATCCGCCGAGCTGGCCACCATCACGGGGCTCGTCGGCGCGGGCCTGGGCATCGGGGTGGTACCGGTCGACGACTCCGTCCGCAGCCCCGAGGTCGCGCTGATACCCCTGCTCGGCGAGTCCCGCGAGATCGGACTGACCTGGTTTCGTCCCCGACCGCTGTCTGCCGCAGCGGAACGGTTCCGCGGGTTCGTCGTTGCCGGAGATAGTGGCGCGCACCACATCTCCGGCTGACGAGTTGAAACTCTACCCTCTCTGGAGGGTAGAGTCGCCGCTCGTGTCGACCCCCACCATCACACCCCAGCACGAGCAGTCGGTGCTCGCCGCGCTTCGGTCGCCGCGCCGCCTGCGCACCGAGGTCCTCGCCGGCCTGGTCGTCGCGCTCGCGCTGATCCCCGAGGCCATCTCGTTCTCCATCATCGCCGGGGTCGACCCGCGCGTCGGCCTGTTCGCTTCGTTCACGATGGCGGTCACCATCGCCGTCGTCGGCGGTCGGCCCGCGATGATCTCCGCCGCCACCGGTGCGGTCGCACTCGTCGTCGCGCCGCTGGTGGCCAGCCACGGACTCGACTACCTGATCGCGGCCGTGATCCTCGCCGGCATCTTCCAGATGATCCTCGGCGGCCTCGGCGTCGCGAAGCTCATGCGGTTCATCCCGCGCAGCGTGATGGTCGGGTTCGTCAACGCGCTGGCCATCCTCATCTTCACCGCGCAACTCCCGCACCTGCTCGGGGTGCCCTGGCTGGTGTACCCGATGGTCGCCGTCGGGATCGCCATCATCGTGCTGCTGCCACGGATCACCAGCGTCATCCCCGCACCGCTGGTGGCGATCGTGCTGCTGACCGCGGTCACCCTGGTCGCCGGACTGTCGGTGCCCAACGTCGGCGACGAAGGCGAACTACCCGACAGCCTGCCGGCATGGCTGATCCCCGACGTGCCGTTCACCTGGGACACCCTGACCATCATCGCGCCGTACGCGTTCACGATGGCGCTGGTCGGGTTGCTCGAGTCGCTGATGACCGCGAAACTCGTCGACGACATCACCGACACACATTCGGACAAGTCCCGCGAAGCGGTGGGACAAGGTGTCGCGAACATCGTCACCGGCTTCTTCGGTGGCATGGGCGGGTGCGCGATGATCGGCCAGACGATGATCAACGTGAAGTCGTCCGGCGCCCGCACCCGCATCTCCACCTTCCTGGCCGGCGTGTTCCTGCTGATCCTGGTCGTCGGCCTCGGCGATGTGGTGGCGATGATCCCGATGGCCGCGCTCGTCGCGGTGATGATCATGGTGTCGGTGGGTACCTTCGACTGGCACAGCATCAACCCGAAGACGTTGCGCCGCATGCCGAAGAGCGAGATCACCGTCATGCTCGCCACCGTGGTGGTCACCGTGGTCACGCACAACCTGGCCTACGGTGTCATCGTCGGAGTGATCACCGCGATGGTGTTGTTCGCGCGGCGGGTGGCGCACCTGACGGAGGTGGTCGACGTCGCACATCCCGACGAGGACACCCGCGTCTACGCGGTTCGTGGCGAACTGTTCTTCGCCTCCAGCAACGACCTCGTCTATCAGTTCGACTACGTCGGCGACCCGGACAACGTGGTGATCGACATGAGCGACGCACACATCTGGGATGCATCGACCGTTGCCACGCTCGATGCCGTCACGACCAAGTACGCGGCGAAGGGGAAAACGGCGACCATCGTCGGGCTCGACGGCCACAGCGCCGACCGCCACGAACGTCTGAGCGGACACCTCGCCGGTGGACACTGAAGCGATGGACCCAGAACCGATGCACACCGAACTGCTGCAGATCGGCGAGGTGGCCAGCCGAACCGAGTTGTCCATCAAGACGATCCGGCACTACGACGAGGTCGGGCTGGTCACGCCGTCGGCCCGCTCGGCCGGCGGTTTCCGCCTCTACACCCCGGGCGACATCGACCGGCTGCTGGTGATCCGCCGGATGAAACCCACCGGGTTCAGCCTCGACGACATGCGGCGACTGCTCGACGCCGAGGACATGCTCGACGACCCGGACGCCACCGCCGAGGCCAAGGCCGCCGCCCGCGACACGCTCGAAGAGTTCGGTGAACGAGCTCGCGACGCGTGCCGAAAACTGGCGCGGCAGTTGGCGTATGCGGAGGAACTCACTGAGCAGCTGGCCGAGCGGGTCGGCGCGTTCGGGAGTCAGCCGTAGTACCCGAACCGTTCGTTCAGCTCGGTGGCGGCGCGCATCACCTTCGCTGCGACCTGCGGTGCGTCCTCCGGGGCGAAGCGGTACCGCGGGCCGGAGATGCTCAGTGAGGACACGACCCGACCGGTGTGGTCACGGATCGGCGCGGCCACCGCGATGAGGCCGACCTCCAGTTCTTCCTCGGCCATCGCCCATCCCCGTTCCCGGACGATGTCGAGGTTCGCGGTCAGCGCCGACAGGCTGGTGATGGTGTTCTCGGTGAACGCCTGCAGCCGGGCGGGCATCGTCGCGCGCAGTTCGTCCGTCGTGAGTCCGCTCAGCAGCGCTTTGCCCGACGAGGTCGCGTGCGCGGGTGTCGACTGTCCGACCCACGTCTGCAACGCGACGCTCGACGACCCCTGGGCCTCCACCACGTTGATGGCGTCGGCGCCGCCGAGGACGGCGAGATTGGTGGTCTCCCCGGTCTCGGCGGCCAGGGCGTTGCAGATGTCCTGACCCTGCTTGGCCAGGTCGAGCGTCGCGGTGGTCGACCCGGCCAACCGCACCACGGTGAAGCCGATGCGGTACTTGCGGCTGTCCGGTACCTGCTCGACGAAACCCCGGGCCTCCAGGGAGCCGATGATCCGCGACACGGTCGACTTGTGCACCCCGAGTTCGACGGCGAGTTCGGTGACCCCGGCGGTGCCCGCCCGGCCGATCATCTCGAGCACCTGCAGGGCCCGATCGACGGATTGGACGGCACCCCCCGCGGCTTTGTCGGGGTCGGGCGTATTAGCAGGCATTTCCCGGTCCACGATACCTGTTGCGCCGCCGGGGACCGGACTCCCCGACACGCGGCCGGCCCTTCGTGACCCTTCGATACGCTCGCAAGCTCGCTCCTCAGGGGTCGGGGGTGACGCTCGCAAGCTCGCTCCTCAGGGATCGGGGGTGACACTCGCAAGCTCGCTCCTCAGGGGCCGGGGGGGTGACGCTCGCAAGCTCGCTCCTCAGCCTCAGGGATCGGGGGTGTGACCATCTGGTCCCTGAGCGGCCTATGAGGTTTGTTGTCAAGGGGGTGTTTTGCGGGTTGGGGCATGGGGTATTTGCCCGCGGGCGGTGTTTCGATGTGGCGTGCGGCGCGGGTTGTTCGGGGTGTTCGGTGGGTGGT
>NZ_JAZDUF010000005.1:0-383604 GCF_036350415.1 Gordonia sesuvii
GGGACGACCTGGCCGACGCGGTCATCAGCCTCGACCCCGACGGTGCTGCCGAATCCCGGGATGCGATCGCCGAAGCGTTCGAGAACATCACCTTCAGCAACGAAGCCGGCGGGCACATGAACCTCGACGCCTGCATGCCCGCCGAGCACGGCGTGCACCTGCGTGACCGCATCACCAAGCTCGTCGCGGCACGCGTGTGCAAGAACGACCCGCGCACCCTCGGCCGCCAACGCATCCTCGCGTTCGGCGAGATCGTCGGCATCCCTGGCGCCAGCCTGGCGTGTGAATGCGGCGAGGACACCTGCACGGCAGGACAAGTCCGCACCAGGCGCGGCAAGCGGAAGACGGCGGCGCCCACCGCCGGCGGCAATGTAGCGAGTCAGACCCACCCGGAGACAGCCGACACCACCGGCCATGAGACCGACCCGAGCGACGGCGACGACGAGACTGGTCGGTCGCCGAGCAGCGCGTCCATCACCGCACCCACCGACACCGATCCCACCGACACCGAACCGGCCGCATCCGCCGAGAACCATGACACCGCCGACACCACGGACGGCGCCCACAACCACGACGTCGCCGAGACCGACAGCGAGCCCGACGCCGACATCGCCAACCTCGATAGCACTGGCGATGGCGACACGGCCGAGACCGACGCCGACACCGCTGACGACACCGGCAACGCCGACGACGCCGACGACAGCACCGAACAGACAGCCCCCGACCCAGCGCCCGCCGACCTCCCGACCCCACCGGCCTGGACGCTCCTGCACGACCCCACCGGCATCGAACCGACCCGGCTGCAGGGCTACGGGGCCATCGATCCCGCGCACGCGGCCGACCTGGCGCAGCGGGCGAAGATCATCACCACCCCCACCCTCACGACGCCGAAACCGGCCAGCCGACTGATCATCGTCGGCGACCGAGCCCTGGCACCACCCATCGACCCCACCGGACACGGCGGATTCGACATCCCACCACCCGGAGCCCTGATCTACCGACCACCCGACCGGATGCGCGCCGAGATCACCTACCTCGATCGGCGCTGCCGCTACCCCTACTGCAGTCGCCCGTCCCACGAGTGCGAGCTCGACCACCTGGTGAAGTTCAACCATGCCGACCCGCTGGCCGGCGGCTGGAGCGTGCCCTTCAACTTCGCACCACTCTGCCGACCCGACCACCACCGCAAGCACGATGGCGGCTGGGTGCCGACCATGCACACCGACCGCACCATCACCTGGCGCAACCTACGCACCGGCGAAACCATCATCACCTACCCACGGTGACCGGCACACTCACCGTGAAGACGGCGGCTCGCCTAGCAACGACCACCAGTAATCCTCGGAGATCTCCTCCCCTGCGCGAAGGACTTTGGCGAGTCCGATCGTCATGAGGATGCCGAGGATGCCGAGCCACAGGCCCACCAGGGAGATGAGAATCCAGGCCACGGTGACGGCACCCTGCCACGGTTCAAGGATGATCAACACCGGCGCGAAGAAGAAGCCGGCAACGATGTACCAGTACGATCCCCACCGGTCGCACCACATCACGAAGGTCAGCCATCGAGGGCTCGACTCTGTCGGTGCCGCAACGGGAATCGATAGAGAATGGCTGCGCGATGTCATGGCGCACCTCCTGAGATCCGGGTACCTCCATCCTCCGACCGAAACGGCATCGAGACCACTACCTGCGAGGTAGTGGTCCCGAAACCGGGTCGCGGGAAATCGCTTGTTCCGCTGCGCCACCGACCGTTACCGTCGACGCCGGAGGTGCACATGCGCAAGCTGATCTATCTCGTCGCCGCGACGCTGGACGGGTTCATCGCCGCGTCGGCCGGAAGCGACCCGTCCGGAACGGTTTTCGAGCTCGAGGGTGACCATGCCTCGGCATTGCTGGATGAGTATCCGGAGACGATCCCGTTCCATGTGCGCCCGATGATCGGGATGAGCGACGTCGAACCCCGCCATTTCGACACGGTGCTGGAGGGACGAGCCAGCTATGAGATCGGGAGGTCGCAAGGCGTCAGTGACGCCTATCCGCACCTGCGGCACCTGGTGTTCTCTTCCACCCTCGACGCGACCCCGGCGGAATCAATAGAACTCGTGACGTCGGACGCGATCGCGCACGTCCGCGCAGTGAAAGCCGAACGGGGCCGCGACATCTGGCTCTGTGGCGGTGGTTCGCTTGCCGCTTCGCTCCGCACAGAGATCGACGAGATCCATCTGAAACTACACCCGGTCGTCCTCGGCACGGGGGTACCGCTGCTCGCGCCGCCGACGACGCCAGAGGTCGACCGCTTCCGACTACGGTCCGCACAGCCCTTCGAGAGCGGCGTGAGCCTGATGATCTACGAACACTGTTGATCTACAAACGCGGCCGACCTACGACGCCACCCAACGACGACTCACCGATACGGCCGCCGCGCGGTCTCCGGATCGCCGTAGGTGATCGCGCGCTCTCGCCGTGAATCCGTGAGAAGGGTTGCACTCCAATTCATCACGGTGCCGAGCCGATTACGCATCCCGGCGAGGAAAGCGATGTGGATGATCCCCCACGCCACCCAGCCGATGTAACCGTACAGATTCAGCCTGCCCGCCTCGACGACTGCGTGCCTCCGCGCGATGTAGGCAGCGCTGCCCAGGTCGTGATACCTGAACGGCGCCCGCTCGGTGCCGTCCCCGGCGAGATGCGCGATGACCGCACCGACGTGGCGGCCACCCTGCATCGCGACCTCGGCGACACCCGGCAGATTGTCGCGCGACATCATGTCCCCGACGATCCACACGTTCGGATGACCAGGTACCGACAGATCGGCTTCCACCGATATCCGCCCGCCGCGGTCCTGCTCGACGCCCAGCGCCCGCGCCACCACACCCGCAAACGGGACCGCCTCGACTCCGGCGCTCCACAACGTCGTCCGGGTCTGATACCGGATCACCTCGTGCGGCGTGGACTTCGACGTCGTCTCCACCTCATCGGCGGTCACGTCGGTCACATGCACACCCAGGTGCGTCTCGACGCCGAGTTGGTCGAGGATCGTCTGCGCGCGGTGCGACAGCTTCGGACTGAACGACGGCAGCACCCGATCCCCGCCGTGCAGCAACAAGACCCGCGCCTCACCCGGGTCGATGGTGCGGAACTCGTTCTGCAGCGCCAGCGTTGCGAGTTCCCGGATCTGCCCGGCCAATTCGACACCGGTCGGCCCGCCGCCGGCGACCGCGAACGTCAGCCACTCTCGACGCTGCTCGGCATCCGGAATCGTCTCGGCCACCTCGAACGCGCCGATGATGCGTCGCCGGATCGCGAGGGCGTCATCGAGGGTCTTCATCCCCGGCGCATACTGCGCGAACTCGTCGTTGCCGTGATACGCGGTTCGCATCCCGACCGCGACCACCAGATGGTCGTAGCCGATGGTCATCGACGAGCCGTCCGGCCGGCACACCGAGATGGTCTGCCCCTCCGCGTCGACCTCCTCGGCCTCCCCCAACACGACGTCGGCATTCCGCTGCCGGCGCAGCAGATGTCGGATCGGGCTGGAGATCGCACCTTCGGACAACAAGCCGGTCGCACACTGATACAGCAGTGGCTGGAAGAGGTGGCTCGTCCCACGGTCGACGACAGTGACGTCGACATCGGCCCGCTTGAGCCTGCGGGCGGTCTGCAGCCCACCCAGACCTGCGCCGACGATCACCACACGTGGCCTACCGTTCGCACGCTGAGTGGTCACGCTTGCCGATTGTTCCAGAACCCGGGGACTCCCTCAGCGGTTCCGACCTTCGACCGCGTGTCAGCCCCGCCGGGTCACCGCATACGTCGTTCCCGCCGTGGCGGCGGTCACCGCGAACACCGACGGCCATGCCCCGATCTTCTTGGCCAGCGGATGCGACGCACCGAACGCCCCGAGATAGGTCGCGAGGAGTCCCGACGCGACGGCCGGGCCCCGGTCGGCCCACTCCCGCGTGCACCACGCGCCGGCGACGGCCAGCACCACACCGCCGAGTTCCCGGCGACCGCTGTAGCGAGCGGCGGCGTACCCGCCGACGAGGCCGACCGACGAGACGAGAACCGTGGCGTTGAGGGGCATGCCGGCCACCTTAGGCCCACAATACGAACATGAGCCAAGCAGGTGGCCTCGATCCCGCCCAGCCCGTCGACCCCGCCCAGCCCCTCGACCACGACGACCCGGCCGTCCAGCCCCCGAACGTCGCGGTGACGTTCCTAAAGGAACGCGTGTACGCGACCTTCACCGGACTGGCCATCGTGCTGACCCTCTACAACGGCGCCGACCACCACAGCGCCGCCTACGCCTTCGAGATCCTGTCGATGGGTGTGCTCGCGGTGATCCTGGCCGGTTTCGCGTCCGACGGCATCGCGCACCTGTCGGTCCACCGCCACTTCCCGCGGGGCAACGAGATCCGCACCCTGCTCCGGATCGCCGGCCACGCCCTCGAGACCCTGGTCGTCCCCATCGGACTGATCGTCGCCGCATGGATCGGCATTCTCGAGCTCGACACCGCGCTGCTCATCGCCGGGTTCGTCTACATCGGCACGCTCGGCCTCACCGGCTGGCTGGCGGTGCGCAACGCCGAGGTCACGTGGTGGCAGAAACTCGCAGCGCTCATCACACTCGTGGTGATCGGACTCATCGTTCTCAGTGTCCAGGTGTTCGCGCACAGCCACTGACGATCAGTCAGGAGTTCAGACCGTGACACGCTCCCCGGACCGGTCGCGTGCCGTCGCAAAACGCAGGTTCTCGTCGGCGACATCGCCACGCAGCAGCCGCCGGTCGGTGTAGTAGCTCATCGACATCACCCACGGCGCCTTCGGCCCCTGCTTGGGCAGCGACCCCAGCGCACGCTGCACATAGCCCGCACCGAAATCGAGCAGCGGGCGAGTCGGCATCGCCGGATCGGCGACGGCCCGCACGCTGTCGTAGCCGTGACGGTCCATGTGCCCCAGCAACTTACAGAAGTACTCGCACAGCAGCCCGATCTTCAGGGTCCAGGACGAGTTCGTGTAACCGATCGCCATCGCGAAGTTCGGCACACCGGACAGCATCATTCCGCGATACACCACCGTGTCTGTCAGGGCGACCGGCTCACCGTCGACGGTGAGGTCGATCCCGCCGACCACCTTGATGTTCAGGCCGGTCGCGGTGACGATGATGTCGGCCTCGAGCTCCTCGCCACTTTCGAGCAGGATGCCGTTCTCGGTGAACGTCGCGATGCGGTCGGTGACGATCGACGCCTTGCCCTTCCGGATGGTGCGGAACAGGTCCGCATCGGGGACGACGCACAGCCGCTGATCCCACGGGTTGTACGGCGGGTTGAAGTGCTCGTCGACGGGATAGCCGTCGGGCAGCTGGGATTGGTTGATCTTCCGGATCACCCGACGGGCCTGCTTCGGGAAGCGTTGACACAGCTCGAAAAGCAGCCGCTGCTGCGCGATGTTCTTCTGCCGTGTCACCGCATACCCGACCTTGTCGCCGAGCACCTTCTTGAGCGTGTTCGCGATGTCGTCCTCGCGCGGTAGCGGGATGACGTAGGTCGGCGTCCGCTGCAGCATCGTGATGTGCGCGGTCTCGTCGGCCATCGCCGGCAACAGCGTCACCGCGGTGGCACCGCTACCGATCACCACGACACGCTTGCCCGCGTAGTCGAGATCCTCGGGCCAGTGCTGCGGATGCACGATCTGTCCACGGAAGCGTTCACGCCCCTCGAAATCCGGACTGAACCCCTCGTCGTAGTCGTAGTACCCGGACCCGCAGAAGATCCACCGCGCACTGATCTGGATGCGCTCCCCGGTGTCGAGACGATCGATGTCGACGAGCCACCGCGCATCCTCCGACGACCACGCGGCCGACACGACCTTGTGCTGGTACCGGATCAGATCGGTCAGCCCGTTCTCGTCGATCGTCTCGTGCAGGTAATCGAGGATGCGCGGCGCGTCGGCGATGGCCTGCTTGTCTCGCCACGGCTTGAACTCGTAGCCGAACGTGTACAGGTCGGAGTCCGACCGGATGCCCGGATAGCGGAACAGGTCCCACGTGCCACCGGCGACCCCGCGCGCCTCGACGATCGCGAACGACCGGGCCGGGTGTTCGGTGGTGAGGTACCGGGCTGCGCCAACCCCGGACACACCCGCTCCGATGATCAGTACGTCGAGCGTCTCGGTCGCTGTCGAAGTGGACACGTTGCTCCTCTGCTTGTCGGCACGGTTGTTCCCAGCATGGACATCATTCGCCGATCACGCCAGCCACAAGGTGCAACATCTGGCCGGCTCGAGTGGTGCAGACTGTTCGTATGAGCGACTGGCCTGACTCCACTGACCGGGTCCGCGAACTGCTGCGGCGCGGCGCGGAGATCGTGCTGGCGCCCCCGGACGCCTGGATTCAGGAGATGCACGACGCCGCCCTCGGCGGGGTGCGGATGAGCCCGGTCGCCGACGACCCCGTGCTCGCCGAGGGCACCCGCCGCACCAATCTCGCCAACATGCTGCACTGGGCCGCGTCGAACGTCCGCGACCCGGGCGAACGGGTACCGGTCAACATCACCGGCCACGTCCTCGACACGGCACGCGACCTGGTCCGACGCGGGTTGGGCGAATCATCGCTGGACGCATACCGCACAGCGCAGAGCGTCGCGTGGCGACGGTGGATGGAGATCTGCTTCGAGCTGACCGACGATCCCGCCGAACTGCGCGAGCTCCTGGACATCTCGTCGTTGTCGATCTCGACGTTCATCGACGACACTGTCTCGGCGATGTCGGAGCGGATGGACGCCGAGCGCGCCGACCTCACCCGCGGCACGCATGCCGAGCGTCGCCAGGCGGTGGCGCTGCTCCTCGAAGGCGCCCCGATCCCGGCCGACCGCGCCGAGGCGCGGCTCGGCTACCGGTTGAGTGGTCCGCATGTGGCGGCGGCGATCTGGAGTGAACCGGGAGCGTCCGCGGTTCAGGACCTCGAGGCGGTCGCCGATGCGATGGCGAAGGCAACCGCAGCCGATGACCGACTCACCGTCATCGCGAGCGCGGCGACCCTCTGGGTGTGGCTGCCGGTGCAGCGGGTCCCGCCGATCCGCGACCTCCCCGATCACCCGACGGTCCGCGTGGCCGTCGGCCAGCCCGGCCGCGGCCTCGACGGCTTCCGTCGCAGCCACTTCCAGGCCCTGTCCACCCAGCGGTTGATGGCCCAGTACACGTCGGCACCGCACGTCGCACGCCACGAGGACGTGCGTCTCATCTCACTGCTGACCTCCGACGCCACGGCCACCGACGAATTCCTGTCCGACACGCTCGGCGGACTCGCCACCGCCGATCCCGACATCATCGACACGCTGCGCACCTGGATTGCCGAGCAGTGCAACACCTCCCGCACCGCCGATCGCCTGTACACCCACCGCAACACGGTGATCCGCCGACTCGCACGCGCGGACACGCTGATGCCCCGGCCGGTCGCGGAGAACATCGTCGACATCGCGGCCGCCCTGGAGATCCTGCGGTGGCGGCCGTCCCCACCCGCGACCTGAGTGATCTGTTACGGAATTGCCGCACCCAGCCGGGCGGCCGGCGTGAAGTCGTCGGGCACCCGACCTGACGCGACCGTCTCGACCAGGGCGTCGCCGATGACCGGCGCGTGTTTGAACAGGTTGTGGCCCGCGACCGCGACGATCGGACCCGACTGCCAGATCGCCATCCCGTCATCGCCCCACGGCAGAGTCGTCACCCAGCAGTGCACGATGTCCCGCGGGGTCGGGTCCAGGCCGGGCAGCGCCGTCGCGACGTAGCCGACGGCGGCGTCGGCGAACTCCGCCAGCCGTGGACCGTCGTCGATGGCGCCGTCGTCGTGCGCGTCGACGTGGTCGGACAATCCCAGCCCGTATCCGGAACGGTCCGGGTAGGCGGCGGCATACACCCCGGTGGCGCCGAAATATCCGCTGCCGTCCTGCAGGGTCGGCAACCGGGACACAGGTTCGCGGGTCGCGAACGAGACCCGCACATGCGCACCCAGGCGGACCGGCACGGTGATGCCGGCGCCACGCGCCAGCGCCGCCGTTCCCCGGCCCGCGGAGACGACAACGGCGTCGTGCACGCCCTGCGTCGTCGGCGTGCGCACCACCGCCCCATCCCCGTCGCGGTACAGCGCGATCACCTGCTCGCCGACGATGCGGTCGGAGAACCGTTCCGCCAGCGCGCCGATGGCGGCGCGGGTGTGGATCGAGCCGCCGCCCGGATCGAACATCGCCATGCCCTCGTACTCGCCCAGCAGCGGGAGGAGCTCACGCAGGTCGTCACCGTCGAGTTCCGCGGCGGCCACCCCGGCGTCGCGCAGCAACGGCAGCCGCCGATCCACCGCGTCACCGAGCGCGACCGCCCCATCCTCCGAGACCATGGTGACCCCGAACTCGTCGGTCAGCGCGTCCCACTGCTCGCGCGCCCGTACCGCGAGCCGGATCAGGCGAGGATCGTCGTGCGCGTGGCGGAAGATCCGCGAATGACCGGCGGACTGGCCGTACCCGGGTCGGCCCGATTCATAGAGGGTGACCGAATAACCTTGCCGCGCTGCGTGATACGCCGTCGAGAGACCGACGATGCCGGCGCCCACCACGGCGACGTCGGATCGTGCGACATCGGACGAGTCGACCATGACCCCACGCTACGCCCGCGCCGGGAACTATCGGCACCTTCGGTTTGCGGCACCGTCGGTGCGGGTACGCGTCCCGACACGCAAGATCCGATCCGAGAAAGGACTCGACATGCCCGAAGAGCTCGCCGGCACCACGATCGCGTTCCTGGTCGCCCCCGAAGGCACCGAACAGGTCGAGCTGACCGAACCGTGGAAGACCATCGAGGCGGTCGGCGGTACCCCGCGCCTGGTGTCCACGTCAGACGGGGAGATCCAGGCGTTCAACCATCTCGACCGGGCTGACACCTTCCCCGTCGACGTGACGGTCGGCGACGCACGCGTCGCGGACTTCGATGCGCTCGTGCTGCCCGGTGGCGTCGCCAATCCCGACTTCCTGCGGGCGAACTCCGATGCGGTCGCGTTCGTGAAGGCGTTCGTCGATGCCGGGAAGCCCGTCGCGGCCATCTGTCATGCGCCGTGGACGCTCATCGAGGCGGGCGTGGTGAGCGGCCGCACGGTCACCTCTTACCCGAGTCTGCAGACCGACCTCCGCAACGCCGGTGCCGAGTGGGTCGACGAGGAGGTCGTGGTGTGCCGTTCCGGCCCGAACGCACTCATCACCAGCCGCAATCCCGACGATCTGCCGGCGTTCAACTCGAAGCTGACCATCGAGTTCGCCAAGGCCTCTGCCTGATCCGGTCAGGCGTCGGCAGCGTCGAGTCGTTCGGCGACGTCGGCGGGGAATCCACCGGTGGCGATCGGCCCCCACCGGGTGGGCAGGATCCGGATCAGCGACTTGCCCTGCAGGCGCATCGCGGCCCGGTACTCGTCCCAGTCCGGGTGCTCGCCGGAGATGCAGCGGAAGTAGTCGACGAGCCCGTCTTCGGCGTCCGGCATGTCGAGTACCTCGGCGTCGCCGTCCACCTGCACCCACGCACCGTTCCATTCCTCGGACAGCACGCAGACGCTGGCCACCGGCGTGTGCCGGATGTTGGCGGCCTTCGCCCGTGTCGGATACGTGGAGATCACGATCCGGCCGGCGTCGTCGACGCCACCGGAGACCGGCGACAACTGCGGGGTGCCGTCGCGGCGCATCGTGCTGAGCAGCATGCGGTGCCGCGGACGGATGAAGTCCAGGAGCTCGGTTCGATCGACGGCGTCGGAGGTCGCAACTGTTCGGGCCATGGTCTCGACCTTACGCCGACGATCAGACCCGGAACCGCCCCGCGAACCCGCGCAGCGGCATGTCCGCACTCGTGAGGATGCCCGGCCGGGCCGCGACCACCGAGGAGATCGCGTTCAACGCGGGCAGCCCGGTCACGGTCATCCCGATCGACGCGAACGACGCCGGATCGGACAGATCGACCCCGGCTCTCGGGAAGATCATGTGCTTGGAGTACACCGACGGGTCACCGGTGATGTGAGTGATGTAGCAGCCCTTGATGTCCCACGCGGGATCGGTGTAGGGCGTCATCTGCCATTCGAGGTGCGTCTCGACGCGCGGCACGCCGTCGACCATCCCCTGGTACTTGATGTAGTTGGCACCCAGCGACCCTTCCGGCAGGAAGTACCAGCCGAGGTCGACGTCCTTGGTGCATGCGCCCAGCTCATAGCTGAACGCGACCTCGTCGAGTTCCAGATCGAAGCAGTCGGCCATCAGGTAGACCGAGTCCGCGAACACCTCGGTGTACGTCCGCAACGACTCCGGTATCGAGGGGTCATCGACCGGCCGTCCGTACCCCACCGCCTTCCACGTCTCCGCCGAGTGGTGGCATGACACGTCGACCGATTCGGTGACGGTGACGTTCTCGATGTCGGCGACATCCATCGACTGCGCCACCGCGATCACCTGTGCGGCACCCGGATTCATGCCGGTGCCGTAGAAGGTGGAACCACCCTTCTGGCAGGCGTCTTCGAGGATCTCGGTGGTCTTGCGGCCGCTGGGGTGTGGATGGTTGGTGTTGCGGTGGAATCCGGTGATCCAGTCGGCGGTGGTGACGATGTCGATGCCGGCCTCGAGGACCTGTACGTAGAGGTCCTCGTCGGGGAAGACGCCGTGGAACGTCATGACGTCGGGCTCGGCCGCGATGATCTGCTCGACCGTCCCGGTGGCGGTCACCCCGATCGGCTCCATCCCGACGATCTCCCCGGCGTCGCGGCCCACCTTGTCCGGCGAATAGCAGTGCAGGCCCACCAGTTCCAGGTCGGGATGGTTGCGGATACGTCCGATCATCTCGGTACCGACGTTGCCGGTGGCGACCTGGAACACCCGGATCGGCCGGGTGGGAGTCGTTGTCATGACACGACCTTTCGCTTGTCGGGCCGGAGGTTCGGCATCGCCACTCCGTCCGGGTAGAACTGGGTGGCCCACGCCCGAAGCGCCGTGAAACCCTGATACTCCTTGCGCGACAACGCAGGCGGGTCGGAGTAGCGCTGATGACGCCAGATCTCGATATCCGCCTCGAACTGCTCGATCACGAAGTCGGCCATCGTCTTTCCGTAGTCGGTGATCGGTCCGGACTCCTCGCCGGGTTTGCGCCCGATCCATACGGTGAAACGGACGTCGGAGGTGTGTTCGTCGACCGGGGTCACCGCCGGCATCGTCCGGTTGTCGACCATTCCCCAGCTCTTGGTGACCGAGCAGCCGAGGCCGGCGTTGATGGATTCGACTCCGCTGGTGGCTTCTTCGAGGGTGGCCCCTTCGTCGAACGCGATGGTGAAGTCGACGTAGGAGACCGGGCCGGAGAAGTCGTGCCGGGTGAACTCCGGCATGAACGGGGTCTTGTGCACGAACTTGAAGTGGGCGAAGTCGACGCCGTTCTCCATGATGTACTGCGGATGGATCTCCAACTGCTCGCGGAACAGCGTGGCCGCGGGGACCGGCGGGTAGTAGTCGTCGGCCGTCTTGTCGTCCCCGAAATCGGCGAAGATGTCCGGCACGTCGAAATGCGGTGGCCGGTTGTCGACGTCGTACCAGATCCAGATCGCCTCGTTGCGCTCGACGACCGGATAACTGCGGATGCGGCGGCCCTTGTTCGGGCGGCTCTCGTACGGGATGCAGACGTTGCGGCCCTCGCGATTCCACTCCCAGCCGTGGAACGGGCAGACGATGTTCTCGCCCTCCACATGTCCGCCGTACCCCAGATGCGCGCCGAGATGCTCGCAGTAGGCGTCGAACACCGCGACGGTTCCGGACGCCGCGCGCCACGCAACCATCTCGCGTCCGAAGTACGTCATCCGGCGTACCGCGCCGACCGCGAGCTCCGCCGACCACGCGACCTGGAACCACCCGGTCGGCTCCATCGAGAGCGGAATCCTGGCCACTCGACCTCCTCGTGCATGCGGGTCACGATGCGTCGAGAAGGATCGTAGTGGGTTCTACGAAACTGCGGTAGGGGGTCTTGTCCCCCTATCTGTCGACAACGCAGATCTGCCGCCGCCGCGCCAGGAGCACACCGAGCCCGCCGTATCCCAGGATGGTGAAGGCCGCCGCACCCCACAGCCCGATCGCCGGGACCGCGACGAGCGGAATCGAGTACAGGAACCAGCACTGCGCGAACAGGGTCTGCCACCGCAGCGCGCCGGTCCACCGGCCGGCGATGGCGATGCGGATGCCGATGATCGCCATCCCGAGCATCGACAGCGGCCAGGAACTGTCGAAGATCATCCAGACGACGGACTCCTGGATCAGCCAGAACATGTCCAGGATCGTCGACACCAGCGCTCCCCCGATCAGGGCGAACTCGATGCGGTACCCGACCCGGGCGACTCGACCGGCCCCCATCGCCTGGGTGCGGTACTGCACCGCTAGGAGCGCCAGCAGCGAGAACTGGAACGCGAGCCCGGCAACCCCGCCGACCAGCGATGACACCCCGAAACCCTCGTCGTCGCCGACCACCGCGAGGGCAACCGCCCAGATCGGCGCACTCACCGCCAGGGCGAGTCCCGCCCGGACGGTGGGCACCGGATTCGGCGCGACGACGGGGTGGACGGACGGATCGACGGCGGTCATGGATTCTCCTCGGTTGGTGGGCGATCGGGAGAAGCATCGCGAACGCGACTTGGGGTTGACTTGGGATCGGGCGCGCCCGATTAGGATCGGGCGTCATGACCAGCGAGGCCGGTACCGAGGGGCGACGCACCAACCGGCGCGGGCGCTCCACCCGGGAGGCGATGCTCGACGCCGCGGTCACCGCGTTGGCCTCCGGCGAACCGGGCTCGGTGTCGGCCAACCGCATCGCCAAGGAGACCGGCGCCACCTGGGGAACCGTCAAGTACCAGTTCGGCGACGTCGACGGCCTGTGGGCGGCGTTTCTGCGACGAACCGCCGAACATCGTGGCGAGTTGCCCTACCGCGAGAACAACAGCGCACCGCTACCGGAACGGGTCGCCGACATCATCGACATCCTGTTCCTCGGCCTCACCTCGACCGAGGCGCGGGCCATCGAGAACCTGCGGGCCGCCCTGCCACGCGACCCCGCCGAACTGGAGCGGCTGTACCCGGCGACCGCAGCGGAACTCGCATCCTGGAAGGACAGCTGGGCGAACGCCTGTCAGAAGGCATTCGCGGATCTCGATGTCGACCCGGGACGGGTGCGTGAGGTTGCCGCCTTCATCCCGGGCGCGATGCGCGGTCTCGTGTCCGAGGCACGGTTGGGCACGTACTCGGACCTCGACGAGGCGCGCCGCGGCCTGACGAATGCGATCGTGGCCTACCTCGACCGGTGAGATGTTTCGGGAAGCACGGATTCGCCCGCGCTCCATGGCCTAACGTCAGGCGCAGATCGTTCCGTCTCTCAACCACCAGGAGTTCGACCACATGTCGCCCGTAGTCGTCGTTGCCACCCTGTCCCCGAAGCCCGGCGAGGAGGAGGCCGTCAAGGAAGCCGTCCTGAACGCCATCCCCAAGGTGCACGCCGAGAAGGGATGCCTCAAGTACGCATTGCACGAGGCCACCGGCGACTCGACCGACCTGGTGATGATCGAGAAGTGGGAATCGATCGACGCCCTCGCCACACACGGCCAGGCGCCGGCGCTCGCCGAACTGGGCCAGGCCATCGCGAATCTGCTGGCCGCGCCCCTCGACGTCAAGACCTTCACGCCGATACGAGCAGGCGAAGCGGACCTGGGCGCCATTTAGCCCCGGCGCCGACCGGGCCCGCCGATCTTGTTGATCCGGCGGGTTCCGGCGTGCTACACAGGTAGAACGAGCGTTAGATCGGCGCGTCACGGAACGCGTGTCACCAGCCGATACGACTCACCGCCATCCCCGGGAGGATCCACATGCCTGAAGCAGTCATCGTCGACGTCGTCCGCCTCGCCTCGGGCAAGGGCAAGCCAGGCGGCGCCCTCTCGGAGACACAGCCGGTCGAACTCCTCGCCCACGTACTCCGCACCCTGGTCGAGCGCAGCGACATCGATCCCGCCCTCGTCGACGACGTCATCGGCGGGTGTGTCGGGCAGGCAGGCGAACAGGCCCTCAACATCTCGCGTACCGCACTGTTGTCGGCGGGCTTTCCCGAGTCGGTGCCCGCGACCACCGTCGACCGCCAGTGCGGTTCGAGCCAGCAGGCGGCCCACTTCGCCGCCCAGGGTGTGATCGCCGGCGCCTACGACGTGGTGATCGCCGCCGGCGTCGAGTCGATGAGCCGCGTGCCGATGGGCTTCACCACCGTCGGCCGCAGCCCGTACGGTCCCAGCATCGCGGCCCGGTACCCCGATGGCCTTGTCGGCCAGGGCATTTCGGCCGAGCTCATCTCCGCGAAGTGGAAGTTCGACCGCGATACGCTCGACGCGTTCGCCGCACAATCCCACCAGCGCGCCGCCGCGGCCGCGGCCGACGGGTTCTTCGACCGCGAGATCATCCCGATCGACGTCGCCGATGCCGACGGCAACACCGCCACCCACACCGCCGACGAGACCGTCCGCGCCACCACCACCGCCGAGGGCCTCTCCGGCCTGAAGCCGTCGTTCTACAGCGAGGAATACGCGCAGCGATTCCCGGAGATCAACTGGCACATCACCCCCGGCAATTCGTCGCCGCTGACCGACGGCGCCTCGGCGGCACTGATCATGAGCGACACGATGGCCGCCAAACTCGGCCTGACCCCGCGCGCACGGTTCCATTCGTTCTCGCTGGCCGGCGACGACCCGGTGTTCATGCTGACCGCCCCGATCCCGGCGACCCGCAAGATCCTGGAGCGCTCCGGCCTGTCGATCGACGACATCGACGCCTACGAGGTCAACGAGGCGTTCGCGCCCGTTCCGCTGGCCTGGGCCAACGAGTTCGGGGCCGACCCGGCCAAACTGAACCCGCGTGGCGGCGCGATCGCACTGGGCCATGCCCTCGGCTCGTCGGGCACCCGCCTGCTCAGCACGCTGGTCAACCACCTCGAGGCAACCGGCGGCCGGTACGGCCTGCAGACGATGTGCGAGGGCGCCGGAATGGCGAATGCCACGATCATCGAGCGTGTCTGACGCCATGTCGACGGCGGCGACCGACGAACCCGATGCGGTTGCGACCGCGTCGGGTGACTGGCGCCAGGTCGAACCGCTGTACCTGCCGGTCACCCTGGCCGCCGCCAAGGACGCGTTCCACGAGCGCGGGTTCCACGGCACCTCGATCCGCGACATCGCCTCGCGGGCAGGGGTTTCCCTGCCGACGCTGTACTACCACCACGAGAACAAGCAGGGCATCCTGGTGGCGCTGCTCGAGGCGGGGATATCGTCGATCCTCAACCGCGTCCGTGCGGCGATCGCCGACGGCGACACCCCGCGCCAGCAGCTGTCCAACGCCATCGAGACGATCGTCCTGCACATGACCGCGGACCTCCAACTCGCCAGCGTCGGCCGCGAACTGCGCTACCTCGACAGCGACAACCCGCACCGGCAGCACTACGTGGGCATGCGGACCGAAATGGAAGATCTGCTCGCCGACGTCCTGCGTCGTGGCATGGCGAGTGGGGATTTCCAGATCCCGGGCGATGTCCGAGAAGTGTTGCGGTATCTGCTCGGCGCCTGCCAGGAGGTCACCACCTGGTACCGCCCGGAGGGTGCCCGGTCACCTGCACAGGTCGCCGAGTCCTACGCGGCGACATCGCTGCGCGCCGTGGGCGCATCGTTCGACACCACCGATCACACCTGACCATCACCGACAGAGGAGTTGAGGGGAACACCATGAAACGCACCATCTTCGAACCCGAGCACGAACAGCTGCGGCAATCCGCCCGGGAGTTCCTGATCCGCGAGTGCGCACCGCACGTCGAGAAGTGGGAAGCTGCGGGGCAGGTGGACCGCGAGGCATATGCCAAAGCGGGCGAGGCCGGATTGCTCGGTTTCAACATCCCCGAGGAGTTCGGCGGAGGTGGCGTCGACGACGACTTCCGATTCAACGCGGTAGTCGTCGAGGAGTTCGCGCGTTTCGGCAGTGCGGCACCGGGTCTGAGCCTGCAGAACGATGTTCTGGTCCCGTACTTCCTGCACCTGGCCAACGACGAGCAGAAGAAGCGCTGGATGCCCGGGATGGCCACCGGAGAGACCATCCTCGCGGTCGCGATGACCGAGCCCGGCGCCGGTAGCGACCTCGCCGGCATCAAGACCTCCGCGAAGCTCGACGGCGACCACTACATCCTCAACGGCAGCAAGACCTTCATCTCGGCCGGTATCAACTCCGACCTCGTCGTCGTGGTCTGCCGCACCAACCCTGATCCGGCCGCCGGGCACAAGGCCTTCTCGCTGCTCGTCGTCGAGCGCGAGATGGAGGGCTTCGAGCGCGGACGCAAGCTCGACAAGATGGGCCTGAAGGCCGCTGATACCGCCGAGCTGCATTTCACCGACGTGCGCGTCCCGCGGGAGAATCTCCTCGGCGAGGAGAACAAGGGTTTCTACCACCTGATGCAGAACCTCCCCTCAGAGCGGCTGTCGATCGCCGTCGGTGCCATTGCCGGAGCCCGCGCCGTCTACGACGAGACGCTGCAATACGTCAAGGACCGCAAGGCCTTCGGCAAGCCGATCGGCACCTTCCAGCACAACCGATTCGTGATGGCCGAGATGTCCACCGAACTCGACATCGCCGAGCAGTACATCGATCGCTGCCTGAAGGCCGTCGTCGACGGTGAGCTCACCGCAGTGGACGCCTCCAAGGCCAAGTGGTGGTGCACGGAGCTGGCGAAGCGTGTCATCGACCAGTGCGTGCAGCTGCACGGCGGCTACGGCTACATGAACGAGTACCGCGTCGCCCGTGCCTACACCGATTCGCGCATCCAGACGATCTTCGGCGGCACCACCGAGATCATGAAGGACATCATCGGCAAGGATCTGGGTCTCTAGGTCTGAGTCCATCTGCAGTTGACGACGATCGGCTCCGTGAGAGACGACCGAGGCAAGTGTGCCTTCGATACGCCCTCACGGAGCCGATTTTTGTCATCGTCGCGTCTCATCAACGACGAGGAGGTGTCACCCCTCCCGCTGATCGAGTAGTCGGCGAGCGGCAGCGAGTCACCCCTCCCGCTGATCGAGTAGTCGGCGAGCGGCAGCGAGTCGACGTATCGAGATCCCCCGTGACCACACGTCGCCGCACAGACCAACGTGCCGACACGACCGGCACCTCCCGTAGGATCGCACCCCGTATCCCACCAGACCGGAAGGTGCCCATGCTCGACGGCGTCCGTACCCTCTATCGCCTGACGCGCGGCGAGCGTGTGGCCGAGGACCAGCCCACCCCGCACAGGACGCTGTCCGAGGGACATCACCGGACGCTTCGGCGCTACGGCACCGACGCGGAGGTCGACGCGGCGCGCGCGGCGAACCGCACGCCGGTCCTGCTGGTGCCACCACTCGCGGTCCCCGCCCGCTGCTACGACCTCGCGCCGGACATGTCGGTGGTGGCGTCGCTGCTGGCGACCGGACGCATCCCGTACGTCGTCGACTTCGGCGAGATGGGTTATGCCGATCGACATCTCGGATTCGAGGACTTCGCCGACGACATCGTCCCCGCCGCGATCGGCAGGTCCTCGCCGACTCCGGCGAGACCACGAGCACCGTCGATCTCGCCGCGTGGAGTCTGGGCGGGACCGTGGCGTTCCTGACCGCCGCTGCCCATCCCGAACTGCCGATCCGGTCGATCACCGCCATCGGCACCCCGCTGAATTACTCTCTGGTGCAGCCGTATCCATTGGTGAAGCGGCTCATCCGGCCGATCGGGCCGGCCCCGGTCACGTATTCGCTGAAAGCGATGGGCGGCATCCCGGCACCGCTGGTTCGCCTGGCCTACCGCGCGACGGCGTGGGAGCGCGAGATCAAGAAACCCGGCTACATCCTCCGCAACGCCGACAACACCGAGGCGTTGGCGCGGATGCAGGTCATCGATTGGTTCCAGGAGGCCCTGCCCGGCTATCCGGGTAAGCTGGCCGAGCAGATGTGGCAGAACCTGGTCTACCGCGACGAGATCGCCGGTGGCGTCGTGCGATTCGGCGATCGCAGCATCGACCTCACATCCATCGCGGTGCCGATCCAGTTGTTCGGCAGCCATCGCGACGCCATCGTGAGCTGGGGTGCGGCACGCCATGGCGTCGAGATCTTCGCCGATTCTCCCGAGGTGCACTTCACCACCGTCGAGACCAGCCACCTGGGTCTGATCGCCGGCAGCGAGGCCAGCGCGCAGACGTGGCCGAGGGTGGACGAATTCTTGACCGGCCTGGACAGCGCGGACACCTGAACCTGTCAGACCATCGCGGGTGGCGGCATACCCCCGCCCAACGTGCGGCCGACCCCCTGCGCGGCCACCTGCGCTGCCGCCACCAGGGTCGCCCGATTGCGGCCCAGGGAGGGCACCACTACACCCAGCGCGGCGACCACCTCGTCACCTCGACGAATCGGCACCGCTATCGAACACGCGCCGAGTGTCATCTCCTCGGTGGTGGTCGCGTAGCCCTGCTGACGGACCTGACGGAGCTGCCGGTCCAGCACCCCGGGCGCCACGATCGTGTGCGGGGTCATCGCCGGCAGGTCACCCATCGCCTGGCGCCGCACGTCGTCGGGGGCATGGGCGAGAAGCACTTTGCCGACGCCGGTGCAGTGCAACGGAAGTCGACTACCGACCCGGCTGACCACCGGCACCGACGCCCGCCCCGACAGGCGGTCCAGGTACAGCACCTCCACCCCGTCGCGCACCGCGAGATGCACGGTCGCGAAGGTCGCCGCGTAGAGGTCCTGCAGAAAGGGCGCCGCGATCTCCCTGATGCCGGATTGGATGGGGGCGAGCAGGCCCAGATCCCAGAGACGTCGCCCGATGACATAGCGGGTGTCGGGCCGGCGGGTCAGCGCACCCCAGGCCTCCAGTTCGCGAACGAGACGATGCACCGTGGGCACCGGCAGGTCGGCACGCTCGGCGATCTCGGTGAGGGTCAGCGTGCGATGGGTTCGGTCGAACACTCCGAGCACCGCCAACGTCCGGGCAGCCACGGACTGCCCCGGTCGACCCGTGTTGCCCGCCATCGCCAGACCCCTTCCACTCAGTGGAATCGAGTGTAGGGGCTGCGCATGGCGATCAGGACACGGTGAGCGGCAGTGTTCTCAGCCGCCGTACCAGCAGACTGCGTTCCCACTCCGGGTTGTCACCGTGGACGACGAACTCCGTCGTCGAATCCAAGAGGAAGTTGATCGCCGTCTGCGCCTCGAGACGAGCGAGGGCCGCGCCGACACACAGATGCATCCCCTTGCCGAAGCCCAGATGGGGCCGACGCCGCGACGGGTCGAGGACGATGCGGTCCGGTTCGTCGAACTGGTCGGCGTCGCGGTTGGCCGAACCCCACGCCAGGTACAGGTGTGAGCCTGCCGGCAACGTGGCGTCGCCCAGGGTGGTGTCCGACACGACGTGCCGATAGTGACCGCGAAACGGCGACTCCACGCGGAGGGCCTCTTCGACGAAGGTCGGCACGAGGTCGCGTTCATCGCGCAGCTGCCCGACCAGTTCCGGTTGCTGTCCGAGCAGCCAGACGGCGTTGCCGAGGAGGCTGACCGTCGATTCCGCCCCGGCCGCCACCAGCTGGATCAGCATGACGACCGCGGTCCCCTCTTCGAGGTCACCCCGGCGCACCACCGTGGCCAAGTCACCCATCACGCCTTGTCCGGATCCCTCGACCGCTTCTCGAAATGCCGCTGCGACATGGCCACTGAGTTCTCCCACCGCGACGCCGGCCGCGTCCAGCTGCTCGGCGGTCACCACCCCGTCGAGGAGGACGGTCGCGGCGAATGACCAGCGGACGAGATCGTCGATGTCATAGGTCGGGAATCCCAGGAGCTCCGCGACGACGGCCATGGGCAACTGCTGCGCGACCGCGGTCATCCAATCGATCCGGCCGCTGCCGAGTCCAACGCTGCCTATCCCGTCGTTCCAGAGACGCTTCAGCGTCCGATCGATGAACGGTTCGAGATCCTTCATGCGTTTCGCCACCAGTGACGGCATGACCATCTTTCGATGATCACGGTGTACCGGATCGTCGGCGGTCGCGAGCGCATGCAGCGGGGAACCCAGCTCGAGAATCGGGTACTCCGTCACCGTGCCATCCGCGGTCCAGACCATCGTCGCGGTGAGATTCGACGAGAAGTCGTCGGGCCGGGAGACCGCTTCGGCGACGAGGTCCCAGCTCGACACGAGATAGAAGGGCGAATCGTCCAGCCGGGCCACCGGCGCCACGCTCCGCAGATGTTCGAAGTACGGGTAGGGGTTGTCCAGATCATGCACCTGACCAGCGTCGACTCCACACGACACCGAAATCAACCGGAGACGGAAAGTCGACACCCCGGGCGCGACGGTTCACGTGCTGGGTGTCTCACGCCCATCGACCGACCTCGACCAATCGGTGAAACATTCCAAGCAGATGTCTCACACTGAGACCGTGACGGGCGACTGGCTGGTGAGCGACGACCGCAGCGACACCGCGCGCGTCAGGCTCTACACGCTGGCCACCGAGATGATCGGTCGCGATGGACTCGATCGGTTCGACCTCAACGACCTCGCTCGTCGTGCTCACTGTTCGAGGGCGACGGTCTATCGGCATGTCGGTGGCAAGAAGCAGTTGCTCGAGGCGGTGTGGGCATTCTCTTCGGCGGCCGTGGTGGCCGAGGTCGAAGCGGCGACCGCCGGTGTCACAGGACGCGAGCGAACGTCGGTCGCGATCACGGTGGCCGTGCAAGCGATCCGGTCCGACCGTGTGATCCGCCAGTTCGTCGAATCGCGTCAGGTCCTCGCCGCGGCCGATACCGTCGTCCACTCACCGACGATCGTCGCGGCGGCTTCCGACCTCATGGGACTCGATCCCGGAGATGCTGTGACGGTTCGCTTCGCGATTCGCGCGATTCTGTCGATCCTCACCGTGCCCGCGCACGATCCCGCCGAGGAACGCGAACTCATCGACATCCTGGTACGCGCGCTACGTCCGGCCTGACCTGCTGCGATCAAATCTGTCGGACCCCTGTCGTACATTGGTTTTCAGCGGAATCGAACACGTGATGTGACACCGGACCGACCCTGAGCGGCCGATCCACCTTCTGAGATATGCGGGCCTGCGTTCCGCGATGTCCACAGTGTCTCCGAAGGTGTTGGGTCTCCGAAGGGTGTTGGGGTGTCGGTTCCGGATTGGCGGCTGTCGTCGTGGTGGGGAGAGGCCTCGCCGTGGCCCGACCTCGCTCCCTTGTTCACCGGGAATGTGCACTCCGACGGTGTGCCCCAGGCTGATACGAATCAACTCCTCGGTTCGATGGCATCGACGCAACGCGGCATCGCATATCTCGCCTGGCACGACTATCAACTGGCCGCCGAGCTCCACCGGCGTCTGGTCGGTGACCAGGAGCGGCCAGAGGACCTGCTTGTCGTTGACGGCTTCGCCGACTGCGCCGCCCGGATCGCCTTGGCACTGAGCATCTCCCAACGCAGCGCCGAGCAACTGATCCACGAGGCGGTGGCGCTGCGCGATCGCCTTCCCGAGGTCTCCGAGCGTCTCCGCAACGGGCAGATCTCGCAGGCCCGCGTCTCGACCATCATCGCGCGCACCGATCTGCTCAGCGGACAGGAATGCATGGCAGCCGTCGATGCCGAGATCGCCGCCGAACTGGATCTGCATCGTGGGGCGTGGTCGGCCGAACGGCTTCGCAACATGACGGACCGCATCGTGTTCCGTCACGACCCGGACGCGGTCCGAGAAGCACGCAGACGCGCGATGGCTGACCGCCGGATGTCGACGACGCCGAAGCCGGACGGGATGGCAGAGATCGCGGGGACCATGTCGGCGGAGAACGTGCGGATCGCTGCGTCGGCGGTGAAAGCGCTCGCGGCTGCAGTGTGCGCCCAGGACGAACGTACGAAACAACAGCGCGCGTCCGATGCCATGTTCGCGTTGCTGTCCGGCACGCGATTCGAATGTCTCTGCGGCCAGGAGGATTGCACCGCGCAGATTCCGGAGCCGGGGACCGTACCGCCTGCGGACGCCAAGATCGTCATCCACGTCGTCTGCGACGAGTCCACCCTCACCGGTGACGCCGAGCATGCGGGTTTCGTCGACGGCCACGGGGTGATCTCCGACGAGCATGTGCGGGATCTCGCGGCACGGAAGGACGCCGTGATCAAGCCGCTGGTACCGAAGGGCACCCCGCAGAATCCGGATGGCACCTTCACCCTGCCGGCACACCTGCCGTCTGACCCGTATCGTCCGTCAGCCGCCCTGGACACCTACATCCGGGTACGGGACGGCTACAGCGTGGTGCCCGGCAACACGACCCCTGCGTTCGAGGGCGATGTCGAACACGTTGCCGAATACAACCACGCCGACCCGGCCGCGGGCGGACAAACGGTGCCGGAGAACCTGAACATCAAGGACCGCTTCTTCCACATCCTCAAGACGTTCGGCCGGTGGGTCGACGACATGTACCGCGATGGCCGCGGCCGGTTGCGCACCGAGTTCACCACACCCGAAGGCCTGGTGATCGAAGGCGATCCGGACAACCTGGAGACGATGTTCCCGGGACTCCTGCGCATCCGATTCACGTCGCCCGAACCACCGGGAGACGCCGAACCTGCGCCTTCCCCGGAACCCACCGTCCCACCGGCCCGACGTGTGTCGCGGTTGGCGGCCAAACATGCCCGCAGACAACAGGAACGAGAGCGCAACCGCCGTCGGAGGGAGGAGTGACGCGGGTCAGGCCTCCTCGTCGACCTCCGCGAACAACCCGTTCGCGATCCGGAACGCCGTATTGGCATCGGGCACACCGCAGTAGATCGCCGACTGCAGGAGCACCTCCTTGATCTCCTCGCGGGTCAGGCCGTTGCGCAGCGCAGCGCGCAGGTGCATCGCGAGCTCCTCGTGGTGTCCGCGGGCGATCAGGGCGGTCAACGTGATCATCGACCGGCTCCGGCGATCCAGCCCGGGACGGGTCCAGATGCTGCCCCACGCGTATTCGGTGATGAGTTCCTGGAAGTCGCGGGTGAGGTCGGTGATCGCGTTGGTTGCCCGGTCGACGTGTGCGTCACCGAGAACCTCGCGTCGCACCGTCATTCCGTCGTCGTATCGGCTCATCGTCGTCCTCGAGTCCCTTTCCTCATTGCTCATCCTTCTGCGTGATCGCGCGCGCACGTTCGAGCTGTGCGTCGATGAATTGGTCTGCGGCGCCGAAATACTCCGATGCCGCCGGGTGTCCGGCGATCTCGGCCATCGTCGACTGCTCAGATGTCACCGCCGCGCCGGCCGCCGCCAGGTTCTCGGCCATCCGTTCGGTGTGGACTCGGAGGTCGTCGAGGAGACTCGTGGTCTGA
Organism: Gordonia sesuvii; assembly: GCF_036350415.1. Taxonomy (NCBI): domain Bacteria; kingdom Bacillati; phylum Actinomycetota; class Actinomycetes; order Mycobacteriales; family Gordoniaceae; genus Gordonia; species Gordonia sesuvii. The sequence goes on from NZ_JAZDUF010000005.1 coordinate 23,430, forward strand.
TCACCCGCGACGACGGCTCGTCGCAGAAGGGTTCGGAGCGTGTCCCATTCGACGTGCCATCCGCCCGGCGTCCGTTCGTCGACGGCGTCCGCGGCGGCCAGGTGCAAGGTCGAGGCCATCGGCGGCCCGGCGATCGCGGCACGGCGGATCAGCACCGACAGTACAGGGTTGGACTTGTGCGGCATGGTCGACGATCCCCCGCCCGCCCCTTCGGACAGCTCACCGATCTCGGTCCGGGCCAGCACCATCACGTCGTTGGCGACATGGCCCCAGGCGTCGGTGCACTCGAGGGCGGCATCACCGATCCGGGTGATCGCGGTGCGCACCGAGTGCCACGGGGTGGCCGGCTCGAGGCCGAGTTCACGCGCGGCCACGGTCGAGGATCTTGCGACGAGCGCTGCGATGTCGGCGTCGGCCCCGGCGAGCTCCACGACCGCCGCCGACGTCCCGCCGGCACCGCCGAGCTGCACCGGGAAGCGGAGCAGGTCGAGTCGCTCCCGGGCATCGAGGACGCCACGCAGCCACAGTGCGCTCTTCAGGCCGAAGGTGGTCGGAACGGCCTGCTGCGTCAGTGTTCTCGCGACCATCGGCGAGTGACGGTGCTCGATCGTGTGGCGCGCGAGGATCGTGACCTGCGAGTCGAGTGCCGTCGAGATCGCCGCCACCGCCTCGGCCGCGCACCACATCAGCGCGCTGTCGACGACATCCTGGCTGGTGAGCCCGCGGTGCAACCAAGTCGCCGCGGGGCCGGCGCCCAGCCGCGACCTCAGCAGGCGCACGAGCGGAATCACCGGGTTACCGCCCGACTCGGCCTCGACCGCTACCGACTCGAGATCGGCATCGGTGAGGAGTGAGCGCAGCGCATCCACATCGAGTTCGGCGCCGGCGGGTGCGACCCCGGCCGCGGCCAGGGCCACGCTCCACGCAGCCTCCACCCGGATCATCGCGTCGAGGAAAGCCCCGTCGGTGAAGATGTCACCTGCGCGATGATCGCCTGGCCACAGCAGACCGCTCATCGGCCGCCGTGATCGAGGAAGACGGTCTCGTCGGCGCCCTGCAGGTGGATGTCGAACCGGTACCCGTCGTCGTCCTTGGCCGCGATCAGGGTGTCGCGACGACCGTCGGGAACCGCCGACAGCAACCGGTCCGCGGCGAGTGCGCGCACACTCTCGGGCAGGTACGCGCGGGTGAACAACCGGTCGAGCAGGCCGCGGGCGAACACGCAGATCGCGAAGAACGGTGCCGCCCCGTCGGTCACGGCGCCGGGCGGCATGGTGGCGAAGGAGTAGTGGCCCACCCGGTCGGTCTGGACACGTCCCCACCCGGTGAAGGTGAAACCGTCACGACGCAGCGACCCCGGCTCGCGGCTGACGTTGCCGTCGGCGTCGGGTTGCCAGATCTCGATGAGGGCGTCCGGAACCGCGTCACCGTTGCCGTCGAACACCGTGCCGTGCAGTCGAATCCGCCGCGGATCTCCCGGCGCGACGAGTTCGGGCCCACCGTCGAACGGCAGTGCGTAGTGGAAGAACGGGCCGACGGTCTGGCCCGGAGTCGGGGCGAGGGTCACTGGTCCTCCTCCATCGGGGTCTGGGCGGCACCGGTGAGCACGATGTCCCAACGGTATCCGGTGCACCACTCGTGCTGCGTGAGATCGTGGTCGTAGGTCGCGACCAGGCGGTCGCGGGCCTGCTGGTCGACGATCGCCTGGTAGATCGGGTCGAACGCGAACAGCGGGTCGCCGGGGAAGTACATCTGCGTGACCAGCCGCTGCGTGAACGCCGTGCCGAACACCGAGAAATGGATGTGCGCAGGGCGCCAGGCGTTGTGGTGGTTCTTCCACGGATACGGACCGGGCTTGATGGTGGTGAACCGGTACCAGCCGTCGTCGTCGGTGAGGCAACGCCCGACGCCGGTGAAGTTGGGGTCGATGGGCGCCGGATGCTGGTCGCGCTTGTGGATGTAGCGACCGGCCGCATTGGCCTGCCACACCTCGACGAGTTGGTTGCGGATCGGCCGGCCGTTGCCGTCGAGCACTCGTCCGGTCACGACCATCCGTTCGCCGATGGGGTCGCCACCGTGCTGGATCGTCAGGTCGGCTTCGAGCGGGTCGACGTCGCGGTGCCCGAACGCCGGTGACCACAGCTCGATGCCCTCGGGATCATTGTGCAGGAAGCTCTTTGTGGGATGGCGCAGGAGACTCGACCGGTACGGCGCGTAGTCGAGTCGGGGTGCGGTCTCCGGGACACCGCCCGACGACAGGGCCGACGCGTACCGATCGCCGATCCGGGCGATCTCGTCGCTGATCTGCTGTTGTGTTCCGTGCGCGGCATCCGAGGAGATCTGTCCGTGGTCGGTGAACACCTCCGACACGTCGGTATCCGGAATCAGTGGTGTGGCCATCCTGTGTATCCTTCTGCGAGATAAGTGGACCCGGCTTCGGAGGCGACCAGGGTCGCCAGCTCGCCGAGCTGCCGTTGTTCGTCGAAATCCGATGCGTCCGAGCTGTTGTGGAGCATCGTCGTCATCCAGTACGAGAAGTGCTGCGCCTTCCACACCCGGGCCAGCGCCCGGTCGGTGTAGGTGTCGAGAGCGTCGGAATCACCCTTGGTGATCGCCCGTTCGAGGACCTCGGCCAGCACCCGCACATCGGAGAGCGCGAGGTTGAGCCCCTTGGCACCGGTCGGTGGAACCGTGTGGGCGGCATCGCCGGCGAGCAGCAGACGGCCGTGGCGCATCGGTGACTGGACGAAGCTGCGGAACGGCAGCACCGTCCGTTCCAGAACGGGCCCGTCCTTCAACCGGAATCCGTCGGCACCGGACAGTCGAGTGTGCAGTTGTTCCCAGATCCGGTCGTCCGACCAGTCGTCGGGGTTCTCTCCCGGATCACACTGGAAGTACATGCGCTGCACGGTGTCGGTGCGTTGGCTGATCAGCGCGAAGCCCTGCGGCGACCGGTTGTAGATGAGTTCGGGTGCACTCGGCGGCGCCTGCACCATGACACCGAACCAGGCGAACGGGTACTCGCGGTAATACATGTGCGGGTCGGCGACCAGTTTGCGACAGATGCTGCGCGACCCGTCGGCGCCCACGACGAGGTCGGCGGTGATCTCGTGCCGCGCGCCGTCGGCGTCGGCGAAGCGCACCGTCGGTGTGTCGAGGACATCGGTGACCTCGGTGTCGGTGATGCCGTATCGGACGTCACCACCGTCGCGGGTGCGTGCCCGGTGCAGGTCGATGAACACCTCGGTCTGCGGGTAGAGCCAGCAGGACGCGCCGGCGAGTTTCTGGAAGTCGATGCGATGGCTGACGCCGCCGAAGCGCAGCGAGATGCCCTCGTGCTCGTGGCCGTCGGTGAGCACACGGTCGGAGACGCCCGAATCGACCAGCAGCCGCACGCTGTCGCGTTCGAGGATGCCGGCGCGATGGGTGGTCTCGATCTCCTCGACGGTGCGGTTGTCGACGACGACACTGTCGATCCCGGCGAGATGCAGCAGGTGCGACAGCATCAGGCCGGCGGGGCCACCGCCGACGATGGCCACCTGGGTGCGGGTGTGAGCGACAGTGCTCATCAATCGTCTCCGCTTTCTGTGTGGTGAGCTCGTGTGTGGTGATGGTGCTGTGAGGTGATGCGATTGCGTTGACCGTAGGAGGTCGGGATCACAGAAGTCGATGACCAGCTTTCACTCAGTGGAAGCGCTGGAAAAGTTGTGGCGGACCGATCTCGCGTGGATGACCAGCTGCATAGGATTGTGGCCACTCCATGGACATCACGCCCCAACAGCTTCGATGCTTCGTCGCCGTCGCCGAGAACCTGCACTTCGGCCGGGCGGCCGACTCGTTGCACCTCAGTCCGTCCACGGTCAGCGAGAACGTCGCCGCACTTGAGCGGCGTACCGGTCACGACCTTCTCCGACGCTCGCGATCGGTGTCTCTCACCGCGGCCGGCGAGGACTTGCTGCCATTGGCCCGGGAGGCGTTGTCCGCGCTGGACGCGGTGGGCGCCTGGGGTACTGCCGCCCGCTCGCGAGCGACGATCCGAGTCGGATTGATGGTGTCGAGCCGCCGGTTCCGAACCGTGATGGCGCACGCCACCGCGGCGATGCCGGATGTCACGTGGGAGATCAAGCACCTCGGGTTCGAGGGCAGCCATCGCGCCCTGGCGCACAACGAGGTGGACTGCGCCTTCCTCACCGAGGCCGGCGACGGCCCCACACACCTCGATGCGGCACGCCTGTGGGACGAGGGCAGTGTCGTGGTCCTACGCGACGACCATCCGCTCGCGCAGAGGGGCGCCATCCGGCGAGACGACCTTGCGGGCCAGACCGTGATCATGGGCCCGACGACGGGCGCATCGGCCGTCTGGACGCAAGCATTGCTCGGCGACACCGCCGATCTGCACATCCGACCGATCGCCCAGAATTTCGACGAGATCCTCGAGTTGTGCGGGATGGGCGCGGGGATCAACATCGCCGGCGAGTCGGCGGCGGAGGCCTATGCGCGGCCGGGCCTGCGCTTCGTCCCGACCACCGGCCTCCCTCGTCTGACCACCTATCTCTGCCGTCGACCCGACCCACCGGGCCCGGAACTCGACAGGTTCGTGCAGGTCGTCTCCACTGCCGCACAAACGGTCGACGGCTGACCGTTCGGTCCGACCGAACGCGGTGTTCCGGAATTCCTGATGGACGTCCGTGTGATCGGCGCCGCACCATGTCCGGGTGACTACGACCTCCACGACGCCCGCCGGTGTTCGTACACGGACCGTGCCGTATGCCGATCGGGCTGCCGGTCCGCTGCTGATGGACCTGTACCTCCCGGAGGCGGGCGGCCGCCCGCCGGTGGTGATGTGGCTGCACGGCGGCGGATGGTTCACCGGCGACCGCACTCTCGCACCCGATCTCGCGACCCACTTCGCCGGACGCGGGATCGCGATGGCCTCGATCGACTACCGGCTCAGCGGTGACGCCACGTTCCCTGCCCAACTGCACGACGTTCGCGCGGCAATCCGATTCCTGCATTCACGTGCCGGGGAGTTCGGCGTCGACCCCACCCGGATCGGCCTGTGGGGCGCCTCGGCCGGCGGCCATCTGGCCGCGCTCGCCGGCGTGACCGGGCACATGGAACAGCTAACCGGAGAGGCAGTGTCACCGACAGATACAGGCTGCGAGATCCAGGCCGTAGCCGCGTCGTACCCACCGGTCGACCTCGTCGGGGACCGGGTCGCGCCGGGCGCCGCGCTCCCCGGCACCGATCCGCACACCTCGCCGGAGGCCCGGCTGATCGGCGGCCTCGCCGCCGAGCTCCCCGACCTCGCACGTGCCGCGTCGCCCCACCTGCAGGTGACGCAGGCCGCCCCTGCCTTCCACATCTCGCACGGCACCGGTGACGTTCTGGTGCCGCACGCACACAGCGAGTTGCTGTTCGACTGCCTTCTCGCACACGGCATACCCACCGAGCTCTACCTGCTCCACGGCTACCGGCACGGGTTTCTCAACCCCGCCGGCCGACTCGACGTCGCGATGACGAAGGTCATGGACGACGGTCGACTGGCCGCCGAGGAACCGGTGACGGCATCTCTGCGGACCTCGACCGACCCGGCCGCACCCCGGCCCTCCGAGTACGGATTCGCGACCATCGGACGATTCTTCGAGCAGCATCTGCTCTCCACACCAATCGATTCCACCACTGCAGACCGGGAGAACCCATGACCGTCCACGACCTCGAAACGATCCATCGGCTGACCCCGGTCGTCGGCGCTCTGCCCGGCGAGCAGGTCCCGTACCTGATGCCCAGCGGGGAAGGTGAGCGCCACCAGATCGGCGACCAGCTGTGGACCGTCGTCGCCCGTTCTGCCGACAGCGGAGGCGATTTCGACGCCGCGTTCGTTCTCGGACCCCGCGGTTCGGGCGCCCCGTTCCACAGCGTGCCGTTCCAGCGGTCGTTCTACGTCTTCGACGGGACCATCCAGTTCTGGCTGCCGGGCGAGAGCCAGGTGTTGGGCCCCGGAGACTCCGTCCACGTTCCCGCAGGCGTGCCCGTGGCATACCGGTTCGCACAACACATGTCGCGGTTTCTGCTGTTCTCCGCTCCCGGCGGCGCACTTGCCGATCTGGGTGACGCCGATACCGCTGTGACGCAACACATCTACCGCGCCGGTCGGAGCAGTGACGCGCCCGGCATCCCGGCCGAGTGGGCGGTACACGATCTACCACTCCACGACGCGTCGGACACCTGGGACGACACGCTGCCCACCGACACCCGGCCCTACGTCCAACGGGCCCACACCGGAGATCACCGGGCGTGGCCCGACGCCGTCAACACGTTCTCGGCGCGTGCCGCGAACACCGATCGTCGGTACTTCTCGGTGACGACCCTCGGGAACCGGCAACCCTACATCCCACAGCACTTCCATCAGCTGCACACCGAGAACTTCTTCTGCCTGTCCGGCCGTATCTGGCTGTGGGTCAACGGCACCGAGGTCCTCCTCACTCCCGGCGACTTCGTCCACGCACCGCCCGGCACCATTCACAGCTACGCCCTCGGCGCCCACAACACCCGGATGCTGGGCGTGCTGACCACCGATGTGTTCGAGCCGTTCTTCGACCGAACCGGCGAGCCCACCGCCGACAACGTGTACACCGAGGGGCTCGTCGACCCGGCATCGCTGATGACGAAGCTCGGTCAGATCTCCGATCTCGACGTCACCATGGTCGGGCCGCCGCCGGAGAGCGCGTACAGCCATCTGTGAATCGGCGGCTCAGCGCATCTCCCCCGCACCCACATAGGGGAAGCGGGTCGTGAGGAGGTCGCCCTCGGCGAATCGGGACAGCCGGAAGTCCGTCTCGGGGATGCGAGGGTCGGTGCTGTGCCCGTCGACGGCGAGATCCGCGACGAGCCGCCCGACCGCCGGCGAGATCTTGAACCCGTGGCCACTGAACCCGGCCGCGATGATCAGGCCATCGAGGGGACCGGTCGAGATGATCGGATTCCAGTCGGGCGTCACGTCGTAACAGCCCGCGTAGGTGCTGGTGATAGCCGGGTCGCCGAACCCCGGGAACCGGGTACCGACCTTGTCGACGGTCAGGTCGAGAAACGCCTCGTTCGCACGGTTGAGATAGTTGTCCGGGTCGGCGAGCTCCAGCTCCGCGAGATCGCTGTTGCCGAAGAGGATCTCGCCGCGCACATCGGGCCGCACGTACTGCAGCGACACGAGGTCGGAGAACACCGGGACGTCACCGAGGGCGGTCCCCGGGTCGATCATGACGATCTGCTCACGGTGCACTCGGATCGGCACCTCGATGCCGTGCGCGGCGAGGAACGGTTTGGTCCATACCCCGGTGGCGACGATGACGGTGTCGGCGGAGATCGTCGACCCGTCAGCCAAGAGCACACCGGTGACCTTGTCTCCGGCGACGACGAGTTCCTGCACTGTGGTCGACTGCCGGATGCGAATCCCGTCGGCGCGGGCCGACGCGGCGAACGCCTGCGCGGTCTGGTAGGCGTCGCCGTAGCCACCTCGTTCCTCCCAGCCGAATGCGGCGAACGGTTCGAGATCGGCGGTGGGCCACAGCTCGGCGACGTCAGACGGCGCGATCTCTTCGGTCTGTACCCCCACCTCGCGCTGGGCCGCGAGGCTGCGGCGCAGGTTGTCGACGTTGGGTTCGCCGACACCTACGACGTAGCCGGTCTGGCGGAATCCGATGTCGGTACCGAAGATCTCGTCGGCCTTCTCGAATACCTCGAGACCAACGGCCGCCATCGCGGCCAGGGAACTCACCCCGTAATGGCAGCGAACGATGCCCGACGACTTGCCGGTCATCCCGGCGCCCACGGTGTCCCGTTCACACACGACGACGTCGGTGATCCCGCGCTGTGCCAACGCCCACGCCGTGGCCGCGCCCTCGAGTCCACCGCCGACGATGACGATCGACGCGGTCTGCTCGCTCACAGCCCCGTCCCCGGAATCCAGGAGGTGCCGGCGAGCGGAACCCGCGCCATCGCCGACGCCTCGATGGTGACGGCCACCAGGTCCTCGGGCTCGAGATGTTGCAGGTGGGCCTTGCCACACGCACGCGCGATCGTCTGTGCCTCCATCGTCATCACGCGAAGGTAATTGGCGAGGCGGCGTCCGCCGGCGAGCGGATCGAAGCGCGCCGACAGCTCCGGGTCCTGCGTGGTGATGCCCGCCGGGTCCTTGCCGTCCTGGAAGTCGTCGTAGTACCCGGCCGCCGAACCGAGCTTCGCGTACTCATCGGCGTAGCGGGGGTCGTTGTCCCCCAGCGCGATCAGTGCGGCCGTCCCGATGGCGACCGCGTCGGCGCCGAGCGCCATCGCCTTGGCGACGTCGGCGCCGTTGCGGATGCCGCCCGAGACGATCAGTTGGACTTCTCTGTGCACCCCGAGTTCCTGCAACGCCTGCACAGCCTGCGGGATCGCAGCCAGGGTCGGGATGCCGACATGTTCGATGAACACGTCCTGGGTGGCGGCGGTTCCGCCCTGCATCCCGTCGACGACCACGACGTCGGCACCGGAGTGCACGGCGAGCTTCACGTCGTAGTAGGTGCGGGTGGCGCCGACCTTGACGTAGATCGGCTTCTCCCAGTCGGTGATCTCGCGGAGTTCGTTGATCTTGATCGCGAGATCGTCGGGGCCGGTCCAGTCGGGGTGCCGGCAGGCGCTGCGCTGGTCGATGCCCTCGGGAAGCGTCCGCATGGCAGCGACCCGCTCGGAGATCTTCTGCCCCAACAGCATTCCACCGCCGCCGGGCTTGGCACCCTGGCCGAGGACGATCTCGATGGCGTCGGCTTTGCGGAGGTCGTCGGGGTTCATGCCGTACCGCGACGGCAGGTACTGGTACACCAGGTTCTTCGACTGCCCCCGCTCCTCGGGGGTCATGCCGCCGTCACCGGTCGTGGTGGAGGTGCCGACCTCCGACGCACCGCGCCCGAGGGCCTCTTTCGCGCCGGCCGACAGTGCGCCGAAGCTCATGCCGGCGATGGTGACCGGGGTGTCGAGATGCAACGGGTACTTGGCGTTCCGGGTGCCGAGAACGACATCGGTGTCGCATCGCTCCCGGTAACCCTCGAGCGGATACCGCGACATCGATGCGCCGAGGAAGAGTAAGTCGTCGAAGTGTGGCAGCTTGCGCTTGGCGCCCCATCCGCGGATGTCGTAGATGCCGGTGTCGGCGGCACGCTGGATGGCGGCGATGGTGGCGCGGTCGAAGGTCGCGGACTCGCGGAGTCCGCGCTGTTCGACGCTGAGGTTGTCGGTCATGGTGTCTCCTATAGTCACCGATCCCTGAGGAGTTCCGGAGCGCTAGCGGAGGGACGTCACGACGGGTGGCCCTTCGCGACGCTCGGCTGGCGCCTCGCTCCTCGGGGAGCAGCGTGGGCGGAAGGCGTGCTCAGTACGCAGACGAGTTGTCCGAGTGGAAGTGGTAGAGCTCGCGGGCCGAGCCATAGCGGGTGTAGTCGGCGGGGTTGTCCTCCTTGAACCCGGCAGCCTTCAGGAGGCCGGCGAGTTCGTCGAGATGCTCGGCGCGCATCGGCTTCGCGACGCAGTCGGCACCCAGCGAGCCCACGGAACCACGTACGTAGAGCCGGGTTTCGTAGATCGAGTCACCGAGACCGTGGCCGGCGTCGCCGCGCACGACCATCCGGCCGGCCTGCGCCATGAACGCACTGTTGTGCCCGACGTTGCCGCCGACCACGATGTCGACGCCCTTCATCGAGATGCCGCACCGGGCGGCCGCATCCCCCTCGACGACGAGCAGACCCCCGTGCGCTGTCGCGCCCGCCGATTGCGATGCGTTCCCTTTGACCACCACGGTGCCGCTCATCATGTTCTCGGCGACGCCGGTGCCCGCGTTTCCGTTGACGATGATCTCGGCCTGCTGATTCATGCCTGCCGCGTAGTAGCCGACATGACCGTTGATGGTGATCTTCACCGGCGCATTGACGCCGGCGGCGACACTGTGCGCACCGGACGGGTGGTCGATGACCACTTCGCCGGAGATGTCGCCGTGTAGTGCGGCATTCACCTCACGCAGCGTCATGGCGGCGAGATCGAATGTGTGACTGGGGTTCAGCGTGTCCATGCGTAGACCACCTCCGGCTCGGGTTCCCAGATACGTGCGTTCTCGACGCCGGGCAGGTTGGCCAGCGCACGGTACTCGCTGGCCATCGCGACCCAGTCGTCGGTTTCGGCGATGACCGCCGGTTTGCAGGCGATGGCGTCGCGCACCACGGCGAAGCTGTCGTGGTTGGAGACCAGCAGGGTGTAGAACCCGTCGAAGGTGGCGCACACCTCCTTGAGCGCGGTCTCCACGTCCTTGCCCTGAGCCAGCTGATGCGCCACGAACCGGGCACCGACCTCGGTGTCGTTCTCGCTGTCGAATTCGACTCCGGCGGCGCGCAGTTCACGCCGGATGGTGGCGTGGTTAGAGAACGATCCGTTGTGCACGAGGCATTGTTCCGGGCCGACGGCGTAGGGGTGGGCGCCCGACGGGGTGACCGCCGATTCGGTGGCCATGCGGGTGTGGCCGACGCCCTGCCATCCACTGGCACCGCGGAGTCCCCACGACTGCACCAGATCTCGCGGAGCTCCCACACCCTTCAGGACGGCGAGGTCGGCGCCGAAGCCGGCGACGAGCGCGTCCGGAAGGGCTGTGCGCGCGGCGGCGAGCAATTCCTCGGAGCCGATCGGCGCGGTGAGCACCAGCGTGTCGGCAACCAGCTGAGCACCGACATCGGCACCGGCGATCTCGGCGACCTCCGATGCCACAGCGGTGGTGCCGATGGAGTCCACTCCGGTTTCGAGCAGCGAGACACAGCCCTGCCCTGGCGGTGACCAGGTGTCGTCGCCGTAGATGGCGATGCCGGCCGAGTCTGCGCCGCGGTCCTGCATCTCACCCAGCATGTCACTGAGGAGATCCCCGAGTCGGGGATGGAGTTCGGGGTTGCGCAGATGCAACCCGACGATTCCGCACATGAGTGTGGTGGTCCTTTCTACACGCGAGATGCGGTGCTGTCAGAAGGCGGTGAGGTAGTTGTCGATCTCCCACGGTGAGACCGCGGAGTGCCAGGCGAAGAACTCTTCGCGCTTGAGTCGGGAAAAGTACTGCGAAACTGCAGTTTCGCGATCGGACCAGTCGTCCGGGATGGCGGCATTCAGCGTGCCGGTGACCACCGGGTCCGCCTCGAGTGACTCCACCGCGTGCAGCAGGGTGAGCGGCAGCGACGCGATGTGCTGCGGGCAGCCGCCGAGATCGCCGGGGTCCAGGCTGCGCTTGATCCCGTCGAGCCCGGCGCCGAGCGCGGCGGCGATCGCCAGGTAGGGGTTGGCCGAGCCGTCGCCGCCGCGCAGTTCGACGCGCTGATCGTCGGGCACCCGCACGTAGTGGGTGCGGTCGTTACCGCCGTACGTGGGCCGCCGCGGCGCCCACGACGCACCGGACCGGGTCGCCGTGGCTCCGGTTCGCTTGTAGGAGTTGACAGTCGGGGCCATCACCGCCTGCAGAGCACACGCATGCTCGAGGACGCCCCCGACGAATCCGTAGGCGGTCGGGGACAGACCGAGACCACGTTCGTCCTCACTGCCGGCGCCGGGAAACACCGGGGCGCCTGCCGAGGTCAGGGAGAGGTGCAGATGAAGTCCGGAGCCGGTCCGCTCGGCGAAGGGCTTGGGCATGAACGTCGCCACCATGCCACGCTCGGCAGCGATGGTGGACAGCAGGTACCGCAGCGTGATCACCCGGTCGGCGGTGGTGAGCGCCTCGGCGTACTTGAAGTTCTGCTCGAACTGGCCGTTGCCGTCCTCGTGGTCGTTGGCATAGTTGCTCCAGCCGAGCTGGTTCATCGCGGTGGAGACCGCGGTGAGGTGGTCGTACATACGCGTCAGCCCGCGGACGTCGTAACACGGCTGATCGGAGTCGTCGGCGTCGTCGGCCGTGACCAGCGACCCGTCCGCGGCGCGCTTGAGCAGGAAGTACTCGACCTCCGCACCGACCCATGGCTCGAAACCGGCGTCGGCGGCCTGGGCCACGAGGGACTTGAGGATGTTCCGCGGCGCGTACGGCCACGGCTTGCCCTCGACGTGGGGATCGCAGTGAACGATTGCGAGCCCCTCCTTGATGAACGGGATGGGAGTGAAGGAAGCCGGATCGGGGATTGCCATCAGGTCCGGATCCTTGGGCTCCTGACCGATGGCACCAACCGCGTAGCCGGCGAAACCGACACCCTCGGTGGCCAATTCATCGACAGCCTCAACCGGGACGAGCTTTGCGCACGGCTTGCCTCGGAGGTCGACGAACAGCGCCAGGATGAACTTCGTCCCGGTGGCCGCACAGAGGTCGGCGAGTTCGTTGTGGTCGGTCATGGTGATTCTCCAGTGGGTGTGGTCACGAACAGTATGTCTGCCTTTGTGAAACTTTGTCTACTTTGAGTAGACACCCGCTGTATTTCGGCGTCGTTACGTAACCGTGAGGGCTACGTGTCGGCCGAGCTCGCGATACGAAATCGGGGGCCCACCGTCATGCGGTGAGCCCCCGATGGCCGTACGTAGGTCCGGCCTAGTGGGCTGGAGTCGGTTCCGTGGTGGCGGACTGCGTGGTGCTCGTCCTGGGCACCGCAGTGTTCGACAGTCCTGGCACATGCCCCACCCCGGCGGCCGGGATCTCGTATGCCGACTCGGCGTGGATGGTGGTGTCGAGTCCGGCGATCTCGGTCTCCTCGTCGACACGCATGCCCATGACCTTGTCGATCCCCTTCGCGATCAACCAGGTCATGACGAACGACCAGGTGCAGGTGATGACGATGCCCGCCAGTTCGCGCCAGACGATGTCGATCGGCCCGCCGAACAGGATGCCCTGGACTCCGGCCGGCGCCGACTCGGCGGCGAACAGCACGATGCACAGGGTGCCGATCATCCCGCCGACCCCGTGGACGGCGAACGCGTCGAGGGTGTCGTCGACCTTGAGACGCGACTTGAAGCTGAGGAGGAACGCGACTGCGGCCGACGCGAACAGGCCGACGAGGAGGGCACCCAGTGGGGTCATCGAGCTCGCCGCAGGCGTGATACCGACCAGTCCGGCAACCGAACCCGTGATGAGCCCGAGCGAAGTCGCATGACCTTCACGCCAGCGCTCGATCGCGCAGAAGCCGATCATGCCCGCACAGCCGGCGAGGAGCGTGTTCAGGATGACCACCTGGGTCAGGAAGCTGGCGCCGAGTGCGCAGCTGCCGTTGAATCCGAACCAGCCGAACCAGAGGATGCCGCCGCCGAGCAGCGTCATCGGCACGTTGTGCGGACGCTCCATCCGGCGCCGGCGGGCACCGAGGACCAGGGCGAGTGCCAGCGCCGCGACTCCCGCGTTCATGTGCACGGCTGTGCCGCCGGCATAGTCGACGATCTCCAGGTCGTTGAGCATGAACCCACCGCTGAAGCCGTCACCGTCGGCGGCGAAGATCCAGTGCGCGATCGGGAAATACACCACGGTGAGCCAGATGGGTGCGAAAACGAGCCACGCGGAGAACTTCATCCGCCCCGCGGCGCCGCTGGCGACGATGGCGATGGTGATCGCCGCGAACAGGATGAACCACGCTGCGAAGTACAGTGTTTGGGTCGAGCCCGAGCCGTCGTCGGTCATCCAGTTCGTCAACCCCAGATAGTCCATCGGGTTGCCGATGATGCCCCAGTCGTTGATCGACGGCCCGGAGACGAGCCCGTGCCCGAAGAGGACGTAGAGCACGGCGGTGATGCCGAGCGTGGACAACACCATGGTCATGGTGTTCAGCACGTTCTTGGACCCGACCATGCCGCCGTAGAAGAAGGCGAGGCCGGGAAACATCAGTAGCACGAAGACGAATGCCGCGAGCATCCACGCCAGGTCGGCGTTGGCGGCGAGAATCGGTTCCATTCAGAGAATCCTCGGGTTGGGTTGGTGGACTTGCAAATCGGGGAAATGAGATGAGGCGGACGTCACTTGGAGCGGATGTCACTCGGAGCGCAGGTAGCCCACGACGTCGTCGCGGTAGTCGAGGAAACCCTTGTACTCGGCGATCGGTTCACTCAAGCTCTCGACGACGGTGGCCAATTGCTCCGCCCATGCCGGAATCCGTTTGATCTCCTCGAGTGAGGCCATGAAGGTACGGATGTTGAAGGTGACCGCACCGGTCATCGGAAGGCGGATGAAGTGTTCGAGTTCGATGCGCAGACGCGCACGCCCGAACGCCCTGTCCCGCATCATCTGCGGTATGTCACCGGACCATTCCGGCAGTTCCTCCAGACTCACGTCCAACTTCGGTGAGTCCGATGCGGACAGAGTCCAGTTCAGGCGACGGTAGACCTGGTCAGGAGGTAGGCGGCGCAGGAACTGTTCGGCGCGGGCCACGATACCCTGACGGGTCAATCCTGGTACCGGGGCGTGGATCTCGTACATGTCCATACCGACGTCGAAGGACACCGACCACGCCGCGGCGAAGGTCACCGCACCGGCATCGAAGTAGAGGTGCCCGTCGCGCTCGATCACCAGGAGCAGGTCGTCGGGCACCTCGCGGGCCAGGAAGTCCAACGGACCGCCCGGCAGGGATGTCTCGTCGCCGAGCACGAAGTACTGGTCGGTCCCCAGAAGGTCATTGCGCCAATGGAATCGAAGATCGGGATGCTCGGTCAGATGCATCACCGACGGATAGCTCAGGGTCAGATCACGCAGGTAGTAGAGCAACAGGTCCCAGCAGGCAGGTTCCATGCCCGGACGCACCTTGACGCGGTGCGGGTCGGCGTCGAGGATGCGGCGACGCTCGGCCATGATCGCCGGATACTCCGCACCACCGAGGTCGACGACATGTCGACCCCACTCGCCGCCACGCGTTGCGCGGGGCACCCGGGCGGGTTCCACATTGACGCTGTACCGGAACTGCTCGAGGTCGTCCGGGAACGGCCACGGCAGGTTCGCGAGATGGTCCACGCCGTCGACAACCACATCCGCAGCGGCGGTTTCGGAGTTCTCCGACGCGATCGTCATAGGTCCACCTCGATGCCCTGCCCGCGGGAGACACAACACAGCATGCTGTCGGCGGCGACTCGTTCCTCGTCGGTCAGCACGAAGTCACGATGCTCGATGACGCCGGACCGGACGCCGATCCGGCATTCCCCGCACACGCCTTGCCGGCACAGGCTCGGCACCGGCACGCCGTGATCGAGCAGCCCTTGCAGGAGGGACACGCCGGCGGGGATGTCGATTCGGGCGCCGGTCGAGCGCACGGTCGCGGTGAACGGATCGCCGGGGTCCTGTTCGGGCGCGGCGAAGCGTTCGAGGTGGACTCGGGATGTGGGCCACCCTGCGGCACCGGCGAGTTCGAGGTAGGTCTCCAACATGGGCGCCGGACCGCAGGCGTAGGCGTGGGTGCCGAGCGGCTGGTGGGCCAACCGCTCGGCAAGCAGCCACCGGGTGTCGTCGGCGCCAGACACCTCGTACAGGGTGATGTCGGGATGGGCGGCCAGGTCTCGCAGTTCGTCGAGGTGGGCGCCACCGGCCCGGCGGTAGGAGTAGATCACCTCGGCCGAGGTGCCGCGCCGCAGCGCCGAGCGCAGGTGCGACAGGATCGGGGTGATCCCGATCCCGCCGGCCACGAGCAGTGCGTGACGCTGATTCCAGATGGGCGCGAACATCGACCGCGGACCTTCGACGTCGAGCACCATGCCCTCGGACACGTTGCGGTGCAGCCAGTCCGAGCCGCCCCGATCCGGGTCGTCGCTAGCGTTCCGGCGCAGCACCGAGATGCCGTAACTCGTGGGCAGGAAGCCGTCGTCGACCAGGGAGTAGGCGTTGCGGTGGGCGCCGGCTGTGACGATGAGGTGACTGCCCGGGACGAACGGTGTCAGCGGCGCCCCGTCGGCCGGGACCATCCGGAAGTGGCTGATGGCGTCGGTGAGTCGGGTGATCGCCACCACTCGCATGGGTCGGGTCGAGGTGGTGTAGCCGGGGTGCAGGTGACCGGCCGGTGCCTCGGCGGCGACCGTCATGAGACGGCTCCGGATTCGGCCGAGGAGGCGAGGAATCCGCCGCGGACGGCGGAGTGGTGTTCGTGGATCTCCAGGGTGCGCGCACATCCGGGACATGCGGCGGTCTCGCCGGGCGCGCCGACGACGCGGAAGGTGTCCCGGCACTGCGCGCAGTAGACGGGCAGGTCACGGGTGTGCACGACGAAGGCGGACAGTTCCGCTGCCACCGCACCGGATTCGCGGGCCACCGCAAGTGCGGTCAGTACGTCGTACTGTCCCCCGACCACGTGGATGCGCACGCCGGTGGTCGCCTGGTCCAACGCGGACTGCAGGACGGCGCGATCGGCGTCGTCGGTCAGTGCGTCGAGGACCACGAGTCGGGTGGGGCCGATCTCTTCTGCCGCGCCGACCCAGCCGCCGGCCACCTCGCCGATCGTCGGGTCGTCGCCGATCGACACGATCAGAAATGATGCGGCGCCCGGATCGATGGGGTCGGGTTCGACGGGCCACTGTGGCAGACCCTCGCCGGGTCGTTCATCGATGTCGGGGGCCGCCGGAGCCGGCCGCGCAGCGCGCAACCATTCCGCAGTTCGACTGCGGTATTTGATGATTCCCTTGTAGTCGGCCATGTCGTCGGGGAGCTCGGCGACGACCTCGGCGGTGCGCAGTCGCCATGGTTCGACTGCGGCAAGGGTTTCCAGCGGCAGCATGTAGGTGCGGATGAGGAACATCACCGCGCCGGAGTCGGGCAGCCGGATGAGGTGCTGCACCTCTACCCGCAGGTGGACGAGTCGACCGAAGGTCTCGTCGTCGGCGTGTTGGATCATCTCCCGGTCCGGTCCCCAGTCCGGGTAACGCTCGGTGGAGACGTCGAGGCGGCGTCCGATCGTCAGGGTCCAGTTGGTGCGACGATAAGGACGGTGCGGCTGAAGGCGTTTGATGAACTCGTGGGCTCGGGTGATGACCCCTTCCTTGCGCACCCGCGGCACCGGTCCGTGGATCTCGAGGAAGGCCATCCCCACGTCGAATCCGAAGCTCCAGTCCGCGGCGAAGGTGACCACCCCGGCGTCTGCGAAGAGTTGGCCGTCGCGCTGGTCGAGGAGGACGACGTCTTCTTGGATCTGTCCGCAGATGTAGCTCAGCGGGTCGCGGGGAAGCGTGGTGTCGTCGCCATAGGAGAAGGTGTCGGAGATCCCGAGCTTGTGGTTTTCCCACTGCCAGTGGTCGCCTGCGGTGCGGAGGGCGAATTCGTCCGGGTACGCGGTCGCCAACTCACGCATGATGGTGACCATCGCGTCCCAGGCGGCCGGGCGCATATGGGGCAGCATGGCCGAGCGCGAGGGATCGACCGCGAGAATTGCGGCGCGTTCGTCGATCTCGGCCTGGTACTCGGAATCGACGTCGATGACGCCATCGCCCCACTGGCCTGCCGCAGTCGTGACGGTGTGGTCGGCGGGCTCGACGTTGGTGCTGTAGCGGTAGTGGTCGTCGACGAACGGGAACGGGAAACCCGTCACCAGAGCGGGATCGGCGGTGGGCGACTCGGTCGGCGCGGTGGTCACAGTGGTACCTCCAGAATGGTGCCTTCGGCGGCGCGGGAGACGCACGGCATGAATGCGTCCCCGGCGCCCTTCTCCGCATCGGTCAGGTACAGATCTCGGTGTAGTGCGGCGCCCCCCGACAGCGGCAGGCGGCATTCGCCGCACACCCCCTGCCGGCATCTATTGGGGATGTCACGACCAGTGGCCTCGAGCGCTTCGAGAACCGAGGTGCCGGAGGGAATGTCGACGGTGGTGTCGGACTCGGTGAGGTGCACGGTGAACGGGTCGCCCGCGTCGAGCGCGTCGGTGCCGAAGCGTTCGAAGTGGATCCGCGACGCCGGCCAGCCGAGTCCGGCCGCGGTGTCGACGACGTGGTCGATCATCCCCGCCGGCCCGCACACGTACAGGTGTGTCCCGATCGGTTGATCGATCAGGGTCTCGGCGAGTCGTTCGACGAAGGCCGGCTGATCGGTGAACAGCTCCGCACGCGATCCGGCCAGTGCGACGATGTCGTCGACGTGCGCAGCCCGGCCTTCGCGAAACGAGTACAGCACCTGGACATCACGTCCCCATCGTCGCGCGGCACGCAGATGCGACAGGATCGGGGTGATCCCGATGCCACCGGCGATGAGCAGATGCTTGGCGGCGCGCGCCTCGGGTGCGAAGGCACTGCGCGGGATCTCGACATCGACCACGTCGCCCACCGACACCGCATCGTGCATCCAGCGTGATCCGCCCAGACCGTCGTGCAGACGCAGCACCGAGATCGAGTAGTGCCTCGGCGCCACTCCGTCGCCGGTGAGGCTGTAGGCGTTGGTGCGTTCGCCCGCGGTGATGACGAGGTGGCTGCCCGCGACGAAGCCGGGAAGCTCGGCCCCCTCGGGGTCGGCGAAGGTGAAGCTCCGAATACCCGGTGCCGCATCCTCGATGGCGCTGACCACGAGGCGAAGCGTCGACGATTCGGTACGCGTGGTACCGGCCGACGCTCCGGAGATGGCGATGGTCACTGCGTCACTCCTTGTGCAGCCGAAGCGGTCTCGGCGTCGACCATGAAGCCGAGGTAGTGCCCGGACCGGCGTGAGACGTGGTGGTAGATCAGCAGGTGGCGGCCGCATCCCGCACAGTCGACGATGTCGTCGACGCCGAGGTCGGTGCGGGTCAGCGCCGTGCAATGCGAACAGAACACCTCGATCGCATCGACGCCGACGACGGTCACGCCGATCTCGTCATCCATGAGACCGGCGCTGGTGGCGACTCCGCGTAGTGCGAGCGCCGCGCCGCGCGGGGCGAGGATCACCACCCGCACCCCGACCCGCGCCCGGACCAGTTCGTGACGTAGCGTAGCTGCCGCCTGGTCGACGTCCTCGAATGTCAGTGCACAACAGAGGTTGTCACTACCGACAGTCGTGGCCCAGCGCTGCACGGGTTCGGTCGCGGCCGGACCCACGCCGATGATGATGTACGAACGACCCGAGAGGTCGAACGGCACATCATCGTTCGGTGCGGCGGGGCGAGCCCAGGCCGGGATGCTGGAGTAGGCGATCTGCGACATGGAACCTCAGAGCAGGTCGGCGTCGCGGTGGCCGGCGTAGAACGCCAGCGCGTAACTCGGGGTGCTGAAGTAGATCTTGGAGCCCTTCGGAAAGAAGATGGCGTCCTTGGCCTTCGCGACCTGGGTCTGTCCCGTCTCCTTGTTCTCCAACAAGAACTCGCCCTCGAGGACGACCTTCATCTCGTCGTACTCGTACTCGTAGTAGAGCGGTTCGTCGGTGTGGCGCAGTTCGAAGTATCCCGAGCACATGACGCTGCCCTGCGGGTTCTCGTAGACGTCTCCGATGAACCCCTGGGTGCCGGGATACTCCGACTCCGGCATCTTGGGCAGGTTCTGCCACGCGTCGCTGGTCACCAGGAACGGTGCCGCGGTGGTCTCGGTGCTGTCGACGCTCATGGGTCCTCCTCTGTTGATGTTTCTCGACCACCAACGCGCATGGCTAACATCAGTGGACTTTGTTCGATCTCATGAAACCCAGCACGTGTTACGTGGCGATGACGAGTCCGTTTAGTGATGTAAAACATGGTCTACCCCGGGTGGACTTCGATTGTCGAGAGTGTGGCGCCACTTCGGTGTGCGGACTGTCTGTGGGCGGTTTCACGTGGCGCGGGTCGCGCCCTTCGGGTGGGCTGGAGATTGCCCGACGAGTTCGATTGTCGGCGAAGGCCAGACGCTCGACCACCGACCACGACTGGAGTCGACGAGATGACCACCACCCACGCGCCGCCCCCGTCACAGACGCGCAAAGAACTCCTGGGCCCCTTCTACGACAGCCGCGAGATGATCCTGGCCGCGGTACTCGCGGCACTGGCCGGAGCGACCGGCGCGGCCGCATGGCTGTACTCCTCGGGCTGGTACGTCACCTTCATGACGGGCAACACCGAGCGCCTGGTTCTCGAGCACATCAAAGGCGCACACGCGCTGGGGCTGACCGCACTGGTGACCGTGCTCGTCTTCGTCCTCGGGGTGATCGTCGCGACCCTCGCCAGGGTTCACCTCTGGCGCAAGGCACGCCACGGTGCGACGGTGCTGACCGCGGGATCGACCGTCGCAGCGTCCGCATGGGACGGATCGTTCAACTCTGCGAGCCAGGAATTCGGCGTCGGTCCCGTCCTGTGCCTCGCCTTCGGACTCGGCGCCCTCAACACCTCCATCAGCCGCAAGGGCGAAGTGGTCATGCCGTTGTCGTACGTGACCGGCACCCTGGTCAAGATCGGCCAGGGTGTGGGGCTGCACATTGCCGGCAAGAAACGATGGGGTTGGGTCGCCCATGCGAGCACCTACGCGGGTTTCCTCGCCGGAGCGGGCGTCGGTGGCCTGCTGTTCAACGCCTTCAACGTGCAGAACTCACTGCGGACTCTCGCCGTTGTCGCCGTCGCGATCGCCGCGCTCACCTGGCGCCTGGATCATCCCAAGTTCCTCAAACGCGACCTCCACTGAGAACGCCACCGCATACCCTCCCAGGCATGGACACCTCGTCGGTCGACGTCGCCGTCGTCGGCACGCTCAACATGGATGTCATCGTGCAGGTCACGCGGATGCCGGAAGTCGGTGAAACGGTTCTGGGACAATCGGTGTCGGAGCGTCCCGGCGGCAAGGGCGCCAATCAGGCACTGGCGGCTGCCGGTCTCGCGTCGACGATGCTCGTCGGTGTGGTCGGCCGCGACGACGCCGGGGACCGACTCCTCGCCGTGCAGGACGCCGGCGGGGTGGACACCGTGTACGTGTCCCGGGTGGACGAAGCCAGCGGTCAGGCGATCATCGAGGTCGACGATGCCGGCGACAACCGGATCGTCGTACTCGTCGGGGCCAACGCGAACCTGTCGACGGCCCATGTCGAGCACGCGCTCGATGCTGCGCTGCCGAGAGTTGTTCTCACCCAACTTGAATCGCCATCAGAGGTGACAGCTGCGGTCGCCGCCTGGTGTTCGCGACGCTCTCGTCGTCTCCTGCTCAACCCGAGTCCCGTCGCAGAGTTGCCCGGGGCAGTCCTCGCCGCCGCCGACCCGTTGGTGGTGAACGAGCACGAGGCACGGTTCTATGCGTCGGATGACACCGACGACCCCGTCGCCGTGGCACATGCGCTACTCGAGGTCGCCACGTCCGCGGTGATCACCCTCGGAGCCGACGGCGTCGTCGTGGCCGCCGACGGCGCGGTTGCGCGCATCGACGTGGCCCGGGTCCGCGCCGTTGACACCACCGGAGCAGGCGATGTCTTCGCCGGCGTACTGGCCGCGCATCTCGCCCACGACTCGGGTCTCGTCGAGGCCGCCGAACAGGCCGCCGCGGCGGCGACCGCCCACGTCGCGCGCCGCCCTCCGGCGGTCGAGTAGTCCGAGGCGCCTCCTTTTCGCTGGTCGAGTAGTCCGAGGCCCCCCTTCTCGCTGGTCGAAAAGTCCGAGGCCCCCCTTCTCGCTGGTCGAGTAGGCCGAGGCCCCCCTTTTCGCTGGTCGAGTAGTCCGCGGCCCCCTTCTTCCCGCTGGTCGAGTAGTCCGAGGCGCTAGCCGAGGACGTATCGAGACCTCCGCAGGCTCGGGGGGTCTCGATACACCCTCGGCTAGCGCCTCGGGCTACTCGACCAGCGAGGGGAAGGACTCGACCAGCGGCGGGGAAGGTCAAACAGCGGGGGAAGGACTCGACCAGCGGCGGGGGAGGTCAAACAGCGGGAGAAGGACTCGACCAGCGGAGGGGAAGGTCGACGACTCGACCAGTGAGACGAAAACTCAGCGCTTCGCCCAGCGCGCCACCCGCTCCTTGTGCTCTGACGTCTGGTGGGCCAGAGGCTGCATGGCCGCCGCGAGGTTGAGCACCGAGTCCAGCGAACCGCTGCGCGACTCGGTCAGCAGGCGCTTGGCCATCCGCAGCGCGTGGGGCGGGTTCTTGGCGATCCGGGCAGCCAGCGCCTTGGCCTCGTCGAGAAGCACGTCGTCAGCGACGACCCGGCTCACCAACCCCCACTCGAGCGCGGTCGCGGCGTCGACGCGGTCGCCGGTGAAGGTCATCTCCGCGGCCCGTTCGTAGCCGATCGCGCGCTGCAGGAACCACGACCCGCCGTCACCGGGGATCAGCCCGACTTGGACGAAACTCTCGGCAAAGAACGATGATTCGGCGGCCACGCGCAGATCACACATCATCGCGAGGTCACAGCCGGCGCCGACCGCGGCACCGTTGACCGCGGCGATCACCGGGACCTCGCACCGTTGCAGGGCTCGCGGAATCCGTTGGATGCCATCGGCATACCCGTGGCGCTGGTCGACGGCGTCCAGCCCGAACAAGCCTTGCCGATCGGCCATCTCCCGCACATTGCCACCGGCGGAGAAGATGTGTCCCGCACCGGTGAGGATCACGGCTCGCACCGCGTTGTCGGCGTTCGTGTCGTCGACCGCGCGCTCGAACGCGGCGATCACGTCGGTCCCGGTGATGGCGTTGCCGACATCCGGGAGGTTGATGGTCCAGACGGCCACACCGTCGGAGATGTCGATGTCGAGGGGTTCCTGCACGTCGTGGGCCTTTCCGCGTCGAATGGTCTGACTGCAGCCTACGGTGGGGCCGGCCGTACGGTGGTGGCATGTCGAGCACGTCCACCCGCCACCTCATCCGTTACGGCGGCGCCTTCTCCCCAGACCTCATCGCGCGAGCGGAAGGTTCCTACGTCTACACCACCTCGGGTCGGGGGCTGCTCGACTTCACGTCGGGCCAGATGTCGGCCATCCTCGGCCATTCCCACCCCGATGTGGTTGCCACGGTGCAGCGTCGGGTCGCCACCCTCGATCACCTGTTCAGCGGCATGCTCTCCGAGCCCGTCGTCGAGTTGGCGGGCCGTCTCGCCGAGTCGTTGCCCGACCCGCTGGACAAGGTGCTGCTGCTCACCACCGGTGCCGAGTCGAATGAGGCCGCGGTGCGCATGGCCAAGCTGGTCACCGGCAAGCACGAGATCGTGTCCTTCACCCGGTCCTGGCACGGCATGACGCACGCAGCCGCCGCGGCCACCTACAGCTCTGGACGCAAAGGGTACGGTCCGGTCGCCGCAGGCAACCTCGCGTTGCCGACCCCGAACGCCTACCGCCCCGACTTCACGAACGCGGACGGTTCGTTGGACTGGCGTCGCCAGCTCGACTTCGGTTTCGAGATGATCGACGCCCAGTCGGTCGGATCGCTCGCGGCGTGCATCGTCGAACCGATCCTGTCGTCGGGTGGCGTGATCGACCTTCCGCCGGGCTACCTGGCGGCGCTGAAGCAGAAATGTGTCGAGCGCGAGATGCTGCTCATCGTCGACGAGGCACAGACCGGTCTCTGCCGGACCGGCACCTGGTATGCGTTCGAGCGGGACGGCGTGGTGCCCGACATCCTCACGCTCTCCAAGACGCTCGGCGCCGGACTGCCATTGGCTGCCACGATCACCTCGTCGGAGATCGAGGCGATCGCACACGAGCGTGGCTTCCTGTTCTTCACCACGCATGTCTCCGATCCGCTGGTCGCGGCGGTCGGCAACACCGTGCTCGATGTCCTCGTCCGCGACGGCCTCGACGCTCGCGCGCGAGGTGCGGGAGATCTGCTCCGAGACGGACTCATCGCCATCGCCGACCGCCATCGGGTCGTCGGCGATGTCCGCGGCCGCGGACTGATGCAGGGGATCGAACTCGTCACCGACCGCGAAACCAAAACCGGTGCAGACGAACTCGGCGCAGCGGTCACGCGCAGATGCTACGAGCTCGGCCTACATATGAACGTCGTGCAGCTCCCCGGCATGGGCGGCATCTTCCGGATCGCTCCACCGCTGACCGCCTCCGACGACGAGTTGAGGTTGGGACTCGAGATGCTCGATCAGGCCATCGGGGAGTGCGCGGCGACGTAGTCTGCGGCCATGTTGATCACGACCGCAGTAGCTCCCGCCCTGGCGGACCTGCGGCCGGTCCAGCCGATCGACACGTCGGAGTCGGCCGAGGTGCGTGCCACCTTCCCCGTGTACCAGGATCTGACGTCGGCCCTCGTCGACGGACGGGATCGTGCGGTGATCGCGCATGCGCTCTCGGTCGCGGCCGGCTACGTGTACTCCGACGTCGAGACCGAGTCGACCATGATGGCGCGCATGGGGTTGACCGACAACCTCTGTGTGGCGGCCACGATGTCGGTAGATGCGATGTTCATCGAGACCACCGCCTACATCATCCAGAGCGCTGACGGCCGCGTCGTGATCGTCAGCTATCGCGGTACCGAACTGACGAACAGCATCAGTTGGGTCGCGGACGCCGACGTCAACACCGATCCGATCGCCTTTCAGTTCGGCCGCGACGTCGCCGACCCGTCCGAGTCCTACGCGATCCACGGCGGCTTCTACCGCAATGTTCGAAGCACCCGCTACGTCGTCGTCGAGGCGTTGAAGCGAGCCGCCCAGGGGTTGGCCATACACAACGGGGTCGCCGGTGACGCCGAGCCCGCCGGAGGGACGCGGCGACTGGCTCATCGAATGGAGTCGCTGTACGTGACCGGGCACAGTTTCGGTGGCGCCCAGGCGGACCTGTTGGCGGTGATGTTGATGACCGACGATCGCTACCACGAGAGATTCGGCAAACAGTTCAAAGGCCTGTACACGTTCGGCCAGCCGATGGTCGGATCGCCGGAGTTCGCCGCCCGGTGCGACCGCCTTTCGGTATTGGCCCACAACACGTTCCGCTACAAGTATCGGCACGATCCGGTGCCACATCTGCCTCCCCGCGTGACCGGGGAGTTCGCCCACCACGGACAGGAGTTCCACCTCTCGGGCCCCGGCGACGACCGTATCCGCGTCGCCTGCCGCAACACCGGACAGGAGCTTTTTCCGAGCAGACTGCTCTGGGCGCCGATCGGCTTCGTCACCCGCCAGATACCCCTGCTGGCCGGAATCCCGCTGCCGTACAACATCGACGACCATTTCCCGCATCGCTACATCGCCGCGCTCACTCCGCCCGGGCGGGCGAACGAGTTCGGCGACGCCGAGTTCTATCGCGGCGACGACTGAGAATCGTCGACAGCGGTATCGCCCTTCACCGCCCACTGACGCGTCCACCGGTACAGCCATGCGAGCACCGCGACGAACGCGACCACACCGAGGATCTCCGACCACGTCTCCCAGCCGTCACCGATGAACGGCAGGGCGAGCACCTCGTCGTTGCCGGTGGAGGCGACGATCGCCGCGAAGACCACATTCCACAGACTCTCGCCGACGATGAGGCCCGTGGCCATCAGCACGCCCATCCGCTTCTTGCGTTCCACATGGCCGCCGGTGCGTTCCGCCCACTTGTTGTAGGCCCGTCCGATGAAGGCGCCGATCGGGATGATCAACGTGACCGACATCGGCAGGTACATCCCCATACCCACCGCGAGCGGCGGCACCCGGAACCTGGTGCTGGTCTTGCCCAGGACCTCGTCGACGATGATGACGACCACGCCGATCAGGACACCGAGACCGATGAGTGCCCAGTCGAGATCACCGCCGAAGACGCCTTCGGCCAGTGACGAGATCAAACCGGCCTGCGGCGCGGGAAGCGCATCCTCGCCGGCGCCCGGCGCGCCGACGAAGCCGAACGCCGTCTGCATCAACTGCAGCACCGGCGGGATGACGGCCGACCCGAAGATCACACCGATCACCAAGGCCACCTGCTGTTTCCACGGGGTCGCGCCCACCAGCTGGCCGGTCTTGAGATCCTGCAGGTTGTCGTTGGAGATGGTGGCGACACCGAAGACGATCGCCGCGGTGAACAACGTGTAGGCCACCAGGGCTGCGGACTGGTCGTCGTCGGCGGTACCGAACGTCAGTTTGAGAACGACGGCGGCCACCAGGACCACGACGATGCCGACACCGGAGATCGGGCTGTTCGACGACCCGATCAGGCCGGCCATGTAGCCGCACACCGAGGCGACCACGAGGCCGATGAGGAACACGAAAAGGATGCTGGCGGTGATGATCCCCGCTGCACTTCCGTGGAGCACGGTGTTCTCGGCGAAGTCCCACAACATGAATCCAATGGGGATGAGCGACGCCAGCACGACCCCGCCGACGATGGTGATCGGGATGTCCTGCTCGGTGACGTCGACCCTCGTGCCCGCACGCCGCGCGCGGGTGGACACCATGGCCGCCTTGATACCGCGGGCGATCGGTCCGATGATCTTGATGAGGGTCCAGATCGCCGCTATGGCGATCGCGCCGGCACCGATGAATCGGACGTCGTTGGTGAAGGTGTCGTCGACGACGTCGGCGATCGATCCGGTCGACGGCAGATCACCCCACGTGCGGATCGGCAGCAGGACGCCGTAGGAGATCACGAGGCCGATCAGCATCGAGATTCCGACCATGATCCCGACCAGATGCCCGACCCCGATGAGCGAGAACAACAGCCCCGCACCGAACATCGTGCCGCCCTGCCCGACACGGACGAAACCGGAGATGGTCCCAGCGATCAACTTGGTCTGCGTCAGGATCGAGAAGGCCGCCGACACAACGCTACCCACGACGATCACACGCAGACCGCGGCGGTTCTCTTCTGCCCCTTGCGCCGTGTCGCCGACCTTGAGGACCTCAGCCGCGGCAGCACCTTCCGGATACGGCAGGTCCGATCCCGTGACGAGCGCTCGGCGCAACGGGATCGAATACATCACGCCGAGGACGCCGCCGATCAGGCAGACGGCCACCGTGGTCCAGTACGGAAAGCCAGTCCACCAGCCGATCATGATCAGCCCGGGCAGCACGAAGATGATCGCCGCCAACGTGCCTGCGGCCGACGCGATCGTCTGGACGATGTTGTTTTCGACGACGGAGTGATTCGCGAAGTACCGCAGGATGCTCATCGAGATCACGGCGGCGGGGATCGCGGTGGCGAACGTGAGGCCCACCTTCAGCCCGAGGTAGACATTGGCGGCGGTGAACACCAGCGTGATCACGCCGCCCAGGACGATGCCGCGGATCGTCAGCTCGCGCAGTCCCGCCGACGACGAACCCTTGAGTGTGGAGCCTGACGTGGACATGACGGCGACCCCTTCATCCGACCCGGTTCTCCAGTTATGGACTTCCGACAACTCTAGGATCGGGTCGCGATATCCGCAGGCGATCGTCCGGGGACGAGAGACCGTGTCGGCCAAGTGGTCCGAATTGCCGGATTCGAGGGCCGACCGGAATCCCGAACATCCCCGGTAGTCTGTGAGGGTTCACCGTCGGCGACGGCGAACGCCACCCGGGGGAAGGGACCGCAGCGACGATGGGATCGGATCCGATCACCGACCTCGAGGCCGAGCTCACCGACATCTGGCGCCGCGGCCGCGTCCAGATGCGCGAGCGGTCCCGCGCGATCCATCCCCGTCTCGACCCCACCTGCTACCCGCTTCTCATCCTGCTGTCCCGGCATGACGCGGTCCGTATGTCGGATCTGCTCACCGACCTCGGCCTGGAGAAGTCGACATTGACCCGACAGATCGACTCGGTGGTCCGTCTACGGCTGGTTGAACGACACCCGGACCCGGACGATGCACGTGCACGTCTCGTGGCGCTGACCGATGAGGGGCGAGCCCGGCTCGAGGCGGTCGCGACCACCGCTGCCGCTTTGTGGCGGGAGCGTCTTTCCCGATGGGATCCGGACGATGTCCGACGCCTCGCCGACCTCCTGCGACGGCTCGGCGACGACACCGCGGACATGACCGACGATGAGCGGAATACGCAGCGGTAGTTGCAGCGTTACAACTGCCGACCCTATAGTTGCGTCATTCAACTAATTGTTGTGTGTCGCGTTTCCGCGCCCCTGCCCGCATGTTGCCGGGCACCTGCATCACCCCGACCGGGATGACCGTGAGTGGCGTCTGAACCCGAGGAGGTTGTCGTATGAGCGCGTCGGTATCGCCGTCCACCGACTTGTCGACGGCGACATCGGCCCCGATGACGCATCGCCAGCGCATCGAGGCTCTGGTCGGCCTGTTGCTCGGCATGTTCGTCGCATTCCTGTCGTCGACGATCGTGTCCAACGCGCTACCGGTCATCATCACCGACCTGCACGGCACGCAGGACCAATACACGTGGGTGGTGACGGCCACGCTGCTCGCGGCGACGGCCACCACACCCATCTGGGGCAAGATGTCGGACCTCGTGAGCAAAAAGCTGCTGGTCCAGGTGTCGCTGACGTTGTTCACGGTCGGTTCGATCCTCGCCGGACTGTCCCAGAGCGTCGGCATGTTGATCGGGTTCCGCGCGATCCAGGGACTCGGCCTCGGCGGCCTGCAGGCGCTGGTCGTCATCGTCATCGCCTCGATGTTCAGCCCGCGCGAACGCGGCCGCTATCAGGGGCCCATCGCCGCGGTCATGTCGATCGCGACCGTGGCGGGCCCACTGATCGGCGGTGTCATCGTCGACACGAGTTGGCTGGGTTGGCGATGGACCTTCTACGTCTGCGTCCCACTCGCGGTGATCGCCCTGGTGGTCATCCAGCGCACCCTCAACCTGCCGGTCGTCCGCAAGGACGTGACGATCGACTATGCCGGAGCTGCGCTCATCGCCGCCGGAGTCAGCACCCTGCTCATCTGGGTGACCCTGGCCGGCAAGAGTTTCGACTGGTCGTCCGGGCTGTCATACGGACTCGTCGCCCTCGGTGTCGTGCTTCTGGTCGGCGCTGTGGTCGTCGAGTCCCGAGTGCCCGACCCGATCATCCCGCTCCGCCTCTTCCGTGACCGCACCACCGCCCTGGCGACTTTCGCGAGCATCGCGGTGGGTGTCGGGCTGTTCGGTGGCGCGGTGTTCCTCGGCCAGTACTTCCAGATCGCCCGCGGTTTCTCACCCACTGCGGCCGGCCTGCTGACACTGCCGATGGTGATCGGGTCGATGCTGTCGGCCACAGTGTCGGGCAATCTCATCACCCGCTTCGGCCGGTGGAAGATCTACCTGGTCTCCGGCGCTGCGCTCATGACGGTCGGCTTCGGACTCCTGTCGACCATCGACGGGCACACGAACATGGTTCTGGTGGGCGCATACCTGTTCGTCCTCGGTGTCGGCATGGGGATGTCGATGCAGAACCTCGTGCTCGCGGTACAGAACAACGTGCGGCCCGACGACCTCGGTGCCGCGACCGCGACGGTGTCGTTCTTCCGCTCGCTCGGCGGCGCGGCCGGCGTCTCCGTGTTGGGCGCGGTGCTGTCCAATCACGTGGCGGATCTGATCGCCCGCGGACTCGACGCGATCGGCATCGGAGCGGCACAGACCGGCGGTACCGCCGCGGGCCTGTCCAACCTCAACGAACTGCCCGCTCCGATCGCCGACATCGTGCGTGGCGCCTACGGCGACGGCACCGCACGGATCTTCCTGATCGCCGCGGCAATGGCAGCCCTGAGCTTGATCGCGATCGCGTTCATCAGGGAGGTCGCCCTGAACACCGTCAGCCCGGATCAGCAGAGGTGGATGGAGTCGCAGCGCGACGACGCGGTCTGATCGCGTTCAGCCGTGCTTGCCGACCGGCAGCGCGCCGATGTCCGCACCGTCGGCGCCGAAGTGCCGGTAGATGGCGCGATCCCGTGCCACGCGCCCCCGCCATTCGAGGTAGCGGCCACCGATCGGGGTGCGACCGATGACCTGGTAGCTGATCGTGTTGCGGACCCAGGCCAACCCGAATGCCCACGGGGGGCGTTGCGGGAGTTGCAGATCCCGCATTCCGTGCACGCCGAGGAAGCCCTCGAGCATGCTCAGCAAGCGTTCGCGGGTGTAGCGCGAGGCCGGACCGTGTGCGAGCCGGTAGTGCAGATCGTCCTGTACGTCGACGAGCGCACCGGCCAGCTGCGCACCGGCATCGGTCACGTCCGTCTGCGACAACAGGATCGCGTAACTCAGTTGATGCTGATCGCGCTCGTGATCGAAGAGCCAGTCGTCGTCGACACCCATGAGCCAGCCGACGTACTTCCACAGGTGCATCAACGCCCGTGAGTCGTCCTTGCTGATGGGGACACCGAGGGCACGCACCCCCATCATCAGTGCGCCACTGAACAGGTTGAGGGTGGATGCGAGGTCGGTCTGGTTGATCGGCAGCCCCCACTCGGAGCTGTCCCACCGGCCGTTGCGTTCGAAGGCCTCGTTGACCAGGGCATGCATGAGCCGGACGTGCACGCTGAGTTTCCAGCCCTCGGCGTGACGGGCCATTCCGCCGGGCCGGCCGACCGCGATGGCCCAGGTCTGTGTTTCGCCGAGCCTGCGCTTGGTGGTGCCCCCGGACAGACCACCCGTCTCCGCGAGCAGATCCACCGGCCCACCGAACCGATAGCCACCGATCAGCGACAGCTGGAGCAGCACGTCGTTCGCGTTCTGACCGAAACGACGGAAGACGGTCGCGCCGTGCTCACACAGATCGGCATCGACCCACGATGGCGTCTCCTCGATCAGTGCGAAGAAGGTGCGCAACGCGGGTGGGCTCTGGTCGGAGATCCCGGTGTCGAGCGCCTCGTGGAACTGGCCCATGGTCACCCGGTCCGGATCATCCTTCGGCAGTCTCATCGCGGCCACCAGCGCGGCCGCGGGTTCGTCCCGCATCATCAGCCGTCGGCCGAGGAGTTCGAAGTCGGCGGCGGTCGGCTCGGACAGTCCCCAGTACATCTTCAGCAGTCGTCCGATCCGCCGTCCGCGCGCGTCGGCCGATCGATGGCGGCGCGGCGGCGCGGGCGCGGGCGTATGAGCGGAGATCTCGGTCGTCGCTGACATGAGACGATTCTATCTATTCGTCTCACTGCGGATCAATGACGAACTCGTGTCGGAACTGTCGGGGCAGCGTCGTACCGTGGGTCACGGACCGAACGAGGAGTGGGCGATGACCGGTCGACGTCACGCGATCATCCCGACATCCCTCGGCGACATGACTTTGGTCGCCGAGGGGAACGACCTGGTCGGGTGCCGATTTCCGCCGGCCGACACGTCGTCGTCCGGCGACGTGGTCGAGCCCATGGACGACGATGCGCTGGGGCCCGCCGCGACGCAGCTCCGCGAGTACCTCGACGGCAGGCGCACGATGTTCGACGTGCCGTTACGCACCGAGGGCGACGAGTTCCAGCAACGGGTATGGACCGCACTGCGCGACATCCCGTTCGGCCAGACCGTCAGCTACGGACAACTCGCGACTGCACTGGGTGGTCCCGCGCTCGCACGGCGCGTCGGGAGAGCGGTCGGCCAGAACCCGATCGGCGTGTTCATCCCGTGCCATCGCGTGATCGGGGCGGACGGTTCACTCACCGGGTTCGGCGGCGGTCTGCAGCGTAAACGACTTCTCCTGGACCTCGAGGAGCCGCCCGAGCGTCGTGCGGCGCGCCTGTTCTGATCGAACCGCTCCCCTACCCTCGTGGCATGGACGACCGATTGACCGACCTTGCCGGACGTCGCGCCGTCGTCACCGGCGCAACCAACGGGCTCGGCCTGGCCACCGCTCGCCGACTCGCGCATGCGGGACTGCGTGTGGTGCTGGCCGTCCGCGACACCGACCTCGGCGCCCGCCGAGCGCGCGAGTTCGGCGGCGACTGTGAGGTGCTGCCGCTCGACCTCGCGGACCTTGCGTCCGTACGCCGCTTCGCCGAGCTCCTCGACGGCCCGATCGACTATCTGATCAACAACGCCGGCGTGTTCCCCCATCAGCATCGGCGTACCGCCGACGGATTCGAGTTGGGGATCGGCACCAACTTCCTCGGACCGTTCGCGCTGACGAATCTGTTGCTGCCCCGGGTCGAACGGCAGATCGTGATGGTGGCCTCCGACGCCCATCGCGGCGCCAAGGCGCTCGATCCCGACGACCTGGATCTCGAGCAGGCTCGATGGAGTCCACCACGCGCGTACGCGCGCTCGAAACTGGCGGTCATGCTGTGGGGGCTCGAACTCGATCGACGGCTGCGCGCGGTGGGCTCACCGGTGACCGCGATGATGACGACGCCGGGATGGGTCGCCTCGAACATCTCCAACAAGCCACGCCTGGGCATCGCGCATAAGCTGGTCCAAGGCGCCGCCTCGCGATTCGCCAACGACATCGACGCCGGCGCACAGACCACCCTGTACTGTCTGACCGAGCCCATCCCGCCCGGCAGCTATGTCGGCGTGGACGGGATCTGGGCGTTGCGCGGTCAACCGGTCCTGTTCGGGCGGTCCACGGCGGCATGCGATTTCGGAGTGGCCGGCCGACTGTGGTCGAGGGCCGAGATGCTGACGGGGACCGCTTGGCCGGTGTGAGGCCGGCGCGGGCATCTCACAGTTCGAAGGCCGCACGATAGCGTGCGTACGCGGTGCTCACCTCTGCTTCGGTCAGGCCGAAGTCGTCGAGCGAATAGGTGTGCACCCCGTGGGCGTGCTGGGCGTGACCGGCGCGGTGCGCGTCCATCTGCGCGCGGATGTCGTCGGTGAGGTCTAGGCCGACCGCCTCGTAGATCCGTCTGACCTCGCCGATCGGGTCGTCGACGAGGTCGTCGTATCGCACGTCGACGAACGCGTCCGGCCGCTGCTCGCGGACATCGAGTGCCCGATCGACCATCGCCGCATTGCGTCGCAGCCAGTGTCGTGCAACAGCTTCCGCGTCGACATGATCACTGAACATCGAGTGTCCATGCGCCAGCATGCTGGAGAACGACGCCGTGGTGCGCACCGGGTCGCGGTGGGTCTGCACGATCACCGCATCCGGAAACACCTCGAGCAGCGAGTCGAGGTGTTCGAGATGCGCGGGCGTCTTGAGCACCCAGTGTGGTCTCGGATTCTGGTCGTGCAAGATCTGCAGCAACGTCTTCAGGTACCGGTACGAACCGAGCATGTCCTGCCCCTGCAACCACGCCGCGTACTCGGGCACGTCGAGCATCGCCTCCGGCACCTGGGACAGCAATGAATACTCCTGCAGGAGCACAT
The DNA here is from genome assembly GCF_036350415.1 of Gordonia sesuvii. NCBI lineage: Bacteria > Bacillati > Actinomycetota > Actinomycetes > Mycobacteriales > Gordoniaceae > Gordonia > Gordonia sesuvii. The sequence continues at coordinate 56,392 of NZ_JAZDUF010000005.1, forward strand.
CTTCCTCAGGACCGTCGGCCTCGACCGCGTGGATCGCGAAGAACTGTGGGTTCAGGTAGCGCAGCGCGAGTTCGGCCATCTTGGTCTGCGCGACGCGAACCGTCGGGCGGCCCGGTCGTTCACGTTTTCCCGGCAGCACATGGATGACTTCCCAGGAGCCGACGGAGCGCATCCGCGGGTCGGCGCCGATGAGTCGGTGCAGCATCGTCGTGCCGCTACGTTGCAGACCGGCGATGACGATCGGTGGTGTGATCTCGATGTCGGCGATGTCGGGACGGCGCCGCATGAGCTCCGCGACCCGCAGACGGGTGGTGAGAATGCCGTGCATCCGCGCGCGGATGACGAGGGATCCGAACGTCGACAGCTGCGCCTCGTCGACGATCGAGGTGCACAGCACATCAAGGGCTTCGTCGGTGAGCGGGTCAGCGGCCCACACCAACCCGGTGGCCTTCTCCGCCCGGCGACGCAGGGTGTCGGCGGACAGATCGATCTTACGGATACCGCGCGAGTCCAGCACCTCCCCGATCCGATTGACCACGCGGATCGGACGCCGCTGGAACGGGACGAAGGACGATGCCATATCCGACACCCGTCAGATCAGTTGCGGCAGTTCGGCCGTCGAGACCACCCGCGTCGTGGGTTGTGGGTGGGTTGCCGCGCGAATCCAGCGGAACGTCATCGCGCCGCAGCCGTGTCCCGTTGTGTCGATCCAGTTCGGCAGGCCTGGGTCGTCATGGGCGACAACGATCCGGACACTGCCGTCGGATCGGTACGTCGCGGTGTGCTTGTTCACGTGCACGGTGTGATAGCGGTAGTCCAGCGACTCGAGCCAGTGGTTGTCGAGCTGGAAGTTCCATCCGTCGCAATCGGGGATCTCGCTCTCGATCACGAGGGCCTCGTCGGGTTCGAGTCGCCAATAGCTGTGGTAATAGATGATGTTCGGATCGCCGCCCGCCTTGGTCGATCGTTCCGGGTCGAACATGGGTAGCTCGTTCGTGTGTTTCTGGAAGTCGCGGGCCCACTTCGCGAACAGCATCGACGCGCCCGCCACGAGCAGGCTCGCCTTGCCGAGACCGGCGTCGAGCGTGGCCGGCGTCAACGGTTCCGGGGACGTGGCTCCGTCGAGCAATTCGATTCGCAGATCCGCCGGCACCTCACTGGTGCGATCGGCGAAGGTCTGCCGGACGATGAGCAGGCCGGTCGCCGCCGTCATCGGCAGCCAGTTTCCTTCGTGTTCGGTTGCGCTGACGATGATCTCGAATCGTCCGTCAGGTCCGATCTCGAGGTCGGCGGCCTCGACGTAGCCGGTGGTCGGCATCTGCCCGCCCTCGCCGTAGTTGCCCTCCTGCGTCCCGAACCCGAGGTAGTCGACGGTGCCGCGTGTCCCGATGATGCGGTACTCCAGCGAACCGTCGAGGGTCGCGTTCATGTAGTGGTTGTCGGGGTTGTCCGAACCCATCTTCGCGGTCTCGTGGATCATCCGCCGCAGCACGGGCGCTCGCGGATCCGCGTACTCGACGAACGCCTCGAGCCCGGCTCGGGTGAGCCTGCTCAGATACCGATAGCCCTCCGCCTGGGTGAGCGGGTCGGTGGGTGTGCCCGGGAACACGACGGCGGCTCCCGCCGACTTGAGGGTGTCGCAGAACTCCTCCCACGACGCCCCGGTCACGACGCGCTGTTCGGCGACGCTGTCAGGAGTCTGGCCGCGCATCTTGAGGTACGCGACGCGCGCCTTCTTGAACTGCCCCAATGCCGCTGTCGCGATCGTGCGTCCGTTCATCTCCCGCCTTCCGTGCCTGGCTTCCTCGAATCACCCTGACACGTTCTGCCCTTCGGCGACGGCCGAATACGGACGCTCAGGTTCCAACCACCCGCGCAGGTAGCACACTGCGCGCTTGGTTGGAACCTGAGCGTTTCATGTCGCCGTCAGAGAACCTTGCCGATGGCACCGGTCAGCTTCTCCGGCTTGGTTGCCGGAGCGAAGCGGTCGACGACGGTACCGTCGCGGCCGATCAGGAATTTGGTGAAGTTCCACTGAATCCGGCCACCGAGCAGCCCCCGCTTCTGCGAGCGAAGCCATTCGTAGAGCGGGTGCGCATCGGGGCCGTTGACGTCGACCTTGGCGAACATCGGGAAGGTGACGTCGTAGGTCAGCGAGCAGAAGTTCTTGATCTCGTCGGCGTTTCCGGGTTCCTGGTGTGCGAACTGGTCGCACGGAAACCCGAGCACGCGCAGTCCCTGATCTCCGTATTCGCGACTCAGCGCCTCGAGACCCTGATACTGCGGGGTGAAGCCACACTTCGATGCGGTGTTGACGATCAGCAGCGGCAAACCCGCGTAGGTGGACAACGGTATCGGGTTGCCGTCGATGTCGTTCGCGGTGAAGTCATATGCGTTGGTCATTCTGATACCCCCTTGTAGCGCCGGCCGGGTCAGGCCGGCTGTTCACTTCGAAATCCGTACGCGTGCACGACAGGTCAGGTCGGGTGCGGCTCGAGCATCGGGACGAGGTACTGCCGCGCGACCGCGGCGAGTTGTTCGTCGTCGTGCACGTCGATGAGTTGGCTGGGCACGGTGAGAAACGAGTTCGACACCCGGACCATCACCTCCGCGGTCAGCTCGGTGTCGAGTTCGGCCGCGATGTTGCCCGCGATCTGTTCCTTGCGGAGCTGGGCGGCGACGAACTGACGGACCGCGGCGAGCATCCTGCCGTCGTCGGCGCCGATCGAACCGGCGAGCAATGTCGGTTCGGTTTCGATGAGACCGCCGATGAGCGGATTGCCGAGAATCGACCGCAGTGAGCTGACGAATCCGAGCTCGACGCGTTCGGCGGCGGTGTCCGCTTCCCTGATGTCGGCGAGGAAGCGGAGGAAGTAGCGGCGGAATTCACGCAGGAGCACCTGTTCGACCAGCGCGTCCTTGGTGTCGAACTTGCGGTAGATGGTGATCCGCGAGAGACCGGCGCGTCGCGCGACCTCCTCCATGGAGGACCGTTGGATGCCCATCCGGCAGAACTGGTCGAACGCGGCGTCGAGCAGCCTGGTCCTGGTCGGGTCGTCGGTCTCGGCGAAGTCGCCGCCGACCACCGCGACGTACGCTCGCTGCAGTAGGGACTGGGACCTCGAGTCCGGCGACTGCGTATCCGGCGTCGCGGCGGCTTGGCCTGGTTTCACTGGTACTCCTCCGCCGGTCGTGGGCGAAGCATACCGCGAGTACAGACCGGTTGCCGCCACCCTTTTGTGAGCTCATCCACCCGTCCACCCCAGAGTGAGCCCAGCAGGCGTAATCCCAGCTTGTGAGTGGTGTCACACTGTGCTAAGTCTATGTAACAGAGTTACAGCCTTTGTTACATCGCGTCATCGAGTCGGGTGGCGATAGACGGGAGTGAAGAAGATGGACAATGTGAGCAGGCGGAATCTGTTGAAGGCCAGCGGAACCGTCGGAGCGGTGGGCGCGCTGGCGACTGTCGGGCAGGCGACGCCGTGGACGTGGTCGCCGGCCGGATCGGTGCCGGGACGCGGCACGGGCGCGAACCCGCTCCAGGTATGGGACGTGGAAGCCGATCCGGTGGTCGCGTCGCTGCTCGACCGTGGCGAGGTCCCGCGGGTCAACGAACTGCTGCGCGGTTGGACCAAGAACGGTCAGCCGCTGCCGGCCGGGCTACCCAAGGATCTGCGGGACTTCATCGAGTACGCGCGCCAGCTGCCACCGTGGACCGACCGCTCCAAACTGGAGACCGCGGTCCGGTTCAACCAGAAGCGCGGCACCTATCTGGGCGTGCTGTACGGCTTCGCCAGCGGCATGATGAGCACGGTCATCCCCCGCGAGGCCCGCGCCGTCTATTACTCCAAGGGCGGTGCGGACATGAAGGACCGCATCACCAAGACCGCGAAGCTCGGCTACGACATCGGTTCGCTCAACGCCTACCGTCCCGACGGCGAGATGATCGTGACCTGTGTCAAGACGCGTCTGGCACACGCCGCCGTGCGGCATCTGCTACCCCAGTCGCCCTGGTGGGCGCACTCGGCGGAGGAGAGCAAGCCGATCAGCCAGGCCGACATCATGGTGACCTGGCACAGCCTGCCGACCACGGTCATGCGGATGCTCAACAAGTGGAACGTCCGCATCGCACCGGACGAGTCCGAGGGCTTCCTGCACTCATGGCAGGTCAGCGCCTACATGCTGGGTGTGAAGGACGAGTACATCCCCGCGACGTGGGGCCAGGCGGATGCCCAGGCCCAGCAGGTTCTGGACCCGATCCTCTCCCCCACACCCGAGGGTAAGAAGCTCGCGGACACCCTCCTCGATCTGGGGATGAACCTGGATCTCAGTCTGCTGTCACGAGGGGTGCTCGGCGCTCTCACCCGCTTCATGCTGGGCGACCAGATGGCCGACTGGTATCAGATCCCGCGGGAACCGGTGTGGAGTCCACTGCTCGAAACCGCCTGGGGCCCTTATGTCATCGTCCGCGAAGGGGTGCTGGACCTGGGTATGCCGAAGGAGGCGTACTGGTTGTTCGACGAGTTCCTGCGGCAGTTCGTGCTCTTCTACATGTCAGAACTGCGCATGCCGATCAACATCACCATCCCGGTGTTGAACAACCCGCGCTACAACTGATCCGCTGCACTTGCGCCAACACGAATGTCGGGGAATCGAGCATGACCATGCGCAAGTGGTTCGTGGTGCTCATCGCCGTCGTGGCCGGGCTCGTCACCCCGGCCACGGCGGCGGCGTCACCGTCGACCTTCAGCCGCACTCAATGTCCGGAGCTGTACGTACTCGCCATCCCGGGGACATGGGCCGATATCGCTGAACCGGGCATCCTCCGGGAGGTGACCAGTGGCCTCGGGCCGCGGACGCTGGTCCACTTCGTCGGCTACTCCGCAACCGCCTTCCCCTGGGAGAAAGCCATCTACGGCAAGTCCAAGGCCCAGGCCGTCGCGAACACGGTGGGACTGGCGACGACAATGCTCCGCCGGTGCCCCCGCACGCAACTGGCCCTCACCGGCTACAGCCAGGGCGCGGATGCGGCAGGCGATGTGGCCGCCGAGATCGGCAGCGGCCGGGCAGCGATCAGACCGCAGCAGGTGGCAGGAGTGGTCTTGCTCTCCGATCCGCGCCGATCACGGAAAGACAATCTCGTCGGCTACCAGCTGGATGGACAGGGCAGCGGCGGCCCTCGGCTGACCGGCATGGGCTGGTTGAGCCACAAGACCTTCAGCATCTGCGCACCGCGAGACCTGTACTGCAACACCCCGCGCGAGTCCTACGTAACGAGGATCGTCGGCTACCTCGCCGAGACCAGCGATCCCAATCCCAGCCAGATGCACCAATATCACGCCGAGGCCAGCGCGATCCTCGACGAACTCCTCGCCAAGGGCGGGATCGGCGCACTCGGCCGGGAGGTCAGCAATCAACGTGCACGCCAACAGATCATCGTCTTCAACCGTTTCCTGCAGTCCGGAGTGCACACCAACTACGCCGCGTTCGAAGTGCAGCCCGGGGTGAGCGCCGTGGACTGGGCGCAACAGTTCCTCGCCGGGCTCTCGACGCAGCACCAGTGACCTGAGAGGTACGAGATGGACAAGCATCTGCTCGAGCGGAGTCTGACAGCGGTCGACCTGCCCGACGACGGCCTGACAGTGCGGTTCTACGAGATCCTGTTCGAGCGCTACCCGGCTGTACAACCGATGTTCCGCCGGGACACCAAGCTCCAGGCGGAGATGCTGCGCACCGCCATCGTGTCGGTCATCGACAATCTCGACGATGGCGAGTGGCTCACGTCCAACCTGGGGTCATTGGGTCGACGCCACTCCGAGATGGGCGTGACCCCGCCGATGTACGACGCAGTGGGCGAGTGCATGATCGCCGCGATGGCCGAGATCGGGGGTGACGACTGGACACCCGAGATGAGTGCGGCGTGGACCGAGGCGCTCACCGCGGTGTCGTCACTGATGCTCGCCGGGTATCCCGATGGGGTGCCGCGCTGATCGCGGCCAGGTCGACCGGAGTTCAACCTTTTGCCGCGAGCACCCGCGCCGCCTCCCGCACCGCATGGACGTTCGCCTTGCCTTGACGTGACCCGGCCAGTTTGGCGGCGATGTGGTCTCGCACGGTGATCGGCTCGTAGGCCAGGCCGTTGTCGCTGCCGAGGTAGTCTGCTGCGGTTTCGATCACGGCATCGACGTTGCCGTCGTGGAAGAATGCCGCGGAGCGGCGTCGCGCTATGGTGCCGTCGATGATCGGCGGCTTCACACGGTGCAGGGTCGACATCCAGCGGTCGTTGGTGATCCGGGCGGTGAGGTCACCCAGGTTCACCAGCAACGCGCCGTCGATCGGCGAAACGTCGTGCCAGTGCCCGTCGGTCCCCAGGATCTGCAGTCCGGCAACCTGATCCGCCCACAGGACGGTCACGATCCCGAAGTCGGTGTGTTCACCCATCCCCGTCAGGTCGCCGTCGAGGGTGACGGTGCCCTCCGGCAGCGCATAGTTGTTCATCCGCAGCACGTCGATGGAGTGACCGGTGAGGGCATCGAAGTAGTCCGCCGGCAGGTGCAGGGCGTCGGCGAAGATCGAGGTGAGCGTTCGGGCCACGCGGCTCGCCTCGTCGAAGTAGGCCGAGACCCTGGACTCGAACTGCGCGACATCGTCGGGCCAGACATTGATCCCGTAGTCGGCCTCGTCGAGGTCGAGCTCGGTGAACGACCGCGCCTCGACACCGACGTTGAAGGCTTCGAAGAAGTCGTTCATCCGGGTCGCCGATTCGACGCCGAGGCTGAGGCTCAGCGACTCGCTCTTCGGCGGGCTGTACCCACGGTTGGCCCCGTCGACGCAATAGGTCTTCTTGGACTCCAATGTGAGACCGAAGAAGTCGTCGATCGCACTGGCGAGTCCATCACCGACCGAATCGGCGATACCGTGGCCGAGGATCTGCATGAAACCCACACGGCTGCAGGCATCGTCGACGGCTGCTGCCACTGCGCGACGCTCCTCGGGCGAACCGTCGGCGACATATGGCGAGATGTCGATCGCGGGTACTTCGAACTGGCTGGTCATGATGTCATTGTTCCTTCATCGTGGTGCTCGCGCACCCGACGACCCAGTCGTCGAGTCGGGCGCGCAGTCTCTGTTTGTCGGCGTCGTCGAGCCAACATGCCTCGATCGCGTTGCGGCTGAACTGTAGTAGCTGCTCGAGGTCGTATCCCAGGGCGTTGCCGACGGCGTGATAGTCGTTGGTCGGGTCGGTGCCGAACATCGGAGGATCGTCGGAGTCGATGCACACGAGCAGACCGAGGTCCACCATCTCGCGGATCCGACGGTGGCTGCCGTCGCCGGAGCCGCTGTACCGACCTATGTCGGAACTCACCGGAGTCGCGGTGAACGGCACCCGTTCCTCCGCACAGCGTCGGGCGATACGTTCGTCGGTCACCACGTGATAGCCGTGGTCGACACGGCTGCAGTGCAGTTCGTCGAGGATGACCTCGATGGCGGATGGGGGACCACTTTCCGAATGTGCGGTCCGTCGGAGCCCTGCTTGACGCGCCAGCTCGAACGCCGGGGCGAAGGGGGCCGGCGGGCCATTGACCTCCTCGTAGTCGAGGCCGATACCGATCACCTCGTCTGTGCGGTACTCGATCACCGTCTCCACGAACTCGACGGCCTCGGCCACGCTGTGCTCCCGGTTGACGGCCATGATGATCCTGCTCTCGATCCCAGTGTCGTGCCGGGCATCTCGCATTCCATCCAGAATCCCGGCCAGCGCGTCCGGATATGGCAACGGACTCGGCTGTGGGGTCACGAAGATCTCTCGGTACCAGACGTTGTGGTCGGCTCCGTACACCGTCAGGGATTCGTACGTCGCCCGGCGGAAGTCGTCGCGGGTGTGCAGCGATTGCCCGACGAGATCGTAGACGGACAGGAACTGACCCAGATCCTCGTAGGCCGCACTGTCGTAGATCCGATCGGCGTCGGGGTCTCCCGGAATCGCGACGCCGTTGCGCCTGGCGAGCTCGACCGCGGTTGCTGCAGGCACCGATCCGAGCAGGTGACAGTGCAGGCTGATCTTGGGAATCGATTGCGCCAGAGTCCGTGTCAGCAACTCGGCCATCACGGCACCGCGATCGCGTGATAGCGCGACCGGAGGTAGTCGGCGACGGTGACCGGCCGATAGTCGTTCTCACGACCGAGGGGCGGCGGGAAGGATTCGATGACCTGATCGAGGTTGGCTTCGTAGAAGAAGATCAGTGAGATGAGTTCCTCGTCCGGGGCCTCCGGCGACGGCGGCAGTACCCGATGGCGGGTCGATGTCCAGCGGTCACCGGTCCAGCGGGCCATGAGGTCGCCGATGTTGATCGTGTAGGCGTCCGGGACCACGGGCGCGTCGATCCATTCGCCGGAGCGAGTGCACACCTGGAGCCCACCGAACCCTGGCTCCCGATCGAGGATCGTGATGGTGCCGAAATCCGTGTGCGGCGCGATTCGGTACTGTCCTTCCGCGACCGGTCCGGTCAGGTGCAGCGCCGGATACCGATTGATGTTGAACGAGTGGGGTGATCCGCTACAGCGCTCGGTGAACCACGCCGGATCGAGTCCGACTGCGGTGGCGAGCAATTCGAGGATGTCGGCGGCGAACCGACGCATTGCTGCCGTGTAGGTGACCGAAAGTGACTGCAATTCATAGACCTCGGAGGGCCATACGTTGGGCGCGAACCACTCCGCGTCGACGGCGGAATCTCCTGAGTGGCGCTCGTAGCCCGCGGTGAATGTCTCCTTGAGGTCGGGCGGGAGGTCCGCACCGAGCAGTGCCCCGTTGGCCTCCTTGCCGGGCGGTATCCAGCCTCGACCGCCTACCGAAGTGGTGTAGCACCCCTTCGTCTCGGGGTCGAGGGTGAAGAACTTCCGCGACGCGTCACGCAGGTCTGCGCGGAGTTGGGCAGGCACGCCGTGACCGCTGATCATGAGGAATCCGCTCTCGATGAGCGCGTGGTCCACGGCGGCGGCAAGTTCACCGCGTTGGGTTGCAGTACCGTTCTGCCACAAGGACAGATCAATCAGGGGAATGGGTGCGTTCATGCCTTCTCTCCTTCGCGATCGCCGTCGACGACGACCATGTCGTTGGTGCGGTTGGACGTCGAGCCGCTGTCAGCACTGCGGCCGGCCATGATCAGGTAGGTGGTGGCGCCCACGGCGAGACCGACGATCACACTGAGGTCGGCACCGTCGAGTCCGGAGGCCACCGGCCCGACGAAGATCGAGGTGTTGATGCAGGCAGCCGCCGCGAGCATGCCGAGAATCTGTGCCGTCACGGCCGGACTCGACCAGTCGCGACGCACCGGCGCGGTCGCATCGGGGTAGAGCGTGTCGCGGTGGAGCGCGCGGCGACGCCACAGATCGGCCACGAACACTCCCGTCCAGGGTGCGAACCAGACGATCATGAACAACAGGAAGTTGTTGACGAAGGTGTAGAAGTCCCCGGAGAAGACCACCATGGCGCCGACGACACCGCAGATGATGCCGTCGAGCATCACCGCCTGCCAGCGCCGTATCCGAACTCCCATCGCCTGCAACGTGACTCCCGACGAGTACAGGTCGACTGCGTTGAGCGACACCATCTGGACGATCACCAACAGCAGGTAGATCACGACCAGCCAGGTCGGGAAGATCGTCGCGAGCCCACTGATCGGGTCGGTCGCGTCGGGCATCGCCATTGCGATCGCCACGCCGAGAGTCATCAGCAGCATCTGCGGCACCGCGCCGCCGATCGCCACCGATCCGACGATGCGGCGACGGCTCGTCGAGGCCGGGAGGTAGCGCGAGTAATCGGCAGACGACGATGCCCAGCCCAGGCCCGAGCAACTGGCGACGAGCGCCACGCCGCCGAGGAACATCGCCAACGATCCGGGCTCGCTCACACCGGCGTCGACCTGGTCGGCCACGAGCCACGCCATGATGAGAAAGATTGCCGCGAAAGGAAGTACGAGGAATCGGAGCACCTTGGTGACCGCCGAGTGGCCGAGCAGGGGCAAGATCGCCTGCGCGACCGACAGGCCCACCACGAGGCCGAGTTGCATCGGATCGGAGACCGTGACCCCGGCCATCTCCAGCAGGGCGCTCGCGGCCAGCACCATCACCACGAGATCGAGGACCTCGTAGCCGAGCATCATGATCCAGTTGAAGAAGGCGACAGGACGGACACCGAGACGCCCGAACACCAGCTGCGTCACGCCGAAGGTCGTCGTGCCGGCGGCGGCGCCGGCCACCGAGACCAGCCCAGTGAGCACCCACGTCAGGTTGCCGAGCACGATGGCGGCGAGCGCCTGCCACCAGTTCAGGCCAAGCGCGACGAGGATGGTCCCGTACACGACCGACAGGACATTGAGGATCAGGCCCGACCACATCGCCCCGACCTGCCATGGCTTGCCATGTCGTTCGGACTCCGGGATGTGTTCGATGCCACGCCGCTCGACGGCGATGCGCGGACGATGATCAGTCACGCCAATCCGATCCTGCTTTATCGTGGTCATGGTTGTGTCCTGTTGTCGCGGAGGTTAAGGCTTGGCACCAGAGCCAGACACTGATTACTCACAGCAATCAGAGTGGGCATAACTTATGTCTGAGTTATTGAAATTGTGTTTCCGGGCCGTAAACGGTCCCTGGATGATCGCCGAGAGAGACCGATGACCGAGCCCCAGGCGCTGGACGAAGAGGCGTTGGCCCTGAGGGCCGGCACTGCGATCCGCTCGATTCGCGAGAAGGCAGGGCTATCAATGCGCGAGGTGGCGGCCCGTGCCGGGATCAGTCAGCCCTTCCTCAGTCAGATAGAGCGCGGCCAGAACATGCCGTCGATGATCACCGTTTATCGGTTGGCGGAAGCCCTCGATGTGACACCCGGAGATCTGCTGCCGGCCAGCACCGACAGTCAGGTCGAGATCGTGCGCAACGGCGAAGGCCGCGTGCTGCCGGTGGCCGACCGCGCCGACGCGGCGTTCGGTCGCGTGCTGCTCATGAATCCGCACTCGCTGCTGCAGGTCATCGAGTACAAGATCGCCCCGGACCAGTACATCGGCGAGTGGTTCCAGACCCCGGGCGTCCTCGCGCTCTACGTGATGGACGGCGAACTCGACATCACCGTCGAGGGCGCCGGCACCTATCGCGTCGGTCCCGGCGACCTCATCACACATCCCTCGCCACTGCGGCACCGATGGCTGCTGGTGGACAACAGACCCGCAGAGGCGCTGCTCATCATCGCGGACTCGGCGGCGATGTAGTTCTCGCACCTCGCCGGCCACTGTCGCAAGAGTGGCATTGCCCACCCACACATGCGTGATCGGCCATATGAGCGTAGGACGGAGAGAGGGGGATGACCTACTGACGAACCGAGAGGTGTGATCGCATGAAGGCCATCCAGATCGTCAAGCCGGGTGCCGAGCCCGAGCTCCGCGAGGTGGACAAGCCGACGCCGGGGCCAGGACAGGTGTTGCTGAGAGTCACCGCGGCGGGTGCATGCCACTCCGATGACTTCGTGCTGAACACACCCGCCGACAATTTTCCGTACCCGCTCCCGATGACTCTCGGTCACGAGGGCGTCGGCGTCGTCGAGCAAACCGGTAGTGGCGTGGACAGCATCTCCGAGGGGACGGCCGTCGCCGTGTATGGCCCATGGGGTTGTGGTGTGTGCCAATTCTGTTCGCGCGGAATGGAGAACTACTGCAGTCGTGCGCGGGAACTGCAGATCACCCCGCCTGGGCTGGGTGTCGACGGCGCGATGGCGGAGTTCATGATCGTCGATGACCCGCGGCACCTCGTCCCCATCGGCGACCTGGACCCGGTTCGCGCCGCACCGCTGACCGACGCCGGACTCACGCCCTATCACGCAATCAAGCCGTCCTTGCCGAAGCTCGTCGGAGGCACCACGGCCGTGGTCATCGGCGCCGGCGGTCTTGGGCACATCGGCATCGAACTGCTGAAGCGCCTGACCCCGTCCCGGATCATCGCGCTCGACGTCACCGAGGAGAAGCTGGCGTTCGCAAAGGAAGTCGGCGCGGACGAGGTGGTGCTGAGCAACGACGGCGCCATCGACAATGTCCGCGAGATCACCGGAAACGACGGCGCCACTGCGGTGTTCGATTTCGTCGGCTTCCAGCCGACCATCGACATCGCGATGGGCGTCGTGGGGACACTGGGCGACGTCGTCATCGTGGGCCTCGGCGACGGCGAGGCGGCCGCCAAGGTAGGCATGTTCGCCCAGCCGCAAGAGGTCTCGGTGCGGGCTCCGTACTGGGGTTCACGCAGCGAGCTGATCGAGGTCATCAACCTCGCGCGCGACGGCGTCCTCGACGTCGCCGTGGAGAAGTTCAGCCTTGACGACGGCGTCGAAGCCTACCGCAAGCTGGCCGCCAACGAATTGCGCGGACGAGCAGTCGTGGTGCCGTAGCCGCCCAACCGTCGGTCGAGTAGCCGCGCGAGCCCGCGAGCCGGCGTATCGAGACCCTCACCGCGCAAGCCCGACGGAACGCAACCAAACCGTTGGTCGAGTAGCCGCGCGAGCTTGCGAGCCGGCGTATCGAGACCCTACGTCGCCTCGGCCCGCCGTCGCCGTCGATAGACTCGGTCAGATGAGTGCGCGCGCAGGCATCGTGGTCACCGGCACCGAAGTGCTGACCGGGCGAGTTGCGGACCGAAACGGACCATGGGTGGCCGGCCGGCTGCTCGAACTCGGGGTCGGCGTCGCACACATCACCGTGTGTGGCGATCGGCCCGACGACCTGCGGGCGCAACTACGCTTCCTCGCCGCCGAGGGCGTCGACCTCATCGTCACCACCGGCGGACTCGGACCCACGGCCGACGACCTGACGGTCGCCACCGTTGCCGAGTTCACCGGACGCCCGCTGCACCTCGATACCGACCTCGAGGCGCACATCGCCGACATCATCGGCCAGTGGATGAAGCGTCGCAAAGCCGACCCGGACCCGGGACCACTGCGCGCCGGCATTCGTAAGCAGGCTCTCGTTCCCGAAGGTGCACAACCGATTCCACCCACCGGAACCGCACCCGGGGTCGTCATCCCGGCCGATGTGGCATCCGGTAGCCCAACCATACTGGTGCTGCCCGGACCGCCGCGCGAGCTGCAGGCGATGTGGCCGACCGCAATCGCCACCGCCGAGGTCACCGACGCATTGGCGGAGCGCGACGATGTCCGGCAGGAGATCATCCGCGCGTACGGACTGTCCGAGGCCGACCTCGCCGAGACACTGCGTGATGCCGAACGCGACCTGGCTGGTTTCGACGACCTCGAGATCACCACGTGCCTGCGCAACGGCGAACTCGAGATGGTCACCCGTTTCCCCGACGACGCCTCGTCCGCCTATGCCGCGCTGGCCACGGCAATCGCCAATCGTCATCAGCGCCACATCTTCTCGACCGACGGTTCCACCATCGACGATCAGCTGGTGTCCGCCCTCTCGGGACGCACCGTCGCCACCGCCGAATCCTGCACCGGCGGAATGGTCGCGGCCCGACTCACCGACCGGGCGGGATCGTCGGCGTACATGGTCGGCGGTGTGGTCGCTTACGCGAACGAAACCAAGACCGGCCAACTCGACGTCCCTGCCGAACTCATCGCCACACACGGCGCGGTCAGCGAACAGGTCGCGGCGGCGATGGCCGAAGGTGCCGTGGCCCGACTCGGCGCCGATGTCGCGGTGTCCACCACCGGAATTGCCGGACCTGGTGGCGGCTCCGACGCGAAACCGGTGGGCACGGTGTGCTTCGGGATCGCCGTCGCGGGCCGACCGACGTCGACGTGGACGCGGTACTTCCCGGGGGATCGAGCGAACGTGCGGTTGTTGTCGACCGTTGCGGCCATGCATTTCCTCGTGGCGGTGGTGGGCGACCCTTCGTGACGCTCGCAAGCTCGCTCCTCAGGGATCGGGTGACGCTCGCAAGCTCGCGCCCATCCCGGTGAGCGAGTGGGCGGCGAGCGGCAGCGAGTCGCCGTATCGAGATCGCGTCACCGGATCTCGATACGTCCTCGGCTGGCGCCTCGGACTACTCGATCAACGGGAGGGAGTGGCGCCTCGGACTACTCGATCAACGGGAAGGGCTAGCGCCTCGGAGTGCTCGATCAGCGGGAAGGGGCTGGCGCCTCCGATTCGGACTCATCCGACTCGGCGTCGGCTCCGAAATACCGGTGTGACGCCCACCCACACCGAGCCCACACCCGTCCCGTGCGACGCACCACGCTCACCTGACCCGGGCCCGCAGGTCCGGTTCGTCGGGGAACGCGATGTTGCGTGTGTGGAGCGTGTCCTGCATGAGCAGGTCGCCGAGCACGCATCGGTGCTGACCGGAGTGCACGGCGATCTGTCCGCGCTGGCGTCCGCGCTCGCGCGGGCAGGATCAGGGGGTAAACGTCTGCGGGCGTCGTTCTGCCTCTGGGGCGCGCGGGGGGCCGCCGACGGCGAGCTCCCGTCGGGCGCGATCGAGACCGCCGCCGCCATCGAGCTGTTCCACCTCGCCGCCCTCGTACACGACGACGTGATGGACCACAGCGATCACCGCCGCGGCCTGCCCACAGTGCATCGACATTTCGCCGACGAGCACCGTCGCGACGGCCGTACCGGCGACGCCGACGCCTATGGTGACGCCGTTGCGATACTGGCCGGAGACCTGTGTCTGACCTGGTCGGATGACGTTCTCCACGACGCCGTCACCGGGCTCGGGCGCCCGACCCGCGACGTCGTGCGCCGCATCTGGTCGACCATGCGCGACGAAGCCATCGCCGGCCAGTATCTGGACGTCGACGGCCAGACCCGCATGACGACGTCGGCGGCGCGTGCCCGCGTCGTGCTGCGATTCAAGAGCGCCAAGTACACGATTTCCCATCCCCTGCGGCTCGGTGGTGCGCTGGGCGGGGCACCCGCGGACCTACTCGCCGCGTACGACGCGATCGGCCTGACCGCCGGCGAGGCGTTCCAACTCCGCGATGACGTTCTCGGCGTGCTCGGCGATCCGGCGGTCACCGGAAAACCCGCCATCGACGACATCCGAGAAGGCAAGCGCACGTTGCTCGTGGCGCTGGCCGAGAATCAGGCCAGCACGACCCAACGAAGGATTCTGGCCGACAATCTGGGCAACCCGGAGGTGACAGACGACGGCGTCCGCGCGGTGTGCGATGTACTGCACGACACCGGCGCGGTGCTCGCGGTGGAGAGCCGGATCGGCCGCCTCGCCGAGGAAGCGGCCGCGCACATCGACGCATTGCCGGTCGACCACCTCACGCGTAGTGCTCTCGGTTCCCTCGTCGCACGGTGCGTGTGGCGTGCGGCCTGACAGCCGATCTCGAGGCCCCACCGGCCCGGTGACGTCGGTCCCCGTGGTGGAGCTGCGCGTGTGGGGTGTCGACCGGATCGGTCCGGCTCTGGGTCGGATGGCGTTCGGCCGCCGACGAATCGGCCGGCTTCCTGGCCTACGGTTCGCGAAACTCCTCGGCACCGGATCGGCGCGGACGTTCACCCCACGTGACGCCGATCTGCGCCATTGGGCTCTGCTGACCGTGTGGGAGGACGACGCGGCAGCCACTGCCGGGGGCTACACGTCGGCGATCGGCGACTGGATGTCGGCCAGCACGGAGGAACTGCGAGTGCGGATGCGGCCGTTGCGTTCTCGTGGGCGCTGGGCCGGCGTCGACCCGTTCGGGTCGTACCCGGAAGCACAGTGGGACGGCCAGGTGGCCGCGATCACCCGCGCTCGCCTACGGCCGACCCGGGCCATGTCGTTCTGGCGCGCGGTCCCTCCGGTGGTGAGCGAATTGTCCGGAGCGGCAGGGCTTCAGGTTGCGTTCGGTATCGGGGAGGCGCCGATCGGCCTGCAGGGCACCTTCTCTCTCTGGGAGTCCGCCGATCGTCTGACCGAGTTCGCGTACCGCTCACCCGCGCATGTGGCGGCGGTACGACGCACCGACTCGGCCCGCTGGTACGCCGAGGAACTGTTCGCCCGCCTCGCCGTCACCGACGTGACCGGCCGGTATCTGGGGAGAACCCCGTGAACCCGTTCATGTCCCGGGCGACGACCGCGCCGACGACAGGTGCCGACCAGCGCCGGTTCGCGGCTGCATGGATTCTGTTCGGCTGTGCGTTCCTCGTGCAGACCGCTTTCCCGTTCACCGACGGCGGCACACCGGCGTTGACCGTCGCGAGCGTGGTGTTGTTGACCGCAGCCGTTGTTGCGCACGTGCTGAGCAGTCGTGGGCTCCGTGCTGCAGTCGTCCTCGTCGTCGTCGCGGGCGGGGGTGGTCTGCTTGCCGAAACCGTGGGGGTGCACACCGGATTCCCGTTCGGGTCGTACGAGTACACGGGCACTCTCGGTCTCGAGGTGCTCGGTGTTCCCGTCCTGGTGCCGCTCGCGTGGATCATGATGGCGTGGCCGGCCTTGTGCGCGGCACGGCAGCTCGTCGGCGCGCGCCGGTGGGCGACCGTCGCTGTCGGCGCGTGGGCGCTGACGGCCTGGGACGTCTTTCTCGATCCCCAGATGGTGGACCAAGGGCATTGGCGGTGGGCCGACCCGGAACCTGCACTTCCCGGCGTAGAGGGCATCCCGGTGACGAACTTCGCCGGATGGCTGCTGGTCTCGTTCCTCATGATGACGGTGCTGGACCGTCTGATCGGTCCGGCCGGCCGTGACGACCGTGGGTCTATCGGCGCGGCTGCAGACCTCGTGCCCATCGCGATCTATCTGTGGACCTACTTCTCGTCGGTGATCGCGCATGCGGTGTTCTTCGGTCGGCCGCCGGTGGCCGTCGTCGGCGGCGTTGTCATGGGGCTGGTGGCTGTGCCCCTGGTGATCTCGCTGGTCCGGGAGGGCTCCCGTGCGAGTATCTGAGATCGGCCGGTGGGTGATCGGTGCCGCCGCAGCAGGTGCCATCGCATCGCTGGCACTGACGATCGACAACGCGCGTCGCATTCGTCGGCCCGATCCGGCATCGGCGCCCGGTGCCGAGCCGCTGACCGTGCTGCTCCCGGTGCGCGACGAGGTCGACCACCTGAACGATTGCCTGACAGCAGTTCTCGACGCGGTGGACCGATGGCGCGGCCCTGCTCGAGTGCTGGTTCTCGATGACGAGTCCGCCGACGGCACCGATCGAGTACTCGCGGACTTCGTGGCCCGGCACGGCTGCGTCGAGGCCCTGGACGGTGCCCCGACGCCACCCGGTTGGCTCGGCAAGCCCTGGGCGTGTGAGCAGCTGTCCCGCCAGGCCCCGGGCGACGGCGTCTACGTCTTCGTGGACGCGGACGTCCGCGTCGCGCCCCACGCGTTCGTGGATTCCGTCGCGCTCCTGCGCGCTGCGGGCCTCGACCTCGTCTGCCCGTACCCACGTCAGCTGACGACGGGCGTCGTGGAACGGCTCGTCCAGCCACTGCTGCAGTGGTCGTGGATGAGCACACTGCCGCTGCGGCTCGCCGAACGGTCGTCGCGCCCCTCGCTGTCGGCGGCCAACGGGCAGTTGCTGATTGTCGACGCGGCGGCATATCGCCGCGCCGGCGGTCACGCGGCAGTACGCGACGATGTTCTCGAGGACATCGCGCTCCTGCGCGCGCTCAAGCGATCTGGTGGTCGGGGTGTGGTCGCGGAGGGCAGCGAGGTCGCGACCTGCCGGATGTACGACGGATGGCGCGAGGTGCGGGCCGGCTACCGCAAATCGCTCTGGTCGGCGTTCGGGTCGACCGCGGGAACTGTCGCCGTGGTCGTGCTGCTGAATCTGCTGTACACAGTGCCGCCGATCGCTGCGTTGTGCGGTTCGCGGATCGGACTGTTGGGCTATCTTGCCGCCGTCACGTCACGTGCGGTGACGGCCGCGCGAACCGGCGGACGTTGCTGGCCTGACGTCCTGGCCCACCCGGTGTCGATCGTCGCATTCACCGTGCTCACCGCGGATTCGGCGATCGCACGGCGGCGGGGTGTGCTGACGTGGAAGGGCCGCGGGCTGTCGGGGTCGGCGCGATGAGCGACATCGTGGTCGTCGGCGCCGGGGTCGGCGGCCTCGCCGCGGCGTTGCGACTGCGGGCGGCAGGCCATCGGGTCACGGTGCTCGAGCAGGCCGACGCGGTCGGGGGGAAGCTCGGCGTGATCCGACACGACGGATTCGTCTTCGACACCGGGCCCTCCCTGGTGACGATGCCGCACATTCTTCGCGAGCTGCTGGCTACCGCCGGGCGACGAACCGATGACGTGTTATCGCTGTCGAGGCTCGATGTGGCTGCCCGTTACCGGTTTCCGGACGGCACGATCCTCGACATGCCCGGCGAGCTCGATCGGATCCCCGGCGCGCTCGACGCAGCTCTCGGGCACCGAACCGGCGACCAGTGGTGCAGCTTCCTCGCTCGTGCCCGGGATATCTGGGCGGCATCGCGGGAGCCGTTCCTCGAGTCACCTGTCGGTCCGGGCACACTCATCCGCGCATCCCGCCCATCCGACCTCACCACCATCGCACCGTGGTGCACCCTGCGGGACCTGGGCCGACGGTATCTGCACGATCCGCGTCTGACGATGCTGCTCGACCGTTACGCCACCTACAGCGGGTCCGATCCGCGGGCCGCGCCGGCCGCGCTCGCCGCAGTGCCGTGGACCGAGCAGGCGTGGGGTTCCTGGTATGTCGACGGAGGACTCGGCCGGATCGCAGAGGTGTTGCGGGACAGTTTCGTTGAGCTCGAGGGAAACCTCGAGCTGGGGGTCGCGGTCGACGAGATCCGAACGGACGCATCGGGGCGTGCGTGTGGCGTGAGGCTCGGGGACGGCACCGTGCGGGCCCCCGACCTCGTCGTCGCGAACGCCGACGCCCGCCAGGTGTACGAGAAGCTGCTGTCCGGCCCGACGGCGGCCCGCGTGGCGGCGCGCACCCGGAAGGCCACACCGTCACTGGCCGGGTTCGTCCTTCTGCTCGCCCTCGACGATCCACCGTCCGATGTCCCGCATCATCAGGTGCTGTTCGCCGAGGACTACGACGCGGAATTCGATGCGGTGTTCGGGCGCGGCGGACCGGCGCGTCCCGTCCACCGGCCGACGGTGTACATCTCGGCGCCCGACGACCCCGCGATCGTCCCGGGCCCGGGAAATGCCTCGTGGTTCGTGCTGGTGAACGCACCCCGGCACGATCCCGCAGGCGGGATGGACTGGGATGAAACCGGTCTCGCCGAATCGTATGCGGACCACATTCTGCAGGTCATGGCTGACCGCGGACTCGATGTCCGGGGTTCGATCCGTCACCGCATCATCCTGACCCCCGCCGACCTGGAGCGGCGCACGCTCACCCCGGGTGGCTCGATCTATGGTTCGTCGTCCAATGGTGCGCGGGCCGCATTCCTCCGTCCGCGCAACGCCTCTCCGATCCCCGGCCTCTATCTCGTGGGCGGCTCGGCTCATCCGGGCGGCGGATTGCCGCTGGTGATGTTGTCGGCGAAGATCGTCGCGGGGCTCATCGGGCCGGCGTAGACCGGGCGGTCAGGTGTGGGACGGCGTCACCGACCGGTCGCCGCGCAACCGCTTGCGAACCAGTTCGGCGCTGATCAGACACATCGGTAGACCGATGCCCGGTGTGGTACTCGAGCCCGCGTAGTAGAGGCCGTCCACCTTGCGGGACCGGTTGGTGGCACGGAGAAATGCGCTCTGCCGCAGGGTATGTGCGGGCCCCAAGGCCCCGCCCTGCCACGAATTGAGGTCGGCGACGAAGTCGGCCGGCCCGACGGTCCGCCGCACCATCACACGGTCGGCGAGGTCGGGCACACCCGCCCACTCCGCGACGAGATCCACGGCCCGGTCCGCGACCTCCTCGACCGCCGGGGCGCCGGCGCCGTCGACGCCACCGGAGCCGAGGCCCGGGTCGGCGGGGATCGGCACCAGGATGAAGAGGTTCTCGTCACCATCGGGCGCGACCGACGCGTCCGTCGCCGAGGGTCGACACACGTACAGCGATGCGGGATCGGGTACCCGGGTCGGCGTTTCGAAGATGGCGTCGAAGTTGGTGTTCCAGTCGGCGGCGAAGAACAGCGAGTGATGAGCCAGCTCGGGCACCCGACCACGCACACCGAGATAGACCAGCACCGCACCCGGACCGGATGTCGCGTTGTCCCACCACTTCTGGCCGAAGGTCTGCAGCTTCGGCGGCAGCATCGTGGTCTCCACGTGATGGAGATCGGCGGCGCCGATCACCACCTCGGCCGCGATGTCGCGTTCCACACCGGCAGCATCGCGGACGCGGACGCCGGTCACCGTGTGGCGACGCGAGGCGAAGCGAGATGTTCCTTCTCGCGGCCGGGTGAGAATCCGGGTCGCTGCCGTCGAGCTGTGCACGGCCACGCCGCGATCCACGGCCAACTTCTCCAGCACCTCGGGCAGCCGGACGAATCCCCCGTCTGGGTAGCGGACGCCGTCGGCGAGGTCGAGGGCGCTCATCAGGTGATACATGGCCGGCGCACGGTCGGGCGAGGCTCCCAGAAACACCGCCGGGTAGCCGAGGATCTGCCGAATCCGGTTGTCCCGGAATCGAGATGCGATGAAGGAGTCCAGCGATCGGGTCAGCAGTCCAGCGAGTTGCCCCACATTGCCGAGGACTTCCCGTCCCGCGAACGCCCCGACCGAGTCGAAGTTGGTGTACAGGAAACGCTCGACCGCGATGTCGTAGGCGCGTCGCGCCGATGCCAGGTAGTCGTCGAATTTGTGCCCGGCACCCGGTTCGAGAGACTCGAACAGGTCCCGGTTACGGTCCGCGTCGCCGCTGATGTCGACACTGTCGGCGATACCTTCGAAGAACACGCGATAGCCGGGCTCCAGGCGCAGGAGATCGATGTGTTCGGAGGTGGATGTTCCCAGCATCTCGAAGAAGTGGTCGAAGACCTCCGGCATCAACCACCACGACGGGCCGGTGTCGAACCGGAATCCGTTCGACTCCCACGATCCGGCACGACCGCCGAGACGATCGTTCTTCTCGATCACCTCGACGCGGTGGCCATCCTCGGCCAACAGCGCGGCCGTGGCGAGACCTGCGACGCCACCACCGATCACGACGATCCGTTTGGCGGTGGCGGTCATGATCGTCCCGCCTGACCGGATCGGCGTGAACCGGATCGTCGTGGCAGTCCCCTCCGCAACGCGGCGGCTCCCGCGATCCGCGCCTTCACCGGCCCCGGCACACGGACCCTCTGCCGGCACGCCACCTCTGGAGCTGTCGCACGCAACCGGTCGGCGAGTTCGGCGAACAGATCGTGGGCCGTGCAGACCGCGACACGAGTCCCACTGGGCAACAGCGGAATCGTCTGCGCCGCACAGTCCAGGTCGCGGTCGATGTCGTCGAGCCAGCCGTGCCATGCCTGCGCCGATGGACGTTCCGGGTCGAGTCCGACGAGGTAGCGGCGTCCGAGTTCGTTGCTGTCGTCGCCGATGTCGCGCAAGAAGTTGATCTTCTGGAAGGCCGCACCGAGTCGCCGGGCGCCGGGCGCAAGCTGGTCATAGCGCGCCTTGCGGTGCGGTTCGTCGGCGAGAAACGCATGCACGCACATCAATCCGACGACCTCTGCGGAGCCGTAGATGTAGGTGGCCAGGCTGTCGGCGTCATGCCCGGCGCGGTCGAGGTCGGTCCGCATCGACGCGAAGAAGGGGGTGGTCAGCGCCGAGTCGATGCCGGTCCGCCGTGCTGTTCGCGCGAACGCGTGCACAACCAGGTTCGTGCTCGAGCCCGACGCCATCGCACTGTGCGTTTCTGCTTCGAGCGCATCGAGCGCCATTCGACGTTGCTCAACCGACTGTCCCGGTCGGGGCGCGTCGACGATCTCGTCGGCGACCCGCACGAGGGCATAGATGTTGTGCACGTCGCGGCGCACCGACGCGGTCAGTAGGCGGGATGCCAGGCCGAACGACGACGAGTACGAGCGGATGACCAGTGCCGCGCTCTGCTCGGCAACGGCGTCGTAATGGCGGTAGGGCAGCGCGGCGTCGGTGTCGGCGGCGCGGTCGGCGGTCGAGGTCATCGCCATCACCCGCCGATCCCGCGATACGGGTCGGAGCCCAGTGCGTGCACCTGATCGACGAACCACGGGCTGAACACCCACGGCGTCCGTCGAGCCGACGCCCAGACATCCTCGATGGGCGCCCAGACGAAGTCCATCACCTCGTCGGGATTCGGGATCGGAGGGCCGACTGGCCGCGCCCGATAGACCGGGCACACTTCGTTCTCCACGACCCCGCCGGCGTCGGTGGCGCGGTACGAGAAGTCGGGCAGGACACACTCGAGACCATTGATCTCGAAGCCCAGTTCCCGCGGAGCGTATCGACGGACCGCGTCCTCGACGGATTCACCGGGCCGCGGATGACCGCAGAAGGAGTTGGTCCAGACCCCCGGCCACGTCCGTTTACCCAGTGCGCGGCGGGTCATCAGAATACGACCGGAATCGTCCACCACATGACAGGAGAATGCCAGGTGAAGTGGGGTGTCGCTGCCGTGCACGCTGCCCCGCGGCGCTGTGCCGCGGGGCCTGCGCTCGGCGTCGACGAGCACCACGAGATCATCGGTCATCGGCCGCCCTCCGTTCGCTGCGCAGTGCTGCGGCTGCCGCCGCATACGCACCATTCTTCGTTGCCGCCGGCGAAACGGATGGAGACCGGACCGCGGAACCCGCGGGACCCGCGATCAGTAGAAGTGCTTGCGTCCTCCCACGGCGCGCCCGGTGGCCCCGAGAACCGCGAGGATCGCTCCCACCACGATCAGGATGATGCCGATCGTCCAGAGAATCGGGATGCTGAAGATGAAACCCAGGACGAGCAAAATGATGCCGAGAATGATCACGGCCAACCTCCGTTGGTCGGTGGACGGACTGCTCGACGCTGCTGCAAGCTTTTTCACCGTACTCGCCGCACTGTTCGATCATGTCCGATTTCCCATCTCGTGATCAGCGCGTGTCGGGAGTGAGTTCGACGATCGCGAGCGGGCGCGACGTCTTCTGCTGGTAACCGGCATATCGGCCCTTGTTCACCTCGTCGACGAGGTCGAAACGACGCGCGTAATCCCCGTCATCCGGGAATGTCGGTCGGGCGGTGACCGCAACCCGACGGCGCCCGACCTGGATTTCGCAGCGCCGGTCGGCGGTGATGTTGCCGAGCCACGCGGGCGGTCGCGGGGAGCCTCCGTTCGATGCCACCACCAGGTACGCATCGCCGTCGACGGCGTAGGTGAGCGCCGACGTGCGCCGCTGCCCGGTACGGCTGCCCGTATGGCGCAGCAACAACGTCGGGTTGCCCATCAGCAACCGATGCCCGACCCAACCGTCTGAGTTTTCGTAGAGCCACTGATGGACCTGCAGGGTGCGGACGAAGAGGCTCGGCATACCGACAGGGTAGAAGCCCCGCCGTCAGGCCGCGCAGCCGTACCGGCCCGGTAGTGGTACCCGAAGTTCTCACATCGGACACAGATTGGTTAGGCTCACCTAATGATTCTGAGCGCCCGTCGCCGGACCCTTGCGGCCGTGACTCTTGCGACAGCCGTGGGTTTCGCCGCAGCCACCGCCGGGCAGGCATTCGCGGTCGATCCGACCACAGTTCGATCCGGATGCGCGTACGTCAACGAGTCCGAGCGTGCGCAGAACATCCAGACCTGCTGGGTGTGGTCGGAGTCGATGCAAACGTCCGTCACGGTGAAGGTCCGCCCCTCCGACAAGCAGGCAGGCGAGTCCGAACAGGCCGTCTACTTCCTGGGGTCGCTGAGCGACCCGAGCACCAACGGCAGGGGCGATCTGTACAGCACCGAGTACAACCTCGTGGCGATTCCCGATTCCGCGAACACGTGGTCGTCGAACTGGCAGTCGACGCCCGTCGACACCGACGGCAATCCGCTCACCACCTATGAAGGTGGCGAGTTCACTCCACAGTGGGAAACCTTTGTCGGCGAGGAACTCCCGGCGTTCTTGAACGAGAGTTTCGACATCAGCACCTCCGGAAACGCGGTGTCGGGACTGTCGATCTCCGGCGGGCAGGCGATCAACCTGGCGCTGAAGTATCCCGACGTGTTCTCCGTGGCGGTGTCTCGATCCGGGTACTACCAGACGGACAATCTCCTCGGATACCTCGCGGTCCCGTTCATCCTCGCCACACGCCACGGCATCTCCAACGGTTTCGACGCCATGTGGGGCAACCCGTTTCAGGCCGGCAACACATGGGCCGACAACGACGTCGCGTCCCGCCTCGATGAGGCGAAGGCCAACGGTCAGACCATCATCATCTCGACCGGGAACGGTCTGGTCGCCTCGCAGGACGAATGGGACGAGATGATCGCGCAGGGCGGTATCGCCCACGTCGCCATCGGCGTCGTCCTGGAGGTCGCTTCGTTCGCGTCAGCGGTCCTGCTCAATGCGCAGGCAGCTATTTTCGATCTCCCCGTGGAGTTCATCTACACCGATGGTGCGCACACCTGGAACCGGTGGATTCGCACCGATGAGGAAGAGGCCGACCGCCTCGAGGACGCACTCGGCAAGTACGAGCAGGCACCGTCGGTGACTGACTCGACCGTTTCGGACTCGAATGATCCCGTAACCCTTTCCGCAACAAACGTTTCCGAGTCCACTTCGGCGGTTGCCGAGCCCTCGGTCACCCCGACGACGACAACGCAGGCTCCGCCGGAAAGCGCGGCCGAGGCGACGACGCCCGTTCCGGACCCGTCACCGATCACTGCCACGGCACCCACCGACGAGCCGACCGACGCAACCGAGACACCGAGCGCACCAGAGACTTCCGCGCCTACTTCTGTCGACGACGAGGCGGTCGCCACCACTGACACCGCGACCGTGGACGACGCCGACAGCGTTTCGGGCGACGAGCAGGGCACGACCGCCGACACCTCTGAGTCCCCGGATCCCGCGGCCTCGTCGGACGACGAGTAGCTGTCAGATCTCGGAGAAGTCGCCGTGCCGACCTGCTCCGCCGGCGAATCGTTGTGCGCCGTCGTAGCCGTGCGCCCGCAACGAATCGATCCCGACCTCGATCTCGCGGGCCATCGCGTCCGCCTCGGTCAGACCGTTCTGGAGATATGCCGAGCGCCGGTCGTTGCGCATGCAGGTCTGCGGGAACTGGGTGAGCGCTCGCGCCAGCTCCTGCGCGGCGGCCAGGCTCTGGCCGGGTTCGACGATCCGGTTGACGAGTCCGAAATGCTCGGCCTCGGTGGCGTCCACCGGTCTGCCGGTGATGATCATGTCCATGGCACGGCTCATGCCGATGAGCCGTGGCAGGCGTACCGTTCCGCCGTCGATCAACGGGATGCCCCACCGCCGGCAGAAGACACCGAAGACGGCATCCGACGCAGCGACCCGCAGATCACACCAGATGGCGAGTTCGAGTCCGCCGGCCACCGCGTAACCCTCGACGGCGGCGATGGTCGGTTTGGACAGGTTCATCCGGGTCGGCCCCATGGGGCCGTCGCCGGACGTCGCGACCCGGTTCATCCGCGGCGTGCCTGCTGCCTTGAGATCGGCTCCGGCACTGAAGTATCCGCCGCTACCCCACAGCACCGCGACATCCGCGTCGGAATCTTCG
This sequence comes from Gordonia sesuvii, assembly GCF_036350415.1. Taxonomy (NCBI): domain Bacteria; kingdom Bacillati; phylum Actinomycetota; class Actinomycetes; order Mycobacteriales; family Gordoniaceae; genus Gordonia; species Gordonia sesuvii. The sequence continues at coordinate 81,958 of NZ_JAZDUF010000005.1, forward strand.
TCGAATGCCCGGAACGCGTGCGCGAGTTCCGCGGCCATCTCGCCATCGACCGCGTTGCGCCGTTCCGGACGCATCATGGCGATCGTGGTGACACGCTCCGCGGTCTCGACGCGGATCGATGTGTATTCACCTGCAGGTGCAGTCATCTCTCGGACTGTATCGGTTCCGCCGCGGGCGCAGAAGCCCCCTCACGCCCCCGAAGGTTGAGACCCCACCGATGGTTGAGTAGCCTGCGAGCCGCCAGGCGAGCACGCGTATCGAAACCATCTACACCAGCGGAGATCTCGATACGCCGGCTCGCAAGCTCGCGCGGCTACTCGATCAACAGGGGGCGCCCCCCGATGGTTGAGTAGCCTGCGAGCCGCTAGGCGAGCACGCGTATCGAAACCATCTAAACCAGCAGAGATCTCGATACGCCGGCTCGCAGGCTCGCCCGGCTACTCGATCAACAGGGGGGCCCGACCCGACACCCCCACCGATGGTTGAGTAGCCTGCGAGCCGCTAGGCGAGCACGCGTATCGAAACCATCTGCACCAGCGGAGATCTCGATACGCCGGCTCGCAAGCTCGCGCGGCTACTCGATCAACGGAGGGGCGCGCGGCTGCTCGATCACCGGGCCGACCCTAGCTGGTCGCGATGATCTGCGCCGCAATCTGCATCGCCCGATCGATCGGTACCGCGAAACCGATACCGATGTTGCCGGACTCCGCGCCACCGACCGTGGCGATGGCCGTGTTGACGCCGACGACCCGGCCGTCCAGGTCGGCCAGCGGGCCACCGGAGTTACCGGGATTGATGGAGGCGTCGGTCTGGATCATCGGCTGCCTCGGCCGTCCCGGACCGCCGACCCCTGCCGACCGGTCGACCGCGCTGACGATCCCGGCGGTCACCGTGCTCGACAGCCCCAACGGTGATCCGACCGCGATCACGGGTTGCCCGATGCGGAGTCCGGCACTGATCCCGAGATCGGCAGAACGAATTGCCGCACCGGGAATCTCGACGACCGCGATGTCGGTCGCCGGATCGCTGCCGAGCACCGTGCCGCCGACGACCCGGCCGTCGGCGAGTTGGACCTCGACCCGATTGTTTCCAGCGATCACATGGTGGTTGGTCATGATGTGCCCGTCGTCGTCGATCGCGAAGCCGGACCCGCGGGCCGCACCGGCACGGATCTGCACCACACTCGGCAGCAGCGTCGTCGAGGCCCCCTGTGCGTCAGTCGCGCCGGCCGCGGCCGCCGGCTCCGACGATGCGAACCCGCCCGGTGCATACGCCGAGCTCGCGATCAGCCCGGCACCGCCACCGGCGATGGCACCCGCGAGCAAGCAGCCGACGACGAGGATGGCAGTCCGCCCGGACCGCCGGGCACCGCCATCGGTGCCCGGCGCACTCGCCTGTCCCCCAGGATCTTCCGGGAGATCGGGCGACGACGGAACCGCCGGCGACGAGTAGTGGTCGGATTGGATACGGGTCGGCGGCGGCGCGATCGGACGCGGCCGGGGACTCTCCACCGGCGCCGGGGGATCGACGCCGTGTTGCCCGCTTGCCAGGACGTTGTCGAGGGGCAGGAAATCCGGCCCGGCCGGTCGGCCTAGGTCGAACTGTGAGCGCGTCATCTGTCTGTCCTCAGATCAGTCGGGAGAACCAGCGGAGGGAGAAGGCGGCGGCGATGAGGCCGACCAGCAACGCGATTCCCGCGACAAACGGGGTCACCTCACGTTGCTCGGTCCGCCACCCGATCGACGACCCGATCTCCCGGTACACGTCCTGCAGCTCGTCACTGCTGGCGGCCTCATAGCTGCGCCCGCCCGTCGCCTCCGACAGATCGGCGAGCGCGGCGGCGTCGACCGGGACGGGGATGGCATAGAAGCCGTTGTTCAGCGTCCCGTTCTCACTGCCGTAGGCGATCGTGGACACCGGCACCCCCGCGGCCGCGGCCTCCTGCGCAGCCAGTTCCGGCGACCGGCCGCTGGTGTTGCTCCCGTCGGAGAGCAGCACGATATGTGCCGGCAGTTCTTCCTGACCTGGCCCGACCACGCTGCGGATCTGATCGAGCGAGGTGAGCACGCCCTCGCCGATCGCGGTCCGCGAATCGGTGCTGACCGTCTGCAGCGTCCGCCGGGCCTGCGCGTGATCGGTGTCCGGCGGGTGCGCAACGGTGGTGGTGCCGGCGAAGGTGACCACTCCGACGTTGAACGTGTTGGGCAGCTGCTCGATGAACTCCCCAGCCGCGTCGAGCGCAGCCGTCATCCGATCCGGCTCGACGTCCTGTGCCCGCATCGACTCCGAGGTGTCGATCGCGACGACGATCGTGGCGCGTTCGTAGGGCACCCGCACCGGAAGTTCCGGTCGGGCCACCGCGAGTCCGGTCAGCGCCAGCGCAACCAACAACAGCGCCGCCGGCAGATGTCGTCGCCACTGCGGGCGTTCCGGGATCACTTTGTCCAGCAACGGCAATGCCGCATAGCGCACGACGTAGCGCTGCCGCCGACGCAGCATCACCAGGTAGGCGGCCGCCAGCGCGACGACCGGGACGAGGACCAGGAGGCCCAATGGGAACAGGAAAGTCATGTGACGCCCTTCAGCGGGTGTGCTTCAACGGGTGTGTCTGTTGCGCCCGGGATGGCCGACGGTGTGGGCGGTGCGGCGTCGACCGCGGAGGAAGGCGGCCAGGTCGCGCAGCCAGTCGCGACCGGTGTCCACACGAAGATGTTCGGCGCCGGTGCCGATCAGTCCCCGGTGAATGGCCTGCTCGCGTTCCATGGCGGCCGCGGCGTACTTCTCGCGGAGCCCACGATCGGATGTCCACACGTGCCGTTGCCGGCCTGATTCGGGGTCGGCGAGCACCACGGACCCGACGTCGGGAAGTTCGCGTTCACGAGGGTCGGTCACCTCGACGGCGATCACGTCGTGCCGCGCCGCCAGATGTCGAAGCGGTAGCTGCCAATCGAACGGCTCTTCGTGCCGACCGTCGGGGTCGATGAAGTCGGAGATGACGATGCGCAGACCGGTTCGTCGATACCGCCGCGCGAACGCATCGACCGCGTCGGCGAGCGGGGGCGCAGTGCCCTCGCGATGGTCGACCGCGTCGAGCAGTCGCGCGCAGCGGTGCGCGGCGAAGCGCGACCGGTCCGGGCGACCCCAGTTGATGCCGTCGGGCGAGAGTGTCGCGATACCCATCCGGTTGCCCGGGGCGTCGGTGAGTTCGCCGATCGCCCAGACCACCTGCGCGGCCAGGTCCCGCTTCTCGCCGGTGACGGTGCCGAACGCCATGCTCGGCGAGAGGTCGAGCAGCACCCAGGTGTCGAGCTGGTTGTCGGCGCGCGGACGCCAGACGTGCATGTCGACCGAGCGGGCAGTGATGTTCCAGTCGATCCTCCGGACGTCGTCGCCGGGCTGGTAACGCACCACTTCCTCGGGTTCGGAACCCGCACCGAGCCGGGAGCTGTCGTGGTCACCCGGGACGAGGCTGTCCAGCCGTCGCCGCACCGCCAGGTCGAGCGTCCGGAAGGGGTTGTCGGTCACGACGCGGCCTCCGTGGTGTCGTCGCGGGAGGCGATCTGCGGGGCGGCGACCCCGGCGAGGACCTGATCCACCACCCACCGGGGTGGGACGCCGTCGGCGACGGCGTCGAAGGTCAGCACGAGACGATGCGCCAGGACGTCTCCGGCGATGTCGCGCACGTCGTCGGGCAGGACGTAGTCGCGGCCGCGGATCAGGGCGAGCGCGCGCGAGGCAGCCAGCAGGGAGAGCGAGCCGCGCGGGCTGACGCCGTACTCGAGCATCGGCTCGATGCCCGGAACCCCGTACGCGCCCGGGCTGCGCGTGGCCATCACCAACCGCACGATGTAGTGGGCGACGGCGTGGTGGACGAATACGTCCTCGGTGGTCTCCTGCAACGCGAGCACGTCGTCGACCGACAGGATCTGCGACGCCCGCGGCGGACGGGTGCCCATCCGCGCGAGGATCTCCATCTCGTCGAGTTCGTTGGGATGACCGAGGTCGACCTTGATGAGGAACCGGTCGCGCTGTGCCTCCGGCAGGTGATAGACACCGTCGGTCTCGATCGGGTTCTGCGTCGCCAGCACGAGGAACGGGCGGGGCAGGTCGAACGTCGTCCCGCCGATGCTCACCTGACCTTCCGCCATCGCCTCGAGCAGCGCCGACTGCACCTTCGCCGGGGCGCGGTTGATCTCGTCGGCAAGTACCAGGTTGCCGAACACCGGACCGAGTTCGATGTCGAACGACTCGGTCGACGGCCGCCACACCCGCGTGCCCACGATGTCGGCGGGCATCAGATCCGGGGTGAACTGCAGGCGACGGAAGGTCCCACCGACCACCCCCGCCACGGTCCGCACCGCCAGGGTCTTGGCGATGCCGGGGACACCTTCGAGCAGGATGTGACCCCGAGCCAGGAGTCCGACGAGCAGCCTTTCGAGCATCTCGTCCTGTCCGACGACGACGCGCTTCATCTCGAACAGCGCTCGCTCCAGGATGGCGCCCGACGACGGCGCGGTGATCGTCGACAGGTGCGCCTGGCCGCCGGGGCCGGCTGGGACAGAACGGTGTTCATCGTCTCCGTTGGTCATGGGATCACCCCATCAGGCAGCCCCGAAAACCAGTGAAAGACAGAGCGAAAGTGGACCGAAAGCGCAGTGGCCGGAGGTCCGGCGCGGCGCTACGCTGGGGCGGTATGCGTGTGCTGATCGTCGAGGACGAGGAAGGGCTGGTCAGCGCTCTCCGTATCGCATTGCAACGTGAGGGTTACGCGGTGGATGCGTCGTTGACGTACCGCGGTGCGCGCGAACGGCTGTCGGTCAACGAGTACGACGTGGCGCTGATCGACGTGACCCTGCCCGACGGCGACGGCTTCGAATTGGCCCGTGCCGTCCGCGACGCCCATGCCGACTGTCGTTCCGGACCCGACATGCGCATCGTGATGCTCACCGCGCTGGGCACTCTCCCCGACCGGGTCCGCGGCCTCGACGCCGGTGCCGACGACTACATCGTCAAACCGTTCGCGCTGGCCGAGCTCACCGCCCGGCTGCGGGCCGTGTTGCGTCGTGAGGTGCGGGGCGCCTCGTCGTCGATGCGGGTCGGCGACATCACCATGGACACCGCCCGCCAGATAGTCCATCGCGGGCGGCGCGAAGTCGACCTCACCCTCAAGGAGTTCGCGGTCCTGCGATTCCTGATGTCGAGGCCCGACCATGTGGTGTCGGCCGAACAGATCCTCGAACACGTCTGGGACGAGCACGCCGATCCTTTCACACAGACCGTCCGGGTCACCGTCGGCACGCTGCGTCGCAAACTGACCGTCGACGACGAGGAGCAGGTTCTGCACACGGCCATCGGGCGCGGCTATCGGTTGCGCGCCGCAGGTGGCGCGGACTCTCCCGCGGCGCGGAGTTCGTGATCGGTGGCCGGCGTCGGCTCCGCGTGGCGGCTGATCCACACGCTCCGGGTGCGCATGGCGCTGACCACCTCGGCGTGGCTCTTCGCGATCTCGGGGCTCATCCTGCTCGCGCTGTATCTGGCGCTGCAGCACAGCATCGACGCCCGCCCGCTCGACCCGGTGACCGTCCGCAAGTTCCAACGCAAGTCCGACGGCACCCTGATGTACAAGACCGGCGAGACGTTTCAGGCCGCCGACCTCGAGAGTGTTCAGCAAGCCGTCAACCAGTCGACCCTGGACATGCTGCGCAACTACTCGTTGATCGCCCTCGCGGTGATCTCGCTGATCAGCCTGCTGGTGGGGTGGTTCGTCGCGGGCCGGATGCTGCGCCCCATCGACGCCATCACCTCCACCGCCAACCGCCTGCGGGCCACCGACCTGTCCCAACGTATCCGCGCCACCGGCCCCGACGACGAATTGCACACCCTCGCTGACACTCTGGACAATCTCCTCGACCGCCTGGACACCGCCTTCCGGGCCGAGCGGGCGCTCGTCGCGGACGTCTCACACGAGTTGCGCAATCCCGTGGCGGTGATCCAGGCCAATGTCGAGGCCGTCCTCGCCGACGACCGTGCGAGTCCACAGGAACGCGCCGACGCCCTGGCCATCGTGTCCCGGCAGACGACGCGGATGAGCCGCCTACTCGACGACCTGCTCGCCACGGCACGCCGGCGTTCCGGTTCGTTCGGCGACGAGCGCGTCGACCTGCACGAGTTCGTCACCGACGTCACCGCCGAACACGTCCTGTTGGCCACGGAACGCTCGCTCGATCTGGCCGTCCACGCCTCCCCCGGCCCGGTGGTCTATGCCGATCCGGAGTCGCTGGCGCGGGCGCTGACGAACCTGCTCGGCAATGCGCTACGGCTCGCACCGGAGGGTTCGGACATCACGATCGCGGCCGGCAGCGTCGAGGGCTGGGCGTGGATCGCCGTCCGGGACGAGGGTCCCGGCATCGCCGAGGCCGACCAGCAGCGAGTGTTCGAACGCTTTCGCCGCGTGGATGATTCGACATCCCCGAGTTCACACCGCGGATCCGGTCTGGGCTTGACGATCGCCCGCCAGATCGTCGAGTCGCACGAAGGGCGACTCGTTCTGCACAGTCGACTCGATATCGGCAGCACCTTCGTGATCTGGCTGCCCGACCGCGCCGACGCGAGCCGCGGGGTGCGCTCCGGCCAACCGCCGGAACAGGATCCACTCGGGGAGCGGTGAGCCGCCCCCTCCGATGGTTGAGTAGCCTGCGAGCCGCCGCCCCTTTCGATGGTTGAGTAGCCTGCGAGCCGCTAGGCGAGCACGCGTATCGAAACCTCGTGCGCAGACGACGATCTCGATACGCCGGCTCGCAAGCTCGCTGGCTACTCGATCAACGGGAGGGAAGCCCGACCACGCACCCCACCGATGGTTGAGTAGCCTCGTGCGAGCTTGCGAGCCCGTGGCGTATCGAAACCTCTTGCTCTGACGACGATCTCGATACGCCGGCTCGCAAGCTCGCGCGGCTACTCGATCAACGGAAGGGGAGCCTGCCCACGCACCCCACCGATGGTTGAGTAGCCTCGTGCGAGCTTGCGAGCCCGTGGCGTATCGAAACCAGTCGCGCCAGAACGCGATCTCGATACACCGGCTCGCAAGCTCACCGGCTACTCGATCAACGGGGGGCAACCGGCTACTCGATCAACGGATGAAACCCACTCGGTCAACGCGCGAACCGCACGCCTCACCCGGCCAGCATCCGCCGCCGCGCCCGCGATGCGGTGACCGTCGTGCCCATGCTGGCGAACACGATCAGCATGATCGCGCCGAGCCGGACTGCGCCCAGTGACTGATCGAGCAGCAGCCAGCCGGCCACTGCGGCGACGATCGGCTCCAGACTCAGCAGCACCCCGAACACGTGCTTGGGGAGGCGGCGCACCGCGGCGAACTCCAGGGAGTACGGGATCACCGACGCGAGCACGGCGACGGCCGCCGCGAACGCCAACAGCCGAACGTCGGCGAACGCCGCCGCCGCGCCGGAGGCCCCCAGCGGCATCACGACCACCGTCGACACCACCAACGCCACGGCCAGGCCGTCATTGCCGGGCACGAGCCGACCCGCAGTCGAGCTGGTCAGGATGTACCCGGCCCAGAACGCCCCGGCCAGCAGTGCGAACGCCACGCCGACGAGGTCGAGCCCGTCGGCATGCAGCACCCCCTCCAATCCCAGCAGTCCCATGCCGGCCACCGCCAGCGACACCCAGGCGAGATCGGCGCGGCTCCGCGACAGCGCGGCGGCCAGGATCAGGGGACCGGCGAACTCGATCGACACCGCCACACCGAGCGGTATCCGATCGATCGCCGAGTAGAACGCCGCGTTCATCGCGCCGATGGCGATCCCGAACGCCAGGACGGCCTTCCATTCCGTACGCGTCCACCGCCGAATGTCCGGCCGGATCACCACCAGCAGGATCAGTGCCGCGATGGCCAGACGCAGCGCGGTCGCCCCTAGTGCCCCCACATGCGGGAACAGGTGAACGGCGAGGGCTGCGCCGAACTGCAACGAGATACACGATCCGAGGATCATCAACACGGCCGGACCGGTCTGGTCCACGCCGCCGAAACCCGATCGCCTTGTCGTCGCCGTCGCTCTCATGCTGACAGCATCACGCGCCCGAATCCGGTCAGTCCAGTGAATGTTTTCGCGTGATATCCATCAGATTCTCTTACCATTGTTGGGTGCTGAACGTGACCCGGCTGCGCATCCTCCGTGAGCTGCATCTGCGCGGCACCCTCGCGCAGGTCGCCGACGCGCTGTCGTACAGCCCGTCAGCGATCTCACAGCAGTTGTCGCTGCTCGAGCGCGAGGTCGGCGTCCCGTTGCTCGAGCACGTCGGCCGCAGAGTCCGGCTGACCGACGACGCGGTCACCCTGGTGGGTCACACCGAGGTGGTGCTGGCACAGCTCGAGCAGGCCGAGGCCGAACTCGCGGCCACCCAACCGAGCGTCAGCGGTACGTTGCGCGTCGCCTCGTTCCAGTCCGTGGCGCTCGAGATCGTGCCCCCGGCCCTGACCCGGCTGAACGAGACCTACCCCGGCCTGCAGGTCGAGATCACGCAGCGCGTCGTCGACGCGGCATTCAGCGGCCTGCTCGCTCACGACTTCGATCTCATCCTCGGCGAGGAGTACCCCGACCTGCCCGACCCGCCGCGAACCGGAACCGACCGCGCCGACCTCGTGCGCGATTCGCTGTTCCTCGCCGTACCCTCTCATGGTCCATGGGCGCAGACCCCAGAGCGGATCGCCGATCTGGCCGACGCACCCTGGGCCCTGGACCCGCAGGGGACCGCCAGCGGCGACTGGGCGCGGGCCGTCTGTCGGGGAGCGGGCTTCGAACCCCGGGTGATGCTCGAGGGCCCGGACCCGTTGCTGCATGCGCAGATGGTCCGGACCGGACATGCCTTGGCGTTCGTCACCGCGCTCATCGCCGCCGAACACCTGCGCGGTGCACAGCTCGCCGCCCTGCCGGGCGATCCGGAACGGATTCTGTACACGTCGGTCCGGGCCGGACGCACCGGCCACCCTGCGGTCGTCGCGTTTCGTGACGTGCTCGCCCAGGTCGCAGCCGAGCGGCGTCTCGACGAGCCGCGCCACCGGTTGCGGGCAACCACGGGGTAGTCGGTCGTCACCGGGCCCGGCCGTGTCGCTTTCGTTGCCTTTTCTAGGCCGTTCCGATGCCACAGCGGGGGCCTCGGGGTTCACTCGGGCGCCTATCCTGCACTCAAGCCGAGTGGGGGGCCGCCCGAAGGGATGGACCGCCGATGGGACGAGTACGTCGCCATCGAATCGCCGCGGCCACCGCGGCGGTCGTCGCCGCGCTCGCGATCGGCGGCTGCGCGGGCTCGGCACAGACTCCGACTCCGGAGCCCGCTTCGCCACCGCCCGAGAACATCCCGGCCTCCTTCGACGTCACCTTCCGCTGGCTGACCGGAGGCGTGTTCGATGTGTTCGGACAGGAAGGCACCTTCGTCCGTGCCTTCGTCGAATCGTTCGAGCTGGCGAATGCCGGACGCTCGGCGGAGTGGGGATACCGCGGATTCGAGGACGCGGCACCGTCGAACATCGGGCAGATGGTCGAGTTCTACCCGTCGGAGACGACCGAGACCAATCCCGGTGTGGGCACTGCGTTCTTCACCGGCCTTCGTCGCGTCGACGAGGCGGACTGGACGCGAATAGTCCTGTGCCGCTATGGGTATCGATCGATCAAGGTGTCCGACGGTGAGTGGTCGATTCGCCTCGACGCGCCACGGCCGGTCGAGATCGACTTCCGCCGCAGCGGGGTTCTCCCACCGAGCAACACCCGCGGGACCGCACGGACGCCCGACGGTGATGTCTTCGGCGACTGGCATGTGACCCGATACGACTTCGCCGCGGTCTACCCGCGCACCACCGCTGATGAACATGCGTGCGCGGCCGCTGCTCCGGCCGAGGTGCCGTCTCGTCTGCCCGGCCAGACCGACTCGCCTTGGCCGCCGATGGCGCCGAATCCGGGATGGTGGACCTCGTCGCCGCTGTGATCGGTCGCCGCGGTTTGGTCGCCGCTGTGATTGCTTGCCGCTGTGATGATCGCGGCCTCGATCGGGGCGTGAACCCTGCCCCTTTCAAGGTATAGCGGGGACCGGGGCTTGCCGCAAGGCCCCCGGCACGCTGCACAATGGTCTCCTCCGCGTGCCCCGACACCGACTGCGCGGAGCCTTCGCCCGCCGCCGATCACCGTCCAACCGTTGCCGTGTTGTGCCCAAACCTTCACTGCGACAGTGCCACCGATCCATCCTTGCCTGATCCCGGGAGCCGCCCACATGCCACCGTTGACCACGACCGTCTTCGATCTCGCCGCCCATCCCGCCAAGTCCGAACCCGCCCGGATCACCGACGACGAGCGGCACTTCGCCGCAATGTCGACCAGCCTCGACGAGCTGATCGCCGACCTCACGTCTCGCCTCGCCGTGCTGCGGAGGACATCCGCCCGCAAGGGCAAGCAGGCGGTCGAACGTGATCTGGAGATCCACGAACTGAACCGACGACTGCGCACGCTGCGACGCTTCCGCCTGGATCTGTGCTTGGGCCGGATCGTCAGCGGCGATCCGGAGGACGGCTCCGTCGAGGTCCACTACATCGGCCGCATCGGCCTGACCGACCGAACCGGACGTCAGCTCCTGATCGACTGGCGGGCGCCGGCCGCTGCACCGTTCTTCTCGGCCACGCCCGCACATCCGATGGGGCTACGGAGCCGGCGTCGGTACCGGTGGGGGCGCGGTCAGATCGTCGACTATTGGGACGAGGTGTTCACCACCGACGCCGCCGAAGACCAGTCGCTGGTCCTCGACGACGACTCGGCGTTCATCGCCGGTCTCGGCGCGAGCCGTTCGCCACGCATGCGGGATGTGCTGACCACGATCGCGTCCGATCAGGACGCCATCGTCCGCGCCGACTCGCACGGCGCCCTGGTGGTCGACGGCGGTCCTGGCACCGGCAAGACGGTGGTGGCGCTGCATCGCGCCGCCTACCTGCTCTACGCCGATCCGCGTCTGGCGGGCAACCGCGGAGGTGTGCTGGTGGTGGGCCCGCACGAGCCCTACCTCGGATACATCGCCGATGTGCTGCCGAGCCTCGGCGAGGAGAGCGTGCAGACGGTGACGCTGCGCGACCTGCTCCCCGAGGGCGCCCGTGCACGGCCCGAGGCCGATCCCGCGGTGGCCCGGTTGAAGGCCTCCTCCTCGATGGTCGGTGCGATCGAACCCGCGGTGCGGTTCTACGAGACCCCGCCGACGACATCGATGACGGTGGAGACCGACTGGGCCGATGTGGTTCTCACGCGACCGGACTGGGCGGAGGCCTTCGCTGCGCCGGAGGCGGGCACACCACACAACGAGGCACGTGACCAGGTGTGGGAAGCGCTGGTGGACATCATCATCGCAAAGCACGATCGCGAGGTTCCGTCGAGTCAGCTGCGGAAATCGTTGGCAGACAACGATGAACTGACGTCGACGCTCGGCCGGGCGTGGCCGATCCTGGAGTACACCGATCTGGTCGGCGACCTCTTGTCGGTACCCGCCTATCTGCGGCTGTGTGCCCCCGAACTGAGTCGTGACGACGTCGCCGCCCTACAGCGCGGCGACGTCGATGCGTGGACCACATCGGATCTGCCGCTTCTGGACGCCGCACGTCGCCGACTCGGGGACCCGGCCGCATCGCGGCGACGACGTCGCGGCGAGGCGCAGCGGCGCGCGGGCCACGACCGGATGGAGCGCGTCGTCGACGAACTGCTCGACTCGAGCACCTACGACGACGGCGAGGGCCTGATGTCGATGTTGCGCAGTACGGATCTGCGTGACGTCCTCGATGACGCCGACACTACGCCCGCGAACGACGCCGATGTCCTGGCCGGGCCGTTCGCCCACATCATCGTCGATGAAGCCCAGGAACTCACCGACGCCGAATGGCAGATGTTGTTGGCGCGCTGCCCATCTCGCAGCTTCACGGTTGTCGGCGATCGCGCCCAGGCACGTTCGGGATTCACCGAGGCGTGGACCGAACGACTCGAACGGGTGGGGCTACGCGACGTCACGATGGCGTCACTGACGGTGAATTACCGTACGCCGGAAGAGATCATGACGCATGCGGAGCCGGTCATCCGCGCCGCCGTGCCCGATGCGAATGTCCCCACGTCCATCCGGAGCAGCGGCCTGCCGGTGCGGAGTGGCGCGGCGGCGGAACTCGACGAGATCCTCCGAGTGTGGCTGACGGACAACGACGAGGGCACCGCGTGTGTGATCGGCGATCCCACCTTCGTCGGCACCTCACGTGTGCGGTCGTTGTCACCGCAGCAGGCCAAAGGACTGGAGTTCGATCTGGTGGTGCTCATCAACCCGGAGGACTTCGGGGCCGGGGTCACCGGCGCCGTCGACCGCTACGTCGCGATGACGCGGGCGACGCGCGAGTTGGTCGTACTCGATCAGTAGGCCGAGTTGACGTTGTCCATCGAGCCGTACCGGTGGGCCGCATAGTTGCAGGCTGCCACGATGTTGGAGACCGGGTTCCACACGTCGAACGCGGTGCCGTGCACGTGGTAGGCGGCGAAGGTCGGGTCGATCACCTGCAGCAGCCCCTTGGACGGGATGCCCGCGGCGGCGTTCGAGTCCCACAGGTTGATGGCCTGCGGGTTTCCGGTCGACTCGCGCATGATGTTGCGGTGGATGGCGTCATAGCTGCCGGGGATGTTGTTCGCCCGCATGACGTCGAGGGCCTCGCGAATCCAGCCGTCCAGGTTGTTCGGGTAGACCGGCTTGGGCGCGGGCTTGGGCGCAGGGGCCGGTGCGGGAGCAGGGGCCGGCGCCGGCGTCGACGTCGCCGACGGATCGCTCGGCAGGGCAGCGATCGCCTCCTCGGCCTTCTTCTGGATGTCCGCCGTGTGTGCCGTCGCGGTGATGTGCTGTTCGGCGCGGGCCGGTTCGTCGACGCTCACCGATGCGACGGTGACCAGCGCGGCGAAGGCGAGCGTGACCGACCCGATGACGTGGCTGGAGCGAGAGTGAAGCAGGCCGCGGGTACGGCGAAGCGAGGTAGAGACAACATTCATGAGAGCGTGATTCCTGATTGGGCCGGATGGCGACCGGCAGCATCCAGCCCGCCGACACGCGACGCGCTCGGCCGAGATGGTGCTTGGTGAACTTGTTGATCGGGCGATGTGACGCCCGGCGCATTGCGCAAAACCCGTTCGATCGGGTGGTCGTCTGGCGCGGCTCGCTCAGACAGCGGCGGTGATGACCCTGATGGCCAACACGAGTCCGCGGATTGCGCATGCGGGATGGTTCCGCATAGCTATTCGACTTTCTCGTGCTGGGCAGACCGTCGCCTGCCTCCTGGTAGGTAACAGATTGATATACATTCCTGAGGAATGTCCAATAGAAGGTGTCCGCGTGGACTGCGAGAGTCGAGTGCGGGTGGCCATCGCCACGGGGCGATAGCGTGACTGACCTGCGGTTTCGCAGATTCGCGCAGCTGTGACCCGTTTCACAGAATCAATGTCAAGAGATGACACGCTTCCGCCACCATTTCGTTACGCATACGACACCGTTTGCGACCGCGCGCCTGGCGGGCCGGGCCGCGCTGTGACGTTGGTCCCGTCCTCTTTTCAGTGGCTGGCCAGCAGGGGTGTTCCGGTGTCACGATGAATTCGTCCGGGGTGCAATCAATCGGGGCCGGGGGTGGTCGGCATGTATCGCAAGATTCGCCGATGGTCCGTGGCGCCCCTGTTCAGCAGCAATCCGCTCGTCCGACGGTCGGACCGGGCCGAGGCGCTGTCGGTGTGTCTGGCGGCGATGCTCGCGGTGGTGGCTATACCGTTGGCCGCTCTGGTGTTGGGCAACGTCCACGACTCCCAGATCGCCGCCGTCGAGGAGCAGGCGCGGACCGTCCAGCCGATAACTGCCACCGCGGTCGATGATGCGACGGCAGTCGCCACCGAAGCTGCGCCGTCCGGCATTGTCACGGCGCAGTGGACACACAACTCGGTGATGCACACCGACACCATCACCACCGACGACATCACCATCGATGCCGGTGACCCCGTCACGGTGTGGGTCGATTCGCGCGGCGAGTCCACCTTGGCCCCGATGACCGCCAATGACGCGGCGATCAGCGCAGCCCTGGCGGCGATCGGGTTCTACCTGGCGGTCGTCTCGCTCGTCATCGGATTCGTGATGGCCGCGCGGGCCATCGCCGACCGGTATCGCCGACGCCGGTGGGACGCCGATCTCGCCCTACTGACCGGCGACGGTGGCGATCAGCTTCGGCACTGACCGATGGGCTCGCTCGACGACACGACGAACGTGGTGATGTTGACACTGGTCATCCTCACCGGCGCAACGGCGTCGGCCTGCGCGCTGACCGCTGCCTACGTCTACCTTCGACCGAACACCCACCGCGACAACGACACCCGGGATCGATTGGCTCGACGGTGGTTGGTCGCCACCGCGGTGTTCGGGTTCACGGCGATCGCGTTACGGTTCGTCTGGGCGCTGATCGTGTGACTGCGCGTCGGGACCATCCCGAGTTCCGACGCTTCCGGACTGTGCTATTGCTGACGCACGACACTCGACGCGACGGATGAAGGTGAGCGATGCCCTACGTCGAATCAGCGGTACGGAGCAGGCAGGTAGTCGCGGCTGCACGCGCTGTGATGATGCGCGCGGGTGTCGGAGGATTGACGATGCGCGCGGTGGCAAACGAAGCGCAGATCCCGCTGGGGACCTTGCAATACGTGTACCCGACCAAGCTCGGACTGCTGCACGCCGTCATCGAGGACGTCGTCGAGGAGATCGCGACAGTGCTGCGGGATTCGGCCGAGCTCGACGCCGGCCTCGGTCACGCGATCAGTAACGGGCTGCGCAATTTCTGGTCCGACCTGGTGATCGACCATCACGCGCTCCAGCTCCTGCAACTCGAGCTCGTCACCCATGCCCTGCGCACCCCCGGACTCGAAGACCTGCCACGTTGGCAATACGAACGGTACTGCCAGGTCGTCTCGGACTGGTGCGCCATGGCGGCCGCCCGCGCCGATGAGGTCTGCGCAGTTCCCTACAGTCAGTTGGCGCGGGTCCTGGTCGCCGGCGTCGACGGACTCATCGTCCAGCACGTCGTGTCTCCGAATTCCGACCACGCCGCCGACGACGTCGAGGCACTTATCCAGATGATCGTGAGCCTCGCGGCTCCGCAGCCGCGCTCCACCGCGTCGGCCTGAGTCCACTCCTTGTGACCGACGGTGACCTGGCTTACACTCATTCCAAGTCATACGTATGACTGACTTTGTTCGAATCAGCCGATCATCGGCTGCGAACGCCGAAAAGAAGCCTCCAACCGGATGGGAACCACCATGGAACACGTCGACGTCGTCATAGTCGGAGCCGGTCTCGCGGGCCTCAGCGCAGCCCGGGCGCTGGTCGCGCATGGCCGATCGGTCACCGTCCTCGAGGCCCGTGATCGAGTCGCCGGACGCACCTTCGGCGGCGCCCTCGACAACGGCGTGCCGGTGGAACTGGGCGGTCAGTGGGTCGGCCCCACCCAGGATGCGGTGCTCGAACTCATCGCCGACCTCGGGCTCGAGACCTTTCGGACGTACGACGACGGCGAATCGATGACGGTCTATGACGGCAACACCGTCAGGTACGCCGACGAGACATTCGGGCTCCCCGAGGGCTCCGCCATGGAGGTCGGACGATTGTGGGCCGAGATCACCGAACTCGCGTCGTCCGTCGTGACCGCCGCGCCATGGCAGACCGCCGACGCAACTGACCTCGATCGTCACACCCTCGACGAGTGGCTGCGGGGCCAGACCACGGACACCATCGCCCTACGCTTCTTCCGAATTCTCGTGCCCGCGCTGTTCTCGGCCGAGTCGCCGGAGATGTCCCTGCTGCATTTCCTGTTCTACGTGAAGTCGGGCACCAGCCTGGAGACGCTCGTCGCCACCACCGGCGGCGCTCAGGAGTCGCGGGTCGTCGGTGGTACCCATCGGATCTCTGAGCGCATGGCCGAGGAACTCGGCGACCGGGTCCGGCTGAGCGCTGTTGTCCGGGACATCCACCAGGACGCCGACGGGGTGACCGTGCGGTTCGAAGGCGGCGACGTGCGCGGGGATCACGTCATCGTCGCGATCCCGCCCACGCTGTCCGGCCGAATCCGGTACTCGCCTCCCCTGCCTGCCGCCAGGGACTCACTCACCCAACAGATTCCGGCCGGTTCGGTCATCAAGTTCCACGTCGCCTACCCGACGCCGTTCTGGCGCGAGGCCGGACTGAACGGCTTCGTCCTCAGTCTCGACGACGAGTTCAACGTCACCCTCGACAACTCGCCCGACGACGGGTCGTGTGGGGTGATCGTCGGTTTCCTCGAGGGTGTACATGCGCGACGTGCCGCCGAGATGACTGCGAGCGAACGGCACGAGCTGATCATCGGGAACCTGGTCAGCTATTTCGGGCCCCAGGCCGCAGAACCGATCCAGATCGTCGAACAAGACTGGATGGCAGAGGAGTTCACGCGCGGTTGCTACGGCGGACGACTGGGCGCGGGCGTCTGGACCCAGTTCGGTCGCGCGTTGTCATCACCTGTCGGACGTATCCACTGGGCCGGCGCGGAGACCTCGGACGTGTGGAACGGCTACATGGACGGCGCCGTCCGGTCGGGTCGTCGCGCGGCTGACGAGATCATCGGCAGCATCTCGTGACGTCGGACCGAGAGACGCCGGCCCAACTAAACACCACGGTGGCGATCATCGGCGCGGGATTGTCGGGCCTCACCGCCGCACGGGCACTCCATCGACGCGGTATCGACGTACAGGTTCTGGAAGCGGCCGATCGGGTCGGTGGACGCGTATGTGCCGAAACCTCGTCGCTGGGTTCGCGACTCGACGTCGGCGGACAGTGGGTCGGGCACGGACATCACCGCGTGGCGGCGCTCGCCGCGGACTGCGGTGCGACCGTGTATCCGATGCACACCGGACGACTCCCGCTGATAGTCGACGGTCCGCACCGTGTCCGGGCGTGTGCGCCCTCGGTGCTCACGGCCGGTGCCGCGCTCATCGCTCTCGCAGTCTTGTCCCGGCTGGGCACGCCGACTCGGTGGAACACGTCCACGGTGGACACCTGGATTCGACGAATACCCTTCCACCGCACGCGCGACCTGCTGCAGGTGTTGACGGCGATCTCGTCGACGGCCGATTCCGACCGCCTGTCGGTGCATGCCCTGGCGTCGATGGTCCGATACCAGGGTGGATTGGGCGCCATGTTGGCCAGCAGCGGCGGCGCACAGGAGTCGCTGATCGTCGAAGGCGCCGGGCATCTCACCGACGCCCTGGCCGCCGAGCTGGGCGAGCGTGTGCACACCGGCGCACGGGTCATGTCGATCACCGATGGCGAGACAGGCGTCACGGTGCGAACGGACACGTTGTCGGTCGTCGCCGACAAGGTCATCGTGGCGGTTCCTCCGCCGGTGGCATCCGCGATCGCAATCGATCCCGCGTTGCCGACGGGTCGACTCGCGTTGGCGCACAACACCTACATGGGGTCGGTGTACAAGGCGATCGCGGTCTATCCCGCACCGTTCTGGCGCGAGCGGTCGGGAGCGGAGCTGATCATGCTGGGCCGCCCGGGCGCCGCGGTTTTCGATACGACGGCTCCGGACGGTCCGGGGCACCTCTGCATCCTGGTCGCCGGACCGGCAGCCCGCGAACTCGACGAGTTGACGACCGCCGAGCGTCGACGCCTGTTGCTCGATCCGTTGGTCGATCATCTCGGCCCCGAGGTCGTCGGACCGACCGATTGGCACGAGAAATCCTGGCATCTCGACGAATTCGTCGGTGGGGGTTACCTCGCCCTACCCGACGTGGGTACCACCGACGGCTTCCTCCCGATGCCGTCGGAGCCGATCGGCAACATCCACTGGGCCGGGACCGAGACCGCGGGTGAGCACGCCGGCTACCTCGAAGGTGCGATCGAGGCCGGACATCGGGCGGCACGGGAGGTCAGCAAACTCCTGTGATGGTCGTGGGCGTTCGCTCTCCGACTGTCACGTCGCGTTCGCCAGGCCCTCCAGGCTGCTGGTGGCGTCGATGTACTCTCCCACCCACCGTTCGATGACCGCCGACGTCTTCTCCACCTTCTCGAACTGACCGACCACCTGGCCGACCGGGTTGAAGGCGACGTCGATGCTCTCGTCGGGATACTTATGCGTGGCGGCGACCGCCATGCCGGAGACCATGTACTGCAACGGCATTCCGAGCGGCTCGGGATTGTTCGGGTCTTCCCAGGCCTCGGTCCAGTCGTTGCGCAGCATCCGGCACGGCTTGCCGGTGAACGACCGGCTGCGGACGGTGTCACGGCTTCCCGCGTTGACGTAGGCCGCCTGCTGCGTGGGGGTGTTCTCTGCCTCTTCCACCATCAGCCACTGCGACCCGGTCCACGCCCCCTGCGTGCCGAGCGCCAGCGCCGCGGCGATCTGCTGGCCACTGCCGATACCGCCGGCGGCGAGTACCGGACGCGGTGCGACCGCCTTGACGACCTGCGGCCACAACACGATCGAGCCCACCTCGCCGCAGTGGCCGCCACCTTCGCCGCCCTGCGCGATGATGATGTCCACGTCGGCGGCCGCGTGCTTGAGTGCTTGCTGCGGGGAGCCGCACAGCGCGGCGACCTTGCGACCGGACTCGTGGATCTTCTCGATCATGTCCGCCGGCGGGGTGCCGAGGGCGTTGGCGATCAGCTTGACCTTGGGATGCTGCAGCGCGATCTCCACCTGGGGTGTGGCGGTCGCCTCCGTCCAACCGAGCAGCTGCAGCGAGTTGTCGTCGTCCTCGTTGAGCGGGACCCCGTGGTCGAGCAGCAGCTTGCGACCGAAGTCCAGTGTCTCGGCGGGCACCATCGATTGGAGCATCTTGGTGAGCTCCTCGGTCGACATGTCGGCGTCCATGCCCTCGTACTTGTTCGGGATGACGATGTCGACCCCGTACGGGTGGTCACCGATGTTCTCGTCGATCCAGTTCAGCTCGATCTCGAGCTGTTCCGGCGTGAAGCCGACCGCGCCGAGGACACCGAATCCACCCGCCTTGCTGACCGCGACCACCACGTCACGGCAGTGGGTGAACGCGAAGATCGGGAACTCGATGCCGAGCTCGTCACAGATCGGGGTGTGCATGCGGACTCCTTCAGCACCAGGACTCGAACTAGAACGTGTTCTAATCTTGATACTAGACCGCAACCCCGCGCGACAAGTGGCAGTCGACGTGAGGTGGCCTGCGTAGGTCAGTCCGCCTGATCGGCCCGTGTCATGGCATCGCCGTATTCGTCGAGGTCGATCTCCTCTGCGGTCACCGTCTTGGTGCCGTTGTAGACGTCGCGGTCGATCTCGTCGTCGGCGTTGGCCACCAGCATCGCGACGAAGGTGTCGCCGTTGACGTTGAGGAAGGTACGGAAGATGCCGGTGAACCAGTCGACCGCGATGAGCAGGCCGATCGCCTCGAACGGGAGGTCGAGGGAGGTGGCGAGGAACATCGCGACGACCGGAAACCCGCCCGGAACGGTGATGGTGCCCATGTTGAGCAGGATCGCCAGGCCCATGCCGAGGGCGATCTGACCGAAGCTCAGCGAGATGTCGCCGGCCTGGGCGAGGAACATCACGACGATCATGTAATTGAGCACGGCGCCGTAGGAGCCCATCGTCAGTCCCACGGAGAGCGTGAAGTTCGCGATCTTCTGGCTGACGCCGACCTTCTCGATGGTGTTCTTCAGGACCGTCGGGAACGTGACCGCCGAACTGGTCGTGGTGATCGCGATCGCGGTCTGCTCGCCGAGCTTGCCCGGCAGTTTCGCCGGATTCAGGCGGGTCCGCATGGTGACGACCACGACGAACAGGGCGAACAGGATCAGCACCCCGAGCAGGGTCGTGCCCAGATACTTCAGCGCAGTGGTCACCACCGAGAAGCCCACGTCTCCGGCCAACGCGGCGAGCAGGCAGAAGACGCCGACCGGGGCGATGTACATGACCAGCCGGATCATCGTCAGCACGATCTGCTGGACCTGATCGATGAACGTCAGCACGCGGGTGTCGCCGGTCTTGGTGATCTGCATGCGCAGGGCGATGCCGAACAGCAGCGAGAAGATGATGATCGGCACCATCGTCGCGGTCGACATCGCCTCGAAGATGTTGGTGGACACGAAGTTCAGCAGGGTCTCCTGCCACCCGAGCGCCTCGTCGGCCTCCGCCTCGAGCGAGGAGTCCAGTTCACCGTCGAACACCATGCCGGCGCCTGGTTGGATGAGCACGCACAGCACCCAGGCCAGAACTGCCGCGACGAGTGAGAACCCCAGCATCCACTTGAACGTGCGAAAAGCGATCCGGCCGGTTCCGGCGCCGGTCATCGAGCCCGTCGCCACGATCACCGACGCCATCACCAGCGGCACGATCGACATCTGGATCAGCCGGATGAACATGTCACCGATGAACTCCAGGTTGGCCGCCCACTCCCCGACGATCAATCCGAAGATGATGCCGGCGATCGCGCCCACACCGATCTGGAACGCCGGATTGGTCAGGGCTTTGCGCATTCGCTTCCTCCACGAGTTCGGTCTGCCGCCATCTGCCGGTTGCGCGCCATTCGCACCGGGGAAACCTATGCCAGCGGCGCTACCGGCACGTCGCGACAGCGTTGCCTGCGGGTTTCGGCGTGCTGTGTAGGCTCGAACCGGGCATTGCCCGACAGCACGTCACGGATACTGAATCACCAATACAAGGGGCACCTCCCCACCCGACATGAACGGGATCATCGACATGAGCGCACCCCTCACCCCCGAAGCCGACACCGCGGTCCTCGACATCGCGCAACGGCATGGCCTGTCCCGCGATGCGGTGGTGTCGATGCTGGTTGCCGTGAACGCCGGTGGCGGCACCATGGCCCAGTTCTCGATCCCCGAACTCGGCGGATCCGGACAGTGGATGCGCGGCGGGATGACCATGGTCGGCAACATGTTCGACAACGCGTTGAAAGCGCGAGTCGACACCCTCTGCAATGAACTGGCGCAGTTGCTGGCCACCATGACGGTCTTCCCGCCCGCGGCGGCGCCGACAGGAGGCTTTGCATCCAACAACTGGTGGCCGACCGAGTTCGGTTCGCCCAGCTCGTCCGGCGGGCAAAATCATGTCCGCTACGCGATCTTCCCGGCCGCTCGTCGGCTGGCGATCAACATCGACGGCGTCGTCCGGATCTTCGACACCGGCGAGCACAACATCGGCGGCGTCCAGCAGCAACAGGGCACGGCATACGGACTGGTGACGTTCACGAGCCAGTTCGGCACCTTCGACGTGTCCAGTCTGCAGGAGTTGGGAACCCAGCCGGGTGACGCGCCGGCAACTGGTGGCCACCCCGAGCCGGCCCCGGCGTTCTCCGCCCCCGAACCCCAAGTGCCCCAACCTCAAACAGCCCAGCCCCAGGCATCAGAGTCACCGGCACCGTTGTCTCCCACCGGTTCCGACGACTCCGCCGGGATCATCAGCGCCATCGAGTCGCTCGCGGGGCTGCATCAGCGAGGCATCCTCTCCGACGAGGAGTTCGTCGCCAAGAAGGCGGAGTTGCTGGGTCGGCTCTGAGGCGAAGGCGCTCCGTTCTGGCCGCAGTTCCAGGTTCCGGCTTGGACACGAAACTGCGGCCGGAAGCTGTAGGTGCGGCCAGAACTGAACGCACAAGCGTCGGCGGTGTAGGAGATCAAGCGCCGGTGGATTTCTCATCTGCCCGAGCCTCCAGCCACCCTTCGTGGTCCCACCTGCGCGCATACTCACGAGACCTCGCGATCGCCTCTATCCGCTGGAACCGCTCGACGTACTCCCGGAGCGCCAGATTGACCGCTTCACCCGCGGTGCCCACTCCGGCAAGTCGCATCACTTCCGAAAGGGCCGCGTCATCCACATCGATTTGTGTCACGGCCACGGCTACCTCCGAGGTTGGTCAGTACTGATAACAGTATGTCGTTAAGACGAAACCAGTGGTGCTGCCTCTGTCTTGCACCGCGCAGCCGATCAGCGTGCGTGTCGAAGCGTGGAAACCATCTGGTGGATGACTCCCGACTCGGCAGCACCCGGCATGCCCTGCGGTAGGGAGATGACGAAGAGAACGGCACCCGGTTGATCGGGCACGGTCGTGGCCACCATGCTGTGCAGGGCTGTGTCGCCGTCGCAGTCAGTGGCCTCGATGTCGGTCACGGTTGCCAGAATGTGCACGGCCGGTGACCCGCTCACCGTGAAATGGCGAGGCTCGCTGAGGGCCACATCGGGGACATGACCGGACTCCGACGTGTAGATGCTCTCCACCAGAGCCGATTCCGCTCGGATGGCGCTGTCGATGTCGGGAGCGTCCTTCGCGCCGGGCAGTCCCGATATGCCGGCCCAGTCGTCCGGGCATTGCGATGTCTCGAGGAACGCGGCGCCACTCATCGTCCGGACCGGACAGTAGCCGAAAGGCCCATCGGGACAAGGCGATTCCCAGCCGACCAAGGTCTGGCAGCTCGCCACCCGCCAGTCCGGTGGAACGTCGTAGGCAAGGTGCCGCTGTCCGGCGACGGTCAGCCAGCCGGCCGGTGTGTTCGGACCGGCGACTCCCGGCGGGCATTCAGTCGGTGACTGTGTCCCGCGATCGGTGTCGGTGGGCGACGCGCCGACACTCTCTCCGGCAGCGCTGTCATCGTTCGCGTCGAACTGTCGGAACGTGAGGATCCCGACACCCACGATCGCCGCAACCAGCACCAGCAGGACGACGCTGATGACCGCGAGGTTCTTGCCACTCCCGCCGGCGTCCGGTGATTCACCCGCGCTGACCGCGGTCCACCCCGGCGGAAGGTGATCCGACCCACCACCCTGCGTCGGCTGGCTCACTGATTCCCCCCACCGGTTGGCCGTTGACGGAGGTCACGGTAGCAGTCTGGACTGCGTGCCTGCGACGATGGAAGCTCGCGTGAATGACTCTGACTATGGAGGCGTGACCATGGAAGTGTTCGCCGGGGTCCCGGTGACCGACCTGGCGCGGGCAATCGACTGGTTCGAGCAGCTGTTGGGCGACGTGGAATCGTTCGACCCGAATGACGTCGAACGGGTGTGGACGCTGGCCGAACACGGGCACGTGTATGCCGTGGTCGCTCCCGCGGACGCGGGACACGGCCATGTGACGCTGTTCGTCGACGATCTGACCGGGTTCCTGACGTCGGCGGAGAGCCGCGGTGTGGTGCCGGAATCGCAGGAAACCTACGACAACGGTGTCCGCAAGGCGATCTTCCGTGATCCAGATGGAAACGAGGTCGGCGTCGGCGGCCGGTAGCGATGGCATTCGGCAGATCTCGAGCGTGGTCAGCGCGGCTACGATGAGAACATGTCGGATTCCTGGTCGACCGAAATGCTGACCGCCGTGGATGATTCGCCCGAGATCGAGATCTCGGCCCGACATCCGGATGGACGGTACCTGCGATTCACGCCGGTGTGGATGGTCAGGCATGGGGACGACGTCTACGTCCGCACCTGGTATCGCCGCGACACGGGCTGGTACGGGCGAGCGATCCAATCTCGCAGCGCCCGTGTTCGACTCGGCGGCATGCAGACCGACGTGGTGGTCTCCGACGTCGGCGACATCGAGGGCGAGATCCGGTCCGCGGTCGATGCGGCGTACCGGACGAAGTACGGACGCAACGGCGGTTCGGTCGGGCGGATGGTCGGTGACGAGGCGGCGCAGACGACGTTGCGATTGGACCTGGTCGATGAATGAGTGACCTGCTCGGCACGCCAGGTCAGTCCCTACGCTCCGACGCCAGCCGCTCGATGCGCGCGAGAGCAATCGCCAACACCGGCAGGTAGCCGACGGCCCAGATCGGCGCCCCGAAGCTCAGCACACAACCGCCGGCGGTCGGGATCACCTCGTGACGTGTGGCGTCGACTCCGGCGACCTTCCACGCCCACACTCGTCCCTCGCTGAACTCGGTGATCTCGAACGGCAGTGACGCACCCACCGCGGTCGTGACCATGCCTCGCACACCGTTCGCCAGCGGGGCATCGTCGTCGACCTTCGCGCCGGTCACGGTCGGTCCCCACCGTGACCAGGCGTCGACATCGGTGATTGTCGACCAGACTGTCTCCGGCGGGAGATCCACCCGGAGTTCGGCGCTCGGCATGCCGCGACGAAAGCCGCCGCGGATCCGCAGCGCCGACGTGGCCGTGTGCATCGCGCGTGCCATCGGTCGTCCTTCGGTGTCGGACGTAGGGGATCTGTCAGTTCCCTGTCTACCCTCCCCGGGACGGGCCCGTAACGTGCGCCGATCAACTGCGCGAGATGATCACCTTGAGCGCGTGTTCGTCGGCGGCGTTGGCGAAAGTGTCGTACGCCGCGTCGAACTCGTCGAAGGAGTACCGGTGGGTCACGAACTTCTGCGGTTCGATCTCACCGTTCTGAATGCGGTCGAGCAGTTCGGGTGCCGTGGTTGCGTTGACCAAACCTGTTGTGATGGTGAGGTTGTTGATCCAGTCCCGCTCGATGGGGAACTCGACACTCGCGCCGTGCACGCCGACATTCGCGACGTGGCCGCCCGGGCGCACGCTGTCCAGACACGTCGAGAATGTCGCCGGGACGCCGACCGCCTCGATGGCGACGTCGACCCCGAGACCGCCTCGACTGAGCTCCTTGAGTTCGGCGACCACGTCATTACCCGCGTTCACGTCGATGGTGTCGGTGGCCCCGAAGTCGCGGGACTGCTCCAGGCGGAACTTGTTGCCGTCCACGGCGATCACCTTGGATGCGCCCTGCGCCGATGCGGTCATCACCGCAGCCAGTCCCACCGGTCCCACGCCGACCACCGCGACGACATCGCCTTCCTTCACCGCGCCGTAGAGCACACCGATCTCGAAGCCGGTCGGCAGGATGTCGCTCAGCATCGTGCCCTGTTCGGCCGAGATGCCCTCCGGCAACAGGATCAAGCCGTTGTCGGCGAAGGGAACTCGTACATACTCGGCCTGCGTGCCGTCGATCAGATGTCCGAAGATCCAGCCGATGCCGCCGACGGTCTGACAATGCGAGGTCATCCCCATCCGGCAGTACTCGCAGGTTCCGCACTTGGTGACACATGAGATGATCACGCGGTCCCCGACCTTGACTTTCGTGCAGTCGGCCCCCACCTCGGTGACCACCCCCACCCCCTCGTGACCGAGGACCCTGCCGGCGGTGACGGCAGGGACGTCGCCCTTGAGTATGTGCAGGTCGGTACCGCAGATGGTGGTGGTATCCATGCGGACGATCGCATCCGTGGCGTCGACGATGACGGGGTCCGGAACTTCCTCCCACGATTTGTCACCGGGACCGTGGTAAACGAGTGCTTTCATAGTTCGGATCCTCCGTCCGCTGATGCAACTGCGATGGTGCGCGCAGGCCGGTCGGGTTGATCGTATGCACAGAAGGCCATGGGTTTGAGCGTCCGTCTCAAGATGAGATAGACGGCGTCACGCGGATCGCCTGGCGAGGTGATCTTCCTTCGCGGTGTGCGGAACACGGGTGGTCGACGCGAACTCCGCACCGATCTCACGCGCTCGCCGGACGCCGTCTTCTCGGTTGGGGGCGTTGACATCTCCCTCGACGTCGTAGATGAGGTGACTCTCGACGTCGTTCATCCCGCAGTAGGCGAAGATCCCGACGTCCAGTTGGGTGCGCATCGCCTCGTCGTACCCGTACTTGTCGTAGGTGCGCTTCGACGACCCACCGACACCGACCAGCGCGGTGGGAATGCTGGGCAGCAGACCGCTGAGCGGTGCTGCACCGCGATCCTCGACACCGCGGCCGTACTGGTAGGCCCATCCGGCGGTGAAGACCCGCTCGACCCAGCCCTTCATCAGCGCCGGCATCGACCACCAGTAGACGGGGAACACGAAGGCGAGTCGGTCGGCCGCCTCGACGCGGCGGTGCATCTCGGGGATGTCGGACGGGATGGGGCCGCCCCAGAAGTGAGCGTGGTCGGCCTCGGTGAAGCGTGGGTCGAAACCCTCGCGGTGGAGGTCGAGAACGTCGACCGTGTACCCGGATTCGGCGAACGGTTCATGGAAGGCATCCATCACGGCCGCCGGATACTTATCGGTGAACGGATGGGCGAACACGGTCATCAAGTGCATGGGTGATCCTTTCGCGTCGCAGACAGGGTTCGTGCCCTCTGGTTCGTGCCCCGGCTCGTCAGCGTGGCCGGCCGAGGACGAGCGCCGCCGCGCCCCGGGCCGCGGTCACCGCTCGCGGGCCCAGGTACGACGCCGTCGAGGTCATCCCCTCGAAGATCACGAGGAGCTGATCGGTCAGGTCGCCGTCATCGTGGCCGGTCTCATGGACGACGATGCGCCCCAGCATCTCTCGCAACCGCTCCCGGTATGCGGCGACGACGTCGGCGACCTCGGGGGTCAGGCCACCGGTCTCGGCGAGGGCCCGCAGGAACAAGCAGCCCCGCGCACCTTCGGCCGCGATCCACTCCTCGAATGCCGTGAACAGCGCGTCGACGCTGTCGACGTCGAACTGTACGAAGAACCGCTCCATCCGGAGTTCGAGCACCGCGGCCATGAGGCCGGTCTTGCTCCCGACGTGCTTGTACAACGTTCGCGTCGACACCCCGGCGGCCGCGGTGAGGCGGTCCATGCCCGTCGCGGCGAACCCGTGCCGGTCGAAGACCTGCTCGGCGCTGGTGACGATGGCGGCTCTGGAGGACACAACGTCAGTGTAAAACGATCGTTTTACACTGACAAGGGCGCGGGCTCCTCAGCGCGGCACCGGCCGCCCCGACTGCTGTGACCAGAGCTCCGGATCGTCGCGCAGCAGGCGAGCGCGCCCCTTGCGCCGATAGCGCCAGATCTGCGTCACGCCGATCCCCCACAGCACGAACTGTGCCGACATGGCCCAGGTGAACGCGTCGGCGGAATAGCCCGCGACGTCGTCGGCGGTCCGCCAGTCGAGGATCAGGCCGATCGCCGCCACCAAGGTGAGGCTGGCAAAGAATCCGCCCTGGTTGATGATGCCGGTGGCGGTACTGACCCGGAACACCGGGTTGGATGTACGGCCGAGGTCGAAGCCGACCATCGATGCCGGGCCGCCCATCCCGCAGATCACCACCAGGATCACCAGGAGCCAATAGGGCGCCGCGCCGGGCCACGCCAGCACCACCGCCCAGGTACCCGCGATCGCGGCGACCACCAGCAGCACGAGTGTCGACCGATGCCAGGGCCACCGGGTGATCAGCCAGGCGAAGGCGGGACCGAACGCCATGATCGAGAGCACCATGACGGTCAGCAGGACACCGGCCGCCGCCGAGCTGACGCCCTGCCCTTCGACGAAGAACGGGTACCCCCACAGCAGGCCCAGCACGGTTGCACTGAACTGCGTGGAGAAATGCATCCAGAACCCGAGGCGCGTGCCCGGATGCTCCCACGACGCGACCAGGCTGTTCTTGATACCGGCCAGGCCGAGCATCGGACCCGACACCGAGCGCGCCTGCGCCGAGTCCCGAACCACGACCAGTGTCGCAATCAACAGCGCGGCACCGAGCGCGGCGGTGGCGAGATAGGCGTGTGTCCAGCCCAACGCCGACAGCGCCCACGTCATGGGCACCGCGGCCGCGACCGCACCGAGCTGTCCGAGCACCCCGGTGAGTTGGGTCATCAGCGGGATGCGGCGGACGGGGAACCAGACGGTCACCAACCGCAGGACGCACACGAAGGTCATGGCGTCGCCGATCCCGACGAAGAATCGCGACGACAACGCCCACATGTAGTTGTCGGCGAATGCGAAGCTGAGCTGGGCGCAGGTGAGGATCAACGTGCCGCACAGCAACACCCGACGCGGGCCGAACCGGTCCACCAGGAGCCCGACGGGCACCTGCATGAGCGCGTAGATCAGCAACTGCAGCACCACGAAGGTCGACAGCTGCGACGCAGTGATGTCGAATCGATCGGCCGCGAGCAGACCGGCGACGGCCAGCGACGAACGATGGAACACGGCGACGAAGTAGACCGCGAGTCCGACAAGCCAGATCGCCATCGCCTGGGCCGGGCGCGGTGGGGCGGTCATCGGCGGCGATCCCGGACAGGGCGCGCCGACTGCAGAATGTCGAACACTCGATTCATTGTCCGGCATGCGATCGGGGACTCGATCCCCCGGGTGTCACCACACCTCGTCGCCGCCCGATCGATCTGAGCCAAAGCCCACCAGCCGACATGTGAGCGGCGTCACAATAGAGCTGCTGCAGCGCTCTGCGGCGAGACGGACGTGAGGGTGGTGCACACATGACCGACGAGGTTGTCGTGCTGGCGGAGACGCGCACGTCCGTCGAGCGGCGGGCGGTATCCGACTGGGCGTCGACCGCATACCCCGATTCCCCGGTTCACCGGCCGGACGATGTCGACCTCGACACACTGCCACCGTCGACGATGCTGGTACCGGTACGGCCGGTGTGGCTGCCCGCGGTCCGCCAGGGCGAACGCCGCGTCACACTGGGTGACCTGCTGGCCCTGTCCAACCCGCGGCGGCCCGTCGGGCTGGTTCAACCGCTGATTCGTGGCCGTCGGCCGGACAGCCTGCGCGTGGTGCAGGGCGTGCCGGCGACCATCGCGGAACTGCGTGAGCGCCACACCCGCGACCTCGCCGAGGGTGAACCGTTCGGGACGTTCGTCGCGGTCCAGGCCTCGCTGTCGGCCGACCGCGCGGAGCGGCAGATCATCGGGGACCGCTACAAGGTGCCGCGGCTGGTTGCCGAACAGGTGGGCAGCTCGGCACGATTCCAGGCCGGCGCGGCCAAGCTGGCGGCCGAACTCGGCAGGCCCACCGAAGCGGTGGTGACCGAGGCCGTCGACAAACTGTCCGGCTTCGTGGCCACACAGAGTCGCCTGATGGACGATGTGTTCTCCGCGACGTTCGACAGGCTCCACGAACGCGCGTGGCACGTCACGGTGGATCGGGACACCCTCGACACTCTGCGGACACTCAACAAGTCGACCGGCCTGGTGTTCCTGCCGTCCCACCGGTCCTACGTCGATCCGTTGGTGTTGGCGAAAGTGTTGCGCAGCAACGATTTCCCACCCACTCTGGTTCTGGGCGGCAACAACTTGTCGTTCTGGCCGGTGGGCCCGGTTGCGCGGCGGGCCGGAATGATCTTCATCCGACGGAAGTTCGGGTCGGACCCGGTCTACAAGTTCGCCATGCGGTCGTATCTCTCCTACATCGTCGAGAAGCGGTTCAACCTCGAGTGGTACATCGAGGGCGGGCGCAGTCGCACCGGCAAGCTGCGCAAACCGATGATGGGCCTGCTCACCTACGTCGTCGACGCGGTGACCCAACTCGAATCCGGCGACGTGACGATCGTGCCCACCTCGATCGTGTACGACCAGCTGCAGGAGATCGGAGCGATGGCCGCCGAGGATGCCGGCGGCACCAAGAAGCCCGAGGGTGTTGGTTGGCTGTTGCGGTACGCGAAGGCGCAGCGCAGCTATCTGGGCGAGGCGAGGGTCCGCTTCGGCACCCCGTTCTCGCTGCGCTCGGCGCTCGCCGACGCCGGCGAGGGTCGCGCCCGTCTGGAGAAGGTCGCGTTCCGCGTGATGGACGAGATCAATTCCGCCACACCGATCTCGGCGACGTCGTTGGTCGGCTTCGCCCTGCTGGGTGCACCCGACCGCGCCTACACCCTGCCTGAGATCGAGGCGATTCTGGTGCCACTGCTCGATTACATCGCCCGCCGCAGTTTGCCCGGACCCGACCCGGCACGGTGCCGCGGGGTCGGCCTGACCCAGACCCTGCGGGTGCTGGCGGGCAACGGCGTGGTGAGCTGTTTCGACGGCGGGTCCGAGGCGGTCTGGTCGATCGTGCCGGACAACCGCGCCGTCGCCGCTTACTACCGCAACGGTGCGCTGCACCATTTCGTGAACCGCGCCATCGTCGAGGTCAACATGCTGGCGGTGGCCGAAGGCGAGATCTGCGCCACCGGCGACTACGCCACCGATGAAGGCCTGCTGGCCGTGTCGCAGCGCGAAGCCCTGCGGATGCGAGATCTGCTCAAGTTCGAGTTCTTCTTTCCGGCCAAGGACGAGTACTTCCACCGACTCGCCGCCGAACTCGACCTGATCGCGCCGGAGTGGCGCGGGCGGATTCCGACCCAGGAGTGGACGTATGACGTCCTGCACGGTCACACCGGCGCCCTGCTCGCCCGTCGGACCCTGCAGCCGTTCTTCGATGCGCAGCTGGTGGTCGCCACGCGGCTCGTCCAACTGGGCGTCGCCGCCCGCGACAAGGACGACCTGATGGGCGACTGTCTGGGTCTCGGCCGCCAGTTGTCATTGCAAGGGATTGTGCGGAGCAAGGATTCGGTGTCCAAGGACCTCTACGACGGTGCCTATCGACTCGCCGACAACCGCCACCTCATCCACGGCGAGGAACTCACCGACCTGGCTGCGGCGCGTCAGGCATGGCTCGACGAGGTGAACCTCATGCGGGATCGACTCGCTCGGATCACCCAGATCGAGGACATCCAACCGTCGCTCGGACGCAAGGAGGCTCGATGAGCGCATTCACCGACCGGATGCGCGCGATCCGTGCGGCGCCGACCGGCAAGAAGGTGGCCGCGCTGTTCGACTACGACGGCACCCTCATCGAGGGCTTCTCCGCCGCAGCCATCATGCGGGCGCGCATGCGCAGCATGGAGTTCGGGCTCGGCGAGGTCGTCGACTACCTGCTGATCGGGCTGCGCGGGGTGGTGTCCGAGCAGGACTACGCCGAGGTACTCGCGGCGACGAAGCCGACTTTCGCGGGCAAGACCTACACCGAGATGCTGGAGTTCGGTGAGGACCTGTTCAAGCATGAGACGGCGGCAAAGCTGCGGCCGCAGATGTGGCAGATCCTGCGTGCGCACCGGGAGATGGGGCACACGATCGTGATCGCGTCGTCGGCCACCCGATTCCAGATCGCGCCCATCGCGCGAGAGATCGACGCCGACCACGCGCTGGCCACCGACGTCGAGGTCGTCGACGGCGTGGTCACCGGCAACATCCTGGGGCGACCACTGTGGGGACCGGGTAAGGCTGCGGCCGTGCGTGCATTGGCCCGCGACCACGAGATCGACCTGGGCGCGTCGTTCGCCTACAGCGACGGCAACGAGGACATCCCGTACCTGGAGTCGGTGGGCCATCCGGCGGCCGTCTCACCGCGCCGCCTGCTGCGCGCCGAAGCCGAGGCACGCGGCTGGCCCATCCTGGACCTGAAGAACCCCACCTACAACCGGGCCGGCATGCTTGCCCGCACCGGCGCCTTCTATGGTTCGTTCATCACTTCTGCCGCAGTAGGTTTCACCGCAGGCCTGGTGCGTCGAAACCCGCAGGCACTCGTCGAGACCCTGCCGACGGGTGTCGATGTCGGATTGTCGCTGGCCGGCGTACACGTGCGGGTCCTCGACGGCGGCGAGTATCTCACCTCAGACCGCCCGTGCGTCTTCGTGTTCAATCACCAGTCCAAACTGGACCTCCCGGTGATGATCCACCTGGTCCGATCGGATGCGACGGGAGTGGCCAAGAAGGAAGTACAGCGGGTGCCCGTGGTGGGGCAGATCCTCGATCAGGCGGGGCTGGTGTTCATCGATCGCGCCGACCCGGGTCGGGCGATCGAACAGCTGACGCCGGCGGTCACCGCACTCCGTGACGACGGGATGTCGCTGGTGGTGGCGCCCGAGGGGACGCGATCGGCGACGCCGCGGATCGGTGCTTTCAAGAAGGGCCCGTTCCACATCGCCGCACAGGCGGAAGTACCGGTGGTGCCGGTGGTGCTGCGCAATACCGGCGAATTGATGTGGCGCGGTTCGCAGTTGATCAGGCCCGGAATCGTCGAGGTGCGGGTGCTGCCACCGGTCGACACCACGGGGTGGCGGGCCGAGGAGATGGGTGCTCATGCCGAGGAGGTGCGGCAGATGTTCGTGAGCGCACTCGCCGATTGGCCGCTCGAGTCGTTCACCGACGATCCGACGGACGTGGAACAGGAGGCGAGAGATGACTGACGGTGGTGATACCGAGGATGCGAGTGGCCGCCCGCTGGACTGGGCGAATGAACCACATATGAGCCCGGTGGACACCATCATGTGGCGCGGTGACACCGACCGTCGCATGCGCGGCACCATCTGCATGCTGGAGATCTATGACTGCGCCCCGGACTGGGACCGGCTGGTCGCCGCCCATGAGTGGGCGAGCCGGATGGCGCCGCGGTTCCGCCAACGGGTGGTCGACTCGCCGTTCGGCACCGGAACACCCAGTTGGGCAGTCGATCCCGAGTTCGACCTGCACTACCACCTGCGGCGGATCCGGATCGGCGGCGACGGCAGCATGCGTGAGCTGCTCACCACATGCGAACAGCTGGCCATGACCGCGTTGGATCCCGCGCGCCCGCCGTGGGAGGGCACGTTGATCGAAGGCCTGCCCGGCGGCAAGGCCGCGTACCTGTTGAAGGGACATCACGCCCTCACTGACGGCCTGGGCGCCATCCTCGGTCTCGCCCAGCTGCATTCGCCGACGCGCGAACACAATCCGAGCAAACCTCAACCGCCGAACCCCGACCCGGACAACATCACCGCCCTCGATCTGCTGCGCCGACAACTCGGCGAGGAGCTCCGCCGTGTCCCCCACCGCGTCGATGTGGCCGTCTCCGGAGTTCGCGCACTAGGACGTCCCCGCCGCGCGTTGAGTTCCGCGCTGCGCTACGGACGATCGGTGCCCCGGGTGGCGGGGCTGGCGAGTCCACCCGGCTCCCCACTACTGGCCCACCGCAGCCTGTCCTGGCGGTTCAGTGCGTTCGAGGTTCCGTTCACCGATCTGAAGGCGGCCGCCACGGCCACGAAAGCGTCGATCAATGACGTCTATCTCGCCGGGCTGATCGGCGGTTTTCGCCGGTATCACGAGAAGATGGGCGCGCCGGTGGAGGCGATCCCCGTCGCGATCCCGATCTCGGTGCGCCGGCCCGAGGACCCCGCCGGCGGCAACCGGATCGCCGTCGGCCGCCTGGCCGGACCTGTCGGGATCGCCGACCCGTTCGAACGTGTACTGACCATCCGTGAACAGGTCCGAGTCGCCCGCCACGAACCCGCCGTCGACCTGTTCAACACGCTCGGCTCGGTGATGGCCTGGCTGCCCGGATCGCTGCTCATGCAGTTCAGCGGAACCACCAGCCAGAACGACCTCCAGGCCAGCAACGTCCCCGGAATACCCTGGGACACCTACGTTGCCGGCGCCAAGGTGGAACGGATGTTCCCGTTCGGGCCGATGCCCGGCTGCGCGATGATGGCGACGATGATCACCCACAACGGCACCGCCTGCCTGGGCCTGAACTCAGATGGCGCCGCCGTCACCGACCTCGAGTTGTTCGCCGACTGCCTCGTCGCCGGTTTCGGTGAGGTGCTCGCCCTCGCCGAACCAGACGGGGTGGCGGGGGTGTTGCGGCGGGTGGTGTGACGCGCGCGGGCTCGAGCCCGGGCCGTCGCAACGCGCTGCAGTCGGTCGCACGCGATCCTCCGGTCGGTGCAGCAGAATGGGGGTATGGACGAGGTGGAGTTGCTCGAACAGGTGCGGGAACGCTGGCAGCGCGGTGACCCACCGAAGGGAATCGCACGCGCGCTGGGCGTGCGACCGTCGGTAGTGGCGCCGTTGGTGAAACGAATCGCCGCCGAAACCCAAGCCTCCCAGGGATTGGGAAAGGTGCTCGGATGCTGGGTCAATCGTGGCTGGAGTGTTGGTCTTGGACTCGAGCGGCATCCGGAGTGGGCGGAACTGGACGCCCCCGCAGGTGAGGTCGAAGGCATGGCTCAGGTGCTGGTGGCTCGAGAATCACGGCGTGGTCGGGCAACCCTGCGAGGCTACTTGGCAGACGTGCACTGCTTGGGGGTGAAGAACGCCCGTGACCTCGAAACCATGGACGCCGGTCATCTCCCCGGCGCGGTCCGCACATTCTACGCGGCGTTCGACCTTCCTCCGCTGGAGATACCGATCGAACTCGGCCGCGAACTGATTCTGGGGGCGGTGCACTATGCGCGGGAGCTTGGTTTCGAGCCGGCGAGCGCGTTCGATGGTGATGCAGCCGCGTTCCTGGGTGACTGGGACGGGCCGGGACAGATCGAGTTCGGTCGAGACGGTCAACCGTCGTACCTCAGTGGGCCCTACGACAATCCGGATGCCGTGCTGCGGACCCTCCCGCGGTCCGTGGGCGCGGGGAACTTTCAGTTCTCCGTGGCTGCGGGACCGATCTGATCGCACCGATCACACCCCCACCACCGCAGCATGATGTCTGCCTCGATCAAGCGGTAGACGGCGGAGCAGCAGGACGGGTGTTCGGGCGGACTGACATACGACGTGGACTGGTCGTCTCACCTGGGTGGCGAGCGACAGCTATATCTAACCCCGCGCCATATCCACGAACTTCGACAAGTGAAGCTGGTGTGCCACAGTGATTGTCGCGGTCGGACCGTTGCGGTGTTTACCCAAGATGATGTCGGCTTCACCGGCGCGCGGGTCGTCGCGCTCGAAGGCATCGGGGCGGTGGAGCAGGATGACCATGTCCGCATCCTGTTCCAGAGATCCGGATTCGCGCAGGTCAGAGACTTGCGGCTTCTTGTCCGTCCGCTGTTCCGGCCCGCGGTTGAGCTGACTGATCGCGACCACCGGAACCTCGAGTTCCTTTGCCAGCAGCTTCAATTGGCGGGAGAACTCAGAGACCTCCTGCTGACGGGACTCGACCTTCTTGCCCGAGGTCATCAGCTGCATGTAGTCCACGACGACGAGCCGCAGGTCGTGGCGCTGCTTGAGGCGACGTGCCTTGGCGCGAATCTCCATCATCGTCAGGTTCGGCGAATCGTCGATGAACAGCGGTGATTCGGAGATCTCGCCCATGCGGCGGGCCAGGCGGGTCCAGTCGTCGTCGCTCATCTTGCCGCCACGCATGTCGCCGAGTTTGACCTTCGCCTCCGCCGACAGCAGGCGCATGACGATCTCGGTCTTGCTCATCTCCAGCGAGAACATCGCACTGGTCAGCCCGTTGGAGATGGAGCACGACCGCAGGAAGTCCATCGCCAACGTCGAATTGTGCGTGGGCACCATGGCCTCGCCGGCCAGGTACATGTGGTCGTCATTGTCCACCTCGACGCACCGCACTGGCACGCTGTCGATGGCGCGCACCGCGATCAGCCGTCGCACGCCGGCGCGGCGACGGAGTTCCTTGTGCCGAATCGCCTTGTGGTGCACGGTGAACACGTCGTCGTCGGCGTCCACGCGCAACCATCCGGTGGCCGACCGCTTGTAGTTGTAACCGAGACCGGCGACCAGGTCGGCGACGACGGCGGTCATGTGCCGCGTGGCAGCAGGCACGGTGATCCAGCCGTCGTCGTCGACCGTGGCGCGAGCGTCGAGCAACCCCGCGAGTAGTGCCCGACGCTGCGCGATCGACCCCCGAAGATATTCGAACGGGATACGGCCGCCGAGGTCGGCCATCAACGTCATCACGTCGACCGGGCCCTCGGCGTCGATACGCATGCTGATCTCGGGATCGTCGAAGGCCATCCCGGCCAGCGCCGCGACCGTGTACGGGCCGTACGCGAAGCGTTTGCGCGGCAGGTCCAGCGGCTCGGTGTTGCGCACCACCGCACACCCGACATGGGCGCGCAGTGCGCCCGTGTTGACGGTCTGCCGCTTGCCGTCGATGTCGGCGACCCACTGATGCTGCTCGTCGGCGATCAGAACCGTGCCGTCGTTGAATTCGACCTCATAGCACGGTCGTTCGGTCATCACGTCGGTGGCCGCGACGACCCGGGTAGGCCGGCCGCGGGCATCGAGAAGCTGCTCACCGACGGTGACGTTGCCCATCGTGGTCCACCCGGTGGGCGTGGGCAGCGGGGTATCGAGGGCGAGTGCCTTGCCGACACCGGGTCGTGCGGCGACGATGATCATCTGCCCGGGATGCAGGCCGTTGGTGATCTGGTCGAGATCCACGAAGCCGGTGGGCACGCCCAGCGACAGTCCGCCACGCGACGCGATCGAGTCGATCTCGTCCATCGTCGGCTGGAGCAGTTCCTCCAGCGGCACGTAGTCCTCGGCGGTGCGGCGCTCGGTGACCTCATAGACCTCGGCCTGGGCACGGTCGACGACCTCGGCGACGTCCTGGCCGTCGGCACCGGCGTAGCCGAACTGCACGATGCGGGTCCCTGCGGCCACCAGGCGCCGCAGAATGGCCTTCTCCGCAACGATCTCGGCGTAGTAGCCGGCATTGGCCGCAGTGGGCACGGTGGAGATCAGCGTGTGCAGGTAGGGCGCCCCGCCGACCCGGCGGAGCTCCCCGGCACGTTCGAGCTCGGCGGACACGGTCACCGCGTCGGCCGGCTCACCTTTGCCGTACAGCTCCAGGATCGCGTCGTAGACCGCTTGATGCGCGGGTCGGTAGAAGTCGGCCGACCGGAGTTTCTCCACGACGTCGGCGATGGCGTCCTTGGACAGCAGCATGCCGCCGAGCACGGACTGCTCGGCCGCCATGTCCTGCGGCGGCTGGCGCCCGAAGTCCTCGGCAGGAACCCCGTCGTCACCGCGTCCCGACCGTCCGCCGGGCACCGGCTCCAATCGACCCGGGTCATGCCCGCGGTCATCGACTACTGCCACGCGTGTCAAACCTCTCGCAGTACTTGCACCACTCACACTTCGAGTGGGTCCGACTCTGTGGCGTCGGCGGCACACACCACCGACGTCGGTCGTGCTGCCTCCGTGGTACTCAGCAGCTCCGACAGATTGTCCAAGCCGGGCCCTGAGCGCTCACGCAGAAGCACTGACGGAGCACATTAGATCCCGCATCCGGCGGCACTCAAACGCAGATGTGCACAACCTTGTCAGCAAACTGTGGACCGTCTGTGGACCCACTCGGGAGCGTTGTGAACCCCCTGTGCACAACATGGGGAAATGTTTGCGCAGGGCGTAAGTTCCCGCAGGTCAACGTGTTGCGGGTTCATGCACAGGGACAGTCTGAATTCTCTTCGGCGTGTCATGCCGGAACGCGTGATCGGCGTGTTGCGTCCCAAGGTTCAACCACGGGTAGTAAACAACTCGGTAAACTTCCGATGTGACCTGGGTAACAGCTGGTCAGCGCGACTGCGCCGGCGCGACCCGACTGGGTCGGTTGTCCACAGTTCGAACGGTTCGGCGTCACGCGCGTTGATCCTGTGCTGCAATGGTCGGCGTGGGGAGGCAGCAGAGCGCGCGGCACGCGCACACGAGCGTCACTCGGCGGTCACGGTTGCGGACCCGCTACGTGACAGCCCTGATCGCATCGGCGCTCGCCGTCTGCGCGCTGGGGGCGAGTCCGTCCGCCGAGGTGGCAGCAGCGCCGCCCGGACCCACACTTCCGGTCGAGTTCGACCTCTCGCGCTACCAGCCCGTCGATCCCGAGCGGTACCGGTCCCTCGCCTACGCGGACAACGGCCGGGGATTCCTCCGCGTCGGCCGGTGGATGTGCCAGATCGGACCGGTCTACCGCTATGTCGGCTGTCAGGGTCACCCGGCCACCGCGCCTCCGCAGGTGCGTGGCGCCGCGATCTCCGGCGATCAGCAGGGACCCTGGTGGGTGCCGCCCGGCACCACCTACCGATTCGGCGCACCGACGGGTTTCCGCCCGCCGACGCTGTCGGTGGGCAGTCGGGTCACGCTCTACGGCGTCACCTGCACCGCACCCCGACGCGACACGGTGGCCTGCCGGACCGGTTCGCGCGCACTGATTTTCACGCCGGGCTGGCACAAGTTCTTCTTCCCCAGCGGGGACTCCGCGCATAGCCCCAACCCGGCACCGCGCTACCTGCCGCCCCGGCTGCAGTACTGGAATCAGCTACCGCTCAACCCACCTCCGCCGCGCTGATCCGCGCCGG
Organism: Gordonia sesuvii; assembly: GCF_036350415.1. Lineage (NCBI taxonomy): Bacteria > Bacillati > Actinomycetota > Actinomycetes > Mycobacteriales > Gordoniaceae > Gordonia > Gordonia sesuvii. Next base: position 119,902 of record NZ_JAZDUF010000005.1, read on the forward strand.
TCGACGTCAGATGAACGACCGTAGCTGCGTCGCGAAGTCGAACACCCATGCGCGCGAACGAGGTTGCGCCTCGCGGGCGGTCCGCTGCGCCTCCTCGGCCGTCGCGGCCCGGGCAGTTGCCCTGGCCTGCTGACGCGCCAGTCGTCGTCGCGTCCGGTCACGCGTGGCGATTGCCTGACGCTGCTCGTAGCGGGCGAAGTCGATCGATGGTTGATACAGAAACGCCAGAACGGCGACGATGGCGCCGACGATGACGAAGGTGATGATGAGCATGGCGAACGTCTCCTGGATGTGACTGCGGTCGGTTGTGCACGAGTCCTGGACGTTCGCCTCGGTGCGTCCATCCGGTTCCCCCCGGAGTGACGAACTCGTATCGAGGACGCTACGGACGGACCGGCCAACCGGAACGGGTACCGGACTACCCGACTTCACCCGGGCAGGTCCCTGCGTGTGCGGCCACTACGCAGTCGACGGCTCTGAGGAGATCCGAGCATCTTCTGCGGCCGGCGCCGTGTCGCCGCAGCCGGCACGGCGGTCGACGCCGGAACAACGTGGGCGACACCAAGAGCGACGCTTCGAGGCAATGGGTAGAGTTCTGTTCACGTTGAACAAGCAGCGACCCGGCATTGCCGTGCGATCGCTTGCCGGGTCATGAGCCGGTGAGGGGTCCACACCTTTGAATTCCGACAGTGTCGACACTGCTCGACTCCAACTTCAGATCGCAGATCTGATGCAGCGGGTCCAGCGGTACGCCGACACCGACGTCCCGCTGGCGCTCGACGAGATCACCGCGGGCGCGGCCCGCCTGATTCCCGGTGCGCAGTACGCGGCGGTGACGGTGACGACCGACAAGGGCACGGTGGACACGGCCGCGTCGACCCATCGCTATCCCGCGATTCTCGACGACGTCCAGCACAACCTGCAGGAGGGTCCGTACTTCCAGACGGCAGCCGATCAGAATCCGATCCGGATCGACGCCCTCGGGCGTGAGTCCCGGTGGCCGCGCTACCGCGACGTCGCACTCCGGCGCACCCCGATCCGGGCCGTCATGACGTTCGGGTTGCTCAGTTCCACGCACTTCCTCGGAACGCTCAACGTGTACTCCGACACCCCGGACGCGTACGACGACGAGGCCTTCGACATCGCCCAGGCCTACGCCACACATGCCTCACTGGCGTGGGACGCGCTGCGCCGCAAGGAACAGTTCGCCACCGCACTGGCCACCCGCGACATCATCGGACAGGCCAAGGGCATCATCATGGAGCGCTACCGCTGCGGCGCCGACCACGCATTCGGGTTGCTCACCAAGCTCTCGCAGGAGACGAACAGGCCGTTGCGCGACATCGCCCGGCAGCTCGTGGATGCCGACCGTCCGATACCGGATGTCGACGACGCGGGCGCGAATGTGTGAGGAGCAGAGACAACGACGCCGGCCGAACCCCCGTGGGGATTCGGCCGGCGTCGTTTCTGGCTGGTGACTCGCGTCAGTTCGCGACAGCGTCAGTTCGCGACGACGGCGACGTCGACGGTGGCCCGCACGTCAGGGTGCAGGTTCACCACGACCGGGTAGCTGCCGGTGGCCTTGATGTGACCCTTCGGCAGTTCCACGGTGCGCTTGTCGACGGCGGGGCCGCCGGCCGACTTGATCGCACCCGCGACGTCGGCGGCGGTGACCGAGCCGAACAGCTTGCCCGAGTCGTGGGTCTTCACACCCAGCGACACGGCGCTGAGCGCCTCGAGTGCCTGCTTCAGCTCGTTCGCGTGCTCCAGGCCGCGGACCTCGCGAGCGGCCTGGACACGACGGATGTCCTCGACCTGCTTCTGCGCGCCACGGGTGGCCTTGATGGCCAGTCCGCGCGGCAGGAGGTAGTTGCGGCCGTAGCCGTCCTTGACCTCCACGGTGTCGCCGGCCTCGCCGAGGTTCTCCACGGCGGCGGTGAGGATGAGTTTCATATCAGATCCCTTCCCGCTCAGCGTCCGGTCGAGGTGAACGGCAGCAGCGCCACCTCACGCGAATTCTTCACGGCCACAGCGACATCGCGCTGATGCTGCACGCAGTTGCCGGTCACGCGACGCGACCGGATCTTGCCGCGATCGGACAGGAAACGGCGCAGCAGCGCGGTGTCCTTGTAGTCGATGTCGGCCTTCTTGTCCTTGCAGAAGCTGCACGCCTTGGTCTTGGTGACCTTCTCGACGCGAGGCTTCCGGCTGCTCTTTGCCTTTGCCATTGGTACTCCAGTGTGTTTCTAGAAAGGTGGTTCGTCGTCCCCGCCACCGAACGATCCGCTGCTCGCGGGCGCGCTGCCCCAGGGATCGTCGGCGACCTGCTGACCTCCCCCACCGCTGCGGCTACCGCCGCCGCCGGAGGAGAATCCGCCGCCGCCACCGCCACGCGAGGCCTTGTTGACCTTGGCGGTGGCGTACCGCAGCGAGGGACCGATCTCATCGACCTCGAGTTCCACCACTGTGCGCTTCTCGCCTTCGCGGGTCTCGAAAGACCGCTGCTTGAGGCGACCCTGCACAACGACGCGGGTTCCCTTGGACAGGCTCTCGGTCACGTTCTCCGCCGCGTCGCGCCAGATGTTGCAGCGGAGGAACAGCGCTTCGCCGTCCTTCCACTCATTGGTCTGACGGTCGAACGTGCGCGGCGTGGAGGCCACCGTGAAGTTGGCCACCGCGGCTCCCGACGGCGTGAACCGGAGTTCCGGATCTGCGGTCAGGTTGCCCACAACGGTGATGACCGTGTCGCCTGCCATGTGTCTCCCCTTAGGTCGTGGATGGGCACTCGTTGATCGACTGCACCGGGTTCGTCGGGTTCAACCCTAGAGCCCGGCACCGACTGCTTACGTGTCGATCAAGGAACTGTGGATTACTTCCGCAGAACCTTGGTGCGCAGAACCGACTCGTTCAGCTTCAGCTGACGGTCGAGTTCGGTGACCGTCTGGGGTTCCGCGTCGAGATCGATGACGGCGTAGATGCCCTCATTGTGCTTGGCGATCTCGTAGGCGAGGCGGCGCTTGCCCCAGATGTCGACACCATCCACCTTGCCGCCGTCGTTGCGGACAACGTTGAGGAAGGTATCCAGTGAGGGGGCGACGGTGCGCTCGTCCAGATTCGGATCGAGAATGACCATCAATTCGTAGTGACGCATAAGACCACATCACCTCCTATGGGCTAGTCGGCCACGGACTGTCCGTGGCAGGAGGGTCGCCTGCGTCGGCAACCGGTCCAAGATACATGACGAACCCCTGACCTGCGAAATCGTGGTCCACCGTCACGGCCTCCCGATTCCGAATTCTCGCTCGAGGCGCGACCACTTACGCTGTTGCCCATGTCCGACGCCCCCACTTTGCGAGCCGACCGGGCGTCGCGTCTGTCCTCCGCGTTCGCCGGCCGCGGCAACACGACGCTGGTCCTCATCGTGTCGTTGCTGGCCACCTGCGTGACGATGTGGTGGAGCTACCAGGCGAAACTCAAATGCGGCGGCCCGCCGTTCCTGGAAGAGGGCCGCAGCTCACACTGGCCCGTCGGCGATCCGGATGCCGTCATCCCCTGCTACTCGGACCTGATGTACCTGTGGATCGGCCGTGACATCAACAACCACGTGTTCCCGTTCATCAACGGGGGCATCACCCCGGACGGAACCCTGTTCGGCGGGGTCGTCGAGTATCCGGTGCTGTCGGGGATGCTGATGTGGCTGGGTGCGATCGGCGCCGACACCGACACCGAGTTCTTCCAGCATTCGGTGCTGCTGCTCATCCCGTTCGGGCTGGCCGTGACGGTGATGCTGGCGCTGATGACCCGCTGGTGGGTGCTGTTGTGGGCCGCCACACCGCCGATGGTGCTCTACGCCTTCCACAACTGGGAACTGCCGGTGGTCGCGACCACCGTCGGCGCCGTAGCCGTCATGGCCTGGGGATCGACCATCAATCCGCGCACCGGTGATCGTCGGCTCTCCGTCCGGACGGCCGCGATCCTGGCCGCGATCCTGCTCGCGGTCGGATTCTGCCTGAAGCTCTATCCCGGCTTCTTCGTGTTGCCGCTGGCCATCTACGTCTTCACCTACGGCACGTCGCCGGGCGCCGACGGCCGGACACCGGCGCGCCGCACGCTCGACTGGGTGGGCGCGGTGTGGGTTGCCGCAGCCGCGACGATCACCGTCCTCGCGATCCAGCTGCCGTTCATCCTGCTCGGCTTCGAAGGCTGGAAGGCCGCGCTCTCGTTCCAGGGCAAACGCAAGGCCGACGTCGACACCAACTCCATCTGGTACTGGGGTCTCCGGCATTTCACCGGCGGCCAGAACGACACCTACAACTCGCTGGTCGGGGTGCTCTCGCCGCTGCTGATCGTCGCCGCGTTCGCCGTGTCGGTCTACCTGGGCTGGCGGGTCTATCAACGCACCGGCCTGTATCCGTGGATCGGGGTCGCCGCGTCGATGCTGGCCGGGTTCATGTTGTTCCACAAGGTGCATTCGCCGCAGTACACGCTGTGGATTCTGCCGTTCTTCGTGCTGCTGCAGATCCGGTGGCCGGTCATCGTCGGCTATCTGGTCGCCGACTTCATCCTCGACACCACCATCTTCCGTCTGTTCGGGATCTACACGTCTGGCTCGCCGATGCAGTGGTGGGTGATCGGCGGAGTGAACCTGGGTGTGTGGGTGCACGCGGTGCTGCTGGCCTACCTGATCGTCGCGTTCGTCCGGGCTCCGCTGCGGGAACCGCTGGCGTCGTTCGGCCGTCGGCCCAGGCCGACCGAACCGGACCTCGTGCCGGCGCGGTCGTGAGCGGCTGGCTGGGCAGCGGCCCGCTCTCGCTCGGGCGGGTGACGCTGCGACCACTCGTCGCCGATGATGCCGAGGCGCTGTCGCGCGTCGTCGGCGAGCCCGAGCGATTCCGGTGGGTTCCGGGCGTCCCGTCGGACCTCGAGTCGAGTCTCCGGTGGATCGAGAACGCACGCACGACCACGGATCGCGTGGCTTTTGCGGTCATCGACAACTCCGACTCGCGGTTGATCGGGTCGACGAGCTACTACGAGATCGACCACGGAAACCGTGCTGCGGCAATCGGTTACACCTTCTACTCCGAGGGCGTGCAAGGCACCGCGATCAACCCCACCGCGAAGCTCCTGCTGATGCGGCACGCGTTCGAGGAGTGTGGCGCAGTGCGGCTGGTGTGGCATACACACGAGCACAATGCGCAGTCGCGGGCGGCGATTGCGAAGCTGGGCGCCACGTTCGAGGGACTGCTCCGCAAGCATCGCCGTTTCGGCGACGGCTGGCGCACCACCGCCCAGTACGCGATGACCGACGACGACTGGCCCGCTGCGAAGGCGGGGCTGCTGGAGCGGATCTCGACGTAGGCGGCGTTACGGCTTCTCCGTGTGATCGGGATGTCCGTGCGTGCGGCGCTGCTCCTTCATCCGCGCCTCGTGGAGATGCCGGACTCCGTCCATCAGCTCGTCGCGGGCGCGTTTCTCCGCCTCGCGGAACGGCGTCCAGTAGGTGTCGTCGAACTCCTCGACCACCTGGAAGGTCCACCGCCCGTCGATGACGTTGCGCCCGACGATCTCGGTGTCGAGCATGTCCGCGAGGTCGGTGTGGCCGTCGGCGCGGAGGGCGTCGACCGCCTCACCCAGGACCAGGTCGGCGTGACCGATCAGCTGATGAAAGCTGTAGAGATGCCCGCGGGCGCGTTCGACGTACTCGAGGGCCTCGGAGAGTTTCCCGACCGCATCGGCGGTGGCATCCGAGATGTGCTCGGCGCGATCTGCCATGAGTCCATCAGTACCCGGCTCAGGCCACGTCGAATCGGCCAATGCGCGAATCGCCGGTCACGAATCGGTCACCACTCGCCGGCGACGATCACCCGGGTCCGCCCGGTGACGCCGCCCGAGAGGATCGTCTTGATCGACGTCGGCAGGTCCGTCACCGACACGTCGGTGGTCACGTCGTCGAGGTGACGCGGCTTGAGTTCGCCTTCGAGTTTCGCCCACAGCGCGCGACGGTTGACGATGGGTAGCTGCACCGAGTCGATGCCGGCCAGGGTGACCCCGCGCAGGATGAACGGGTGCACCGTCGTCGGGAGGTCTGCGCTGCCGGCGAGCCCGGACGCGGCGACCACTCCGCCGTAGTTCTGCGTGCTCAACGCATACGCAAGGGTCGGACCGCCGACGCAGTCAACCGCCGCGGCCCACCGCGATTTGCCGAGCGCGCGGACCTTCTCGCCCTCCTCTGGCAGCCGGCCGATGACCTCGGTAGCGCCGAGGCTACGCAGCAGGTCAGCGGCCTCGGACTTACCCGTCGACGCGATGACCTCGTAGCCGGCGGCGGCGAGCAGGTCGACGCTGACGCTGCCCACGCCGCCAGTCGCACCCGTGACGAGCACCGGTCCATCCGACGGGGTGATGCCGTGCGTGATCAGTGCTTCGACGCTCATCGCCGCGGTGAAGCCGGCCGTGCCGATGGCCGCCGCTTCCTTCGCCGACAGTCCGGACAGCTTGACCACCATGTCGGCGGGCAGCCGTGCCGTGCCTGCGTAGCCGCCGTGGCGGCCGGTCCCGATGTCGTAGCCGTGTGCGACCACGACGTCGCCGACCGAGAACTCCGACGATGCGCTCGAGGTGACCGTGCCGGCCAGGTCGATCCCGGGGATCAACGGATACGACCGTGCCACACCGGCTTTCGGCGTGACAGCGAGCGCGTCCTTGAAATTGACGCCGGAGAACTCGACCGCGATCTCGACGTCGCCGTCGGGTAGGAAGCTCGTGTCGACGGTTTCGTGAACGAGGTCGATGTTGCCTTCGTCGTCCTGATGGGCCACCAGTGCCTGTACGTCAGCCATACCCGCACCCTACTGAAGTGCGTCCGACTCCTGTGGCGCGTCCGGGTTCTCCACGACGACGCGGGAGGCGCGGATACCGACCAGCCGCCGTAGGAACAGTTCCTCGTCCAAGCGTTTGCGCCGCATCCATGCGGTCACCTCGGTGTTGCACTTGCTGGCATTGCACGACCGACAGGCCGGCACGACGTTGAGCTCGGTGTAGCGACCGCCGATGGACAGCGGCTGGACGCAGTCGCGCTGCAGCGCGGTGTCCGTGCGACCGCAGTAGGCGCACCCACCCCACGCGGCCTTGATCTCGTCCCACTGTTCGCGACTCAGATCGTTGTCGGCCAGTCGCATCCGACGTTGCCGACGACGACCGGCCCGTGCGCGTCTCGAGTTCGGGGACCCCACCCGATGATCGTAGGCCGATGGGCACCGGAGGTCGCGGAAGGGCACCGCGGTGGCGCGGCCGAGATGCTGTCGGCGTAAACCCGGGTGCTGTCGGCGCGAAACCGGGTTCTGTCGGCGGTGATCAGGGTGCTGTCGGCGCGAGATCCGGTTCTGTCGGCGGGGGCTGCGTCGGGGCAGCCGCCGGGCGAGGACGCAAGGTGAGCCGATCGGGCGCACCGTCGAGGACTCCGCCGGCCGGGTCGTCGAGAAGTTGATCGGGGTCGGGTCCAGTGCCGCGGTCGTCGCGTCGTGGACGACGCATCAGATCGTCGTCGGGGTGCCAGATCTGCCAGATCACCACGGCGCACAGCGCGATCACCATCACCGCCCGCACGACGACGGCGGCGGTGAACCATTCCTCGGGTAACCAACGGCGGTCCGCGTCGAGGTACAGCGACATCCGCGGCACCCACACCAGTGCGTCGACGACCATCCACGCGAACAGCAGCCGGGTGTGCGGGATGGCCAGGACGGCGAGCGGCACGAGCCACAGTGAGTACTGCGGACTCCACACCTTGTTCACCAGCAGGAAGCCGGCCACCATCAGGAAGGCCAGTTGCGCCACCCGCGGCCGCTGCGGTGCGGTGAGGGCCACGACGCCGATGCCGACCGCGACGAGCACCAGCAATCCGAGTGAGAGTGCGTTGAGAACGGTGACGTCCCAATTGAATCCGGCGGCCCGGCTCACGACGCGATACAGGCTGTCACTCTCGGCCGCGCGTTCGGAGTTGAACCGGAAGAACTCCCACCAGCCCCGCGGATACATGACGAGGATCGGGAGGTTGACCGCGATCCACACCAACACCGCCGCCGCCGCGGTCTGGAGGAACTCCCGGAGTCGCCCGGCCCGCAGACACAGCACGAGCAGCACCCCGAGCAGCAGCACCGGATACAGTTTGGCGGCGGCGCCGAGACCGATGAAAACGCCTGCCAGCCAGGGCTTCCGACGCGCCCACGACAGCAGCGCCAACGCCACCATCGCCGTCGCGATCGTGTCGAAATTGGTGAATGCGTGCACCACCACCAGCGGCGAGAGCGCCGCCATCCACGCTGCCCAGATCCTTGCCCGGGCGGTGAGCGCCGTCGCCCAGATCGTCACCAGCCAGAACAGCGCGAGGCCGAGCGCGGCCAGATTGAAGAACAGCACCACGTCGAGCGCCGCGGGCACGCCCCAGTCCTCATGCGCCGACTCCCACGCCCGCGCGACGGTGGCGACGCCGTACATGTACATGCCGGTGATGACCGGATATTCCATGTACCGCTTGATCTGTTGCCCGTCGGGGCCGTCCTCGAACCAGAACGTGCGGTACGGGAATGCGCCTTCGTCAAGGCGTTCGGCACCGAACAGTCCGATGATGTCGGCGTAGCAGAGATTGGTGTACTGGCGCTGATCGTCCCAGTCGAGCCGCAGTTCGGTACCCGTCGGCGAGTTCGCGTCGGCCGGGGCCTGCTGCAGGCAGCTCGCCTTGCCGAACCAGCTCAGCGCGAGACCGCAGAGGGCGAGCAGGAACAACACCCGGATGGGCGTCCAGGCCCGGCTCCGCCCGATCGCCGCGTGCCGACCGACCGGACCGCCGATGACGCTCGACGCCTCCCGTGCGACGACATCCGTGCGGCTCGGGAGCACGCGGGTGTCGTCGACACGCGTGTCGTCGGAGAGGACCGCCGCGGATTCCCAGGCGGGGTCGGCCGCGCCGCCTACGCGTGCATCCGGACCCGCATCACCGGGGGAGCCCGGTGTCGTCGAGTTCTCCTCTGCCACGGTCTAGTGTCCCGCGCCGGAAATTCGTTTCATGAGTTTGGCGCTCCAGGTGGATGCATCGCGAGGCGGCGGAGGAGCAGGTACTGGATGTACCTGCGACGACGCCAACGAAGCGAGGCGCCGCCTGGACGTCGAAATCATCAACGAATTTCCGGTGCGGGACACTAGGACGGCTCAGTTGAATCCGGGTGGCTCCGGGACATCGCCCCCGAAGTCGCCCCCGCCACCGGTGTCGCCGCCGGTTCCGCCGTCGCCGGTTCCGCCGCCGCCGAAGTCGCCGCCACCCGTGTCACCACCGCCGGTGTCGCCACCGCCGCCGCCGGGGTTGCCGCCTCCGCCACCGGAGTTGCCGCCGCCGGAGTTGCCGCCGCCGCCCTGTTCGGCGTTGCCCGGCAGCGGGATCGTCACACCGGGTGCCAGGGTGAGGTTGCCGTCTCCGTTGCGGTCGCCCGGGAATCGGCCGTTCGGGCTCTGGTTCTGGCCACCGTTCGGGGACTGGGTTCCCGGCGAGTCGTAGTCGTCGTCATAGGTGACCGGCGGCTCGTAGGGCACGCCCGCCTGTCCGCCGACCGAGTCCGGCTCGGGGAACTGCTGGATGGGCCGGCCGTCCAACGCGTCGTTCATGGCTTCCTGCCAGATGTCGGAGGGCAGGCCGCTGCCGTAGATCGACGATCCGGCGTAGTTCGTGATGGCGCTGCCGCCGTCGGTACCGACCCACACCGCGGTCGAGAGCTGCGGCGTGTAGCCGACCATCCAGGCGTCCTTGTTCTGCCCGGTGTCGCCGAGCTGGGCCGTGCCGGTCTTGGACGCCGACGGGCGCGAGCCGAGCGACGGATCGGAGAGGCCATGTCCGTTCGAGTACGAGGCGATCGGTTCCAGTGCGGCGCTCACGTTGTCGGCGACCTTGGCCTCGAACCTGCGCTCCCCCTGGTTGGGCTGACGATCGAACAGCACCTCACCGTCGGAGGTCTCGACCTTCTGGACGAAGTACGGCTCGCGGTACACACCGGAAGCCGCGAGGGTCGCGTACGCGGAGGCCATGTCGAGCACCCGCGACGGGTACTGGCCGAGCACGACGCCGCCCTCGACGCCGCCGTTGGCCTCCTGCAGGGTGTGTTCGATGTTGCCGAAGCTCTCCGCGACACCGGCCTTGTGGGCGGCGTCGGCCACAGCCTGCGCCTGGCCGTCGAGGTCCATCATCAGGCGGTAGTAGACGGTGTTGAGCGACATCTTCATCGCGGTCGCGAGGTTGCAGGACCCGCAGCTCATGCCCTCGGAGTTCTCGACCGTGAGGCCACCGGGAGCCGAGTAGGGAGCGGAGCTGTAGACCTGCGACAGCGGGATGTCCTGCTCGAGGGCCGCGACGAGGGCGAACACCTTGAACGACGATCCGGTCTGCAGTCCGGCCTGCGCGTAGTCCCAGCCGTTGGCGTCGTTGCCGCCGAAGTAGCCCTTGATCCCGCCGGTACGCGGGTCCACGGCGACCGCGGAGGTCCGCAGCTTGTCCGGTTCGCCCTCGAGTTTGCCGTTGGCGGCCTGGACGACGGAACGCTGGACCTGCGGATCGATGGACGTGGTGATCTTCAGTCCCTCGGTGCGGACCTGTTGTTCGGAGATGTTGAGGCGACCGAGCTCGGCAAGAACCTGCCGCTTGATCAGGCCGTTCGCACCGGGCGTGTCGTCACCCTGTGGTCGGGCTTCGGGCACGTTCGGATACTGCATGTCGGCACGGTCACTGGCGGCCAGCGCGCCGGTGGCGACCATGCCGTCGAGGACGTAGTTCCAGCGGGCCTCGGACGCCTCCGGGTTGATCTCCGGGTCGTAGTACGAGGGCGACCGGATCGCCGCAGCGAGCACCGCGGCCTCCTCGGTGGTGATCTTGCTCAGGTCCTTGCGGAAGTAGGCCTGTGACGCCGCGGACACGCCGTAGGCGCCACGCCCGAAGTAGATGGTGTTGAGGTAGGCGGCCATGATGTCGTCCTTGGACCATTCATTCGACATCTTGGTCGCGATCGCGAGTTCCTTGAACTTGCGCTCGTAGCTGCGTTCGTCACCGACCAGCGCGTTCTTGACGTACTGCTGCGTGATCGTCGATCCGCCGCCGGCCTGTCCGCCGTTACCGGTGACCTGGCCGATTGCCGCGCGGGACAGACCGCGGATGGAGAAGCCGGAGTTGCTGCGGAACTGACGGTCCTCGGCGGCGATCACCGCTTCTTGCACCGAGACCGGGATGTCCTCGATCTGGACGTCGGTGCGGTTGCCCTCCTCGGGCACCACACGCGCGAGCGGGCTGCCGGTGGAGGTCACGATGGTGGCGACCTGGTTCTGTTTGATGTCACCGGGAGCCGGTACCGACGCCGTCGCATAGGTGACGACGAACGCGAGGATGCCCAGCAATGCGATGCCCGGGATGATGGCGCCGATGACGCCGAGACCGATGGCCAGCCGCTTCTGCTTCTTGCGGGCCGGGTCGTCGGCAGGCGTACGGCTCCTCCGGGGTGCCGACGACGTACCGCGGGGGCTACTCATCGTTCCACCATCCGATCCGTGCGCACGACCACGTCAGCGCTACTCACAATCCATCTCCGTCGTTCAGCTCGTTACCCCACTGTGACCTACGAAGGGGTGTCCGGGCAAAGTCTTGCGCCGGGAAGACGACGTGCACCCAGCCGTCGTCGGCGCCGAGCACCTCCCGCGCTCCGCACCTGGGTCTTACTTGGCGACCCGCCGAGAGCGCGTGGAACGTGGCGGCAAACCCGCAACGTATGACTGCACCAGATGGTTCCAACTGCAGGTCCGGCACACCTCGACGACGTGGACCGAGAACTCCTCGGCAGTGGTGGCCAGCCGCGAGATCTCGTCGTTGGTCCGAGCCGATCCCGACACCTGGCCGAGCTTCTCGCCGAACACCCAAGAAACCAGGGTGACCTGCTCTTTCCGGCAGATCGGGCACAGCGTCGACGATGGGCGTCCGTGGAACTTCGCGGCCCGCAGCAGATACGGACTCGCGTCGCAGACATCGGCCACGGCGGTCCGGCCCGAATGGACCTCGGACAGCCGCGACCTGCGCTGCAGGGCGTAGTCGACGATCTGGCGTTGCACGGGTTCAAGCGTACGTGGTCGCCACCCGCGCTGTCGGTGTGACCGTCATCCCGATCGGCACGTGTCGTGAGTCCCCCCGCCTGCGCGGCATCCCGCCGCAAGCTCTACCCCCCGCCGCCTGAGGAGCCTGCGAGGAACGAGCGGGCGTCGCGAAGGCGCCCTTCGTGACATCCCTCCACAAGCTCCGGGATTCCTCAGGGAACCAAGTGGGGACATTCCCCCGCTGTAGACCGCAGTTATATCGGTGCGATACATTGGTGAACACATCGCGGCGAGATGTCGGTGCGTCAGGTTGCCGACCAATTGTCACGCGGTGGCGAATGCCAGACGGGTCAGGTCATCAATCGGGAGGAGTGGGCACCATGTTGGAGCTCGCGGTTCTCGGATTGCTCCTGGAATCCCCGATGCACGGCTACGAGCTGCGCAAGCGACTGACCGGACTGCTCGGCGCATTCCGCGCCTTCTCCTACGGCTCTCTGTATCCGACGCTTCGCCGGATGCAGGCCGACGGATTGATCGACGAGGCCACCGCGCCGACCGCGGTCAAGGTGCGTCGCGGCCGCCGTGTGTACCAGCTCACGGACAAGGGCCGGGAACGGTTCAGCGAACTGGTCGCCGACACCGGGCCGCAGAACTACACCGACGACGGGTTCGGGGTGCACCTCGCGTTCTTCAGCCGGACACCGGCGGTCGCGAGAATGCGCATCCTGGAGGGTCGTCGCCGGCAGGTCGAGGAACGTCGCGAGGGCCTGCGCGAGATTGTCGGCCGCTCCAACCGGGCGGTTGACCGCTACACCCGTCAGCTGCACCAGCTCAGCCTCGAATCCAGTGAGCGTGAGGTGCGCTGGCTCAACGAACTGATCGCCGCCGAGGCCTCCGGCGATCACGACGACGAGGTCGACGACACGGATCTGCGACGCGATCCGCTGGTCGACACCGCCGACAGAGACTTCCGTGTCGCGAACTCAGAGGAGAGCCGCGACGCGGGGCGAGAAGAAACCGAAGAGAAAACACCGGTGGCGCAGCGATCTGCGATGCCCCGATCTGAAGGAGAACCCGACCATGGGTGAGCACAATAAGGTGCGCGTGGCCATTGTGGGCGTAGGAAACTGCGCTTCATCCTTGGTCCAAGGCGTGCAGTACTACAAGGACGCCGACGAGAACGCGACCGTTCCCGGCCTGATGCACGTGAAGTTCGGCGAGTACCACATCCGCGACGTCGAGTTCGTCGCCGCGTTCGACGTCGACGCCAAGAAGGTCGGCTTCGACCTGTCCGACGCGATCTTCGCGAGCGAGAACAACACCATCAAGATCGCAGACGTTCCGCCGACCGGCGTCACCGTCCAGCGCGGTCAGACCCTCGACGGTCTCGGCAAGTACTACCGCGAGACCATCACCGAGGCCGACGGCGACGGCGTCGACGTGGTCCAGGCACTGAAGGACGCCGAGGTCGACGTTCTCGTGTCCTACCTGCCCGTCGGTTCGGATCAGGCCGACAAGTTCTACGCCCAGTGCGCGATCGACGCGAACGTCGCGTTCGTCAACGCCCTGCCCGTGTTCATCGCTTCCGACCCGGTGTGGGCCCAGAAGTTCATCGACGCCGGTGTCCCGATCGTCGGCGACGACATCAAGAGCCAGGTCGGCGCGACCATCACCCACCGCGTGATGGCGAAGCTGTTCGAGGACCGCGGCGTCACCCTCGACCGCACCTACCAGCTCAATGTCGGCGGCAACATGGACTTCAAGAACATGCTCGAGCGTGAGCGTCTGGAGTCCAAGAAGGTCTCCAAGACCCAGGCCGTGACGTCGAACCTGACCGGTTCGCTGGCCGGCAAGGTCGAGGACAAGAACGTTCACATCGGCCCGTCCGACCACGTCGAGTGGCTCGATGACCGCAAGTGGGCCTACGTCCGCCTCGAGGGTCGCGCCTTCGGCGACGTGCCGCTGAACCTGGAGTACAAGCTCGAGGTCTGGGACTCCCCCAACTCGGCCGGCATCATCATCGACGCCGTGCGTGCCGCCAAGATCGCCAAGGACCGCGGCATCGGCGGCCCGATCCTGCCGGCATCGTCCTACCTGATGAAGTCCCCGCCGCAGCAGCTCGCCGACGACGTCGCGCGTGCGCAGCTCGAGGAGTTCATCGCCGGAGCCTGACTCACTGACCGGAGTCGATGACTGACATCGTCCCCGTGACGGACGACCGAGGGGCACATCCCCTCGGTGACACGTCACGGGGACGATTGTCGTCACCACCGAGTTCGTCGACGTTGTGTGCAAAGGTTGTGCTTCCGAGAACATCACGGAGAGGACAGGGTCCTGCACAACCCGGCGGAGTACACCGCGCCCACATCCCCACCGGACGAGGCGCAGCCACAACGCAACCCCCACACGATCATTCGCTGGCTGGTGATCTGCGTCGTCGCGGCGGCGGTCGGCGTGGCCGGCTACGTGCTGGCGGTGCGGACGGTGACCGGCCAACGAATCGAGAACGCTGCGCTGCGCGGAGCCGATCAGGCCGGACGGGCGATGACGGCCCCCGCCGACTCGGTGCTCGGCACCATCACGATCACATCGATGGTGATCGCCATGCTCGCACTTCTGGTCGTCGCGGTGCTGCGCCGCCAACCCTGGGTCGGTCTGGCCGCGCTCGTCATCATCGTCGGCGGGCAGGCGATCGTCCAGGTACTCAAGAGCTATGTCCTCCCTCGGCCCGAACTGATCGACGCATCGCCTCAGTACGTGCAGAACAGCCTGCCGAGCGGCCACACCGCCGCGGCGATGACGATCCTGCTGGCCGTCCTGCTGGTGACGCCGTTCCGGCTGCGCGGACTGACCGTGCTGGTGGTGCTGCCGTGGGTGATCGGAGTCGGCGCCTACACCATCACCGCCAAATGGCACCGCTTCTCCGACACCCTCACCGCCGACGCGATCGCATTGGTCGTCGCGTGCGTGGTCTGCGTCGTCGGCGTACGCACCAAGTATCTGACGATCACCGAAGCCGGGCCTCCGAGCCATATCATCGGTCGCCGCGTCATCGTCTGGTTCTGGGTCGTCCTGTTCGTGATCGCGACCGGTATCGGTCTCGCGCTCTGGGCGCTCACATGGCGAAACGGCCAGATGGACGACGCTGCCGAGTACAACTACTTCCTCGGCGCACAGCTCCTCTCCGCAGCAGGAGCGATCGCGTCGGGCCTGGTTTTCTGGTGGACCTTGCAGCGGGTCTCGATCGGCGACGGCCCTGCGGCTCGCGACGACAGTTCAGTGGGGTAGCTCTCCCAACACATCCGAATGCCCGTGTCGCCGACACCAGCTCACGATGTACCGGGCGTGCAGACCGCACCAGCGGTACACCGTGGCCTGCGTGAGCGGCAGCCGGTCGTCGTGCTCGCGACGCTGGGTGATGATCGGTCCGAGGTAGTGGCTGGTGAGTTTGTTCGCGGTGTTCGGGGACACCTTCGCGGCGGCTGCGAGCGACGCGCTGTCGGCCGCATTGCCGGAGGCGATCGCGCCCGCCAGCCGGGCCGCGGTATGGCCGCGACGCCCGACGAACAACTCGTAGAGCGGAGGGCGTCGCATGCTCAACTGCTCGGTCGCGGTCAGCCGCTGACCGAGCGCGACGGTGCGGATCGCGCTCATCAACGACATCATGCCGTCGGACTTGGCGATGACCCCGGACACCTCCGGCCGCAGCCGCGCCTCCTCGAGATGGTCACGCTCCATGCTGTGTCCCTGCGTTGCCAGCAGGACGGGTGCCAGTCGATCCGCGTGACGCAAGGCGTCGATGACGTCGAGCCCGTCGAAAGTCCACTCCATCGACGGCCGGTTCCAGATGAGGTCTGCGGTCACCACGTCGAACCGAACGCGTCCGGCGATCCCGCGCACGAACTCGTCCTGGTCGGTGGCAACCTCGACCATCACATCGTCGTACGCGGCCTCCAGCGGCTTAGCGATGACCTCGCCCAGGGGCGACGCGATGAGGATGCGTATCCGATGTCCCACATGCGTAATCTTGCCCCGATTCGATTGGTCATGCGCGATCTGACATCAGATCCAACCGTTCGGGTGACACCCGGGCCCAAACGTCGCAGAACTGGTCACAAGAACTGCTGAACCTGTCGGTGCAATGAACGAAGCTTTAGTTCACTTATCCGATCTCCAATCCAGGGGAACCCATGACCAGCCAGATCGACCGCGAGCTCCACGTGCCGCTGTACCCGCTACCCAGCCCGACGACGGTCGCCATCGTCGCCGAGCGCGACATCAGCGATGCCGCACTCGTCGCTCTCGTGGAGAGCCTCGGGTACCACGTCGTGCTCATCGACCTGGACACGCACCCGGAACCGCTCCCTCCGGCCATCGCCATCGTGCGCTCGTCGGACAAGCTGGCCCGCTTCCGCGCCCTTCGCGGGATGCGCAACTGCCTGATCGCCGCCATCGGCGTGGACCTGCGGGACGCCCCTGGGGTCGCGATCGCGGATTCGCCGCTCGCTGCGCGACAGCTCGAGCGGCTCCTCGAACAAGCGGCGCGCCGTAGGCCCCAGCTGCGCAGCCGGGTGAACGTCACCGAGCGTGAACTCGAGATCCTCACCACCTACGCTCTCGGCGCGACCCTGCGCGAGACCGCGCAGACGCACTACGTCGCGGAGAGCACCGTGCGGGCACACTACCGCCGGGTGTCGCAGCGATACTGCGACGCCGGTCGCCAGGTGGGCAACAAGGCGCAGTTGCTGTTGCAGTTCATGGCCGACGGGTGGGTGCTGCCCGAGCAGTTGGCGGTCTGACGGGCCAACCGTTGATCGGGTCGCCCAACCGCTGATCGGGTCGCCCAACAACCGTTGATCGAGTAGCGGGCACCCCAACCGTTGATCGAGTAGTCCGAGGCGCTAGCCGAGGGCGTATCGAGATCCCCGCAGCATACGAGATCTCGATACGGCTCCTCGCTGCCGCTCGTCACCTACTCGATCAGCGGTTGGGGGGGACTCCTCGATCAGCGGTCGGGGGACTCCTCGATCAGCGGTTGGAGCCGCGATCCGTAGCCTGGCACCATGCGGACACATCGCTGGGTGGCCACCGGGTATTCCGGACTCGACGACTTCGCGTTCGTCGAGGAAGAGCTGTCGGCGCCGGGTCCCGGCGAGGTCACCATCGAGGTCCGGGCGGCCGGGGTGAACCCGGCCGATCTCAAGCACGCACAGCGGGGCGGCGATCCCGCGGAGCTGCCGCTGCCGATCGGGTACGAGGTGGCCGGCACTATCGTCGACATCGGTCCCGACACCGAGATCGCCTCGGGTGCAGCAGCTGTCGGCGATGCTGTGCTCGCGTTCCGGGTACGCGGGGGATACGCGACCGCCCTCACAGTGCCCGCCGACAAGGTGTTCGCCAAGCCCGACACGATCGACTACCCGGAGGCCGCCAACCTGCTGCTGGCCGGGTGCACTGCAGCCGACATGCTCCGGGCGGCACGGGTCGAACGCGGCGAGACCGTCCTGCTGCACGCGGCGTCGGGTGCCGTTGGCGTCGCGGTTCTGCAGATGGCGCGGCTGCGCGGAATCTCGGTGCTCGGCACCTGCGGACCGAACAGCGTCGAACGGGTCCGCGAATTCGGTGGTCTGCCGATCGAATACGGCCCGGGTCTGGTCGACCGGGTTCGCGCCGCGGCCCCCGACGGTGTCGTTGCCGCGCTCGACGCCGTCGGCACCGACGAGGCCATCGACACCTCGCTGGAACTCGTCGACGACCGTTCGCGGGTGGTCACCATCGTCGCACCCCAGCGCGCCGAGGCCGAGGGGTTCGTCGCCCTCGGCGGGTCACGCCCGGAGAGTCTGATGTTCCGGGATACGGTGCGCGCAAGTCTGATTCGCCTCGCCCGCAATGGACATCTGGTGGTGCCGATGGCCCGCACCTATCCCCTGGCCGACGCTCCGACGGCACTTCGGCTGGTCGCCGGCGGTCATCCGGGCGGAAAGGTCGCGCTCATCCCGTGAGTCAGGTCAGATCGTCTTCCAAGGCCTTGTTCGCGGCCTCGACGTCGAAGGCGGTGGGGTCGAACGGCGCCGTTGGTGAGAGTCCGGCCCAGTCCCGGAGTTCGGCGTGTTGTTCGTGGGTCGGATCGGTCACCGCTGCGACGAACACCTCCCAGCCGCCGGCGCCACCGACATCGTCGAACGGCGCCGTGCCGGTCCCGTCAACGACCGAGAGCAGGTAGTTGTCGTCGTCACCGACCGGCGGCCTCGCCGCCTCCAAGGTGACGAGAACTTCCCAGCCATCTCCGAAGTCGTACTCGTAGAGCAACTGCGCACCGGGTTCTTCCAGGATGACGCCGATCGGCATCCCGTCCTCGGGGATCGCTTCCGAGCGCCCTACCAGGCCGTCGTCGATGGCAGCCTGGGGCATGAACGGGCGTGAGTCTCCCTCGCGCGGGTACACGCTGAAGCGGTGGAGGTGGCTGTCGTTCCACGACATGAGCGATTGGATCAGGTCGTGTAAGCCCTTGAGTGACAGCAGGCCGGTCACCTCGACCCGGCGCGAAACAGGCGGTTCGATGCCGGGCATCTCCAACTTCAGGGTGACCACCGGTACCGGGTCGAGTTTGTTCGACAGAACGGCGACAGCATTGCTCACGACCAGTCGCAGAGCCGACGGAACCACGTAACCGCCGTCGTCGGCGAGGTGCAGCCACCCCTCGGCCCGTAGGTCCTCTGCGAGATAGGCCATGATCTCGAGGGCCAGTCGTGTGTCCGGGACGGTGTCATCGTCCGCCCGCAAGTCCTCCTCGTGCAGCGGCAGTCTGGTGAGCCCACGCTGGAGGATCGTCACCGCCAGTTCCTGCGCCGCCTCCGACACCCACGAGGCGACTTTCGACTCGAGCTCACGTTCCGCGGTTTCGCGTAGCAACATCAACCTCGGTCCGGAGCGCCAATCATTGGCATTCTTGCCCGGTTCGGCACTCCCCGACCTCACGGAGATGAGGCCGACGACTTCGGCCAGTGTCCACAGTTCAGCCAGTGTGGCATGGTCGTCCATCGTCTCGACCTCGTCGGGCATCCCGATGTCCATCGCGTCCGATGCACCCTGCAGCAGGGTCGGGTCGAGCGATCCGTCCTCGGTGACCGGGCGACCGCTGCCGAGCCAGGTCAACAGGGCATCGAGGCGCCGAGTCACCTCCAGCCCCGACAACGCTGCTTCCTCCTCGGCGGGGTCTATGTCCTCGACGTCGAGGTCCTGTTTGGTCAGGTAGCGCACGAGCGCATCGTCGACGACGTCCATGACGACATCACAGAGGTCTTCCGGCCCGGCCCATCGGCCGGTCTCCCGGAGGAAGTCGAGGAACGCACGCAGCGCGAAGACCGGCAGCGCCGCGCTGGGCGCGTCGGGGTCGAGATCCTCCAGTTCCTCGGCGAAGCCGATCGCCGCGTCGACGTCGGAGACCGTCCAGCAGTCGGGCTGGAAATCCGACCTCCGCTCGTACGCCGCGGTGCCCATCGCCTCCGCTGCGGCGGCGAGTACCGCGGGGTCGGCGTCATTCTCGTAGAAGTCCGTCTCGACCAGCCATGTCTGGAAGAAGCGGACCAGGCTGTTGAGATCGGTGCCGCGGAGAAACCCCACGACCTTGTTCTCGTGATCATGCGACTGTCGCTTGCGGGATTTGGCGGCACGTTTGGCGCGCCGCGCACGCTTGTCGGAGCTCATTGCGGACGAGTCTAACCAGTTCGGCTCAGCAACAGTCGGGAGTCAACACTTGTCGCAGCGCTTCCATCGCGTCGCGTCGTGCGCGGTGGAAGACGTTCATGCCTTGCCTGTGCGACACCACCATCCCGGCCTTGCGCAGTTGCGTCAGATGGTGACTGACGGTGGCCTCGGACAACCCGACGGCCGCCGCCAGGTCGCAGGTACACACCTCGCCGACGTCGCTGGTGAGCAGAATCGACATCAGTCGCAGTCGCGCCGGATCGGCGAGCGCCTTGAGCCGCAGCGCCACCTCGAGCGCCGCGTCCGCTCCCATCGGTTCCGCCGACACGGGTGCGCAGCAGACCGGGGAAGTCACATCGATGACGGGCAGGGTCTTCGGCATCTGACCATCATACCTCCAGGATCTTGACATATGTCGAATATGTGCCACCATCGAATTCGACATATGTCGAACTATCAATGGAGGCGATCACCATGGCACGAGTGCAACTGGCGCTCAACGTCGACGACCTGGACGCAGCGGTCGATTTCTATCGGAAGATGTTCGGCACCGAGCCGGCGAAGCGGAGGCCCGGATACGCCAACTTCGCGGTGGCCGATCCACCGTTGAAGCTGGTGCTGATGGAGAATCCCGGGCGAGGGGGATCGCTCAACCATCTCGGCGTCGAAGTGGCGACCACACAGGCAGTCCGCTCCGAGATCGAACGGCTGCGCAGCGAGGGATTGGCGACGGCCGAGGAGTTCGGTACCGCGTGTTGCTATGCGACACAGGACAAGACGTGGGTGACCGGCCCCGACGACGAGAGCTGGGAGTTCTACACCGTGCTGGGCGACGCCGACGTCCTCTGCAACGTGCCCGACGATGCCGAAGCCGAACGCGGTGCCTGCTGCTGAGTAACCCTGCTGGTGAAACCCGGTCAGTGCAGGCGGACCGCGAGATCGGCGATCCGGGAACGTAATTCATCGCGGATCAGCCGCATCCGGTCGATCCCGTCGATTCCCCGGGCCGACGGTTCGTCGACGTCCCACACCTCGACGGTGACGCCATCGGGTGGTGTCACCTCGGCGGTGCCGACGACCACCACCCGGTCGGCGGCACGCATCAGGTCGTCGGTGAGTTGCCGGGGCCGGTGGGCGGAAATGTCGACACCCACTTCGTCGAGTACCTGCGTCGACAGTTCATTCGGCGACGCACCGAGTTTCGCGCTCGTACCCGCCGAAGTGGCGTGCAGGCTGTCGGCGGCGTCGAGGCGTGCGAGCCCTTCGGCCATCACCGATTTGCCTCGATTGCTGACGCAGACGAACACCACGTCGGGAAGTCTTGTGCCGTCGTCAGGCATCGCGGATCGCCTCGCTCTCGGAATCGGGTTGTGGAGTCGAGCCGGTGAAGCGTTGTCGTAGCGCGAGTGAGACATACACCAGTCCGACGAGCACGGGAACCTCGATCAGCGGGCCGATGACCCCGGCGAGGGCCTGCCCGGACGACGCACCGTAGGTGGCGATCGCGACAGCGATCGCGAGTTCGAAGTTGTTGCCTGCAGCGGTGAATGCCAGTGTGGTCGTGCGTTCGTACCCGAGGCCGAGCGCGGCGCCGAGTGCGAACCCGCCGCCCCACATCACCGCGAAGTAGATCAGCAGGGGTATCGCGATCCGCACCACATCCCAGGGACGGCTGGTGATCTGGTCGCCCTGCAGTGCGAACAGGACGACGATGGTGAACAGCAGACCGTAGAGCGCCCAGGGCCCGATCCGGGGGAGGAACCGCTCCTCGTACCACGTGCGGCCCCGGGCGCGTTCCCCGATACGCCGCGACAGATAGCCGGCCAGCAGCGGGATGCCGAGGAAGATCACCACCGACATCGCGATCTGCCACGGCGAGGTGTCGATCGTCGTCTGTTCGAGGCCGAGCCAACCCGGCAGCACCGAGAGGTAGAACCAGCCGAGCAGGCCGAACATGATGACCTGGAACACCGAGTTGAGCGCGACGAGCACCGCCGCCGCCTCGCGGTCCCCGCAGGCGAGGTCGTTCCAGATGATCACCATGGCGATGCATCGGGCCAACCCGACGATGATGAGGCCGGTTCGGTACTCCGGGAGGTCCGGCAACAGCAGCCAGGCAAGCGCGAACATCAGCGCCGGGCCGACAACCCAGTTGAGGACGAGTGACGCGATCAGCATGCGCTTGTCGCCGGTGACGGAGTCCAGTCGGTCGTAGCGGACCTTCGCCAGCACCGGGTACATCATGATCAGCAGCCCGAGAGCGATGGGTACCGAGACGCCGTCGACCTCGACGGCGCCGAGGATGTCGCCCAGGCCGGGTATGGCACGGCCCAGCAGGAGCCCGGCGGCCATTGCCACGCCGATCCAGACGGGTAGGAACCGGTCCAGCGTCGAGAGGCGGCCGACCACCGCGGTATCGCCGCTCATCGACAGTCCTGCGCAGTGCCCGACACCTCGGCCATACTTGCCAGAAGGGCGGAAAGGGGTTGGAGCGCTTCGGGAATCACCCGGTAGTACACCCAGGTGCCGCGACGTTCACTGGCGACGAGACCAGCCTCGCGCAAGACCTTCAGGTGGTGCGACACCGTCGGCTGGGAGAGTTCGACGAGCCCGAGCAGGTCGCAGACACACGATTCGCCGCCCGGTCTCTGCGCCAACTCGTGAAGCAACCGCAGCCGAACGGGGTCGCCGAGCGCCCGCAGGGTGCCGGCCGCGACATCCAGACCGATTTCCTGTATCGACACCCGTCTATATTGACAGTCATCGATGCCACTCGGCAACCGGCCAGGTGAGAAGCCGAATGTGTGCCGAAAGACCCACGACAGGTTGCCCGAGGGCGAGCAGGATTGAGGGCATGAGGACCAGTGCAGCCATCATGGTCGGCGGGCTTGCCACTGCAACCGCGGCGGTCGTCTACCAGCGGTTTCTGCGCCGCCCGATACTGACGTGGGGCGCCACGCCCGACGAGGTGTCGGCGACCCTGCGCGGCGACGAACTGCTCCCCGGGGCCGACGGCGTGTCGACCCGGGCGATCACCGTTGCCGCGCAGCCCGAGCAGGTGTACCCGTGGCTCGTGCAGATGGGGCCCGCCCCGCGGGGAGGTGCCTACACCTACGACTGGGTGGAGAACCTGCTCGGGCTGCACATGCACAGCAGCGACGTGGTGCTCGACGAGTTCCAACACCCGACGATCGGCACCGAGATCGCCCTCGGACCTAATCGGATGATCATCGAGATCGCCGACCCCGGTGAAGCGTTCGCGATCCGCTCGGCGGACGGGAACTGGGTCTGGGCGTTCACGATCGCTGACGGCGCCGACGGCACGTGCCGGCTGATCAGCCGCAACCGTTATCGTCTACCTCGGCTGCGGGATCGGATCGGCATGGTACCGATGGAGGCGGGATCTCTGGTCATGGAGCGAAAGATGTTGCTGGGTATCCGACATCGGGCGGAGACCATGTCGGGCGGAGCAGCTCTCCGGCGAGTACGGTGATGGCCGTCAACTGATCTCGCCGCTGTCCTGCAGGACGGTTTCCTCGGCCCGGTGCTCGTCGGAATGCTCCTCGGCGGCCAGACGTGGGATCAACCCACCCGCGAGGACGTCGGCGACCTGACGGGGCGACAGCCGGTGCCGCACAGTGAATGTCCGATCCTTGGTGACGTTGCGAACGGTGAGGGTGTCCGTGTCGCCGAGCACATCCCGGACATCGTCGAGGCGCAGCACGTCGTCGCGGTCGATGCCGTCGTAGTCGGCGGGGTCATCGAATTCGACTGCGAGTACGCCGAAGTTGGCGAGGTTCTGCCAGTGGATGCGCGCAAACGACTTCGCGATGACGACCCGAAGACCCAGATGCCGGGGCGCGATGGCGGCGTGTTCGCGTGACGACCCCTGCCCGTAGTTGTCACCGCCGACGATGATGTGCCCGGCGTCCGCGGCGCGGGCGCGGTCCGGATAGGTGTCGTCGACCTGGGTGAAACTGAACTCCGCAAGCTTGGGGATGTTGGAGCGGAAGGGAAGTGCGCGTGCACCGGCCGGCGAGATCTCGTCGGTGGAGATGTTGTCACCGACCTTGAGCAGGACCGGCGCCTCGATCTCGTCGGGCAGCGCGTCCAACTCGGGGAGGCTCGAGATGTTGGGGCCCTTCACCGGTTCGACCTCGGCTGCCTCCGCCGCGGACGGCGGCTCGACGAGCATCGCCGTGTTGATCGAATGCTGTTGCGGGAAATCCAGATCCGGGTATGCCACGCCGACGTCACCGGCCCAGTCGCGGGGGTCGGTGATCACGCCGGTCAGCGCCGAGGCTGCTGCGGTCTCCGGCGAGCACAACCACACCGAATCCTCTTTGGTGCCCGAGCGGCCGGGGAAGTTGCGTGGCATGGTGCGCAGCGAGTTGCGACCGGTGGCCGGCGCCTGTCCCATCCCGATGCAGCCCATGCAGCCGGCCTGATGGATGCGCGCACCGCCGATGACGAGGCTGGTGGTGGCCCCCATCTTGGTGAGGTCGGTGAGGATCTCCCGCGAGGTGGGGTTGACGTCGAAGCTCACTTCCGGCGACGTCTGGCGCCCGTCGACCATGGCTGCGGCGATCGCGAAGTCGCGCAGTCCGGGGTTCGCACTGGACCCGATCACCACCTGCGAGATGTCCTCCCCGGCCACCCCACGTACCGGCACCACGTTGCCGGGCGACGACGGCTTCGCGATCAGCGGTTCGATCTCGCTGAGGTCGATGGTCTCGTCGCTGTCGTAGGTCGCGCCGTCGTCGGCGACGAGTTCGATCCAGTCGTCCTCGCGGCCCTCCGCCCGCAGGAAGTGCCGGACCTCGTCGTCGCTGGGGAAGACCGTGGTGGTGGCGCCGAGTTCGGCTCCCATGTTGGCGATGACGTGACGGTCCATCGCGGTGAGTGTGTCCAGGCCGGGGCCGTGATATTCGATGATCCGGTTCACGCCGCCCTTGACGTCGTGGCGCCGGAGCATCTCCAGGATCACGTCCTTGGCCGAGCACCAGTCCGGCAGCCTGCCTTCCAGCCGCACACCCCAGATCTCCGGCATGCGGATGTTCAGCGGTCGGCCGGCGATGGCGAGGGCCACCTCGAGTCCACCCACGCCGATGGCGAGCATCCCCAGCGATCCGGCCGCCGGTGTGTGCGAATCCGATCCGACCATCGTCTTGCCCGGTATGCCGAAGCGCTGCATGTGCGTCGGATGGGAGACACCGTTGCCAGGTTTGGAGAACCAGAGGCCGAAGCGCTGGCACGCCGTGCGCAGATACTCATGGTCCTCGGCGTTCTTCTCGTCGGTCTGCAGCAGATTGTGGTCGACGTACTGGACGCTGACCTCGGTCCGTCCACGGTCGAGGCCGAGGGACTCGAGTTCCTGCATGACGAGGGTTCCGGTGGCGTCCTGGGTGAGGGTCTGGTCGATCCGGATGGCGATCTCCTCGCCCGGGGCCATCTCCCCAGATTCCAGATGCGCACCGATCAGTTTGCGTGCGACGTTCTCGGGCATCGTGCACTCCTCCGCGACACGTTGGCGTTCTCGCTCGGGCTGGTTCCGTGTGACGAGTACCCAGTACAACCCGCGGCTACACGGCCATAGGTTGCATTCGCGGAATCTGGATTCCCTGAGGCTCAATCCGGCGGCGGCCACGCGACGATCGGAGTGGCCTTATCGACTAGTCCGGGTCGCCGTCCACACTGTTGGTCGAGTCGAGCCGCACCTTGATTCGTTGGTCGAGTAGTCCGAGCCACACCCCACCCGTCGGTCGCGTAGCCCGAGCCGCACCCCCCACCGTTGGTCGAGTAGTCCGAGCCGCACCCCCACCGTTGGTCGAGTAGTCCGAGCCGCTAGGCGAGGACGTATCGAGACCTCGGACACCGACTAAACCCACTGCACCACAGTGCTTGTCACACCCGACCGATATCCTAAACGCAATCAGATAACGCAGACTCAACGCTATCCACAGTCTCCGGCCCAGCAACCAAGATTGTCAGACCCACCCGATACTCTGATCTCAGTCCCATTCCCACACAGCACCTCCCACTCACGAAAGGCCTGGCGTGTTCACCTACACCGATCCCGGCACACCGCTCAACCGTTAATCGAGTGGTCCGAGCCGCCCCCACCCGCTGGTCGAGTAGTCCGAGCCGCGCCCCACCCGTTGGTCGAGTAGTCCGAGCCGCACCTCTCACCCGTTGGTCGAGTAGTCCGAGCCGCTAGGCGAGGACGTAATCGAGACCTCCGGAACCATCGAAACCTACTGCACCACCGAACTTGTCACACCCACCCGATATCCTGAACCCCAATCGGAAACCGCAGCAGAACCACTATCCACAGGCTCCGGATCAGCACCCGGAATTGTCAGACCCACCCGATACTCTGATATCAGTCCCATTCCCGCACAGCACCTCCCACTCACGAAAGGCCCGGCGTGTTCACCTACACCGATCCCGCAGCCGACGACAACCTGTTGTCGTCGGTCGGTGCTGAGGGGTTGGGGGCGTTCGCGCGCGACGCGCTGCGGCTGAGCCGACAAGCCGAAGCACGCGCACTATTGATGGCCTACCACATCGGCGAAAGCGCATACAACGAGCGACTGTTCGGAGCCGACGGCCGCCACCGCATGATCTTCGGCCAAACCGCCCGCAACACCGCGGTCGGCGAAATCTCCCTGGCATTACGGATCAACAAAACCAAAGCCGGCGAATGGTACTCACTCGGCGCCTCCCTGCAGGAGTACCCCAAGATTCGGATGGCGTATCTGGCCGGCGAATTCAGCACCCACCGCATGTCGGTGATGGTGCACGCCGCCGACATCGCCCCCAAAGGCGACCTCCGCGACCAACTCCCCAACCCCGACGACATCACCGATGATGCGGCTGACAAGCCGACCGACCCGACCCTCGACGACCTCCTCGACAACGACGACGAGGCCGACGACACCGATCCGGATGCCGAGGTGCAGCCAGAACCGCAACCCGACCAGGACGGGCCGGTCAGCTTCGAAGACCTCGCCCTGGAGTTGGGGAACCGGGCCTCCACCGACACCGCGTTGCGCGATGACCTGGCCGACGCCGTGATCAGCCTGGATCCGGACGGGGCGGCCGAATCCCGGGATGCGATCGCCGAAGCGTTCGAGAACATCACCTTCAGCAACGAAGCCGGCGGGCACATGAACCTCGACGCCTGCATGCCCGCCGAGCACGGCGTGCATCTGCGTGACCGCATCACCAAGCTCGTCGCGGCACGCGTGTGTAAGAACGATCCACGCACCCTCGGCCGACAACGCATCCTCGCGTTCGGGGAGATCGTCGGTATCCCTGGCGCCACCCTGGCCTGTGAATGCGGCGAGGACACCTGCACCGCAGGACAAGCCCGCACCAAGCGCGGGAAGCGGACGGCGCCGCCCACCACCGGCGGCAACGCTTCGAACCAGCCTCACCCAGAGACAGCCGAAACCACCGACACCACCGGCCATGAGATCGACCCGAGCGACGGTGACGACGAGACTGGTCAGTCGCCGAGCAGCGCGTCCATCACCGCGCCCACCGACGCCGCACCCACCGACGCCGAGCCGGCCGTATCCGCCGAGAACCATGACACCGCCGACACCACGGACGGCTCCGACAACCACGACGTCGCCGAGACCGGCAGCGAGCCCGACATCGCCAACGTCGACAGCACCGACGATGACGACACAACTGAGACCGACGCCGACACCGCTGACGACACCGACAACGCCGACGACGACAACGCCGACGACGACACCGACAGCACCGAACAGGCAGCCCCCAACCCAGCGCCCATCGACCTCCCGATCCCACCGGCCTGGACCCTGCTGCACGACCCCACCGGCATCGAACCCACCCGGCTGCAGGGCTACGGCGCCATCGACCCCGCCCACGCCGACAGACTCGCCCCTAAGGCGAAGATCATCACCGTCCCCACCCTGACCACCCCGAAACCGGCGAGCAGACTGATCGTCGTCGGCGACCGAGCCCTGGCGCCACCCATCGACCCCACCGGACACGGCGGATTCGACATACCACCACCCGGAGCGCTCATCTACCGACCACCCGACCGGATGCGTGCCGAAATCACCTATCTCGATCGGCGCTGCCGTTACCCGTACTGCAGCCGACCATCGCACGAGTGCGAACTCGACCACCTGGTGAAGTTCAACCATGCCGACCCACTGGCCGGCGGCTGGAGCGTGCCCTTCAACTTCGCACCACTCTGCCGACCCGACCACCACCGCAAACACGACGGCGGCTGGGTGCCGACCATGCACACCGACCGCACCATCACCTGGCGCAACCTACGCACCGGCGAAACCATCATCACCTACCCGCGGTGATGCCGTCGGAGGGTCAGTCCTCGATCCGGTTGCCCTTCTCATCCCAGTGGGCGGCAACCTTTTTGCTCGGCTGCACCCGTGGTGGCTCGCCGGGCATCTTGGGATAGCTCGGCGGGTACGGCATGTCGCCGAGACCGTTCGCGTCGTCGCGCTGCACCATTTCGAGGAGCGGCTCGATCCCGCGACGATGATCGGCGATGTCGGCCATCGGATCTCCGCGCCTGGCAACGAGATCCGGGACCGTGGCGATGGTGCAGTCGTCGGGATCGACGTCGGCGAGCTCGTCCCACGTCACCGGCGTCGAAACCCGCGCATTGGGGCTGCGCCGCGCAGAGTACGGCGATGCCATCGTGCGGTCGCGGGCGTTCTGGTTGTAGTCGATGAAAATGCGTTCGCCGCGTTCTTCTTTCCACCACGACGGCGTCACCCCGGCGGGGTCGCGACGCTCCATCTCACGCGCGATCGCGATCACCGCACGGCGGGTTGCGATGAAATCCCACTTCGGTTCGATGGGTACGAACACGTGAATACCGCGACCACCCGACGTCTTGGGAAAACCCCTGTAGCCCAGCTCCTCCAGCAGCGGCGCAAGCACATCGATCGCCACCCGCCGCACATCATCGAAGTCGGTCCCCGGCTGCGGGTCCAGGTCGATACGCAACTGATCGGGGTGCTCGTTGTCCGGGTCCACCGTGGGCCAACTGTGAAAGGTGAAGGTGCCGAGGTTCGCTCCCCACACCACGTCGGCCGGAATGGTCGGCTTGATCGCATCACCCGTGCGGCCAGACGGGAAGACGATGTGGGTCGACTGCACGTGATCGGGGCGCTTCTTGGCGATGTGCTTCTGATAGATCTCCTCGCCCTCGACGCCGTCCGGGAATCGTTGGAGGAAGGTCGGCCGATCGCGCAACGCCGTCATGATTGCCCCCTGCAGGGCCATCTCCCGGTAGTAGCCCACCAGATCCCTTTTGCGGCCGCCGTTCTCGCCGATCTCCGGGAAATAGATCTTGTCCGGGTTGCTGAGCCGCACGGCCACGCCCTCGACATCGAGCTCTTCAGCGGGAGAACGAGAAGGCATGTCAGGACGTCCCTTCCAGCACGTCGTGCAGATCATAGGTCAGTGGAACCTCGAGCTGCTCATACGTGCAGCTCTCCGGTTCCCGATCCGGCCGCCATCGCAAGAACTTCACCGTGTGCCGGAACCGATGGTTCTCCATCTGGTCGTAGGCGACCTCCACGACGAGATCCGGCTTGATGGGAATCCACTCCCCCGACTTCTCCGACCGCCACCGCGTCGGCTCACCGGAGGCCGGCTTGTCCGGGTCGAGACGCATCGGCTCGAACATCTGCTGCAACTCCACGCGTTTGGCGTCAGAGAACGCGCCGGCACCACCGACCATCCGCAGCTCGCCGTCGGCATAGAGGCCGAGCAACATCGACCCCAGCCCGGTCCCGCTCTTGTGGACGCGATACCCGAACACCACACAGTCGGCCGTGCGCTTGTGCTTGACCTTCACCATCTCGCGTTTGCCCTCGACGTACACGCCGTCGAGTCGCTTACCCACCACACCGTCGAGGCCTGCGCCTTCGAAAGCGGTGAACCAGTCGGTCGCCACCGCGGCATCGCTGGTCACGCGACTCACCCGCAGCCGTCGGTCACCCCCGCCGGACGGGTCGATCGCCCGCAGCAACGCCTCCCGCCGCACCGGGAACGGTTCGTCGACGACGCTCGCCTTGCCGAGCGCCAGTGCGTCGAAGCCGATGAAGATCGCCGGGGTCTTCTCGGCCAGCATGTTGATGCGGGACTCTGCGGGATGGATTCGCTGCGTCAGAGAATCCCAGTCGAGCCGGTGGGTGTCGCCGATCAGGGCCGGAACGCCGATCTCACCGTCGACCACCGCCTTGTCGGGCAGTTCGTCCTTCGCTGCGGCGACCAACTCCGGAAAATAGCGGGCCAGATCCTTACCGCCCCGCGACCCGATCGCCACCTCATCGCCGTCCCGAAAGATCAACGCCCGAAAGCCATCCCACTTCGGCTCGTACGACCAGACCGGGTCGCCACCGGGTTGGTCGGGCACGGTGGTCACGGCTTTGGCGAGCATCGGGGCGATCGGCGGCATAACCGGGAGGTCCACGCGTTCATGGTACGTGGCGGAGGGGTTTCGATACGCCGGCTCGCAAGCTCGCGCGGCTACTCAACCAACGAAAAAAGACCGCCCCGCAAGCTCGCGCGGCTACTCAACCAGCGGGTGGCCTCCTCGGTAAGGTGACCCGCGATGGACCTGGGAGAGATCGCGCCGCCGGCCGGACGGTACGCGCCGTCGCCGTCGGGTGACCTGCACGTCGGCAACCTGCGCACCGCGGTGCTGGCGTGGCTGTTCGCCCGCACCACCGAACGCACTTTCCTGATCCGCATGGAAGATCTGGACCGCACCGCCGTCGGGTCAGACCAGCAACAACTGGCCGACCTGGCCGCATTGGGCCTCGACTGGGACCCGCCGGTCGTCTACCAGACCACGCGACTCGCGTCCTACCAGTCGGTGATCGACGGGTTGCGTGACCAGGGACGCACTTTCGAATGCTTCTGCACGCGCCGGGAGATCCTCGACGCTCCGTCGGCGCCTCACGCACCACAGGGCGCCTACCCCGGCACCTGCCGCGACCTCGCCAAGACCGAACGCGCCGAACGCCGCGCGACGGGACGCGCCCCAGCCATCCGCATCCGCACGGACGTCGACCACTTCACCGTCCACGACCTGCTGCACGGGGACCACACCGCGGCGGTCGACGACTTCGTCATCCAACGCAACGACGGCACACCGGCCTACAACCTGGCAGTCGTCGTCGACGACGCCGCGCAGGGCGTCGACCAGGTGGTGCGCGGCGGCGACCTGCTGTCCTCGGCACCCCGCCAGGCCTACCTGGCGACCCTGCTCGGCCATCGGCCGCCCACCTACGCCCACGTTCCGATGGTGCTCAACGAGAAACGCATCCGGCTCAGCAAACGCGACGGTGCGGTCACCCTCGGCGACCTGGCGGAACACGGGGTGACCGCCGACCAGGTGCTGACCCACATCGCGCGGTCACTGCACTTGGCCGCCGACGGCGAGTCCGTGGACCTACCCACGCTGGCCGACCGATTCGATCCCGCCGCACTCCCGAAAGAGCCGTGGATCCTCACCGACGCCGAGTGGCGGTGACGCGGCGCCGGTGAGACACGCCGGTCAGGCCGTGGCAAGGAGCCGATCGAGGACGTCGTGCAGGGTCAGCACACCGGCCACCCGGTCGCCGTCGACGACGACCGCGACATGTCTGCGGGTTTCCCGCATGACCGCCAGCGCCTTGTAGACCGGTTCGTCCGCCGCGAAGGTCGGCACCGGCCGCATCAGGTCGGCCGCCGACATCCCGGCAGCCGCCGACAGGCTGTCCCGCACGTGCACCACACCGGTATAGATGCCAGTGGTGTTGTCCCGCACCAGCAGTCGCCGGTGACCGGTCGCCATCGACTTCTCGCGGACCTCCTCGGCGGTCGCGTCGCGGTCGACGGAACTCACCAGATCGTCGGACAGCACATCGGCGACGGTGAGTCGCTGCAACTCCAGCGCCCCGGTCAGATGCGCGTGATACCGCTCGTCCAGTGTGCCGACCGTGGCCGAATGCTCGACCAGATGGCGCAGCGCATCGGCGTCCTGCCCGGCCCCGACCTCGTCGACCGGCTGCACGCCGACCCGGTGCAGACACCAGTTCGCCAGCGCGTTCAGCCGAGTGATGAGCGGACGGGTCACCCACATGAACGCCCGCATCGGGATGGCCAGCAACGTCGCCGACCGCTCCGGGTGAGCGATCGCCCATGACTTCGGCGCCATCTCCCCGACGACCAGATGCAGGAACGTCACGATGATGAGCGCGAGGACGAAACCGGCGATGTCAGCGGTCCAGGTCGGCATGCCCCAGCCGGCGAACACCGGCGTGAGCCAGTGATGCACAGCCGGTTTGGTGACCGCACCGAGTGCAAGCGTGCACACGGTGATACCCAGCTGCGACCCGGCAAGCAGCACCGAGAGCTCCGACGCGCTGCGCAACGCCGCACGTGCGGAACGACTGTTGACGGCAGCGTCCTCGAGCCGGTGACGGCGGGCGGCGATCAGCGCGAACTCGACCGCCACGAAAAAGGCGCTCGCCGCGATCAATCCGACGGTCACGAGGGCCACGATCCACGGGTTGCTCATCGCGCACTCCCTTCGTCGGTATCGGCATGGGCGTCGGCGGGGATGGTCAACAACACCGACGACGGCACGTGCCGGGCCACCGACAGCACCCTGATCGTCGCCCGGGCCGCGACCACGTCGTCCTCGTCCAGCAGCGCCGGGTCGTCGGCCAGTTCCACCTCGACGGAGTCACCGACCTCCGGCAGCCCACCGAACTCGGCCATCACCAGGCCGGCGACGGTTTCGTGGTCACCTTCGGGCAGGTCTCGCCCGATCACGCGGGACACCTCGTCGAGGTGCGCGTCACCACGCACCCGCCAGCCGTCGTCGAGGCGCGCGACCGGGGTCGCGACATCGGTGTCGTGCTCGTCGTCGATCTCGCCGACGAGTTCCTCGGCGATGTCCTCGACCGTCACCACACCGGCGAAACCGCCGTACTCGTCGATCACGACCGCCATCTCGTCGGACGCGTCGTCGATCTGGGCGAGCACCTCGGGCAGCGGCAGTGAGATGGGCACGATGACCGCCTGCCGCGCGAGGTCGCCGGCGGTCGCCGAATCATCCGGCCCCTCCGACCACGTCAGCAGTTCGTGCAGGTGCACCACACCCGCGACATCGGCACGCTCGTCGACGACCGGATAGCGGGTGTGTCCGCTGCTCATCGCCTCGAGAACCGAGCCGGCCGGATCATCGACACGCACGGTGTCCACGCGGGTCCGCGGGATCATCGCGTGACCCGCGGTACGCGTCGGGAAATCGAGAACCCGGTCGAGCAGCGCCGACAGGTCGGCGGGGAGTTCGCCGGCGTCGCGGGACTCGGCGACGATGTGCTCGAGGTCGCGCGGAGTGGCCGAATGCTCGACGTCGTGCACGGGTTCGATCCGGAGTGCTTTGAGCAGCAGGTTCGATGCGGTGTCGAAAAGGCTGATCAGCCAGCCGAACACGGCCAGGTAGATGGTCGTCGATCGCGCCAGCCAGCGCGCCACCGGTTCGGGACGCGCGATAGCCAGGTTCTTGGGGAAGAGCTCACCGAACACCATCTGGACCACGGTGGAGAACAGGATGGCGATGACGGTGCCGATGGTCACCCCCAGGGCGACCGGGATGCCGACGTCGCCGAGCAGCTCACCCACCCCGCTACCGATGAGCGGTTCGGCGACGTAGCCGACGAGCAGGCCGGTGACGGTGATGCCGAGCTGGGCACCCGACAACATGAACGAGGTGCGGCGGGTGACCGACAGCGCACGCTCCGCGGCGGCATCACCCGCTTCGGCGCGCGCCTTGAGCGCGGACCGGTCCACGGCCATGAAGCCGAACTCCTGCGCGACGAAGTAGCCGGTCAGCGCGGTGATGAGGAAGACGACCAGGATGCCGGCGACTATTCCCAGGAGGGTCAGCACGTGGTCACCGCCACGGATGGCGCGTCAGGCTGAGCGCCGGGTCTTCGAGGTTTCTTGCGTTTCGGTCGGGGGCGCTGGGCGCGTCTCATCGGGTCTTTCTCGCTGGACTTCAGGAATGGTGGAAAGAGTACTTTCCCGAATCAGCAACGAAAGCGGAGGCCGGTGTGTTCCCGGGCCGAACTGACCCAGGGACGCACGCGTGGGACTCACTCCGCCTCGGCGTCGATCACCTGCCGCGCCACGTCGATCAGCGGGGTGTTGGTGTCCTGCGACAGCCGCCGCAACAGCTCGAAAGCCTGGACGGCGTCGATCTTGAAACGCTCCATGATCATGCCCTTCGCCTGCCCGATCAGGTCCCGGCTGGCCAGCGCGCTGCGGAAATCACCCTGCTGACGTGCCCGGAACAGCGCGAGGGACGCATGGGTCGCGTAGACGAGGCCGACTTCTTCGGCGTCACCGTCGAAGGCATTGACCTGATCCGAGAACAGGTTCAGCGCACCGATCGTGCCCTGATGGGAGAACAGATGGAAGGACATGCTCGACCGCGCCGGCGTCTCGGCGAGGGTGCGCGCCGACAGCTCCGGCCACCGCGGATCCGTGGCGATGTCGTCCACGCGCACCATGTGGTGCTCCCAGGCCGCCTCGACACACGGCCCCTGCTCGGTCTCCTTCTGCAGCAGATCGAGATGGATCATGATGTCGTCGGTGGGTGCGATCGTCTCGTACTCACGGGCTTTGGCGTCGACGACGAGCACGCCGGCGTGGTCGGTTCCCGGAACATGTTCGACGGCACCGAATGTGACCGCCTCGAACACCGAATCCGCTGCCGTCCGGTCGCTCTCCGGGATCGCATGCATCGACCGCGCAAGGTCGGCGATCGCCTGGTGAACACTCATTTCTCGTGGTCTCCTCTGTCGAGCGGCCCCACCCGAACGGCCGCACTCACCGCTGGTGAACCCCAATCCACCGTAGTCGGCGACGGCAGGCGCGGGGCCGTGTCCCCACAGAAGCGGTCCCCGGAGCTACAACGTCCGAACTCCGGGGACCTGGCCCTCGGCGAACTCCGCGGCACCCGCCCGGGCTTCGTGAGCGTCTACCCGCACCGCGAGCGACCGAAACACGGCGGGGTCAGAATCCTCCGGTCACGACGAGCTCAGCGCGGGGTCCCGGCGTAATAGCGCGCCAGGAACTCGTCGCGATACTCGGCGTAGCGGCCGTCCTCGATCGCCTGCCGCGCCCGGTCCACCATCGTGACGATGAACGAGACGTTGTGCAGCGTCGCCAGAGTGGCGGCCAGGCCTTCCTTCGCCTTGAAGAGATGGTGGAGATAGGCCCGGCTGTACTGGGCGGAATAGTTGTCGATCTCGGGGTCGAGCGGCCGGAAATCCCTGCGGTAGCGCGCATTGGTGACGTTGTAGCGGCCGTCGAGCGAATAGATCGCACCGTTGCGGGCCACCCTCGTCGGCGACACGCAGTCAAACGTGTCGGCACCGTTCTCGATGGCGGTGAAGATGTCGTCGGGTTCGCTGATGCCGAGCAGGTGTTTGGCGGAGTCCTCCGGCAGTTCCTGGTTGACCCACCCGACGATGGTGCCGAGGTCGTCCTTGGTGAGGGCGCCGCCGATGCCGTACCCACCGAAGCCGCGTCCGCCGTCGGCCTGGTCCATCTTGCTCATCGTGACGAGGTCGCGGGCCGCTTTGCGTCGCAGGTCCTCGTACTGTGCCCCCTGGATGACACCCCACAGCGACTGCTGCGGGCGATGCACACGTTCGCGCGACAGCCGGTTGTGCTCGGCGAGGCACCGGATCGCCCACAGACGTGTCCGTTCCAGCGAATTCTCCTGGTAGCCACGGGTGTTCATCAACGTCGTCAGCTCGTCGAACGCGAAGATGATGTCGGCGCCGAGTTGATGCTGGATCTGCATCGACACCTCGGGGGTGAAGCGATGCGCCGAGCCGTCCAGATGCGACTTGAAGGTGACGCCGTCGTCGTCGACGAGGGAGAGCCGTTCGCGGCCTTCCGCGGTGATCTCGTCGTTCTGCTCACCGGTGACATCCATCGAGATCACCTTCTTGAACCCTGCGCCCAGCGACATCACCTGGAAACCGCCGCTGTCGGTGTAGGTGGGTCCGGACCAGTTCATGAAGGCGCCGAGTCCGCCGGCCTCGTCGATGATCTCCGGGCCCGGCTGCAGGTACAGGTGGTAGGCGTTGGCGAGGACAGCCTGCGCGCCGAGGTCGCGGACCGACTCGGGCAGCACCGTCTTGACCGTCGCCTTGGTGCCGACGGGGACGAAGGCCGGGGTGTGGATGCGGCCGTGCGGGGTGTCGATGACCCCGGTGCGGCCCAGCGTCCCGGGGAGCGTGGTCCCGACGGTGAACGCGTGGTCGGGGGGTAGGGCGGCAGAACTCACCGGCGAATTCTCGCAGTTCGCCGGGGCCACACAAAACCAGGTCGGGAACTCGACGCCCCGGAGCTCGACGCCCAGAACTCGACACAACGGCCCGCTGACCGATGTTCGATACGGTGAAGCCATGTCGCAGCTCATCAAACGTCTGGCCATCGGAGTCCCCGCCGTTGCCCTGTTCACTCTCGCCGCCGCGTGCGGAAGCGAGGAGCAGGCGGTGGAGACCACCACCACGACGGTCACCGAGAATCCGTCGGCACCCGTGGTCGCGGGCCCGAGTCCCCGCCAGAACACGCAGGCCCCCGCCATGGAACCCGACGACCGGGAGTGTGGCACCACCTCCGGGCCCGACGGCGCGCTGCGGGTGCTGGTCACCGACGGCAACGTCACCTGCGACGAAGCGATGGCGGTGGCGGCGCAATACGGACCGCTGATCGCGACCGGCCAGGACCAGATGGTCGACGGCTGGGACTGCGGCCCGTCCGATGACGACGGGGTGCTGGCACAGTGCGAACGCGACAACAACGACGCGACCGACGACGACGATGACGAGATCGACTTCGCGCCCTGACTCCCCTTGACCCTGACGCAACGTGAGGCACCACAGTGGCCGATGTGAGCGAAACGGAACACGGGTACACGGTCGGCGACGTCGCCCGCCTCGTCGGGGTGAGCGTCCGCACGCTGCACCATTACGACCACGTCGGTCTGGTGGTGCCGTCGGAGCGCACGCCCACCGGCTATCGGGTCTACGACGCGGGCGATGTCGAACGCCTGCATCAGGTGCTGACCTACCGTGAACTCGGGTTCTCGCTGGAGCAGATCGCGACCCTGCTCGACGACCCGTCCGTGGATGCCTGGGCGCATCTACGCGATCAGCGTGAGTTGCTGACCGATCGGATCGATCGCTTGCACCGGATGGTCGCCGCTGTGGAGGACATGATGAACGCGAAGAAGAAGGGCATCCAGCTCACCGCCGAGGAGCAGGCCGAGATCTTCGGCCAGGACTGGCTCGGCGAGGAGTACGCCGCCGAGGCCGAGGATCGGTGGGGCGACACCGACGCCTGGCGGCAGAGCCAGGAACGCACCGCCCGGTTCTCGAAAGACGACTGGCGGGAGGTCAAGGCCGACACCGATGCGCTGGAGGCGCGTCTCGCCGATGCCTTGCGCGCCGGCGTGGCGGCGGGTTCACCGGAGGCCAATGCACTCGCCGAGGAGCATCGGGCGTCGATCAACCGGTTCTACGACTGCGGCCACGAGATGCAGGTGAACCTCGCCGAGATGTACGTCGCGGACCCCAGGTTCACCGCGCACTACGACGAGCGAGCCGAGGGCCTGGCGCAGTATCTGCACGACGTCATCGTCGCGAATGCCGAGCAGCGCAGGTGATCTCGGGGTTGAACCCACGCGACTCCTGAAGAGCGGGCATCACCCCGACCCCTGAGGAGCCTGCGTCACCCCCGACCCCTGAGGAGCATGCGACGAAGGAGCCTGCGTCACGAAGGGGCCCTTCGTGACGCACGCTC
Source organism: Gordonia sesuvii (assembly GCF_036350415.1). Classification (NCBI taxonomy): domain Bacteria; kingdom Bacillati; phylum Actinomycetota; class Actinomycetes; order Mycobacteriales; family Gordoniaceae; genus Gordonia; species Gordonia sesuvii. The sequence continues at coordinate 157,621 of NZ_JAZDUF010000005.1, forward strand.
GCAAGCTCGCGGGCTCCTCAGGGACCAGGGGGGACGCACAAGCTCGCGGGCTCCTCAGGGACCAGGGGGGACGCGCAAGCTCGCGAGCTCCTCAGGGACCAGGGGACAGCAACGCCGCCGCCACCCGCTCGAGCGCGGCGACGCGGCTGGCCTTGACGAGTACGGCATCACCGGAGCGCAGGTCGGCGAGGTCTGCCACCGCGGCGTCGACGTCGGGTACGTGTCGCGCGGATTCGCCGTAATCGGGTGCGTCCACGGCGATCACCTCGATCCCGAGGTCGCGGGCCTGCTCCGCGATCGAGGCGTGCGCGGCAGCCGACCCCGCACCGAGTTCGCCCATCGTCCCGAGGACTGCGACCCGGCGACCGGCGTCGAGCGCGGCCAACGACCGCAAGGCCGCGGCCATCGACGTCGGGTTGGCGTTGTAGGCGTCGTTGAGGACGACGACCCCCGCCGCCGACGTCGCCAACTCCATGCGCAGGCCGGACAGCGCGGCGACGATCAGCCCCTGCGCCATCCGTTCCACGGGCACGCCGAGCCATCCGGCCGCCGCGACCGCGGCGAGAGCGTTGGGAACCTGATGCTCGCCGCGCGCGCCCAACGCGATGTCGGCATCGCCCCACGGGGTGTGCAGCCGGAACGACGCGCGCAGCTCGTCGTCGACGACGACGCCCGACGCCGACACGTCGGCCGACGACGTCAGCCCGAACGTGAGCACACCGGCATCGGTGCGCTCGGCCATCGCCGCCACACGCTCGTCGTCGGCGTTGAGCACGGCCAGACCGTCCACCGGCAGGGACTCCACCAGCTCACCCTTGGCGCGGGCCACCGACTCGATGTCGCCGAACAACTCGAGGTGCACACCTTCGACACGGGTGACGATCCCGACGGTGGGGCGGGCGATGGAACACAGCAGGTCGATGTGGCCGACACCGCGGGCACCCATCTCGACGACGACCGCCTCGGTGTCGTCGGGAGCGTTGACCAGCGTCAGCGGCAGACCGAGTTCGTTGTTGAACGACTTCTCGCTGGCGGTGGTGCGGAAGGTCGTGGCGAGAGCACCGGCGAGCAGATCCTTGGTGGACGTCTTGCCCACGGACCCGGTCACCCCGACCACACGGTCGGGCAGGCGGTCGCGGGCCGCGCCGCCGAGATCGGCGAGAGCGGCGGCGGTGTCGGTGACGGTGATCGCCGGGATCGATGCACCCGGCACCGAGCCCTCCGAGGACAGGTACGCAGTGGCGCCGGACGCCTGCGCCGACGACACGAACTCGTGACCGTCCCGGGCCGCGACAATGGGGACGAACAACTGGCCCGCCGCAACAGTGCGTGAGTCGATGCCGGCACCGTCGATGTCCACGTCGTCGCCGACCAGCCGCCCGGAGACGGCTACCGCGACCTGACTCGCCTTGAACTGCACACGCCCAACGCTACAAGGGGCGCGATTCCCGACGCCGGGCGCGCATGTGCGGCTGCGCCGGAGCCGTGGCCGTATCGTGTCAGCCATGGCTTCACCCCTGCTGCGTCTGGTCGTCCTCTACGGCGGTGTGTCCGCCGAACACGACGTCTCGTGTGTCACCGCCGCCCACGTGCTGGCCGCGGCCGACCGCAGCAAGTACGACCTCGTCCCCGTCGGCATCACCAAGTCCGGCGTCTGGCTCCGCAACGACAAGGCCATCGCCACGATCGTCGAGGGCGGCGAGCTGCCCGACAAACTGGAACCGGCCGGCACCGAAGTGGAACCGCTGACCGCGATCCGCGGCGACGGCGGCTCCCAGGCGGTCACCGTCGTCCTCCCGCTGCTGCACGGTCCGCACGGCGAGGACGGCACCATCCAGGGAATGCTCGAGCTGTTCAAGGTCCCCTACGTGGGTGCGGGTGTGTTGTCGTCGGCGGTGTGCATGGACAAGGCGATGGCGAAGATCGTCGCCGAGCAGTCGGGCATCCCACAGTGCCGGTGGGTCCAATTCCGCGACGGCATCGACGACCCGAACGAGATCGTGTCGCGCGTCGTCGACGAGCTCGGGCTGCCGGTGTTCGTGAAGCCCGCCAACCTCGGCTCGTCGGTCGGGATCACCAAGGCCCACGATGCCTCCGAGGTCGACAAGGCCATCGACGTCGCCCTGCGCTACGACGACATCGTGATCATCGAGGAAGCCGTCACAGCCCGCGAGGTCGAGGTGGCAGTACTCGGCAACACCGCCCCCGAGTCGTCGGTGCCGGGCGAGATCCTTCCGGGCAGCGAGTTCTACGACTACGAGGACAAGTACGTCACCGGTGCCGCGCAGCTGGTGATCCCGGCCGATCTCCCCGAGGACGCGACGCGCGACGTGCGTGAGCTGGCCGCCCGGGCGTTCACCGCCCTGCGTTGCGCCGGTATGGCCCGCGTCGACTTCTTCTACGAAGCCGACGGGCGCGGCTGGTTGCTGAACGAGATCAACACGATCCCCGGCTTCACCCCGGCGTCGATGTATCCCAAACTGTGGGAGGCGACGGGGATCAGCTATCCGGATCTCATCGATCAGCTGGTCGCGCTGGCGCTGGACGGCCATCGTCGACGGACCGGGTTCTCGACCGAGCACTGATCTCGATACGCGACTCACTCCGTTCGCCGCTACTCGATCCACGGAGGGTCGCGCTGATCTCGATACGCGACTCACTCCGTTCGCCGCTACTCGATCCACGGGGGGCCGGTTGAGGTCACGGAGGGTCGTCGCCATCCGCCGGTTGAGGTCACGGGGGGTCGTCGCCATCCGCCGGTTGAGTAGCGACGTGCGAGCCTGCGAGCCCGACGCGTATCGAAACCCCAGAAGCCCCCAGTCGACGCGAAAGCCGGATCGGCCGGGGTTTCGGGCACGGACCACGAAGCCGGGACGGTAATGTGCTCGACGTGACAGACCCCGACCGCGACGCGACGCCCTCGCTGCGCCGTCGGGACGGGGAGCCGGTCGTGGTGCTGCGCGTCCTGGTGTATTCCGATCATTCGGACACCCGCGCGGCGGTCATCGGGGCCCTGGGCCGCACCCCCGACCCGGCGCTTCCCGAACTCAGCTTCGTCGAGGTCGCCACCGCCCCGATGGTCTTCGCACAGCTCGACGCCGGAGCGATCGACGTGGCGATCCTCGACGGTGAGGCCGCCCCCGCCGGCGGGATGGGGCTGGCGAAGCAGATGAAGGACGAGATCGACCCGTGCCCGCCGACCCTCGTGCTCCTCGGCCGCGCCGATGACCGCTGGCTCGCCGACTGGTCCCTCGCCGACGCGACCGCGACACTGCCGATCGACCCGATCGCGTTGTCCACCACGCTGGTCGACCTGCTGCGAAACACGGAACTGTAGAAAACCTCGACAAGGGCCGCTCGCCCACTAGTAGTCTTGTGTCACAGATCACATGTGACTCCTACTGTGGGGAGGCCGTCACGATATGAACGCCTACGTCCCGATCATGGTTCTCGGGGCAATTGCTGTGGCGTTCGCGGTCTTTTCGGTCGGGGTGGCGATGCTGGTCGGCCCGAAACGGTACAACCGCGCCAAACTCGAGCCCTACGAGTGCGGCATCGAACCGCTGACCGAATCCCACTCCCTGGCAACTGCCGGCGGCGAGGCGGGGGGCGGAGTCCTCACCGCGTCGCGCATCACCGAACGCGCGGTGCAGCGCATCCCGGTGAAGTACTACCTCACCGCGATGCTGTTCATCATCTTCGACATCGAGATCGTCTTCCTCTATCCGTGGGCGGTCGCCTTCGACCTCCTCGGCTGGTTCGGTCTCGCCGCAATGACCCTGTTCATCGTCAATGTCTCGGTGGCCTACGCCTACGAATGGCGGCGCGGAGGGCTCAGCTGGGAATGATCTGGGCCCCGGCGTGTGCCCGACGACGGGCACGTGCCGGGACCGCCGCTACACGCAAGGAGGTTCGCGGATGGGACTCGAGGAGAAACTGCCCAGCGGATTCCTGCTGAGCACGGTCGAGGACCTGGCCGGGTTCATGCGGAAGGGCTCGTTGTGGCCGGCCACGTTCGGATTGGCGTGCTGCGCCATCGAGATGATGGCGACCACCTCCGGCCGCTACGACCTGGCCCGCTTCGGCATGGAGGCGTTCCGCGCCTCCCCTCGGCAGGCGGACCTGATGATCGTCGCCGGCCGCGTCAGCCAGAAGATGGCGCCGGTGCTCCGTCAGATCTACGACCAGATGACCGAGCCCAAATGGGTACTGGCGATGGGGGTTTGCGCATCCTCGGGCGGGATGTTCAACAACTACGCGATCGTGCAGGGTGTCGACCACGTGGTCCCGGTCGACATCTACCTGCCGGGCTGTCCGCCGAGGCCGGAGATGTTGTTGCACGCCATCCTCAAGCTGCACGAACAGATCCAGGAGATGCCGTTGGGTGTCAACCGGGAGCAGGCGATCTGGGCGGCCGAACAGGCTGCGCTGCAGGCCCGTCCGACCATCGAGATGAAGGGTCTGCTGCGATGAAGGGCTTGCTGCGATGACGGGCCCGGAGGTTCCCAAGACCGCGGGCGACATGAGCCGCGCGGAGCAGACCGGACCCGAACAGATCGGTGTGCGCAAAGGGTTGTTCGGTGTGCACGGCAGCGGTGACACCTCGGGATACGGCGGCCTCGTCCAAGCGGTCACACTACCCGGCAGCTCGAGTCGCCCGTTCGGCGGCTACTTCGACGAGATCGCCGACGAACTCGCCGCGGGCCTCACCGAGATCCCCCAGCCGCACAACGTCTCCTACGACGACGCGGTGGAGAAGGTGGTGATCTTCCGGGACGAGATGACCGTGCACGTCCGTCGCGAACATCTCCGGCCGGTGGCGCTCACCCTCCGTAATCGGGACTCGCTGCGATTCGAACTGTGCCTGGGCGTCAACGGCGTTCACTACCCCGACGATCGCGGCCGCGAACTGCACGCCGTGTACCCGCTGGCATCGATCACCCACAATCGTCGGGTGCGCCTCGAAGTGGCCGCCCCCGACACAGATCCCCACATCCCGTCCCTGACCGACATCTACCCCACCAACGACTGGCACGAACGGGAGACCTACGACTTCTTCGGCATCATCTTCGACGGCCATCGGTCCCTGACCCGCATCGAGATGCCCGACGACTGGCAGGGCCACCCGCAGCGCAAGGACTACCCTCTCGGCGGAGTCCCGGTGGAGTACAAGGGAACCCGCATAGCGCCGCCCGACCAGCGGAGGTCCTACAACTGATGACGACCACCGACAGCGACCCCAACGACGTGCACCCGACCCAGACCTACACCGTGTCCGGGCAGGACTGGGACGACATCGTCACCGCCGTGCGCGAACGTGCGGCCGCCCAACCGGGCGACGAGCGCATCGTCGTCAACATGGGGCCACAACATCCCTCCACACACGGCGTCCTGCGGCTGATCCTGGAGATCGAAGGTGAGACGGTCACCGAGGCGCGATGCGGAATCGGATACCTGCACACCGGAATCGAGAAGAACCTCGAGTACCGCACCTGGATGCAGGGCGTGACCTTCGTGACACGCATGGACTACCTGTCGCCGTTCTTCAACGAGACGGCGTATTGCCTCGGCGTCGAACGCCTACTCGGGATCACCGACGACGTCCCCGAGCGGGCCAGCGTGATCCGGGTGCTGCTGATGGAGCTGAACCGGATCTCCTCACACCTCGTCGCATTGGCCACCGGCGGAATGGAACTCGGCGCGGTCACGGCGATGTTCCTGGGCTTCCGGGAGCGGGAGATGATCCTCGACATCTTCGAGTACATCACCGGCCTGAGGATGAACCACGCCTACATCCGGCCTGGCGGGGTGTCCCAGGATCTGCCCGACGACGCCGTCGACAAGGTCTCCGACCTGCTCGATGTGCTGCCGAAACGGCTCGGTGAGCTCGAGGATCTCCTCAACGAGAACTACATCTGGAAGGCCCGCACCCAGGGCGTCGGTTACCTCGACCTCACCGGTTGCATGGCGCTGGGGATCACCGGGCCGGTGCTGCGTTCCACCGGGCTGCCGCACGACCTGCGCAAGTCCGAACCCTACTGCGGCTACGAGAACTACGAGTTCGACGTCATCACCGACACCACCTGCGATTCCTACGGCCGATACCTGATCCGGGTCAAGGAGATGCAGGAATCGGTACGCATCGCCCACCAATGCCTGGACCGGCTGGAGCCGGGCCCGGTGATGGTCGCCGACCGCAAGATAGCCTGGCCGGCCGACCTCGCTCTGGGCCCCGACGGACTGGGCAATTCACCCGAACACATCGCGAAGATCATGGGCACCTCGATGGAGGCGCTCATCCACCACTTCAAATTGGTCACCGAGGGTATGCGCGTGCCCGCCGGACAGTGTTATGTGGCGGTCGAGTCGCCGCGCGGCGAGCTCGGCGTGCACATGGTCTCCGACGGCGGCACGCGCCCCTACCGGGTGCACTACCGCGACCCGTCGTTCACGAATCTGCAAGCGGTGGCGGCGATGTGCGAAGGCGGCATGGTGGCCGACGTGATCACCGCGGTCGCCAGTATCGATCCGGTGATGGGAGGGGTGGACCGATGAGTGACCCCGTGTTCGTCGACCTGACCACACCCTCGACCGGTGGCGCGCCACCCGCCGAGGGGCTTCCGGTGGTGGCGCCGCAGCCGCATCCGACGGTCCGGTTCGACGGACCCGACAGCTACGCCGACGACGTTGCGGCGCGTCTGGCCGCCGATGCCGCCGGCATCCTCGACCGCTATCCGCAGCCGCGGTCGGCACTGCTGCCATTGCTGCACCTCGTCCAGGCCGAAGACGGACAGATCACCCGCGCAGGTGTGGATTTCTGTGCGGCACAACTGGATATCACCGCCGCCGAGGTGGCGGCGGTCGCCACCTTCTACTCGATGTATCGCCGGACGCCGACCGGTGAGTACCTGGTCGGGGTGTGCACCAACACGCTGTGCGCGGTGATGGGCGGCGACGAGATCCTGGCGGCCCTGCGTGAGCACCTGGGTATCGCGCCGGGCGACACGACCGCGGACGGGCGGATCACCCTCGAGCACGTCGAGTGCAACGCCGCCTGCGACTTCGCGCCGGTGGTGATGGTCAACTGGGAGTTCTTCGACAACCAGACCCCGGCGGGAACCATCGAACTCGTCGAGGATCTCCGTGCCGGCGTCCATGTCACACCGACCCGGGGCACCGGCGGTGTGTGCTCGTTCCGTCAGACGGCGCGCCTGCTCGCCGGACTGCCCGAGGACGGTGAGGACTCGTGACCGCCGTCGTCAAAGGTGCGGAGCCGGCCGAGCCACCCGTGCTGAGCCGCCACTGGGGCGAGCCCGAGTCGTGGACGCTGCACAGCTACGAGACGCACAACGGATACGCGGCGCTGCGCAACGCATTACAACAGTCCCCCGACGACATCATCGAGATGGTCAAGGCGTCGGGTCTGCGCGGGCGGGGCGGCGCGGGATTCCCGGTGGGCGTCAAGTGGTCGTTCATCCCGCAGACCGATCCGGCCGATCCCGATGCACCCGACCCGCGGCCGCATTACCTCGTGGTCAACGCTGACGAATCGGAACCCGGCACCTGCAAGGACATCCCGCTGATGTTCGCGTCGCCGCACTCGCTGATCGAGGGGGCGATCATCGCCGCGTACGCGATCCGCGCCGCGCACGCGTTCATCTACGTCCGCGGAGAGGTGGCCTCGGTGTTGCGCCGACTCCGCACAGCAGTCGAGGAGGCCTACACCGCAGGCTATCTCGGCTACGACATCCTCGGTTCGGGTTTCGATCTGGAACTGGTCGTGCACGCCGGTGCGGGCGCCTACATCTGCGGCGAGGAAACGGCGCTGCTCGACTCGTTGGAGGGAAGGCGCGGCCAGCCCCGGCTCCGCCCGCCCTTCCCCGCGGTCGCCGGCCTGTACGCCAGCCCGACCGTCGTCAACAACGTCGAGTCCATCGCCAGCGTGCCGCCGATCATCCGCAACGGCGTGGACTGGTTCCGGTCCATGGGAACCGAGAAGTCGCCGGGCTTCACGCTGTATTCGCTGTCGGGGCACGTCGCCCGGCCGGGCCAGTACGAGGCACCGCTGGGCGTCACCCTGCGGGAACTGCTCGACCGCGCGGGCGGTGTGCGGGCCGGCCACCGACTCAAGTTCTGGACCCCGGGCGGCTCGTCCACACCCATCCTCACCGGCGATCACCTCGACGCTCCACTCGACTACGAAGGCGTCGGAGACGCCGGTTCGATGCTGGGCACCAAGGCATTACAGATCTTCGACGAGACCACCTGTGTGGTGCGGGCGGTCCTGCGGTGGACCGAGTTCTACGCTCACGAGTCCTGCGGCAAATGCACGCCGTGCCGCGAGGGCACCTATTGGTTGGTGCAACTGCTGGCGCGGGTCGAGGCGGGGCAGGGAACCGAAGCCGATCTCGACATCATCACCGACGTCACCAACAGCATCGTCGGTAAGTCTTTCTGCGCACTCGGGGACGGTGCGGGCAGTCCGATCGTGTCGTCGCTGAAGTACTTCCGCGACGAGTACCTCGCCCACTTCGACGGCGGCTGCCCGTTCGATCCGCACGCCTCGACCCTGTTTTCTGACACCGACTCCGGAGGTGACCGATGACCGCGGTCGACGACCCCGCCACCACGGACCGACGCCCGGATCTGGTGTCGGTGACCATCGACGGCACCGAGATCGCCGTTCCCAAAGGGACCCTGGTCATCCGGGCCGCGGAGATGATCGGCACCCAGATCCCCCGGTTCTGCGACCATCCGCTGCTCGACCCCGTGGGGGCCTGCCGGCAATGCCTGGTGGAGGTGGAGGGCCAACGTAAGCCGCTCGCCTCGTGCACCACGGTGGTGACCGACGGGATGGTGGTGCACACCCAACGCACCTCGGATGTGGCCGAGAAGGCGCAGCGGGGTGTGATGGAGCTGCTGCTGATCAACCATCCGCTCGACTGCCCGGTGTGCGACAAGGGTGGGGAATGTCCACTGCAGAACCAGGCGATGTCGTCGGGCCGCGGCGATTCGCGCTTCACCGGCGTGAAACGCACGTTCACCAAACCCATCCCGCTGTCCTCGGAAGTGCTGCTCGATCGGGAACGGTGCGTGCTGTGCGCGCGGTGTACCCGGTTCTCGTCGCAGGTCGCCGGCGATCCGCTGATCGACTTCGCAGACCGCGGCGCGTTGCAGCAGGTCGCGATCTATCAGGACGAGCCGTTCGAGTCGTACTTCTCCGGCAACACCGTGCAGATCTGTCCGGTGGGAGCGCTGACCAGTACCGCCTACCGTTTCCGGGCGCGGCCCTTCGACCTCGTGTCGACGCCGAGTGTGTGTGAGCACTGCGCGAGCGGATGCGCCCAGCGCACCGATCATCGGCGCGGAAAGGTGTTGCGCCGTCTCGCCGGTGACGATCCGGACGTCAACCAGGAGTGGAACTGCGACAAGGGCCGGTTCGCGTTCGCCTACGCCACCGCCGCCGACCGCATCGCCGCTCCGACGATCCGGTCGGCCGACGGAACGCTGCGGGAGGTGTCCTGGGCTCACGCGCTGCGGCATGCGGCCGAGGGGTTGTCGTCCGCACGCGGCCGGGCCGGCGTCCTCACCGGCGGGCGCCTGACCGCGGAGGACGCCTACGCGTACGCACGGTTTGCCCGGGTGGCCCTGGATACCAACGACATCGACTTCCGCGCCCGCGGCCACAGCGCCGAAGAAGCCGACTTCCTCGCCGCGCATGTCGCGGCCCGGCCCGACGACGTCACCTACCACGACCTGACCGGTGCGCCTGCGGTGCTGCTGGTGGCGTTCGAGCCGGAAGAAGAGTCGCCGATCGTCTTCCTGCGCATGCGTCGCGCGGTCCGGACCTCCGGCCAGCGGGTGACGTCGATCGCCGCGCTCCGCAGCCGCGGACTCGGCAAACTGAACGGTCAGCTCCTCGCCGCGGTGCCGGGAGACGAAGCAGCCGTGCTGGATTCCGACGCGGCTGCCGACGCCGTGACCGCCGACGGTTCGGTGATCATCGTCGGCGAGAGGCTCGCCGGGGTTCCCGGCGGATTCAGCGCCGCCGCCCGACTGGCCGAACGGACCGGGGCACGACTGGCGTGGATACCGCGCCGCGCCGGGGAACGCGGCGCCCTGGAAGTCGGTGCGGCACCGAACCTGCTACCCGGCGGACGCCCGGTGGCCGATCTGACCGCCCGGACGGAGATGGCACTCGCGTGGCAGGTCGCCGACCTGCCCAGTGTGCCCGGCCGCGACACCACCGGGATACTGGATGCAGCGGCACGCCAGGAGATCTCGGCGCTGCTCGTCGGAGGCGTTGAGCTCGCCGATCTCCCGGACCCGCGAGCCGCCGAATCCGCTCTCGCCGATGCAGGATTCGTCGTCAGCCTCGAGATCCGTCGCAGCGCGGTGACCGATCGCGCCGACGTGGTGCTGCCGGTCGCCGCGGCCGCGGAGAAGTCCGGCATGTTCCTCGACTGGGAAGGACGGGCGCGGCCGTTCACGACAGCCCTCCCCGAGGCGGGAACCCTGCCCGACCACCGGGTGCTCGACGCGTTGGCCAGCCAGATGGGCATCGACCTGCGGTGTGCCGACACCGCGACCATCCGTGCCGACCTCGAACGCATCGGGCCGTGGCGCGGATTGCGACCACCGACGCCCGCCGTGACGGCCCCGCCCGCGCATCACGGCAACCCTGAGACCCGACGTGCGGTCCTCGCCACCTGGCGGTTGCTGCTCGACGACGGCCGCCTGCAGGACAACGAACCCGATCTCGCCGGTACCGCCCGCCCCGCGGTGGCCCGGATGTCCGCGGCCACCGCCGCCGGGATCGGCGCGTCCGACGGGACGCCGGTCGAGGTCGGCACCGAGCGGGGCGCGATCGTCCTGCCGCTCCAGCTCACCGACATGGTCGACGGGGTGGTCTGGGTGCCGATGAACTCACCGGGCTGCTCGGTCTCCACCGAGTTGCGCGCCCACGCAGGTGATGTCGTCGCCATCGCGACGGCCGGGGAGGCTCGATGAACTTCCCCGACCTTGCCGACTTCGGCCACGACCCGTGGTGGCTCATCGTGCTCAAGGCGCTGGCCGTGTTTGCGTTCCTGGTTGCCAACCCGCTCGCCGCGATCCTGATCGAACGAAAGATCATGGCGCGCATGCAGACCCGAATCGGACCCAACCGGGTTGGTCCGCGCGGACTCCTGCAGAGCCTGGCCGACGGGGTGAAACTGGCCCTCAAGGAGGGCATCGTCCCGAGCGGCGTCGACAAGCCGATCTACCTTCTCGCACCGATCATCGCCGTGGTGCCGGCGGTGATGGCCTTCGCGGTGATCCCGTTCGGTCCGATGGTGTCGGTGTTCGGCCAGCAGACGCCGTTACAGCTCACCGATCTACCCGTGGGCGTGCTCTACGTGCTCGCCATCACCTCGGTCGGTGTGTACGGCATCGTCCTCGCCGGTTGGTCGTCGGGTTCCACCTATCCGCTGCTCGGTGGTCTCCGTTCCACCGCGCAGGTGATCTCCTACGAGATCGCGATGGGACTGACGTTCGCGGCGGTGTTCCTCGACGCCGCGACCATGTCGACGTCGGGAATCGTGGCGGCACAGGAGCATCACTGGTATGTGCTGCTGTTGCTGCCGTCGTTCGTGATCTACGCGATCTCGATGGTCGGCGAGACCAACCGGGCGCCCTTCGACCTGCCCGAGGCGGAGGGCGAACTGGTCGGCGGCTTCCACACCGAGTACAGCTCACTGAAGTTCGCCATGTTCATGCTCGCCGAGTACATCAACATGGTCACCGTGTCCGCGCTGGCCACCACCCTGTTCCTCGGCGGGTGGCAGGCCCCGTGGCCGCTCAGCTTCTTCGACTGGGCCAACTCCGGCTGGTGGCCGATCCTCTGGTTCACGCTCAAGGTGTGGATCTTCCTGTTCGTCTTCATCTGGCTGCGCACCAGCCTTCCCCGCCTGCGCTACGACCAGTTCATGAACCTCGGCTGGAAGGTCCTCATCCCGATCTCGCTGACCTGGGTGATGGTGGTGGCCGTCATCCGCGTCGCCATCGGCGGCTCCGAGGACAACGACCTGGCCCGATCACTTGTGCTGGCGGCGGCCGGGATCGTGGTGACCGCGCTACTGCTGTACGCCGTGTGGCGGCTCGTACGGTTGCCGGTCGAGAAGACGTCGGGTCACCGGGTCTCGATACGCGGCTCCTCCGTCGCCACTACTCCGCCGGATCGAGTAGCCGGCGAGCGAAGCGAGTCGGCGTATCGAGATCGACCAGCGGATGGTGAATCGGACGGGGAGCCGGAACCCTTCGACCCCATGGCCGGCGGCTTCCCGGTGCCGCCGCTACCCGGCCAGGTATTACCGCGGCGTGCCGTGCCACCACCCGATCCTACGAAGGAGACGACCGATGCCTGACTTCATCAAGCCGATAAGCGGGTTCGGCGTCACGTTCTCGTCGATGTTCTCGCCCACCATCACCGAGCAGTACCCGGAGGAGAAGACCCCGACCGCGCCGCGCTATCACGGCCGCCACCAACTCAATCGGCACCCGGATGGGCTGGAGAAGTGTATCGGCTGCGAACTGTGCGCGTGGGCGTGCCCGGCCGACGCCATCTACGTCGAGGGCGCCGACAACACCGAGGACGAACGGTACTCGCCGGGCGAACGGTACGGCCGCGTCTACCAGATCAACTACCTGCGATGCATCGGGTGCGGACTGTGCATCGAGGCCTGTCCCACACGGGCGTTGACCATGACCAACGACTACGAGATGGCCGACGACAACCGAGCCGATCTCATCTACGAGAAGGACCGCCTACTCGCCCCGCTCGAACCGGGCGTCACGCCGCCACCGCACGACATGGCTCCCGGTTCCACCGAGGAGAGCTACTACCAAGGTGAGGTGTCGAAGGACGGCCGCGTCGTCGGAAGGGACGATTCGTGACCACTACAGTGCTCGCTTCGCTCCCGGCGACCAGCACTGGCGAGGCCGTGCAGTTCTGGGTTCTCGGTGTGGTCGCGGTGCTCGGCGCGCTCGGGGTCGTGTTCGCCACCAAGGCGGTGTACTCGGCGATCTTCCTGGCGACCACGATGATCATCCTCGCGATCTTCTACGTCGCGCAGGGTGCGCTGTTCCTCGGCGTGGTGCAGGTGGTGGTCTACACCGGCGCGGTGATGATGTTGTTCCTGTTCGTGCTGATGCTGATCGGGGTCGACTCGTCGGACTCGCTGGTGGAAACGCTACGGGGGCAACGGGTCGCGGCTGTGCTGATCGGTCTCGGGTTCGGAATACTGCTGATCGCCGGCATCGGCTCCGCATCGCTGGCGGTGTTCGTCGGCGCTCCGGTGGCAGGCGCGCCCGGCGCCCCGGCCACCGCCGGTGACGGCAATGTGGAAGCACTCGCGGAGCTGATCTTCGTGCAGTACCTGTGGGCGTTCGAACTGACCGGTGCCCTGCTCATCGCCGCCACACTCGGCGCGATGGTGCTGGCGCACCGGGAGCGGTTCGGACCACGGCGTAGTCAGCGCGAACTGTCGACCGAACGGTTCCTCCACGGCGTCGACATGACGCCACTGCCGAGCCCCGGTGTCTACGCACGCCACAACGCCGTCGACGTACCGGCGTTGCTACCGGACGGGACGCCGTCGGAACTCTCCGTCAACGCGACGCTGCGGCCGCGGCCTTCGGTGACCCCGCCGACCTCTGAACCCGACAGCATCCGCCGACAACTCGGCGAGGGTCGGCCGGGAGGCGGCACATGAACCCGGAGAACTACCTCTACCTCGCGGCGCTGCTGTTCACCATCGGTGCCGCCGGGGTGCTGTTGCGGCGCAACGCCATCGTCGTGTTCATGTGCATCGAGTTGATGCTGAACGCGACGAACCTGGCGTTCGTCACGTTCGCGCGGATGCACGGATCGTTCGACGGTCAGGTCATCGCGTTCTTCGTCATGGTCGTGGCGGCAGCCGAAGTCGTCGTCGGCCTGGCGATCATCATGACCATCTTCCGGGCTCGTCGGTCGGCCTCGGTCGACGGCGCGGATCTGCTGAAGCGGTAGGAGGCACCGGTGAGCACCCAGACGACCGCCGACCTGCTCTGGCTGGTGCCCGCGCTGCCGCTGTTGGGCGCGTTGGTGCTGCTCCTGGGCGGGCGCCGTACCGACAGGTGGGGGCATCTGCTCGGCACCGGGCTGGCGCTCGCGTCCTTCGTCGTGGGGCTGGTGATGTTCCTCGGCATGGTCGACCGGGGCGCCGACGACCGTGCCGTGCATCAGATCCTGTTCAGCTGGATTCCGGTCGGCGAACTGCAGGTCGACTTCGGGCTACAGCTCGATCAATTGTCGATGTGCTTCGTGCTGCTGATCACGGGCGTCGGGTCGTTGATCCACATCTACTCCATCGGCTACATGGCCGACGACCCCGACCGGCGACGATTCTTCGCCTACCTCAACCTCTTTCTCGCCGCCATGCTGTTGCTGGTGTTGGCCGACAACTATCTCGGCCTCTACGTGGGCTGGGAAGGGGTTGGGCTCGCCTCGTATCTGCTGATCGGGTTCTGGCAGTACAAACCGACCGCAGCCACCGCCGCGAAGAAGGCGTTCGTGGTGAACCGGGTGGGCGACATCGGCCTCGCCGTCGCGCTGATGATCATGTTCGCGTCATTCGGGTCGGTGTCGTTCGAGGCGGTGTTCGCCGGGTCGGGTGAGGCCGGCGAGAACGTCCTCACCGCACTGGGATTCATGCTGCTGCTGGCCGCGTGCGGCAAGTCGGCGCAGGTGCCGCTGCAGTCCTGGCTCGGGGACGCGATGGAGGGCCCCACCCCGGTGTCGGCGCTCATCCACGCCGCGACGATGGTGACCGCGGGTGTCTACCTGATCGCGCGGTCCAACCCGATCTTCGACCTCGCGCCGGCCGCGCAGGCCGGGGTGGCGGTCGTCGGCGCGGTCACGCTGCTGTTCGGCGCGATCATCGGCTGCGCCAAGGACGACATCAAGAAGGCACTCGCCGCGTCCACGATGAGCCAGATCGGATACATGGTGCTGGCCACCGGACTCGGGCCCGCCGGCTACGCCTTCGCGATCATGCATCTACTCACCCACGGGTTCTTCAAAGCCGGCCTGTTCCTGGGTGCCGGATCGGTGATGCACGGCATGAACGACGAGACCGACATGCGGCGGTTCGGTGGACTGCGGACCGTCATGCCGATCACCTTCGTCACGTTCGGTCTCGGCTATCTCGCGATCATCGGGGTGCCGCCGTTCTCCGGTTACTTCTCCAAGGACCCGATCATCGAGTCGGCGTTCGCCGAAGGCGGCGTGGGCGGCTGGCTGCTCGGTGGGGCCGCGCTGTTGGGTGCCGGTATCACCGCGTTCTACATGACACGGGTGATGCTGTTGACGTTCTTCGGTGAGCGGCGGTGGAACCACGATCCGTCGCCGCATCCCCACGAGTCGCCGGGCGTGATGACCGCGCCGATGATCCTGATCGCCATCGGCTCGGTGGCGTCGGGTGCTGTACTGGCGTGGGGCGACTCGCTGGTGCACTGGCTGGAACCCGTCGTCGGCGAGGAACATCACGAGCTGGCCGTACCGGCGTGGGTGATCACGGTGACGATCCTCGCGGTGGTGGCGATCGGCATCGGACTGGCGTGGCGGCAGTACGCCACCCGCCCGGTTCCGGAGACCGCCCCCGACGACGTGTCCGCGCTCACCGTCGCCGCACGCCGTGACCTGTACGGCGACAAGGTCAACGAGAACCTGCTGATGCGCCCGGGCCAGCAGGTCACCCGCGGTCTCGTGGCCGTGGAGCACGACGGTGTCGACGGCCTCACCACCGGTGTCGGCGCGGCGATCGGTGCGGCGTCGCACCGAATACGGCGGTGGCAGAACGGCTATGTGCGGTCCTACGCGTTGTCGATGTTCGCCGGCGCGGTGCTGATCGTCGCGATGGTGATGGTGGTGAATGTACTGTGAGCGCACCCTGGCTGACCATCCTGTGGCTGGCGCCCGCCGTCGGCGCGCTTGCGGTGCTGGCGGTACCGAACACCCGCCCCGATGTCGCGAAATGGCTGGCGCTGGTGGTGTCGCTGGTGGTGTTCGGGCTGTCGCTGGGGCTGGCGGTGGGCTTCGACGCCGACGGTGCGCGGTATCAGTTCGTCGAGGATCTCAGCTGGATTCCGGCGCTCGGCACCCGATATGCGTTGGGGCTCGACGGGATCGGGCTCGTCCTGGTGCTGCTGACCGCCGTTTTGCTGCCGATCCTCATCCTGGCGGGCTGGGGCGACGCCGACCATTCCGGATCGTTGGATCACGCGGGCGGCCGGCGGCAGAAGGGCCCACACATCTACCTCGCGCTGATGTTGTCGGTCGAGGCGATGGTGCTGATGAGCTTCGTCGCCCTCGACATCCTGCTGTTCTACATCTTCTTCGAGGCCATGCTGATCCCGATGTACTTCCTGATCGGCGGCTTCGGCCGGCAGCAGGGGGTGGACCGGTCCCGGGCCGCGGTGAAATTCCTGCTGTACAACCTGTTCGGCGGCTTGATCATGCTGGCCGCGGTCATCGGCCTCTACGTGGTGACGGCGCGGTCGGAGCTCGGCGAGAACGGGGCCGGCACCTTCGACCTGCGGGCGATCGTCGACGCCGTGTCCGCGGGCGAGCTCGATGCCGGCAGCGGGCTGATCCGGATGTTGTTCCTCGGCTTCATGTTCGCGTTCGCGGTGAAGGCTCCGCTGTGGCCCTTCCACTCGTGGCTGCCGGATGCGGCGGTGTCGGCGACACCGGCCAGTGCGGTGCTGATGATGGCAGTGGTCGACAAGGTCGGCACCTTCGCCATGCTTCGGTACTGTCTGCAGTTGTTCCCGGATGCGTCACGCTATTTCGCCCCGCTGATCGCGACATTGGCGGTGATCGGCATCGTCTACGGCGCGATCCTGGCGATCGGCCAGACCGATGTGATGCGGTTGATCGCGTACACGTCGATCTCACACTTCGGGTTCATCATCCTCGGGATCTTCGCGCTGACCAGTCAGGGACAGACCGGTTCGACCTTGTACATGGTCAACCACGGGATCTCCACTGCTGCACTGTTCCTGGTGGCCGGTTTCCTGGTGTCGCGGCGGGGCAGTCGACTGATCGCCGACTACGGCGGGGTGCAGAAGATCGCCCCCCTGCTGGCCGGCACCTTCCTGATCGCCGGCCTCGCGACGTTGTCGTTGCCCGGTCTGGCGCCGTTCATCAGCGAATTCCTGGTTCTGATCGGCACGTTCACGCGCTATCCGGTGGCGGCGATCGCCGCCGCGTCCGCGCTGGTCCTGTCGGCAATCTACATCCTGTGGACGTACCAGCGAATGATGGGTGGCCCTCCGCGGCCGGTCGGCGAGGGGCCCGGCGCGGCCGCGCGCCCGATGCGCGATCTCCATGGCCGCGAGCTCGCGGTGGTGGCGCCCCTCGTCGCGTTGCTGGTGGTGTTCGGCGTCTATCCCAAGCCGTTGCTCGACGTGATCGATCCCGCTGTGGGACACACGATGAGCACGATCGACGAGCGTGACCCGGCGCCCACGGTGCCGTTGCCGGACGGAGGCCCGCCATGACCGTGGAGCAACTGACCGTGGAGAACCTGACCGTCGACCACATGGCTGCCATCGAGGCACCCAGCGTCGAGTACGGTGCGCTGTCGCCGATGCTGATCGTCTTCGGTGTCGCCGTGGTCGGCGTGCTGGTGGAGGCATTCGCACCCCGGCGGCTGCGGTATCCGACCCATCTGGTGCTGTCACTCGGCGGGCTTGTCGCCGCGTTCGTGGCCGTCGTCGCGGTGGCGGTGGCGCAGACGTCCGACGGGGGGCTCGGCGAGTTCGCGATGTCCGGGGCGGTGGTCATCGATCGGCCCACCCTGTTCTTGCAGGGGCTGCTCGTGCTGATCGCGATCGCGTCGGTGGCGTTCATGGCCGAGCGGCGTCTCGAGCGTGTCGTCGCGGTGCCGCCGTCGGGTCGACGGATCAGCGACGGCCCCGGAGCCGCGGCGCAGGCCTCGCTCACATCGGTCGAGGCGGACATGTTCACCCCATCCGGGGCGTCGGTGCCGAACACCGACGCCGAGTTCGAGGCGACCCGCGCGGGCGGTCTCACCACCGAGGTGTTCCCGCTGACGCTGCTCGCCGTCGGCGGCATGATGCTATTCCCCGCCTGCGGTGACCTTCTCACGATGTTCATCGCGCTCGAGGTGTTCTCGCTGCCGCTGTATCTGCTGTGCGGGCTGGCACGACGCCGTCGTCTCATCTCCCAGGAGGCGTCCCTCAAGTACTTTCTGCTGGGGTCGTTCTCGTCGGCGTTCTTCCTGTTCGGCGCCGCGTTCGCCTACGGCGCAACCGGTTCCCTGCAACTCGGCGCGATCGGCGAGGCTGTGGGCGAGGCCGTCGACGCACCCGGCGGCGACACGGTTCTGCCGCTGATCGCGCTCGGATTGTTGTCGGTCGGTCTGCTGTTCAAGGTCGGTGCGGTGCCGTTCCACGCGTGGATTCCCGACGTGTACCAGGGTGCACCCACCCCGGTCACCGCGTTCATGGCCGCTGCCACCAAGATCGCCGCGTTCGGCGCCCTGCTCCGGGTGTTCTACGTCGCGTTCGACGACCTGCAGGCCGACTGGGAGCCGATCGTCTGGGCGGTCGCGATCGCCACGATGCTGATCGGCGCGGTGATGGCGGTGACGCAGACCGACATCAAACGGATGCTGGCGTATTCGTCGATCACCCATGCGGGATTCATCCTGCTGGGTCTGGTCGCCTTCGACGAGGCAGGTATTGCCGCGACCATGTTCTATCTTGCGGCGTACGGCTTCTCGACATTCGGAGCGTTCGCCACCGTCGCGGTGGTGCGGGAACCCGACCGGCAGTCGGGACCGCACCTGTCCGGCCGTGAGGCCACCGACATCCGACAGTGGGCCGGGCTGGGTCGACGCTATCCGCTTGTCGGAGCGATGTTCTCGATGTTCCTGCTCGCCTTCGCCGGCATCCCGTTGACAAGCGGTTTCATCGCCAAGTTCGACGTGTTCGCGGCAGCGGCGGGTGCGGGTGCCGGCGTGCTGGTGGTGGTCGGCGTGATCAGCAGCGCGATCGCCGCGTACTTCTACATCCGGATCATCGTGGCGATGTTCTTCGCCGACGTACCCGTCGACGCCCCGCACATCGTGAAGCCGAGTGTGCTGACGACGGCGTCGATCGCGGTGTGCACCGTGGTGACGATTGGGCTGGGTGTGTTCCCGCAGCCGTTGCTGGATTTGGCGCAGGAAGCGGCGGTGTTCCTCGGCTGAGTGCGGTGTCGGGTCGAAGACGCGCAGGAACCTGACGTCCGCGCACCTTGCAATCCGCGCGGATGTCAGCAACCTGAGCGTCGTCCCCGACTCCTGCGAATACAGTTCGAGAGTGTGTTCTCTCCCTCGTCGGGCCATCCTGGCGACGACCGTCGTCTGTGTCGCGGTCGCTACCGGCGCGTGCGGCGACGACGACGGCACACCGATCCCGGCGACGCGTTCCGTCCAGACCACCTCGATGCCGATCTCTGAGCCCAACGGTGCGGCATCGCCACAGTCATCTGCCCCGCTGACCACCGCCTACCAACCTGCGCTCGTGCACGTCAACGGCCATCGGGGGTCGACTCGGTTCGACGCGGATCTACCGCAGGTACGCGGGGGTGTGGACGATGTCCGCGACCGCTTCAACGCCGGTATGCGGATCGCGTTCGACGACATCATCAGCAGTTACGTCGCCACCACCGTCGGCGACGGATCGCTGGTCGACGACGAGCGCAGCCGGGTCACCACCATCACCGACGGTGTGGTCGCCGGTGTGCTGATCCTGAACACCTACTCCGACGGTGCGGCGCACCCGAACAACCACGTCGCGACGATCACCATCGACGCCCAGGACGCCCGGCCCATCCGACTGACCGACGTGTTCACCGATCCGGCGGCGGCCGCGGCCGACCTCGCTGAGATGGTCACCCGCATCGATCCACGAGTCGATTACGTCGCGCCCGAGGTCAACACCTTCCTGAACTGGGTACCGCTGCCCGAGGGCTTCCGCACCTACGTGCCCGTCGCGCACGCGCTGGGTGATTGGCTGCCGATCACCGTGCCGTGGGACGACATCACCGATCTGCTGCGGCCGGGGATGGCGGACCGGCTGGGCGGATGATGGTGCCCATGGCGGCGGACCCGAGAGCAGAACTGGCACGTCGACTCGACGTGCTGTACACCGACGCGGGGTCCCCGCCGTTGAAAGCGGTGAGTGCCAGGGCAACTCGCGAACTCCGTGCCCGCGACCCGCGAGGCCGTGACATCGCGGCACAACGCATCTCCGACTGGCGACGCGGCCGCAGCGTGCCCGCGAAGTTCGACGGATTGGCCTCGGTTCTGAGCGTCCTGATCGTCGCGGCCCGGC
Organism: Gordonia sesuvii; assembly: GCF_036350415.1. Classification (NCBI taxonomy): domain Bacteria; kingdom Bacillati; phylum Actinomycetota; class Actinomycetes; order Mycobacteriales; family Gordoniaceae; genus Gordonia; species Gordonia sesuvii. The sequence goes on from NZ_JAZDUF010000005.1 coordinate 178,045, forward strand.
GCAACAATCCGGAACCCTCTGAGCCCGGGCTGTATTCGGCAACGGAATGGCGAAAGCTGTGGGAGCGGGCGCAACACGACCGGGCCGGCGCCACCCGCACGGAACCCGAGGTGTGCCCCTACCCGGGCCTCGCACCGCTGACCATCGGCGACAGCGAGTTCTTCGCCGGTCGGCACGGACAGGTCGACACCATGCTGACCTGGTTCGGTCAGACCAGTGCCGCCGGAGAGTTACTGGTGCTGGTCGGCGCGTCCGGGTCGGGCAAGTCGTCGCTGCTGCAAGCGGGGTTCGCGGCACGCATCCGCGACGACGTCGACGTTCTGCTGGTCACCCCCACCGCCGTCCCGGCCGACGGCCTCGAGGCGTGGGTGCGCGACCGGGCTTCGGCATCGAAGCCATTCGTGCTGGCCGTCGACCAGCTCGAAGAACTGTTCGTCGCACCGTTCGACGACACGGCAGCCTCGTCATACCTCGACGTGCTCGTGGCACTCTCCGCCCCCGGGGAGGCCGGACCGGGCGAGTGTTCCGGCGTCGTCGCCGCGCTGCGCGCCGATTTCTACCCGGCGGCCGCAGAACACCCGCCACTGGCACATGCGTTGCAGCACAACCAGATGCTTCTTGGGCCGCCGACCGTCGACGAACTCACCGCGGCGATCGTCGAACCCGCGCGGTCGCAAGGCCTCACCGTCGGTGACGGCCTCGTCGAACTGATCCTGGCCGATCTCGGGGTGCGCGCCGACACCGCGTCCGAGCCGGTGCGGGTGGGTACGTTCCCGCTCCTCGCCCACGCCATGCGCAGCACCTGGCAGTTCCGTGAGGGCAAGGTGCTCAGCGTGCGCGCCTACGAGAAGGCCGGCGGGGTCCGTGGCGCGATCGCCGCGAGCGCGGAGGAATGCTGGGACACATTCAGCACTGAGGAGCGAGAAGTCGCCCGAACCATCCTGCTGGAACTGGTGACGCCGGTGCCGGACGGATCGGCGGTCGGCCGGCGAGTGGATCGTGACGACCTGTACCACCGCAGCCCGGATCGGGCCGCCGCCGACACCGTGCTCGAAGCGCTGGCAGGGGCCCGGATCATCACCCACGACGCCCACGGCACCTCGCTGTCGCACGACGCGGTGATCGCGGCCTGGCCACGACTGGCCGACTGGGTCGAAGAGGACCGTGAGGATGCGTTCACCCGCTTGCGAATTCAAGGCGACGCCGACGAATGGGTGGCGTCGGAGAAGGACCGTTCGCTGCTCTATCGCGGCAGCCGGCTGGCCGTGGCCGACGACCTGGCGGCGCGCTCTCCCGCCACCCTGTCCCCGGCGGCCGCCGACTTTCTCTCCTCCGCACAGCTCGTCAGACGCCGCCAGACCAACATCCGCCGGGCGATCGCGGTGCTGCTCGTCGTCGGCGTGGTGGTGACCTCGGTGCTGGCGGTCGTGTCGATGCGGCAGAGTCAGCGAGCCGAACGCGAACGCGCCGACGCGCAGTACGCCGCGCTGATCGCATCCGGTCTCCGCGACCAGTCGGCGAACCCCACCGAATCCGCGCAGCTCGCGCTCGCGGCGAATGTCGAACGCCCCGACGACCCCGCCGCGAGGGGACTGCTGCTGGCGTCACAGTCCTCGCCGTTGGCGGCCACCTACGCGGGTCACCGCGGGGCCATCTACGGCACCGCGCAGTCGTCGACCGGTCTCATCGCGTCGGGCGGCTACGACAATTCGGTGCGCTTGTGGCGCCACGACACCGAGCAGGGGCTGCTCGCGATCGGCGAGCCGCTGTCGACGTCGTCGTGGGTGACGGCGGTCGCGTTCTCCCCCGACGGTGGGGTGCTGTTCGCGACCGGGGCGACCGGAACGATCGCGCGGTGGGACGTCACCGATCCCGCGCGTCCGGTACCCCTCGACGAGATCGACGTCGGGCACACGGGCACCGCGTACGCCGTCGCGATGCGACCGGACGGCCGGTGGATCGCCACCGCCGGCGACGACCGGTCGGTGCGCCTGTATGACCTCGTCACCGGTGAGGTCCGTGTCCTCACCGGTCACACCGCCCCGGTCCGCACGGTCGCCTTCAGCCCGGACGGGCGCCTTCTCGTCAGCGGGAGCGACGACCGCACTGCGCGGGTCTGGGACACTGCCGATCCGGCGCGCCCCGGTCAGATCGGCGCACCGCTGACCGGTCAGACCCTGACCATCCATTCGGTGGCGTTCAGTCCCGACGGGACGACACTGGCCACCGGCAGCGACGACCAGAGTTTTCGGCTGTGGTCGGTGCGCGGCCGCGGCGAGGTGGTCCCGCTCGGTGGTCCGGTCGACGCACATTCGGCGGCGGTGTGGTCGGTGGCGTTCTCACCGGACGGCACCGCACTGGCGACGGCCGCCTGGGACGGCACCGCCGCCCTGTGGAGTCTGGCCGACCCCGCGCACCCGATCCCCCTCGGGCAACCGATGAACGGCAGCCGAGGCGGCCTCACCACGGTGTCGTTCCTCGACGGGCCACGCGTCCTCACCGGCGGTCAGGACGGTCAGTTGCGGGTCTGGACACTGTCACCGGCCACCATCTCGGGTCACACCCGCCGCGTGCAGTCGCCGGCTTTCGATGCCGCCGGGCGACTCATGGCCACCGGCTCGTGGGACGGGCAGGTGTTGTTGTGGGACGTGTCCGGCGAACGGCCGGCGCGTATCTCCGCGGTGCCGCTCGCCGGCGATGCGCGTGTGGAGAACGTCGCGTTGGCGCCGGACGGAAGCATGTTGGCGATGACGTCGCTCGACACCGGTGACGTCGAGCTCTACGACACCACCGACCCGGCTCGCCCCGGGCCTCTGGCTGTGCTGTCCAACCCGGCCGCGCGGTACACACATGAGTTGGCGTTCTCACCGGATTCGTCGACGCTGGCCACCGCGTCCGACGACTCGAGTGTTCAACTATGGGATCTGGCGGATCCCACGCGTCCGACCCGTCGGGGCGAACCGCTGACCGGGCCCGACGGCTGGATCACCGCGGTCGAGTTCACCCCGGACGGCTCCCGGCTCTTCGGCGCGTCCGCCGACCAGCGGCTGCACGAGTGGGACGTGGCGGCAGGCGCCTCGGCGAGTCAGGTGGTGGCCGCGCAGGACGGTCCGATCAACGCGCTGTCGATCGACGCAGACGGATCACTGCTCGCTGCTGCGGGCGACGATCAGATCATCCGGATCATGAGCATCGACGATGACACGAATGGTGACCTAATCGACGAGGTGACACGGCTGTATGGCCACGACTCCACGATCCGGTCGGTGAGCTTCGACCCCACCTCGGATCTGCTGGCCTCGGGCGCCGACGACCAGACCGTCCGGCTCTGGTCCCTCGAGGATCTGGATGCGCCACAGCCGATCGGCCGCTCTCTCGCGCCGCCGGGCACGGTTCGGTGGCAGGTGGAGTTCGGCCCGCGGGGCCAGCTCAGCGCGGGCGGTGAGAACGGCGCCTTGCGATGGTGGAGCACCGACGAGACGCACATCGCCGACCGGGTGTGCGCGGCGACCGTGGGAACCGAACTCGGCAACGATCAGGATCTGTGGGCCGACGAGCTCGCCAACGCGTGCGGCTGACCCACTCGACGGTCGTGCGCGGATGGGCCCGAACGCGAAGCAGCCCGCATGATGGTCCCCCGATCGTTACCACCATGCGGGCTGCCGCCCAGACTTCGGGTCAGGCGCCGAGGCTGATGCCGATGTTCAGCAGGTCGCCGCCGAAGAACACGAGGTCGTTGAAGAACTGGGTGAGGCCGGTGAGCATTGGTTGCCCTTTCGTTGATTCATCTTGATGCGCCGCGTTTCGAGCGCTTCACCACGTTCGCACTCCACGGGAACGTCGCGCACCGCGCCGGACAGCATCCGCGCTGGTCAGCGTGCATAAATGAGTCGTCCGTTCCGGACAGAACCGGCGTCCGGAACGGAACCGGACACGTCCGGGACACCTCCGGAAAGCACAAAAACGGCCCCCTACCGGATTCGGTAAGGGGCCGTTCGCTGCGGTGGCGGAGGGATTTGAACCCTCGGTACGGGGTTACCGCACACAGCATTTCGAGTGCTGCACCTTCGGCCGCTCGGACACGCCACCGCGGAAGACTGTACCGCAGTCGGCGTCTGTGCCTAAATTGGCCGGTCAGGGGCCGAAAGTGAGGCCTCGTGGGCGAGGCTAGTTGTTGCCCGTGATCTTGTTCTTCACGTCGTCGACCTTGCCCTTGACGGCGTCGGCCGCGTCGGCGATCTTCTGCTTGCCCTGGGCCTCGCCCTGATCGGCCTTGCCCTCGTTCTTGAGGTCCTCGTTGTCGGTGAGGGAGCCGGCAGCTTCTTTACCGCGCCCCTTCATTTCCTCGGCCTTGTTCTTGGCGTCGTCCTCGATACCCATGAACTGCCTCCTCCTGAGAGTGCCCGAGACCCGATGTCCCGGCTGCGAGAGCACTTACCACGTTGCCACGGTGGTTCAAACCTCTCCAGAGCCGCAGGTCACCGCGCGTCGTGGCCGCCGAGGCGGTCACGGAACTCGCCCGCCTTCTCCTTTGCGGTGGCCATCGCCTCCTGGACCTTCTCGTTCTCGGTGAACTCGGTGAACTTCTCCTTGGCCGTGTCCACCGCGTTGTGAACGGTGTCACTCTCGGCGAACTCGTTGATCTTGTCCCGCGCGCTCGCCACTGCGCCCTGGACGGAGTCGCTGGAGGCGAACTCCTCGATCTTGTCGCGGACGGTGTCGACGACCTCGTTGATCTTGGCTGTCGTGTCGGACATGCTGGCTCCTCGGTTCGGTGGGTGGCACACACTGCGCCGTGCGCGCCCATGGCTCCAATCTGCCAGAGGAATCGCGGCCACGGACCCTGAGATTCACCCTGAAATCGCACTTCAGGGACCCTTCGTGACACCCGCAAGCGCCTCGTTCCTCAGGGATCGGGAGGAGACCCTCGCTCGCAAGCTCGCTCCTCAGGGATCGGAGGGGGACGCACCACCTGGCCCCTGAGGAAGCCCGGAGCCTGCGAAGGGCTGTCACGAAGGGGGCGACTCCCGCCGCGCACCGAAGAAGTCCAGCATCAGGTCCCGGCACTCCGACTCCAGCACCCCGCCGACCACCTCGGGCCGGTGGGTCAGGCGTGGGTCGCGGACGACGTCCCACAACGATCCGACCGCACCCGTCTTCGGTTCCCAGGCCCCGAACACGAGCGTCCCGATCCGGGCGAGGGTGAGCGCGCCGGCGCACATCGTGCACGGTTCGACGGTCACGACAAGGGTGCATCCCGGCAACCGCCACCCGTCGCCGAAGCGTCGGGCCGCCGCGCGCAACGCGACGATCTCGGCATGCGCGGTGGGGTCGCCATCGGCTTCTCGACGGTTGGCCGCGCGCGCCAGTTCGATACCCGCCGGGTCGAACACCACGGCACCGATGGGGACGTCGTCGTCGGGTGCATCTCTCGCGGCGGCGAGTGCGTCGCGCATCATGGTCTCCCACTCCGCGTGCCGTGCACCGCCGCCGGTCGGGCTCAATGCCCCAGCTTGTCGAGCACCTTGGACAGTTCGTCGGCGAACCCGAGGCGAGCCGCGATCATGCCCACCTGTTCGTCGGCGTACAGGTCGGTGTCGCCGACGATGACACTCATCACCGCGTCGGGCAGTCCGAGATCGGCCAGGATCGCCAGGTCCCCTTCCTCCCACGGGTCGACGTCGTCGAGTTCGTCGGGATCGAGGTCGGGGATGTCGATGTTCATCGCGTCCAGAGCGTCGGCGGCGACGTCGTAGTCGATGCCGGCGGTCGCGTCGGAGACCAGCAGACGTGGCCCCTGCGGAGCCGGACGGAGAACGATGAAGAACTCGTCGTCGACGTCGAGGAGACCGAACACCGCGCCGGTGGCGCGCAACTCACGGAGCTGCTTCTCCGCGTCACCGAGATCCGTGAGTGCGGAGGGCGTCAGCGCGCTGACCTTCCAGGCACCTTCCTCGCGGACGACCGCGACCGCGAACCCCTCGATCTCGTCGTTCACACCCTGTTTGTTGGGACCACCCGATACACCCGCGCCGGCACCTGCCATGCAGGTCACCGTAGCCGTTAACCGCGGGCCACCCAAGTCCCCGCCGGTGGCCGACGCCGGAAAGAGAATGTGGGAATGTGATGGTGTGACTGCCGCGTCTGCCTCCCCGCGCCCGGCCTCCGGACCGATCTGCGTGCTCGGTCTCGGACTGATCGGCGGCTCCCTGATCCGAGCCCTGGATGGCGGGGACCATCCGGTCTTCGGCTACAACCGCTCGGCCGAGACCGTCGAGGCGGCCGCCGCCGCGGGCCACGACGCCTCCACCGACCTCGTGTCAACACTCGAACGCGCCGCGGCCGACGACGCCCTCGTGGTGCTCGCCACGCCCGCCACCACCCTCGACGATCTGCTGCCCGAGATCGCCGCGCACGCACCCAATTGTCTTCTCACCGACGTCATCAGCGTCAAACAAGCTGTCGCCGCGGCTGTTTCGCGGCACGCCCCGGGTCTGCGCTATGTCGGTGGACACCCGATGGCCGGGACCAGCCAGTCCGGGTGGGCGGCCACCGACCCCGACCTGTTCCGGTCGGCGATGTGGATGGTGTCGACCGAGGACGACACCGACCCCACCGACTGGTCGGTCGTCGCGGCGATGGCTCGGTCGGTCGGTGCGTTCGTGGTGCCCGCCGCCGCGGATGCGCACGACCGGGCGGTGGCCGCGATCTCCCACCTTCCGCATCTCACCGCGGCGGCGACCGCTGCCGTGGGCGCCGGCGAGAGTGACCTCGCCCTGCGACTGGCCGCAGGCAGCTTCCGCGACGGCACCCGCGTGGCCGGCACCGCGCCGACGCTGCAGCGGGCCATGTTGGAGGCCAACGGGATCGCACTGCTCAATGTGCTCAGCGAGACCATCGACCGGTTGCTCGCGGCCCGCGACGAACTACGCGAACACGGCACCGTCGAGATCCTCGTCGACGACGGTCATCGTTCCCGGCTGGCCTACGAGAAGATCGCCGACGCCGATCCCGCGCCGATCACCGGGGTGCGCATCGGCGATCCCGGTTGGGCGCAGGAACTCCGACGGCAGGCACACCAGGGACGGGTGTGGCTGGACTGATCAGACTGGACTGATCAGACCCTGGTTGCCAGGCCCGCGTAATCGATGACGAAACCGTTCTCGTCGACCGTCAGCGACGACGTCGCGACCGGGGACACCACGTCGACGCCGGCCTCGGTCGGCGTGTAGTGCAGCGTCGCAGGTTCGACCCGCCCGTCGGGCAGATAGAGGTAGACGACGGGGATGTCGACCTCGTCGCCACCCCGATGCATCTGGAGACGACGGATCGGTAGCGCGTTGAACATCGGCGACAGAGCCAGGTCGACGTCCGCGGCGCCGTTGAAGTCGCCGCGCACGGTTCCGTCCGCGCTCTGCACCAACCAGTTGTGCTCACCGTCACGGGTGATGGCCAGCTGTGTTTCTCCGCTCGCACGCAGCAGATGGATCGACAGACGTTTGGTCACCCCGATGTCGTTGGTGACGAGTTCGTAGGATGCCGAGAACGCCTCGTGGGTGTCTGTGGCGGCGGCGATGATGCGTCCATAGGCCTTGAGCCGGGCGCCGTTGACGTGCAGACGGACCTGTTCGAGCCGGTCGGAGCGCTCACCGCGCCACGTGACGATCGTCTTGACGTCGGGGGCGGACGACGAGCCGCCTGCCCCAGCGGTGTTCTCTGGTGCTGTCTGAGAAGAACTCACGAACCTACGGTAGCGACCCGAGCACCGACGTACACAGTTGATGCGGAGCCCGGACCGCGAAAGCTGTGACCGGGCCCACTCAGGCGCGGCAGGACACGGTCCGCCGCGGCGACTCGGCGGAGATCCGGTCCGTGGCGACGACCCGTCCGTCGACGGTGATCGAGCAGGTGGCCTCGCCGTCGCCGGCCAGGACGAGCACCCGCAGCGGGTTTGCGGAACCGGTGAAGGAGATCGTCCATGACGTCGACGACCCGATCGTGGTGCGCAGGCCGACATCGTCGACGTAGAGGATCGTCGCGGGTGACGTCGCGGCCACCTCGTAGACCACCTCCCGCCCCGCGGGCTGTGCAGGATTCCCCGGCACCGCGGGGTTCCCGGGTGCGGTCGGCTCCTGCGCCGGGGTACGGGGTGGGGTCGGCAGCTCCGAGATGACCATCGGCAAGGTCGGTTGGGTGACCGGATCGTCGCCGCGCAGCGCCGCCCGACCGACGGTGAGGGCCAGCAGGCCCAGAGCGGCGACCGCGACCAGCGCGACGATTCCCACGAGCCGACGGTCGGATGGCGATCGCTGCAGCCCGCCGTCGGGCTCCTCATCCGAGTCCGGGGCAGGCGAACCATCCGGCAGTTGCGGTGCTGCGGTGTCGGTCGGCCGGCCCGGATCAGCCGGCTGACCGGGGACGAAGACCGGCGAGCCGTCAGGCGCGTAGCCCAGTGGCGGATACAGCTGCGGGTACAGCGGGGTGCGGTAGAGGTCGTCGGGCGGCTGCCCGGTGGGATGTCCCATCGTCGGCCTCCCGTCGCGTGTCGTCGGGTCCGGCGCTCCCGCCGGCTCGCGGGCACCTCTGCCCGCCCTTCGACACTACGTCGACCACAGACGCCGGCGGCGTCCGGTCAGCGCACCTGCGCCGATACCCGACGACCCGCGTTCACGACGACGTTGTCGCGCCGATCTTGAGCTTCCCGTCCTCGAACAGCAGCGGGTACAGGAGGCCGCCGATGAGTCCACCGATCAACGGTGCCACCCAGAACATCCACAACTGGCCCGGCGCCCCGTCCCCGTTGAAGAATGCGACGGCGGTGGACCGCGCCGGGTTCACCGACGTGTTGCTGATCGGGATCGAGATGAGGTGGATCAGGGTCAGACACAGGCCGATGGCCAGCGGCGCGAAGGTGGAGGGGGCTTTGCCGCCGGTGGTGCCGAGCACCACGAGCAGGAAGAACGCAGTGAGCAGGATCTCCGCGATCAGCACCGCGACCAACGAGTATCCGTCGGGAGAATTGTCGCCGTAACCGTTGGCGGCCATACCCCCGATCCGCTCGAAACCGTCTTTACCGCTCGCGATGATGAGCAACAGCAGTCCGGCGAGAAGGCCGCCGACGACCTGGGCGATCCAATAGCCCGGCAGTTCTTTCCAGGACATTCGGCCACCGATGACCGCACCCAAGGTGATCGCCGGATTGAAATGGCCACCCGAGATGTGTCCGACCGCGTACGCCATCGTGACCACGGTCAATCCGAAAGCCAGTGCGACGCCGAGGTATCCGATGCCGACCTGATAATTGTCGCCACCGTCGGTGGCCATGGCGATCTGTTTGGCGGCGAAAATCGCCGAACCGCAGCCGCCGAATACGAGCCAGAATGTACCGAACAACTCCGCTGCCAGTTTTGCCACGGGCGAGGAAGAGTTCATGACTGAAACCTTTCTGGATTGCGCGTCGATGATTCCCCGCGGATCACGGTAACCGACATCTCCGCGATATCGGTGAATCCTGGGAAAACTCTGACGGATCGCCTTTTACGTGTCCGCGGCGGTCAGGACCGGGATCACGTGATCGACGAGCAGCGGCGCGAGGTCGCCGGGGAGGGGACGCACATCCACGTCGAGCCAGCGGATCTCGGCGATCTCAGCGGCCGGGACGATGTCGTCGACGACTCCGTCGTAGCCGAAAAGCGTTGCTTCGAGCGCGTATCCGTCCTCGTTGGCCGCGGCACTGCGGAACCGTCCCCAGGGGCGTAGTCGGTCCGGCGCGACTCGCAGCCCGATCTCCTCGGCGCACTCACGCGCCGCGGCATCGGCCGCCGTTTCCGAGGGTTCGGGTTTGCCGCCGGGAAGCATGAAACGCGCCGTCGCGCGCTTGCGGACCGTGAGCAGCCGACCGTGACGATCACGCACGATCACGCCGCTGACGACGATCACCCCGGTGTTCGACACCGGGCGATCGTACCCGTGCCGGCTTCCCACACCCGCGGCGAAGTTGTCCAAAGGATCTACTCACATGTGTGTAATTCGCTCGATCCGTCTCGTGTCCCGCGAGTGCGGGTGCTCCGAACCGCCGAAAGCACGACACCCCGCACCTGAAACAGGTGCGGGGTGTCGTGTTGCTGTGCGCCCGTAGGGATTCGAACCCCAAACCTTCTGATCCGTAGTCAGATGCTCTATCCGTTGAGCTACGGGCGCGTGCTCTTCAATTGTTCCCCGCTTGCGGCGAGGTCGGCGGAGGCGAGAGGATTTGAACCTCCGGTCCCGTGTTAGCGAGACAACTCATTAGCAGTGAGTCCCATTCGGCCGCTCTGGCACGCCTCCTTGGCGGAGTCCTTTCGAACTGCCGAAGCGAAAGGTTACACACAGTGTGCGGGGCGAAGCAAACCACGGGGATGGCCGGGCGGCCTTGGTCGCGTTCCGGCCGCACAACTACATTTGACGGGTGCCTCTGCGTATCCGTCCCGACCTCGACGACCTGCCCGTCTACGTGCCCGGCAAGACCTTCCCCGGCGCGGTGAAGCTGGCCAGCAACGAGGTCACCGAGGGCCCACTGCCCAGTGTGCGCGAGGCGATCGGTGCGGCCGCGGCCAGCGTCAACCGCTACCCCGACAACGGGATGGTCGAGCTCACCGCCACCCTGGCGAAGAAGTTGGGTGTCACCGAGAACGAGATCCAGGTCGGCTGCGGGTCGGTGATCCTGTGTCAGAACCTGATCACGGTGACCAGCGGTCCGGGTGACGAGGTCGTGTTCGGCTGGCGGTCGTTCGAGACCTATCCGCTGGCGACTCGGGTGGCCGGCGCGACGCCCGTCCAGGTGCCGCTCGACGCCGACCTCACCTACGACCTCCCCGCGATGGCTGCCGCGATCACCGACCGGACGCGGCTCGTGTTCATCTGCAACCCGAACAACCCCACCGGGACCGTGGTGGAGGCCGCCGCCCTACGGCAGTTCCTGCAGACGGTCCCGTCCGACGTCATCGTCGTGCTCGACGAGGCGTACTTCGAATATCTCCGGCTCGACGACACACACGCCTACGACGCCCTGGAGCTGCGGCGCGAGTTCCGCAACCTGGTCGTGCTGCGGACCTTCTCCAAGGCCTACGGGCTCGCGGGCCTGCGCGTCGGGTACGCACTCGCCGATCCCGAGGTGATCGTCGCGCTCGGCAAGGCGCACGTCCCGTTCTCCGTCAACAGCCTGGCCCAGCATGCGGCGTTGGCCAGTCTGGCCGCCGAAGACGAACTCCTGGCCCGCACCGACGCGGTCGTGGCCGAACGGACCCGCGTCTCCGGCCGACTGCGTGATCTCGGGTATCGGGTGCCCGACTCACAGGCGAACTTCGTGTGGGTGCACCTCGGTGAGGCGACGATGGATTTCGCGCAGGCATGTGTCGAGGCGGGGGTGGTGGTACGGCCGTTCGCCGGCGACGGCGTGCGCGTCACGGTGACCCACCCGGCCGAGACAGATCTGTTCCTGCGGTTCGCCGAGCAGTGGGCGGCTGACCGAGGTTAGAGACCTCGCGAGATCGTCGGCCACGCCTCCGGCAGATCGCGTTCCCAGTACACCCAGTTGTGGGTGCCGATGAGCCGGAAGCCGTCGGTGAAGGGCACGTTGTTGGCCCGCAGGGTCGCCGCGAACTCCAGTGAGCAGCGCCATGCGCCGATTTCGAGGGCCGAGCCGGCGGCGGTGACCGCCGACCGCGGGCCGTCGGCCGGGTCGTGGGGTGCCGTCAGGTCGAGCGGCCCGACCGCGCCGGACCCCGCGGCGATGAAGATGTCCTTGCCGCGCAGCTTGTCCAGGTGCCGGCTCGGGTCGTGGGCGTCCCAGGTGGCCGACCCGAACGGACCCCACATGTTGGTGGCGTCGCCGCCGCTCTTGGCGACCGTGGTCCGGACGTAGCTCTCGTTGACCGGCCCCGAGACCGGCGGGCACCCGCTCAGCGATGCGATCCCGCTGTAGAGGCTGGGGTGGCGCACGGCGAGCGTGAATGCCGACTGTCCGCCCATGGACAGACCGATGACGGCGTTTCGGCCGGTTCCGTCGAACCTGTCGTCGATCAGGGGCGGCAACTCCTTGGCGAGGAAGGTCTCCCACTGCGGTTTGCCCATCGCCGCGTCGCGCTGTTGCCAGTTCGTGTAGAAGCTGCCGGCACCGCCGGTCGGCAGGACGACGTTGACGTTCTTGTCGGCGAAGAACTTTCCGGCTCTGCCCTTGGTGATCCAGTCGCTGACGTCTTCGCCGGCGTCGGCGCCGTCGAGCAGGTAGACCGTCGACCGCGGCCCGGACGAGTTCTGTGGGGTGAGGACGGAGACCTTGACCTTGCCACCCATGGAGGGCGATTTCACCCAGATGTCGGTGCGCAGCGGGCTGAGCTTGGTCGTCTTGGAGATCTGGGCGACCTTGTTGTCGGCGTGCACCACCGCGGGTGACGCCAGCACCCCGATCGCGACGGCGGCACAGACGGCCAACCACCGATTCAACATCCGCATGTTCTACCTCACCACGACGTGACGCGCCGCCCACCGACATCGTCGTCGAGGGCGTCCGAAGACCGGTCGAATGCGGCATCTCCCCTGAACCGCTTATCCCCGATCAGGGTACTGAGTGGTCACCGGGTTTCGGAACCCCTCACATTATGCTGCAGTTCGCCGGCGCGCACGCCGGGCGACGACACGAAGGAGGCGACAGATGCTCTCGCCAGGCGACACGGGTACGGGCGGCGGCCTCGACGCGGACGGGTTCGCGTTCGTCGCGCGGGTGCCGGTGCGGTGGTCGGACATGGACGCCTTCGGCCACATCAACCACGCCCGCATGGTCACACTGATGGAAGAGGCGCGGATCGAGTGGCTCGCCTCGGGCAGGCCGGAGCATCGCCCCGACGACTACGCCTCGCTGATCATGAGCGCGATGATCGTGCACGTCGAGATCCGCTACCAGCGCCAGCTGCGCCACGACGACACCCCGCTGCAGGTCGGGATGTGGATCACCGGGCACCGGTCGGTCGACTTCACCATCGGCTACGAGATCCGGGCGGCCGACGACCTGCCCGGCGTGAAGGCGGCATGTGTGGCGACCACCCAGATGGCGGTCGTCGACGTCGAGGCGCACACGCTGCGGCGGATCACGCCGGAGGAGAAGACATACCTGCGGTCGTGGATGCGGCCTCAGGACGGTTCGTAGCGCGCCGGGAGTTCCCGCGCGGCGGCCGGCGAGATCCGGGCGATGTTGCCCTGGAGCACGTCCCGATAGACCCGCAGCTGCTCTTCGCCGCTGCGCACCTGCTCGGTGAGCCGTTTGGCGTTGTCCACCGAGATCTCCCGATCCCCCGAACGTGCGATGAGCGCATCGATGCGGTCGTCGATGGTGGTGGTCCGGTTGTACTCGGCCAGCACCCGCAGCTCGATGGCCGCCGACTCGACGACCGAGGCGACGTCGCCGAGTGCCTGCACCCGATCGATCAGCTCGGTCCACACCGGTCGCAACGTCTTCTCCCGCTGGTCGATGTGCTCGGCGAACGACCGATCGAACCCGCCGTTGCGTTTCGCGCGATCGAGGTCGATGCGGACCGCGCGCAGGGCGATGACGTCGGCGGCGATCTCGGCGAGCTCGGCGTGCAGGTTGACCTGGGTGCGTTGCACCTCGAAGTGGTCCGACAACCAGGCGGGGTTGCTGACGATGCGGTCGTAGAAGTGCCCGGCGATGAAGAGCAGGGTCTCGTAGCCGTCGACGAACGTCGACGAACCGGTCGCCGCGGACGTCGTCGGCGCCTCCTCGTCACGTTCGGGTGTGAGGATCTGACTGGCCCATTCCCCGGCCTGCGGATATCCCGACCGGGTCGCGACCTGTCCGACGACGCCCGCCAGTCGGTCGAACGCGGCGGTACCCGCGCGCCGCACGTAACCGGAGTTGTTCAGGTTGGGTGTGGGGGTGCAGAGCAGACCCGCGAACAGTCGCTCGCGTTCCTCGATCTCGAGGTAGACGTTCTCGCGCCGTTCCCGGCGGATCGCGCGGGTCCCGCCGGCGAAGACCCCCTTGGCGGTGACCAGTTGTTTGCGCGCGTCGTCGCGGCGGCGATGTAGGCCGTTGAGGCGGTTGCGCATGACGGCGGCCACCACCCCGGGGAGCACCGGGTTGTCGAGTTGGTGTTCGGCCTGCGCGATGGCCCGTTGCAGGCGGCGCAGATCACCGAATCCGCCGGGCAGCACCGGGACCGGCAGACCGGTCGAGATCCTGCGGACGACGATGGCCCGCCCGGCCGGGGTGAGGAAGCCCGACGAGATCAGCACGGCCGCGGTGTCGGAGAGTTCGGGCCTGTCGCCGGGGACCCGCGACTGGTCGCACCACGCGCGAATCTCGTCGCCGGTGGTGGACCCGGCCGGAAGCTCGGGACGCCGGTTGTCGACCATTGGAGATAACCCTCGATTCCTACCCGGACCTGCCGTGCATCACCTCCGATGCTACCTGCGCCGGGTGAGCACCTCGGGGGTGTGAGCATGCGTGACCGGACGCGTGACCCGGTGCAGCAGCCACGCGATCGGCACACTTGCCGCGGCCGTCAGCACGAATGCCACCGTCATCGACCCGGAGAACACCTGCCAGTTCATCAGGTCCATCACCACCTCGAGCACGATCACGTGGACCAGGAAGAACTCGTAGGAGATCTCGCCGAGCCACACCATCGGCCGGCTGCCGCACACCCTCGACCACCAGTCGTCGTCGGACGATCCACGAATCGCGAGTGGGCCGATGAGACAGACCGCGACGATCACGTAGAGCAGGTGTTTGACGATGGTCGCCGATGCGGAGGTCGGGGTGATCGTCGGCTCACCCGCGATCGCGGTGCCCGACAGCACGAATGCCCCGACGGCCACGACGACGGAGAGGGTCGGGTCCCACCGCCGGATCAGGTGCCGGCAGACCGCCAGGATCATGCCCGCGACGAACCACCCGAAGAACGCCGGCGCCCACAGCCGCGCGGTGGGGCTGATCCCGGTGCTGCCGGCGACCACCACCGACCAGATCGGCGACACCAGCATCAGGGCACCCAGGCCGACGAGGAGCAGGTCCGGACGCCAGCGCCGTCGGCAGATCAGCACCGCGAGCAGCCATGCGAGCGGCGGCAGCAGGAGATAGAAGACGACCTCGGCGGCCAGACTCCACATCTGGGTCAGGCCAGAATGCAGATAGCCCGCCCCGTACACCTGCGTGAGGGTCATGTTGCGCAGGAAGCCCGACCAGCCGGTCCCGGTCGGTACGGCGTCGGGGGGTTCGTAGACGAGATAGAGCACGTACACGGCGATCACGGTCAGCCAGTACGCGGGCAGCACACGCCGGGCACGATGCCAGAGGTAGCGGCCCACCGACGGCAGACCACGCTCGCCCGTGAGCGTGTCGACCCACGGGGAGAAGAGCAGGAACCCGGAGAGCACGAAGAAGATCGCGACGCCGATCTCGAAGCGCGCCATCAGCCGGCCGACGAAATCGTCGGTGTAGTGCCCGGTCCAGAAGGCGGCGTGGGTGAGGCAGACGGTGAGTGCGGCGATGGCCCGGATGCCGGTGAGAGACGGAACCCGCGAGCGCATGGTGCGATCCTGCCATCCCGGTGTGCGGTGGCAGGATGTGCACATGGGAGAACGTGTCCGGGGCCAGATCTGGCGGGACGGCGAGAAGGTCGACGGCTTCGAGCTGAGCGAGATCTCCGAGCTGATCGGCCAGGACGGCGTTCTGGTGTGGGCGGACCTGGAATGCCCGACGCACGAGACGATGGAAGCCCTCGCTGCGGAACTCGATCTGGATTCGTTCGCGGTCGAGGACACCACCGCCTCGGCGGAGCGGGTGAAGTCGGTCGCCTACGAGCACCACACCTTCGTGATGGTCTATGCGGTCACCGACACCGAATCCGAGGGCACCTCGCTGGACGTCGAACATCCCGCGGAGCGATCGGAAGCGTTTGAACTCCATCGCATCTCGATCTTCCTCAAGGAGAACGCACTGATCACCGTCCGGCTGTCCGAGGGATTCGACATCGATGAGGTGGTCGAGCGCTGGGACGAGATGGGGGTCGAGCGTTACGGCATCGGCGCCCTGCTGCACGGGCTGCTCGACGTGGTCGTCGACGAACACTTCGAAGCGCTCCAACGGCTCGACGACGCGGTCGAATCCCTCGAGGCGCTCCTGTTCGACGAACGGATGCGAGCGCGCACGCTGCAGCGCCAAACCTATGACCTGCGCAAGGATCTCGTCCGGCTGCGCCGCGTGATCATCCCGATGCGTGAGGTGATCGGCAGCATCCAGCGTCAACGCCTGGAGAACGAGGCGCCCCGCGAACTGGACCCACATTTCTCCGATCTCCACGACCACGCGATGCGGGCCGCCGAGTGGACGGATTCGTTGCGCGACATGATCGCCACCGTCTTCGAGACCAGCCTGTCGCTCGCCGACGCCCGGTTGAACTCGGTGATGAAGAAGCTGACCGGATGGGCGGCGATCATCGCGGTGCCCACCGCCATCACCGGTTTCTACGGACAGAACGTGCCCTACCCCGGCTACGAGAAGACGTCGGGTCTCATCGTCAGCACTGTGCTGATCGTCGTGATCGTGGGTGCGCTGTATGTGGGATTCCGCCGCCGCGGATGGCTCTGATCGGCGCGCGTGCGCTCAGGCAGGCCGGGGCACCGCCGCGGTTGAGCTCTGCCCGATCCAGCTCGGGATCTCGCGGCGCACCTCGGTGGGCGCGGTGATCGTGATCAGCTGCTCGGCCAACGCGTTCTGCCAGTCGATGTCTCCGCGCCACACCTCGGTGAGCGTGCGCAGGTCGGTCGCCACGGTGGCGTCGACGCCGTAGCCCGGGTCGAAGTCACACACCTGAGGCACACCGTCGCTGACGACGAGCCACCAGGACCTCGCCTTGCCGACGACGTCGGAGAACCCGAACTCGACCACCGCTCGACGGCGTGGCCATCGTTCGATCGGCATGGACCGGTGGATGTCCCACATGAGCAGATGCGGGTCGAGGTCGGCGTCGCCGAGTTCGCCGATCCATCGGATTCCCCAGGCGCTCAACGCCGTCACGATCTCCTCGAGTTCCTCACCTTTCTCGGTGAGGGTGTACACCGATCGACCGCCGACGTCGGACCGTCGAATGACACCGGCCCGTTCCAGGGTCCGCAGCCGCTTCGTCAACAACGCCGGCGACATCTTGGGCACCCCGCGCCGGAGCTCGTTGAAGTGTCGACTTCCCAAAAGCAGTTCGCGCACAACGAGAATCGTCCAGCGCTCGTCGAGCAGTTCCATCGCCTTGGCGACCGGACAGAACTGTCCGTATGTGGTCATCGCGCACCGTCCTCGGATCTACCGCGTTCAAGTACACACCCACCAGGGGCAGTTGACCAGTACAGATTGTGAACCACCGGTGGTTCAGATGTTGATCTGGAATCGCCGTGGCCGTCCGCGGGATGGTGTCGATGGCCACCAAGGGCCGCCCGACCACTCACCAAGGAGACCTTTCATGTCCGTGAACACCATCGCCACCGACGCCGCGATCAAGCAACGCCACCGTGCCATGTGGGCATCCGGCGACTATCCGGCGGTCGCCGATGTCATCGCCGCCCTGGGCCCCCGACTGGTCGCGGCCACCGGGATCGGCGCCGACGACAAGGTCGTCGACGTCGCGGCCGGCGCCGGCAATGTGGCGATCCCCGCCGCCCGAACCGGTGCGCACGTCGTGGCCACCGATCTCACCCCGGAACTCCTCACGGTCGGCGAGAGCCGAGAATCCGACCTCGGAATCATCTGGCGGACAGCCGATGCCGAAGATCTACCGTTCGACGACGACACCTTCGACGTCGCGGTGTCGTGCGTGGGTGTGATGTTCGCGCCGCATCACCAGCCGTGCGCCGACGAACTCACCCGGGTTGTTCGGACCGGCGGCAGGGTCGGGCTGATCAACTGGACGCCGGCGGGTTTCATCGGCCAGCTGTTCAAGGTGATGAAACCGTACGTACCGACGCCGCCTCCCGGCGCGCAGCCCGGGGTGCTGTGGGGCGACGCCGACCACGTGCGGGGGCTCCTCGGTGATCGCGTACGCGACCTGACCGCCACCGCCGAGCAGCTCGAGGTGACGGCGTTTGCGGACGGTACGGCGTTCCGCGAGTTCTTCAAGGCCTGCTACGGCCCGACCATCGCCGCATACAAGAACATCGGCGACGACGCCGAGCGGGCTGCCCAACTCGACCGTGAAATCGCCGAGCTCGCCGACCGATTCATCGTCGACGGTGTCATGCAGTGGGAGTACCTGCTGGTGACGGCGACCGTTGCGGGCTGAGCAGCACACCGGCCGGGCCTGGGCGGCGTATCCTCGGCGGGATGGTCGCCACCGCACTCCATCTCCCCGATCTCTCCTCCCAGGCCCGCCGACTCATCGAGCTGGGCCTCCTCGACCTCGGGGTCGGCGCACTCTCCGAGTCGGAGATCGCCTCCGCCGTCGCAGGTGTCGACTGTCCGGAGGGCTCACTACTCGTGCCGGGCCCGAATCTGGTGGCGCCGTCGAAGCTCGCCCCGCTGCTGAGCCGGGCCGGGAAACCCGGCTTCGTCGTCGTGGACATGACCGATCTCGACGACTTCGCACCGATCGCCGGCGTCGATGTTCCTGATGCGCCTTTCTATGTGGTGTCCGGGCTCGAACGCGGGGACGAGATGGCGAACTGGAGTCCGGACGAGGCCCTGCCCGCCATCACCGGGGCGGGCCGCACTCCGATGACCATCGGCGAGGGCATCGCGTGGCTGCTGCAGCAACCCGAGCAGCTCGAGCCCAACCACTGCTTCATGACGATCGGCTCGCGCCTTCGCAAGGCGAACGGGAAACTCGACGCCCGCACCCCGGCGATCTGGATCTCCGGCGGCACCGGTCGCGACGGCCGCGAGCGCAAAGGCGCACCGAAGGTCGGCTGGTGTTGGGCCGGCAACCGGCACACGTGGCTCGGGTTCGGTTCGGTCGCACGGCGGTTCGCGTTGGCCGCGCCGTAGCGACTGGGCACCATGTGGGCAGCCATCTCCAACACTTTGACCTCAGGCTCCAGTTGGTGCCCGACACAACTGCAAACTAAGTTCACGCGTCACCAAAACATGTAAAAATTTCTCCTCATACTTTACATATTGAAGTGTGTCGTGAGAGGGTCAGCCGCATGACCTGGGAGCCTGACAAGCCATACAACGCATTACCACCGCCACCTGAGGTGGATGTACTGGAGACCAAGTCTGTACTCAAAGCAGCCATCGGCGCGAGTACTGCTCTTGCCAAGCTTGACCAGGCCGCGGTCTCAATGCCCAACCCGGCTGTCCTAATCAACTCGATCCCCGTCCTGGAGGCACAGGCCAGTTCCGAGATTGAGAACATCGTCACCACGACAGACGAGCTGTTTCGCCACATCGACGACGACGAGGCTTCAGCCGACGCAGCCACTCGCGAGACCCTGCGTTACCGCACGGCCCTACGCAGGGGGTTCTCCCTGACCCAGGAACGGGGATTGACGGCCTCAACTGCGTCGGCAGTGTGCAGCATCATTAAGGCCCGCGAGATGAACGTACGAGCCGTCCCTGGGACGAGAATCGCAAACCCTAGCACCGGTGAGGTCATGTACAGCCCGCCCGAGGGGCGCGACTTGATCGTGGAGAAGATGAACGCGTGGGAGCACTTCATTCATGCCGAAGACGGGCTTAACCCCCTGGTCCGCATGGCTACCGCCCACTACCAGTTCGAAGCGATTCATCCGTTCTCGGACGGCAACGGACGAACCGGACGAATATTGAACGTCCTGATGCTGGTTGAAGCAGGACTTCTACGGATGCCAGTTCTGTACCTGTCTCGCTACATCATCGACACCAAGAACAACTACTACCGACTCCTTCTCGCCGTCACATCGGAAGGTGCATGGGAAGAGTGGGTGCTCTACATCCTCGCCGGGATCGAGTGCACGTCGTTGATGACGCTCCGCAAGATCGACGCCATACACGATCTCCAGGAAAGCGTCGGAGAGCGTTCGCGTGCAGTCAACAAGGGCACCGCACACTCCGAGTTTCAGTCGCTCCTGTTCGAGCAGCCCTACTGCCGCATCAACACAGTGGTAGAGCGTTGCGATGTGTCACGTCCGACGGCTACGAGCTGGCTCAGTTCTCTCGCCGAAGCCGGGCTACTTCAGGACATCAAAGTTGGGCGCGACCGCCTGTTCATCAACCGCGAGTTCCTGCGCGTGCTGGCTCGTCCTGAGCCCCTGGTCGCGAAATAGAAAAAGTACTTACATGGCTCGGAAAAGTACGAAAAACAGCGAATGAAGTTTGCAGTTTCTGGTGCTCCGGTCGGCGGCTACACGTGAAAGCCCCACTCGGCCACGTGCGAGGCCCGCCGCCATCTCAGACCCTCCCAGCTGGAGCACGGCACTGGGCCGCAAAGACGCGTGGGCGAATCGTGGGCAAGCCCTGCAGACGTACCCGCCGGAACGGTACGAAAACCCCCATCTGTACGGACAAGCGGGGAGTCTCGGCGGAAGCGGAGGGATTTGAACCCCCGGTGGTTTTACCCACGCTCGCTTTCAAGGCGAGTGCATTCGGCCGCTCTGCCACGCTTCCCTGCCGAGAAGGCTACTGGAGTCAGCAGGTGACTAGCATCGGCAGGGTGCGTGCCATAGCCGGATCCGACCAGCTGTCCGTCGTCACCCTCCCCGATCCCGAACCCGGCTCCGACGAGGTCGTCATCGACGTCGCGGCAGCGGGGGTCAACCGGGCCGACCTCCTGCAACGCAAAGGCCTGTATCCACCGCCTCCCGGCGCGGTCGACACGCTGGGCCTCGAGGTGTCCGGTCGGGTCTCCGCCGTCGGCGACCACGTATCGGCGTGGCACGTCGGCGACGAGGTGTGTGCGCTACTCGCCGGCGGCGGGTACGCGGAGAAGGTCGCGGTACCCGCGGTCCAGGTGTTGCCGAAGCCGGCGGCGGTGGACTTGGTCTCCGCCGCTGCGCTCCCCGAGGTGGCGTGCACCGTCGCGTCGAACGTGTTCGACGTCGGGCATCTGCAGCCCGGTGAGTTGCTGCTGGTCCACGGCGGCTCGTCGGGGATCGGCACGCATGCCATCCAGCTGGCCCATGCCGTGGGCGCACGGGTCGCGGTGACCGCCCGCAACTCGACCAAGTTGGAGCGGTGCCGTGAGCTCGGCGCCGACATCCTGATCGACTACACGTCCGACGACTTCGTCGAGGTGATCCGGGAAAGCGGCGGCGCCGACGTCGTCCTCGACATCATGGGGGCCAAGTACCTCGAGCAGAACGTGAAGGCGTTGAACACCGGCGGACGGCTGGTGATCATCGGCATGCAGGGCGGCGTCAAGGCCGAACTGTCGATCGGTGCCCTGATGACCAAACGTGCGTCGGTGTTCGGCACCACCCTGCGCGCCCGACCGGTGACCGGCACAGGTTCGAAAGCCGAAGTGGTCGAGACGACGCGCCGGCTCACCTGGCCGAGAATCGACGCGGGCGAGGTCTCACCGGTCATCGACTCGACGTTCCCGCTCGCCGAGGCCGGCGCCGCCCACGAGCGGCTCGACAGCGGCGACGCCATCGGCAAGGTGCTGCTCACCCTCGACTGAACCGGCCACGGCCGACACCGCTCCGCCCGGTGCGTCAGACCACCCCTCGTCGCGACAGATTCGCGCCGATCTTGCCGAACACATGTCCCAGCATCGCGAACTCGTCGGGGGTCAGTTGCTCGATCACGAGCCGCCGGATGAGGTCGTCGCGGACCAGGACGTGTTCGGTGAGGATTTCGCGTCCACGGTCGGTGATCCGCACGAAGCGGTGCCGGCCGTCGGTCCCCCGCTGGACCCGCTCCACCGATCCCTCGTCCACGAGCCGGCTGATCTGCCGCGACACGGTACTGACCGTCATGTGGACCTGGGCGGCGAGCTCTGAGATCCCTCGCTCACAAGAGTCCTGGAGCGCCTCCAACACCCGCAGATCCGCCTGCGACATCCCCCGCGCCGACATGGTCGAGTTGATCTCGGCCAACAGCCCCCACCCGCCGCTCACGAAGGTCCGCCAGACCTCCCGCTCGCTGGACGTGAGCTCCCGACCCGACTCGTCGTGACTGACGACCATCACCTCCCCGACAGCCCGATGACAACCTTCATTGTCGTAAACCTAATGGCCGCGATGACGGATGGCGAGTCGCGATGTCCGAATTCTCAGACGATTGACCAAGTTTGTCGGTCAACCGAGTGACCCGAGCGCACGCACGAGGTGATCCACCTCATACGGCGTCGAGTACGGGCCGAGGCCCACGGTCACGGCGCCACCGAAATCCGGTGCGCCCATGCGGACCAACGCGCGGCTCGGTACATCGGCCAGCGCGCAGATGCCGTTGTCGGCGAGTCGTCGCACCACCTTGTCGGCACCGACACCGTCGAAGGTGAAGCTGACCGCCGGGATGCGGTCGTCGGCGGTCCCGATCAGGTTGACCTGGTTCAGGTGCTGCACGGTGGTCATCAGGTAGACCGTCAGGCGCTGCATGTATTCGGCGACGCCGCCGAGAGCGGTAACCAAGCGTGCTCGACGACGCCCGATGGCCGACTCGTCGAGCGATGCCAGATGCTCGACCGACGCCACCAGTCCGGCGAGCAGCCCACCCTGCAGCGGCTCCGGTTCCAGCCGCGCCGGGCCCTCGGCGCGCGGATTCATCGACAGGGTGCGCAGCGGGCGCATCGCCGTCGGGTCGCGGAACGCCATCGCCGCGACGCGCGGACCACCCCACCGTTCGGCGGAGACGAGCAGCACGTCGGCACCCAGTTCGGCGATGTCGAGCGGCAGGTACGGGGCGGCGCTGGTGGCGTCGACGACGACGAGCGCGCCCGCCTGCCGCGCCTGGGTGGCGATCGCGCTGACGTCGGTGACCGCGCCCATCGTCGACGAGGCGAGGGTGACCGCGACCACCGCGGTGCGTTCGTCGATCAGCTCGCGGTACTGCCAGCTCGGCAACGACCCGGTCTCCACGTCGACCTCGGCCCACCGCGTCTGGGCGCCGTGGATGTCGGCGACCCGCAGCCACGGCACGATGTTCGGCTCGTCGTCCTGACGGCTGAGCACGACGTTGGCGCCGAACCACGTCGACACCGGCAGCGCCTCGGTGAGCCCGGCGACCAATGCCGAGCGCGACGACCCCAGGATGACCCCGGCCGGGTCCCCGCCCACCAGGTCGGCCACGGCACGCCGCGCCTGGTCGACCGTGTCGGCAGCGGCGCGCGCCGCGGGATACTCACCACCGGGTGCGGTCGAGAGATTCCGGAACCCGGTCGACACCGCGGTGGCCACCGAATCCGGGATCAGCATGCCGACCTGCGGATCGAGGTGAATCCAGCCGTCACCGAGCGAGGGGAACAATCCCCGCACGTGCGCGACGTCGAAGGCCATACGAGACACCATAGACATGGGGGTCCGCCCACCATGCCCGTACGGCCTTCGCGCAGCCGCACGGCCTTCGGCACAATGGGAGCCATGTCTTCTGGACCGACTCCCGGACCGTTCCCCGGCGGCGACCACACCCCCGGCGACGAATCGGACAACGTCATCGTCGTGGGTGCGCAATCGGCGGCCGGCAAGGACGACGACGGTCAAAGCGTCGCCGACATGGTGGAGCAGCCGGCGAAGGTCATGCGGATCGGCACCATGATCAAGCAGCTCCTCGAGGAGGTGCGGGCCGCTCCCCTCGACGAGGCCAGCCGCAACCGGCTGCGCGAGATCCACGAGTCGTCGATCCGCGAGCTCGAGGACGGCCTGGCGCCCGAGCTGCGTGAGGAACTCGAACGGCTTGCGTTGCCGTTCACCGACGACGCCACGCCGTCGGATGCGGAGCTGCGGATCGCGCAGGCCCAGCTCGTCGGCTGGTTGGAAGGCCTCTTCCACGGCATCCAGACGGCGCTGTTCGCCCAGCAGATGGCTGCCCGGGCACAGCTGGAGCAGATGCGTCAGGGTCAGCTGCCGCCCGGTGTCATGAGCGGCGGCGGCCCGCACGGACCCAGCACCGGCCAGTACCTGTAGTCGGCGCTTGTAAGCTGTGTCCTCGTGTCATCCGTAGTCAGCGACGAGGTCCCCGCAGCACCGCAGGTGTCGGACTCCCGCACCATGCGTCGCGCGGTCAAGGATCTCTCCGAGGGGCTGCGCACATCCGAGCTGTGGCTTCACCTGGGCTGGCAGGACATCAAGCAGCGCTACCGCCGGTCGGTCCTCGGTCCGCTGTGGATCACCGTCGCGACCGGCGTCACCGCGGTCGCGATGGGATTGCTGTACGGCGAGCTGTTCGGCATGGACATCAAGGTGTTCCTGCCGTACGTGGCGCTCGGCTTCATCTTCTGGAACTTCATCCAGAGCTCGATCCTCGAGGGATCGGCGGTCTTCTCCTCCAACGAGGGCCTGATCAAGCAGTTGCCGGCACCGGTGAGTGTGCACGTCTACCGGGTCGTGTGGCGGCAGCTGATCATCTTCGCGCACAACATCGTGATCATCGCGATCATCTTCGCGATCTTCCCGCCGCCGCTGAGCTGGACGGTGCTGCTGGTGATCCCCGGTATCTGTCTGTTCGTGCTCAACGCGCTGTGGGTGTCCATCGTGTTCGGCATCCTGTCCACCCGCTTCCGGGACATCGGACAGCTGTTGACCACCGTCGTCCAACTGGTGTTCTTCATGACGCCGATCATCTGGAGCACCCAGAGCCTCACCAGCGCGACCGGGGAGGAGTCCTCGCGCCTCAAGATCGTCGAGCTCAACCCGATGTTCCACTATCTGGAGATCACCCGCGGACCGCTCCTCGGGGAGTCGGTGCAGTTCTACCACTGGGCCATCGTCATCGGATGTACCGTCGTCGGCTGGGTGATGGCGATGCTCGTGATGCGTAACTATCGAGCCCGCGTGGCGTACTGGGTTTAGGACGGACGGCATGGCATCTGCGAACGAGGTCCGCGTCGACACCTGGGGCGCGTGTGTTGATTTCCCGATCTTCGACGCCAAGACCAGGTCGCTGAAGAAGTCGGTGATGGGGGCGGCCGGTGGCGTCATCGGGTCGACGTCGTCGAATGTGGTGGTCGTCGAGGCACTGAAGAACATCGACCTGCACCTGCAGCACGGCGACCGGATCGGACTGGTGGGTCACAACGGCGCCGGCAAGTCGACGCTGCTGCGTCTGCTCTCCGGCATCTACGAACCCACACGCGGCTCCTGCCGCATCCGGGGACGCGTGGCACCGGTCTTCGACCTCGGCGTCGGTATGGATCCGGAGATCTCCGGCTACGAGAACATCATCATCCGCGGCATGTTCCTCGGCATGACCCGCAAGCAGATGCTGAAGAAGATCGACGACATCGCCGAGTTCACCGAACTCGGCGACTACCTGCAGATGCCGTTGCGCACCTATTCGACCGGCATGCGCGTACGTGTCGCCCTCGGCGTGGTCACCAGCATCGACCCGGAGATCCTGATTCTCGACGAGGGCATCGGCGCCGTCGACGCCGACTTCATGCGCAAGGCCCGCACACGGCTGCAGGCGCTGGTCGAACGCTCCGGCATCCTGGTGTTCGCCAGCCACTCCAACGAGTTCCTCGCCCAGCTGTGCGACCGGGCGTTGTGGATCGACCACGGGCAGATCCGCATGGAGGGCGGGATCGAGGACGTCGTCGAGGCGTATGAGGGCCCGAAGGCCGCCGCGCACGTGCGGAAGGTGCTCGCCAACCTCGAGGACAAGACGCCGTGACCGACAAGGTGATCGCGGTGGTGGTCACCCACCGGCGGGTGGAGCTGCTCGAAGGGTCGCTCGCGGTGATCGCCACCCAGGACCGCCCGGTCGATCACCTGATCGTCGTCGACAACGCCACCGAACCCGAGGTGGCCGAACTTGTTGCTCGGCAGCCGATTCCGACGACATATCTCGGATCTCAGCGCAACCTCGGCGGCGCCGGCGGCTTCGCGCTCGGGATGCTGCACGCGTTGGCGCTCGGCGCGGACTGGATCTGGTGCGCCGACGACGACGGCCGCCCTGACGGCCCGACCGTGCTGAGCACGCTGGTGGATTGCGCGGATCGACACCGGCTCGACGAGGTGTCGCCGGTGGTCGCCAACATCGACGACCCGGACACGCTCGCTTTTCCTCTGCGACGTGGCATGGTGTGGCGCCGCAAGCGTTCCGAACTCTTCGAGGACGACGCGTCGGATTTTCTACCTGGCATCGCGTCGCTGTTCAACGGGGCGTTGTTCTCCGCCCGGGCCATCGAAGAGGTCGGGGTGCCGGATCTTCGGTTGTTCTTCCGCGGCGACGAGGTGGAGATCCACCGCCGGCTGCAGCGTTCCGGGCTGGCGTTCGGAACCTGCTTGACCGCAGGCTATCTGCACCCGGACGGTTCCGAGGAGTTCCGGCCGATCCTCGGCGGCCGCATGCACACCCAGTACCCCGACAACCCCATCAAGCGTTACTACACCTACCGCAACCGTGGCTATCTGATGAGTCAGCCCGGGCTGCGTAAGTTGATCCCCCAGGAGTACGCCCGTTTCGGCTGGTACTTCCTTGTGCAGCAGCGTGATCCGAAAGGGTTCGCGGAGTGGGTGCGGCTGCGGCGGCTCGGTCGTCGGGAGCGGTTCACGCGGCCGTGAGGGGTTGCGAAACCGAGCGCAACCGCCTTCCAACCGCTGGTTGAGTAGCCCGGAGCGCTAGCGGAGGGCGTATCGAAACCCGGCTACCTCACACCCGGGAAGGAACGGTCAGGTCGCCGGAGTTCGCGGCGTCATCCCCAACGCCGCAACGGCCCCCAGCACCGCGACACCACCGAGCACCCACCACGCCTGCACGAACACGTGGTGCGCGGCGTCGTATCCGACCGGGCTGCCCAGGATGGCGACGAGAACACTCACTCCGAGTGCCATGCCGATCTGGCGACTCATGTTGACAACCGCGCTGCCGGTTGCGGATTGGTGCGCCGGCAAGTCCGCGGTCGCCGACGACAGGATCGCCGGCAGGGCCAGGCCGACGCCGACACCACCGATCAGCCATCCCGGCAGCACCTCGGTCGCGTAGTTCGGCGTCGCATCGACCGACATCGCGATCAGCACACCACCGAAGCCGAACAGGAGGCATCCCGCACTCACGATCCACCCCACCGGATAGCGCGCGGTCAGTCGGTGCGCCACCGCGGCGAAGATCGGGACCATCAGCGGCCCCGTCGATACCGCGAAGCCGGTCTTGATCGCGGAGTATCCCCAGACCTGTTGCAGCCAGAGGATGTTGGCGAGCAGAGCGCCGGCAAAGGGCACCGCGAACAAGACCGCGGTCAGATTGGCGAATGAGAAGGCCCGCACCCTCAACAGTGCCGGGTCGATCACCGGGACCGCATGACGGATCGAGCTGAGCACGAACCCCGCGAGCGCGATCGCCGCGACCACCCACGCGACGACGATACGCGGATCCGTCCATCCCCATTCCGCCCCCTCGACGAGTCCGAGCGTGACCGCACCGATCGCGAGGGCGAGCAGCACCGCTCCGAGAACGTCCGGCAACTGGCTGCCGGACTCGTTGGGAGACTTCGCGATCACCAATGCACCGGCAACGAGTGCGATCAGCCCGACCGGGACGTTCACCAGGAACACCCACCGCCAGGACAACTCCACGAGTAGACCGCCGACCGCAGGGCCGAGCGCCGCGGCGAGGGCGCCGGTCGCCGCCCAGATCCGGACCGATCGCGCACGCACCGCCGGGGGCATGGTCGTCACGACGAGTCCGAGGCTCGCCGGGGTCAGGATCGCCGCGCCGACGGCCTGCACGACACGGAACGCGACGAGCCACCAGATCCCCTCGGCCAGAGCACATGCCACGCTCGCCAGCGTGAACAGCGCGAGGCCGGCGAGAAATGCGCCTTTGCGTCCGTACCGGTCGGCCAGTCGTCCGGCGGGCACCAGGAGGGCCGCGTAGATGATCGTGTACGCGTTCAGCACCCAGGACAACTGCGAGAGCGATACCCCGTCGAACTCCGCGCCGATGTCGTCGAACGCCACGTTGACGATGAACACGTCGAGGCTGGCCATGAATGCGGCGATCGACAGTACGGCGAGGACCAGGCCCGACGGGGCGGAGCGTGCCGTTGCAGCCGGATTCTGCCGTAGCGCACCGATACTCATCACCGGTCCGTCCATCCGACGACGCGTCGACTCTGTCGTGCCGCGGCGAGCAATCGTCCGCGCTCGTCGCGCAGAGTGGTGTCATCGACCGACCATCCGCCCGACGTCGAGATGTTGTGGGTCTGCACCAGGATCGGCGCCGGGCTCGAATTCTCCGGCGGCGCAGCGACATGCATCGAGAGCGACACCGTCGGCACCGCCACCGGAGCAGTCAGTGTCGGAAAGAGGGCCGGCGGCAGACAATCGGCAAGGAGCGCCAGGTACGCGGCATCGACGGTCATCGGCCGCAGCGTGGTGATCCAGGCCCGCATCCTGGGTTCGGCAGCACCGGTCAGCGGCAGCGGGCCGTCAACAGGTCGCAGATCCAAGTGCCCACCCATCGGCACGATCTCCGGCGGGATCATGAACGGCGCGCAATCCTCCGGCCGCGGAACGACATCCGAACCGATGTCGACGATGTCGGTTGCGGCGGACGGTTCGACGCGCCCCATCGTGATCGATGCGGTGGCGATGGCGCGGCCCTGTTGGCCGACGACGACATCCACCACTCGCGTGCTTCGGCCCACCGGCGTGACCGTCGGCGTGAGCACCAGCTCGCCGTCGTCGGGACGGCCGACGAATCGGAGGTCGAGGGCTCGCACGGTGGCGTCCGGAGCGGTCTGGCCGGCCACGTGAACAGCCAGTGCAGCGATCACCCCGCCATGCGGACCCGACCACCCCCACCACGACGGATCGATCTCGGCCGACCACGTGCCGTCATCGCCGACCTGCGCCGAGAACTCCTCGCCGAGGGCGTACCTGCTGAGTTGTTTCACGCAACTGAGCAAAGCACGTTGAGTTGCGTCACGCAACCCGCTATCGTTGGCACATGCGCCGCGCACGCTTCACCGACATGAACTGCTCCGTCGCCCAAACCCTCGAGATCGTCGGCGAGTGGTGGACACTGCTCATCATTCGAGACGCCTTGTTCGGCGTGACCCGCTTCGACGACTTCTCCACCCGGCTCGGCATCGCGCGCAATGTGCTGACCCAGCGCCTCGACACCCTCGTCGAGCACGGCGTGCTGACCAAGGAGCCGTACCAGGACAAGCCGATTCGGTACGACTATCGATTGACCGAGAAGGGACGCGGACTGTGGACCGTGGTGGCGGCCCTGCGCCAGTGGGGCGACAAATGGGCCATCGACGGTGATCCTCCCGTCGTCACCGAACACCCTGGCTGCGGGCACATCATGACCGTCGAACCGGTGTGTTCTGAGTGCGGCACCCACGTGACGCGATCCGACCTGCGGGTCCTCCGTGGCCCCGGTGCCGACGACCGCAGTCCGTTACCTGCCCCGAGGCACTGATACCCGAGGCACTGACAAGAGCCGCGCCGGGCAAACCTCAGAAGCTGAACCGCCGAACCTTCTCCGGGTGGATCACGACCCGAACCTGCTCGTCGGCCAAGATCTCCTCGAGCTGGCGCGCGCGGACCGGATCGTCGAGATCCCAGTACCGGGCGGCCAGTCGCGCCACGAGTTCATGCGCACCGTCCGATTCCACCGTCGTCGACCCGGCCACGGACACCCACCGCTCAGGCTCGCCGACCGGCGCGGCGACGACGATCGAGGCGCGCGGATCGCGGCCGAGCCTGCGTACCTTCAGTGCATCCGGCTCGGTGAACAATTGGATCGCGCCGGCGTCGGTGACCTCGAACCAGACCGGCCGCGGCTGTGCCGGCACCGGCCCCGCCGCCACGGACAGGAATCCGTACAGCGGTCGCCGTAGCAACTCGAGATCGTCGGGTGTCAGGGACTGGGCGTCACTCGTGTCGTCGGTCATCTCCACGATCAACGTCGGCGATACGACGATCTCTTCCCAGCCAAACTAGAACGTGTTCTACTCTGGGGAGACCACCGTCACGTCCCGAGGAGCACGATGCGCTTCACCTTCGCCGAGGCCATGACCGACCCGAGCTACTACGCGCCGCTAGCGCAGGCCGCCGAACAGGCCGGGTACTCCGGATTCACCATCCCCGATTCCCTGGCCTACCCGGAGGAGTCGGATGCGACATATCCGTACACGCCTGACGGCGATCGTGAATTCCTCGACGGCAAGGCGTTCATCGAGACGTTCATCCAGGCCGCCGCACTCGGCGCGGTCACCGAGACCATCCGCTTCACCCCGTTCGTCGTCAAGCTTCCGGTGCGTCCGCCGGCACTGGTCGCCAAGCAGGCGAGTTCTGTCGCATACCTGACGAACAATCGGTTCGCGCTCGGCGTCGGCACCAGCCCGTGGCCGGAGGACTACGACATCATGGGCGTCGACTTCAAGCGTCGCGGAAAGCGTATGGACGAGTGCATGGACATCATCCGCGGGCTGACGACCGGCGACTACTTCGAGTTCCACGGCGAGTTCTACGACATCCCGAAGATCAAGATGACCCCGGCGCCGACCCAGCCGATCCCGCTCCTCGTCGGCGGACACGCCGACCTCGCCCTCAAGCGAGCGGTCGTCCGCGGCGACGGCTGGATGCA
The DNA here is from genome assembly GCF_036350415.1 of Gordonia sesuvii. Taxonomy (NCBI): domain Bacteria; kingdom Bacillati; phylum Actinomycetota; class Actinomycetes; order Mycobacteriales; family Gordoniaceae; genus Gordonia; species Gordonia sesuvii. The sequence continues at coordinate 208,760 of NZ_JAZDUF010000005.1, forward strand.
CGGCGGCGGTCCGGCGGAGGAACTCGACGAACTGCTGGACAAGATCGCCGACATCCGCAAGGCCGAGGGAAAGACCAACGATCCGTTCGAGATCCACGTCATCTCGATGGACGCCTATAGTGTCGACGGATGTAAACGACTGGAGGACAAAGGGATCACCGACGTCATCGTCGGGTTCCGGATGCCGTACGTCCGGGGCGCGGACACCGAGCCCCTGGAGAAGAAGATCGAACATCTGAACTGGTACGCGGAGAACGTCATCGCCAAGGTCAACGGCTGAGATGACGCAGCGCGGCATGTGCGGCGCGGTATCCGCACATGCCGTGCACTCCCCCACCCGGCGGTGTCGCCGACGAACAGAGGAACACCCCCGGCGCACCGGTCGCGTACGGATTCGGTGAGAGCCGCGGCCGGGCGATGAGATGACGGAGATCGTTTCGGCCGCCACCGATGTCGCCGCCGACGATGTTGGGGTTACGCAGTTCCAGTTCGGCCGGTGACGTGCTGACCGAGTCGATGATCCGGTCGCGGAAGCCCGGCGCGAAACGCTCGATCTGGGCGGTGACCGCCTCGGTCGCGTCACCGTTGAACCCGTGTGGCACATGTGCGTACGCCCACAGCGGCTTCGCCGATCCGGGGGCACGCGTCGGGTCGGCCAACCACTGCTGGGCGATCAGCGTGAACGGGCGCGACGGCATCCGGCCGGCCACGGACGCGGCCTCCGCAGCGGCGATCTCGTCGACGGTTCCACCGAGGTGGACGGTGCCCGCACGTCGGCACGCCTCGTCGGTCCAGCCCACCTCGCCGTCGATCAGGTAGTCCACCTTGAACGCGGCCGGGCCATGCCGATACCGGGCGAACTTCCGAGACCTGCTCTCGGACAGGCGTTTCCCGAGCATTCTCGCCGCCGCCCCGGGCATGACGTCCAGCAGGACCACATCGGCGGGCTCGACCTCGTCCACGGACTCGATGCGCACACCGGTGGTCACCGTGCCGCCGGCGTCGATCAGCGCTGCGGCGAGCGCGTTCACGATCGCCGACGACCCGCCCTCCGCGACGGGCCACCCGTAGCGGTGACCTGCACCGAGCATCATCAGCCCGGTCGCCGCCGTTCCTGCCCGGTCCAGCCGCGTGAACGAATGCGCGGCGACACCCGCGAACAGCGCCCGCGCCTGAGCGTGTGAAAACACCCGCGACATCGACGTCGCCGGATATATGGCGTGATGGCCGAACTCGGCCAGACGAATCGGATGGCGCGGAACCGACACGAGGGGGCCGAGAACGTCGTCGGCGAGCTCGTCGAAATCGTCGGCGACGCCTCCGATCACGTCCTTCCAGGTCTGGCCATCGGGCCCGAGGCCTGCCGCCGTCTCGTCCACCGAGCGGTACAGCACCGCTGCCGGTTCGTCGTCGAGGGGATGCGCACAGTCCACCTCGGGCCATCGCCACCGTAGCCCGGACTCCTCGAGCCGCAGTTCCCGGAAGGCCGGCGACGCCGCGCCGAACGGATGCACGGCCGAACAGGTGTCGTGCAGGATGTCGGAGCGCAGCAGGGGCTCGGTGCGGGCACCGCCGCCGATCCGTTCGGCCGCCTCGACCACCCGGACCGTCAGACCGGCCCGGGCCAGCACGACCGCCGCGGTCAGACCGTTGGGCCCGCTTCCGACGACGACCGCTGTGGTCACCGTCAGCGGATCCGGAAGATGACGAGGCGTTGCACCACGAAGTTGATCACGGTGGCGGTGCCCTGGGCGATCACATAGGCGATGAAGCTGTACAGCAGGGTCTCCGGCCACAGGTGGGAGAGCCATGTGTACAGACCGACGTTGACGAAGAACGTGACGCCGTAGAGAAGTGCCACCGCGACGAATCGCAGCGCACTGGGTTCGGCCTGGAACGTCCAGCGTCGGTTGAGCAGGTAGGCGGTGGTGGTCCCGAGGATGAAGCCGAGGGATTTGGCGAGCGCGAACGGTGCCCCGAACACGTACTGGAGCAGCACGGTGAGGCCGAAGTCCAAGACGCCCGATCCGGCGCCGGTGATGGTGAACCGGACGATCTGGGTCTTCAGATCGGCGTTGGTGGACAACTCGCCGTCGTTGAGCGGCAACTCCAGCGGCACCGCCGGGTGCGGAGACGTGAAATCCGTGTGATGCGGCTGCGGGTCGGCCGCGTCGGATTCAGGTCGGGACACGCCTCAAACCCTAGACCACTCCGGGGGTGTCTCCGTATGCAGCCGACGGGCGATCTCGTCGAGCAGTTCGTCGACTTCTGCCCCCTCGCTGCCGGGGTAGTCGGCGACGAATCGCCGCAGCCGCGTGCGCTGCGCCTCCAGTAGTCGCTCGGCTTCGGCCGAACCCTCGGCCGTGATGGCGACAACCCCGTGGTCGATGGTCACCATCCCGCGTCGGGCCAACGACTCGGCCGTCGCCTCCACCGTCGACCTGGGGGTTTCCGATGCCGCCACCATGGCGGAGATCTCCCGCGTGGACTCTTCGGCGACTCGGCTGACCATCCATGCCTCACCGCGTGACAGCGAACTCTCCGCCGTCTCGACCACGAGTTCCCACGCCCGGAGCCGGTCGTCGCGGGCAAGGGTCTCCCACACCTTCAGTCGCAGTTCCTCCAGCGATGTCCGATCCGACGGCATACCGAAGCTCTCCCCGGGGTCGGGGGTTTTGGTCACGGTGCGCAGCGGGACCTCCGGCAACAACCAACTGAGCCCGAAGGCGATCAGCCCGATCGGAACCGCCACCAGGAAGACCATCTGGAAGGAGCCGGTGAAGCCGTCGAGGAACCACATCTGGACGTCCGGCGGACACGACGGAAGGGTCAGCGTGGACGCCTCGAGTACCTCCGCCGAGCACGGCCCGACCGCCCCCGGCGGCGGTGCCTGCGAGAGATGGTCGTCGAGGCGCGTGTTGAAGACCGCGCCGAACGCGGCGACGCCGACCGAGGCGCCGATCGTGCGGAAGAACGTCGCGCCGCTGGTGCCCGCGCCGAGGTCGCGGTATTCGACGGAGTTCTGCACGGCCAGGACCAGCACCTGCATCACCATGCCGAGGCCGAGCCCGAGAATGAACAGATAGGTGCTGGTCAGCGCCGTCGACGTGTTCTGGTCCATCGTGGACAGCAGGTACAGCGCGACGGTGAAGATCGCGGTGCCGAGGATCGGGTAGAACTTGTAGCGGCCGGTCCGGCTGATGAGCTGGCCGCTGCCGATCGAGGTGAGGAGCAGGCCTGCCATCATCGGGATCATCCGCAGCCCAGACGAAGTGGCGGTGGCACCCTGGACCGCCTGTAGGAACAGCGGCAGGAACGTGATGGCACCGAACATCGCGAAACCGACGACGAATCCGACCGACGCCGCGATCACGAAGACCCGGTCGGTCAGCAGTCGCACCGGCATCACCGGTTCGGGCGCACGCCGTTCCTGGAAGATGAACGCGACCGCCGCCAGCACCGACAACGCGGCCAGGCCCAGCACCCGCCCGGACGACCAACCCCAGAGTGCACCGAAGCTGGTGACGAGCACGATGCCGGTCGCGGCCGTCATCAGCAGCAGGATGCCGAGATAGTCGATCGACGGTTTTGTCTGCGCGACGGTCTTCGGCAGCACCGCGATCACCACGACGAGGGCGACGATCCCGATGGGCAGGTTGATGTAGAAGACCCACCGCCAGCTGAGGTTGTCGACGAAGAATCCGCCGAGCAACGGCCCCACCACGCTGGCGAAACCGAAGACCGCACCGAAGATGCCCTGGTAGCGACCGCGTTCCCGCGGTGGGACGACGTCGCCGATGATGGCCTGAGACAACACCATCAACCCGCCGGCGCCGACGCCCTGCAACGCGCGGTACGCGATCAGCGTCGTCATCGAGTTCGCGGTGCCGCAGAGCCCGGACCCGACGAGGAAGATCACGACGCACGCGAGGAACAGGTTGCGTCTGCCGTAGAGGTCGCCGAGTTTGCCCCACAGCGGGGTGGTCGCCGTGGTGGCGAGCATGTAGGCGGTGACGACCCAGGTCAGGTGGTCGGCTCCGCCGAGGTCGTTGACGATCGTCGGCAACGCGGTGGCGACGATGGTCTGGTCGAGCGCGGCCAGCAGCATCGCCAGCATCAGGCCTGCGAAAATGGACCAGATCTTGCGTTGGTCGAGTTCGCCTGCCGGGGCTTCGGGGGAGGTCGGGGTGGCGCGGCCATCCGTCATGGGCTGAGACTACGTCCGGGTGGTGGTGTGCCGCGTGGGTTCAGAACTCCTCTTCGACGTCCGAGTCTCGCGCGGCCCTCTCCCCGCGGTCGAGAGCGACGAGCGCAGCCAGGTCGTCGGCGTCGAAGTCGAAGTCGAACAGGTCGGCGTTCTCGCGTTGCCGACCGAGGTGCGACGACTTGGGCACCACGCTCACACCCTGCTGCACCGCCCACCGCAGCGCGATCTGGGTAGGCGATTTGCCGTATTTGCGGGCCAGCCGAATCACCGCCGCCTCCCCCAGCATCCCTTCCTTGCGACCGGTGGGATGCCACGCCTGCGCGTGAATGCCCTTGTCGTCCATGAACTCCCGGATCTCGGATCGGGCCAGGGCGGGCGAGCACTGGATCTGGTTGATCGCCGGCCAGCGCCCGGTCTCGTCGTAAAGCATCTGCAGGTGATGCTGCTTGAAATTCGATACACCCGCGGTGCGGATGAAGCCCTCGTCGGCCAAGGTCAGCAGCGCTTTCCACGAGTCGACGGTGCGACCGAGACTCGGGCACGGCCAGTGGATCAGGTAGACGTCGATGTGGTCGACCCCGAGGCGACGGGCGCTGTCCTTGGCCGCGTTGATGGCCTCGTCGAATCCCTGGTCGCCGCCACCGAGTTTGGTCTGTACCACGACGTCGTCGCGCGCCACCCCCGACTCGCGCAGTCCCAGACCGACACTGCGTTCGTTGCTGTACCGGGACGCGGTGTCGAGCATCCGATACCCGGCGCGCAACGCGCCGGCGACGGCCGCCACGCCGGGCCGCCCCAGCATCCCGAACGTGCCCAGGCCGACCATCGGGATCGAATAGCCGTTGTTCAGCTTCACTGACGGAATGTCCACGACCTCAGAATAGGTCCAATGCGACATCTGGGCGTGCCGGTCGAGGGCGGACGCTAGCCTCGATGACCATGATGTCTCGACGGCTGCGGCTCATCGCCATGGTGACATTCACCGCCCTCTCGACTGCGGTTGCGGTCGTCGTCGCCCAGCCGAGCGCGGCGGCCGACCCGACGTCCACCCCGCCGCCCAACTGGTCGGGCATGGACGTTCGCGACTACTCCGGACCGGCGCCGGCGCGAGCCGGCACTCTCATCGAGCAGGTTCCGCTGGCCGCCGATCTCAGCATCCCCGGGGCCGCACGCGCCTACCGAATCCATTACGCAACACCGGATCAGCACGGCCGACCGGCGACCAGCACCGGTGCGATCTTCCTGCCACCCGGCACGCCACCCCCGGGTGGCTGGCCGGTTCTGGCGTGGGCGCACGGCACCACCGGGCTGGGTGACGACTGCACCCCGTCCGCACAGCCGCGCAGTGACCGGGACTCCGCATACCTGTCCCACTGGCTGGGCGAGGGGTACGCCATCGTGTCCACCGATTATGTCGGTCTCGGCACACCCGGCTTGATGAGCTACCTCAACGGCGACTCCGAGGCACATTCGATCGTCGACTCGGTCAAGGCGGCGCGGCAGACGGGCCTCCCGCTGAGCAGCCGCTGGGCGATCGTCGGGCAATCGCAGGGGGCCGGCGCGGCGCTCAACGGCGCCCACCAGGCGACCGCGCTGTCGCGAGGGTCCGGGTTGGACTACCGCGGCGTAGTGGCCACGGGCACACCCGCCAACATCGAGCAGGTCATCGCGTTGGGCGGTCCGGACTTCCCACCGGTGACCCTGCCGGCCGGCCTGAACACCTACGCTGCCTACATTCTGGCCGGGTTCATCGAAGCGCGGCCCGATCTCGGTGTGCGGTCGGCGCTCACGCCCCGCGGTGCGGAACTCGTCGCCGCGGCGCGCACCCTCTGCTACGCCGAGATGGCGGATCTGATGACCGGCGTCGACCTGCGCACCCTGTTCCGCCGGCCACTTGCCGGCATCCCCGGTGTGCGTGAAGGTCTCGCTGAGTACATGGGCACGCCGTACTCCGGCTACGACCGCCCGATCTTCCTCGGACAGGGTCTCCTGGACACGGATGTGCCCGCACCGTCGGCGCTGTCGCTGTACGCGCAGATGACCGCGGCGGGTCAGCCCGTGGAACTTCACGTCTATCCCGCCGAAGACCACTCGGGGACGGTTCTCGCATCCATCCGGGATTCGACCCCGTTCCTGCAACGCATAATGAGGTGAATCCGACGTGCCTGCCACCCATTACGACGATGTCATCATCGGCGCCGGTCACAACGGCCTGACCGCCGCGACCTATCTCGCCGACGCGGGCCGCTCCGTACTGGTGGTGGAGAAGGCCGATCACGTCGGCGGTGCCGCGGTGTCGGCGATGCCGTTCGCCGGCCTTCCTGCGCAGCTGTCGCGCTACTCGTATCTGGTTTCGCTGATGCCGCGTGCGATCATCGCCGACCTCGGACTCGACATCCGGCTCATCCGACGCCGGTACTCGTCGTACACACCGTTGCCGGCAGATCCGGCCACCGGCATCCTCGTCGACAACGACGATCCCGAATCCACCGCCGAATCCTTCCGCAAGGCAACGGGTTCCGATACGGTGCACACCGCCTGGCAGTCGTTCTACACGCGACTGGGGACCATCGCCGAACGAGTCTTCCCGACCATGCTCGAACCACTTCGTTCGGCCGGTGAGATGCACGATCTGGTCACCGGAACGGATTCCAGTGAGGCCGAGTTCTGGGAGACGCTCACGACCCGCCCGCTCGGCACTCTGCTCGAGCAGTACTTCGACGACGACGTGGTACGTGGGATCGCCGCCACCGACGGCCTGATCGGCACCTTCGCCGACCTCGACGCCCCCTCGCTGCGACAGAACATCTGCTTCCTGTATCACGTCATCGGCGGCGGTACCGGCGACTGGGACGTCCCCGTCGGCGGCATGGGCGCGGTGTCCGGCGCGCTGTATCAGGCAGCCGCCGCCGCCGGCGCCGAGATCCGCACCGGTGTAGAGGTAGTCGGCATCGACCCCGCCGACGGAACCGTCGAACTCGCCGACCGCACGGTATCGGCGACGATGCTGTACGCCGCCTGCGCGCCGGCGGTGCTCAACGATCTCCTCGACGATCCCATCGAGACCGAGACCGAGCCGCGCGGCGCGCAACTCAAGGTCAACCTACTGCTCGACCGCCTACCCCGCCTGCGCGACGACTCCGTGTCGCCGGCCGCCGCATTCTCCGGCACGTTCCACATCAACGAGAGCGCCCAGCAACTGCGCACCGCATACCGACAGGCCGCCCGCGGACAGGTCCCCGAACTACCGCCATGTGAGATCTATTGCCACACACTGTCGGATCGGTCGATCCTGGGACCCGAACTCGACGGGAAACACACGCTGACGCTGTTCGGCCTGCACACCCCACCGGATGTGTTCGATTCGCCCGGCGCCGTCGAGCACGCGGTCGGCGCCACCCTGGCATCGCTCAATTCCGTTCTGGCCGAACCTGTCCAGAACGTGATCACGCACGATGCCGCCGGCGATCCGTGTATCGAGGTGAAGACCCCGCAGGATCTCGAGGAGACCCTGGGACTCCCCGGTGGCAACATCTTCCACCGCAGCCTCCAGTGGCCGTGGGCGGAGTCCGAGCACGAGGTCGGCACCTGGGGCGTGGAGACGCACCACCCCAGGCTGCTGCTGTGCGGCGCCGGCGCACGGCGAGGTGGTGGCGTAAGTGGGATTCCAGGACGCAACGCAGCACGGAAAGTGCTGGGTGACTAGCGCATGCGGATGAGGTTGACGCGGCTCCGGGACGTGTTCTGGTTCCTCCCGCTGGTCATGGCACTTTCGGCGATCGTGCTCGCGCAGGTGCTCGTCGAGGTCGACCGCGCGCTGGCCGACACGACACCTGGCTGGGAGGGCGGCTTCTTCGTCCGGGTCGGTGCCAGCGGCGGTCGCGATCTGCTCGGCGCGATCGGCGGGTCGATGCTGGCCGTCGCGGCCACCTCGTTCTCGATCACGATCTCGGTGCTCGCGACAGCCAGTTCCACCTACGGTCCCCGCCTGGTCCGCAACTTCATGAACGATCGCGGAAACCAGTTCGTGCTCGGCATGTTCGGCGCCACCTTCCTCTATGCGCTGATGGTGTTGCGCGCCATCACCGCCGGCCCGACCGTCGACACCACCTTCGTGCCCGACATCGCGGTCAACGTGGCGGTCGGGTTGGCTGTCGTCGACGTCCTGGTCCTCGTGTACTTCATCAACCACATCGCGTCGTCCATCCAGGTGTCGACGTTGTCGGCGCGCGTCCGGTCCGAACTCGATGCCGTGGTCGCGGAGCTCTATCCCGATCCCGCACCCGACAACGCGGTCGCCGCCCCCACTCCGGGCGGCGGGACACCGGTCACCGCAACGGGTTCGGGATTCGTCATCGGGATCGACGAGACCGCGCTACTGCGTACCGCACGCGAGCAGGGCTGCCTCATCGCGATCGAGGTCCGACCAGGCGATCACCTGGTCGACGGCGAGGTGCTCGCCCGCATCCACGGCATCGACGGTGACGACGAGGCGACCTCGGGAGCGACCGACGCGATCCGTGACGGCATCGAGCTCGGCGAGACGCGGACGCCGTACCAGGACATCCAGTTCGCGGTGCAGCAGCTCACCGAGATGGCCGTCCGCGCCCTCTCCCCGGGCACGAACGATCCCTACACCGCGCACAACGCACTCAACGAACTCGCCGCCGGGCTGGTCCCCCTGGCGCGCCGCCGCGCACCCGACCTGGGGCGCACCGACGACGACGGCACCGTGCGGCTGATCGTGACCCGCCTACCCATGCAGGAACTCCTCGACGACGTGTTCGGGGCGGTCCGCACCTACGCACTCGACGCGCCGATCGCGATGACCGCGGCGATCATGCTCGCGCGCCGGATCGGGGTGGCGGCTGTCGACGCCGATGTCCGCGACCATGTCACGCTGCACCTCGACCGGATCGACGACGCACTGGACCGGGCGTCCGATCCCGTCAACGCGGAGTTCTGTCGCGGCGAGATCGCGCAGGCGCGGTCCTCGATCGGGATCACGCACCAGCAGGTCGATCGAGAAGGGACCGTGTGATGGGTGATCAGAACGGCCACCCCGCACCGGCGACCGGGCTCGACGAGGTGACCGCGCGACGGCACCTGACGACGGATGCGGCGCGGCCGGAGAAGGTCGCCCGCCGTCACGCCGCCGGACGTCGCACCGCACGGGAGAACGTCGCCGACCTGATCGATGCCGGATCGCTGATCGAGTACGGCCAATTCGCCACGGCCGCACAGGAACAACGTCGCGACCTGATGGACCTGGTGCTCGACACGCCGGCCGACGGGTTGATCGGCGGCACCGCCACGGTCGACGGTCGCGCCTGTGTGGTGCTGAGCTACGACTGGATGGTGCAGGCCGGCACCCAGGGCATGCGCGGGCATCACAAGACCGACCGGCTGATCGACGTCGCCACCCGCCTGGAGTTGCCGGCGGTGTTCTTCACCGAGGGCGGCGGCGGGCGGCCCGGCGACACCGACTATCCGGTGGTGTCGGCGCTCGACGTTGGTTCGTTCCGGATGTGGGGCGCGCTCGGCGAGGTGGCGCCGCGGATCGCGGTGGTGTCCGGCCGCTGTTTCGCGGGCAACGCGGTCCTGGCCGGGTCGGCGGACATCCGGGTCGCCACCCCGGACGCCAATCTCGGGATGGCCGGTCCGGCGATGATCGCCGGCGGTGGACTCGGGCAGGTGGCCGCCGAGGACATCGGGCCTGCGGAGGAACAGGCCGCCAACGGGGTGATCGACGTCCTGGTCGACGACGAAGCCGAGGCCGTCGCGGTCGTGCGGCAGTTGCTCGGCATGGTCGCACCGGCCGGCCCGGTCGAGATCGTCGCCGACGATCAGACGGTGCTGCGTGACGCCCTGCCCGCCAACGATCGTGAGGCCTTCGACGTCCGCCCGATCGTCGAGACCGTCGTCGACATGGGGACGGCGCTCTGGCTGCGCGAGCGGTGGGCGCCGGAACTGGTCACTGCTCTCGCCCGGATCGACGGGATGCCGGTCGGGGTGATGGCGAATCAGTCCGGCCACCTGGCGGGTGCGCTCACCTCCGATGCCGCGACCAAGGCCGCCGACTTCCTCGAACTGTGCGAGCGGTGGGGCATCCCGATCCTCAGCCTCGTCGACACGCCCGGATTCATGGTCGGGCCCGAGGCCGAACGCACCGGTCTGGTGCGTACCGCGTCTCGGATGGTCAACGTCGGTTCACAGTTCACCCAGCCGTTGATCGGCGTCGTGCTGCGACGCGGCTACGGCCTCGGCGCCCAGGCGATGCTCGGCGGTGACACGCACCGCCCAGTCCTCACCGTGGCCTGGCCGCAGGCCCATCTCGGCCCGATGGGACTCGAGGGGGCGGTACGACTCTCGATGGCCAAGCAGTTGGCGGCGCTGCCGGAGGACGAACGCGAGGAGCTCGTCCGCACGAGCACCGATGCAATGCGCGAGCACGCCAAGGCACTCAACGCCGCGCGGGTGTTCGAGATCGACGATGTGATCGATCCGGCGGATACGCGCCGCATCGTCGCGGGGATGTTGCGCCGGGCGCGGTGAGATCGCTTCTTCGACTCCGCGACCAGGTGTTTCTCATCGCGATCCGACTGCCCGAGCGGACAGGTACCCTCATGTGCGATGTCTACTCACGAGTTGTTGCCGATCGAGACCCGCAAGCTGGTGGGGTGGTCGCGGACCACCCCGACCGTCGGGCACGTGCTCTCGACGCCATACCCCGAGGTCATCGCGGAAGCGGTCGCTCGCGTCGCCGACGACAATGCGGACAAACCGGACTATCTCAAGCGCGGTGTCATCGCTCGCGGGCTCGGTCGTTCCTATAACGAGTCCGGCCAGAACAGCGGTGGCCTGACCGTCGACATGACGCCGCTGACGCGGATCTACTCGATCGACCCGGACACCGCGATCGCCGACGTCGACGCCGGGGTGTCCCTCGACGCCCTCATGGCCGCGGCTCTGCCGTTCGGCCTCTGGGTTCCCGTGCTGCCGGGCACCCGGCAGGTCACCGTCGGTGGCGCGATCGCCCACGATATCCACGGCAAGAACCACCACAGCGCGGGCAGCTTCGGCAACCATGTCGTCGAGATGCATCTGCTCGTCGCCGACGGCCGGGTGCTGATCCTCACCCCCGACGGCTCCTCCGACGACCCGGATGGCGAACTGTTCTGGGCGACGGTGGCCGGCATCGGCCTCACCGGCATCATCCTGCGCGCCAAGATCGCGATGAAGCGCACCGAGAGCGCCCTGTTCCTCGCGGACACGTTCACCACCAACACCCTTGACGAGACAATCGACCTGCACCTCGAGCAGCGCTACGAGGACGGCTTCGAGTACGCGTCGGGATGGTTCGACACCATCAGCGGGCCACCAAAACTCGGCCGCGGGTCGTTCAGCCGCGGAAACCTCGCGACCCTCGACGATCTGCCGGCGAAGTACCGCAAGGATCCGTTGGCGTTCAACAGCAAACCGCTGATCTCGCTGCCCGATGTGTTCCCGCGCGGGCTGGCCAACAAGTTCGACTTCGCGCTGGTGGGTGAGGCCTACTACCGGATGGGCTCGAACAAGATGGGCCAGATCAAGAATTTGGCGCAGTTCTATCACATGCTCGATGTCGTCGGGAACTGGAACAACGCCTACGGCCGCGGTGGTGGGTTCACGCAGTACCAGTTCATCGTGCCGACCGGCAACGAGAAGGACTTCAAGCAACTCATCGTCGACATCCAGGCCTCCGGCCACGTCAGCTTCCTCAACGTCATCAAGCTGTTCGGCGAGGGAAACAAGGCGCCGCTGAGCTTCCCGTTCAAGGGATGGAACGTCTGCCTCGACTTCCCGGTCAAGAAGGGGCTCGCGGAGTTCCTCAACGACCTGGACCGTCGTGTGATGGAGATGGGTGGCCGCCTCTACACCGCCAAGGACTCGCGGACGTCCGCGCAGAACTTCCACGCGATGTACCCACGGATCGACGAGTGGACTGCGGTGCGCCGTCGGATCGACCCGACCGGTGTGTTCATGTCCGACATGGGCCGCCGGCTCGAACTCTCCTGACCACCAACCGAATCCACCACATTCAACGTCCCCTGCACGACCCCGACCCTGCACGACACCGAAAGGGCACCATGATCAACGCCGTCGGCGCACCCCAATCCATCCTGATCCTGGGCGGCAGTTCCGAGATCGGGCTGGCGATCGCCGAGGAGTACCTCAAGAAGGGGCCCGCCCGCCTGGTGCTGGCCACCGTCCCGGGCGATCCCACAGCCGATGCCGCGGCCGAGAAGATGAAGACCGCGGGTGCCACCGACGTCGAGCAGATCGACTTCGACGCCCTCGCCCCCGACACCCATCCCGCGGTGATCGACAAGGCCTTCGCCGGCGGCGACATCGACGTCGCGATCGTCGCCTTCGGCGTGCAGTTCGACGACGAGAAGGTGTGGCAGGACCACAAGGGCGCGGTCACCGAGGTCGGCATCAATTACACCGCGGCGGTCTCGGTCGGTGTGCTGCTCGGCGAGAAGTTGCGGGCGCAGGGCTCCGGCCAGATCATCGCGATGAGCTCCGTGGCCGGAGAGCGTGTGCGGCGCAGCAACTTCGTCTACGGCTCCACCAAGGCCGGACTCGACGGCTTCTACCTCGGCCTTGGTGATGCGTTGCGACCGTTCGGTCCTCGTGTGCTGGTCGTCCGGCCCGGTCAGGTGCGCACCCGGCTGTCCGCCCACGTCGACGAAGCGCCGATGACGGTGAACAAGGAGGACGTCGGCCGGATGGTGGTCGCGGCCGCCGACAAGGGCAAGGAGATCGTCTGGGCTCCGGCGCCGTTCCGGTTCGTCATGATGATCCTGCGGCACATCCCGCGTCCGATCTTCCGTCGGCTGCCCATCTGATCGTGACCACTGCCGTCCGCCGCGCCCGCGACGTCGGCGAGCTCGTCGCCGCGCTCGTCTTCGGTGCGCTCATCGCCTTCGTCGGGTTGAAGGTCGTCGCTGCCGTCGACTGGCCCGCGTTCAACTCGTCCAACGTGACACGAGCGCTGACCACGGTCGGCCAGGTGTTCGCGGTCGCGGTGCTTGTCGTCGCGGTTCTGCTCGACCGCTACGGGAAACCACGCTGGCTCACTGCGGTACTCGCGGCCGCGGGGTCGGCGGGCATGGTGACCGTGACGCTCGGCATGCCGTTGGGCGCCACCAAGCTGTATCTGTTCGGGCTCTCGGTCGATCAGGAGTTCCGCACCGAGTACCTGACGCGGATGACGAGCAGCCCGCGCCTGGCGGACATGACCTATCTCGACCTGCCGCCGTTCTATCCGGCCGGCTGGTTCTGGTGGGGTGGTCGCTTCGCCAACTTCGAGGGCCTGCCGGGTTGGGAAGCGTACAAGCCGTGGGCCATCATCTCGATCGCCGCGGCCGCCGCAGTGTCCGTCCTGTTGTGGACGCGGATGATCGGTGCGCTGCGCGGCATCCCGATCTCGCTCGTCATCACGCTCATCACGCTGACGTACGCGTCGCCGGAACCGTATGCGGCGGTGCTCGTCCTGCTCGGACTCCCGATGACGATCCCGATGCTGTACGGGCTGCGCGGACAGTCGCGCATCGCCGACGGCCCGGTCGGCGGTCTCCGCTCGGGGACGAGCTGGCCCGCGGTGATCGGCACCGGCGTGTTCCTCGGCATCAGCGCCACCTGCTACACGCTCTACACCGGGCTGTTCGCGTTGACCGCGGTGATCATGGCGCTCTACCTCTGTGTCATCGCGTGGCTCCGCGCATCGAACAAGGCGGTCCCCGACGCCACCGTGTCCGGTCGGCGCCGAGGAATGATCGGCGCGATCATCGGACGGCTCGTCGCCATGGGTGTCATCTCCGGGCTGATCGCGCTGGTGGCGTGGGCGCCCTACCTGTGGGCGCGGGCGCAGAACGAACCGACCAGCGGCGGGACCGCCGAACACTATCTGCCCGACCGCGGAGCGGTGCTGCCGCTACCGTTCTTCGACTTCAGCATCGTCGGCGTGCTCACGCTGGTCGGCCTCGTCTGGCTACTGCTCCGGTTCCAACGCCGAACCGTCGCGCTCGCCCTGTTCATCGTCGTGGTGACGATCTATCTGTTCTGCCTGCTGTCGATGCTGCGTACCGCGAGCGGCAGCACACTGCTGTCGTTCCGCCTCAATCCGCTGCTCTACGGCGCGCTCGCCGCGGCCGGCGTCCTCGGTGTCGCCGACCTCTCGAAATGGGCGATCGGCAAGTTCGGCGACGTCCGGTTTGCCATCGGCGCGCTCGCGGCGGTGTCCGCGATAGCGCTCGCGCAAGGCATTCCGGGGCACCTGTCCTCGGAGATCACCACCGCGTACACCGACACCGATGGCCGCGGTGAACGCGCCGACCAGCGGCCACCCGGGGCCGAGTCCTACTATCCGGAGATCCATCGGCTCATCCGGCAGCAGACCGGTCGGCCTGCCACCGAGAACGTGGTGCTGACGGCGGACTACGGCTTCTTGTCCATCTACCCGTACTGGGGTTTCCAGGGACTGACCGCGCATTACGCGAACCCGTTGGCCGAGTTCGACAAACGCGCAGAAACCATCGAACGGTGGGCCGAGGCCACCACCCCGGATCAACTCGTCCGACGCCTCGATCGCGCACCGTGGACGCCACCCAACGTGTTCCTGTTCCGTTATGCCGCCGACGGTTACACGTTGCGACTGGCGGAGGATGTGTATCCCAACGATCCGAACATCAAGCGCTACACGGTCACCTTCGACCCTGCGGTGTTCGCCGATCCGCGATTCATCGTGACCGAGGTGGGGCCCTTCGTGGTGGTGGTGCGCCGATGATCAAGCCGAAGAGTTCGTTTCGGATCAGTCGGGTCGACGCCGGGTCGTCGACGGCGTTCCTGGTCAGCACCGACGTGGTGAACTGGGTACTGCTGCAAGAGGGTTCAGACATCACACTGATCGACGGCGGCTATCCGGGACATGCGTCGGCGGTGGTGGAATCGATCCGCCAGATCGGCGGTCGGCCGGAGGACATCCGCGCCGCGCTGCTCACCCACGCCCACGTCGACCACCTCGGTGGCTTGGTGTCGCTGCGCGAACGTTACGAGTTCGACGTCTACGTGGATCCGGTGGAGGTGTCGCATGCGCGCCGCGACTATCTCCAGCAGGCCGGCCCGGCCGACATCGTTCCTCTGGCCTATCAGCCGCGCGTGCTGCGTTGGCTGTCCAAGGTCACCCCACTCGGGGTGTTGAGCCGCAAGGGTATCGCCGACGCCAAGCCGTTCCCCGAAGCACTCGACCTGCCCGGCCGCCCGGTACCGGTCGCATCGCACGGGCACACCGACGGACACAGCGCCTACCTTGTCGCCGATTCGTCGGTGCTGGTTTCCGGAGACGCGCTGGTCAGCGGACACCCGATTTCGAAGATCGCGGGGCCGCAGTGCATCTCGCCCGCGTTTCAGCATGACGAGGTCGCCGCGCGGCACGCCGTCGAGTCCTTCACCGAACTCGACGCGACGACGCTGTTCCCCGGACACGGCCCGCGCCACGACGGTTCGGTCGCCGACGCCGCCCGCCGGGCGCTCGAGGTGAGTTGACCCTTCGTGACGCACACTCACTTCGTTCGCGTGCTCCTCAGGGATCGGTTGGGGGATAGCGTCACGAAGGGTCGCCCACGTCTTCGGCCAGCGCGCGAATCCGTTCGAGTCGACGGTCCCAGCCCCGGGCGATGGCATCGAGCTGCCGCGCCACCTGACTGAGCCGAGCACCCACGGGCTCGTAACGCACCTCGCGGCCGGACTTGGTCGCGTCGACGAGTCCGGCGTCGGTCAGCACCCGTAGGTGTTTGGCGATGGCCTGGCGGGTGATCGGGAGACGACCTGCCAGCGCGGACGCAGAGGCCGGGGACCGGGACAGTTCGACGAGGATCTGCCATCGACTGTCGTCGGCAAGTGCCGCGAACAGTTCGACCGGCGCCCCATCCTCGACAGCCCCGACCTCCGCGATGTCGCCGTCAGGCACCGGCAGCCACCCCGGTGAGGTGCTTGCGAGCGATCTCGAGCTCCTGGGGCCATCCGTCGAAGTGGTCGTCGAATCGCGATCGACGATCGGCCTCCGGCTCGTCGAGGGAGGCGAACCCGCTCTCGGCGACCTTGAGCAGCACGCCGGATTCGGTTGGCGTCAGCCAGAACTCGACCAGCGTCGATGAGCTGTCCAGATTCTCGGTGTCGATGTGCCAGCGGAACGCCGCATAGTTGGGTTCGTCGAGTTGCACGGTGCGAAACGCGAAGGTGCCGTACTTGGGGTCGGTCACGTAGCTGACGTCGCCGTCGCGCCGGACCTCGTGCTCGACCATCCGGTCGTCGTTGATGTACCAACCGGGTTCGGCCACGAGCGCCCAGACACGCTCGGTCGGTGCGTCGATGGTGATCTCGCGTTCGATGCGATCGAATTCGGTGTCCATTGTGGTTCCTTCCCTAGAAGATGTGCAACTCCACAGTTGCACACCTACTCGGCTTGCGCAACCCCTCGGTTGCACTAGTTCTCGAGCGCACTTCATGGAACCTCTCGGTTTCCTGGCCGTGACGCGCCAGAACCGGCTGAGCGCCGACACACGCGTCGCCGCGACGAGTTCGGATAGGCTGGGCCGCCAGGCACGATCACCGTTGTGGAATGGGACGCTGGAACTCCGCGTGAAGGGGCCGCTCTCGCGAGGAGCCGACGAGGGGATATGCAAGGAAGATGTTGATGGTCGCAGCTATCGGTTTCGTAGTCGCTTTCAGCGTCGGCATCGCCGGCAACATGCGCCGTCGGAAGCAGATTGGCCTTCCGAAATGAAGTCATTGGCCAATACCGAGCTCCGACAAGTCGCCGTATTCTTCGTAATCTTCTTCACGCTGAGCGTGAGCACTGGCAGCGCGAACGTATGGATGGCGCTGGTCGGCGCCGCGATCGGCGCGGTCCTGTGGGTGCTCATCACTCGCGGCCTCGACTATCTCCAGACCAAGGTCACGCACCGACGTGAGCGGGTGGACGGTCCAGGTTTCGTGGAGTAGTTGGACACGTCATCGCGACTCTGGCGGCGACGAATTCATGACCCGGTGCACAAACGCGCCGCGTAAATTCGCGCCACACCACCGGCAACACTGCCGCAACACCGGATCACTAGCCTCAGGTCTTCCCGATCTGAGAGGTATCTCTTGACTGACGACTTCGGCCGTAATGCAAGCAAGATGATCATCAAAGGGATAGGCCGTCGCGACTTCTTCCGCGCCGCAGCCGCTTTGGGCGCAGGCGCGGGGGTCGCCGGGTTGACGACCGCGTGTGGCGGCGATGGTGGTGGTGCGCCCGCGACCACCACATCAAGCGGTGTCAGTACCTTCGCCGGTGTCCTGCAGCCGAATCAGGGCGATCGGCCGGGCGATCACTACCTGCCGTCGAGCCCCGACGACGTGCGTTGGGGCTATGTGCCGAGCGTCCATGCCGATCCGGTGATGCGGATGCAGTCCGAGCAGACGGTCACCATCGACACCGTCTCCCACGAGGGAATCCTGGAGGATCAGGGCCGCGACCCCGTCGAGTTCTTCGGCCGCTACGACGTCGCCCAAGGCGACGTCCTCGAGGACGCAATCGCCATCGCCGCCGGCTATGACCGCACCGAACGCGACTTCGATTCCGACGGACCGCATATCGTGACCGGGCCTATCCACGTCGACGGCGCCGAACCCGGCGACGTCCTCAAGATCGAGAGCCTGTCTGTCGTTCCGCGGGTGCCCTATGGGGTGGTGTCCAACCGGCACGCCCGGGGCGCACTCGCCCTAACCTCCGACGGCGAGGCGCCCGAGGGCATCAGCCTGGAGGAGGTCATGCCGCCGGTCGAGACCGACGGACGTCCCACCGGGAATCCCGAGGATTACGGCAACGTCTCCACCTTCACCCCGATCGACGGCAGTGACGGGGTGATGACCTACGGCGACAACGCCCGTGTGCGTTTCCCGTTGCAGCCGTTCATGGGAATGATGGGGGTGGCCTTCGCCGATGACACCGATCTGACCGCCGACAGCCTCCACTCGGTGCCACCGACGATCGGCGGTGGCAACATCGACATCCGGCTACTGGGTGAGGGTTCGACCTTCTACCTGCCCGTCTTCGCCCCCGGCGCGTTGTTCTATGTGGGCGATCCGCACATGGCTCAGGGCGATGGCGAGGTGGCATTGACCGCGATGGAGGGCTCCGTGCGGTCGACGTTCCGTCTCACGGTGTGCAAACCCGGTTCCGGTGACGCCCCGTCGGTCGCCTACACATATCCCTTCGCCGAGGATGCCGAGCGATGGATACCCATCGGCTTGTCGGACCCCGACGGCTCGATCGGCGGTCAGGACACCAGTCTGGGCGTCGCCATGCGTCGTGCCGTGGTCAATGCGCTGGACTTTCTCGAGCAGGACCGCGGCATGGATCGCGCCACCGCGTATGCCTACCTTTCGGCGGCCGCGGACTTCTCGGTGTCCCAGGTGGTCGACCGGACAGTCGGTGTGCACGGCCAGATCTACAAGGCGCATTTCGAAGACTGATCCCGGGCGCCCGGCATTGACATCGAGTCCACTTGAAGTTCGATGCTGATGCGCATGACTGATCACCTGCACCGCATCGACAAGTTCGCCGTACCCGAGCGCTCGCGCGACGAGTTCCTCCGGCAGGTCCACCACACGCACGCGATCCTCGGCGCCCAGCCGGGCATCCTCCGCAACGACGTCCTCACGCTGATCGGCGGGGACAGCACGTTCAATGTCGTCACGGTCGTCTCGTGGGAGTCTGCCGATGCGCTGCGCAACGCCGGCCGCGCGGTTGCCGCCGACGTCGCCGACACCGGATTCGACCGCGACACATTCCTGGAGCGCCTCGGGGTGACCGGGGACTTCGGGACCTACGCCGCGTGAGGACTCAGCCGACGAGTTCGACGAGTCGCCGGATCGCGAACTCGTAACCGCGGATCCCGTATCCGGCGATCACACCGGCGGCGAGGGGCGACACGTAGGAGTGATGCCGGAAGGCCTCCCGCTTGTGCACGTTGCTGATGTGCACCTCCATGATCGGCACGTCGGGGATCACCAGGGCATCCGCGAGCGCCACCGAGGTGTGCGTCCAAGCTGCCGGGTTGATGACGATGCCGCTGATCTGGCCGCGCGCCTCGTGCAGCCAGTCGATCATCTGCCCCTCGTGGTTGGTCTGCGCCGCCCGCAGCCCGAATCCCAGCTCGCCGGCCGTGCGCTCGGCGAGGTCGACGACGTCGTCGAGGGTCGCCGCGCCGTAGACCTCGGGCTGCCGGACCCCGAGCGTGTTCAGATTCGGCCCGTTGAGCAGCAGGATCGGGAGCGGCTCGGTGCCGGCGGCGGTGTCAGACATGGATCAACCATAGTTCTCCCGCCATTCGGCCGAACGGAGCCCGCGAGGCCAACCGTTACCATCTCTCTTTGTGCCATCGCAGACGGTAAGACGCGCCAGGGTCGTCGCCATCATCACCGGACTGCTCGGATTCCTCATGGCAATCGCGACCCCGCTGATGCCGGTCCATCAGACGACCGCCCAGATCTCCTGGCCACAGGGTGAGCAGATCGAATCGGTGGCCGCCCCTCTGACCAGCTACGTCCCGATCGACCTCGACGCGCACATCCCGTGCAGCGCGGTCGAACAACTCGGCGACGGCGAGTCGGTGCTGCTCTCGACCACCCCCAAAGAGGCGGAGAAATCCGGCGAGCGCGGCCTGTTCGTCCGCAAGACGGGCCAGCCGGGCGACCCTGCCGACCGGCAGACCGTCGAGGTCGTCATCCGCAACGTTCCCCTGGTGTCGGCGACGCTGGAACAGATCCGCACCCAGGACTGTCGTGAGATCTCCGTGCGCGCCGACTCCGAAGCGGTGTCCGCCGAATTCGTCGGCATGCGCAACGACGACGGGGACGCCCTCGACGGCACCACCGCCGGCCGCGAATCCGACACCTACGACGCCGACCAGCGCCCGCAGGTCACCGGACTGTTCACCGACCTCGACGGGCCGGCCGCCACGCTTCCGGGCCTGGACGCGCATGTCACCATCGACTCGCGCTACTCCACCGCGCCGACCATCCTGAAATGGGCCGTCCTGGTCATCGGGATCATCGCGACACTGCTCTCCCTGGCCGCGTTGGCGGTGCTCGACTCCACCGACGGCCGCCGGCACCGCCGCATCCTGCCCGCCCGATGGTGGCGCCTGAACGCACGCGACTACGTTGTCATCGGCGCACTGATCGTCTGGCATCTCATCGGACCGAACACCTCCGACGACGGCTACCTCCTCACCATGTCGCGGGTCGCCCAGGACGCCGACTACACCGCGAACTACTTCCGCTGGTTCGGTGCCCCCGAGGCGCCGTTCGGCTGGTACTACCAGGTGTTCGGCTGGCTCAGTCATGTCAGCGTCGCCAGCCCGTGGATGCGCATCCCCGCTCTGCTCTGCGGGATCGGTGTGTGGCTGATCGTCAGTCACGAGGTGCTGCCGCGGCTCGGCCGGGCCGCCATCACCCGCCCGTCGGTGGGCTGGACGGCCGCGTTCGTCTTCCTCATCTCGTGGTTCCCATTCAACAACGGACTGCGGCCGGAACCGATCATCTGCCTCGGCGCCCTGCTGACCTGGTGTTCGGTCGAACGGGCCATCGCCACCGGCCGCATGCTGCCCGCTGCGGTGGCCTGCCTCATCGGTGCCTTCAGTCTGGCGGCCGGCCCGACCGGCCTGCTGGCCGTGGCCGCGCTGATCGCCGGGGCGCGCCCGATGATCCTGGCGTTGATCAAGCGGGCGCGGGCGATCGGCGGCGGTCGCTGGTCCTATGTCGCGCTGCTGGCGCCGATCGTCGCGGCCGGGACCTTCGTCATCTTCGTGGTGTTCTCCAACCTCACGTTGCGTTCCTTCGTCGAGGCGTCGCAGATGAAGTCGGCGCTGGGCCCGTCGATGCATTGGTACAACGAGATCAATCGGTACTCGTCGTTGTTCGCGTTCTCCGCCGACGGCTCGATCCCCCGCCGGTTCGCGGTACTCACGATGATCCTGTCGCTGGTGGTGTCCGCGGCGATGCTGATCCGTCGGTCCCGCATCCCGGGCACGGCGTTGGGTCCGTCGCGGCGCATCGTCGGCATCACCTTCGCGTCGCTGGTGTTCCTCATGTTCACACCCACCAAGTGGACGCATCACTTCGGTGTGTTCGCCGGTCTGGCTGCCGCGCTGGCCGCGCTCGCCGCGATTGCTGCCGGTCATCAGGCGATGCATTCACGGCGCAATCGAACTCTCTTCGCCTCGCTGGTGCTGTTCGTCGCGGCGATGGCCTTCACGGCGCCGAACTCCTTCTATTACTCCTCGGCGTGGGGCATGCCGTGGGGGGTGACCCAGGTGAGTTTCGGCGTCAACCTCGCCAGCGTGCTCCTGTACTCGGCCCTGCTGTTGCTGCTGCTCGCCCTGTGGTTCCACTTCCGTGAACCGTTCACCGGTGCGGATCCGGCCGACGACGACCGCTCCGACGGTCGAGCACCGTGGTACCGGCGCGCATGGTCGGTGCTCGCGTCGGCGCCGTTGGCGTTCGTGTCCGCCGCGGTGGTCGTGTTCGCTCTGGTCACCGCCGCGTTCGCGGGTATCCAGCAGAGTTCGTCGTATTCGGTTCCGCGGTCGAACCTGGAGGCTCTCGCCGGCCACGAATGCGGCATGGCGGACAAGGTGTGGGTCGAATCGGATCCCAGTCGCTTCCTCCTCGAACCGGTCGACGGGTCGATCACCGATCCGCTGGCGGGTCCGGCGACCGCGCCAGAGGGCGCCACCCGCCCGACCACCTCCGGCTTCACCGCCAACGGGGTGCCGGTGGAGTTGGAGAGCACTGCCAGCGAGGGGTCCCTCGGTGTGCTGGCCCGCAGCGCCGCCGACTCCCCGGATGTGCTGACCGCCAACACCGGCGGCACCGGCGGTGGCGTGGCGTCGCAGGCGGGAGTGAACGGCAGCTTCGCCGAACTGCCGTTCTTCCTGGACGCGGCGCGCACACCGGTGATGGGCAGCTACTCGAGTTCGGATCAGATGCCGGCCCGCCTGACCTCGGCGTGGTACGCACTGCCCACCGATTTCGCGGACCGCCCGCTGGTGACGTTCTCCGTCGCCGGTCTCTACGACAACCCGAATCTGCTGTTGGAGTACACGACCGACCCGATCGATCCCGGCACCGCCGACGACGAGCTGGAGGCCGCGGGCGAGACCGAACTGATCGACCCGGGACCGCGTCCGTCTTGGCGCAACGTCCGCGTCACCACCGACTCGCTACCGGCGGACACCACCGCGGTACGGATCGTCGCCACAGACGACAACCTGTCGTCGGACCGCTTCATCGTCGTCACGCCGCCGCGGCTGCCCGAGATGCAGACGCTGCAAGAGGTCGTCGGCCGTGAGGACCCGGTGCACGTGGACTGGACGTCCGGCCTCGTCTTCCCCTGCCAGCGGCCGTTCACCCATGCCAACGGGGTGGCGGAGATCCCGCAGTGGCGGATCAAGCCGGGCGCCGACCTGGCCGCAGCGGTGTCGGCGTGGCAGAACTCCTACGGCGGTGGACCATTGGGCTGGCTCGAGGTGTCGCAGGAACCCCAGGCGGTCGCCACCTACCTGCAGGGAGACATCGGACGTGACTGGGGTTCGCTCGAGCGGTACACCCCGTACGGCGATGTCACCACCCTCGCCGACGTCGACACCGCCACCGCCACCCGGGGCGGCCTCTGGAGTCCGGCACCGATCCGGTACTGATGTCGCCCGGTGGCCACCCTCCGGTGGTCGAGTAGCCGACGAGCCACCCCACCACCCGTTGGTCGAGTAGCCGACGAGCCACCCCACCGTTGGTCGAGTAGCCGACGAGCCACCCCACCGTTGGTCGAGTAGCCGACGAGCCGCCCCTCCGGTGGTCGAGTAGCCGACGAGCCGCTAGGCGAGGAGGCGTATCGAGACCTCTTGTGCCGCAGCGTGAGACGGATCTCGATACGGTTCTCGCCTAGCGGCTCGAACCTACTCGATCAGCGGTTGGGGAACCCGATCAGCGGTGGGGGCGTCGCGGCTCAGTTCCGGATCGCCCGCATCGGACCCGGCGTCCACATCCCGCCGTGAACCTCCTCGCTGATGACGAGTTCGGCATCGACCTGGGGCTGCAGCGGGGTGAGGCGTTGCAGGCTGCCCCAGTCCTTGGCCCAGCTGTTGCGCAGGTAGGACGGCAACACCGTGGGCCGCAACTCGTTCTCGACGATGCCGAGCGGGCCGCCGTAGTCACCGGCCATCCAGCGTCGTGAGTTCACTCGTTCGCCCTCGGCGTCCGGGGTGACGCGCCATTGCGGCGTCTCGAACACCCCGTTCACGACGGTCGCCGGCCGCTGGCACGGGAAGGCGAGGGCCACCTCCCAGTCGAGCAGCACCGGATCGTCGCTGCCCACCAGGGAATTCAGGGTCACCAGCGGCGTCACGCGCGGTGGCGTCACGGCCAGCCATTGCGCCGGGTTGCCGGAGGTGTCGTCGGCGACGATCCGAACCACCGACGCGCGCGGCGGTGCCTGATCGATCGGGAAGCGGAGGTTGCGCCACTCGGGGTCGTTGCCGATGTCGAGCGGCACCATCGATGCCACGGTGGTGACCGCGCCGTCGGGCTCGACGCGCCCGAACTCGAGGCGAAGTCGCTGTCCCGGGTGGGTGACGGCGAGTTCGTCGACGTACTCGATGGTTCCCGCGACCGACATGGTGACCAGCGGGGCATCCTCGGACCGCTCCGGCATCTGATACCAGTCGGACGTGAGATGTCCACGCCCACTAGGTGTTCCGTAGGTGCCGAGCACCGGGACCTGCTGCTGGTCGAGGCCGAAGGGCAGACGCACCGAGGACCCGTTCACGCCGCGGGTGTCGGTGGTGCCGCCGCCGGTGTCGGCCGACCCGGCCGTTCCGCTCGGCTCCTCCTGCGGCTCCGACGGATCGGTCTGCGTGCGGTCGATGCCGGTCGATTCGGGGTCGGCGTCGGCCTGGCTCTCCAGGTTGTTCGAGACGCCGTTCGGGTCGAAGCCCTCCATGTCGGAGCCGGCCAGCGCGTCGCCCGGCGACGGATTGCTCTGTCCGGCAACCTGTGCGGGCGCCAGCAGTCCGTCATTCGGGTTCGCCTCGACCAGGACCGCGTCGGCGAGCGCGCACGGTTCACCGCGCATCGCGTTCAGGTTGGAACTCGTCCATGACCACGAATCACGCTGCGTCTGAAATGCTTTCGCGAACGAGACGACATTGAAGAGCAGGACGATCGCGCAGATGATCGCCAGCGAATACGTCGGCATCCGCTGGATGAGGCCCGGCGCACCGGGTGTACCCGGCAGTGCACCGCGTTCGGCGAGCCGGTCGTCGCGGTAGTACTGCCAGGCACCGATCGCGGTGAGCACCACCGCGATCAGGAGGATGGGGGTGAACAGCTCGATGCCTGCGACGTTGGGGGTGTCGTCGGACCAGGGAATCCCGTAGCTGCCCACGTACCACCAACTATTGCGTCCGGCGAACGCGACCGCGAGCGCATAGGCCGCGGCCGCGGCGACGAATGTCCGGTTGCACCGGCGTCGCATGACCTCGGGACGGAGGAACACGGTGGCCGCGGCGGCGAGAACTCCGGTGAGGCAGGCGAACGCACCCATCTGATGGGTTGCCTTGGTGGGCACGAAGGCCAGCACGGCGACCGCGCCTCCGGCGACCGCGAGCAGACGCCACAGCGGTGCCGACGCGACGCCGGGCACGCGGCGCTTGCTCAGCAGGGTGAGCGCGATGATGGCTGCGGCAAGGAAGGTGACGAAGATCCCGACCCGTCGCGCGATCGAGCCGTCCGGGGTGGGGTTGAGCAGGATGTAGTAGCGCATCGCCTCGGTCCACCATTCGTTGGTGGGTCCGACGATGCCCTGCACCTCGATGCCCTCCATGATCGTCGCCAGCGTCTGGTCGACGAAGATCAGGAACATCACGGCCAGCCCGGCGGCGAGCACCGGGATCAGCAGGGGCAGCAGACCGTCCCGGCGGCGGCGTTGACGCAGACGCCGCAGCAGTGGCCGTAACGCAGCCAGCAGCGGCAGGATGGCGATGGCGCCGGCAGGGTGGATCGTCAGGGTCAACCAAGCCGACACCACGGCGAGGGTCAGCGGGAAGAATCGTCCGGTGGCGATGGACCGCTCGACGAGCACCCAGGTGATCAGGATGCCCACGCTCAGTGCCGGTTCCACGCGTAGCCCGTTGTTGAACGGGAGCCACACCGCCAGGAAACCCAGCCCGGCCGCCCAGTACGCGGCGCGCGAGGTGCGTACGGCGGGCCCGAGTCGCGGCAGCGCGAACCGGCTGATCAGGAACCATCCGGCGAGGGCGAACAGCAACGGCAGCAACCGAAGCCACGGTGTTGCGGTGCTGACTTCCATCCACAGCGCCAGATAGCGGTAGTGCCACCCGAACGGGTCCTGCGGCGCGCCGAAGTAGCGGTAGTAGTTGTCGAGGTACCCGGCGTCGGGTGCGACCCGGCCGACGGTGACCTGGTAGCCGTCGTCGGCGGTGTTACCGCCCACGAACAGCCACACCAGCAGAGCCCCGGTGACCACCGCGTCCAACGGCTTGGGCCGCCACCACCGTTTCGGCAACCCGAGGCCGAAGCGGCGGCCGTCGCGCGAATCCAGCACGGCGAGTGCGACGATCGATGCGATCGTCATCAGCACACCGACGATCAGAACCAGCGCCTTCAGCAGCGTCGGGCTGGTGCTGAAGCGGGTGTCGACGGTCGAGGTGTACGACAGACCCTCGGTCGGCACGTCCGGGGGCAGATCGGTGTAGACGCCGATGATCTGCGGACGCATGTTCGGGTCGGCGATGTCGAAGGTGGCCGGTTCACCGCCGGCGGGGACGAATCCCTCGACGGCACCGCGGGTTCCGCTGGTATCGGCCGCGATGACGATCCGGCAGTCCGCGGCCTGCTGCGCGTCATCACGGGACACGTTGAGCAGCACGGCATTGCGCTGGGTCACCAGCAGCCGGTCGGCGGTGGCCCGGACGAACAGGCCGACCGTGCTGGCCTCGGCACCGTTCTCCGGCACGGTCGAGAGCAGCACACCGCCGTCGGCAGGCAGTTCGGCGGCCAGCGAACACGGCACCGAGATGTCCATCGACACCGGCACATACGCGACGTTGGGCGCCGCGATGTTCTCCACCGCGCCGGTCGTGGGCTGCGGCCACTGCAGTTCGGCCTTGGTGTAGCTCACCGGCAGGAACGGTGCGACGACGGCCAGCAGCACACCGATCGCGCCGGCGACGATCGCGACGATCTTCGCGACGCGCACCGTGCGGTCCGTCGCCGGACCCGAGACATCCTTGCGGTCAGTCATCCTGTGGTACCACCCTGATCGGTCCGGGGCGGGTCCATCCCCATGTGGTCGACGTGTCCGTGGTGATCGGCGCCGGCCTCGCCTCCGTGGCGATCGGCGTCAACCGTCGCAGCCCTCCCCAGTCGCGGTACCAGTCCCCGTCGAGGTAGGTGGCCATCGTGTCCTCACGGGTCAGCGCCTCGGGCGTGGTGAGGATGCCACCGTTGATCGCGGCCTGCCACGTCTTCGATTTCGAGTTGGTGGTCGTCTGGTCCGGCACGATTCGCCATTCGGGGATCTCCGCCACGCCGTGGCGGGTGCCCATCGAATGTTGGCACGGGAACTGGCTGCCCACCGAGAGGTCCAGCAGCACCGGCGTCTCGGTGCCGACCACCTCCTGCAAGGTCTGCAGCTCCGGCGCACGAGGCGGGGTGATCGCCAGCCACTGGTCGGGGCTCACGTTGTTGTCGACGGCGACGATCCGCATGGCCGTGGCGTTCTCCGGGACCGCGGACATCGGCACACGCAGGTTGCGCCACGGCCGGTTCTGCCGTTCGGGCCCCGGATCGATCGGCACGTAGGGTTCCCCGATCTGCCGGAAATCGTCGGGGCCATCGCCCGCGACGCCGAACTGCACTCGCAGCGACCGACCCGGGCGGCCCACGCCGTCCTCGTCGATCGAGAACACCGGACCGGCGGCGGTGATCACCAACAGTGGTGACGCCGACCGATCCGGCAACCGGTAGGGCATCGACGTCAGTTCGGCGATCCCGTTGTCGTGCCCGTAGGTGCCGAGAACGGGTGTCGTGTCCGGTTCCAGACCGAAAGGCAGCGCGGCGGTGCTGCCGTTGACACCTTCCGGGCCACGTCCACCGGTGGTGCCGGGCGGTCCGCCGCTGACGATGAACGGCCGCGACAGATCGCCCGAGGTGTTGATGGTGCCCGCCCCCAGCGCGGTGGGGTCGGGCATCAGGTCGTCGGCCACCCCGTCAGGGGCGAACCCGGTGGACTCACCGGCGAGCGCGCGGGAGATGTCGGTGGTTCCGATGGGTTGCAGCGCACCGCGATTCGGGTCGTCCTCGACGAGGACGTCGTCGGCCATGCCGCAGGTGTCGCCGGTCAGCGCCCGCATGTTGGCACTGAACGTCGTGTACGTGTCCGACCGCGCGACCGCGGCCTTCGCGAACAGCAGTAGTTCGACGATCACGACCAGGGTGGCGATCACCAGCATCGGCGCCGACGACACCGCGACCTGGGTGCGCGAGACCGCCCGGCGGTCGTCGCGGATCACGCCCTTGTCGGCGTCGATGTCGATACGCAGGTGGAACCAGATGGCCACCGCGAGCGCGAGTCCGGTCAGCACCAGGAAGATCGTCGACAACGGGGTGCCCGCGATGGACGGCGCCTTGTCGAACCAGGAGATGCCGAAGTCGTACGCCCACCCCCACGCGTTCTCACCGGCTGCGGCGAGGGCGCAGGCGAACAACAGGACCGCGATGTACATGCACAGATTGCGCGGTGAGCGTCGCGCGGACTGCGCCACGGCAACCGTGGCGACCGCGGCCATCGCAGCGCCCACGCCGGCGTAGATGCCGAACTGCACCGTCCACTTCGTCGGGGTGAACGACAACAGCAGCACGGTCAGCAGGATCGCGCCGATCACCCGCCACACCGGGGCCGGGTCGACGCCACGGATGTGCTTGCGCCGCAACATGACCGCGAGCGTCACGAACACCGCGGCGAGCAGCAACAGCATCGGCACCCGTCGCACCAGGGAGCCGTCCTGGGTGGTCAGCGTCAGGTAGTAGAACCGCAGGAACTCCTGGTACCAGACGAGCGTGGGTCCGACGGTGTAGCGGACGCGTACCGCCTCGGCGACCGTGGCCAGCGTCTGGTCGCGGAACACCACGATCACGACGAACGCGGCCGCCGCCGCGACCGGCGCCAGCAGTGGTAGCAGGCCGTTCTCGGTGCGGCGGCGACGCACGGTCCGCAGCATCGGTCGGGACCCCGCGATCAGCAAGGCGACGGCGATCAGGCCGTGCGGGGCGACGGCGAGCGTCAGGCCTGCCGCGAGGGCCGCGCCCGCAGCGGGCAGCATCCGGCGCGTCGCGACGGCCTGCTCCACCCCCCACCAGGTGAGCAGTGATCCGAGGACGATGATGCCTTCGCTGCGCAACCCGCTGGCCAGGGGCATCCAGAACGCCACGAAAACCGCGGCGGCGGTGAACATCGCCCACTGCGAGCGCCGCACCGCACCGCCCAGCCGCGGCAACAGAATCCGGCTCAGGATGAACCAGCTCGCGAGGCCGGCGAAGAGAGCCGGCAGGCGCATCCACACCCCGGCCGACGAGACGGTCTCCCAGTGGGACAGGAACGCGTAGTACCAGTCGAACGGCGCCTCGGGGATGCCGAAGAACCGGTAATAGTTGGCGAGGTATCCCGCGTCGGAGGCGTTGCGGCCCATCGACAGGATGTAGCCGTCGTCGGAGGAGCCGGCCCCGAGGAAGTGCCAGACGACCAGCGTGGCGGTGACCGCGAGGTCGGTGATGCGCGGCCGGAACAGTCGGCGCAGGTCCGGGCGGCCGACGCGACGGTGATAGCCGCCCGCGACGTCGAGCGCGGCGATCGCGACGAACGTGACGATCACCGCGAGCACACCCAGGATCATCACGAGGAGTTTGATCAGCGACGGAGACGACTCGAACCGGTTGTCGACGTCGATGCGGACCGCGAGGTCGCCGGCGTCGGCGGCGCGCGCGGCTTCCTCGGGGCCGAGGTCGGTGAAGATGCCGGACACCTGGGGGCGCTGGCCCGGGTCGGCGGTGGCCGACTGGCCGGCACCCACCAGCCGCGCCTCGACGCCGTCGAACGAGGCCCGGATGCGGAGCCGCTCGCATCCGTTCAGCTCCGACCTCGGGACGCGCAACAGGTCCTGGCCGCGCAGCATGACGTCCATTCCGGCGGCGTTCGCGGTCACGAACAGCGCCTTGGTGGACGCATCGGTACCCGCCGGCGGCATCGTCGACAACACGAGGGTGGACCTATCGGCATCGGCCGCGTCGGCGAGGACGGGGCAGCCGATGGTGAGGTCGAGGCCTGCGGGGGTCTGCGCCACGAGCGGCGCGGTCACCGAGGCACTCGACGCGGTCGCGATGTCCCGATCGGGCCAGTCGATCGACGCCGAGCGCTGATCCACCGGCAGCAGCGGCGTCAGGATCGCGGCGACGATCGCCACGAGTCCGGCCACGGTGGCGACCACAGCCCACGTCCGAGCCGACACCTGTCGGGATTTGTCACTCATCAGACGGTGACCCTAATCGAAAGAACTGAGTGCGCCGTGAGCCGCACCAACTAGGTCATCACCGCGAAGTCGCTTAGCATCAGACATCGTGCCTGTGACAGCCCCGAACGCTGCGCCCGATGCCGCGCGGCCGACCGCCAGGGTGTCCGCGGGCACCGCGCGCATGGTCGCCATCGTGGCCGGCGTCATCGGGGCCGTCCTCTGCGCGATCACCCCGTTCCTGCCCGTCGACGCCACCGACGCGTCGTTCGACTGGCCGCAGGGTCAGCAGTTGTCCGCCGACTCGTCGTCGGTCGTCGCCCCGCTGATCGCCCAGACGCCGCAGACCCTCGACGCACGTATTCCGTGCAGCCTGCTCGACGCGCTGCCAGCCGACGGCGCGACCGTGCTGACCACGATGCCCACCGACGCGCCGCAGAGCAGGTCGTCGGCGCTTTATGTCACTGCGAACCGCGATGCCGTGTCGGTGACGTTCCGCAACGCGCTCGCGGCCAGCGCGCCGCGCGATCAGCTGGCGCGATGCGACGAACTGCACATCTGGTCGCAGCCCGCGGGGCCGGGCGCCCAGTTCGTCGGGATCGGCGAGCGCACGGTCCTGCCCCCCGACCGACGGCCACAGGTAGACGGCATCTTCTCCGAACTGCCGACCGCCGACGTCACCGCCGCCGCGCAGGACGGGCTGCGGGTACAGGTCGAGATCGACAACCGGTACGTCAGCTCCCCGACCCTGCTGAAGCTGATCGTCATGGTGCTCGCCGTGATCGCGGTCGTGGTGGCGCTGTTCGCGCTCGCCCAGCTCGACCGCGTGCACGGCTATCACCGGCGGATCGGTGTCCGCGCCCGATCGATGTGGCGGACGGCCATCCCGGGTCCGACCGACATCGTCGTCACCGGCGTCCTGCTGGTCTGGACGGTGCTCGGTGCGGGCACCGCCGACGACGGCTACATCCTGAACATGGGTCGCACCGCCGACGCGTCGGGCTACCTCGCCAACTACTACCGGTGGTACGGAATTCCGGAGGCGCCGTTCGACTGGTATTACAGCCTCCTCGCCCAGTGGTCGTCGGTCTCCACGTCGCTGCTGTGGATGCACATCCCGCCGCTGCTCGCCGGCCTTGCCTCGTGGTTCGTGCTGAGCCGTGTGCTGTTGCCGCGACTCGGCGCCGCGGTGCGCCGCAGCGGCTGGGCCGTGTGGGCGGCCGCCACCGTCTTCCTGGCGTTCTGGCTGCCGTTCAACAGCGGGTTGCGCAGCGAGACGATGATCGTGCTCGGGTCCGTGCTGACCTGGTGGGCGGCCGAGCAGGCGATCGCGACGCGCCGCCTGTTCCCCGCGGCACTCGCCGCCATCGCCGCCGGCTTCACCCTGGCCCTGGCCCCGCAAGGCGTGATCGCTGTGGCGATCCTCCTGGTGTCCGCGCGACCACTACTGCGGATTCTGCTCGAACGGCGGCGCGAGTCGGGCACCCTGGCGCTGCTCGCGCCGATGACCGCGGCCGGGCTGCTGGTGCTGGTGGTGGTGTTCCGGGACCAGACACTCGCCACGGTGCTCGAGGCGATGAAGATCCGCTACCAGGTCGGACCGGTGATCAGCTGGCACCAGGAGTACCTGCGGTACTACTTCATCTCGGTCACCACCGACGACGGCTCGCTCACCCGCCGGGTGCCGGTACTGCTGCTGCTCGCCGGACTGATCGTCACCGTGGCCGTGATGTTGCGACGCACCCGCATCCGCGGTGTCGACCCGGGACCGACCTGGCGACTCATCGGGGCGATCGGCGTGACGTTGCTGCTGCTGGCGTTCACCCCGACGAAGTGGACCATCCAGTTCGGCATCTTCGCCGGCCTGGCCGCGGCGATCGCGGCGACCGCGACCCTGGCCGTGGCGCAATCGGCCGCGCGGTCCACCCGCAACCTGACGGTGTTCATCTCCGGTCTGTTCTTCGCCCTCGCCGCCGCCACCGCCGGATACAACGCGTGGCCGTTCGCCTACGAATACGACATCTCGTGGTTCGACCGGGCGCCGGTGTTGGCCGGCCGGCCGATCTCGACGATGCTGCTGGTCCTGGCGGTGATCACGGCCGGCATCGCGGTGTGGCAGCACCTGCGGCTCGACTACGTGGAGAACAAGGGCCTGGCCCACGCCGGCGAGGGACGCGACGAGACCCGCGCCGACCGTCGCCGGCTGTTCCTGGCATCGTCACCGATCGCCGTCGTCGCCGGATTGATGGTGATCGCCGAGGTCCTGGTGTTCGCCAAGGCAGCCGTCGCCCGGTACCCGGCGACCACGGTGCTGGCCGAAAACCTCGACACCCTGCGCGGCAATGCGTGCGGTATGGCCTCCGAGGTCCTGGTGGAACCGGACGCGAACGCCGGGATGCTGACGCCGGCGGGCGGCCAGTCGGTGTCCGCGACCCTGTCCGGCACCGATCCGGTGGGCTTCACCCCCGACGGCATCCCGAACGACCTCTCACCTGAACCGGGCAACCAACGCCCAGGGCAGATGAACGTGTCTGCCAGCTTCTCGCGGCCGTTCGCGATCACCGGCGGTCTCGGGGCCGGCACCACCGGCGGTCAGGGGCCCCGCACCGTGAACGGGTCGACGGCGGCGCTGCCGTATGGGCTCGACCCGGCCACCACCCCGGTGCTGGGCAGCTATGCGTATCCGGGCGAGGCTCGGCTCACCACCGGCTGGTACGACCTCCCGGCGGTGCGCGCCGTCTCGCCGCTGCTCGTGTTCAGCGTCGCCGGCGCGGTGTCCACCATCGACACCTTCGGTGTCCGGACCTTCGGACAGAAACTCGTCGTGCAGTTCGGCCGCCCGGGTCCGGACGGAACGTTCACCCAGATCGGCCGCGACGTACTACCCATCGACCCGGGGCCGGTCATCACCAACCGGCCATGGCGCAATCTCCGCATCCCGATGAGTGCCGCACCGCGCGCGGCGACGGTCATGCGACTGCAGTTGGCCGACAACAATCTCGGGCCCGACCAGTTCATCGCGGTCACCCCGCCACGCGCACCGCGCCTGCAGACACTGCAGGAAATCGTCGGGACCCAGGCGCCGACCGTCATCGATTTCGGTGTCGCCGCGCACTTCCCGTGTCAGCGGCCGCTCCGGGTCACCAACGGGGTGGCCGAGGTGCCGAGATGGCGCATCATGGGCGACTATCCGCTCACCAATTCGCAGTCCAAGACGTGGCAGTCGGGCGCCGACGGTGGCCTGCTGTCCATCTCGGAGTCGACGACGTCGGCGCAGGCGGTGCCGACGTACCTGCGCGACGACTGGACCCGTGAATGGGGTGCCCTCGAACGGTTGACGCCGCTGGAGCCGAATGCGGCCGACGTCCGGGTCGACACCTCACAGATGACGCGATGGGGCTGGTCACGTACCGGTTCGATCAGGGTGGAGCCGCAATCCGATGACTGAGACCTCTACCGAGCCGTCCTCTCCGGCCGGGCCGTCCTCCACCTCCGTGTCCTCGCGCGTCACCCCACGTACGGCGAAGATCGTGGCGGTGGTCGCCGGCCTGCTCGGCTTCCTGATGGCGATCGTCACCCCGCTGATGCCGGTGAATCAGTCGACGGCGGAGCTCGATTGGCCGCAGGGTGAGGGCGTGGGCAGCGTCGCTGCGCCACTCGTGTCGTATGTGCCGATCGACATGGACGTGGCGGTGCCCTGCACGCTGGCCGCCGAGTTGCCCGCCGACGGTGGGATGCTGCTGTCGACCGTCCCCGAGGGTGGCCAGCAGGCAGCGGCCCGCGCACTGATGATCCGGGCCACCGCCGACGCCCTGCTCGTCACCGACCGGGACGTCGTCATCCTCAACACGCCCCGCGCTCCCGCACAGGCGAATCCGGACTGCCGCATCATGTTCCACGCCGACGGCGAGGGTGTGCGGGCGAGCGTCGACAACGTGTCCGGCGACGGCCTGCACTCGTTCTCCGTCCCCGATCACGAGATGCGCCCGCAGATCATCGGTGTCTACACCGATCTGCCGGAAACCGCTCCGCGTGACGGTCTTTCCTTCCACGCCACCATCGACACCCGCTATGTCAGCACGCCGACCGCGTTGAAGCTCGCGGTGATCGTGGTCGGCATCCTGATGACGATCCTCTCGTTGCTCGCGCTCGGTGTGCTCGACCGGCGAGATGGCCGCAGCCACAAGCGTTTCCTGCCGTCGGGGTGGTGGACGATCCGCGGCCCGGACGTCGCGGTGTTCGCGATCCTGGCGTTCTGGTGGATCGGCGGCGCCAACACCTCCGACGACGGTTACAACTTCACCGTCGGTCGCATCGCCGGCGAAGCGGGCTACGCGGACAACTACTTCCGCTACTTCGGTGTGCCGCAGGATCCGTTCGGCTGGCACTTCCAGGTCATCTCCGCGATGACGCACGTGAGCCTGGGTGCGCCGTGGATGCGGCTTCCGGCATTCCTGCTGGGGCTGCTGGGGTGGTGGCTGATCAGCCGGGAGGTGATCCCCCGCCTCGGCCGGGCGGTGCGCAACAGCACCCCGGCCGTGTGGTCGGCGGCATTCGTGTTCCTGGCGATCTGGTTGCCGTACAACAACGGTCTGCGCCCCGAACCCGCGGAGGCCGTCGGCGCCCTGCTGACGTGGTGCTGCGTGGAACGTGCCATCGCCACCCGCCGGTTGCTGCCGTACGCGGTCGCGGTCGTCACCGCGGCGTTCACCCTCGCGCTGGCACCCGGCGGCCTGATGGCGGTCGCGGCGTTGCTCGCCGGTATCCGTCCGGTGATCAAGACCCTCGTCACCCGCCGCAGCCGCGACGGTCTGCTGCCGATGCTCGCACCGATCCTGGCGGCCGGAACCGCGGTGCTGTACCAGATCTTCTACGACCAGCCGTTGATGCCGCTGATCGAGGGCAACCGGGTCGCCACCGACGTCGGGCCGACATTGGAGTGGTGGTCGGAGCCGGTGCGCTACTACTACCTGATCCTGCCGACCGCCGACGGCACCCTCGCGCGCAGGTTCGGCGTGCTCATCATGATCCTGTGCCTCGTGGTGGTGCTGTTGCGGTTGCTGCGCCGCGAACATCCCAACGGGGTGTCCCGCGCCCCGATCTGGCGCCTCATCGCGGTCACCCTCGGCACCATGTTCTTCATCTCGTTCACCCCCACCAAGTGGACCCACCACTTCGGTGTTTACGCAGGCATCGCGGCCGGCCTCGCCGCTGCGGCGGGCGCGATGATGGCGCCGGCGATCCTGCGGTCGAGACGGAACCGGACGTTCTTCGCCGCAGCGGTTCTGGCCGTCACCGCGATCTCGTTCACCGGAACCAACGGCTGGTGGTTCGTGGGCAGCTTCGGCGTGCCCTGGTGGGATCGCCCACCGTCCATCGCCGGGATCAAGGTGGGATGGGCGATTCTCGCGGTCGCGGTGATCACCGCCCTGGTCGGCCTCTGGTTCCACTTCCGCGACGACTACGTCGACGAGCAGACCCGCACCCGCGGCGGGAGCGGGTGGCTCTCGCGGCTGAAGTTCTCGCCGCTGCCGGTGATCTCCGGTCTGATAGTGATCTTCATGGTCGCCTCCTTCGTGAAGGGTGCCTACGAGCAGCGCGACAGCTGGTCGTGGCTGAAGTCCAACGCCCGCGCCCTGACCGGCAACGAGTGCGCGCTGGCCAACGACGTGCTCGTGGAGGCCGACCCGAACCTGGGACTGCTCGCCCCTGCCGCGGTCGACGGCCGGCCGGCACCCGACATCTCCGATGCGCTGGCCGGCTCGACAAACCCGGCCGGTTTCACCCCGAACGGCGTGCCGAACCGACTGTCGATCGACTCCACCGAGGAGCAGGACTCCGCGACGACGTCGGCCCAGAACACCGCCCAGACGGGCGCGGGCGCCGACGAGTCCACCGAGACAAGCGAATCCGCACAAGGCGGCACCGCGGGCGGTCAGGGCGAGCGCGGCGTGAACGGTTCCACGGTGCGATTGCCGTTCGGGCTGAACCCGGCGAACACCCCGGTGCTCGGCAGTTACGGATCACCGTCCGGCACAGGGTCGTTGACCACTGACTGGTATCAGTTGCCCGACCGCAATCCCGACGCACCGCTGCTCACCATCGCGGTGGCCGGTTCGGTCGAGGCCGTCGACGGACTGGGCGTGCGACAGGCCGGCCAGCAGGTGACCGCTCAGTTCGGACGGACCGAGGCCGACGGATCGGTGACCCCGGTCGGGATGATGTCGCCCATCGACATCGGCGAGGTACCGATCTGGCGCAATCTGCGTTTCCCGATGGCGGATGCCCCACCGCGCGCCGACGTCGTACGCGTGGAGGTCCGTGACACGGCCGCAGCGCCGTCGGAATGGGTGGCGATCACCCCGCCGCGGGTCACCGAGTTGCGCACCCTCAATGACGTCGTCGGTACCACCGACCCGGTGTTCATCGACTGGTTGCCCGGGCTCGTCTTCCCCTGCCAGCAACCGATGAAGGTGTCCGACGGGGTGCTCGAGGTGCCGCAGTGGCGGATCATGCCCGATGCCGAGGCCACCCGGAAGAACAGCCAGACCTGGATGTCCGGTCGGGCGGGCGGTCCGCTCGGCATCACCGAGGCGATGCTGACACCCACCCTGCTGCCGACCTATCTGCGCAACAACTGGGGTCGCGACTGGGGCGGCCTGCAACGCTTCACCGAGATCGACCCGGCCCCGGCGGCTGAGCTCGATCTGGGTGAGGAGCGGCGATCCGCGCTGTACAACCCGGCCCCGATGCGGTCGAGCGGGTACTGACCGGTCCGACGGACGATCACAATTTCGTTGTGGTCGTGTTGCGGTTCGTGCCGCCTTCCGGCACAAAATTTCATACGCGGGCCCATGATGGGGATATGACCGTCGTTGATCACTATCAGCACGAGCACGTCGCCGACGTCGCGCCCGCGCGGCACCGTCGTCCGATCCGCCGGACCGGCGACCTGGTCACAGGGTTCGGACCGTCCATCGCCGGCGCCAATGTCATCATGCAACTGGCGCACCCGAAAGTCGGGCACGGCGTCGTCGAGAGCCGGGTCGACTCGGGTAGCGCGGTGAAGCATCCGATCAAGCGCAGCCGCACCACGGGCACGTTCCTCGCCGTCGCATTGTTCGGCACCGACGAGGACAAGAAGTTCGTCCACGACGAGCTGCAGCGCATCCACGCGCTGGTCTACTCCACCGAACAGAGCCCGGTCAGATACAGCGGCAACGACTCCCGGCTGCAGCTGTGGGTCGCGGTCTGTCTGACGAAGTACTTCATCGACCAGTACGAGCTGCTGTACGGGCCGCTGAGTCCTGCGGAGAAGGAACGTGTGGTCGCCGACTCGCGCTGGCTCGGAACCACATTGAACGTGACCGCCGACCAGTGGCCGGCCAGTTACGCGGCGTTGCAGACGTACTGGGATGACCAGATCCACGACATGTCGATCGATCCACCGGTACGCGAACTGTTGCAACAACTCTCGGATCTGTCGTTTCTGGAGCAGCGCATGGGGGCGGCAGGCGCCCTGGTCCACCGCTACCTCGGCCGGCAGACGAAATACCTGATCAAAGCGGGACTTCCACCGGAGTTCCGCGACATGATGCACTGGAAGTGGAGCGCCCGCGACGACCGGCGCCTCGACCGCGCCCTCAACCTGGCCCGCACGCTGGACCCGGCGACCGGACGCCTGATGCGTGCCATCATGTCGGTCTACATCCTCGACCTGCGCCTGCGGCGTCGGCTCGGGGTGAAAGTGTTCTGACGATCACCCGATGAGTGGCTGCCCACCGAGAACCTCGATCGGGCACCGCGGTCCGGGCGCTCGTGCCAGACGGGCGTCCATCGTGACGAGAGTGGCGTCCATGGCCTCGGCCAGGGTGACATAGAAGGCGTCCCAACCGCGGACCGTATCGCGCAGGTCCCACACTCTGTCGAGCATCCATCGATGTGAGTGTCGCTCGCCCGGCCAGTCACGGAGATCGTCGACGGCCAGTGCCGCCGCCGTGGCATCCAGCGTTCCCCGGAGATATTGCGCGCGAATGACTCCGAGAACTTCGACATCGATCACCTCGGGAGCGACATGGTCGGTGTCTGATGCGAGGCGCGCGCGGATATCCTCGGCCCGCGGGGTGTCGGCGACCACCTCGAAGAGGCACGAAGCGTCAACGACGAGCATCAGGCCACTGCCCCCGCCAGTCATCGAGCGCATCCAATGCCTCGGCGGTCGAGATCTGCGACGGGCGCCGTCCGGTGCGGCGCAACCATTCTGCGACCGACGGACGTGCCGCCAACCGGGTGGCCTCCCGGCGCAGCAACTCCGGCACGCTGATCCCTTCCTCCGCGGCGCGACGGGACAACGCGGCGTACACATCGTCGTCGAGGTCACGGATCTGCACGTTCTTGGGCATGTGTGCATGTTAGCATGCACTTATGCATCAGTGCAGGTAGGGCGGCCCTTCGCCCCCCTAGCGATCCCTGAGGAGCACGCGAACGAAGTGAGTGTGCGTCACGAAGGGTCCCCTTCGTGACGCTCGCAAGCTCGCTCCTCAGGGCGGCGCGCTCGCAAGCTCGCTCCTCAGGGAACGGGGGACGCGCGCAAGCTCGCTCCTCAGGGAACAGGGTGACGCCGCACTGAGGCAACGTTTGCCTTGCTTGCGCGAATCGTGCTGTGCCAGTTGAGTTGACCCATGTCCGTCGACCACGAGCATCAGCACCGCAACGAGCCACACCGTGGTTCGCTGGCGAACAAGCTCAATTGGCTGCGCGCAGGAGTACTCGGCGCCAACGACGGCATCGTGTCGACCGCGGGCATCGTGGTGGGTGTCGCCGCCGCCACCGCGGATCGTGGCGCCATCTTCACGGCTGGTGTCGCCGGACTTGCCGCGGGCGCGGTGTCGATGGCACTCGGCGAGTACGTCTCGGTGAGTACGCAGCGCGACAGCGAGGAGACCCTGCTGGCCAAGGAGCGTCGTGAGCTCGCCGAGCAACCCGACGAGGAGTTCGACGAGCTCGTCGGCCTCTACGAGGCGAAGGGCCTCAGCCACGAGACCGCGTGCCGGGTCGCCTCCGAACTCACCGAGAACGACGCCTTCGAAGCCCACGCCGAGGTCGAGCTGGGCATCGATCCCCACGAGCTGACCAGCCCGTGGCAGGCGGCACTGTCATCGGCGATCGCGTTCACCGTCGGCGCCTTGCTGCCGCTGATCGCGATCCTCCTGCCGACCCCGTCCTGGCGCATCCCGGTGGCCTTCGTCGCCGTGCTGGTGGCCTTGGCGTTGACCGGCGCGACGGGCGCGACGCTCGGCGGCTCGCGCCCGTGGCGCCCGATGGTGCGGGTGGTGATCGGTGGCGCACTCGCCATGATCGTGACCTTCGCGATCGGGCGACTGGTCGGCACCACCGTCGCCTGACGTGCATCGTCCACCCGACGCCGTTACCTGTCCGTGACCATCGGTCTCGGTTGGGTTGCCGAACCGGTTCGGTGGCTGACGAAGCCCGTCGAACCCTCCTACCGTCGCGGACATGACCACTTTCACCGCTCCCGGATTGTCCGTCGACTCGGCCACCACCGTCGCCGAGTCCCTGCAGGAACGCCTCAGCGCGCTCAACGACCTTCACCTCACGCTCAAGCACATCCATTGGAATGTCGTGGGTGCCAACTTCATCGGCGTGCACGAGATGATCGATCCGCAGGTGGACCTAGTGCGTGGCTACGCCGACACCATCGCCGAACGGGTCGCGACCCTCGGTTTCTCGCCGCGCGGCACCGCCAAGGCCATCGAGGACGACCGCTCGTGGGGCGACTACTCCATCGGCCGCGACACCGCCCAGGCACACCTCGGCGCGCTCGATCTCGTTTATGACGGCTTCATCACCTCCCACCGGGCCGCGATCGAGAAGGTCGGCGAGCTGGATCCCATCACCGAGGACATCCTCATCGGCCAGACCGCCGAGCTCGAGAAGTTCCAGTGGTTCGTCCGCGCACATCTGGAGAGCTACACCGGCGAGCTCGCGAACGCCGGCCGGACCAGTGAGACCGACGCCGCGGAAGCCGCACGCTCGGCCGGCTGACGCCGGGGCGCCGTCGCTCGCCCCGGGCCCTGTCCCCCACCTTTGTTATCCTGGCCGCAGGCAGCACGTTTGCCCTGCACAGGATGTGAAGACCCCGCATCCTCCCACTTCATCTCGGAGCCCACTTCGGCTCTGACGGGAGGCGCCCGATGATCGCTGTTTCCGCATGACACCCGAGGTCCGGCAGGCATCGGCAACCGAGGGCGGGTTCACCCTGTTCGAGGATCTGGAGCTCCACATGCAGTTCGCGCCGGTCTGCCGGCTCAGCGACGGCGCGCTCGCCGCCGTCGAGCTGCAGCTGCGCGGACCCTCCGGGACTCGTATGGGCACCGCCGATGCGCTGCGCCGGGCCGCGCGGCTGATGGAACAGCATCACATCGTGGACCGTCGGCGCCAGGAGTTCGCCCGGTCCGCCCGCGCCCAGTCGGTCGCCAAGATCCTCCCCCTGCTCGTCGGCATGGACCTCGAACTGTTCGACGACCTCGGCGACGACACCGTCGAAGCTCTC
The DNA here is from genome assembly GCF_036350415.1 of Gordonia sesuvii. Taxonomy (NCBI): domain Bacteria; kingdom Bacillati; phylum Actinomycetota; class Actinomycetes; order Mycobacteriales; family Gordoniaceae; genus Gordonia; species Gordonia sesuvii. The sequence continues at coordinate 249,213 of NZ_JAZDUF010000005.1, forward strand.
GAACGGCATGTGATGGTCGTTCTGCCGAGCGCGGTCGAGCGCAGCCCGCAGCGCACTCTGGCCCGGGTGGCCCGGGCGCGGGCGGCCGGCAAGGTGATCTGCGTCGACGGGCTCAGCAGCAGCGACCACGCGGCAACGCTGCTGACACTGATCGAGCCCGACATCGTGGTCACCTCTGCCGATCTGCTGAGCCAGAACTCCAATCCCGAGTCGGCTCAACTCGCGCACACACTCGCCGCGCACACCGAACGTAGCCGGGCCGTCGTGGTGGCCGAAGGCGTGGACGACGAGTCGCGCCGCGTGATCGCGATGACCATGGGCGCGTCGTTCGGGATCGGCGCCCTCTACCCGTCGGTGGAGAATCCGTCGGTGTTGCCGACGTCGACCATCGTTCCGCTCCCGGATATGCCGGTCTGGTCGACGCCCGCACCGGACCAGCAGACGCCGTATGCGATCGCGTCGGCCTCGCTCACCCCGCGGCTCGGCGACAAACGATTGCTCATCGAGATGAGCAAAGCACTCGAACATCAGGCGGCCATCGGCGGCGCCTCGATCGTGCTCGGCACCTTCCAGCACGCCGACCACTTCACCCCGCGAACCACCGAGCGCTGGCGTGCGATGTCGGAGAAGACCGGTCTCGCCGGCGTGTACGGCGTGGGCCTACCCGATGTCCGCGACGGCAACGTGCACCGCGCCCCGCTCGACCCTGCCGACGATCTCGTGAACGAGTGGAACGTCGCCGTCCTCGGACCGCACTTCGCGGCCCTGTTGTCGGCTCGCGATCTCCACAGCGGCGCAAGCGATCTCGACCGCACCTTCGACTTCGTGCAGAGTTACGACCGGCTCACCGTCACGCAGGCGGTGCACTCGATCCTGCGGCGTTTCGACTGACGCAGTAGCGCCCGGACTAGATCGGCATCAGGTAGTGCTTGCGCGGCGTCCGGTACTCGGTCTTGTCGCGCAACTGCGCCAACGCCTTTCGCAGTTGTAGCCGGGTTTCCGCGGGCTCGATGACGGCGTCGATGTAGCCGCGCTCGGCGGCGAGGTACGGCGTGGCCATCATCGTGTTGTAGAAGTCGATGAAGTCGCGACGCACCTTGTCGGCCTCGGCGGCGGACATGCCATCGGTCTGGCGCCGCGTCAGCACCGCCGCAGCGGATTCGGCACCCATCACCGCGATCTTGGCGCTCGGCCAAGCCAGGTTGATGTCGGCTCCGAGCTGCTTGCAGCCCATCACCGCGTACGCACCGCCGTAGGCCTTGCGCAGGACCACCGTCACCTTCGGGACGTCGGCCTCGACGTAGGCGTAGAGGAACTTGCCCGAACGCCGGATGGTGCCCTTCTGCTCCTCGGCCAGCCCCGGCAGGATGCCCGGGGTGTCCACCAGGAAGATCAGCGGGATGCGGAAGGCGTTGCAGATCCGCACGAACCGGGTCGCCTTCTCCGACGAATCGGTGTCCAGCACACCGGACATCACGTTCGGCTGGTTGGCGACCACACCCACCGACCGGCCGTCGACGCGCGCGTAGCCGGTGAGGATGTTCGGCGCGAACAACTCGCCGACCTCGTGGAACGCGCCGTCGTCGAACAGCTTGATGATGATGTCGTGCATGTCGTAGCCGGCATTGTCGTTGTCCGGCATGAACGCGTTCAACGACAGGTCGGAGTCGGTGATCTCCGGCTCGAGGCCCGGATTGATCACCGGCGGTTGCTCATACGCACTGGACGGCATGTACTGCAGATACTCACGCACCCAGTCGAACGCCGACTTCTCGTCCTGCGCGACATGATGGATGTTGCCCCACCGTGCCTGGTTGTGCGCACTGCCGAGGTCCTCGGCCGAGATGTCCTCACCGTTGACCTGCTTGAGCACATCCGGACCGGTCACGAACATGTAGCTCTTGTCCTCGACGGCAACCAGGATGTCGGTGTTGGCCGGCGTGTAGACCGCGCCGCCGGCGCACTTGCCCAGAATCACCGACACCTGCGGAGCCAGTCCGGACAGCAGCAGGTTGCGGCGTCCCATCTCCGCATACCAGGCCAGCGACGTCACGGCGTCCTGGATGCGGGCGCCGGCGGAGTCGTTGATGCCCACCATCGGGCAGCCGATCTTGCCGGCCCATTCCATCAGCGCGGACACCTTGCGGCCGAACATCTCTCCGACGGTGCCGCCGAACACGGTCTGATCGTGGGAGAACGCGGCGACGGGGCGTCCGTGCACCAGTCCGTGTCCGGTGACGACGCCGTCGCCGTAGCCGGAATGGGCGGCGCCCGGCATCTTGGCGAGCGCACCGATCTCGACGAAAGTGCCCGGGTCGAACAGCATCATCAGCCGTTCGCGCGGCGAGCAGATACCCTTCGCCTCACGCTTGGCGATCGCCTTCTCGCCGCCGGGTTCCTTTGCCGATTCCAGCTTTTCACGCAGATCCGCCAGTTTCTCGGCGGTGGTCCCGGTCGCGGGCGCCTGTGTCCCAGCCGTTTCCGACACAGTCGATTCCGTCACGATGCTGCCTACTTCCTCTCCGCCGACCTCGCCGAATCACCCACGGTCCGTAGGCGTTGCGTGAGATCCGCACCGATCCGTCCGATGTACGGCTCGTCGACGATCGACAGGTGATCACCACCGATGTGGATGATCTCCAGATCATTCACCACCTCGCCCCAGCGGCCGTCCTCGTCGATGTTCGCCCACTGCGGCTCCAACTCGATGGCGCCGTCGTGCATCTTGTCGGCACGGTAGAGGATCACCTTGCCGTCGTAGCTGGTGGGTTCGATGTTGGTGAGCGCCCGGTTGTCCAGGAACGACGTCCGCTGGTGCTCGATGATGCCGCCGGGGATCTTGGTGCCCGACATCGACATCATCTCCATGATGATGGCGAACTGTTCTTCGTCGTCCGCCTCGACGAGGCGGTCCATCGGGATCGGGATGTCGTCGTCCAGGTCGTAGGTGCGGATCGCGAAGTCGCGCCACCGTTCGAGGCGGGCCCGCTTGGTGTCCGGGGTCTCCACCACCGGTTCGGACGGACGCACCACGTCGATCAGGCCGACGAAGGACACCTCTTCCCCCGCCTCCCGCAGCACCTGTGCACATCCGTAGGCGAGCGCGCCGCCGAGGGACCATCCGATCAGCACGTACGGACCGTGCGGAGCGATCTCTCGCAGGCGCGGCATGTACTGCAGCACACGCTCTTCGATCGAACCCTCGACCCGATCGAAGCCGATGACCGGCTGATCGTCCGGAAGTCGCTTCAGCAGCGCCTCATAGGCGGAGGTGTTGCCGCCTGCCGGGTGGAACAGGAGTGCCGGAACCGGATCCCCGGCGGTGGGGTCGTAGCTCTTCTTGCCGTCGACGAGCCGCAGGTAGCGGATGAATCCGTCGGTGTCGGCGCCGGCGTCGAGGTACTCGCGGACGTAGTTCGACATCACCTCGATGGTCTCGGAGTCGAGGATGTCCTCGACGTCGATGTCGCCGCCGGTGCGCTCGTTCAGACGATCCGTGAGCTGTTGCGCCACATCCTCTTCGAGGACGGGCAGCTTGTTGAACACGCCGCCCGCCGACGTCTTGGTCACAACGGCGTACACACCGAAGGTCAGACGTTCGGCGGCGTCGCGCGGCGGGACGTCGGAGCCGGTGGCGTCGGCGACGGCGGCTGCGTCGGAGAGGTCGGTCTCCTTGGTCTCGATACGCTCCTCGCTAGCGCTCGTCGCTACTCGACCAACGGGGGGATCGCTCGTCGCTACTCGACCAGCGGGGGAATCGTCCTCCGAAACATCCTTCGAATTCTGCTCATCGATGTAAGCATTGAGCGCCGCGGTGTCGAGTTCGCCACCACCGGCGGCATTCTGGGCGAGATCGTCGAGCTGGTCGCGGTGGGTGACCGCGAACTCGACGAACTTCACCACGTCGCCCAGGTTGGCCTGCCGCATGGCCTGCAGTTGCAGCTGCGGGATGTCGAACTCGAACTCGACGCGGTTCTTGATCCGCACCGCCATCAGCGAGTCCAGGCCCAGCTCGATCAGCGGGATTTCGCGCGGCAGGTCCTCGGGGTCGTACCCCATGGACTCGCCGACGATGATCGCGAGCCGCTGCTCCACCGTCTCACCGGACTCCGGCGACCACTTGTTGTCGATGTCGTCGACGACCTCGTCCTCGGTCACGACACGGTCGTCGGCGAAGACGGCGGCGGGGGATGTGGACTCCACAGCCGGCGCAGGCGATTCCGGGGGAACGTCACCGCCCGTCACAACGGCCTCGAAGAGCAGCCGGAAGTTCTTGTCTTCCTTGCTGTGCACGGTCACCGACGCGCCACCCGGGTGCGGGCTGAGGGTCGTCGTGAGGGTGCCGTCGCCGGGAACCGACGCGTGGGTCAGCGACGCACCGACTGCCGCATCACTCAGCACCTGCGCGGCCGCGGCGCGGACGAGTTCGCGCGGATCGGTGACCGCCGACGCGCTCACCTCCCAGGCATGCCGGCCGTCCGGTAGCGCGACATGCGAACCCGGCACCGACCCGGCCGAGCCGCCGCCGCTGATCGTCGCCTTCAGCCAGAACTCGCGGCGTTCGAAGCGGGTGCGCGGGACATCGCCGAAGTCTCCTGTCCCGAACAGCGATCCGACGTTCACCGGGTGTCCGTGGACGTACAGCTTCATCAGCGCGTTGACGAGGCCGTAGCTCTCGTCCTCCTTGCGCTTGAGCGTCTCCACCAGTTCCGCGTCATGCAGACCGGCCGAGAAGGTCACGGCGGCAACGGAGATCAGCACCGCTGGGTTCGGCGAGAGCTCCAGGAACGTGCGGTGACCGTTCTCCACCGACTTGGAGATCGCCTGACTGAACCAGACGCTGTGCCGCAGGCCCTTGGTGAAGTAGTCGATGGTGTGCACCGGCTCGTGTCCGGGGCGGTAGAAGGTTTCGCGATCGACCGAGCTGTAGAAGCCGACCGTCGGCCGCAGCGGTTCGATACCGGTCAGCTCGTAGGCGAGCTCGCCGAGCAGCGGGTCCATCTGCGACGTGTGGCTGGCGCCCTTGGTCTGCAGCTTGCGACCGAGCTTGCCCTCCTCCTCGGCGCGGGCGACGATCGCGTCGACCTGCGACTCGGGTCCACCGATCACGGTGTGCGTCGGCGCGGCGTAGACACAGATCTCGAGGTCCGGGTAGTCGACGAGCACGTCGCTGATGTCCTCGGCGCTGTACTCGACGAGCGCCATCAGGCGGATGTCGTCGCCTTGCAGCATCGACTCGCCCTCACCCATGAGGCGCGAGCGCTGACAGATGACGCGGGTCGCATCCTCCAGCGAAAGCCCACCGCTGATGTAGGAAGCCGACGCCTCACCCATCGAATGCGGCACCAGCACACCGGGTTCGGCGCCGAAGTGCCGCAAGGTGTCGGCGAGTGCGACCTGGATGGTGTAGATGCCGACCTGACTGGTCTCGATGCCGTAGGTCTGCTCGTCGTCGAGGAACATCTCGGCGATGGAGTAGCCGAGTTCGTTCTGCACGTACTCGTCGACGCGGTCGACGTACTTGGCGAACACCGGGTTCTCGGTATAGAGCTGCTTGGCCATCTTGCGGTGCTGGGAGCCGAAGCCCGACAGCAACCACACGGCGGTCGCGGCGTCCGGTGAATCCGCCGAGTACACAAGGGGATTGCTCTTGCCCTCGGCGATGGCCCGGACACCGGTGATGGCGTCGTCATGGGTGCGTGCCATCACCACGGCGCGCGAGCGGCCATGGTTGCGGTGGGCCAGCGTGCGTCCGATGTCGGCGAGCGGGGTCGCCTGTCCCGCTTCGGATTCCAGCCATTCCAGCAGATCCTCGGCAGCCTTGCGGCGGCGCGAGGGAAGGAAGCCCGAAAGAACCAGTGGCACAACCGATCCGTCGGTGGCGCAGGGCGCGAAGCCGTCGGCGGGGTCTTTCTCGGTGTCTTCGGCGGGAGCGGTGTCCGAGGTGGCCTGCGCGGCCAGGACGGCGCGTTCGGCTTCGGTGAGGTACTCGTCGTCGTCATCGGCTGGGGTTTCTGCGGCCGCTGCGGGCAGATCGCCCTTCGTGACGCTCGCAAGCTCGCTCCTCAGGGAACGATCTGGGTCGACGCTCGCGGTGGGGGTGTCTCGACCAGCGGTGGGGGCGGCCGGGTCCAGGTCTGTCGGCAGCACCTCACGCACGATGACGTGGGCGTTGGTGCCGCCGAAGCCGAATCCGGAGACGCCGGCGATGGCGTGGCCGGAGTAGCGCGGCCAGGTGCCGGCTTCCTGGTTGACCTTGAGCCCGTTGGCGTCGAACTGGATGTACGGGTTGGGACCCGAATAGTTGAGCGACGCGGGAATCGTGTTGTGCTGCAACGCCAGAATCACCTTGGCGAGGGCGCCGGCACCCGCGGCGGACTCCATGTGACCGAAGTTGGTCTTCGCCGACCCGAGTAGCGCGGGTGCGCCGACCACGCGGCCGCGGCCGACCACACGGCCGAGCGCGTCGGCCTCGATCGGGTCGCCCAGGATGGTGCCGGTGCCGTGCGCCTCCACGTAGTCGACGGTCCGCGGGTCGAGTGCGGCGTCGCGGTACGCGTCGCGCAGCACCTCGACCTGCGCTTCCGGGTTCGGCGCGAACAGGCCGTTGGAGCGGCCGTCGGAGTTGACCGCGGACCCGGAGATCACCGCGAGCACCCGGTCCCCGTCGCGGCGGGCGTCGGACATGCGTTTGAGGACGACCAGACCGCCGCCCTCCGCCCGGATCATGCCGTCGGCGTCGGCGGAGAACGCCTTGATGTGACCGTCCTTGGCCTGTGCACCGACCTGGTCGAAACCGAGGGTGACCGCGGGCGTGATGATCATGTTGACGCCACCGGCGAGCGCGACCGAACTCTCACCGGATCGCAGGCTGCGCACGGCCTGATGCACCGCGACCAGCGACGACGAACAGGCGGTGTCCACCGCGATCGACGGTCCGTGGAAGTCGAAGAAGTAGGAGACCCGGTTGGCCACGATGGAGGTGGCGGTTCCGGTCAGTGCGTATGCCGCGGTCTCCTCGGCGCCCTCACCGAGTCCCAGCGTCGCGAGCATCTGGTAGTCGTTGGTCGAGGTGCCGATGAACACACCGACCGGGCCGCCCTTGAGGTCGGAGGCCGGGATGTGGGCGTGTTCGAGCGCCTCCCAGGTGAGTTCGAGGGCGAGCCGCTGCTGTGGGTCCACCATCTCGACCTCGCGGGGGCTCATCTGGAAGAAGTCCGCGTCGAAACTCTTCACGTCGTCGAGGTAGCCGCCCTTCACGTTCGCCGACGCGATGGCGTCGGCGATCCGGGCGTCGCCCTTGAACTCGGTCCAGCGGTCCTCGGGCAGATCGCTGATGCCGTCGACACCGTTGATCAGCGCATCCCACGTCGACTCCGGGGTGTGACCGGCCTTCGGGAATCGGGTGGACAGCCCCACGATCGCGATGTCGTCGTCGGCGCTGCGTTCCCGCTGCCAGAAGGTGTCCGCGCCGTCGTCGAGACCCTCGTCGGGGTCGCCCTCGATGATCCGCTTGGCCAGCATCGCGATGGTCGGATGGTTGTAGGCCGCGGTCGCGGTCAGGATCACGCCCGTCTTGTCCTCGACGTCGGCGGCGAGTGCCACCGCGTCGCGGGAGGACAGTCCGAACTCCTCCATGGGCCGGTCGTCGGAGATCTGGTCGGCGGGGATACCGGTGGCCTCGGAAACCCAGGAACGCAGCCAGTCCCGCAGTTCGGCGACGGTGAGATCACCGGCCGTCTCGCCGGCGGTTCCGGTCGACTTCGACTCGTCCACGCCCGACTCGTCGTCCATGGTGGTGCTGGACTCGTCGGTATTCAGTTCAGACATCGCTTCCAGACTACTGATGGGGGTTTACTCGGCGTCCGGGAACGCCGTCTGCTTGTAGCCGCCGCGCAGACTGCCGTCGATGTAGGCGGTGCGGGTGGCTCGACGCGCGATCTTGCCGCTCGACGTGCGCGGGATCGACCCGGCCGGGACCATCAGGATGTCGCGCGCCATCACTCCGTGGCGCTGCGCGATGGCGGCGCGGACGGTGTCGGCGATCTCCTGCGGGTCCTGCTTCTTGCCGGGACCGCGTTCGGCGACGATGACCAACTGTTCCGACGCGTCGTCGGCGTCGAAGGTGAGACCACTGGTGGACTGTTCGAACACCACGGGCGGCAGCTGATTCGACGGCACCGAGAAGGCGGCCACGAAGCCCGGGCGCAGCGCCTCGCTGGCCTCCTGGGCGCTGTACTCGAGGTCTTGCGGATAGTGGTTGCGGCCGTCGACGATCACCAGGTCCTTGACCCGGCCGGTGATGTAGAGCTCGCCGTCGAGCCACACGCCGTAGTCGCCGGTCCGCATCCAGATGGCGTCGGCGGGCGCGCCCTCGGTGTGGCTGCCGTCAGCGAGCGGATGAGCGATGGTGTTGCGGAAGGTCTCCTCGGACTCCTCCGGCTTGTTCCAGTAGCCGGCGCCGATGTTGATGCCGTGCAACCAGATCTCGCCGACGTTCCCGTCGGCCTGCTCTGTCGAGGATTCCGGATCGACGATGGCGGCCCACTGGCTCAGCGCGACCTGCCCGCACGACACCTGGGCGACGGCGTTCTCCGCATGCTGATCGACCACCTTGAACCGGCCGGCGTTGAGTTCGTCGCGGTCGACGTAGATGACCTTGGCTTCGTTCTCGCGCTGCGTCGCCGAAACGAAGAGGGTGGCCTCGGCCATGCCGTAGCAGGGCTTGATCGCCGTCTTCGGCAGACCGTACGGCGCGAAGGCGTCGTTGAACTTCTTCATCGAACTGACGGTGACCGGCTCGGAGCCGTTGATCAGGCCGATGACGTTGGACAGATCGAGGTGTTCGCCGTCCTTCGGCAGACCACGCACCGCGGCGTGCTCGTAGGCGAAGTTGGGGGCGGCCGCGTAGGTGGGGGCGTTGTCGGCCTCGGCGGCGAGTTCCTTGATCCAGCGGCCCGGGCGACGGACGAACGCCTGCGGACTCATGATGGTGATGTACTTGCCGCCCAGTGCGGGAAGGATCACCGTGAGCAGGCCCATGTCGTGGAACATCGGCAGCCACGTCACGCCGCGGGCGTTGCGGTCGATCTCGATGCAGTCGTACATCTGCAGGACGTTCGCGGCCACCGCCTGATAGGTGATCTCGACACCGGCGGGCACACGGGTCGAGCCGGACGTGTACTGCAGGTACGCGACGGTGTCCTTGTTGTGGTCCTTGCCGGCCACCGGCGGGACCCAGCTGGAACCGACCGAGTCCGGGACTGCGTCGACGGCGATCACGCGGGGCCGTTCCTTGGCCGGCAGCGGCTTGAAGAAGTCGCGGACCGCTTCGGCGGACTTGGTGGAGGTGAGGATGGCGGTGGGCGCACAGTCGGCGAGCACCGCGTGCAGACGGTCGGTGTGGCCCGGCTCGTCCGGCGAGAACAACGGAACGGCGACGTTGCTGGCGTAGAGCGCGGAGAAGAACCCGATCACGTATTCCAGCGACTGCGGCGCGAGGATCGCGACACGGTCGCCGGGCTTGGTGACCTGCTGCAGTCGAGCAGCCACCGCACGCAGACGCTTGCCGAACTGAGCCCACGTCAGATCCTGGGCCTCGCCGTCGCGCTCGCGGCTGTAGTCGATGAAGCGGTACGCGAGGGTGTCGGCCTCGTCGCGTACGTTGCGCTCGACATAGTCGACGAGCGTGGCGTCCTCGGTGAAGTGGAGTTGCCCGTTCTCGTCGAGGAACTGCTCAAATTCTGTGTTCAACATCCGTTACTCCTGTGGCCCCCCGTGGACCGCGCGTCTTCCTTCCCCGGCCGGTGACATGTCCCCCGTCATGTCATCGACCCACGCTTTCCACGCCCGTCGTTGCTACCGCGGTCACGGTAGTCCAAATTGTTATCCGTTCGAAATGCTCATGATCGCCAATCCGACCTTCGCCCTCGCGCAATTCGGTCACGAGCACTGAGTGGCCAGTGTCGATGCTCGTCCCCCGAGCCGGACGCGATCAGATCGTCGCAATCCTACTCTCCCTTGAGAAGCTGGATGACCGGCGCGAACGCGTCCATCTGGGTCGGGAATACCCCCACGTAGGACATCGACGTCCGCCGCCGGACCTCGCGGATCTGATCGGCGATCTCCTCGAAGGTCCCAATCGCGATGTATGGCGATTGCAACACGTCCTCGACGGTGAAATCGGTGTCACGTTCGATGTTGGGCGGGTAGCCCTGATCGAGGGCCTTGAGGGCCATCTCGGCCGTGGCGTGCCGGTCGTCGGTGATCACGATGACGGCAATGGTCCAGTTCAGTTCGATGTCGTCGAACCGGTCGCCGGCGACGTCGCGGATGCGGGCGACCCGTTCCGCGGTCTTCTCGATGGTCATGTCCGACAGCCGCATCTTGCCGTCGCGCGTCGTCGACGGCGCGACGGAGATGATGTCGGCGTGTTTGGCGGCCAGCGCGAGCATCTTCGGACCACCGCCGCCGACCGCGATCGGCGGCCGGGGGCCCTGCCGTGGCCGGGGCGAGCCCTCGAGCCCGCTGATCTGATAGAACTCGCCGGCGAAGTCGACGGTCTGCCCGCGCATGAGGCCGTCCAGGATGGTCAGCGCCTCGTCGAGCCGACGGATGCGGGTGCCGGGCGACTCGAACTCGATCCCCGCCTTGTCGAACTCCTCTTTCATCCAGCCGGCGCCGATGCCCAGCTCGAGCCGCCCCTTCGACAACACGTCGATCGTGGTGGCTTCCTTCGCCAGCAGCGCGGGATGCCGCCAACCGTTGGCGAGTACCGAGGTGCCGAGGCGGATGGTCGAGGTGGCCTGGGTGAGGGCACCGAGCGCGGCGATCGGCCCGACCTGGTTGCCGAGGTGATCGGGGATGGCGAACGTGTCGTAGCCGTACTCCTCGGCGGTCTGCGCGAGCTTGACGAACTTGCGCGCGCCGCCCTCGTCCTTGTTGCCCTCACCACCAGCGCCGAAACGGAACGCACGCAGGTTCCCGGTCTCGCTCACTCCGGTCTGGCTCATTCACCGTCTCCTCATGCGCATGGTGCGCGTTTCTGGTGCGCATGCTGCGCGTCGCGTGCATCGGTAGCCCAATCACGGTAATGCAGCGCCAACACACCACCAAACGAAACGGGTCGGGTGGTGTTTGCCCCGGACTGCTGCGGGTACGGACATACCGGACGCGAAACCGCCACAACAGGAAGTGGACATGACGGAACCTGTCGATCCCGCCCGGCCTGCCGACCACGCAGGGGGTGCCGTACACATCGTCATCGTCGGCGCAGGCTTCGCCGGCTTCGAGACCGCCCGGCGCCTGCTGCGTCATCAGCGCTCGGACTCCGACCACCCCGTTGAGGTGACCGTGATCTCCCCGGACGACTTCATGCTGTACACACCGTTGCTACCCGATGTCGCCGGTGGACTGCTCGACCCACGCTTCGTGGCCGTCCCACTCGCGCAGGCCCTGCCCGGCGCACATCTGGTGGCCGGCCGCGTGGAGGAGGTGGATCTCGACGGCCGCACGCTGGAGGTACGCAACCGCGAGGGAGCCGGCGAAACCGTCGAATGGGATCGCCTCGTGCTGACACCCGGATCGGTCACCCGGCTGTTCGACATCCCCGGACTCACCGAGCACGCGCGCGGCCTCAAGACGACGACCGAGGCGCTGTATCTGCGCGATCAGCTCCTGGAGCAACTCGAACTCGCCTGCCGGGAAACGGATCCGGAGATCGCGAGAGCCCGGCGTACCGTCGTCGTGGTCGGCGCCTCGTATGCCGGAGCCGAACTCACCGCGCAGCTGCGCGCCCTCGCCGACGAGGTCGCCCGGCAACGCGACTTCGACCCGCAGGACGTGCGATTCGTGTTGCTGGACATGGCCGATCGGGTCATGCCCGAGGTCGGCGAGAAGCTGGGCGACAAGGTCCTCGAGGTGCTGCGTTCCCGCGGGATCGACGTGCGGCTCGGCACCACCATCGACCGACTGACCGCCGAACACGCCGAGCTGAGCGACGGCACCACCGTCGCGACCCGGACGGTCGCGTGGGCGGCGGGTGTGGCGGCCAGCCCGCTGATCGATTCGCTCGGTCTACCCGCCGAGAAGGGGCGGCTGAAGGTGCGGACCGACCTGTCGGTGCCCGACCATCCGCATGTGTTCGCCGCCGGCGACGCGGCAGCCGTGCCCGATGTCACCAAGGACGACGCGATCACCCCGCCGACCGCGCAGCACGCCGTCCGGCAGGGCAAGGTCGTCGCACGCAATGTCCTCGCCGGCATCGGCGTCGGTTCGGCCACCGAGTACCGCCACAACGATCTGGGGCTCGTCGTCGACCTCGGTCCCCGGTTCGCGGTCGCCAACCCGGTCGGCATTCACCTCTCCGGATATGCGGCCAAGGCGGTCACGCGGGCGTATCACCTGTTCTCGCTGCCACGCGGCGCCAACCGGATGGCCGTCGCAGCCGCCTATCTGGGGGACGCGGTATATCCGCGGCCACTGGTGTCCTTCGGGCTCGTCAGCGACGACGAGGCGTCGTTGGCGCGTAGTCAGGGGATACCGACGTCATCCGAGTCCTGAGGAGGGAGCTTCACGAAGGGCGGCCCTTCGTGACGGCCCTCCGCAAGCTCCGGACCTCCTCAGGGACCAGGTGGGCAACTAGTAGTGCGCGGGCCGAGGCGCGTCGGCGATCACCTGATCGGCCCAGCCGTACATCCACTGCGTCGCCGATGCGCCGTCGAGGGACCAGTAGTCGGTGGTCGCGTACATGGCGTGCACCGGGTTGTTGATCGCCCCGGCCAGCTGGCTGACCGCTCGGATCGGGTTGGTGACGGTGGGCGAGTCGCAGATCAGATCGCCTGCGGCGCAAATGGATTGGACACGGTCCCGGAGCTCACCGAAGCCGCCGTCGCGGGGACCGGTCATGGTGATGCCGGGGACGAGCCGCCCCATCCCGGCGAGTGCGACCTCGGCGCCCACACCGCTCGGCGACGGCCCGATGTCGTTCTGTTCGCCCGGCTGTCGGCGTCCGTCGGCGATGAGCCCGACCCCGAGGACGAGGTCCTGATCGGCCGGGTCGAGCACGCCGCGGCCGTTGCCGATGTTGCTGGCGAGGTCGCCGGCGATCACCGCGCCCTGCGAGAAGCCCATGATGACGTAGCGGGTCAGCGGGCAGTCGCGGTTGGTCTGGATCATCTTGCCGGCGGCCCGCTTGTAGCCCTGCGAGCGGGAGAAGTCGTAGTCGCGCTGGCGGTCACCGAGGTTCGTCGGATTCCGGAACTGCGCAACGTAGGGCACGGTGTAGACGCTGGTGCGCGACTGCGGGTATTGGTCGGCGATCGCGCCCGAGACGCGCAGCATCAGCGATTGCGGGTTCGCGGTCGGCGTGTACGGGTCGTCATCGGCGGCCGACTCCCAGGTGCCCGGGATGACGAGGGTCAGGACGTCGGGACAGTCGGCGGACTGCGCGTCGGGTCGTTGCCGCGGCTCGCTGGTCGTATCGTCGGGTCCGATCGGAAGGCGTGGCGGACCGGGCTGCAGCAGTACCACCACCAGCACCACGATCAGGATGATCGCGACGACGGCGAGCAGGGCGAGGAACAGCAGAATCTTCGGCAGTCGCCGCTTGCGGCGCTGCGCACTCCGTGCGTTCACGGGTCAGCAGTAGTGCTGGTCGGCGGCCTTGATGACCTTGTCGGCCTTGGCGTTGGCCTCGGCGACGGTCTCGGTACCCGGGCCGACAGAGGCGGTGACGAACGCCTTCACGGTGACGGGGTCGGTGCCCTTCTTCCGCTCGTTGCACACGTACTCGGCCATCGTGAGCGCGACCGAGTTGTCGGTGTCACCCATGAACTCGACCTTCTCGGCCTTCAGCTGCGCGAGATACGCCTGCCCCTTGGGGCCGACCTCCTGCCCTTCGGGGCCAGGGAAGTTCTGCGGTACGTCGGTCTCGGGATTCGGCGCGGTCGCGGGCAGGGCGCCGGAGTCCGACTCCTGCTCCCGGGTGGTCTCCTCGGTCCGATCGTCGTCGGAATCCGCGGTCGCGCTGGGCGACGCCGAGGCCGACTCGTCGGCCGATGTGGGTGACGTCGAGTACATCGACGTGGTCGTGACCGGATTGCTCGTGATCGGCGCGGTGGCCGTCGAATCGTCGGCGCACGCCGACACCGAACCCACTGTCAGCGCGAGTCCCGCCGCGATCATCGCGAGTTGCAGAAACTTTCGGGTCATCGTCACTTTCCTCGTCACGCCCGACCGGCGACGTCGTCGTCACCGACCCGGTTCTCACACCTGCCGCGGCTCGCTCATTGACGATCCGCCCTTGGTCAGGCTACAGCCTCCACGGTCCGACTTCGGCGGCGCGACCCGCCCGACCAGCAGAAACGTTCCGATTCCTCAGCGAAGTCTCAGCACCGGCGACGGCTCCCGCTCAGATTGCGCCGCCGCCGGTGCGTGAGATCAGCGGGTGACCTTGGCGCCGTCCGCGGCCGTCCAGACGATCCGGCCCTTCTGGAAGGTGTTCACCCGGCCCTTGCCGTCGCGGGTGGGCATCTCGTCGCTGGTCGGCAGACCCAGCTTGCCACCCGGGCCGCCGGCCGCGACGTACTCGCCGCCGATGCCGCCACCGACCATCTTGGGTCCCTTCGGTCCGGTGATGAGTCGGCCACCGCGGAAGTCCTGCGCCTTGCCGCCCGGCACTCCGTACACCGGTGTCAGGCATTCGCCCAGCGTCTCCTTGTGCACGTTGTAGGCCTTCGGGAATCCGACCTTGCACATCGGCCGATCGTTCATCAGCCCCAGCGCGCCGGCGGCCTGCGGCCACGACTGCTGCAGCTCGAACTCCCAATACGGCCACGTGTGGGTACCGGACGGCCGGTAGACCGCCTGCCCGGGGATGCCGAGCTGGTTGAGCTTGATCGCGAACTGCTGCGAGGTGACCCGGCTCAGGATCTCGAGCCCGACGCCGGAGTAGTTGGTGGCCAGCAGCGGGATGTCCGACGGGCTGTCGTGCGGCCCGACGAGGCCGTTGCCCGACGACACGTACAGGCTGGTGCCGCGCAGCTTCTCGGCGTGCAGATACGGGTCGTGCTCCTTCCATGCCGGGTCGCTCGGCGGCCCGAACATCTTCATGGAGTCGTAGCCGCCACCGTCGCGCAGCGCGAACTGGATGGCCTGCGGCATGCCGTAGGAGGTCATCTGCAAGATGCCCGAGAACGACGCGGCGTACTTGTAGAAGCCCGGGTTGCGGCTGGCCAGCATCATCGCGGCCGAACCGCCCATCGACAGTCCCTGGATACCGCGGACGTCGGTGGAGCGCCAGTCACCTTCCAGGATCGGCGGGAGCTCCCGGATCAGGAAGGTCTCCCACTGGTAGTTCTTGCCCTTGTCCGGTTCCTTCCAGTCGGTGTAGAAGCTGGATTCACCACCGATCGGCAGGACGACGTTGACGTTCTTGTCGCGGTAGAAGTTCTCGATGTCGGTGTTGATGATCCAGCCGCTCTGGTCTTCCTGCGCCCGCAGGCCGTCGAGGGTGACCAGTTGCGGGAACTTGTCCTTCGGCTTGGACCACCAGTCACGGGCCAGCAGGATCTGCACCTGGATGTTGGTCTTCATCGCCGGCGAGTAGACCCACAGCGCGACGCGACGGTCGGTGTACCAGAACGTGTTGGTCACCCGGGCGGGTTCGGTGGCAGCCGCAGGCACCGGCGCGGGTGGCGGCGCGGCGGACTCCGGGGCGGCGGGGGGCAGTTGGACCGCCGGCGCGCCGGGCGGGTCGTCCGGCGCCGCACCGGCCGGGACCACCGGCGCCGTGAGCACCAGGACCGTCGCCGCGGCTCCCGCGAGCCCGGTCAGCCATCGTCGGGCGGTCCCGGTGTTCCGCCCCCGTCCACTACACGTCGTGTCCCACGTCCTGCGCGTCACGACGTGCCGAAACCCATGCCAGTTCACCCTCTGACTCCTTCACACCACCTGAGTTTGACGACGTTCGACCAGGTGAGTGTGTAACTCTTTCCCCAGAAGTCACAACAACCTCACAGACAACAGAACGCCCTACGTGTTTCTTACACGTAGGGCGTTCTGTTTTGCGTGCGCCACGCTGTTACGCGTGGGATTTCTGTGACTGAAGTGGCTCGGTCCCGACGATGTCGTGGACCGCGTCCGTCAGACGGTCAGCGGAAGAAGCCTCGGTTCTTGGCGTTCCACAGCATGTCCTGCCAGTAGCCCCAGGCGTGGGTGCCGTTCGAGTAGTAGGTCATCAACGGCAGACCCTGGACGAATGCGGCCGCCTCGAACGCCTTGGCCTGGGTGAACGCCAGAACCTCCAGCGTCGAACCCTTGAACAGGTCGTCGAAGACGTTCGGCAGCGAGTTGTACTGACCGAACAAGCCGTTGCCGGAACCGATGAACACCTTCATGCCGTGCATGCGGTTGATGTTCATGAACGGATCGTTGGAGATCCAACGCGGGCTCCACGGCGGGCCCCACATGCTGTCGATGTTCCACGGCTTCGGGTCGACGTCGAACATGGCCAGACGCAGCGCGGTGCGCATGCCCGGCGCGTTGAGGAAGTTGTATCCGGACAGCGACGCCACGCGGTCGAAGTTGTGGCGGTTCTGCGCGCCGATGACGAGGGCGGCGTTACCACCGGAGGAGAGTCCGGCGATGGCGTACTTGCCGCTCGGTCCGCGGAAGCCGCGTGAGTCCAGCGCCCGCACGAGCGAGCGGGTGATGACGCAGTTCCACATGTAGCGGTACGGCTGATTGTTGAAGTTGCTGGGCGCATCCCAGTCGGAGTAGAAGCTCGCGGGGCCGCCGATCGGCTCGACGACGTTGACGCCGGAGCGCACCATCTCCTGGACGTTGGTGTTGATCTCCCAGCCGCTGTAGTCGTACTGGGCGCGCATACCGTCGAGCAGGATGGCGGTCTTGTAGTTGCCGGGGCGCTTCCAGGCACGCACCTTGACGTTCGGCATACCGCAACCGTTGACCCAGAACTCCTGTTTGCCGAACTGGGTGCCACCGATCCGGGCGCTCGCCTCGCCGGCACCGCCGATGACCCCGGCCAGGCCGATCACGGTCGCCATCGCGATGAAAGCGGCGACGAATCGGTTTCGTGCCCAACCGGCCCTTGGCGGCCTGGCAGCAGCTTCACGCATCGACTGATATCTCCCTCTGTCATCCGACGACCGGGGACGTCTTCCCCCATCGCCGAATCCTGCTACGACACCCGGCCGCTGGTCCTCCCCCGAAGCACCTCGGCGCAGTGGGTGATTCTCTGCGAATCACTCGCCGATCAGCCGAAATTCGGCCGTTGGCACCGTTTCGGGAGCCTATTGCATAGCCAATTCGCTGACAAACGCTGTGACTGCTCTCACATCGGTCCGTCGGCGAGCCGTTATACGACAAGCGGCGTGGGTGTCCTGGTCACGTTGATCTATCGACCAAGTCCGCGCGAACGTTACCGATTCGAGATGTGTCCGGGCAAACCGAGCCCTTCGAGACGCTCGCAAGCTCGCTCCTCAGGAACCGGAACATCATTTCGGGTGAATCCGCGGCGGCATCTGCAGACCGCACCGCAGGATCTCGTACTCGGGCTCCCGCTCGATCCGGTAGTCGGTCCAGACGAAGGACTCCTTGAGGTTGCGCTTGAACCGCTCCCACGTCCACGTCGCCTCGTACGAATCGAACCGGTCCCGGGTCTCCGGGCACCGCAGAGCGACCTCCGCCTGACGCACCAGGTCCTCGTCGAGGTAGCCCGGCAGGACCGGCTTGCGCGGATAGGCGCCGGCCTCGGCGACCACCCACTCCGACGGCAGCACCTTGTCGTGGCCGATGCGACCGTCCTCGAGCCGTTCGGTGTGCGCCGCCAGCGGGTACGCCAGGCCCATCTGGTCGATGACCCGCACGTCGAGCGGGGCGTTCATGCTGGTCATCCCCAGATTGAGGAAGTAGACCGTCAGAATGCGGTCCTCGGGCGCGATGTCGCCGGGCAGCTTCGCGATGTACCACTCGTCGTAGTTGAACGATGGCAGGACGACGCCGCCTTCCTCGTGGTAGCGCTCGATCCACTCCGCCATCGCGCCCATCCGCGGATAGTCGAGATAGTCCTCGGCGGTCACCGGGTTGGTGTTGCCCATGTTGGTGACGTAGAAGCGTCGTTCGTCGACGATGCCGCTGCGGCCGATGTCGATGCCGGCGTTGGGCAGCACGTTCTGACTGCACACCGCGGCCCACGCCACCGTGACCACCCAGAACGCGCCCATGACGGCAGAGCCGGCCAGCTGCAGCCGGACCCGACGACGGGGCCCGCCGTCACCGTCACCGTCCGCCGCGGTCGCGGGGCTTCGCCGGAACGCCTGGCCGACATGGGCCGGGATGGTCACCGGCAGGACCATCAGCGGCAGCAGCAGGGTGAACAGCGACGCGAGCAGGACCCGGCCGTGCATGAAGTCGCCGCCCTGGCGAATCCAGTAGACACCGCCGATCAGCCCGGCCACCAGGATCGTCACGACCACCGCGGTGGGGGTCTGCAACGCCGTCGACCATCGGCCCAGACGGCTGCGCCACGAGATCTGCTCAGGCTCGGGGGTGTCGGCTGCGGAAGTGTCGGCTGCAGCGGTGTCAGATGTGGGGTCCCCGCGCTCGGCGACCCGTCGTCCGACGACCAGCATGACCCCGGCGAGGATCACCAGCACGGCGGGCAGGACCAGCACATACGGCCCGAACAGATTGGCCACGTAGAGCAGACCCTGGTGCCACTTGGCGCCGCTGGCGTCCTTCGCGACGGCCGGGTTCGGCACCAGCAGGGCGTAGTAGCCCATCCGGAAGATCTGATACCCGACGGGCAGGACCGCGGCGACCACGACCATCCCGATCCGCATCCACCACGAGTTGGGGGCGAGCACGAGCAGCATCAGCACGAGCCCGCCGAGGACCGTCAGTTCGGGACGGATCAGCGGCGCCAGGCCGGCGGTGAACGCCAGCGCCAGGGTGGCGGCCTGCTGGCCCCGCGAGGCGGCGCGGCCGGGCCGTCGGCTCCACGCCACCAGCTGACACCACAGGACGGCGATCCAGAAGATGCAGAGTCCGTTCTCCAGGCCACTCGTGGCGAAGTCGCGCGCCGGCGGCAGGGCGATGTAGAGGATGACACCGAACGGCAGCAACAGGGTCCAGCCGTCGCCGGTGAGCCCGCCGAGGCGCGTGCGGTGGAGGCGGGCGCTGCCGTACATGGCGATCGGGATCGCCGAGACCGACAGCACCAGCGCGACCCACAGCGCTACGTATTCGAGCTGCCCGTCGGTGACCTCGGCCCAGAACCAGAGCAGATACGTCCACGCCGTCGAGGTGTTGGCCTCCACGCGTTCGCCGATGTTGAACACCGGGCCGTTGCCGGCGAAGAGGTTGCGCAGTGTGCGCAGGACGATCAGCCCGTCGTCGGCGATCCAGCGGCGCTGCCAGACACCGATCGTGAAGAACGTGGTGACGGTGATTGTCCCGACGAGAAAACTGATGACGGGCACCCACTGGCGGGGTCCCCAGGCACGCACGCCACGCCGCTCGGTGTCGTCGGGCTCCGCGATGCTGTCGGCCGGCTCCGCGGTGGTGTCGTCCGGTTCGACGTTGTCGGCCCGTTCAGTTCTGTGGGGCTCGGGGGTTCGCACCTCAGGAGACTGCATAGACCGCGACACCCACGCACACCAGCCAGGCGACCGCCAGCAACTGCAGGACGCGGTCGCCGAGCGCGATCTCCTCCGGTTCCCCGGCCTGACCGCCGTCGATGTCGACGGCGTAGCGCAGGATCGCGATGGTGAACGGGACCATCGACACGGAGTAGGCGACATTCGTGTCGGCGTTGTCGAACGCCCAGAGGCCGTAGAAGACGACGACCGCGGTCGCCGACAGCGTCCACACGAATCGCAGGTAGGTCGTGGTGTAGTACTGCAGCGCCTTGCGGATCTTGGCGCCGGTCCGCTCGGCGAGCTGCAGCTCGGCGTAGCGCTTGCCGGCGGCCATGAACAGCGAGCCGAACGCCATCACCAACAGGAACCACTGCGACAGTTCGATGTCGGCGGCGACACCGCCGGCGATGGCGCGCAGCAGGAAGCCCGAGGAGACGATGCAGATGTCGATGACGGGCTGGTTCTTCCAGCCGAAGCAGTAGCCGAGCTGGATGCCGAGGTAGATCGCGATGACGACCGCGGTCTCCCAGTTGGCGATCAGCGAGATCCCGAGCGACGCGATGGCCAGTGCGGCCGCGAGGCCGTAGGCGAGCGGCACGGGCACCACACCGGCGGCGATCGGACGGAATCGCTTGGTCGGATGGTTGCGGTCGGACTCGACGTCGCGGGCATCGTTGATCAGGTAGATGCTCGACGCCACCAGACAGAACGCGACAAATGCGATCGCGACCGGGCCCAGCACGTCCCCGTCGCCGACGCTGCCTGCGGCCAGCGGCGCGGCCAGAACGAGTACGTTCTTCACCCACTGCCGCGGGCGCACCGCCTTGATCAGTCCGGTCGCCAGATTCTTCGGCGGTGCCAACACCGTGTCGTGCTCGATCGGCTCTTCGCTCATGTCCTCGGGCTCATCTCGTAGCGACGTTCGTCGCGAACAGTCTGTCACCCGCCACCACGGCCGCCGCGCTCGCGGCACCGATGGCCGCCCCGGCGAGGACATCGGTCGGGTAGTGCACGCCGAGGACCAGCCGGGACAGCAGCATCGGCGGTACCAGGACAGCGGGCAGCGCCGCGGGCGGCAGTCCGGCAGCGCGCCCGATGAGAATGGCCGCAGCCGTCGTCGACGTGGCGTGCGACGACGGGAAGCTCAGTTTGCTGGGCGTCGACACCCCGACCGCGATGCGTTCGTCGTGGGGTCGCTTGCGTCGCACGACCCGCTTGATGATCACCGAGGCGGCGTGCGCGCCGAATGCCCCGACCCCCGCCTCCGCCCAGTGACGCACCGCGGTGCTGTCCCCACGACGACGCGCCACGAGCGCACCCGCGCCAGCGACGGCCAGCCAGCCGAGGGAGTGTTCACCGAAGTGCGACATACCGCGGGCGGCAGACACGACACCCGGTCGGTCCGCGACGACCCGTTGCACCGCGAGCAACGCCGCGACCTCGCCGGTGGCCGGTGGTATGACGACCGGCGTCTGCACCGACTCAGTCGATTCCGAAGACACGCGCCCAACTCTCCTGACTCGTCAGATCCTGATGTGCGGCCCGATAGGTGTCGCGCATGTCCGGGAAACGGTCCTTCAGCTCCCGGACCAGACCCGCCGACTCCTTGGCGAGGGCGATCATCTTGTCGCGGTCACGCTTGCGGTACACCACGCCGCGGCCGTCCGCGGTGGTCACCGTGACCCCGTCGACCCGGCCCAGGCTGAACCAGCGCGCCTCGATCGGCGGGAAGTTCGCCTGCGGCACCTCGTGGTGGCGTGGGTCGGCGGGCTTGGCGTTGCGGACCAGCGCCGCGGTCAGCGACTTGAGCTTGGCGACCCTGCCCTCGGGGATGTTGGTGCCCAGGTGGGTGGCCTGACCGCTGGTGCGGGGCAGTTCGGTCGCGGACGGCAACACCACCGCGTCCGGATACTGCTTGCGCATCGCGGCGACCTTCGGCAACGCGGTCGGCAGCAGGCTCCGGATGTGGTCGGGTCCGGCGAGGAAGTCGCGGATCGCCTCGTTCTGGATCGCCACCGTCGAATACTCCAGGCACAGCAGGTGTTTCGCGGTCGCCTTGACCATCGACTTCAGGATGCCGTCGATGGGGCCGTCCTTGGTGATCGACGCCACGACGAGCCGGTTGCGCAGGTGGAAGTACGCCTGCCAGTCGATGGCGTCGTCCTTGTCGCTCCAGGCCATGTGCCAGATGGCGATACCCGGGACGGTGGCGGTCGGGTAGCCGGCCTTGGCCGCGCGCAACGCGAACTCCCAGTCGTCCCACTTGATGAACAGCGGCATCGGCAGGCCGATTTCCTCGGCGCACTGCCGCGGGATCATGCACATCCACCAGCCGTTGCCCTCGACGTCGATGCGCCGATGCAGGTTCTTGGAGTTCTCCCGGTCGCGCAGTGGGTATTTCGCGAAGTTGTGGTCGTAGGAGACGAACGGCGCCGCGGTCCACATGAACTTCTCGCGGTTGATGACCTCACCCATGCAGTGCAGGTGGCTGCGATCCTGCAGGTTGAGCATCTGACCGCCGACGAGCATGGGGGACTTGGCGAATCGCGACATGGCCAGGGCCCGCAGGATCGAGTCGGGCTCGATCATGATGTCGTCGTCCATGTACAGGATGTACGGAGAGTCGGTGCGCCGCAACGCTTCGTACATGATGCGCGCGTAACCGCCGGAGCCGCCGAGGTTCGGCTGGTCGAAGATGTTCAGCCGGTCGCCCAGTGCGGCGGCGGCCTCGTCGTAACCGGGCTCGTCGACCACCTTGCGGGTGCCCTGGTCGGGCATCATGACCGCGTCGATCACCTCGTCCACCAACGGATCCGACGTGAGGGCCGCGAGTGCGTTGACCGCATCGGTCGGTCGATTGAACGTGGGGATGCCGACCGTGACGCGTTTGGTGTCGTCGCCGGAAGCGGCCTCGATCGGTGAATACCAACCGGCCGCGACGATCTCGGTGTCGGTGTCGGTGGTGATGTCGAACCAGATCCAGCCGCCGTCTTCGAACGGTCCGAGGTCCAGTTCGAATTCCGCGACGCCGCGACCGTTCTCGTCGGTGTCGATGAGGTCGCCGCCGATCGCGATGCGCGACCCGTCGATCTTCGAGCGGTAGAGGTCGACCCGGCACGTGCCGAGGACCTCCACGCGCAGCACCACCGACTCCAGAACGCTCCAGCGACGCCAGTAGGCGGCGGCGAACGCGTTGAAGTAGGTCTCGAAGCTCACCTCGGACTCGGCACCGAGCAGCACCGATGTCCGACTCGGCGCGTGCGCCCGGCGCGGATTGTTCTGCGACTCCACCACATAGAGGGACCGGACGTCGATCGGCTCGCCCGCTCGGGGGAAGATGACCCGCTGCAGCAACGCGGCGGCCTTCGACGGGCCGGACCCCGCGGCGGGGATGTCGGACTGGTTCACGGGTGTCACGGTCATCTGTTCCGCCTCATGAGTTCGGTCATCGGTCCCCCGACGCCGCGTCGAGCGGCGCGCCGTCGGCGAGATGCGGTGCCAGGGTGTTGTCGAACATGGTGAGCGCACTCGCGATCGCCATGTGCATGTCGAGGTACTGATAGGTGCCGAGCCGGCCGCCGAACAACACCTTCTGTTGCGCGGTCTCGGCTTTGGCGAGTTCGCGGTAGGCCGACACCATCTCGCGGTCCTCCGGCGTGTTGATCGGGTAGTACGGCTCGTCGTCGGCCTCGGCGAACCGGCTGTACTCGCGCATGATGACGGTCCGGTCCGTCGGGTAGGAGTTGCGCTCCGGGTGGAAATGCCGGAACTCGTGGATGCGCGTGTAGGGCACGTCGGCGTCGTTGTAGTTCATCACCGGGGTGCCCTGGAAGTCGCCGGTGTCGAGCACCTCGGTCTCGAAATCGAGTGTGCGCCAGCCGAGTCGGCCGGCGGAGTAGTCGAAGTAGCGGTCCAGCGGTCCGGTGTAGACGACCGGTGCGTCCGGGGACTGCGCCCGCAACTCGTCGCGGACCGTGAACCAGTCGGTGTCGAGCCGCACCTCGATGCGATCGTCGTCGGCCATCTTCTCCAGCCACGCCGTGTACCCGTCGACCGGCAGACCCTCGTAGGTGTCGTTGAAGTAGCGGTTGTCGAACGTGTAGCGCACGGGCAACCGGGCGATGTTGCCTGCGGGCAGTTCCTTCGGATCGGTCTGCCACTGCTTGGCGGTGTAGTGCTTGACGAAGGCCTCGTAGAGCGGACGGCCGATCAGGCTGATCGCCTTCTCCTCGAGGTTCTTGGCGTCGGCGGTGTCGATCTCGGCGGCCTGCTCGGCGATCAGCGCGCGCGCCTCGTCGGGGCTGAAGTAACGGCCGAAGAACTGCGACACGAGGCCGAGGCCCATCGGGAACTGGTAGGCCTGGCCCTGGTACATCGCGAAGACACGATGCTGGTAGCCGGTGAAGTCGGTGAACTGGTTCACGTAGTCCCACACCCGTTTGTTGGAGGTGTGGAACAGGTGAGCACCGTACTTGTGGATCTCGATACCCGTGGTGGGTTCGGGTTCGGAGTACGCGTTGCCGCCGATGTGTGGGCGCCGGTCGAGGACCAACACCTTCTTGTCGAGCTGGGTCGCGGCTCGCTCGGCGATCGTCAATCCGTAGAAGCCGGAGCCGACGACGATGAGGTCGACGGCGGCGCCGTCCGCCCGGTTGCTCGGGTCCTGACCATTTCCTGCCACGGGAGTTCAGGGTAACGGACCGAACCTGAGGAATCGCCGTGCACACGGCCTCGCGGGGCCCTGACCGCAGGACTGTGGTCTCCCGCCCGCCCGTGTGGGAAGGCCGTCGGCTGGGTAACCTTCTCACCTATCGGCCTGCAGACACCCGGGCGCACCCTCCATCGACCGTCGTCAGGGGCCGCCCGGTGTCCAATTCTCTGTCCGATTCGCGCGTTCGTCGCGACCGCTCACCGATCACCCGTGCTGTGGTGGTCGTCCCCGTCCACAACGAGGAACGCCTCCTTCCGTCCTGCCTGGCCGCCCTCGATGTCGCGTCCCGGGTCGTCGCGGACAGCACCCCGGCCGTCGACGTCGAGACGATCGTGGTGCTCGACGCCTGCACCGACGCGTCCTGGCGGGTCGTGTCACCGCACGTCACCACCCTGACCTGCAGCGCACGGTCGGTCGGTGTTGCGCGTCGGGAAGGGTTCGCCCATGCGGCACGGCGAGAGCGGGACGCCGGCTGGGAGGAAGCGACCTGGTTCGCGACCACCGACGCCGACTCCGAGGTGCCTGCGGACTGGTTGGTGACCCATCTCGCGGCCGCCGCGGACGGCGCGGACGCGTTCGTGGGAACCGTCGTCCCGAACGGCTGGGACAGCTGGCCGACGACCGTCGCCGACATGTTCGCCGACCGGTATGTCGCCGACGAGGGCCACCATCACGTCCACGGCGCCAACCTGGGCATGCGTGCCGACGTCTACCGGCGGGTGGGTGGCTTCTCCGCACGTACCGGCGACGAGGACGTCGACATCGTCCGTCGCCTGCTGTCGTCCGGTGCGCGCGTGTGCCGCAGCCCGCGCTCCCCCGTGGCGACCTCGACCCGCCGCGACGGCCGCACCGACGCCGGATTCGCGCACTACCTGCGGCGGCTGGAGATCCTGGCCCGCACGCCCGCGGACCCGCGGGCCATCCCGGAGAACTCGGAGGTGTCCCGATGATGTGCAACGCTCCCGCGCTGGCACAGCGCATCGTGGCCGAGAAGGCCCTCGACACGCCCCTGCCGGGCCGCGGAGAGACGTCACGCCGGCTGCACACCCTCGCCGAGCAGTGCCGCGACGGCATCGCGGTCGGCCGACTCGTCGAGGCCCACCTCGACGCCGACGCCATCCTCGCCGAGATCCTCGGCGAGCGCGTGGCCCCCGGGGACTTCTGGGGAGTGTGGGCCGCCGAGCCACCCGAGCCGACGGTGACTGCGGAGCGTCAGGGCGGCCGGTGGGAGCTCACCGGGGCCAAACCGTGGTGTTCCGGCGTCGCGGCCTGCACGCATGCACTGGTTACCGCCCGCGATGGAGAGCTTCGTCGGCTGTTCGCCGTGGACCTGACCCAGCCGGGCGTGTGGCCGGAGAGGGGCGGCTGGGCCGCCACCGGGATGCGGTCGACCGAGACCGGGACGGCACGTTTCGACCACGCCCCGGCCCGCCCGGTCGGTGCTCCCGGCGACTATCTGAACCGTCCCGGCTTCTGGCACGGCGGGGTCGGGGTGGCCGCCTGCTGGTTCGGCGGGGCCCAGAAGGTGGCGGACACCTTGTACGCGGCTGCCGCGGACCGGTCCGACGACATCACGCTCATGCACGTCGGCGCCGTCGACGCCCTGCTGGCCCAGGGGCAGGCGCTGCTCGACCACGCCGCCGCCGAGATCGACGCCGCCCCGAAAGACGAGGTGATGGCGCGGCGTCTCGCCCATCAGGTGCGGTGGTCGATCGAGCAGGTCGCCACCGGCGTCATCGACCGGGTGAACCGTGCCCTCGGTCCGTCACCGCTGGTGCACGACCGCGAGCACGCGCAGGCGGTTGCCGATCTCGGCATCTACATCCGGCAGTCACATGCCGACCGGGATCTCGTGACGCTCGGGCGGCTCGCCGCACAGGAATGCGCCGCCCGACGAGACGGGTCCGACGGGGCGGGAGAGCAATCATGTCGGTGATCGATCCCGCTGAGCAACCGACCGCTGGGGAGCCGACGAGGGGGCTGCTCGGCACACCGGTGTCGGCGACAGGCACCGGCGAGGACGCCTGGCAGGCCTGGCTCAACGTGTCGAGCCCGTGGCCGGAGCTGACCCTCGACGTCGAGCGGCTGATCGTGTTGGGCGCCCACCCCGACGACGAGGTCCTCGGCGCCGGCGGAATCATGGCCGCCGCCGCGCAGGCCGGCGTCGAGGTGGTCATCGTGTGCATGTCGGATGGCCGGGCGTCGCATCCCGGCTCTCCCACGATGACGCCCGAGCAGCTCGCGGAGCGCCGGCACGTCGAACTCGACACCGCCACCGACCTGCTCGGTGTGGCGCGACCGCGGTGGTGTGGCCTGACCGACGGCGCACTCGCCGAGCAGCACCACACGATGGCCGGGCTCGTCGATGCCGTGATCGATGAGGAACCCGATGCGCGCACCGGCCTGCTGTCGGTGTGGTCACACGACGGTCACCCCGACCACGACGCGGTCGGCCGTAGCGTCGAGGAGGTCGCCCGGCGGCGCGGGCTGCCGCTGTGGATGTACCCCATCTGGATGTGGCACTGGGCGGTTCCCGGCGACTCGACCATCCCGTGGGATCGCTTGCGCGCCCACATGATCGACCCGACGATCCTGGCGATCAAGCACGCCGCGATCGGCGCCTTCGACACGCAGGTCCGGCCCCTGTCCGACGACCCCGCCGACGCGGCGATCCTCCCGCCGCATGTCCTCGCCCACCTCACCCGCACCAGGGAGTTCGTCTTCGCATGACCCAGCCGTCCGGTACCCCGACCCCACAGCCGGCCCCGACCCCGTCGCGCTCCATGCCCGACGGCTACTTCCACACCATGTACGCCCACAGCGACGATCCATGGGGCTTCACGCAGCGGTTCTACGAACGGCGGAAGTACGCGCTGACCCTCGCGGCCCTGTCTGCCGAGCGATATCACCGCGTCTTCGAACCCGGCTGTTCCATCGGGGTGCTCAGTGCCGAGCTCGCCCTGCGCAGCGACCAGCTGGAGTGCCTGGACCTCAGTCCGCGGGCGACGGCGCTGGCCGCCGACCGTCTCGCGGTCTACGGCGACCGGGTCAGCGTGCGGACCGGCGATCTGGTGGCCGACTGGCCCGACGGGCGCTTCGACCTGATCGTCCTCAGTGAGCTGCTGTACTACCTCGACCCGCACGAGGTCGACGGCGTCGTCGAGCGCCTGTCCGATGCCCTGACACCCGACGGCGAGGTGATCGCCGTGCACTGGCGACGCAAGGTGCCCGACTATCCCCAATCCGGCGACGACGTCCACGATCGGCTGATCGCGTCGCCGCTGCATCACGTGGCCGGCTATTCCGACGCCGACCTGCGGCTCGACGTCTTCACCGTCGGTCCCCGACCGTCGGTCGCGCAGCGTGAGAATCTCGTAGGCTGATCTGGTCAGTGGTGCACCCGCCGCAAGGTTGGCGGTGGGCGGAGTTCGGGGCGGAGGAGCAGAGATGAATCAGGAACAGACGACGAGAATGGCGGAGATCGTCCGCGAACTCCGCATCGAGGGCGACGACTCCGACGCCAT
This sequence comes from Gordonia sesuvii, assembly GCF_036350415.1. Classification (NCBI taxonomy): domain Bacteria; kingdom Bacillati; phylum Actinomycetota; class Actinomycetes; order Mycobacteriales; family Gordoniaceae; genus Gordonia; species Gordonia sesuvii. The sequence continues at coordinate 277,109 of NZ_JAZDUF010000005.1, forward strand.
CCTGCGCCGCATCTCCAAAGCCGCGGTCGCGTCCGTACCGGGCAGCGAGTACGCCAGCGTCACCCTGGTGACGGGCGGCCAGATCGAGACCCCGGTCGTCGTCGGCGACCTGGCAGGCAAATCGGATGCCCTGCAGCGCGAGTTCAGCGAGGGGCCGTGCGTACGGTCGGCCGTCGACGACACCACGATCATCATCGACGACATGCGCCACGAGAGCCGCTGGCCGCGGTACGCCGCGGCGGCGACCGAACTCGGCATCGCGTCGATGGCCTGTTTCTGCCTCTATATCGACGGCCACGACTTCGGCGCACTGAACCTACTGAGCACCACCACTCACGCGTTCGACCCGGATGCGCTGGCGGTGGGGCAGTTGTTCGCCGCGCACTGCGCGAGCGCGTTCTCCGCCGTCCGGGAGAAGGACCAGTTGCTCACCGCGTTGAGTTCGCGCGACATCATCGGGCAGGCCAAGGGCATGATCATGGAGCGCTATCGGGTCGACGCGGACGAGGCGTTCCGACTGTTGGCGCGTCTGTCCCAGGAGAGCAACACCAAGCTGGCGACGGTCGCGCGGCAGATCATCGAGGCGGGGCCGGCGTAACTTCTTTCAGCGCAACCGGTCCCGATCCGGGAAGCCCTTCACCGGCTGACCACCGGCGGCCAAGTAGTCGGCGAGACCTCCGCCGACGAGCGCGTGCGCCCCGGTGGCCGGACTGAAGAACATCATGCCGCGCTGGAAGAGCGCGATGACACCGTTGCCGTCGGGGGTCAGGTTCGGCACCCCGATCGCCTGACCGAGCGGGCCGGTGATGCCGCCGAGTTCGTCGAATCTGCCGTTGATGGCGTCGGTGCCGATCGACAACAACTGTGACGACCCGGGCAGCAGCCGCTCGGGCAGCGCCATCAGGCTCCCGAGATCCAGTGCGCCGCCGGGACTGTCCGGTCCGGTCGGCGGTGTGACGATCCGCGGCTTGAACGCCTGACCCCGCACCGAGAAGAACGACGACTTCAGTTGCAGCCGGGTGCGCGCTTCCTCACCGCTGACCTCGACGGTCCCGCCGGAGCCGACCGCACGCACCTTGATCGCGCGGCCGTTCTCGGCGCCGAGTCCGTTCGCCTCGACGACCTCGAGGGCCCGCAGCGCTCCGACGCCGAAGGCCGATCCGACACTGCCGGCGCTGATCGTCGCGGTCCAGTTGTGGTTCGGCGAAACGGTGTCGCCGTCGTCGCGCACCGCCGGGAAGCGTCCACCCGCGGAGTAGCCGCCGGTGGACGCGGAGAACTCGGTGAACGCGGGTTTGCCGCCCTGCAACAGGATTTGGCCGGCCGTCTCGTCGGCGGCACGGTTGGTCCGAGGGTCCTCACCGGCGACTCCGCCGTAGACCTGGGAGTTCTGGGTGTCGTCGATCCGCTTGCCGCCCGCGATCGCCGCCAGCGCATAGGTGCGGGCCGCCACCGCCTGCGCCTTGAGGGCCTCGAGGCCACCGGAATCGGCCCACCCGGGAACGCTTTCCTTCGGGATCACGCCTTTGACGTAGTCGTCGATGTGGATGCGGTTGGCCGCGCGTCCGCCGTCGAAGCCGAGGGCGCCGCGGTAGGCCTGGTTCGACCCGCAGTACTTCAGGAACTCGGCGGGCGGCCGGCTCGGGCCCATGTTGATCGGTTCGACGAACTGGGCCGGGACCGATCGCACGACACCGCCGCCACATCCGTTGCGGATGGTGGCGGTACCCCCGGACAGGCTGACCGCCTGTCCGGGAGCCACCATTTGGCCACCGACTCGCATCCCGGCGTCCGCGTGCACATTCACCGAGTTCTTCCCGGTCAGGATGACCGAGATCTCGGGCCTGTCCACCTTCCCCGCGGTGGTGCCGCCGTAATAGTGGCGCAAAATCTGTGTCGCCGACCAACCCTTCTGGGCGTAGCCGTACGCGCCCCACTGCCCCATCCCACGACCGTGTCCGTGTCCGTGCCCGATGAGCGTGACCTCGGAACCCGCCGACAACACCACGTCGTCGTGCAGCACCCGCGGAGCCGTCAGCAGACCGCCGACCAGCAGCGCAGGCAGCAGCCCGATCGCGGCGAGCGACAGCGATCGGGTCCTGGCGTGCCGAGGGCGTGCGTTCACCAACGTTCTCGGTACCTTCCGTGGGCGCAGCAGGTGTTACTCGTGTGACTGTTGTGACAGTAGTTAACGATTGTCCGTGGCGTCCAGTCAGGGAGGTAACAACCGCGCATCGAGTTGTGGGACGGCTCGCGGCGGCGGGTAATCACAGAAACCCCATCAGTCGCCAAAGACCTTTCGCCTGCGGAAGGTCTTTGGCGACCGATGGGGTTTCTCGGGGGACGGCAGCGGATCGGACGACCTGCGGGGACGGAGCGCTACGCCGGCATCCGATCGCGCATGATCTCGGCGAGTTGGGTGCGCGCCCGGTTCAGCCGCGACTTCACGGTCTGCACGCCGACACCCTGGTGCACCGCGATGTCGGCGTAGGTCATGTCGCCGAACTCGCGCAGCACGATGGCCTCGCGGAAGTCCTCGGGCAGTTGGGACAGCGCGTCGCGCAACGCATCTCGCAGGGCGAGGCGTTCGTCGAACCGGGGGCCCTCGTCGTCGTCGGAGAGCTGGATCGGCTGCTCGGGATCGGTGAAATCGGTGATCTGCGTGTTGGTCTTGCGGCGCCGGACCACCGACAGCGCGTTGTTGGCGGCGATGCGATGCAGCCAGGTGGAGAAGCGGGCCTCGCCACGGAACTTGTGCAGGTTCTGCCAGGCCGCGACGAGCGTGTTCTGCAGGGCGTCCTCGGCGTCGTGCGGGTTGCCGCAGATGTTGAGGCACACGGCCCACACGTGATTTCGGTGCGCACCGACGATCTCGGCGAAGGCGTGCTGATCGCCTTCGCGCGCCTGCATCAGCAGCGCCGCCTCGTCGGTCACGTCCACCAGCCCATCACATCCCCCAACCCACGTCAGAGATCGTAGTGGTCGTCGTCGGGTTGGTCGCCCGCATCGGGGATGTGCTCACCGGCGCCATCCGAACTGCCTTCGATATCCAGGTCGGCATCGCGGTACTCGGTGTCACCAGTGTCGTCGTCGAGCGCGGGTGACGCGTGTGTGTCCCCCTGCTCGTTGTCCACCGCGGGCTCGACGACGATCTCGTCGTCGTCACCTTCCGCCGGCGGCGTGTCGTCCATGTCGGGAACGGTGTCGGGGTCGGCGGTCGCCGACGGATCGAATGCGGCCTGCATCGCGCCGTTCCAGACGTCGTCGGGCGGCGGGGGTGCGGTGGCGGGGTCGATGCCGAGCGTAGCCAGGATGGACGGCTCCTCCTCGTGCATGTGCTGCCCTCCGATCGGATGAATCCGGTGTCGCCACCTCGTGGTGGCCGGTCCCTTATGTGATGCTACGGCCCGACCAGTTTGTTCCTCCGCACAACCGCCGGTCATCTCCGTGATTCGCCGTCGCCGAGATCCGCGGTCTGAACCTCCGGGAACATTTCCACCACCCGGGTACATCAGACGAACGACAGGCTCGACCACACCGACCAGAAAGGCCATTCCGATGCGCTCCATGAACCAGAACCCCACCGGCCAGAACCCGACCGCTCAGCAGGACCCGACCTCGTCCAACCCGACCGCTCAGCAGGACCCGACCTCACAGCAGGATTCCGTCCGCTACACCACCGACGCCGAGGGCAACGACATCGCGGTGCACTACGACGCCGCCGGCAACGTCTCGCTGGTCCAGGCCGACACCGACGGCGACGGCCGGTACGACACCGCGGCCGCGACCGCCGCCGACGGCACCACGATCGTGGCCCACGACGAGGACGGCGACGGCCGCGCCGACACCATCGCCCACGTGGACCAGAGCGGCGATCTGACCCGCGTCGACACCGTCGAGGACGGCCAGATCGTGGCGACCACCCTCGACCAGAGTGGCGACGGCCGGCCGGACACCGTTCTCGAGGACACCGACCGCGACGGCGTCTACGACCGGATCTCCTACGACCGGGACGGGGACGGTCGCGTCGACTACGTCGCCGTCGACTCCGACAGCGACGGCGAGCTCGACACCTTCGCCGCCGACAACGACGGCGACGGTCAGGCCGACGCCTACTCGGGCCCGGACGGTTCCTACGGCGGCGACCAGGGCGGCTACGGCTCCGACGACAGCGTCCTCTGACACGCCCCACTCCCCTTCCACACCCCGCTCGTCCCCCGGGTACCTTCCCCGGGGGACGAACTTTGTTGTGCGCCTGCGGAAATCCGTCAGCGGCGGCGGTCGAGCTGCAGGCGTGAGGCGGTATAGACGACGAGGATCGTCGCGATCAGCAGCAGTGCGCTGTAGGCGAGCACCACGTTGGAGCCGGTGGGCTCCCAGAGTGCGGCGCCGTCGGTCTGTGGTGCCAGCGGCGAAATCCTGTTGAGGTCGACCGCACTCGCCGCGCCCGCATAGCCCCAGTACGACGGAAACAGCCACGACAACTGGGCGAGGACCGGGGCGGACAGCCGGAACAGCCCGCCGCAGAACACCAGTTGCGCGAGCACCAACACCACCAGCGGCGGCATCGTCTGTTCGACCGAGGAGACCGTCGCCGAGACGGCAAGCCCCACAATGGCGCTCACGCAGGCGAGTGCGGCCACCGCACAGAACAACCCCAGCGGCGCCGCACCCGGCACCCCGGAGGACGGAATTCCCTTGCCGGCGAACGTGATGGCCATCATGACGGCGGTCTGCGCGACGGCGACACCGGAGAAGACGGTGATCTTCGCGGCCAGATAGGCACCCGGCCGCAGACCGACCGCACGTTCCCGCTCGAAGATGTCGCGCTCACCGACGAGGTCCCGGATGGTCAGCGCGGTTCCCATGAACGTCGCTCCCACCACGAGGATCACCAGGATCTGCAGCGCCTCGCCGGCGGTCTCGGTCGTCTCGTTGACGCCGAAACCACTCGAGCCGGGGATGATCAGCGTCAGCAGGCCCAGCACCACCGGTAGCAGCCCGAGGAACGCCAGGTACCCGGGATCGGCGACGATAAGTCGTAGCTGACGGCGGATCACGGTGCTGCACTGCTCGATTGCGGTTGCCTGCGGCGCGCACACCACCGCCCCGGTACGCCGGCGGACCGGGACCGACGGGGCGCGGTGCGTGCGATCGAGGTGCTGTTGGTGAGCGAGGCCGGGATGTGCGGCGACGAACGCGAAGATCTCCGCCCAGTCCGCGCTGCCCATCGCGGCGGGCACCTCGTCGGGCCGTCCGACGAACGCGGTGCGGCCGCCGGGGGCCAGCAGCAGCACCTGGTCGCACATCGCGAGATGGGTCAGGGAGTGCGTCACCACCAGCACCACGCGTCCGGCGTCGGCGAGACGTCGCAGCGCACCCATCACCTGCCGGTCCAGCGCCGGATCGAGGCCCGAGGTCGGTTCGTCGAGGATGAGCAACGACGGCCCCGTGAGCAGTTCCATCGCCATCGACGCACGCTTACGCTGACCGCCGGACAGGTTGTCGACGCGGGTGTCGAGATGCTCGGTGAGGTGCAGTTCGGCGAGGACACCGGCGATCACCCGATCGCGGTCGCCGTCCGACAGGTCGGGCGGCAGCCGCAGTTCGGCGGCGTACCCGAGCGCCTCCCGCAAGGTCAGCCGGCGATGCAGGACATCGTTCTGGGGGACCATCCCGATCCGGGTGTGCAGGGCGTCGTACTCGCCGTGCACGTCGCGGCCCTCGAACGTGACGAGACCCGCCGATGGGGTGGACAGGCCCGCGACGACCCGGGACACCGTCGACTTGCCGGCGCCGGACGGACCGATCACCGCGGTCAGTGTCCCTGGGCGCGCGGTGAATTCGATGTCGCGTAGCAGTGTGGTGCCGCCGTCGACGGTCAGGCCGATGCCGTGCACGTGCAGTCCGTCGGAGGCGGCGGTCGGCATCTGCCCGCGCACCAGGACATCGCCGCGGACCACGAAATCGCTGTTGCCGATGGTGATCACCGAATCGTCGGCCAGCCAGGCCCGCGCGGTGCGGTGGCCGTCGACGTAGGTTCCGTTGCTGCTCGCGAGGTCTTCGATCAGCAGTTGCCCGTCGGGCTGCGCGACGATCCGGGCGTGCCGTCGGGAGGCGAGCATGTCGTCGACGACGACGTCGTTGTCGGGGGTGCGGCCGATCGTGAGAATGCCGTGCAGGGTGATCGCGGTGCCGTGGTCGTCGTGGCGCATCGGCATCAGATGCGGGGCGCCGTGCAGCCGCCGCGGCTCCGGATCGTCATCGGTGAGGGTGATGCACAGGGTCGGCCCGTCGTCGGGGTCGCCGAGCCGGATCTGCGTGGACGCGGTCACGAGGATCTCGGTGACCGCGACGCCGGCCGCGAAGGCCGGCGTCGCCGGATCGTCGGCGGTGACCCACCAACTGTTCGTGCGCCATTCGATGCTCAGATGTTGGTCGGCGACCAGCGGGTGGTCGACGACGACATCGTTGTCCGGTGCCGCCCCGACCGTCAGCGCAGGTTCGTCACCCAGCCCGTGGACGGCGTCCCCCACGGTGACGGTTCCGCGGATCATAGTGGTCATCACGTGGGTGATCCGCGGCGGTTCAGAATGCGTCGGGGGCGTCGAGCGTGGCGTCGTCGCGCCCGGTGTCGTAGGCGGTGGCGTCGTAGGCAGTGCTGTCGTCGTCGGCGGCGGCGCCTGCGTCCGCGGTGGCGTCTGCGTCCGCGGTGGCGGAGTCCATGTCCTCGGGCGCGGTGTCGCCGGCCGATCCGGTGTAGCTGACGCTGTCGGCCTGTCCGTCGCCGTCGGTGTCGGTCACCACGGTGTCCGGCGATCCGTCGTTGTCGGCGTCCATCACGATGGTCTCGTACCCGCCGTCGCGGTCGGTGTCGACGAGCTGCACGTCGAGGTTGCCGTCGCCGTCGACGTCGATCGCCGACGACACGATCTGTCCGTCCTCGATGTGATTGATCTGCATGACGTCGCCGGTCTCCGACAGCTGCGCCACCACGTCGGCGGAACCGTCGTCGTCGGAGTCGGATTCGACGATGGTGGTGCCGTCCGGGCCGCCGTAGACGAGGGTGTCGAAGGTGCCGTTGTCGTCGGTGTCGGCTTCGACCAGCACGACGTTGCCGTTGTCGTCGAGGTAGGTGTTGATCGGGGTGCCCTCGGCGGTGGTGCCGTGCACCACGTCGGCGTTACCGTCGCGGTCGATGTCGACGGCGCTGTGCGTGGTGCCCTGTGCGGCGTTGTCGGGTGCCGTGCTCTCGGTGGTGGGGGTGCTGGTGCCGGGGGTACTGGTGCTGTCGGACATCGCTGCTGCCTTTCGTCGTCCCCCGCTCGGCGAGGGCGTCTGCTGTTGTCGGGGATCAGACGCAGGCAGCAGCCGCAGATGTTCCCGCCGGGACGGAACGCCCAGTCAGGACATGAGGCAGTCAGGACATGAGACCCGAGCGGGTCAGGAAGGTCCGACCGTCTTCCACCGAGGCGACGCCGAATACCTTGAGGTTCAGGCCGGACGACGTGTTGGCGTAGTCGATCTTGTAGTCCGAGGTGGCCGGTCGGGGCGCGATGTCGGCTGCCGACACCCGGTTGGCATCCTCCACCAGCTCGCCGTCGCCGTTCGAGAAGATGCCGTTGCGGATGTCGACGATCATGCTGTCTGCCTCGTTGTCGTCGACGTGGAACATGATGAAGTAGCTGAGCGCATCGGGACTCCCGAGTTCGGCCAGCGAACCGTCGTCGGCGATGTCGCACATCATCTCGACCGCGTCGTTCTGGTTGAACCCCGTCTTGCGGCAGTTGTCGACGGATGCCTGCAGCGGGCCCGGCAGGGCCGCCATCAGATCGGCGTCGTCGGTGAGGATGCGGCCTCCGTCCTTGCCGGTCTCCCCTGCCGCGGTCTCCCCTGCCCCGGTCCCCTCGGCACCCGTCCCGCCCGCGGGGCTCGACTCCGCGGCGATGTCGGGATTCGGGTCCTCGTCGCCGGACGTCATCAGCGCGACGGCCCCGGCACCGATGCCGACCACCGCGACCACACCGACGGCGACTGCGGCGACCCGTCCCCACCGTCGTCCGCTCTTCTTCGGCCCGGACGAGGGGCCGGTCTGCTGCGGGCGAGGTGGTTGGGGCCCCGGCGGGCGGGGGCCCGAGGGGGGTGGGCTCGATGCCGGGGGCGGCATGAGGTCGGCGGCTCCGGGAACCGGGGTCGGCCGCTCATTCGTCCGTGGCGTCGCCTCGGCGATCGCGGTGACCAGAGCGCCTTGTGCGACAACGGTCTTCGGGTCGTCGAGAGTGGCCACCGGGCCGAGTTCGTTGAGGCGTTGCTGGATCAGCGGGATACGTGAGGAGCCACCCGTGAGGTACAGCGCGGTCAGTTGCGTGGGGTGGGTGATGCCCGCGTCGTACAGGGCGGCGCGGGTCAGTTGGATGGCCTGTCCGACCGCGGGGCCGATGAGTTCGTCGAACTCGTCGCGGGTGATCTGCAGGGTGGTCCGGCCGGTCGGGGTGGGCACCGTGATGGTGGCCGACGGCGCCTCCGACAGCAGTTCTTTCGCGTGCCGGATCGAATCCTGCAGACTCTGGACGACGTCGACGGGAGCCTCGCGGTTCAGCCAGTTCGCGAGATCCGGGTCGCGGTCGGCGACCCGGTCGGACACCCAACGGCCGATCACCGCGTCCAGATTCTTGCCGCCGAGGCCGTTGTCGCCGCGGGCCGCGATCACCTCGAACGAGTTGTGGGCCGTCACCGTGAGCACCGCGATGTCCAGTGTGCCGCCGCCGAAGTCGAACACGGCGATCCGCGCGCCCGGCTGCATCGCGTGTGACCGCGAGTAGTGGGCGGCCGCGGCGCGCGGTTCGGAGATGGTGGTGATCCGCGACGGGTGGATTCCGGCTGCGGCCGCGGCGTCGATGAGTACGCGGATCTGCTGATGGGCCCACGCTTCCGGATGGGTGAGCACCACCTGGGCCGGGGGCGCACCCGCGTGGGCTGCCTTGCCGCGGGCCAGGATCGCCCCGATCACGGCCGACACCAACGCATAGGTCGGCATCGTCTGCCCGTTGACGGTGCTGGTCGGGTCGGCCCCGATCAGCCGTTTGGGGGATGCCACGAACCCCGCCGGATTCTGTTGTGCGGCATTGATGGCCGCGTCACCCACGGTGATCCCACCGGGCCCGGCGACGTACACCGCCGACGGCATGAGGTTGCTGGTGTGCGACAACGACAAGGTCTCGATCCCGCCGCTGGTGGCGCCGGAATGCGCTGCGGCAGAGTTGGACGTACCGAAATCGATGGCCAGTGTCCAGGCGGCGAATGTCATGGGTGCGGGTCCTCGTTCACGTGGGGATCAGCGAGGTGCAGCGGTCAGGGAGGTGTAGGTCCGGATCAGCGTGACGATGGCGGCGTCCTCCGCGGCGGAACCGGTGGCCAGGGACCGTTGCTGGGCGGCGGCGAGCCGGCGCGCCGCCTCCGCCGAAACAGCGTGTGCGGGTGCGTTGTCGGGCAGTCCGAGACGTCCGGCGGGCGTGGTGGCGGTGAGCACGGTGCGCAGTTCGTCGGTGACCGCGGCCCGCGGGTCGGTGCGCAACATCCGCTGGTAGTCCTCGAGGACGGTCACCATGTGCAGGGCCGGCGCCGAGCGTAGCTGCGCCGCCAAGGACCGGATGCGGTCGCGGGCCGGGTGGGTGAACGCCAATTGGTCGAGCCGGGCGAGGATCCGGTGGGCACGGTGCAGGATCGCGAAACGCGTGGTGGAGGCGTCCAGCGCGCGCATCAGCCCGCCGATGCCGGACCGATCGGTGAGCCAGGCGTTGAGTGCGGCCGCTCCGCCGGCGGCGATCTCGCGTCCGTTGAGCACGCCGTATTCGCCGAGCAGCGCCAGCAGTTGGATGCGGGTCGCCAGCGGCAGGACCTCGTCGGCGTCGTCGGCGTCGAAGGTGCGGATCACCTCCAGCGTGGGCATGCCCCGCAGCCGGGCGAGTGCGGCCGCGTGCTGCTCGGTCAGCATGCCGGTGTGGCTGGTCTGCGCCATCAGACCAGAGATCGGAACCACCGCATTGACCGTCTCCGTCAGCTGCTGCGCCATGCGGGCCGCGTGTTCCGTGGCGTGCCCGAGCGGGTCGCGCCGACCCAGGGCCCCTTCGCCGAACGAATCCGCGCGGGAGAGCACCCCGAGCATGTTCAACGGTGTGAACGGCAGCTGCGAGAGAAACTCGATCTCGTCGGTGCGGGGTGCGGCGTCGAACAGGAACACCGCGGCGTCGGCGTCGATCGAGGCGGTGCGGGTCTGTTCGAAACCGTCGATCATCGCGCGGCGGGTGGCGGCGTCGTTGGCGACGGTCAGCGTCGACAGGCCCGGGGTGTCGATGAGGGTCAGCCGCCGCAACGCAGCCGACGGCAGCCACCGGTCCACGAACGCGATGTCCGGGGTGGCCAGCGGCAGCGGCAGGCGCTGCTGGTGATGACCGACCGCCATCGGATGCCGCCGGCCGTCCACCCCGACGACCTCGGCGCGCGACGGCGAACCGTCCTGGTAGACGGTGACGGTGTTGGTGGCCTCCAGCGCCGCCGTCTCCGCCACCGGCGCCCCGATCAGCGCGTTGACCAGCGTGGATTTGCCGGCCTTGAGTCGCCCGACGATCACGACACGCGGCGGCGACCACAGGATGGTGCCGATCGAGTTCGCATGCGCCGCAAGGTCGCCGCCGAGCGCGGCGAGCTGATGCAGGCCGCGGTCGAGAGTGGCGTGGACGGGATCGGGCCGGCCGGGATCCGGGTGAGTCACGACCGGCCACCCGCCATCAGTTGTTCGGCCGCCGCGATCCGCTTGTCGACGATCTGCAGGTTCGTCGTGAGCCGCTGAGTCGATTTCTCCCGCGCCGCGGCGTCGGCCGACGCGGCCTTCTGCACCTCGTTGATCGTCTTCTGCAGCTGTTCGATGTTGGTCCGGAGGTAGTCGCGGTAGCGGATGATGATCTCCGGGCGCGATTGGGCCACCGCACTTTCCAGCAGCCGGCCGGTGGCGCCCTTGGTGGTGGCGATGGTCTCGCGCAGCCACGTCAGCAGGTTGGTCTTGCCGGCGCGGATCGCCCGGAAGCTCAGATTCACACCCACCCACACGGTGCCGACCACCAGGCCGACACCCATCAGCGCGGAGAGCCCGAGCAGACCGCCCAACGACGACCCGCCGACGACGCCCATGGTCAGCAGGGTCGGGTCGAGCAGGCCGTGTCGCTTGCTGCCCACCTGATGGGTCTCGATCCGCTTGTCCTGCATGGACGCGACGATGCGGGTGCTGAGTTCCTCCCACACCGTCGGATCGTCGGCGAACCGCGGGGCGATGATCTCGTCGTGCAGGCGCTGCAGGAAGGTCGACAACGTCTCCGCCATCGCCAATTGCAGGTCGGTCTGCATGTCGGCGGTGAACTTCTGCGCGCTGCGCCGCAGGACCGCCATGCCGTGGGTGTTCACGTAGTTCGTCCACTTGTCGCGGATGTCGTCGAGCCGGCGTTCGAGGTCGTCCACCGCCGACTGCCGCAGCAGCGTCAGGTCGCGGGCGAGGTACTGCTCCCATTGCCGCGACTGTTCCTGCAGATCCGACAGTCGTTCCATGTCCGCGGTGAGGTCGGGCAGCGCGGCCGCGCCCTCCTGGACGGCGTCGAGTTCCCTGCTGACCTTCGCCCGCACCACCCGCAGTCCCTCCAGACAGGTCCGGACCGCGTCGAGATGCGGCAGTTCGGCGGCAGCGTCGAGGCGGCGGACGATCTCCGCACGCAGCGCGGTGATCCCGCTGTCGTTCTCCAAGCGCGCCCGGATCGCCGGGTCGGGTGCGTCGGCGGCGACCACCGCGAGGAGGCTGGAGACGCCCAGCACGGTGACCGGCCGGGCGAGCTGCGCGGCGAGGATCTGCTCGTTCTCGGCGACGATCTCACGCCACCGCCGCAGGTTCTTGTCGGTCTTGGTCACCACCACGATCACCGAGTCCACCGTGGCCGTCGACTCGCGCACGAACGCCATCTCCGGCGCGGTGAGCGGCGACGACGCATCGCACACGAGAACCAGCACACAGGCCTGTTCGGCGGACTGCGCGGCGAGACGGGCCAGCCCGGAGTCGAGGCCGCCGACGCCGGGGGTGTCGACCAGGGTGAGGTTGTCGATCCGGGCGTCGCGGACGGCCACGGCGGCGGCGGTGGGTAGTTCCTCGACGCGCGGATCGCAGACCTTGTCACCCGTCGTGGTGACCCACTGCGGAACCTCACCGGCGTCGATGCGGCGGGCGCCGGTGGGGAAGAACAGTTCGGCGACCGTCGCGGATCCGAGGTCGGGATCCGGGGTCACGCTCAGTGCGACCGACGATGTCACGTCGACGCCGACAGGACACAGATCCCTGTGCCCGACAATCGCATTCACCAGCGAGCTCTTGCCGCGCTGCACTTCGCCGACGACCACGACAGTGCGTTCCTGCACGTCGCGGTTCAGCTTGGCGACGGCGACGTCGGCGAGGGCGTCCATCTGGTAGGCGCGCAGCACTTTCACCGCGCCGTCGACGACCGAGGCGGCGTCCGACGACGCGGATCGGGGGGCCGCTGCCTGCGGTGCGGACTCACCCATCGAAGACATTCCCCCGGTCGTCGTACGTCACGGAATCAGCAGAGCACGGTTCTCCGGCGTCCGCCGGGCCCGTAGTCTACCGAGATGAATTGTGCGCTGGTCATTCCTTCGGTGCACTAATCTGCAACCCGGACACCGGATGCGCTGCCGGGGAACATCGCGCCGCGGCCGACGCGTCGAATGAGCATGACAACCGTGAACGGCCGATCCGACACCCGGGGCCGCCGTGTGGCGAGAGGGAGCTGGCAGATGAAGCGTGTACCGACGGCTGCGCGGTGGCTGGGGGTGGTCGCCGCGGCTGTGGCACTCGCCGGCTGCACCGTCGAGGGAACGCCGACGACGACCGGCGCCGAGGGCTCGGCGGCCGAGCCGTCCATCGACATCGCCGCCCTGGACACCGGCGCCTACCCGACCGAGCCGCGGGCGGAGTTCGGCACGGCGACCGAGGAGAACATCCTGCAGATCGAGGGGCAGCGGATGGCGCAGTTCGTCGTCGTGCCGTTCGAGATCGACGCGGACCTCACCAAGAGCGGCATCCCGACCATGGTGATCTCCACGCGGGGCAACCTTCGTCTGGTCTTCTCACCCGAGGTGGCCGACGTCCCTGCCAACCGGTCGATGCTCGGCGGTTACGTGTCCACCGCCTCCACGCCCGACGAGAACCTGCGGGCCGGTAACAAGCGCAGTCTCAACAACATGGTGCTGCGCTATCAGACGGCTGACGATGCCGAGGCCGCCGCACGGCAGATGGCGGCGGCCGCCGCCGACACCGGCAACACACGGCCGACGACGCTGCCGGGATTACCGGGCACCCTCGTCGTCCGCACGAACAGCGGCGGCGACCGGCAGATCCTGGCGTTCACGCCGCGCGACACCTACGTGCTCTATCAGTGGTACGAGACGACCCCGGAGCAGCAGGACTTGCTGGAACCGACGATCCGCAAGGCGATCGGCCTGCAGGGACCGCTGATCGACCGGTTCCCCGCCACCCCCACCCGTGCGGAGGCCGCGGCGCAGGGCATCACCGGATCGAGCGCACCGCAGATCGACCAGGACCACGTACTCATCTACGCGCTGCCCTACACCGACGATGAGTTGGCGGACGCGGAGACCGGGGTGCCGGGCGGCAGCGTCCGCGCGGTCTACGGTCCACGCGGGATGGCCCACACGAGTAGCGATCCGGTGACCGACTACAACGTGCTCACCGAAACCGGTTCCACCGCGAACGCCGTCGAACGCTCCACCGTGTATCGAGCGGAGACGTCCGACGGCGGACGGCAGATCGTCGAGGCCTTCCTTTCTTCCAACCGCAATCAGGGGTGGGAGGACATCGACAGCCCGCCAGGGTTGCCGATCGCCACCTGCCAGTCGAAGGAGCGGTTCTTCTACTGCCTGGTGCAGGACGGCCGCTACGTCGCCTCGGTGTCGTCGCCGAGCCCTCAGGACGCCTACCAGCAGATATCCGCGCAGTACGTCATCCTGACGAAGGCCGATCAGCAGGCCGAATGATCAGCCGGCGGGTTGTGCGGCCGGTGCACTGGCCGGCGCGTCGGCTGGGGCGTCGGCGTGCATCGACCGGTCCTTGGTCTCCACGATGACCAGGGTGCACACCACGCTGACCGCCGAGAGCGCCGCCAGCATCACGCCGACCCAGATCGCACCCGGACCCGCGATGAGCGGCGCGGCGATCAGCGGCGGAATCGCGCCGCCGAAGATGCCCGCGAGGTTGTAGCCCATTCCGGCGCCGGTGTAGCGGTAGCGCGCCTCGAACAACTCGGGCAGCAACGCTCCGGCCGGGCCGTAGGCGATCCCGAAGATCAGCAGCGTGCCCAGCAGGCCGATGAGGAAGGCCAGACCGCCGCCCGTTTCCAGGATCGGGAACAGCACCAGCGCCCACGGCACGGCGAGCGCGCACGACGTCATGATCACACGGCGCCGGCCGATCCGGTCCGACCAGATCGCCGACGCGGCGGTGGACAGTCCGAAGACCACCGCGGCCGCCATACCCGAGGTCAGCACGAAGGTGCGCGAGAGCTCGAGGGTCTTGGTGCCGTAGTTCGTCAGGAACGCCGTGCCCATGTAGAAGAGGGAGAACAAGCTGGCCAGCGCGCCGCCGGCGATCAGGATCTCCTTCCACTGGTGACGGACGGCGTCACCGAACGGCAGGACCGCCTGGGCATCCGTTCCGTGGGCCTCCGTTCTGTGGGCCTCGGTGCGCTGGATCTCCTGGGCACGCTGGGTCTCCCGGAACACCGGGGTCTCGGCGACCGCGAGGCGCACCCACAGACCCACCGCGACGAGCGCGAACGACAGGATGAACGGAATGCGCCAGCCGTAGTCGAGGAACGCCGAGCTCGCTTCGCCCAGTGTCAGATTGGCGATCAGGAAGGTGAGGCTGGACAAGAAGAATGCGAATGCCGGCCCCAGCTGCGGGAACATCGCGTACAGCCCGCGTTTGCCCTCGGGGGCGTACTCCGCGGTCAGCAGGGTCGCGCCCGCCCATTCACCACCGACCGCGAAGCCCTGCAGGAAACGCAGGGCGACGAGCAAGATCGGCGCGAGGATGCCGATGCCCGATTCGGCGAAGCCGAACACACCGGTCTCGTAGCCCGGCAGCAGACCGATCGCCACGGTCGCCAGACCCATGATGAGCAGCGTCCAGACGAGGGTGCGTTTGCGCCCGATGCGGTCGCCGAAGTGCCCGAACAGCACGGCGCCGACGGGGCGCGCGAAGAAGGCGACGGCGAAGGTCGCGAACGAGGCGATCGTGGCGGTCACGTCGTCGGCGGCCGGGAAGAAGATGGTCGGGAACACCAGCGCGGCGGCCGTGCCGTAGATGAAGAAGTCGTAGAACTCGATGGTGGTGCCGATCGAGCTCGCGGCGGCGACGCGTCGCAGGCTCGTTCGGGGTGGCGCGGTAGTGGCCGGTTCCGGATCTCTCGGGACCGGCGAGGTCGGTGCTGTCGGGGTCGTCGTCATGAATTGTCCTTGCTCTCAAGAGAGTTGGATCTCGAACAGGAACGAGGCGAGTCGGCCTCGGCGCCCCTCGGCTCTGGCTCGAGGTAGATCACATCTGCTACGAACTGAGGGGTAGATCACACTCTGAAGAGGGTCGGGCGAATCCGGCACCCCCCGAAGAGGGGGACGGCGTGAACTCGGACGATTCGTGAACTCACACAGAACTCACGCTTCACAACGGCCACACTAGATAACAACTACATCACGGGTTGCTGAGAAGCGGCGCGCGCCGTCGTCGTGGTGCGGAGTCGGCCAGCACGATGGCGAACCATGCGCCGAGTTCGTCCCAACGCCCGTCCCAGGCCGTCGTTCGTTCTCGCGACGATCGCCGCCGCCATCGTCGCGAGCCCGTTCGCGATCATCGTCACCGGCTCGGACCCGCGCCCCACCGACAATCATCGCGAGGTCCCGCCGACCACCATCGATCAGATCGGCCTCGCCGATGTGCCGTCGGTGGTGGTCGACATCGCCGAGTCGGGTCTCGCCGCGGCGGGTCTGCGGTTGCCCGAGATCGACCCGACGGCCTTCGATCTGCCCAGCGTGCCGCAACCGTCGCAGCCGGCGGCACCCCCACCACCACCTGACGCGGACGAGGAGCCCGACTCCGATCCGGCGCCCACGTCCGAACCCGCACCTTCGCCCGCACCCCGGCCCACGCCCAAGGAACCGCGGGCAGATCGGGCACCCGACGCGAAGGGGAAACCCGCACCATCCGCGCCACCCGCGCCGCCACGGATGGCGGACGGCCGGGAGGTCGGCGCTGCGGTGAAGCACATCGTCCGCGACGAGCCGCTGAAGATGGTCGCGTTCACCTGGGACCGTGCCGTCGACGCGTCGATGATGATGCGGGCCAAGGAGAAGGACGGGTCGTGGGGCGAGTGGATGACACTCGACCCGGTGGACGAGATGCACCCGGTGTCGGCGGAGCATCCGATGGGCACCGAACCGGTGTGGGTGGGTGACGCCAAGGAGGTCCAGGTCGCGGTCACCGACGAGGGTCTGGCGATCCCGGCGGCCGAGCCGCAGGGCGGCGGCGTTGCCGAGTTGGGCATCGGGTCGGCGAGCACGATCGTCACCGAGCTGGTGACTACGGCCCTGTCGGCGTTGTCGGCGAACCTGATCAGCCCCGAGGGGCTGCTGTCGCTCGGATCGTCGTTGCTGACCCCGCTGCTGGGTGGCCCGTCGGTGGTCGGACGCGCCCAGTGGGGTGCCGACGAATCCGCCCGCTGTTCGCAGCCGCAGTACTCGCCGACCGCGCGGGCGGCGATCGTGCACCACACCGCCGGCAGCAACGACTACACACCCGAGCAGTCGGCCGAGATCGTGCGCGGCATCTACGCGTATCACGCACGCACCCTGAACTGGTGCGACATCGGCTACAACGTGCTCGTCGACAAGTACGGACAGATCTTCGAGGGCGCGTTCGGCGGGCTCGACCAGAACGTGCAGGGCACGCACACCGGCGGATTCAACAAAGACACGATCGGCATCTCGATGATCGGCAACCTGGACGAGATGGTGCCGCCGCCGGCGATGGTGAACTCGGTGGCGAACTTCCTGCGGTGGCGCCTCGGCAAGGCAGGCATCAACGCCAACGCGACCGCCCAGCTGACCGCGGAACCGTTCAGCGGCAGCAAGTTCCCGGCCGGTGCCGTCACCAATCTCCCGACCATCAGCGGCCACCGCGACTACAACAGCACCAGTTGCCCGGGTCAGCACGGCTACGCCGCACTCGGGCCGATCCGTGCGATGGTTGGCGGCGCACCGCCTCCGGCCCCACCGCAGGAGGCACCGCCGCAGGAGCAACCGGCCCCACCGCCTCCCGCGGAACCCGCGCCCGCACCGCCGCCTGCCGAGCCGGCGCCGCCGGCACCCGCTCCGCCGCCGGCTGCCTGAGAACAGGAGCCTGAGTCACGGAGCCTGAGTCAGGCGGAGTCGTCACCCTCCTCTTGTCGTCCCTCCGCCTCTCGTCTCGCCTCCTCTTGTCGACGCTGCCGGTTGCGTTCTCGTTCTTGTTGTCGGCGGGCGTGTTTGGCCGCCACCCGGGGTGTGGATCGGGTGGGCGGTTCCGGTGTCGGTGGTGGTGGCGGGTCGGGGTCGGTGTCCGACCGCGCCGGCGGTGGGTCCGGGGGTGCGAACCGGATACGACGCAGCCCGGGGAACATCGTTTCCAGATTGTCGGGCTCGCCGTCGATGATCAGCCCCTCCGGCGTGGTGAACGCCGTCCGCAACCGGCCGCGCCGGTCGCGGTACTGCTCATCGACCCACCGCCCGAACGTCTTCAACAGGTGCGAGAAGCGGTCTTTGGCGTTCAGGTTGTCCGGCTCGGTCTGCCCACCCCGCTCCGGATGGGCGTGGTCATACTCGTGGACGTGATCGAGATCGGCGTCAAACGACGACGTGCCGTTGCCCGGGATCACACTGTAGCCATCACGCACCCGCACAAACCGGTCCAAGGCCGCCGACGGCCGATACGGATCTGACGGCAAATGTGACGGCAGGGTGACGGTGCCGTCCGGGTTGGTGGGGGTGCCCTCGGGCACCAACGGCGAGATGACCGCGTCCGGGCGGGCGGCGAGATCGCGGGCATGTTCATCCGAGATCACCCCGTGCCCCGCGATGAACGCCGCATGCTGCGCGGTGCCGTTCAACGTGGACTCATCGGCGACCACGTGCACCACGATCTTGGCGTCGACCGGCGGCACCGTACCCGGCACCGGAATCTGCGCGGTGCACTCGGCACGCCCGCAGCTGCACTCGAACCGGGTGCCCGACAGCAGCGCGAACATGGCATCCGAGGCCCGCTGCTGTCGGGTGCGCTCATCGAACTCACACACCGAGTGGGCGAGAGCTTTCACCGCGGCGGCGGCGATCCGCACATTTTCGGCGGCCATGGTCGCCGAGATTTCGGCCATCCCATCCGGCTTGTTCTTGGTGTGCATACCGCGCGCATCCAGGGCACGTTGGCGGCGTTCCCGGACCGCATCCGGGTCATGCCGGAACACGATCCGGTCGACCATGTCGCGTAGCCGGTGCGCCGACCAGCCCCCGGCATGCGCATCCAACTCGGCGGCGATCTCGGCATCCACCAAGGGCGCGTACGGCTGGCCGTCGGCCAGATCGGTACGGGAGATGATCGTCGGAATCAACGCGGCACTGATCCGGCCGTCCCGCAGCCGCTCGGAGACGCGGGGCAGGCGGTCGCGCAGCGCGATCGCCTCAGCGATCAGGTGTTCGGCGGCGGCCTGGCCGATGCCCAACCCGAGCGCCACCCGCGCGGCGCAATCGGCGAGGCCGTCGACCAGGAGGAAGTCGTGATCCGACCGCTCATCACCGACCAGACGGGCATGCAGTTGTGCGGCGATCTGGTAGCGGTGCCACGCCAGGAACGCCTCACCCCGCACATCCGAGACGAGCGCACCGATCAGATCATTCGTGTCCGTCGACGCGACATCCTCGGCGTCGAGGCCGCCGGTGAACAGGGGCGGCACGTCGGGCCATGGTGACGGATCCCGCCACCACGACGACAACGCCCACCCCGGACCCGACACCGCACACAACCTTTCAGAGACAAATATTGGACAGCACAGGACAACTGCGTCCCACATATCTCTGAAAGA
Organism: Gordonia sesuvii; assembly: GCF_036350415.1. Taxonomy (NCBI): domain Bacteria; kingdom Bacillati; phylum Actinomycetota; class Actinomycetes; order Mycobacteriales; family Gordoniaceae; genus Gordonia; species Gordonia sesuvii. The sequence goes on from NZ_JAZDUF010000005.1 coordinate 296,344, forward strand.
AGGCCCCAAAACCCTACGGTCCGGCCGGCATCACCATCGTGTCGTTCCTGCTGACAACCAAACTACGACATGGGTCTGACAAGTTTGGTTCGTGCAGGTCACGGGGGTTTCGATACGCCGGCTCGCACGCTCGCGCGGCTACTCAACCAACGAAAGAACGCGCCGGCTCGCGCGGCTACTCAACCGGCGACAGGACCCCCTACCCGAACCACCGCTCCAGCACCCGGGCGACCCCTTCGTCGTTGTTGGTGACCGTCACCTCGTCAGCGGCGGCGAGGGCGGCCGGATGCCCGTGCGACATCGCGACGCCGTGGCCGGCCCAGGTGAGCATCTCCACATCGTTGGGCATGTCGCCGAAGGCCACGGTCGCGGAGGTGTCGAGGCCGCCCAGGCCGGCGATCTCACGCAGGCCGGATGCCTTGTGTGTATCCGGGACCGCCAGTTCGATGAGCCCGTTGTCGGTGGAGAAGGTGATCTGGGCGAGCCCGCCGACCGCATCCTTCAGGGCCGCCGACATCTCGTCGCTGCGCATACCGGGCTGGCGCACAAGGAGTTTCACCGCCGGCTGGGCGTACACCTCGTCGTCGCCCACCTCGATGTGATCGGGATTGAGCCACGCGTGCCGGTAGCCCGACGTCGCGACGAACGGCGGTGTGGCGGCGTCGTAGGCCGACCTGCCGGCGCGTTCGGCGGCGATACCGCAGCCGGGCAGCTGCCGGTATGCGTGATCGACCAGCTTCTCCAGCGTGTCCGGGTCCAACGTCGCGGCGGAGATGATCCGGTCGTGTTCGACGTCATAGAGGATCGCGCCGTTGGCGCACACCGCGTAGCGGACATGAGCCGCGGTGTCCTCGAACTGATCGGTGATCTCGGCGATCCACCGCGGCGGTCGGCCAGTCGCCAACACGAAGTCGACACCCGCGGACACCGCCGCACCGAGCACATCGATCGTGCGCCGCGACACCCGGTTCTCGTCGTCGATCAGGGTGCCGTCCACATCCGACGCGATCAGCGTCGGCGGGCCGAAAGTCTTGTTGTCCGTGTGCTTTTCGATCACTGTCCGCCCTTCGCCCGCTGCTCGCGCGCCGCGGCCTTGGCAGCGGCCTCGGCATCCTCGATACCGCGCGCCTGCTCCGGTGTGGGCGCCGATCCGCCGAGCCGCGCCGGCACCCAGAACTCCCCGTGCGGATGCGGGCCGTACTCGTCTTGCACATGGTGCAACAACGTCGTCATCTCCTCATGCAGTCGTGCGGTTGCCGACTGCGGCTCCTCGTCGGCGCCGACGTGCAGCGGCGCTCCATAGCTCACGGCGACCGGCAGGCGACTGCGCCCCATCTGTCGGTTGCCGGTGTCGGTCTTGGTCCATTGTCGCTGCGCGCCCCACACGATCGCGGGGACGATCGGCACCCCGGACTCGCCGGCCATGCGCGCGGCACCGGTCTTGAACTCCTTGAGCTCGAAGCTACGGCTGATCGTCGACTCCGGGTAGACCGCGACGATCTCGCCGTCCCGGAGTTCCTCGACGGCGAGGCGATACGCATCCGACCCCGCCGACCGGTTGACCGGCACGGTTTTGGTGTGGTTGACGAGGAACCGCATGATCGCGATGTCCATCACCTCGGACTTGATCATGAACCGCGTGCGCCGTCCCGCCCGGTACAGCCCGAGGGCCACCGGCAAGAAGTCGACGTAGCTCGTGTGGTTGACCGCGAGGACGGCGCCACCGGCGCGCGGAATGTTGTCCAGTCCGGAAAAACGCAGGTCGAGGCCCTGTGCCCGAACGAGGCCATGTGCGATGACCTCGAGCGTCCGGTAGACCGGTTCCATACCGGCAAGCCTATCTGCCCGAGGTGTCAGGAATCGGCGCCCGGGTTGGGCCCCCCGGCCTCCCGCTCGGCGCGCCGGGCGGCCTTCGCCGCCTGCTCGTCGGCGTCCATCTGGTTGGCCTCCTCCAGCGTGGGGGCCGACCCCCCGAGTCGCGCGGGCACCCAGAACTCGCCCTGCGGGTGCTCGCCGTAGGCGTCCTGCAGTTCGAGCAGTTTCTCGCTCATCACCTTGTGCAGGCGGGTCGTGATGGTCTCCGCGTCGCCGGTCGGTTCGATCGGTTCGGCGACTCCGATCATGATCTTGACGTTGCTGCGGCCGAGGTTCTTCGGATGCCCCTTGGTCCACACCCGCTGCGCACCCCAGATCACCGTCGGGATGATCGGTGCACCCGACTCCAGCGCCATCCGTGCGGCGCCGGACTTGAACGCCTTCAGCTCGAAGCTGCGGCTGATGGTCGCTTCCGGATAGACACCGACGAGCTCCCCGCGCTTGAGGTACTCGACCGCGGTCTGGTAGCTCTGCGCGCCGCTCGACCGGTCGACCGGGATGTGTTTCAGCGCACGCATGATGGGGCCGCTCGTCTTGCTGTCGAAGACTTCCTTCTTCGCCATGAACCGAACCTTGCGGCGCCCCTGCAGAAATGCCGGAATCCCGGCGTACGTGAAGTCCATGTAGCCCGTGTGATTGATCGCCACCACGCCGGGGCCGTCCTTCGGGACGTTCTCCACGCCCGACACCTTGAACTTCAAGCCCTCGGCCAGCCACAACATGCGTGCGGTGGTGATCACAGCGTCGTAGACCGGTTCCATGCGTCGAGCTTAGGCCAGAGCCCAGATCGTCCGCGACGGCCGGGACGGCAGCCACGGCTGGCACACTGATCGACGTGGAGACGTCCACCTCGTCGCCGCAGGCTGCACCCCGTCGCCTGCGAATAGTCGGCGTGGCCGGGTCCGGGAAGAGTCACCTCGCTCGTGACATCGCCCAGCGTCTGGACCTTGCGCGGCTCGAGCTGGATGCGGTGTTCTGGGACGCCGATTGGACCCTGCGTGACCTGGACGAGGCGTTGGACATCGTGCACGACTTCGTCACATCCCACCCCGCGGGATGGGTGATCGACGGCAACTGGACGTCGCGACTCGGCGGCCACCTCGATCCCGGAACCCGCCACGGAGCCGACGTCGTCGTGTGGCTCGACCACTCCCGATGCACCACCATGCGACGGATCGTCACACGTACCGTCCGACGTGGGATTCTCCGCCGGGAGTTGTGGCACGGAAACCGCGAAAGTCCCTGGTGGTGGCTTCACTGGGACCCGGAGCGGAACATCGTTCGGTGGACGTGGGTCAAGCATCCGGAGGTGCGTGCACGGATGGAGCGCATGATCGCCGCGGGGACACCTGTGGTCCGGTTGCGCACCCAGACCGATGTCGACGAGTGGCTGGCGGCAACAGTGGCCCAATGGCCCACGACATCACGTAGCCGCGGTCGTTAGATTGGTAGTTCGAGCGACACCCGCGCAGCCCAGCGCATCGTCACGAACCGCACAGTCCATGAAAGGCCATCCGTGCAGATCACCAGCGTCGGCCATGCCGGTTTCCACATCCAGACGACGGCCGGGTCGATCCTCTGCGATCCCTGGGTCAACCCTGCCTACTTCGCGTCGTGGGTGCCGTTCCCGGACAATTCGGAGCTCGACTGGCGCTCGCTCGGCGACTGTGACTACCTGTATGTCTCGCACCTGCACCGCGATCACTTCGACGAGCGCAATCTGCGGGAGAACATCAACAAGGACGCCACGGTCCTGCTGCCCGACTATCCGGTGCCGGATCTCAAACGGGAGTTGGAAAACCTGGGGTTCCACAAGTTCGTGGAGACCGAGGACTCGGTGAAGACCACGGTCAGCGGCCCGAAGGGATCGCTGGACGTGATGATCGTCGCGCTGCGCGCCCCGGCGGACGGACCGATCGGCGACAGCGGGCTGATCGTCTCCGACGGCGAGACGACCTGCTTCAACATGAACGACGCTCGCCCGATCGATCTCGACGTGATCTCCGAGGCGTTCGGGCACGTCGACGTGCATCTGCTGCAGTATTCGGGCGCCATCTGGTATCCGATGGTCTACGACATCCCGCGCAAGTCGAAGGCGAACTTCGCGGCGCAGAAACGCCAGCGCGGCATGGACCGGGCGCGGTCCTACATCGAGCAGGTGGGTGCCACCTGGGTGGTGCCGTCCGCCGGTCCGCCGATGTTCCTCGACGAGGATCTGTTCGCGCTCAACGACTTCGGATCGGGCGTCGATGGCGAGGAAGGGGAGAATCCCCGACCTGGCGACGTGACGTCGATCTTCCCGGACCAGGCCACGTTCTTGGAGCAGATGACGATCCACGGCACCGACGACGGTGAACGCCACCGGGGCCTGATGATGGTGTCCGGCTCGGTCGCCGACTTCACCGGCTCCGAGCTCAACGAGGTCGCGCATCCGTATCCGCCGGAGCAGGTGTTCGGCGAGCACAAGCAGGCCTACCTCGAGCAGATGAAGGAGAAGTTCGCCCCGGTCATCGCCGCGCAGAAGGCCACCTGGGCCGTCGACGACGGCGAATCGCTCCTGGAGCCGCTGCGTCAACTGTTCGAGCCGATCATGGCCCAGTCGGACCTGATCTGTGACGGCATTGGCTATCCCGTGGGGCTCGTCATGGGTGAGCAGACGGTGGTGCTGGACTTCCCCAACCGGATCGTGCGTGAGCCGAAAGAGGGAGAGGGCAAGTACCGCTACGGTTTCCGGATCGCCCCGGAGTTGGTCCGGACGGTGCTGCGCGACGACGAACCCGACTGGGTGAACACCATCTTCCTGTCCACGCGGTTCACCACGTGGCGGATCGGCGGCTACAACGAGTACCTGTACACCTTCTTCAAATGCCTCACCGACGAGCGGATCGCCTACGCGGACGGCTGGTTCGCGGAGGCGCACGACGATTCGGCGTCGATCGTCAAGGACGGCTGGGAGATGCAGCGCCGGTGCCCGCATCTGAAGGCTGATCTGTCGAAGTTCGGTGTCGTCGAGGGTGAGAAGCTGACGTGCAACCTGCACGGCTGGCAGTGGGATCTGACCTCCGGGCGTTGCCTGACGTCCAAGGGTCACGAGTTGCGCGCACAACGACTGGAATCCTGACGAGCCCGCAGTAGACGAGGCAACAGTAGAACTCGAGAGACCCTGTGACACACCGCTCCTATCGGGGCCGCCCGATGACCGAACGCCGCGCCGACCGACGCGAGCGGTTCATGTCGGCGGCCCTCGAGGTGTTCGGGACGCAGGGATATTCGGGCGGCACGGTGTCGGCGATCTGTTCGGTCGCCGGCCTGTCCCGGCGACAGTTCTACGAATCATTCGACAGCCGTGAGGATCTGCTGATCGCGGTGTACGACCTGATCCATGCCGAGGCGCGGACGGCGGTGGCCGCCGCGTTCGCCGGCGTCGACGACCCTGCGGCGACCATCGCGGATCGGGCCCGACCGGCGATCGCCGCCTTCTTCGATTCGGTTGCGGCCGATCCACGGCGGATGCGCATCGCATTCGTCGAGGTCGGCGGCGTCAGCGCACGGGTGGAGGGCCACCGGGTGCGATCCCGGGAGGAGTGGACCGCATTCTTCGACGGGGCGGCCGCCGCGATCCTCGGCCCGGATGAGACGGGGTTCGGATTCGCCTACGAGGCAGCAGCTTTCATCGGTGCGTTGACCGCCACCGGACACCGGTGGGCGAGCAGCACGCACCGGCCTGAGCAGGAGACGGTCGTCGAGATGCTGGTCGCGATGATCGAGGCGCTGGCGGCGACGCACCGCACCTGATCACCCCTGAGGCACGGCCGGCGACGACGCCACCACCACCGCACCGACCACCGCCGCGATGAACGCGATCACCGCGACCGGCCCCCAGCCGGCGCGGGTGGCGTCCCCGAGCAGCGCCAGACCGACGGCTCCCGGCACCACCGTCTCCCCGACGACGAGGGCCGCCGCGGCACCGTTGACCGACCCGGTCTGCAACGCGACGGTGAACAGATAGAAGCCGCAGATCCCGCAGCCGACCACGGCGTAGGCGGCTGGGTCGGTGAGCATCTCGGTCAGCGAGAACGGATCGAGTCCGTGCACGATGCGCACCGCCACCGCCATCACACCGAACAGTGCGCCCGCGAACAGCCCGGCGATGGCCGCGGTCCGGGGACCGCCCGCGAAGTGCAGCAACGCGAGCCCGCCGGCGAACAGGGCCACACCCACCAGCAGCACCGACCAGTGCAACCACGTGGCGTCGTGCCCGTGCCCTTCGTCGGCGGCCGCGATCCCCAGCACGATCAGCGCGACCACGACGACACCGATCGCGATGCGGTCCTGAGTACGCAGTCGCACATGCAGGAAGATCGCGGCCAGCACGGCCGTGACGACGAGGTTCGCACTGACGATCGGCTGCGCGAGGAACAACGGCAGGTCGCGGGCGGCGACCAGGTTGCCCACGAAGCCGACGGCGTCGAGACCGATCCCGGCGAGGAACGAGATCGTCAGCATCGCGGTCACCGTCGACCGCAGGGTCGGGGTACGGGTCGCGGTCATCGTCCCCGCACCGCCGACCGGTGGCGGCTCGGTGACGCTCTGCGCGCCATGGGCCTGTAGGACGGATGCGGTGCCGTAGGCCAGCGCGGCGACGACCGCGGCGACGATCCCGATGATCACCGGACCAGTATCGGCCCGGCGGGGCATATCCGCGCCCTTTCGGTGCGATAGCGGACGTCCTACGGTTGAGAGGGCGGGAGTCGGGTTACTCCCTGAAGGGGTGGGGACGCGAAAACTCCGGGGGCTCGAGAAGGAGACACCTCATGAGGAGATCAGCTCGCATCGCAGCATCCGTGGTCGCGGCGTCCGGCCTGGCCGTCGCTTCCGCCACGATGGCCGCGGGCACCGCACCAGCCGTCGAACCGGCGACCCTGTCGATCGACGGCGACCTACAGCTCACCCCCACGATCCACCTGCTGCGCATCGAGGCGCAGGGCGACCGGACCGAATCCGGCGAGACCACCGGCGACTACAAGGCCACTGTCCTCAACGGTGCCGATCCGACTCCGATCGAGGTGACCGGGCCCGTCACCTGCATCTACGTGAAGGGCAACACGGCCTCGCTCGTGTATCCGATCAGTGACGTCGCGCCGTTCGGCGTGCCCGAACAGTTCGTGGACGTCGCGGCCATCAAGATCACAGTCCGTGAGGGCACCAACGGTGGCAGCGACATGGTCGGCGTGGGCCTGCCGATGCTCACCGCGGACGTCAAGGGTTGCCAACCCGGCGACACCCCGTTCGCCTTCGACGGCGAGATCGAGACGTCGGGCGGGTGAGGGCCGCCGATCATCGCGCCGCGCGGCGACGCATTGTCGGCATCTTCGGATGCATGGGCGGATAGATCAGCGTCAGCGCCGAGGCCAGCGTGAAGTAGCTGCGCAACACGCGAAATCCGAGATAGTGGAGCACGTACCGGACCGAACTGGCGCGATAGATGAGACACACGATCACCGTGAGGATCAGCGACATCCCCAGCAGGGTGGCGACGACAGGCTGCCACCGCATGGTGGTGAACGTGGTTCCGAAGATCGTGTAGGCGATCAACGCGTAGATCAACAGCGGCGCCAGCATGGCGCGACGCGCGGCGTTGACGAGGTTGAACGGGAGCACGAATGTCCCGATCATGGTCCGTCCGTCGAACACCAGGCCGCGGTTGCGCGCGGTCAGGTGATAGATGCTGCGGAACCATCGGGTGCGTTGCTCCCGTAGGTGGGCGTAGGACACAGGGGTTTCGCTGTAGTAGACGGCAGTCGGATCGGCGACGCTGCGGTACCCGGCAGCGGCCAGGCGCATGCAGATGTCGGTGTCCTCGCCGTTCATGCCCTGCACCATGCCGCCGACCGAGATCAACTGACTGCGCCGATAGACGGCGAACATCCCGGGGATCCCCATCACGCCGTCGTAGCCGTCGAGAGAGACCTGGAAGAAGCCGTGGCGCATGTACACCTCGATGAGGCGACACTTGTCGATCCAGGTCTTCTCCTCCAACGGCATCGGCAGCCCGCCCACGCAGCCCACCTTCGGGTCGGCGAAATGACGCATCGCCGTTTCCAGACAGCCCGGGCCGATCACCGTGTCGGCGTCGATGCGCACGATGAACTCCTCGGTGATGTGCTCCACGCCCATGTTCAGGGCGATGGCCTTGCCCGGTGTGGGGCAGTCGAGGACGACGCCGGTGATGAACCGGCAGTCGCCGATCGTCTCTTCTGCTACCTGAGCCGTCGCATCCGAGGAGGCGTTGTTGACGACGTAGAGGCGCACGTCCCCGGGGTAGGTCTCGGCACCCCGGTCCACCGATTCGATGGTCGCCCCGATGCTGTGCGCCTCGTTGTGTGCGGGAACGAGAATCGCGATCGGCGGGGCGAAATCCCTGCCACGCGAGCGGCGCAGCACGCGGATCCCGATGATCGCGGTGGAGACAGCGAGGATCTGCTGCATGAGGAATACGCCCGCGCCGATGCCGCCGAGGATGGCGAACTGCTTCAGGACGCCGATCACGTCATAGAGCACGTGCATCGCGACTGCCGCGCCGGCCGCCGCCAGGGCCAGGCATCCGGCCCACTGCAGGAAGGCTTTGCGCGGCAGCGGCGGCGGTTTCGCGAGCGGACCCGCCTCGGGCAATTGCGCCTGCCGCATGATCGTGTGCGGGAAGATGGCGAGCCCGGTGAGACCGGAGATCATCTGTCCCGCGAACACCGAGATCGATACGATCCCCGCACTGTGGAACGCCCAGGCGATGACGTCGATACCGATGCAGAAGATGGCGAACTTGCCGAGCAGTGCCCCCGCCAGATACAACCGCCGCCAGATGTTGGAATACGCGAGCATCGCGTATGTGAGGAAGAACAGCGCGACGAACAACCTGACCGGGAACACCACACTCCCCCGGTCGTGTCCGAGAAAGACCAGATCGCGGGGCGTACCGTCCAAACCTCCTTGGACCATGAACGTCCGAATGCAGAACGCGATGATCGTCAGTCCGATGAACGTGACGAGGAACCCGTTCACCGCCGAAGCCGGACGGTCGATCGCGTAGCCCTTGGGTGCACTGTCGACGGAACGGAAGTGATCGGCGATCGCTTCCGTGGCGTGTTCGGGATGCGGCGCGATCGTCATCCGGGACCGCCTGCACTCGCCTGATCGCTGGGCACGGTGCTGCCGTCCGGATTGACCGCGAAGCTGCCCTGCGCGGTCACCACCTCGGCCGTTTCCCGTCCGAACGCTGGTAGCGCCATGCCGGCGGGGGCGCCCGCGTACTGGATGGACAGCCCTCGCGCAGCGCCCGGCCCGGTGGCGGTCTGGATGACCATGCCGGTCTCGAACGAGGTGATGTCGAGAGCGGGTGTGGCGGGGCCCGCCTCGATCCTCCCGTCCACGATGCGCACCATCGTGTTCACCCCCGGACTCTCCCCGACGACGATGTACGGTTGCCCCGGGTTGGGTGCCGCACCCCACCGGAACTCCGGATTGTAATGTGACGGAACGAAAGTGGACAGCACGGGGACGATCGTGTCGAGTTGGGTGATGGCATCGGCGTTCGACGCGTCCGGGATGTGCACGGCGAATCCCGGCGCCAGGACACGGGGCAACGCGGTGAACCCGGCACCCGGGTCGTTACCCATCTGCAACGACGACGTCGGCAGCAGCTGCATCGGGTACGGCGTCACCCGGACGTCGCATCCGCCCAGATCCCGGTCGCGCAGCACCGAGACGGTCAGGTCGTTGTTCAACAGTTGCCCGGTAGGCGGCAGCGCGACGACGGTGTCGCCGGTCGCCTGGGTGAGCCGACGGCTCTGCAGCAGTTGGCCGTTGAGTTCGGTGTTCATCACCCAGGTGAGGTCGTCGGGTGTCGCGGGTAGTTGTATCGCCACTCGGACGGCCTGCGGCAGGCGGCCACCGGGCAGGTCGTTCAACGAGTATCGGACGCGCCAACTCTGCGCATCGAGCACGTCGGTGACCGACATGTCGGCACCGAGCACCGCCAATCCGATCTCGTTGCCCGACGGTGCCGCCGCAGGAACCGATCTCGGGTCGCTGGCGGCGGAATCGGCGGTGGCAACCGGATTCTCGGTGATGAGCGACGCCAGCACGCTGCCGTCCGGTTCCGTCGCGGCCAGCACGGGTGTGTCGTCGACGGTGCCGACCGCCAGGGCACCCTCGGCCTGGTCGGGCGCCGTCCATCCGAGGTCGGCGAGCCCGGCCGGCGGTCCGGCCAGCAGCACGTCGTCGGCGTCCGACTCCGGCATCGCGGCGGAGAAGGTGACGTCGTGCCCGGCCTGGGTCAGCGCGATCCCCAACTGCGCGGCGGCAGTCCGCCACTCGTCGGACTGGTCGGGCACCACGACGGTGACGTCGCGGTCCCAGGACACGACCGCGTCTCGGACCGTGTGTACGGGCTCCGACAACGCCGCCTCGGCCACGGAATCGGCGGCGATGTGCACCTGCATACCCGTACTGCGGTCGGCGGTGCACTGTTGGTCGGTGAGGTCGCCGTCGACCCGCACCTGGACGCGGACCTGTCCATCGGCCGCGATCTGGTCGGGTACGTCGATGTACTCGTCGAGTTCGTTGTCGCCGCGCGGCAGTTCTTCCTTGAACACCTGCTGGCCGTCCATCCGAACCGTCAGGAACACGATGCTGTCCTCGGCGACCTTGGTATCCCCCTGCAGGTGCACCCTGGTCTCTTCGCGCGGCGAGTCGGCCGGGAAGGTGACGAGAAAGCTCGATGCCGGCGAATCGTCGGTGAGCCACACGCCATCCTCGCGCCCGGCGCCGGCCAGCGACTTCACGAAGTGACGTTCCGACGGAACGTGCAGGCTGCGGTCGCCGACGTCACGGGTGAACCATCCCGGACGTGCGAACACGAACACCAGCAGCACGGCCAGGGCGATCCCGAGAACCACCAGCGCCGACTTCGGAATCCGTCGCCCACGCTCGCCGGTGAAGTACTCGTCCTCGGGCGGGTCCGGTTCCCTCGGCTGGGCAGGCGATTCATCGCCGGGGTTCGCCGCGGACCGATCATCCTCGAGGTGCGGCTGTTCGGGTTGTGGGTTGTCGGATTGTGGGTTGTCAGCTGATGATCGATCCTCGTCCGGCGATTTCTCGTCGTCGCTCACCCGTCACTCCTCGGCTGCCGATTGACGATCTCTGTTCCAGTACGAGCGGCACGGGATGCGGCTCATGTCAATGCGATGTGCGTAGTGCTTTCCCAGTTCGATCTCCGCGGTGAGAAGATCCGAATCGAGCCGGACAGGGTCGAGGCCGAGCCCGAGAAGTCGGTCGTTGCGGACGCTGAGTGCGTTCTCGTCGGCTTCCGCGCGTGGGTTGACCTGGTGGTCGATCTGGGCGCCCACCTTGTCGGCGACGAGATCGGCGAGATCGGCGACCTTGTGCGTCTCGGTCATCTGGTTCATCACACGCACCCGGTTGCCGACCTCGTCGCCGGATTCGACGGCCAAGCGGATGCACTCGATCGAGTCGTTGATGTTGATGAATGCTCTTGTCTGACCGCCACTTCCGTGCACGGTCAGCGGATAGCCAATGGCTGCCTGCACCAGGAACCGGTTGAGGACGGTGCCGTAGTCGCCGTCGTAGTCGAAGCGGTTGATCAGCCGCACGTCCTGTTCGGTCTCCGCCGTCTGTGTTCCCCAGACGATGCCCTGGTGCAGATCGGTGATGCGCACACCGTCGTTCTGCGCATAGAACTGAAACATCAGTTGATCCATGGACTTGGTCAGGTGGTACACACTGCCCGGCCTTGTGGGATAGAGGATCTCGCGGTCCCGCATCACCCCGTTGTTGTCGGGATAGCTGACCGTCAGATACCCCTCCGGCAGGTCGAGCGGGACCGACTCGTAGCCGTAGACACCCATGGTGCCGAGGTGGACGAGATGCACGTCGCGTCCGCTCTGCACGATCGCGGCCAACACGTTGTGCGTGGCGTTGATGTTGTTGTCGGCTGTGTAGCGCTTGTGCGCCGGGGATTTCATCGAGTACGGGGCCGAGCGTTGTTCGGCGAAATGCACGACGACATCCGGTCGCACGTCATCCAGCATGGACACCAGGCCGTCGTAGTCGTGGGCGATGTCCAGGTCGACGTTGTCGATGATGCGGCCGCTCACGTCTTTCCACACCGCCACCCGCACGTCCAGGGGTTCGATCGGTGTCAGGGACTGCACACCCAATTCGTCGTCGGCCCGCCGGCGCACCAGGCTGTCGACGATGGTCACATCGTGACCGGACGCCGACAGGTGAAGCGAGCTCGGCCACCCGCAGAAACCGTCGCCCCCCAGGACTGCGATTTTCATGCACTTCAGATTCGCACGATGGCGCCGTATTTGTCGGATACCAGCGAAATCGGCGTCCGGGACTTCGCGGTCAGTCCGCGGAGCGGGCAGCCTGCCTCGGCGGATGCCCGTAGCCATACGGCATGTTCGTCGCATCGGCGGTTTCGACCGCGGTGACCGCACGCGAGGACGACAGCACCACGCCACCGGCGACGGCGGCGACGAACGCGATGATCGCCGCCGGCCCCCACCCGGCCCGCGTCACGTCGCCGAGGAAGATGATGCCCACCGCACCGGGTAGCACGGTCTGCCCCACGACAAGTGCTGCGGCCGCACCGTTCACCGACCCGGTCTGCAACGCGACGGTGAACAGGTAGAAACCGGTGATGCCGCTGAACAGCAGTGCATACAGTGCGGGGTCGGTGAACATCGCCGCCAGGTCGAACTCGTCGAGGCCGTCGACGATTCGCGACGCGATCGCCATGACACCGAACACGGCACCCGCCATCAGACCGGTCGCGGCGGCGATGTGCTTGTGCAGCATGCGCATACACAGCAGTCCGAGTCCGAACAGCACCGGGCCGGCCACCAGCACGGCCCAGTGCATCCACCGTTCGTTCACGGAGCCCTCGCTGCCCGCGGACACGGCCAGCAGCACCAGCGAGGCCACAACGACGGTGCCCGCGATCCAGTCCCGCATCGTCAGCCGAATGTGCAACACCACCATCGCGAGCAGGGCGGTGGCGACCAGGCGAGCCGAGATGATGGTCTGCGACAAGAACAACGGGATCAGCCGCGCGGACAGGATCGTCGCGACGAAGCCGATGATGTCGAAGACGAACCCCACCAGGAAGGGCACCGTCAGCATGGTCGCGACGGTCGAGCGCACCGACGGATGCGCGCGGGCCGACTTCCGGCGTTCCTCCCGCACCGCCGCACGTTGCGCGACCTGATCGGCGCCCAACGCCTGGAGCACCGCCGCGGCGGCGAAGGCGAAAGAGCCGATCACCGCGATGATGATCCCGGCGGTCATCGGCTCGGACTCATCATCAGCTCGGACTCATCGCATCCGCCGGCTCAGCGTGGCTCGAGAACGTCGGTGCCGACGAACTTGGCGAGTTCGGGTGGCAACGTCACCGAGCCGTCCGGCTGCTGGTGGTTCTCCAGGATCGCGACGATCCAGCGCGTCGTGGCCAGAGTGCCGTTGAGGGTGGCGGCGATCTGCGGTTTGCCGTTCTCGTCGCGGTACCGGATGGACAGTCGCCGCGCCTGGAAGGTGGTGCAGTTCGAGGTCGAGGTGAGTTCCCGGTAGGTGCCCTGCGTCGGGACCCACGCCTCGCAGTCGTACTTGCGTGCCGCCGACGAACCGAGGTCGCCGCCGGCCACGTCGATCACCCGGTAGGGCACGTCGATCGCGGCGAGCATCTCGCGCTCCCACCCGAGCAGCTTCTGATGCTCGGCGGCGGCGTCCTCGGGCTTGCAGTAGATGAAGCCCTCGACCTTGTCGAACTGGTGCACCCGGATGATGCCGCGGGTGTCCTTGCCGTAGCTGCCGGCCTCCCGACGGAAGCAGCTCGACCAGGCGGCATAGCGCTTCGGTCCGTCGGCGAGGTCGATGATCTCGTCGGAGTGGTACCCGGCCAGCGGCACCTCGGAGGTGCCGACGAGATAGAGGTCGTCGTCTTCGAGGTGATAGATCTCGTCGGCGTGCGCGCCGAGGAACCCGGTGCCGCCCATGATCTCCGGACGCACCAGCACCGGCGGGACCATCAGGGTGAAGCCGTTGGCGACGGCCTTCTGCGCAGCCATGTTGAGCAGCCCGAGCTGCAGCAGCGCGCCCTGCCCGGTCAGGAAGTAGAACCGCGACCCGGAGACCTTGGCGCCGCGTTCCATGTCGATGAGACCGAGCGACTCCCCGAGTTCGAGGTGATCCTTCGGCTCATCGATCGTGCCGGGTTCGCCGACGTGCTCGAGCACCTTGTAGTCGGCCTCGCCGCCGGCTGGCGCCCCGTCCTCGACGAGGTTGGAGATGGCCCGGTGTGCGGTCGCGGCCGCCTCGTCGGCCTCGTGCTGTCGGGCGACGGCCGCCTTGACCTGCTCGGCGAGTTGCTTGCCCTTGGCCAGCAGTGCGGTTTTCTCCTCACCCTGCGCCTTGCCGACCTGCTTGCCGAGCGCCTTCTGCTCCGACCGCAGCCCGTCGGCTTCGACGATGGCGGCCCGGCGCGCAGCGTCCGCGTCCAGCAGCGCGTCGACCAGGCCGGGATCCTCGCCCCGGGTCCGCTGAGAGGTGCGCACGAGGTCGGGGTTCTCACGAAGAATCTTCAGGTCGATCACGTGTGAAACCCTACTGGAGGGCCGAGCGCCACAACTGCGCGTAGTCTTCGCGACCGAACATCTGGGCTGCGTCGGCCGCGGTGGGCGTACCGGCGTACGGGTCGGCGCCCGCACGCACCAGTGTCTCGACGACGTCGTCATGGCCCTTGAACACCGCCCCGGCCAGCGGAGTCTGGCCCTTGTCGTTGGCGGCGTCGACATCGGCACCCCGCTCGACCAGCGCGGCGACCGTCGCGGCCGAGCCGTGATACGCGGCGAGCATCAGCAGGGAGTCGCCGGCCTGATTTCGCAGCGCGACGGGCACCCCGGCGTCGAGGTAGGCGGCCAGGGTCGCCGCGTCACCGGCCCGGGCCATGTCGAACAGGCGACCGGCCAGACCGGCGACCTCGTCGGGGATCGGACTGTCGGGGTCGGGCTGTTCGGGGATGGGGTGCTCAGAGCTCATCGGACGCGAGTGTAGGCCGAGAGACGGTACTGCCGTTCCGCGACAGCAGGCATGATGGATCCCGATGAACGGCGAAGACCAGACCCCGAAAGACGGGGCCGACGACTGGGTGAACGTGCCCGCCGGCGACGAGCCCCCACCCGACGACGAACCGAGCGAGCCGCAACGGGAGCAGGGCTGGCGTGGCTCACTCCTGCACAATCCGGTCCGGGTGGTCCTCGCGGCGGTGGTGATCGGCGCGATCGTCGCCGGTGCGATCGCGTTGGCGATGGGCGTGTTCAACGACAGCGGCAGCGTCGGCGGCACGGACATCGGCGAAGGTGAGCGGCTCGCGGAGAACGCCTTCACCGAGTCGGTACCCGGGGACTGTCTCGACTGGCCGGAAGGTGCGCCGGGGGACCCGAGCAAGGTGGCGTGCGACCAGCCGCACCGATTCGAGGTGGCAGGCCCACTGGACACCGCTCTGTTGCCCGGCAGCGAGTTCGGCGAGACCGCTCCGTGGCCGGGGACCGAACGATTCGCGGCGATCCGCGACGAGCAGTGCCCGGTCATCGTCGACGGCTACCTCGACGGGCGGCTCGATCCGCAGGGCCGCTTCGCGGTCGGGATGATGTATCCCTCCCAGGTTCAGTGGGACAAGGGCGCCCGCGAGTTGCGGTGTGGTCTGCAGCAGACCGGCGCCGACGGGATGGCCGACCAGTTCGTGGGTCGGGTCGCCGACCAGGACCAGTCCTTCCAATGGCCGCCCGGCACCTGCGTCGGCATCAACCCGGCGACGAAGGCGGCCACCGGTGTCGCGGTGAACTGCACCGAACCGCACGCCTTCCAGACCACGGGCACGGTGGTGCTCGCCCAGCGGTTCGGCAACAGCCTGTCGGGCAGGCCGTGGCCCGGCGTCGAGGCGCAGAACGACTACTTGCGATCCATCTGTCCGGTGCAGGCCACCCGATTCCTGGGCGGTAAGCCGAAACTCGACGCC
The DNA here is from genome assembly GCF_036350415.1 of Gordonia sesuvii. Taxonomy (NCBI): domain Bacteria; kingdom Bacillati; phylum Actinomycetota; class Actinomycetes; order Mycobacteriales; family Gordoniaceae; genus Gordonia; species Gordonia sesuvii. The sequence continues at coordinate 312,314 of NZ_JAZDUF010000005.1, forward strand.
ACCACACTGAACGTGCAGTGGTCGGTGCTGTCGGAACCCAGCTGGCTCGCCGGCAGCCGCACGGTGGTGTGCTACCTCGGACTGCCCGACGGCGGCGGGTTCGCCACACTCGTCGGCGACGCCCGGTCGACGGTGCTGATCAACGGCAAGCTGCCGGTCCCACCGCCGCAGGCGCCGCCGGGCCGCGCCCTGCCCACCCCGGTCCCGTTGCCACCGGGCATCGCGCCCAATCCGGACGAAGTGCCGGCACCGGCCGGGTGATCCGATGACGGTTCGCATGTCCGACGACGAGTTCGACGGGCTGGTCTCCGACGCTCTGGACACCATCCCCTCCGAGCTGACCGACAACATGTCCAATGTGGTGATCCTCGTCGAGCCGTACAACGAGGAGGAGCCGACGATCCTCGGCCTCTACCACGGGGTGGCGTTGACGATGCGCGACCACGAGTACGGCGGATTCCTCCCCGACACGATCACCATCTACCGTGACCCGATCCTCGCCATGTGCCACAGCCGTGAGGAAGTGGTGCACGAGGTGGCGGTGACGGTCATCCACGAGATCGCCCACCATTTCGGCATCAGCGACGAGTGGCTGCACGCCAACGGGTGGGGCTGACGGCGCGGTCCTCCGCCTTCCGCCCCATCGCTCCCCCCTCCCCCGCTGGTCTTTCCGCTGGTCGAGTAGGGGCCGAGCCGCTAGGCGAGGCTCCGTATCGAGACCTGTGGTGAGGTACCCGGAAAGCCCTGCGCGAGAACCGGTCTCGATACGCCACTCGGCTAGCGCCTCGTGGCTACTCGACCATCGGGGGGTCGTGGCTACTCGACCATCGGGGGGTGGTGGCTACTCGACCATCGGGGGGGGGTGGTGGCTACTCGACCATCGACGGGACCACCGGAGGGGCGGCTCACCCCATCGGGTCGGTGACCAACGGCTCGTCGATCCGCGGGCCGAACGGCCCGGTCACCGCGCCCCAGCGATGCAGATGCCAGTTCCCGTCGGTGAATTCGAGTTCGATGGTGCCGGTGTTGCGTAGGTGTGTGCCGGCGGCGAAGCTCGGGTCGACCCCGGCCAGGCGGGCGGCGATCAACCGGATCGCCGCACCATGGCTGACCACGTACACATCCCGTTGGTCGGCGCCCTGCAGATGTCGACCCCGCAGGTCCTCGATCACCGGCAGGTAGCGGTCATAGACCATCGCCAGGGATTCGCCGCCCGGGATGCGTGCCTCCAGGTCGCCCTGATGCCATCGGTCGACGATCTCCTTGAACACGCCGTGCGCGTCGTCGTCGAAGCGGTCCTCGAGTTCACCGACCTGCACTTCGTGGATGCCCTCGGTGACGGTCGAATCCACATCCCAGACCGACCCGATGAGTTCGGCGGTCTGCTGCGCACGCCGCGCGAGCGAACTCAACAACACCACGTCCTGCGCCGGGCGGTTCTCCAGCGCGAACCGGACACCCTGTCGCACACCGAAATCGGTCAGCGCGGCGCCCGGCAGCGCGGTGTCGAGGCGACGCATGACGTTCGATGTGGTTTCTCCGTGTCGAACCAGGTGGAGCCTCGCCACTAGCCGTCCTCTCCGCGACGAAGTCGTTCGAACCATGCAGCACTCTCGGCGGTGTCGGGTGGTTGAGATCCCGTCGACCGGTCGGTGGGCCACGACCCGAGGAACACCACCCGTTCGCACCGCCGGTAGAGCGCACGCAACGCCTCACCGACGGCATCGTCGTCGATGTGGCCGACAGCGTCGAGGTAGAACCGGTACGAGCCCGGGACGTCGCGACGCGGACGGGACTCGATGCGAGTGAGATCGATTCCGCGCGAAGCGAACTCATCCATCGCCGTCATCAGGCTGCCCGGCACGTTGGGTAGATCCAGGATCACCGATGTGCGGTCGGAGCCGGTCGCGTCGGCAGGGGCCGCCGGCGCCCCGATCAGCAGGAACCGGGTGTAGGCGTCGGCGGCGTCGGCCACCCCGTCGGCGAGCACGACCAGCCCGTTCAATTGCGCCGCCAACGAGGTCGTGACGGCAACGTCCGCCGCGCCGGCGGCAACATCGGCGGCGGCCGCCGAGTTGGACGATGCGGTGACGAATTGTGCATTGGGATAGAGCTTTTCGATGGATTCGCGAACCTGCGCGGCGGCCACCGGGTAGGCCGCCACGGTGCGGACGTCGACCGGCGACAGCGCGGTCCGCGCGCCGATCGTGAACGCGACGTCGAGGACCACCTCGGCGAAGACCTGCACCCGGCCCGACGTGCCCGGGCCGGGCGGGACCAACGCATCCGCGGTGGCCGGCACCGCACCCTCGACCGAACTCTCGATGGGGACGCACCCGAAGTCGGCGACTCCACCGCGCACCATGCCGATGGTCGCCGCCGGACTGACCGCCGCGACCTTCTGCACGTCACCGGCCGGACGTGGCGCGCTCTGCCGGGGCAGACGGTCGGCCAACAGCCGGTCGAGCGCGATCTCGGTGAAGGTTCCCGTGGGACCGAAATAGGCGAACACAGTCACGACAAGATCCTAGTCGAGCGAGCGACCCACTGGCCGTCGTTGCCCCGTGCGTGATCGGAAGGATTGACGGACAGCCGACACCACCTTAGGTTAGGGTTACCTTCATTCCAGATCGAACTTCTTCTTCACCACACTGCCGAGAGCGAGGGACCGCATGACGCACGCAGTCACCGACCGTCCGTCGGACGCCGAACTGATCCAGACCGCGTGCCGCCAGGTCGGCGGCGCCACCCTCGCGGTGGAGGGCGCGGAGACCACGACCGTCAACGTGGTCCATCTGTTCGAGTCGCAGGCATTCCTGCTGGTTCCCACCGACGGGGAGGCCATGACGCTGGCCGGCGAGTGTTCGGATGGGCTCGCCGCGATGGTCGAGGTGACCGACTGCGCACCGATCGACCTGCGGGAACGCGTCCGGTCGTTGGTCTGGCTGAACGGCAGCCTGCACGCGGTGCCCGCCAATCTCGAACGCGACCTCGCCGTGGAGATCGCTGCCGAGCATCCCGACGACGGACTGCTCGACCTCGGGCACGGGTACTCGATGCTGCGTCTGCAGATCGACAATGCGGTCATCGCCACCTCGGCGGGCGCGGCCTCGGTCGGATCAATGGAACTCGCCGGAGCCGCACCCGACCCCTTCTGGGAGTTCGAGGGCGACTGGATCGCTCACCTCGACGCCGATCACGCCGACCTCGTCGGGCAACTCGCCCGGCGCCTTCCCCGCGACATGCGATCCGGACGGGTTCGGCCGCTCGGCCTCGATCGATTCGGCATCCGGTTCCGTGTCGAGGCACCAGCCGGAGATTCCGACGTCCGCGTGCCCTTCGCGCGACCGGTGTCCGACGTCTACGAGCTCTCCCAGGCATTGCGCACGCTCGCGGGATGCCCGTTCATGAACAGCCTGCCGGACTGAATCGCTCGCCCCGACCGTAGGGTGGCCACCATGCGTGCCACGCTGCGATCGGTGCTGCACCCACAGCGCCCAACCGGCGTCGCCGTCGTCACCGACCCCACCGAACGCCGCGCGATCATCGTCGAACTCGTCATCGTCGGCGTCCTCACCTTCCTGTTCTCCGCACTCTCCGCGGCGCTGTCGCTGATCGAGGCACAACTGGCGGGCGGCATCGGCAACAGCACCGTCGCGCTCAACCCGGCCCGGTCCGATCTCGGCTGGATCGACTTCGTCCGGCAGCTGATGAGCGCACTCCGGTTGTTCGCCATCGGCGGCCTCGGCGCCTACCTGCTGTGGCGCAGCGGGCTCCTGGAGCGAGCCGGTCTCGGGCGCTGGCGGCCGCGCCGCGACATCCCGGCCGGCCTGGGCCTCGCGGCACTCGTCGGACTGCCCGGTCTCGCGTTGGTCGCGATCGCCCGTGCGCTCGGCGTCAACGCCCACCTGGTGCCCAGTGAGGTCGACGGCGTGTGGTGGCGCTGGCCGATCCTGATCCTGCTCGCGGTGGGTAACTCCGCCGCGGAGGAGATCATCGTCGTCGCCTACTTCATCACCCGGCTACGACAGCTCGGCACTTCCGAGAACACCTCGCTGATCGCCAGTTCGGTGTTGCGCGGCGGCTACCACCTCTATCAGGGGCTGGGTGCAGGCCTGGGCAATCTGGTGATGGGTCTGGTGTTCGGCCGCTTCTTCCAGATCACGTCACGGCTGTGGCCGCTCGTCGTCGCCCACGCGGTGATGGACATCGTCGCGTTCGTCGGTTACGCCCTGCTCCACGAGCATTTGAGCTGGGTGGGGTAAGGCCGTAGCCGATCCGGCTACGCGGACGGCCCAGCCGACGGCGGGTACTGCTGATGCGGGTACGGCTGTTGCGCGGGGCGCTGCGGCGGATGGTTCTGCGACGGGTAGTGCTGCGGTGGGTACTGCTGCGGCGGATAGGGCTGGGGCGGTTGGCCCGGTGGGTAACCCGGCGTGCCGTACCCGGCAGCGGGGTACCCAGGGTTCGCATACCCGTAGGCCTGCTGAGCCGCCTCGATTTGACCCGCCAGGCGGAGCAGCCGCCCGCGACGTCGGTGCAGCATGACGGCGCCGAGGGCCGCGGCGAACGGGATCAGGAGTGTGCCGATGACGCGGCCTGCGGACTCGGCCGCCGAACCCGACTCGCTCACCATCGGACCGCTGGTCGATCGGGTGGCGTTGCCCAGCACGCTCAGAAGCGACAGCGCGACGACGATCCACAGCAGCACGGCCCAGGTTCGTGCGGACCCGGCCTGTTTGCGCAGGACGCGGGGATCGGGCGGTGGCGCCATCCCCGTCGGGGGTCGGCCGGACTGCGGCGGGTAGCTCATGCAGGGATCGTAAGGAGGCCGGCCCCGGTGCGACGAACGCACTCGGCTGATTCGGTCAGGCGAACGACACGCGGTCACACCATCAGGTCATCGAGGACATAGGGCGGGGCCCCGACGCCGACGATCCGCACCGCCCCAGAAGGCGTGACCTCGGCCAGCCGCGCATCGACCGGCTCACGCCCGTCGATGGACACCGTCACCGAGCGCACCCGGTCGTCCTTCCATCGTCGGATCTCGTTGCCGAAAGCCGTACCGGCCCAGTGATAGCGGCCGTCCAGGGGATCGAGGTGGCCGACCAGACGCAGCCGGACCACGAGGTCGGCGCAGCCGTCCGCCGACACCGCCGCGGCGCCGTCGAACACCTCGTCGTCGATGGATTCCACACCCGGCCAGTCGTAGTCGTCCGGCCGGAATCGGCGCAGGCGCGCGCGGCGACGGCGCGGGTTCGCGATCATCGCCCATTCGTTCTCGATGGGACGGCGCACGGTGACGCTCACCGCGCCCGACATCGCGAGGTGTTCGATCATGGCGACGACGTAGTCGAGGGCGCGTGCGTCATCGAGGAACACCTCCCCCTCCCGACTGGCGGTGACCAGGCCCAGATAACTACCCGCGGGTGCGGGACCCGCACGCACGATCAGGCCCGCACGACGCCCGTCGTCGATGATCTCGATGGGCAACGGGGAACGCCGAACTCGGGATCGCAGTCGCTCTGCCAGCGGTCCGCGCCCACAGACCGCCACCGACGCAGCGGTGGTCACGGCAGGAACCCGCCGCGACGCCACCCATATCGGGACAGCCGACTCATCAGTCCAGCATCCTCGAAAAAGGCTGCGAGCGAGGCGAAGCCGCGGACCTGGACGTCACGGAAGTGCGGGTTGGATCTCGCCGCGCGTGCTGCCGCGCGACCGTCGAGCCCGGCGCGCCGGTACATGGCCGGGTTGGTGAAGAGCCGTTGGAACAGGACCCCGGCCATCGCGTGACCGTTGGCCGCGACGAAGGTCTCCCATCGGCTACGGGTGGGCTTGCGCCGCATGATCCCGTCGCGCGCGAAGCCGATGTGACGGGCCTCTTCGGCGACATGAACCTGCATCAGCCGCGCCACCAGCGGTTGTAGCAGTGGATCGTCGAGCATCTCGCGCTGCAGCGCGTCGAAGATCTCCTCACCGACCAGCGCGGCGACCCACAGCAGACTGCCCCGCAACGCGTTCGGCAGCGCCTTCATCACCGCGCGCTCCCACAACCTCATGTTGTACGGGCGTGCCCCGGACCATTCGATGGCCCGGCCGAACATCACCATGTGCCGGCACTCGTCGCCCATCTCGGTGAGCGCGTAATGGGTGCTGGCGGACGCGGGGTCGGCGGTCATGAGACGGGCGAGCAGGGTTCGGTTGAGGAGGTTCTCGAACCAGATCCCCACCGAGAGGATGTTCGCGAGCTCCTGACGTGACACCTCGATCCGCTGCTCCTCGGAGAGGCGTTCCCACAGCTCGGTGCCCGTGAGGGTCACCACGCGCGGCGGCAGGAAGTAGCGGTCGGTTTCCGGTCCGCGATCCCAGTCGAGATCGACGACAGGCTCGTAGGAGCGCTTCACCGATCCGTTGATCAGACGCTGGGCGATGACCTCCCGTCCCGACGTCTCACCCTGTCTCACCTGCGATGTCATCGTCATCGCGCACCTCCTGCGATGGAATCGGCTGTGACCCCCGACACTAGGATCGCGGTCCTTATGTGTCAACACTCACTGTCACAATGGTTGGTGGGTGATTTTGGCCGCCGGTGGACGGCGAACGCAGCGAGGCGGGGATGACCCCCGTGATGCGTACATTGGACGGGATGAACGAGCCCGAGCCGCCGATGATGCGCAGGCGCGACGTCCCCCCGGGGCCGGCGCCGCGTGGCGGCGACCCTGCTCGTCGCGGCACACCGCCTAGGCGGATGCCACCCCCGAATCTCGACCCCGGCCGCACCCACCGGGTGCCACCCCCGCACAGTCCATCCCCGCCCAGTCCACCCCAGCGCAGTCCGGCGCCGCCACCGCCTCCCCCGCGCCCGAACGCTCGGCCGCAGGGCCCCCGGCCCCCTGGCCCGACCGCGCATCTGCGTGAAGGCCAGGCCGCCGACGGCCGTTATCGTCCGCCCCTCGCATGGTCTGATTCGTCGGACGCCGGCCGCGCCGGGCAGGGGTACGCGCCGACACAGAAACCCGAGCCCATCCCGGCGGCCGAACGCACCCGTCGCCCCGTCCCCGACCGCGCGGGTTCCTCCTCACGCGGGAGTAGCGGTGCGCCGCCTCGACGGCCGGGAAGCAGGTCGGGGCGACCGGTCGGGGCACCCAAACCACGACGACGTCGCCGTCGTATGCGCGTCGGACGGCTGCTGCTGGTGGCGCTACTGCTCCTGGTGGTCGCGTCGGTCGGCCTCGTCTTCTACTACGACGGCAAGCTCCACCGCACCGACGCACTCGCGGCATATGCCGGGCGGCCGGTCGACACCCCGGGCACGAATTGGCTGATCGTCGGGACGGATTCGCGGGCCGACCTGAGTGACGCCGAGCGCGCCGAACTGTCCACCGGCGACAGCGACGGGTCACGCACCGACACCATCATGATGGTCTACAAGCCGCCGAGCGGCGATGCGATGCTCATCAGCGTTCCGCGCGACCTGTACGTGCCGGTCCCGGGCCAGGGATCGCACAAGATCAACGCGGCGTTCAACTTCGGTGGGCCGCAGCTGCTCGTGCAGACACTCGAACAGCTCAGCGGTGTGCGCATCGACCACTACGCCGAGATCGGATTCGGCGGGTTCGACCAGGTCGTCGATGCGGTCGGTGGCGTGGAGATCTGCCTCGATCAACCGCTCAACGATCCCCTCGCCGGCCTCAACCTTCCCGCCGGCTGTCAGGAACTGAACGGGCAGCAGGCGCTCGGGCTGGTGCGCACGCGCGCGTTCCCCAACGCCGACCTGGAGCGGATCGAGAACCAGCGCAAGTTCCTCAGTGCGCTCATGGCGAAGGCGACGAGCCCTTCGGTGTTGTTGAATCCCTTCGCGCTCGTGCCGTTCGTGAACTCCGCGGTGGATGCGGTCACCGTCGACGAGGGCGACCATCTGTGGAACCTGGCCGGGCTGGCGTGGTCGTTGCGCGGCGATCCGATCACCACCACCATTCCCACGGGAGGCAACGAGTACACCTCCGACGGCTCCTCCCTCGCTGTGAGCGACACCACCGAACAGTTCTTCACCTACATCCGCAAGGGCGCGCCGGTTCCCGAGGATCTGCTGTCCGAACAGGGCGGAGTCGTCGGCGGCTGAATCGAACCATCGCCGAAATATGGTGAGGCTCAACTCAGTTAGGTTGCGCTGACCCGAAAGTGCTTTTGACGTGCCTTTATTCTGGTGTCATGACATCGAGTACCGGTGAGTCCGTGTTCCACAAACTGTTGCACGATCAGATCGGCAACGAGTTCGCCGCCGCGCAGCAGTACATCGCGGTCGCGATCTACTACGACAGCCACGACATGCCCCAACTGGCCAAGCACTTCTATGCGCAGGCCGTCGAGGAACGCAACCACGCGATGATGCTCGTGCAGTACTTCCTCGACCGCGACGTCAACGTCGAGATCCCCGGAGTCCCGGCGCCCCGCAACGATTTCGCCGACTATCGCGAACCGATCGAGTTGGCGTTGGCGCAGGAGAAGTCGGTCACCGAACAGATCGTCGACCTCGCACGCGCGGCGCGTGACTCCGGCGACTACATGGGCGAGCAGTTCATGCAGTGGTTCCTCGCCGAACAGGTCGAGGAGGTCGCCACCATGACCACGTTGCAGACCATCGCCGAACGCGCACAGGGCAACCTGTTCGACCTGGAGAACTTCGTCGAGCGCGAGATCAACGGCGCCGCACCGGAGTCCGCGACTCCGCCCGCGGCCGCCGGCGGCAATCTCTGATCTAACGCAGCGTGACCTGCCGCCCGCGGATGCCGTCACGTGACCGCACCTCCGCGGTGGTCAGATCCCCGTCGACGGCCAAGGCCTCGGAGAGCCAGTCGTCGAACTGATCCAGCCCCGCCTGCCACTCCTGGTGGTGCAGTTCGTTGTCCAGGTCGAAAACCGGGACCAGGAGGCCATGGGTCCGGAACGATCCGGCGAACCGCGAACCCTCACCGAGGGTGAGACGGCCCGCCGCGTGCAGGCGGGCCAAGGCGTTCATCACCTCGTCCTCGGGTTCGGGCCGCACCCATCGCAGGTGCGCCCGTTCCCCGGCATCGACCCACCACGGGGCGCCGATCCCGCTCTTCGCGGACAGACGGGCGCTGGGCATGATCGAATCCTTGGCCTGCTCGAGCATGTCAGCGAATTCGGCCGGGACGTCGGCGCCGGGCGGGAACCACCACGCGAAGTCGTCGTGCACGACGACGTCGAGAGTGCTGTCCGGATCGATGACGTCGACGAGCGCCGGCGGGTCGTCCGAGCGCACATAGTCGGCGTCCGGCTCCGCCCGCGTCGACCACACGATCGCGTCGGCGATCTCACGCTCGACGTCGTCGGGGTCCACCTCGGTCTGCAGGGCGACAATGCCCTGGGGGCCGTCGTCGGTGCTGCGGACGAGGGCACGCACGGCACCCGGCAGGATGCTGGCCAGGACGACGCCGCGGTCGGCGCCCTGCTTCAGGGTGCCGACGCCCAGATCGACTGTGGCGGAGGCGAGGAAGGCGCGCATGGCGACCAGATCGCATTCGGCGGCGAGGCCCGCGAACGGACGCGGCGGCGGCGCCATGGCGGCCCGCTGACGCTCCTTGCGTGCCGCCACCCGCTCGGCCCGGTTGCTCCCCGGTCGTGGCCCGCTGCCTCGTTTGCTCTTCTTCGCCATGAGACCACCTTCTCACGGGGTTCTGTCGGCGAGAGCACCCCTGGTCCCTGAAACGAGCGGGCGTCCACCCCCGATCCCTGAGGAGCCCGTGAGGGACGAGCGGGCGTCACGAAGGGGCTCCCGCAACATCCGCGACTACGTGGCCCTTCGTGACACTCGGCTAGCGCCTCGTTCCTCAGGGGGCGGTTGGACAGTAGCGCCTCGTTCCTCAGGGGGCGGTTGGACACTGGCGCCTCGCTCCTCAGGGACCGAGGCGATCAGTCGACCGTGACCAGCCAGTCGCGGACTTTGGCGGGTCGGTTCGTGGAGAGCCAGCGCACCCCGAGGTCGGCACACAGTTGCACGTCGGGCAGTTCATCGACCGTCCAGCAGTAGGTGACCCGGCCGGCGGCGGCCGCGCGGTCGACGAGATCCGGATACATCCGCAGCGTTTCCACCGAGGGGCCGATCCCGGTGGCTCCCACCGCGGTGGCGGCGCTGCCGCCGAGCAGTCGTGCCGTGTCGCCGAGCAGGATGGTCGGCAGCATCGGCGCGTGCCGCCGGATGCGCCACACGGCCGCCGACGAGAACGAGATCACCACCGCGCGACTGTGATCGGCCGACGGCGGGGTGGCGACGCCGAACTCGTGGAGCATCCCGAGCAGCTTCTGCTCCACGAGGCTGCCGTACCGGACCGGATGCTTGGTCTCGATGAACAGCCGCACCGGGCGACGCCAGTCGAGGGCGAGGGTGATCAATTCACGCAGGGTCAGCACCGACGACGGCGTGCCCGCGGGATGCCAACTGCCGAAGTCGAGTTCACGTAGCTGCGCCAGCGACATCTCGCTCACCGCGCCGACACCGTCGGAGGTGCGGTCGACGGTCCGGTCGTGGACGCAGACGAGTTCGTGGTCGCTGGTCAGCCGGACGTCGCATTCCAGGCCGTCGGCGCCCTCGAGGAGGGCACGCTCGTAGGCGGCCAGGGTGTGTTCGGGCAGATCCTCGGATGCCCCGCGGTGCGCGACGACGGCCGGCTTGCCTGACCGGGAGATGTGCTCGGTGCCCGTCATCCGACCGCCACCCATCGGCGAGACGGCACCGGATCCTCCCGGCGTTCACCGAACGTGGCGTCGAGCCGGTCGGGCAACCACCACGCGAACACGCCGGAGCACGCGGCGGAGACGACGACGGCGAGGAGCGCGTCGGCGCCGGTCTGGATGGACCCCGACGACATCGCGACCAGCCGGGTCACGACGGCCGCCACCGCCACCACGTTGACCAGCACCCACCCGACCCATATCCGCGACAGTCGCCTGCGGGTGCGATCGCGGTCGAGGTCGGTGCGCATGTTCGCCGCCTCGTGGAGCAGCACCGCGGCCCCCCACACGTTGAGCAACGGGACGCCCGCCATGAGCAGGATCTGCCAGCGACGCCGAGGATCGCGCCGCTCGTCGCGGCGATACGCGTCGGCCCGCAACGCGACGACCCAGCGGGCGAACACGACGGTCGCGTAGACGAAACAGCCGACCGACAGCAGGCCCCCGAACAGCACCAACGCCGAGGTGATCAGATCCGTCCACGCCGGCACCGGCGTCGACCGGTTCACGACCAGCAGGATGTACCGGCCCAGGTGGGCCACCGCGGCGAGTCCGAGCGCCGCCGCGAGCACGTGCAGGGCGCGCGACAACGCGGCCGTGAGGGTGTCCCGGCGGCTGAGGGCGGCCTCGGTGACCACCGGCGCATCCCGCAGGCCCCACTGCGGAATGTAGAGGTAGCGGGGGATGTATCGGGGGCGCAACGCCAGGTCGGAGCGACGACGCGCGGGGATCGCCTCGGGTGGGCGGCGCGCCACCCACCGGACGTGCCGGCTCCGATAGAGGCGGCCGCTGCGCGGACCGCTGACCGGCGATGGCCTGGGTCCGGGCACCGGCGCTGCCGGGCGTGGGGTGGGCGCGGGGCGTGGTACGTCCGCGACGTCGCGGGGCGTCGTCGGAGCGCCGAGCAGATCCGAGTCGACCACGCGGAGCGGCCCACCGCAGCGGGGGCAGCGCTCGCGACCTGGGCGGTGCGGCGCCTGTATCCGGCACCGCGGGCAGAGGTCGATCATTTCGACCCGGTGCTCCCTGTCTCGACGGGCTTCCCGTTCTCCACCCAGGCGAGCATGCCGCCGCGGACACAGCTGCCCTCGTACCCCATCTGGTCGAGGTACTGCAGCACCCGCATCGACCGTCCACTCGAGTGACACACCACCAGCAGGTCGGCATCGAGGTCGATCTCGCCGAGCCGCGCGGGGACGTCGCCGAGTGGGATGTGCAGCGCACCTCGGACGTGTCCGGCCGCCCACTCATCGTCCTCTCGGACGTCGAGCAGGACTCGGTCGGCGTCGTCGGTGAAATCGTTCGGAAGCTCCGTCACCGGCACCTGTCGGATGTCGCCCATGCTCACGGATTCCATGGTGGCACAGGCGCCTGAGGCCAGGTGCGCATCATGCGACTCCCGCTGTGCACAACCTTGGGATGGGCACAGTCGAATTGACACGGCGTCGCCCCCATCCACCCCACTATGACGACCTACATACGGCTATCCACATGCTGCTTTGCGCGGGACCCCGGAAGTGTGCATCAGCGTCCTTCAAGCTGTGGATGAGACTGTGGAAAGTGTGGAGAAACCGCCGACGACCTCGGCAGATCTGTGACCGCCCTCACACACTCTGTGACGGTCGTCACCAGATTGGTTGCTCGGCGTAACAAGTTCTTCACCAAACTGCAGAGCCACGTCACACCTGAAGAATGTTGCACATGATCACAACGCCTGTGGACAACCTGGGGAGAACTGTGCACATCTGCTCACCGACGATCCCGTCGGGGGCTCATCGCACCTCGGTGAGGGTCTGTCGATCGAGCGCACCGAGTGCGCCCGAGACGGCGCTCTCCATCACGCCGGCTACGCTCAACTGCCCACCGAAGATCCGGGCGAGCAACGGCTTGGGCGCTTCGATCACCGTGATCTCGGCGTCCGGGTACCGCTCGGCGATCACCGACCGCATGACCCCGATACCGTCCACCAGTCCGACCTCCACCGCGCGACCGCCCACCCAGAGGTCGCCGCTGAACAGTTCTGCATCCGGCGCGTTGAGCTTCTTCCCACGACGTTGGCGAACCCAGCCGATGAACGCATCGTGCAGTTGCGACTGCAAGCCCTTGAGCCATTCGACGTCCTCCGGCCGTTCCGGGGAGAACGTGTCCAGGCGCGCCTTGTTGTCGCCGGTCGCGTAGAGCCGACGTTCCACCCCGAACCGCGACAGCAGATCGGCCAGGCCGAAGCCCGAGGACACCACCCCGATCGAGCCGATCATCGACGTGTGGGCGGCGAAGATCTCGTCCGCGGCGCACGCGATCCAGTACCCGCCGGAGGCGGCGATGTCCTCGCAGAAGGCGAGCACCGGCACCCCCTTCTCGGCCGAGAGCTGCCGGATGCGTTCCGCGATGTACTCCGACTGCGCCGGCGACCCGCCCGGCGAGTTGATCACGACGACGACGGCCTTGACGTGCTCCGTGCCGAATGCGCGCTTGAGGACCGGCTCGAGGCTGTCGGTGCTGATGCCGTGCCGACCCATGCCCGTGACGCCGATCGGGCCGTCGAGCCGGACGACGGCCACCCGGTCCGCGCGGGAACGCGCCAGACGTTTGGCGATCGATTTGCATCCTGCACCGGTCATGGGGCCGAGTGTAATGGGCCGCCACCGGCGTTCGACGACACTAGACTTTGCGCGTGCGGATCCGATGGCTCACGGCATTCTTGGATTTCCCGACCGATCAGTTCGGCGCCGAGGTGACCTTCTGGCGGGCGATCGCCGGCAGCACGGTGTCGCCACCACGGGGTGAGCGACGCGAGTTCGCCTCACTCGAGCCGTTCAACGGCGACCCACATCTGCGGGTGCAGCGGATCGACCACGGGCCCGGCGGGATTCATCTCGACCTTCACGTCGAAGATCTCGGCGCAGCCACCGACGAGGCCATCCGGCTGGGCGCCAGCATCATTCGAGCACAGCAGGGCGACGGCTACGTGACGGACGGCTACGTGACGATGGCGTCGCCGGCCGGGTTCGTGTTCTGCCTCGTCGACTGGCAGGGCGAGTCCGAGCGGTCCCGCCCGATCCGCTGGCCGGGCGACACGATCAGCATCATCGACCAGGTCTGCATCGACGTGCCGTATTACGCGTTCGAACCCGAGACGGACTTCTGGGAACGGCTGACCGGTCGCCCGACGACGGCCACCAGCCGGCCGGAACTGATCCGCCTGGCTCGTGACCCGGCGCTGCCGATCGGAATCATCTTGCAGCGCAGGGGCCGCGAGGACACCACAGAGAAGGCGAGCGGACACCTGGATCTGGCCGCGACCGCTGTCGAGGACGAGGTCGCGCGCCACGCCGACTGGGGCGCCGAGGTGGTCGAGCGATTCGAGAACTGGACGGTCATGCGCGACCCGGTGGGACGGCGGTACTGCATCACGAGCCGCAATCCGCGCACGGGCGACTGAGGCCGGAGTCGTCCGCTATCGGTCGGGTTCGGCGATGAACTGTTGCAGCTGTTGAACTTCCGCTTCGAGATCGTCCCGCTCGGCGGTCGTGGGGTCGACCATCAGGTCCACCGAGACCCGGCCGTCGACGATGCGCCAGGAACCCGCCAGCCGGCCGTCGAGGAGCACGAAACCCGGTGATCGTCCGTTCGGGGTGCGCAGGGCGCCGAATCGGTCCTCGTCGGCGATCCGCCGTCGGTCTGCTTGCGCGACAAGGACATTGTCATACGGGGCGAGCAGGCGTGCCGGAGCGGGCCGATCGGCGTCGACGAGGTCGAGACCCTCGAGGTCGAAGAGCCGCTCACCGTCGGGTCCGGTCAGTTCGACGAGTTCCCAATCGGCTTCCATCTTCTCGACGAGCGTTTTCAGCCTGGTCATCCCACACCAGCTCTGGATGCCCGCCACGGTCGACGGTCCGAAGCCGCGTAGGTAGAGCCGGATGAGATCACGGCGGGCCTCGTCGCCGGTCACGGCAGGTTCGCCGGGGCCGGCCCAGTCGTCGAAGAGTGCGTATGTCGGCGCACCGACCCCGCGCCACAGTCCCCGGGGAGGCACCTGGACGAGGCTCAATCCGCACCGCGCGACGGCCACCAGTGTGGACGGGTCCTCGTCGGGATGCCGCTGCGCGATCGCGGCCCCGAGCCGCGCACCGGGCATGGGCCCGTCGGCCAACAACTCGGCCGCGTCGTCGAGGACCTGCTCGGGCCGGACGCCGACGAGGTTGCGCGCGTGCAGCGCGAGTCCGCTGTCGAGCGTCGGCTGCGCGAGCCGGCGAATCCACCGCGCGTCCTCCGCATCGAGGAGGAACACCGTCGAACGCAACGCCGCCATGCGCACGACCTCACGCCGGCGGAGCAGGTCATCGAGCTCGGCTGGCTCGAAATCGGCTATCCGCGACCATAACCCGAAGAAGGGCGCCGCAGGATCCTGGGCCTGCAGGCCGACGCATCGGTCGAGGACCTCGATCGCGTCCTCATCGACACGCCCGAGCAGGTGCTGGCGGTGCAGCACGGTCCGGTTCCACTGACCGGCAGTGATCTGTTGGGGCACCGCTCAGCCGGCGGGATAGTGCAGGCCGGTCGCGGCGTGGCAGCGATAACCGTGCGGGTTCTTGGCGAGGTACTGCTGGTGGTGGTCCTCGGCGTAGTAGAACTGGCCGTTCCCCGCCTGCGACAGCGGCGCGATCTCGGTGGCGATCGGCCCCAGGCCGGCGTCGGCGAGTACCTTGCCGAACTTCTCGGCACTGGCACGGGCGAGGTCCGCATCAGCCTCCGACAGCGTGTAGATCGCCGACCGGTATTGCGTTCCGACGTCGTTGCCCTGCCGCATCTCCTGGGTCGGATCGTGGGACTCCCAGAAGATCTTCAACAGTTCCTCGAGGCCGACGACGGCCGGGTCGAACACCACCAGCACCGCCTCGGTGTGCCCGGTGCGCGCGGTACAGACCTCGTTGTAGGTCGGGTTCGGTGTGTGGCCGCCGGCGTATCCCACCGCCGTTGTGTAGACCCCGGGGACCTGCCAGAAGATCTCCTCCACTCCCCAGTAGCATCCGCCGGCGAGGATCACCGCCGACAGGTCGGCGCCGAAGTCACCGATGCCGTGCGACTCGGGTGCCGGGGCGCCCCGCAACGGATGTCGCAGCAGGAGGTGCTCGTCGGCGACGGGCATGGCGGTGTCGCGGCCGGGCAACGCCTGCTCCGGCGAGATGAGTTCCCGCTTGTGTGAACGGGCGGAAAGTAGCTGGTCAAGCCATGACATGGCATCGATCCTACGCGCGGGTGGCCGACCGATCGGGTTGATGGATCGCCGGCGGTCTGCCTATCATGACCCCCACGCCGGACGTGTGATCGTTGTCACTCCCGGCGGCATCGCCGACAACGAAGGGTGTTCATGGCAGCGCACGCGAGTTCCGACCTCGGTCGAGCCCTCGGCTCGCGTCCGACCGCTCCGCGCGCCAACTACAACGTCCGTTCGTCCTGCATCGGTACCGGCGTCAGCATCCTCGGACTCATCGCTCTGCTCGTCGTCTTGATGCTGATCTGACCTGCGATCGCACGGCGGATGACGACCGCCGAAACTTCAACCGCACTTGAGGTGGATTACCGCCCAGTGTTTGCAATCCCCCAGGCAGTGGGTAAGGGTGGAAGTACTCGCGCGACCGGCGATAGACCGCCGCGGTTGAGCGCGCAGAGTGAGTACGAGAAGCACCTCAGAGAGGAATATCGTGGCTGAATACACCTTGCCGGATCTCCCGTACGACTACGCGGCACTCGAGCCGCACATCTCCGGCAGGATCATGGAGCTCCATCACGACAAGCACCACGCCACCTACGTCAAGGGTGCCAACACCACCCTGGAGAAGCTGGCCGCAGCCCGCGAGGACGGCACCATCGCCGACAAGGTCTACGGCCTCTCGTCGACGCTGGCCTTCCACCTCGGTGGCCACACCAACCACTCCATCTTCTGGAAGAACCTGTCTCCCAACGGTGGTGACAAGCCGGAGGGTGACCTCGCGGCCGCGATCGACGACCAGTTCGGTGGCTTCGACAAGTTCCAGGCCCACTTCACCGCAGCCGCCACCACCCTGCAGGGCAGCGGCTGGGCGATCCTGGGCTACGACACCATCGGTGGCAAGCTGGTGATCCTGCAGCTGACCGACCAGAGCGGCAACATCCCCGCCGCGATCATTCCGGTCGTCATGCTCGACATGTGGGAGCACGCCTTCTACCTCGACTACCAGAACGTGAAGCCGGACTACGTCAAGGCCTGGTGGAACGTCGTCAACTGGGCCGACGCCGCCGAGCGTTTCGCCACGGCGAGCAAGCAGGGCGCAGGACTCATCGTTCCCGCCTGATCGACGCACAACGCCCCGATCCCTGAGGAGATTCGGAGCGCTAGGTCTCCTAGCGCCTCGCTCCTCAGGGATCGTGGTTTTTCAGAGCAGGATCGTCGCGACGATCGCACTCACACACGCAATACCGACGACGGCCAGCGTCACATAGTCGGCCCGCCCAGGCCGCGACGGGTAGGCAGTCAGCCGCCCGGTTCCGCCGCGCGCCGTGATCGCCTCCGCCATCTCCGAACTTCGCCGTAGCGCACTCGACATCGCGGCGGTGAGCATGTCGAGCACACCCATCTCCGCCGCCGGGTGACCACTACGTGGCGGCGCGGACGGCCGCAGCCGATGCGCCGCCCGCAACATACGTAGCTCGTCGATGAGCATCGGCAACCCCCGCAGGCACAGGGCGATCGCGACTGCCCATTCGTCGACCGGCAGCCGGAGGATCCGCAGCGGCCGCATCAGGGTCGCGATGGCCGGCGCGATGTCGGCCATCGGTGTCGTCCAGATCACCAGGATCGAACTCGCCACGAGCACCAGACCGAGAGTGACCGCCCGCAGGTACACGATCAGCGCGGCGGGTCCGAACACCAGGTTCACCAGGCCGCCGGCGATGATGAGTCCCCAGAACCACCAGGGCGGGCGGGGAATCGCGCCGAGCGGGATGCCGGCGATGATCGCGGTGATCACCACGACCGCGGCGACCATGCCCAGCGCGGGCCACGACGGCAGCACCCAGGTCATCACGCCGAGCATGAGCACCACGAGGAGCTTGGTGCCCGCCCACAGGCGGTGCACCAAAGAGTCACCCGGTACCTGCCGCAGCGGAATCGTCCGAACGCTCATTCGCCGACCTCCCCGGATGTGTGCTGAAACTGCTGGTGCCCACCATCTTTCGGATACGCGGTGGGCGGATACTGGGTGGGCGGCGGGTCGACCGGGGTCAGCGTGCCGGCGGTGAGCTTCACGCGGCGACTGACCACCGCGTCGAGGTCGGACAGATCGTGCGAGATGATCACGATGGTCATCCCGTCGGCGCGCAGCCGGCCGAGTAGATCCACGATCTCGGCGCGCGCATAGGGGTCCACCCCGGCGAGCGGTTCGTCGAGGATGAGGACCTTGGGGCGCCGGGCGATGAGGCCGGCCAGTACGACGCGGCGCATCTGACCGCCGCTGAGCGAATCGGTTCGGCGGGCCGCCATCTCCCGGGGCAGACCGACCGCCTCGAGCACGCGGGCCACTTCGGCGGTCCCCACCTCGATGCCGCCGGCGGCCATGATCTCGTCGCCGACCGTCTGCTTCTGCAGTTGCAGACGGGCGTGCTGGAATGCCAGCGCGACGTCGCCGACCTTGTCCGCGGTCGGCGAACCGTCGAGCAGTGCGGTGCCCTTGCTCGGCGCGATGAGTCCGGCCATCACCCACGCGAGAGTGGTCTTGCCCGAACCGTTTCCGCCGACGATGAGCAATCCGTCGCCGCGGTGCACGGTGACCGACACATCGTGCAGGGCATGCACCGCCCACGGCGATCCCTCGAGGTAGGTGTGTCCGACACCCTCGAGTACCAACAGACGCTCCGCGGGGCGGGGTGGGTACCCCGACTGCGCCACCGGCGTCGGGCGGGACGGCTCCTCGACCGCGCCCGGCCGTGGCACCCAGTCCGGCGGGTGCGGGATCACCCGGCCGTTGTGCAGGTGGATGATCCGGTCGGCGGCGGCCGCCTCGTGCCCGCGATGCGTGATCAGCACGACGGACATGCCGCGGCGTCGCGGCAGATCGGCGAGCAGGGCGAGGAGTTCGTCGCGCCCCTCCGGATCGACCATCGAGGTGACCTCGTCGGCGATGAGGAGCGCGGGTTCACGTGCGAGGGCGGCGGCGATCGCGAGCCGTTGCTGTTGGCCGCCGGACAGATCCGATGTCTCACGGTCGCCGAGACCCGACAACCCGACCTCGGTGAGCAGTCCCTCGACGTCCACCTCGACCCCGGCTGGCAGACCCCACACCACGTCGTCGGCGACCCGCGACCCGAGCATCTGGGTCTCGGGGCGTTGCAGCACCATCGCCGTCCCGCCGTGGCGTCCGAGTCCCGCGGCGCCGGGCCGGACGACGGCGCCCGTCGTCGGTGCCCGTCCCGCGAGGATCTTCGCCAGCGTCGATTTCCCGGAACCGTTGGCGCCGACGACGGCGACGAACTCGCCGGGCGCCACCGTCACATCCACGTCGTCGAGGATGATCGGCCCGTCCGGCCGGTAGCGGAATCCGATACCGGTCAATTGCAGCGGCAGCGGGGCCGGCTCGGCTGCGTCGCGGTCGAGTTGGCCGACATCGAGGGTGTCCTCACTGGGGATGTCGGCGAGGCGGGCGATGACGCCGCCGAGCAGCCACCACGCGACCGCCAGCGAGACCACGGTGCCCAGCGCGCCGGACACCCACATCCACACCCACCAGTAGTCGACCATGCTGGACCCGAGCGCTTCCACGGTGTCGGCGAGCCCGCCGAGGGCCGGAACCGCGTTGAGCAGTTCGACCAGACCGCCGACGGTGTTGCCGAGCGCTTCGAGGATCAGTGTGCGCAGCGGCACCAGGACCAGCAGCACCAGCACGGAGATCCCGCCGATGATCGGGGCCGCGGCCAGCCCGGCGAGGGTGATCGTCCCGATCCCCCGCCCGCGCCGCTTGGTGTCGCCGACGATGCCGCCGATCAGGGCCGACCCGAGCACGGACGCCGCGGCGCCGGTCCCGGCCATCGCGAAACTCACGCCGGTGGCGGCCACCGACGCGGCGATCAGCGCCCGCGGTCGGGTGCGCGCCGCGACGAGCGCCAACGGCACCGGTGCCAGCAAACCGACCGCGGTGGCCAATGGGACCACGGCGGCGACCACGATCGTCGCTACCGTCAATCCGCCGAAGATGGCGATCGACGCCATCTCCATCGGGCGCAGCGGAACAGAACTTCTCACCTCATCCAGTGTGCCTGGTGGCGCCGACGTCCCCGCAGCCTGTGTCCACCGTTCGCGTCCGGTCTGTCAGACCGATCACAGCAAACTGTGGCGCGCCGAACTGCCTGTACTCCGGCGATACTGCCGGGGCATCCCACTAGTTTCGTATTACACTAGGCTCGTTATGTAGTACATTGTGCTTGTGGAGTTGGAGATCGACTGGTCACACCGCGAGGAGTACATCGCGTGCAAGCACCAGACGACGCCAACCATTGCGAACGAGGCACTGACCGATCCGAACCGTGTGGTCATCTCGCCCGAATGAGTGATCGAGAGGGCAAGCTACAGCAGGCAATCGATGAGGCGCAGGACATCGAGCGTGATCCCGATCGGGTGGTGCGCACCGACGTGAAAGTGACACGCGGGCATAGACGCAGCAAGGTGTTGCAGGTCCGTTTGAACGACGACGAGTACAACGAGCTCGAGCAGCTCGCTGGAACCATCGGCGACGGAGGGGTTCCACTGTCGACGCTGGCCAGGTCACTTCTGATCGAGGGAATCCAGCGTAGAACCGACGAAGTCGACGGCGGCAGTGCGGACTCCGCTGGTCCGGCGGAGGCCGCCCAGATGCTCGTCCATCTGTCAGCCCAGATGGCACGAATCGCAGAGACCCTGGTTCCCGATCAACAGCAAGGAATCGCGTCACGCCGATAGTTCATAATCAGGCGCGCTACTCTCGTTGCGACACGATGCAGCTGGGTTCCGTGTCGGGTTACGTCGTGTAAAAGAACCGTCACAAGAGCCGTGTTCGAGTTGTCACCGGCCCCGCGGCGGAGGATTCTTCTTCCACAGGTTCCGTATCGCCGGATCCTGGTCTCGGAGTAAAGGCCCTGTGGCGCAGCAGCACCAGCGATGGGAGACCAGTGATGACGACTTCCATTCCGATCGGCCTGACGCCGTTCCAGTTCGAAGGACATCTGAACGGCATCCTGATCTCCGGGCGGTGGCCGGAGTCGACCCTGGAGTGGACACAGACGCTCGTCGCGTCGGTGCGGATCGCGTGCCGGCCGGGTTTCCTACCAACCACAACGGTCTTCGGTGTGGTGGAGGAACGTCCCGACGACGCCGAGCAGGACGCCGTCGGCATGATGGTCGCGGTCGGCAACGTCGTCGACGACAGCTTCGTGGAGGCCGGACGGTTTCTCTCGAATCCGCCGGCGCTGGTGATGTTGCATCCGCCGTCGCAGACCCGCCCGTCGCTGCCCGAGTGCTCCGAGGTCGCCTCCGGCTGTGTCCTTCTCCCCGGCCTGCCGGAACTCGGGCTCGAACACCGCGCCGGATGGGCCGAAGCGGAGGCCGACGGCACCGTGGTGAACTTGCGAAACCAAGTCGGTATCGACCCCAACGCCGACCCCGACACCGCCGTGCTCGCCATGCTTCTCGCGGCCTGACCTGCGGGTAGGCGAGTTAGGGTTCCCAAACTTTTAGTTTTGAGCCTCCTACCAGCGGAAATACGGCTCTGCGATCTGTTGCACCGCCAACTCTGGGCACACTAACCTGGCCTTCATGATCGCTGCGATGTTGTTGAGCTTCGGCGTGATCTTCGTCGCCGAACTCGGCGACAAGTCACAGCTGATGGCGATGACGTACGCCCTCCGCTACCGGTGGTGGGTGGTCTTGTTGGCGATCACCGCCGCCACCACGGCCGTGCACGCGGTGTCGGTGTTCTTCGGCCACTTCCTCGGGATGTCCATCCCTTCGGACACGATGTCGATCCTGGCGGGTCTGGCGATGCTGGTGTTCGGACTGTGGACCATCCGCGGCGATCACCTCGACGACGCCGAGGCCGCCAAGGCCGAGCGGGTGGGTGCATCGGTGTTCCTGGCGGTGATGTCGTCGTTCTTCCTCGCCGAACTCGGCGACAAGACGATGCTCGCCACCATCACGCTCTCGACCAACAACGACTGGCTCGGCGTGTGGATCGGCTCGACGATCGGCATGGTCGCCGCCGACGCCCTCGCCATCGCCGTCGGTGCGTTGCTGGGCAAACACCTGCCGGAACGGACGATCGCCCGGGCCGCGGCCGCGCTGTTCTTCGGCTTCGGTGCATGGCTGTTGTGGACGGGATTGGCCGGCGCCGGGGCGGTCACCGTGATCGCGACGCTGACGGCAGCGGTCGTGCTGCTCGGCATCGGCACCGCCTACATCATTCGCCTCCGGCGGGCCGACGATGTGCGGCAGCCGCGCGACGAATCCGTCCGGACCTGACCCGGCTCTAGCCCGTTTCCAATCTGGCCACGGCCGCCGACAGTCGGAGCAACGGGTCGGCGTCGGCCGCGAGATCCGGCCCGCCGGGCACCAATTCGCGTACGGCGCCACGCGGGCGGCCGGACACCTGGTACTCCTCCACCGCCGCCCACAGCATCTCGGCGCGCGCCGCCTCGTCGACGACCCCGAAGTCGTCGGTCAGGTACGGGCTGAGCTGGGTGAGGGCGTCGCGGATCTCGACGACGCGCCGATGCAACGTCATCGTCGGCGCCGGTGTGCCGCCCACCGGGAGCACCACCTCGGGCACGGCGTCGGTCACCAACTGCCAGAGCGGAGCGAGGGCCTCGACGTCGCGGCGATGCCGCCGGCGCGAGGAGATCGTGTGCCAGCGCGCACGCAGCATCGGATAGCTGATCCCGATCAAGAACAGGACCACCCCGATTACCGACAGGACCGCGCTGACATCGAGCAGCCACCGCACATGCCAGCTCCGGGTCGACGATCCGACGACGAAGACGATCTGCAGGACGGTCCCGGCCGTCAGCATCACCAGGCCACCCAGCAGCAGCCCCAGCGATGTGCGCAGGTAGCCCTCGGCCAGCCGCAGGAACTGACGGATACTGCGGACGCACGCCACGAACCCGTAGGTGAGGTAAGCGCTGGCGATCAGCACGAACAGCGCGTAGGCGATGTTGCGGGCGGTCCACACCGACAAACCCTCGGTCCGCAAGTCGGTCGGGATGACCAGCATGGTGATCTGTAATCCGATCAGGGCGACCACCAGCGGTACCGCCTCGATCCCCGCCCGCCGTTCCCGGGTCGTCGACCGCCCGGGGAAGAAGAACACGACGATCAGGGCGGCGACACCGACGGCGAGCAATGCGTAGAAGAGGACCCGCGCGGCGCCGACGAACGTCACCGAGTCGATCGCCGCGGTCACGTCGTCGCCGGAGACCACGTACGCCAGGGTGAGCGCGGCGATCGCCACTGTCATCGCGACCGACTGCAGTCCGCCGCCCTCGCGGCGGATCTGTTCCAGGCGCCAGCACAGCGCGGCGGCGAAGATCACGGCCGCCACCGTGTTGAGCACACCGACGACGATCACGCCGGCCCCCTCGATGACACCTACAGCCATCCCTTGTGGCCGCCGAGGACGCGTTGGATACCCCGCAGGTCTTGGTTGTCCGGCGTCGTGCCGACCGTGCGCGCCGCTTCGGATGCCCACGTCAGGATCATCGAGGCCAGCATCTCCGCTTCCCACTCACGGTCGTCGGAGTAGCACGTGCGCTGCAATGCTGCGGCGGAGTCCTCGTCGGACGGTGCGGTCAGCGCGACCGCGGACACCGCCCCGAGCATCTGGTGCCCCGCGATGAGATGGCCGAACTCGTGGATGACGATCTGGTCCTGATGCAGTGGCGAGGTGTTGGCCTGATAGAAGAAGTAGTCCGCGTCGTCGGCGGCCAGCCAGACGCCGTTCGGCATGCCGACCGGCAGCGGATGGGCGATCAACCGGATCGGACGGCCACGCTGTGTGCCGTAGCGGTCGCACAGTTGCGCGACATCGAGCGGGAGATCGAGATCGAGGCCCTTGAGCGTGTCGCGGCACAACGCTCTCAGCACGCGATGACTTCGCATGGATTCGACGGCGTGCGACTCTCGGTTACCTCAGTTGTTGTTCAGATGCCCGCCGACGACCCGCAGATGCGCGTCCTCGGGAACATCGGAGATACCGGCCGCGATCACGTCAGGCGGGTCCTTGGGCAGACCCTGCTGTTCGCGCAGCACCTTGATCAGCTCGTTGACGATGGTCACCGAGTCACTCGACAGTCCGGCGAGCCGGAACGCGGCGAGCTGGACGTTGGTGTCGGCCTGCAGACGCATCAGGTCGATCTCGTCGCGGGTGCGCTGGGCCGCGCGGTCCTCGAGGAAGTAGTGCACATCCACGCCGAATGCGGCCGCGATCCCCTCGACGGTCCGGAACGACGGCGACTTCGCCTTGCCCGAGCGCAGCTGGCTCAGATACGACTCACCGAGCCGGAATCCGCGCTCAGTGGACCGTGCGGCGATCGCCTTGGCGCTGTAGGCGCGACCGTTCGGACCCGGTACCGTCCGGAACAGTTCTTCCAAGCGTCGAGCGAACAGACCCGGATCCAACGCTCCGGGCTGCTCGGAGTCGACCGTCCCACCCTCGGTTCGACGTCCGCCAACAGGCATTTCCGCACCTCGTGTAGTCATTGTTTCTCCCCGGCAAATTCAAAGCTGCTTGAACTTGCAAACATTAAAGACCGGCGTGCATCGTGGATGCAACGCTCCACTCCGTCTGAACGTACCCGACCACCATCGCGCATGCGTATCACCTGTGCCAACGATGTAACGATTACCCAGTGTGGCATTGTTCACACTCGATCGTGAACAACATGCGGCAAGGCGAATCATACGTTGCCGGGGGATGAACATGTGGGGTCGAGTATGTCCAGCGTTCGTGTTCGCGTAACCAAACGGGGGGTCCGATGACACATCGTGTTCCGTCTCATGGTGCACGTCGTCGCCGTGCGGGTCGCGGAGTCGCGATGGTCGTCGTCATCGTCGCGATGTTCGCCGTCGGCGCCGGTGTCGCGTTCTCGTCGCCCGGCGCGGACGACGACCGCGGCCACAGCAGGCACGGCGACCGGCATCACCACCATTGGCACGATCACGACCGCGGAGATCGCGACGGCGACGACAGCGACGACGAGGACAGCGACGACGAGAACGCCGGCGAGGATCAGGGCACGGACCCCGCCGAGCCATCGACGAAGCCATCATCTAAGCCACCGACGACAACGCCCCCGGGGACCTCCGAACCCACGACATCAGAACCGACCACGACCGAACCCACGCCCACGGAATCCACCACGACGGAATCCACCACGAGCGAGCCCACCCGCACACGCTCGACGAGGTCCACTCCCTCGACCGGGACGGCGACGCCTGACGAGACCACCGCCGGCAACCCTCGGACGAGAGATCGGGACAGCAGCGATTCCGACAGCAGTGATTACAACAGCGGCGATTCCGACAGCGGCGAATCCGACAGCGAGGCGGCGGTCATCGGACCGCGGTCGGCTCCACCTGCCGCCCCGCCCCCTGCGCTCCCACCACCTGCAGTCGCCGCAGTCCCGGCGCCGGTTCCCACCGTGCCGACCGTCGAATCCGGGTCGGATGCCGCCGGTAGTCGCGTTGATTCCGCACCGACACCGGGGCCCGGCGGCCCGCCGACCGAATCGGCCACCGCGACGCAGGCTGTGACGGCCACCGGCCCACCTGTCTCGACGGACACGGCGCTGGCATCGGCCCGGCGCATCATCGTGGGCTTGGCACCCGGCGCACTGCTGCTGCTCGGTGCGGTCGCCCTGCTCGGCAGCGGATCGTTCCTGGAGGCCCTACGTTCGTCCCGCTCGTGAGTCGCCTCCGCGGCGGAACGCGAGCATCTGGTCCTGATACGGGATCTCGACCGCGGCGCGATCGGTGATCCATTCGCGCAGAGCCTTGGTCGCGCGGACGTCGTCCTCGTTGTATTCGAGCAGTCGTCGACGTTGCGTGGGGTCCGGGGCGGTACCCCCGAGCCCGACGGCATCGCGGTACCAGTCCATCGACGCCTCGCCGCCCGCCTCCGCGTCGCGCCAGGTGAAGCCCGCAACCGGGGCAACCTTCTTGAGGCCTTTGCCGTTCGGGCAGACGAAGTTACGTCCCACCGCTTCGTAGATGTCGACCCATTCGTCCGACGCGATGAAGGCCTCGATCTCGGCGCGCGGGGGCACGCCGGGCGTGCCGGCGAAACGGTCCGCCGACCCGAGCAGCCAACGGTTCTCCGCCTGCTGGGAGTAGCAGTAGGCGGCGAACGTCTTGCCTGCTGCGCGCGCGGCGTCGCGTTCGATGCCCAGCCACGTCCAGAACTCGCCGAAGGAACGGCCCTCGTCCGGCGTCGGCAGCGGATGCCATGTCCCGAACGGCCGGTAGCGGACCTCCCGAGCCGGATCGGTGTTGTCGGTGAGGAGGGTGCCCCACAGGTAGGCGCCGTGCTCCCCATAGCTCTCCATGTCGACGTCGACCTCGACGTCGGCGCGCGCGACCGTCGGTTCGGCGAGACGACGGATCAGCGGGGTGCCGGTGAGCCAGGCGATCGCGGCGAGGACGGCGTCGTCGAACCGGGCGTTGGCCGGCCAGTCGTCGGGTGGGTTCCCGTCGAAGTGGGCCAGCTGGTCGACCGTCGTGATCCCGGCGTCGGCGAGAACGACGCTCTGATACGCCCCGACCACCAGGCTGACATCCCGGCGTTCCTCGAGCTCCGGGCCGCACCGAAACCACCAGGGACAGCTCCGGCACTCACCGATCCGGCGCGGTGTGGTGGCAACCCGCCCGTCGGCGATGGCCTGGCGGCGAGCGAACGTGTCGCGGTAATCCTCGAGTGCCGACGCCATCTCGTGCACGACGATGCAGTCGGCGTCGAGCCCGATGGCCCCGGCGCGGAGCTCGGCCGGATCGGTGGACGTGGCGAGACCGAGGTCGCGCAGCATGGCAGTGATCTGGGCGAGCCGCAGTCGGTCGCGACGATGGTTGCGGCTGTTGCGGGTCGGGTCGACCGTCGGCGCCCAGCCCCAGATCGGACTGGTGACGGCCGCGGCACCGTTGCCGTTCCGCGGCCCGTTGGCCGACTTCGCGGGGTAGCTCACGCGGTGGTTCACCACGATCACCGGCACATAGCCGTCGCCCTCGCGGATGAGCAGTTCCACATCGCCGCGACGACCCACGACCCGGTCGGTGGGCAACGCCGCTCCCCAGATCCACTCGGCTCCGGCGGCACAGGCCGCCTGTGTCGCCGTCACGCGCGCCCCGTGGTCGGTGGTGGGGTCGATCAGCACGACGGTGCCCGGCGGCTGATCGCTGTGCAATCCGCGGATCAGTTCCCGAACCGACACGCGGTGATCGGCCGCAGCCGCCTTCCGGCGCTGCGCCTCCGGCGTGTCGGGGCGAGTTCTCACCATGTCGGGGTGAGCATTGTCGAGCGCGAGTCGGTGTTCACAGCCCGCGAGATCACGAGGGTGCAGCACCACCGTCGTCACTCGCCTGTCCTTTCCCGACCACGTCCGGGCCGTCATGCCATCCGCGGGGACCTGTCCGGTTCACGCGGGTTCGCCCATGTCGAGCCTATGTAATGCTTGTACCGATGCAGTCGACGCCCGCTCGGCGTTTCCCGGCCACGGGTCGGGCAGGGCGCAGGAGACACCACACAGGAGGTAGGTCCTAGATGGGATTGTTCTCGTCGGACAGCAAGACCCGCGCTCAGCGAAAAGCCGAGGCCAAAGCGTTGAAGACCAAGGCCAAGCTGGAGGCGAAGCTCGACGCGAAGCAGGCGCGCAAGTCGGAGAAGTCGCGGCGGAAGGCCGAGCACAAGTTCCGCAGCAAGGAACTCAAACTGCAGCGCAAGAACGAGAAGGCGAGCGGTAAGGCCCAGGTGAAAGCCGCCAAGGCCGACGCCAAGGCGACCGAGGCCAAGGCGAAGGCCGCCGCCGACGCGCAGCGCTATTCGCCGGCGAGTGTGCGGCGGTATCTGACCGTCGCTCGCCTGCTCTCGCCGATCGTGATGCCGATCGCGTACCGCGCGGCGGTCGCCGCACGCGGGCGTGTGACGGCGATCCAGGCGAGCCGCGCCGGTGTCGCACCGGACGTCCTGCGCCAGTTCTCCGGCCACGGCGCCACCCTGTCCGCGCGCATCAGCACCACGCGCAGCGCGCTGGAGAAGGTCGGCAACAACGATTCGTCCGACGATTCCGCCGCGTTCGTCTCCGCGATGGTGACCCGACTCGACAACCTCGCCATCGCCGTCGACGCCGCCGAGGCGATGCCGTCGTCGCAGCGCCGCACCGCGCATCAATCGATCGAGAAAGAGCTCGAAGGTATCGAGGCCGACATCCTCGCCCGACTCGGTGTGCAGGATTCATCGCGCAAGGGAGCGTGAACACCATGAGCAACCCGGATCCGGCCGACGAGAACTCGGACGCCGGCCCCGCCGAGGAACCGTCGACCCCGGAGACGGCGTCCCCGGAGACCGCAGCCGACGAGCCGGCGGCTGAGAAGGTGCCTGCGAAAAAGGCCCCCGCCAAGAAGGCGCCGGTCAAGAAGGCTGCCGCCAAGAAAGCTCCAGCCAAGAAGGCCCCGGCAAAGAAAGCCGCTGCGAAGAAGGCTGCGCCGGCCAAGAAGGCCCCCGCGAAGAAGGCCCCGGCGAAGAAGGCCGCGGCCAAGAAGGTCGCCGGGGACGAGGCTCCGAAGACTCCTGCCACGCCGCCCGCCGGCGAGGACGCGGCCGATGTCGGATCGCCGACTCCGACGCCACCGAAATCACCTGCCGCCGAGACGAATTCACCATCCGCCGACGCCCAGCACGTGGCTTCCGGTCCGGTGTCGTCGAAGCCGGGCGCCACCAAGCCCCCGACCAAGCGGTCGGCATCGACGGGGCCGTCGGGCCCGGCGTCGACGGCACCGACCGCACCTTCCTCGCGCCCGTCCCCGGCCGTGGTCGACGTGGTGGCCGAATCCGACGCGCAGCGAGCAACTTTCGCGCAGCTACGGTCGGGTGCGCCGACCGAGTTGCCGGGCGGCAGTCGCACAGCGCCGATCGTGGCGGCCGGAGTGTTCGGGCTGCTCTTGCTCGTCGTGGCCGAGATCCTGCGTCGGCGGCGCTGAGCAACCCGGGCATCTCCGACCGCCCGATCCGCACCGGTCAGTTCAGGGCGTAGACCGTGGTACCGCCGACGGTGGTCGCGGTGTAGTTCTGCGCCACCCATTCCGCGATCTCGGAGTTGCCGCCCGGTCCGCCCTGGCTGCCGCCGATGTAGTAGGCGATCTCGCCGGCCTCGACGTAGTCGATGAACTGCTGGAGGGTGGGAGCCGGATCGCCGCTCCACCCGCCGATCGCCATGACCGCCTGGCCGGTGGCGATCTCGATGCCCGCCGCCGACTGCGAGCCGTTGGTCGCGGCCGCCCATGTCGTGTCCGTGGCCTTCAGCACCTCGACGAGTTCGGTGTTCGACGAGATGTCGCCCAGGCCTCCGGGGCCTCCGGAGGGGCGGGCACCGGCGACTTGACCATCCGCCTGCGTGCCGGCGTTTGGAGTTCCACCGTCTTGAGTTGCGCCGTCTTGAGTTGCCCCGTCTGGAGCTGCCCCGCCTGGCCCACCGCTGCCGCCTGGCCCGCCACCGCCTCCGGGCCCGCCCATGCCACCGGATTCCATCGACGTAGCCACCGCGTTCGGGATGGACCCGCTGTGCGGTGTCGCGGCCGTCGCGATCGAGAAGGCCGCGGTGCCACCGAATCCGGCGAGCGCGCCGGCGATCACCGCACCGGCAACCACTTTTCGCCATGCCATCACACCGCCGACCAACAGGGCGACGACGCCGATGGCGGCGACCACACCGATCAGCCAGCGGCACCACACGGGCCCGAAGTCGTTGCGGTTCAACAACACGATGGACCATCCGGCTGCCAGACCGATCATCCCGGCCAGAGCGAGACGTCCGTCCCAATGGTCGCGACGGCGCCAGGCGAACACGCCGCCCATGCCGACGAGCGCGGCAACGGCGGGCGCCAACGCCACCGTGTAGTACGGGTGGATGGTGCCGCTCATGAAGCTGAAGATGAGGCCGGTGATCAGAAGCCAGCCGCCCCAGGCCATCACAGCTCCGCCTTCGACGCGGCCGATACCGCTGGTCGATCGGAAGATCGGGACGCTGCGCACCATCAGGTAGGCCGCGAACACCAAGGCCAGCAACGCGACCGGGAGTAACCAGGAGATCTCGTTGCCCATCTCCGAGCTGAACAGTCGGTTGAGTCCGGTCGAGCCGCCGAACGATCCGCCCGCCTGGCCGCCACCCATGCCGCCTCCGCCCCCGGAGCCGCCGCTGATGCGGCCGACGCCGTTGTAGCCCCACACGAGGTCCATGAAGGTGTTGTCGGTGGAGCCGCCGATGTACGGGCGGGCCGACGCCGGCACCAGGATCGTCGCGACGACGAACCATCCCGCCGAGACGATGAGCGCCACGGTCGCACCGACGAGGTGGCCGATACGCCTGAGCCAACCGTTGTTCGCGAACACGAGGTAGGCCAGCCCGAAGGCGGGCAGCACGAGCAGGCCCTGCAGCATCTTGGTGAGGAACGCGAAGCCGAGCGCGACCCCGACGAGAGCCAGCCATCGGCCGGAGTTGGTGGCGATCGCTCGCGTCAGTGCATAGCCGGCCGCGACCATCAGCAGCACCAGCAGTGCGTCGGGGTTGTTGAACCGGAACATCAGTGCCGCCGCGGGGGAGAAGGCGAGCACGCCGCCCGCGATCAGCCCGGCAACCGTGCCGTGGCGCGGGTCGGTGAAGGTGCGTCGCATCGCGCAGTACATCAGCGCGACCGCGGCCACTCCCATCAACGCTTGCGGCACCAGCACGGCCCAGCTGTTCATCCCGAACAACCGCACCGACAACCCGGTCACCCACAGCGACGCCGGGGGTTTGTCGACGGTGAGGAAGTTGGCGGAGTCGAGCGATCCGAAGAACCACGCGGTCCAGCTCTGCGACCCCGCCTGTGCCGCCGCCGCATAGAACGTGTTGGCGTACCCACTGGCGGAGAGGTTCCACAGGTAGAGGACGGCGGTCGAAACGAGCAGCGCCGTCAGCGCGTACGGGCTCCACCGGACGGCGCGTCGCGGTCGCGGCTTCTCGGCCTGACGCCGTCCACGGCGGGTTGTCGGTGGTGGCGGTTCCCCGGGTGTCGATGCACCCGGGCGCTCCAACCCCCGTCGCTCCAATACTGCGGTCATTCGGGTCCTCCTGTGTGGGATGTGGTGATCCCACACTGGGCCCCGGCGCTCCCACGCCCCTGGAAGTCGGCTGGGAGAACCCTGTGAACGCCGCGCAGCCCTACCGCGCCGTCACCCCAAGGTTCCTCCCCCCGACTTTCGTTCGTCCCCCCTAAACATGCGGGGGGTTTGACGAAACTGGGGGGAGGAACCGCCTCGGGTCAGCGACCGGGCAGGTACTTCAACGCACGCACGGCGTACGGCGTGACCGCACGATAGATGCCCTGCGGAATCCCGGGTGCACGGTCGATCCCGATGAAGCGCTGCTCGGCAACGGTCTGCGGCTCGGTGTACTTGAGCAGGCCCTCCTCGCCGTGGCGTCGTCCGACACCGGAGATGCCCATGCCACCCATCGGGGCGGCGGTGGAGCCCCACGCGGCGGCATAGCCCTCATTGATGTTGACCGTGCCGGCCCGCAGTTGGTCGGCGATCTCGTTGGCCTCGGCGCTGCTGCCGGCGAAGACGCACGCGTTGAGTCCGTACTGCGTCTGGTTGGCCAGCTTGACGGCCTCGTCGGTGGAGTCGACCGGGTAGATGGAGACGACCGGCCCGAAGGTCTCGTCGGCGTAGCAGGTCATCTCGTCGGTGACGTCGGTCAGGACGGTGGGCTCGAAGAAGAACGGGCCGAGGTCGGCGCGTCGTCGCCCACCGGCGACCACCTTCGCACCCTTGTCGACCGCGTCGCGCACATGGGCATCGGCGGTGTCGACCTGCGCCGCCGATGCGAGCGAGCCCATGTCGGCGGAGAAGTCGTAGGTGGCGTCGAGCTTCATCGCCGAGACGAAGGCGGCGAACTTCGTGGTGAACTCGTCGGCGATCTCCTTGTCGACGTAGAGACGTTCGATGGAGATGCACAGCTGACCGGAGTTCGAATAGCAGGCTCGGGCAGCACCTTCGACGGCCCGGTCGATGTCGGCCTTGGCGGTCACGATCATCGGGTTCTTGCCGCCGAGTTCCGCGGAGAACCCGATGAGCCGTCGTCCGGCCTGCTCAGCCAACGTCGCCCCGGTCGCCGACGACCCGGTGAACATCACGTAATCGGTGGTGGCGACGATCGCCTGGCCGACAACACTTCCCGGCCCCGGGACGACGGCGAACAGATCGAGCGGGAGCCCGGCCTCATAGAGCAACTCGGCAACGGCCAACGCGCAGTAGGGCGTCTGGCTGTCGGGCTTGACGACGACGCCGTTGCCGGCGAGCAGCGCCGCGACCGCATCGGACACGGCCAGGGTGAGCGGGTAGTTCCACGGGCTGATCACGCCGACGACACCCTTGGGCTGATACCGCACCCGGACGCTCGTGGCCCCCGGCAGCATGCCCTTGACCCTGCGCTCCGCCAACGTCTTCGGGCCGGTCGTCGCATAGTGCCGGGCGGTCAGCGCGACGTCCATGACCTCTTCTTGCGCGTAGATCCGCGCCTTACCGGTCTCCGCCTGCGCGACGTCCATCAGTTCGGCAGCGTTGCGGTACACGAGATCGGAGAACCGATTGAGCACCTCGGCGCGCTGCTGCGGGGTCTGCTTGGCCCAGCCCTCCTGCGCGGTCCGGGCCCGGGCGACCGCGGTCTCGAGGTCTTCGGCGGTGCCGACAGGGATGGTCGCCATCTCGACGCCGCTGAACGCCTCGAGGACGGGGCGGGTGGGGCGCGTCTCGACGTCGTCGATCGCGATGAGGGCGGCGAGCCGGGCGAAGTACTCGGGGGTGGGTTTCGGCATGGTGTTCCTCAGCTCTGGGCAGCGGCAGTGTCGGAATCTGCGGTGTCGGATGCGGCGGTGTCGGACTCTGCTTCTGATTCCGTGGTGATCGAATCCGTGACGATCACGATGCCGTCGTCGTCGGAGTAGACGAGGTCGCCGGGGTGGAACGTCTCGCCGCCGATGGTCAGCGCGATGTCGCGTTCGCCGACGCCGGTCTTGGTGGACTTGCGCGGGTTGGTGCCGAGCGCCTTGACGCCGATCTCCATCTCCCCGATCGCCTTCGCGTCGCGGATGGCACCGTTGACGATGATCCCGACCCAGCCGTTGGACCGGCCGAGTTCGGCGATCAGGTCGCCGACCAGGGCCGTGTGCACCGACTCCGCGCCGTCGACCACCAGCACGCCACCCGGGTTGGATTCGCCCAGGATCGACTTGAGCAGGGCGTTGTCCTGGAAGCATTTGACCGTGGTCACGCGGCCCACGAACTCGCGGTTCCCGCCGTACTGGGTGAACTGGGTGTCGCAGCTGCGGACGAGGTCGCCGATCTCGTCGACGAGGTCGGCGGTCGGCGTGAAGGTCGGATCGCTCATGCGCCCAGTCTAGGCAGTCACCCGATTAGGTGTGACGAGGAGCCACACTTATCTGGCGGTCGGCAGGGTCGAGCAGGCGCCGTGCACGACGCCGGGACGGTAGCGTCGTCGTCGGCGACAGTCGGCAGCACCGGCCCGAGGAGCGAGAGCGTTGAATCGACCGATCGATCGCGAGCCCGCCCCGTCGGCTGTCGAGCTCGTGCGCGCCGCCGGGCTGTGGGCGTCGGGCACACTACGACCCCGGCAACCGGATCGCCGCCTCATCGACTCGATCGCCATCGCCGAGCTCCCCACGGCCGGCCCGACGGTGACCGTCCGCGCCCTGCCGCAGATCGCCCGGTACGTGCCCGCCGCGGGCCTGGTCGAAGGTGCATCCCTGTTTCGGCGTCTGCCGTCGGCGATGACCACCTTCGTCGTCGAGCACCCCTCCGCGACCTTCCTCGTCGATCCCGGCTTCTGCATCGATGCGCGCACCCGTGTCCTCGACGAACTGCCCTGGGCCACAAGACTGTTGGTCACGCCCCCGAAAGGCACGCTGTCCACCGTCGACGGCCTGACGAGGTGCCCGCCGACCCGCGCCCCCGATTTCGCGCTGCCGACTCATGCCCACTGGGACCACGTCTGCGGACTCCTCGACCTCCCCGGCCTCGAGGTGAGGCTGCGCACCGTGGAACGCGACTGGATCATGGCCGGCCGTCGGGCACCCGCAGGTGGCGTGCGCACCGCCCTCACCGACGGGCGCCGGATCGTCACCTACGACCTCGACGGCCCGCCCGTGGCGACGTTCACGGCGAGCCATGACCTGTTCGACGACGGATCGGTGCTCGTCGTGGAACTCGCCGGCCACACGCCCGGCAGTGTGGGAGTGCTCCTTCGTGCCGGCACCGGGTGGGTTCTACTCGCCGGCGACGCGGCATGGCACCACGAGCAGGTCGATCGCCTGCGCCAGAAGCCGGCGATCCCGGGCGAATTCGTCGACGAGGACCGCGACACGGCGTTCGCGACGATGCACCGACTCCACCTGGCACGACACCTGGCGCGGGTGATCCCGACCCATGACCTCGACGCTACGTCGTCGCTGTCCGGGTGCGACGATCATCCGTCGCCGCACTAGCCGGTACCGGACCCACTACCCTGCCGACAACGCGTCGATGGCAACCGCAACGTCGTCGGGCCGATGCGACACCACGAAATGCCGTGCCGGATGGATGATGTCGACGTCACCGCCGAGGAGGGCGGCGTACCTCCGCTGCTTCCACTCCCAGAACTGCCGCCATCCCGGCGTCCGCGGCACCGCCACGATCACCCGGACCGGCACCGCCGGAAGGGGTTTCGTGCGGCGCAGCACGCGCAGCTCCCGGTCCATCGCGCCGAACATGGCGTTCTCGGCCACCAGCGCCGCCAGAAACCGCGGCCCTCCGAAGATCCGGTCGACCCAGGCGTGGTGCTCGCCGGTGAAGCCTTCCGGCGGAGGCGGGACGACGAGCCGCCAGACCCTCCTCCGCGGCCACCGGTCGACGCGGATCGCGCCGGAGATCGCCTGCACGACCCGCGACAACCACCTCGCCACCCACGCCGACCAGCCGGGCGAGCTCAGGTGCCCGGGGGTCATCGAGAACGAGCCGTCGATCACGACAACCCCGGCCGTACGGTCCGGATGGACCCGGCCGAAGGCTTCCACATACAGCGACGCCAGCGAGTGTCCGACGATGACGGCCGGGGCGTCGGCACCGACGGCATCGACGGCATCGAGCACCCCGACCATCCGGTCGACCTCGCCGTCAAGCGTCGGGTTCTCGTCGCGACCGAACGGGTCGGACAGGCCGTAACCCGGGCGGTCGTACCGGATCACCCGCCATCCCCGGGCCACCAACCGCGCGGCGAGCGGGTCGAGGTCGAACCAGTTGCTGCCCAGCGCCGCCATCAGCAGCAGCGGCGGGCCCGCGCCGGCGTCGACGACGTGCAGCCGGTGTCCACCGATCGACATGCCGACACCCGGCTGCCCGTCGACATCCCGGCCGGGCGTCACCGGGCTCAGAAGCCCTGCGGCTTGGCCAGCGGGAACGCCAACGACTCCCGGATCGACTGCCCGGTGATCAGCATGACGACGCGATCGACACCCACGCCGAGTCCGCCGGTCGGCGGCATCGCGTACTCGAGGGCCTGCAGGAAGTCCTCGTCGAGCTCCATCGCCTCCGGGTCCCCACCCGCCGCGAGAACCGACTGCGCGGTCAGTCGTCGGCGCTGTTCGACGGGGTCGGTCAGTTCGGTGTAGGCGGTTCCCAGTTCCACACCCCACGCGACCAGATCCCACCGTTCGGCGACGCCGGGGATCGACCGGTGCGCCCGGGTCAGCGGCGACGTCGAGGTGGGGAAGTTCGTGTAGAAGGTGGGGAACGTCGTCCGGTCCTCACCGAGGTGCTCGTACAGTTCGAGCACCACCTGGCCGGCATCCCAGTCCGGCCGGTGCGCGATCTCGAGCCGATCACAGATCGCCCGCAACGTCTCGACCGGGGTCTCGGGCGTGACCTCTTCGCCGGCCCCCTCCGACACCACCTCGTGCACCGTCTTGACCGGCCACTCCCCCGAGATGTCCACGCGCTCTTCGTTTCCGTCGTCGTCGGTGCGGACGATGACGGGAGCACCGTAGGCGGCGGTGGCGGCGTGCTGGATCATCTCGCGGGTGAGGTCGAGCATCTTCAGGTAATCGCTGTGCGCCTCGTAGGCTTCCAGACTGGTGAACTCGGGGTTGTGACTGAAGTCGACACCTTCGTTGCGGAAGTTGCGGCCGATCTCGAACACCTTCTCCACACCGCCGACGCAGAGCCGCTTCAGATAGAGCTCGGGCGCGATCCGCAGGTACAGATCGAGATCGTATGCGTTGATGTGGGTCTGGAACGGGGTGGCGTTGGCGCCGCCGTGGATCTGCTGCAGGATCGGGGTCTCCACCTCGAGGTAGCCGCGGTCGGACAGGAAGTCCCGCAACGACTTCACCACCAGACTGCGGGTGGCCAGCAGATCACGCGTGCGGACGTTGACGGCCAGGTCGACGTACCGTTGCCGGACGCGCGCCTCCGGGTCGGTGAGGCCACTCCACTTGTCCGGCAACGGCCGCAGGCACTTTCCGTTGAAACGCCAGGCGTCGATGAGGATCGACAGCTCACCGGACCGGCTTCGTCCGACCACTCCGCGCGCCTCGATCAGATCCCCGAGGTCGACGTCGGCGCCGAAGTCGGGGGTGCCGGGGATCACCCGGGATTCCTCGACCAACATCTGGACCTCGCCGGACCAGTCGTGGACGTCGGCGAACACCACCTTGCCGAAGTCGCGCAGCCGGGTCACACGGCCGGCGATCGTCACCGTCGTCCCCTCCGGCGACGCCACCGCCTGCGCGATCGTGTGCGTCGGCGGGTCGGCGGGCGGATAGGGGTCGAAACCTTCGGCGACGAGATGTTCCATCTTGGCCACCCGCACCCGTACCTGCTCGGGACGGTGCACGACGACCTCGGTGCCCTGCGCCTCCTCGTCGAACTCGGCGATCAACGCATCGACGTCGACACCCGCGGGGATCGTGGGCCGGCCCTGCGTGTACTGCTGTGCGCGGCCGACACGCGGCAGTCGCACGAATCCCTCGGTGACGATGGCCGCCAGACCCACCCGCGCGATCATGCGGTTGTCCTCGAAACACAGGTAGCGGGGTTGCCAGTCCGGCCGGTATTTGGCGTTCGACTTGTACAGCGACTCCATCTGGAAGAACCGCGACCCGAACATCAGGACCGAGTAGGTCGCCCGCATGACCGGTCCGGCACCGATGTCGGCGCCGTGCTCGAAGAACGCCCGGAACGCCGCGAAGTTGAGTGAGATCTCAGTGACACCGAATTGTTCGGAGTTCCGGGCCAGTTCGGTCACCATCGTCTCCACGACCCCGTTCACCGCACCCCGGTCACGGCGCATCACGTCCAGGGACACGCCCGTCCGCCCCCACGGGACGAACGACAGCATGCCGACGACCTTCTCGTTCTCCGTGCCCAGGTTCTCCACGGCCTCCACGAGCAGGCAGTTGCCGTCCAGCGGATCACCGAGTCGGCCCAGCGCCATGGCGAAACCACGCTCTTCGTCGGTGTCGCGCCACGAGTCGGCGCGCGCGATCATCTCGGCCATCTCACTTTCCGACAGCTCCGAGTGCCGCCGGATCCGCACATCGACTCCCGCACGCCGGGTGCGGGTGACGGCCTGTCGGACGCCGCGCATCGCCGGACCGGAGAGGCTGAAGTTGCGGGTCGGGATGATCGCCTCGTCGCCGATGTTGAGTGAACCGAACCCGGCGGCGTCATAGGCGGCGGCACCGCGACTGCTGGGGCCCATCGCGGCCGGATGCCACCCGTAGCGGTCGCACAGCGTGAGGAATTCGGCGATCGCGTCATCCCAGGATTCCGGGTCACCGATCGGGTCACCGCCCGCCATGCCGACGCCGACCTCGACCCGGTAGGTGACCGCGGCGCGGCCGTCCGGGGAGAACACCACGGCCTTGTCGCGGCGGGTGGAGAAGTAGGCCAGCGAGTCGTCGTCGTTGAACCGGGTGATGAGCGCGCGGATGAGCCGCTCGTCGTCGGCGGTGATCAACGACTTCAGCCGGACGGACCGGAACAGGACCATCGCCGCGGCGAT
The DNA here is from genome assembly GCF_036350415.1 of Gordonia sesuvii. NCBI lineage: Bacteria > Bacillati > Actinomycetota > Actinomycetes > Mycobacteriales > Gordoniaceae > Gordonia > Gordonia sesuvii. The sequence goes on from NZ_JAZDUF010000005.1 coordinate 350,432, forward strand.
CAGCGCCAGTGCCCCGAAGAGGCCCAGCAGCCCGTTCACCGGCGCGAGTGCATGGCGGCCGTCGAACGCCGCCTCGGAGTCGACCGAGCCGAACGCCGCGACCCGGTTGATCGCGTACGGCAGTCGGTCACTGCGGGTGAGGGTGTGCGGGAACAGCCACACCAGCGCCCAGCCCAGCAGGGAGCCGACGACGAGTCCGGCGATCAGGACGCCGAACGCTCGCAGCAGCGCCCCTTTGCGCACCCGGGTGTGGAACTGGCGGTAGGTGAGGATCAGATAGGCCAGCGCCAGGAGTTGGATCGTGATGCCGATCCACAGGTTGATCCGGTCGTTGCTGGTCACCGCCAGGTCGTCGGCGAGCGCGGGCACCAGGTACAGGGCGTTGCTCAGCACGAACAGCGTCAGGTAGATGACGCAGATCCACCAGGCGATCCGTTTGCGCATCGACATCGCGAACGCGATCAGCGCCAGCACGAACGCCCACGCGAAGCTGGTGTCGGGGAGGGTGACGATGAACGTGTCGATGTAGTCGCGCGGGACGTGGATCAGGTGGCGGAAGAACGGGAACAGACTCGACAGCAGGGAGATCGTCGCCATCACACCGAGAACGGTTCCGGCGACCCGGGGGGCAGCCCGCCCGAATCCCCGTGGTGCTCGGATGCGGTCGAGGAGGTCCCGGGATCGCCGCGATGCGGCCGACGGTGTCCGCTCGGGGGTGACCGCGTCGTCGTCGAGGCCCGGGGTCCGCGTGATGTCCAACGTCATGGCTAAACGTTAAGGTCCGCGCTCGCCGAATCGGCGATGGTTGGGCAAGATGTGAGCAATGAACGGCACAGGAATCGAGGATGTCCCCATCCGTGACGACTCGATCCGGCTGGGTCAGTTCCTGAAGCTGGCGAATCTCATCGACTCGGGCGCCGAGGCCAAGAGCGTGATCGCCGACGGCCTGGTCTCCGTCAACGGCGACGTGGAGACGCGGCGTGGGCGGCAGCTGGTGTCGGGAGACGTGGTGGAGATCGGCGGTCAGGCCGCTCGGGTCGTCACCGAGTGAGCGAGGATTTCCTTCAGGCCTGCAGCCGCCGCAATTCGGCGGGCGTCACGAGGCGTTCCGCCTCGGCAGGGAACATCCGCGCGGGTCGCGCTCGACCGAAGCGCACGGTGATCGAACTCAGCATCGAGTTACGGCGTGGACCGGAGGACGTATTGGACAACCTCATGACCAATCACTTCCCTGAATTGCTACCTCGGACTCGATCTTTGGCTTACTGTAGTCGGTCCGCCGATTCGGCACCAAGCGATATAGCGCGTTCAACAGACGTTGTCTGCGCCACACTCGGCCGACTCGACGACTACGACCAGGTAGTGCCAGTCATGTGTGTACATCGATGATCTCATCGCGATCGTTACGGATTCGGTAGCGACAGGCCGCAATTTGTGATCGTCTGCAATATTCAGGTCAGTTCAGATCCTGCTCATATCGGTCGGCTCAGATCGACGGCTCAGATTGTCATGGCCTCCCGCACCTGCGCCTCGGCGGCGTCGCCGCCCTCACCGGATGACGTGATACGGCCACTTTCGAGAACGTAGTAGCGCTGGGCGGCCTGCAGCGCGAAACCGATGTGCTGCTCCACCAGGAGCACTCCGAGACCGCCGCGCGAGGTCAGTTCGGTGATCGTGTTCTCGATCTCGGCGACCACCGACGGCTGGATGCCCTCGGTCGGCTCGTCGAGAATCAGCATCCGTGGCTCGGTGATCAGCGCCCGAGCGATCGCCAGCTGCTGCCGCTGGCCGCCCGACAGCAGACCGGCGCGACGGTCGAGCAGGTCTTTCAGCGCCGGGAAGAGGTCGAGCATCTCGTCGATCAGCGCCTTGCCTCGTTTCCGGCCGTCCGCGACGACCTGGAGGTTCTCCGCGGTCGTCAGGTGGCCGAAGCTCTGTTGCCCTTGCGGCACGTAGGCGAGGCCGCGTTTGACGCGCGCGCTCGGGCGCATCCCGGTGATGTCGACACCGTCGAAGGTGATGGTTCCCTTCGTCGTCTTCACCAGCCCGACGGCGGCTCGGAGCAGGGTGGTCTTGCCTGCGCCGTTGTGTCCCATCACCGCGGCCACGCCGTCGGCCGGCACCTCGAGGTCCACCCCGTGCACCACCTCGGTGCGTCCGTACCCGGCATGCACGCCTGCCATCTCCAGCATCGCGTCACTCCCCGTCTCGCGCCGGGTCCGCAGACCCTGCCGTCTCGTGGTCCATATCGGCGGCGGCCGTCGTGCCCAGGTACACCTCTTGGACCTTCGGGTTCGCCTGCACCTCGGCGACCGTGCCCTCGGCCAGGACCTTCCCCCGCGCCAGCACCGTCACCGACGTGGCGTAGGACCGCATGAAGTCCATGTCGTGTTCGACGACGACGACCGTTCGTGCGGCACCGATCCGCCGCAGCAGCGCACCGGTCTCCTCGCGTTCCTCGTGGCTCATCCCGGCCACCGGTTCGTCCAGCAGCAGCACCGACGCGTCCTGTACCAGCAACATGCCGATCTCGAGCCACTGCTTCTGGCCGTGCGCCAGCACCCCGGCCGGCCGGTCGCGCAGGTCCGCGAGGCCGATGGTCTCCAGCGCCTCCTCGATGGCCTCGGGGACGGCGGCGGGACGGCGACGCAGCATCGTCCACATCGAGCGCCCGGCCCCGGCCGCGATGTCGAGGTTCTGCAGCACGGTGAGTTCCTCGAACACACTGGCGGTCTGGAACGTCCGGCCGACGCCTTGCCGGGCGATCTGGTGCACCTTCTTGCCGAGGAGTTCGGTACCCGACTTCTGCACCGAGCCGGTGGCGGGCACCAGGCCGGTAATGGCGTCGATGATGGTCGTCTTGCCCGCGCCGTTGGGTCCGATGAGGAAGCGGAGATCACCCTGCAGCAGGGTGAGGTCGACGTCGGAGACCGCCTTGAAGCCGTCGAACTCCACCGACAGCCCGCGCACCTCCAGATAGTCGCTCGACATTCCCGCCTTGCCGGCGGCGGGCGATTGCACCTGGGTCATGACGACACTCCTGTCGACGTGGTCGCGACCGCGACGTCGGTCGTCCGGGTGGAGTCGGGATCGGCGGGCGGGCGTCGTCGCCGTCGCAGCAGCGCCCCGAGCCCGGCGAGTCCGGCCGGGAAGAAGCCGACCACGACGATGAACAAGATGCCCTGCGCGTACACCCATCCGGACGGGAAGTTCTCCGAGAGACTGGTCTGCGCCCAGGCGACGGCGATCGCGCCCAGCACCGGACCCAGCAGCGTGGTCCGGCCACCGATCGCGACTCCGATCAGGAACGCGATCGACGGGACGATCCCCACGTCGGCCGGCGAGATGATGCCGACGATCGGCACGAACAACGCTCCGGCGATGCTCGCGAACAGTGCCGCGACGGCGTAGGCCACCAGCTTCACGTTGGCCGGGTCGTAGCCGAGGAACCGGACGCGCTCCTCCTGGTCGCGCACCGCCACCAGAAGTTCGCCGTAGCGGCTGTACATCAGCTGCCGCGTGATGGCCACGACCACCAGCAGGGTGGCGGCGGCGATGAAGAACAGCAGTCGCCGGTTGACGGGATCATTGAGTGCCAACCCGAAGAAGCTGCGGAACCGGTTGAGCCCGTTGCTGCCGCCGATCGTCTGTTGTCCCACCAGCAGGATCGCGAAGGCGGCGGCCAGTGCCTGGGACAGGATGGCGAAGTAGGCGCCTTTCACCTTGCGTTTGAACACGCCGAGTCCGAGCAACACCGCGACGAACGTGGGGATCAGGACGATACCGAGGATCGTGACCACCGGGGACGCGAACGGCTGCCAGTAGGCGGGCAGTTCCCGGATGCCGGCGATCTGCATGAAGTCGGGCACGTCGTCGCCGCGCAGTTCGGCGTCGGCGATCTTCAGGTGCATCGCCATGATGTAGGCGCCGAGTCCGAAGAACACCCCTTGTCCCAGGGTGAGCATTCCGCCACGGCCCCAGGCCAATCCGATGCCCACCGCGACGATGCCGAAGCACAGGAACTTGCCGAGCAGGCTCAACCGGAAGTCGGACAGGACCGCGGGTGCCACCGCGAAGAGCATGATCGCGGCAATTCCGAAGCCCGCGTAGGTTTTCCAACTGTTGGCGAAGTAGTCTCTCACACCAGGCTCCTCGACTGGACCGTGAACAGCCCCTGCGGACGGATCTGCAGGAAGATCACGATGAGCACGAACACGATCACTTTCGCCACCGATGCGGTGGTGGAGTACTCGATGAACGAGTTGAGCAGGCCGAGCGCCACGGCCGCGATCACCGCGCCCTTGATCTGACCGAGACCGCCGATGACGACCACGAGGAATGCGTCGATCAGGTAAGCCATCCCGGTGTTCGGGCTCGTCGAGCCGATCAAGGTGAGAGCGACACCGGCGACACCCGCGAGCCCGGACCCGATGAAGAAGGTGGTGATGTCGGTCTGCCGACTCGAGATGCCGCTCGTCTCGGCCAGATCGCGATGCTGGACCACAGCCCGGATTCGCCGGCCCATCGACGTGTACTTCATCGTCGCGGCGATCGCGATCACGCAGATCACCGCGAGCACCATGATGAAGATCCGCGTCTTGGGGACCACGGCGCCGAGGATCTCGACACCGCCGTCGAGCCACCCCGGCGCGATCACGCGGACCGCGGGCGCGCCGAAGATGTCCCGGGCCGCCTGCTGCAGGATCAGGCCGACGCCGAACGTCACCAGCAGCGTGTCCAACGGGCGGTGATACATCCGGCGGATCAGCGTGACCTCGAGCAGGACCCCCATCAGTCCGCCGACCACGAAGCCGACGAAAAGCGAGACGAGCAGGGACACATCGGCATTGGAGACGAGGTACTGCTGCACCGTGTAGGCGGTGTAGGACCCGGCCATGATGAACGAACCGTGCGCCATGTTGATGACGCCCATCTGACCGAAGGTCAGCGACAGCCCCAGCGCTGCGAGCAGCAGGATCGATCCCAGACTGAGTCCGGTGAACGTCTGCCCGATCAGGGTTTCCACGACAGATCTCGATTCTTGTTGTTGCGAACTCGCCGACGGGCCCGGACCCGCCCGTCACGCCGGAGCGTGGCGGGCGGGTCGGGCACCTCGGAGATCCTCAGCAGGTCAACACCTCAGCAGCTCAGCAGGTCAGCCGCTCAGCCCTTCGGCCCAGTCGTAGCCCTCGAGGTACGGGTCGGGCTCGATCGGCTCACCCGAGTCCCACACCGTGTAGATCAGTCCGTCCGAACGGATCTCGCCGATCCGGGCGGTCTTGGTGATGTGGTTGTTGTCGCCGTCGATGGTGACCAGTCCCTCCGGTGCGTCGAAGGTGACGCCGCCGGCGGCTTCCTGTACGTCCGGCACCGCGAACGATTCGGCCTTCTCGACGGTGTTCTTCCACAGGTAGACCGACACGTAGGCGGCCTCCATCGGGTCCGACGTCGGCTTGTTGGCGCCGTAGCGGGCCTTGTACGCCGCCACGAACTCGTTGTTCACCGGGGTGTCGATCGTCTGGTAGTAGTCCCAGGCGGTCAGCTGGCCTTCGATGTTGCCGACACCGATACCGCCGACTTCCTCTTCCGCGATGGAGACGGAGATGACCGGCATGTCCTGCGCGGTCAGGCCGACGTTGCGGTACTCACGGAAGAACGCGACGTTGGAATCGCCGTTGAGCGTGTTGAACACGGCGTCCGCGTCCGCGGTCCGCACCTTGTTGACGATGGTGGAGAAGTCGGTCGACCCGAGCGGTGTGTAGTCCTCGCCCTTGATCTCCATCCCGTTCGCCTCGGCGTACGCCTTGATGATGCGGTTGGCGGTCTGCGGGAACACGTAGTCGCTGCCGACCAGGTACAGCGACGTGACGCCCTGTTCCTTCAGGTAATCCAGCGCCGGGACGATCTGCTGATTGGTGGTGGCGCCGGTGTAGAAGATGTTCTCCGACGACTCGAGACCCTCGTACTGCACCGGGTAGTACAGGAGGGCGTCGTTGTCCTCGAAGACCGGCAGCATCGCCTTACGGCTCGACGACGTCCAGCCACCGAAAACCGCTGCGACACAGTCGGCGCTGATCAGCTTCTCGGCTTTCTCCGCGAACACGGTGGGCTCGGAGGCGCCGTCTTCGCCGACGACCTCGATCTGCTTACCCATCACGCCGCCCGCGGCGTTGATCTCCTCCACGGCGAGCGCGATGGAGTCGCGCACGGTGACCTCGGAGATCGCCATGGTGCCCGACAGCGAGTTGAGCGACCCGACCTTGATCGTGTCGCCGGAGGTGTCCACACAGGACTCGGCACTGGTGGCCGCCTCGTCGGTTGCCGAACTGCCACACGCACTCAACGCGAGGGCCACCACCGACAGCACCGTCGGAACACCCAACCGGACCCAACGAGTCCCGGACCGGCGTCGCGACACCGTGTGTCCGTCACCGGCCGCGTCACCCCCGCCCGGGACGGAGTCGTTCAACTTCATTCTCTGATCTCTACTTCCCTTGGCGCGCAGCAAAGAACACGCGAACATCCGACACTGGTCATGGCCGGATACCCCCGATCTCCGGCCGAACAGAACGCCGCGAACTCGACCGCAGCAGGCGTGTTCGGTGAACCCACCCCTACGTTCCGATGACGTTCTTGTGTACGGGAGACGCACACAGAGGGGAAGCTATCGCCGGATTGTTACGTCTGAGTTATATGGGGTGAATGCCCGGTTTCGGATGCCGGTGCATCAGTGATGTCGAATAGTGCACGGATGCAAGCGATCTCAGCGGGGTCGCGGATTGCGGTCGCGGATCAGGCGAGCCCGGCGAGAAACCTGTGCGCCCACCCCACCGCGGTGACGCCCGGCTGGACCGCAAACGTGGCGTAGTTGGCGTGAGCGCCCGACTGCAGGAAGCGGTTGAACGAGATGATCTGCTCGCGGGCGCGGGCGTTGGACAGCTCCTCGACGATCTTTCCCGGACCCCCGAGCGTGAGCAGCTCGCTGATGATCGCGCCCGCCTCGGCCTGATACTGGCCGATCTGTGACGGCGTGGGATCGCTGGTCTCGGCGAGGTACCCGACGATGCGGGTGATGAAGTAGTCCTGCGGCACATTGCAATACAGGTCGGAGGGTTCGCAGATCGTGAAGGCGCGGGGCAACACCCAGCCCATGCCGTCGAGGCGCGGACCACCGCTGCCCTCCCAGCGAAGCGGCGGCCCCACGAGATTGTCGCGCTGCGACCGGCGCGGGTCCGAGAGGAGGACGACACCGGCGATCTGACCCGGTCGGATCGCGGCACGTCCCGTGCCGACCTCCGATGCGAAGTCGCCCGCGGCGTCGGCGCCCTGGCTGTAGCCGACCACCGCGATCCGGGTGCCCGGGCATCGCCGCAGCATCGTGCGCGCCAGCCCGGTGGTGTTGGCGACCGCCTGCGCCTTGGATTTTCCGTAGACGGCCTTCTCCCAGGGGAACGCCGTCGCGTCGTAGCCGACGTACTGGACGCGTGTCTCGGCCCCGAGCCCGGCGGTGATGTCGCCGAGTATTCCGGGATTCTGACCATTGGCCCAGGTGCCGGGGATGGCGAGTACGTAGAGTTCGGGGCATCCGGCCGGCGCGGCCGACGACGGCGCCCCGACACCCATGCTCGTACCGATCGCCGTCACCAGGGCCATCACGCCGGTGATCACTGAACGTAGACGCATCGTCGCCCTCCCTCTACCGCCGGACTGCGTCTCGTGTCCCGAGTGTAGCGAGGTCGGCCGTGTTGCGAGACGAACGTGTTGCGAGAAGCTCCTGCCCGACCCATCCGAACCGGTGGACGTCGCCGAATACACCGTGCAAGCAACACCCGCCGACGACAGGAGTGGTCATGGTCGACGTGTCCCGAACCTTCACCGTGCAACGTCCCCGCGACGAGATCGTCGCCTACATGCGGGACTTCGCGAACGCCGTGGACTGGGACCCGGGTACGCAGCGCTGTGAGCAGATCGGCACCGATCCGATCGCGGTGGGCACACGCTGGCACAACGAGACGAAGCTGTACGGCATCTCGACGACGCTCGTCTACGAGCTGACGCGCGACGATCCCGACCATCTGGTGTTCACGGGTCGCAACAAGACGGCCACCTCGGTCGATGACATGACGTTCCGCGCCCACGGCGAGTCGGAAGCGGTTGTCACCTATCACGCCCACGTGGACTTCCACGGCGTCGCGAAGATCGCCGATCCGATCGCGCAGTTGGCGTTCGGCAGGCTCGCCGACACGGTTCCGAAGCAGATGTCTCGGGTACTGACCGCCATGTGACCAGAGTTCAGGATGTGACGAGAGTTCAGGTGACGAGCGGCGCCTGCAGCACCGCCTTCGCCAACCGGTGTGCGTGGTGGGGGAGTTCTGGACCGCGCAGCCCGTCGACCCGCACCACCCCGTCCATCACGGCGAGCGTGAGATCCACGAGGGTCTGCGCCTCGTCGGCACGCAGTTCCGGTCGGCACAGCTGCACCAACCGCCGCCACTCACCGACATAGTCGAGGTAGGTCCGGGCCAGCGCCATCATCTCGTCGGGGTCGAGCATCACGGTGTGCGACAAGCACACTGCGATCAGGTCCCAATGGGCCTGCGCGAACCGCGCGTACCCCGACACCAGCATGTCGAGCGCGATGGCGGGATCGGTGGTCTGCGACAGCACCCGGCCGAGCTCCAGCCACATGGCGTCGAATGCCCGGTTGACCCCGCAGACGAGCAGTTCGCGCTTGCTGGCGAAGTGGTTGTAGACGCTGGGCCCGGCTATCCCGACGACCTCGCCGATGTCGTCGAGGCTCACGTTGGCGTACCCGTTGACGGCGAACATGGTGATCGCCGCGTTGAGCAACGCCTCGCGCCGTGCGACGGGGAGAAGGCCGGTCGCGGGCTCCGTCGGCACCGGGCTGCTCTCGTCGACCGTGCCGTTGGCGGGCCACGGATGGGATTCCTCGCCGTCGCCCCGACATGCGTTCACGACGGCCCGGACGGCGGTGAGCATCATGCGCTGCCGGTCGCCGGCAGGCACCGGTAGCGGCCGGTGCCCGGGCCAGTTCACGATGGCCAGCACCGCCCACGCAGCGACGCGCGAAGGGACGCCGGCGGGGCCTGCACCCTGGGCGATCGCCTTCTCCAGCGACTCGGACACGCCGACGATCCGCAGCCGCAACAGGGCTCGATCGGCTGGGCGGAGATGCCCTCTGTCGCGGCTCCACAGCTGGTCCATCGCCTGGGAGTCGTCGGCGATGCCCACCACCCGGCTCACGCACTCGAACGGGTCGTCGCAGTCGGCGAGCGTTTCCTCGTACCGGCTCAGCGCGTTGTCGAACACCGCCACCAGCAGTTCTTGCTTGTTGCGGTAGTGGCGATACAGCGCGCTCGGGACGATGCCGACGCCGGCAGCGATGTCACTCATCGACACACTGTGGTAGCCCGAGGTACGGAACAACTCCGCGGCCGTCGCAAGAATTCGCTGTTTGCGATCCTTGGGACGGACGCGCCGGTCCTCCGCGGACGCTGTGGTCATGGGAATCCTGTCAGGTTCGCGCCTGGACGGACCCCCGCTTCTTGGGGGCACCTGTATGCACCACTGTGCCCTAGCCGACGGGACATTGCACCGATGTCGGGCAAGTCCTGTCGCGCGAGTCGGGTGGCCGACCTGTCCGAACGGTCAGGTCGGCCGTCCGGATCAGCGCTGGGCGACCTGCGTGGGCACGATCGGCGCGGGGAGGTCCGAGCGACCGGCGAGGTAGGCGTCGGCCGCTGCGGCGGCCGACCGGCCCTCGGCGATCGCCCACACGATCAGCGACTGGCCACGACCGGCATCGCCGGCGACGAAGACGCCGTCCTGACCGGTGGCCGCGAAGTCGTCGTCGCGCTTGATGTTGCCGCGCTGGTCGTACTCGACGCCCATCTTGTCGAGCAGATCCTCACGTTCCGGACCGACGAAGCCCATGGCGAAGAGGACGAGATCGCACTCGAGTTCGAACTCGCTGCCCTCGACCTTCTCAAACCGGCCGTCGTTCATCATGACCTCGTGGGCCTTGAGTCCGGTGACCTTGCCGTTCTCGCCGAGGAACTGCTCGGTGCTGACCGAGTAGACGCGCTCGCCACCCTCTTCGTGCGCCGACGACACCCGATACATCAGCGGGTAGGTCGGCCACGGGGTGGACTCGGCGCGCTCGATCGGCGGCTTCGGCATGATCTCGAACTGATGCACGATCTCGGCGCCCTGGCGCAGCGAGGTGCCCAGGCAGTCGGCGCCGGTGTCGCCGCCACCGATGATGACGACCTTCTTGCCCTTGGCGGTGATCTGTCCGTCGACGGTGTCGCCGAGTTGCACCCGGTTGGCCTGCGGCAGGAACTCCATCGCCTGATGGATGCCGTCGAGCTCACGGCCCGGGATCGGCAGATCGCGGCCGATGGTGGAGCCGTTCGCGAGGATCACCGCGTCGAAGTCGGCACGCAGCTGCTCGACGGTGACGTCGACGCCCACGTTCACGCCGGTCTTGAAGACAGTGCCCTCGGCCTCCATCTGCTCGAGGCGGCGGTCGATGTGGCGCTTCTCCATCTTGAACTCGGGGATGCCGTAGCGCAGCAGCCCGCCGATGCGGTCGGCCCGCTCGAACAGCGTGACGTCGTGTCCCGCGCGGGTGAGCTGCTGGGCGGCGGCGAGTCCGGCGGGGCCCGAACCGACCACCGCGACCGACTTGCCGGTCTTCTCGGTCGGCAGGACCGGGGTGACCCAGCCGTTCTCGAAGGCGTTGTCGATCAGCTCGACCTCGACCTGCTTGATCGTCACGGCCGGCTGGTTGATGCCCAGCACGCACGACGCCTCGCACGGCGCCGGGCACAGCCGCCCGGTGAACTCCGGGAAATTGTTGGTGGCGTGGAGGCGCTCGATGCCGTCGAACCACCGGTCCTTGTAGACCAGGTCGTTCCACTCCGGGATCAGGTTGCCCAGTGGGCAGCCGTTGTGGCAGAACGGGATTCCGCAGTCCATGCACCGGCTGGCCTGGGTCTGCAGCTCCTTGTGGTCGAAGTCGGTGTAGACCTCGTTCCAGTCGAGCAGACGCAGTTCCACCGGCCGCCGGTCCGGCAGTTCGCGTTCGGTGTGCTTGAGAAAACCTCTGGGGTCAGCCACGTGCGGCCTCCATGATCGCTTCGTTCACGTCTCGTCCGTTGCGCTCCGCGGTCTCGATCGCGAGCAACACGCGCTTGTAGTCACGCGGCATCACCTTCGAGAACTTGCCGCGGGTGTTGTCCCAGTCGGCGAGTACCGCTGCCGCGACGGGGGAATCCGTCTCCGCGCGGTGCTCGTCGACGATGGCGGCGAGGAACTCGATGTCCTCGTCCTCGAGCTCCTCGATGTCGACGAGTTCGGTGTTCAGGTTGTCGCCGAGTTTGCCGAACGGGTCGTACACGTAGGCGATACCGCCGGACATGCCGGCCGCGAAGTTGCGTCCGGTGTCACCGAGCACGACGACACGTCCGCCGGTCATGTACTCACACCCGTGGTCTCCGACGCCCTCGACGACGGCCGTGACGCCCGAGTTGCGGACGCAGAACCGCTCGCCGACCACACCGCGCAGGAAGATCTTGCCGCTGGTGGCGCCGAACCCGATGACGTTGCCGGCGATGATGTTGTCCTCGGCGACAAAGCCTTCCGGCGCGTTGCGGGCGGGTCGCACCACGAGGCGTCCGCCGGAGAGTCCCTTGCCGACGAAGTCGTTGGCGTCGCCCTCGAGTCGCAGCGTGACACCCTTGGGCACGAATGCGCCGAAGCTGTTGCCGGCCGATCCGGTGAAGTCGATCATGATCGTGCCGTCCGGCAGGCCGTGTGCCCCATAGGCCTTGGTGACCTCGTGGCCCAGCATCGTTCCGACGGTGCGGTTCACGTTGGTGATCTTCGAGCTGAACGACACCCGGGTGCCGCTGTCGATGGCCTCCCGACTCTGCGCGATCAGCTGCTGGTCGAGTGCCTTGTCCAGCGAATGATCCTGGACACCCGAGCAGTACAGGTCCTGGTTCATGAACGGCGATTCCGGCATCGCGAGCACCGAGCTGAGGTCGAGCTTGCCGGCCTTCGACGATCCCCAGTGCGACAGGGCCTTCGCCGTGTCGAGGGCCTCGACGTGGCCGACCGCCTCCTGCAGGGTGCGGAACCCGAGGCGCGCCAGCAGCTCTCGCACCTCTTCGGCGATGAACATGAAGAAGTTCTCCACGAACTCCGGCTTGCCGGTGAACCGTTCGCGCAGCAGCGGATTCTGCGTCGCGACACCCACCGGGCAGGTGTCGAGGTGGCAGACGCGCATCATGATGCAGCCCGACACCACCAGCGGTGCGGTGGCGAAGCCGTATTCCTCGGCGCCGAGCAGCGCGGCCACCACGACGTCGCGGCCGGTCTTGAGCTGACCGTCGACCTGGACGACGATGCGGTCACGAAGACCGTTGAGCAGCAACGTCTGCTGGGTCTCCGCCAGGCCGATCTCCCAGGGGGCGCCGGCATGCTTCATCGACGTCAGCGGAGTCGCGCCGGTGCCGCCGTCGTGCCCGGAGATGAGCACCACGTCGGCGTGCGCCTTCGACACACCCGCGGCGACGGTGCCGACACCGACCTCGGACACCAGTTTCACGTGAATCCGGGCCTGCGGGTTGGCGTTCTTCAGGTCGTGGATCAGCTGCGCGAGATCCTCGATCGAGTAGATGTCGTGGTGCGGCGGCGGCGAGATGAGCCCGACGCCCGGCGTGGAGCCACGCACCTCGGCCACCCACGGGTACACCTTGTGCGGCGGGAGCTGACCGCCCTCGCCGGGCTTGGCGCCCTGCGCCATCTTGATCTGGATGTCTGTGCAGTTGGTGAGGTAGTGCGACGTCACGCCGAAGCGGCCGGACGCCACCTGCTTGATCGCGCTGCGCCGCCAGTCACCGTTCTCGTCGTGGTGGAACCGTCGCGGATCCTCGCCGCCCTCACCGGAATTCGACCGGCCCTTGAGGCGGTTCATGGCGATCGCGAGGGTTTCGTGGGCCTCGGCGGAGATCGAGCCGAAGCTCATCGCGCCGGTGGAGAACCGCTTGACGATCTCGCTCGCCGGTTCGACCTTGTCGATCGGGATCGGGTCGCGGTCACCGAAATTGAAGTCGAACAGACCGCGCAGCGACGCCATCTTGGCCGACTGGTCGTCGACGAGCTTGGTGTACTCCTTGAAGACCTTGTACTGGCCGGTGCGGGTCGAGTGCTGCAGTTTGAACACGGTGTCCGGGTTGAACAGGTGATACTCGCCCTCGCGGCGCCACTGATACTCGCCGCCGACCTCGAGTTCGCGATGCGCGCGCTCGGTGGGCCGGTCGGTGAACGCCAGACGGTGCCGGGTCGCGACGTCGTCGGCGATCTCGTCGAGACCGATGCCGCCGAGCTGGCTGTTGAGACCGGTGAAGAACTCGTCCACGGTCTCCTGCGACAGGCCGATGACCTGGAACAGCTGCGCGCCGGTGTAGGAGGCGAGGGTGGAGATGCCCATCTTCGACATCACCTTCAGCACACCCTTGCCGGCGGCCTTGATGTAGTTCTTCTTGGCCGTGGCGAAGTCGATGTCGCCGAGCGCACCGCGCTCGACCATGTCCTCGATCGACTCGAACGCCATGTACGGGTTGACCGCGGCGGCACCGAAGCCGACGAGCGCGGCCACATGGTGCACCTCACGGCAGTCACCGGACTCGACGACGAGGCCGACGCGGGTGCGCTTGCGCTCGCGCACCAGGTGATGGTGGACGGCCGAGGTGAGCAGCAGCGACGGGATCGGGGCGAGCTTCTCGTCGGACTCGCGGTCGGAGAGCACGATGATCGACACGCCGTCGGCGATCGCGGCGCTCACCTTGGCCCGGATCTCGTCGAGCGCGCGCCGCAGGCCGGCGCCGCCCTCGGACACCTCGTACAGGCCGTGGATGTGGGCGCTGCGGAAGTCCGGCAGGTCACCGTTCTCGTCGATGTTGACCAGCTTGGCCAGGGTGTCGTTGTCCAGGACCGGTTCGGGCAGCACGATCTGGCGGCAGGACTCCGGCCCCGGGTGCAGGAGGTCGGCCTCGCGGCCGATGGTGCCGCCGATGCTGGTGACGACCTCCTCACGGATGGCGTCCAGCGGCGGGTTGGTGACCTGCGCGAACATCTGCTGGAAGTAGTCGAACAGCATCCGCGGCCGGGCCGACAGCACCGCGATCGGGGTATCGGTACCCATGGAGCCGATCGCCTCGGCGCCGGTCTTGGCCATCGGCGCCACCAGCAGGTTCATTTCCTCGGTGGTGTAACCGAAGACCTGCTGGCGCAGGGTGACCCGGTCGTGGGCCATGTGCACGTGCGGCAACGCCTCGACGTCGTCGATGTGCACGAGCCCCTGGTCGAGCCACTCCTGATACGGGTGCTCGGCGGCGAGTTCGTCCTTGATCTCCTCGTCGTCGACGATGCGCCCGGCGGCCGTGTCCACCAGGAACATCCGGCCCGGCTGCAGGCGCATCTTCTGCACCACGTCGGAGTGGTCGATGTCGAGGACACCGACCTCCGACGCCATCACGACGAGGCCGTCCTTGGTGACCCAGATGCGGCTGGGGCGCAGGCCGTTGCGGTCGAGCACCGCGCCGACGACGGTGCCGTCGGTGAAGCACACCGACGCCGGGCCGTCCCAGGGCTCCATGAGCGCCGAGTGGTACTCGTAGAACGCCCGGTGCTCGGGCTTCATCGATTCGTGACGTTCCCACGCCTCGGGGATCATCATCAGCACCGCATGCGGCAGGCTGCGGCCACCGAGGTGCAGCAGTTCGAGCACCTCGTCGAAGCGGGCAGTGTCCGACGCACCCGGGGTGCACGTGGGGAAGATCTTGTCGGCCACATCCGAATCGCCGAATGCAGCGGCGTCGATCAGCGCCTCACGGGCCCGCATCCAGTTCTCGTTGCCGGTGACGGTGTTGATCTCACCGTTGTGGGCGACGCGGCGGAACGGATGCGCCAGCGGCCACGACGGGAACGTGTTGGTGGAGAAGCGGGAGTGCACGAGTCCGAGCGCGCTCTCCACCCGCGAATCCTGCAGGTCGAGGTAGAACTCGCGCAGCTGCGGGGTGGTCAGCATGCCCTTGTAGACGAAGGTCTGACCGGACAGGCTCGGGAAGTACACGGTCTCGCGGCCGGGACCGTCGGCGCCGGCGCCCTTGGTGCCGAGCTCGGCCTGGACGCGCTTGCGCACCACGAACGCCTTGCGCTCGAGGTCCATGCCCTCCGCACCGGCCAGAAAGACCTGCCGGAAGGTCGGCATGGCGTCGCGGGCCAGCGCACCGAGCGAGCTCTCGTTGGTGGGGACCTCACGCCAGCCGAGCAGGGTCAGGCCCTCGGCCTCGATGATCTTCTCGACACCTTCGGTGGCCGCGCGTGCGTCCTCCGAACCCTGCGGCAGGAAGGCGATGCCCGTGGCGTAGGAACCCGGCTCGGGCAGCTCGAAGTCGACGGTCTCACGCAGGAAGCGGTCTGGAACCTGGATCATGATCCCGGCGCCGTCGCCGGTGTTCGGCTCGGCGCCGGCCGCACCACGGTGTTCGAGGTTCACCAGCGCGGTGATGGCCTTGTCCACGATGTCGCGGCTGCGACGTCCGTGCATGTCGACGACGAATGCGACACCGCAGGAGTCGTGCTCGTTGACCGGGTCATACAGCCCCACGGGGCCCGGAGCATGCTTCATAAGTTCGCCTCACTGTGTGCGCGACGCTGCGCACGCATTCACCCTCGAGTGTCTGATCGCGACACTGTGACGTCTGTCCTTGCCGACGCTGCCACGGCCGGTGAGGCCCTCCCGCAATCGTTGGGCTGACCTGGGAGGTCCTACGGCCACTGGCGGCGTCCGTGTCAGCTCCGTTGCTGACGGTGCACCCGGGATCGACTGGTCGCCCCGGCACCACCCTGCTCACGCGAAAGCATTGTCAGCCATTTTCTCACGGCAGGTGCCCGGTATCGAAATCCGGATAGCACAACTGTGATGATTCCGCAGCGTATGCAGCGCAAATGTCGCACGTGAGACGCTCACAGGGTTAGCGTCGTGATGTGAGTGTACGGTCCACCGATCAGCAGTGGCGCCCGGACGGGCCCGGCTCGGTACGCGCGCGAGCCGTCAACACTTATCTCGCCCGGGTCGCCCACCCGTTGATGGTGGCGAGCATGGGCAGAGCCGGACCGTCGCCACGCCGGATCTCTGCCATGCGGCCGGGGCTCAACCGGTCGCTGGTCGCCCTGTCTCCGACGCCCGCCGGGACCCGCGTCGATCCGGTGCGCGACCGCCGGACCAGGGGCGACGGGGTGCCGGCCGGCCAGGTGCGCGGTGAATGGGTGAGCGCGCACGGCGGCCCGCCGCAGCCGGCCACTCCCCATGACGCCCGGATCATCTACTACCTGCACGGCAGCGGTTACGTCGTCTGTTCGGCGCGGACGCATCGGGGACTGGTGGCCCGGCTGTCCCGACGGACGGGATGGTCGGCGTTCAGCCTCGACTACCGACTCGCGCCCGAACACCGATTCCCCACCGCCGGCGACGACGCCATCCGCGGCTACCATTGGCTGCTCGATCAGGGCTACCAGCCGGACCAGATCGTGGTCGCCGGCGACTCTGCCGGTGGGCATCTGGCGCTCGACCTGATCGCCGACAACCACGCCCGGGGCGTCGGGCAGCCGCGCGCAATGGTGATGTTCTCCCCGCTCTATGACCCGACGTTCGATCTGGCGGTCGCCAACCAGGCTCGCGGGGCCCGCGATCCGATCATCGATGCCGTTGCCGCCCAACGGATTCTGCAGCTCTACACCGGGACGGCGGAACCCGACCACCCGCGCATGCGCATCGCGCTCGACGACACGATGGCCCTCCCGCCGACACTCATCCAGGTGGGTGGACTCGAGGTGATGGGGGACGATGCACGGGCGATCGCGCGGGTGATGCGGACCGCCGGAGGTGATGTGCGCCTGCAGGAGTGGCCCGGCCAGGGGCATGTCTTCCAGATGTTCGGCCGGTTGATCCCCGAATCGCGTCTCGCACTGCGCGAGGCTACGCGTTTCATGTCGACGTGTTGATGCGAATACGCCGGTGCCGGACCCGCCCGGCCTCCGACCCGTACCCCTGGCGGTCGGCCGCCTCGGCGAGCCGCCGATCGAGGTCGGTGTGCCAGTCCTCGTCGAGCTCCGCGTCGAGAGCTTCCATCCGCGCTCGCAACGGTTCCTGCTGGTCGTCGGCGCACTCTTCGGCCAACGTCTCGTAGAGCGCCCGGAGCCGGCGCTGCACCTGGATCGAGTTGTGCCCATAGTGGCGAATCTGGTCGGTCCCGATCCCCACGTAGTCGGCCCAGGTACGCCGGTAGCCGCTGATCATCGTCAGCGTGCTGGTCTTCTCCTCCGCCGCGACCCTCGGTGCCAGCATCAACAGCAGGTCACCGGCATGATCGATCGCCTGCACCGCGCGGCTCGGGTCGTTGATGGCGGGTGACAGCGCCTTCAACGCGACATCGGAGATCGCCTGCAGCGCCGCCGCAGGACTGACCGACGGCCGATGCGTGTCGCCGAACAGCAGGCAGCCGAGCAGCGGCGCGGGCCGGACCTGCCGGGAGTCGCCGATGATCTCGAACACGCCCGCGTTGTGCGGGACGTAGTCGCCGACGCCGACGAGCAGGTCGACCCGGACGCCCCAGCGCACCGCTAGGCGCTGGATGCGGCCGAGGTTGATCGCGAGCAGCACCCGCCCCTGGGTGGGGGCATCGCGGAGCGTCACCACGAGGCTCACCGGCGGCGGATCGTCCGGCGACCGATCGTCCGTCAGCGGACTCCCCGCGCCGTTCGACGGGGCGCTGATCTGTTGCTGCCCAACCTCTCTCGGATGATCCGGGTAAAGGCGGCGCACGGCGGAACGGCCCTCGGACTCGATCCAGCGCAGCAACTGGGTGGAGTTCAGGATGCTGCCGACCTTGCCGATCAGCACGATGAACTGGAACGCGCTCGCCAGGGTGAGCACGATGGCGATCGCGGTGGAGACCACCGGGGCCTCCGCCTCGTCGGCGACGGTGGTGAGGTCCACGGCCACGATCACGGTGAATGCGAACGTGGCGAGGAACAGCCCCACCGAGGCCCGCATCACCCGGTCCTGCTGCAGCATCGGGATGACGCGGATCGAGATCTGCGAGGCGCCGAACTGCATCGCCAGCGTGACGGCCGTGAACACCAGACCGGTCAACGTGGCCATCGCGCCGGCGATCACACCGAGCAGCGTCGCGGTGGTACTGGCGTCGAGTTCTCGGGATCCGAACGAATCGTCGATCCCGATGGAGATCAGGCCGGCGACGATCGCCACCGCGACCATGAACATGGGCAGCCGCCACGGCGGGTCCCGCTTCAGGTCCCGTTTGGTCCGACGCCAGCGGACCGCGGTGACGATCCGGTTCGGCGACGACGCCGGCGATGCCAGACTCGGCGCGGGGGCGGCGGGACGTACCGGCTGCTCCGGGACCCCGAATCTGCCGGCCACCCACTCCTGGAACAGGATCTTCCATCGCACGACCGGCTCCCGGTATCGACGTTCCCGCGCAAGCGACTTCTGTTGTTTGCCCGGCTTCTCCCCGTACCGCCACCGCGCCCACGGGGAGCGCGGCCGCGCCACCCGCCACGCCCCGACGATCAGCAACGGCGGTAGGAACATCCCCAGCAGACCGGTCCACACCTTGCCCTTGAGCAGGGTGATGACGGCCAGCGACACGACGAGAACCAGGGAGATCAGCAACCCGACGCGGGTCGATCCGTCCGTCGTCGCCCGATACTCGTCGACCTCCGCGAACCCGATCGGCCGCAACCCGAGGAGGAACAGCAGTCCGATCGCGATCGCGACGAACACCGCGTCGATGGACGTGCGCCCCTCCTCCTCCCAGTAGACGTCCCGCAGGTGCAGGATGAGCGCGAACTCGTCGAGCACCAGCGCGCAGCCGATGCCGAACACGGCGGCCAACACACAGTTGGCGATCGGGGTCTCGAAGCTCGCCAATGCCACGAAGCCGAACCCCGACAACAACATCGCGATCATGCCGAAGAACTCGTGATGCACATGGACGCCGCCCGGGGTGACGTTGCCCGGCCACCAACTCACCTCGGCACGGATCATGCGGACGCTGATGCGGATGAACAGAAACGTGAGGACGAAGGCGACGAGCAGGAAGAACAGCGGCAGCCGCCCCGTGTCCACGATCGCATCGTCGAACCACCGCGTCATGGTCCGACCCTACTGCGATATGACCCGTCCGCAGGGCACCGAAGCATATTCTGAGCCGATGGATCCCCTGGTGACCGTGGTCGTGGTCGACGACCATCCCTTCTTCCGTGACGGGGTGTCACGCGGGCTGAGCCAGAGTGGCCGGGTGCGTGTCGTCGGTGAAGCCGGTGACGGTGCAACCGGATTGGAGGTGATCCGACGCGAGCAGCCCGACGTCGCGGTGGTCGACTATCAGATGCCGGGCATGACGGGTGTGGATGTGGCCCATGCGGTCGCCCGCGACGGCCTGGCGACCAAGGTGTTGCTGTTGTCGGCCGTGACGGACGGACCGATCGTGTTCCGCGCGTTGGAAGAGGGTGCTTCGGGCTATCTGTCCAAGGACGCCGAACGGGACGAGATCGTCGGCGCGGTGACCCGGGTCGCCAAGGGCGAGACCGTCGTGCCACCAGAGCTGGCCGCAGGCCTCGTCGGCGAGATCCGGATGCGGTCGCAGTCCGACGCGCCCGTCCTCAGTGAACGGGAACGTCAGGTGCTGAACGGGTTCGCTCGCGGACTCTCCATCCCGCAGCTGGCCGCCGAGTTGTACATCGGGGCGTCGACGGTCAAGACCCATACTCAGCGGCTCTACGAGAAGCTGGGTGTCTCCGATCGCGCGGCCGCGGTCGCCGAGGCGATGCGTCGTGGCCTCCTCGAGTAGCCCGGCACCCCTGTTGGGGCTGGCCGAGCTCGCCGACGAACAACGCATCGACACGATCCTGATCGGTCACGCGTTGCAGGGCATTCGGATTCAGGAGCTGTTGCGACTCCTTTTGTCGGCATTCGTCATCCTGTCGGTGGTGCTGGAGCCACCGGTCTATTCGGCGGGGATCTGTATCGCGATCGCCGCGGGCTACGTGGCTTGGTGCGTGCTCGGCGCCGTCCTCGCCCCGCGGGGTGGCCTGCTCGCCATCCGGTTCTCGTGGCTCACCGTGTCCGTCGATCTGCTCGCACTCGTCGCGGTCACCGCGGTGGCCAGCCAGTCGGATCAGATCAGTTGGACCGCAGACGTTCTGGTGGTCGGATTCGCGATCGTGCCGATGATCGCCGCCATCGGCATGCGACCGGCCGTGTGCGCCGCGGTGGTGGTGCCGACCGTGGTGGTCTACTTCGTGGCGAACGTCATCGCGCGGGTCCCCAACGGACGGCCGTGGTCGGTCATCGTGCTGAGCACCCTGGTGATCGGGTCACTCGCCCTCGGCGCCGTGTTGCTGTCGCGGCTGCAGCGTTCGCGCGTGGTGGCCATCGGTTCGCTGGCCGCCGAACGCAGCCGTCTGCTCGACGAGGTGATGCAGATCGAGCAGCGCGAACGGCGCGATCTCGCCGAACATCTCCATGATGGTGCGCTGCAATATGTCCTCGGCGCACGCCAGGAGCTCGCCTCGCTCGCCGACGGTCCGCCCGATCCCGCGGTCGTCACCCGCATCGACGCGGCATTGCGCGAGTCGGCGCGGCTGCTGCGCACCACCCTCGGCGAACTCCACCCCGCGGTGCTGGAACAGGCGGGACTCGCCGTCGCCCTCACCGATCTCGCCGAATCGTTCGAGCAGCGAGGCGGCTTCGCGATCTCCGTCGACACCGTCGGCTGGCCCGACGACCTGCGCACGGCGGTCGACTCGGCGCTGTTCGCGACGGCCCGGGAATTGCTGACCAACGTCGTCAAACACGCACGAGCGAGGAACGTCCAACTGACCGCCGAGGTGGACGAGGGGCGCGCCCGGATCGTCGTGATCGACGACGGCGTCGGAGTAGACGAGGAGCAACTGCGCAGCCGCGTCGCCGGGGGACACATCGGCCTCGCCTCCCGACGCGTACGGCTCGAAGGCAACGGTGGCGCACTCGTCATCCGGCGCCATCCGGCGGGCGGGACGGTGGCGATCGCCGAGGTCCCTCTGCCGAGTGGGTCATCGGGCTGAGTCGCGCCGGCCCGCCGGCAGCCCGACCGTGTCCCCCGATCGGTGGACAGGAACGTCAACCGGCGGATCGTCCGGTTGGCGGCGTCCGGGATCGCCTCCACCCGAGCAGAGTCATGGGTGTCGCCGGAACGAGAAGCGCCCCGGCCCCAAACCAGGAGACCCGCTCATGAACACCACCACCCGCCGCATCACAGCCGCCACCGTGGGAATCGCCGCCGTCGTCGGGATCGGCCTGATCGGAACCGGCGTCGCCAACGCCGGCACCCTTCCGGTCACCCGCCCCGGCGAGCCGACCATCGCGATGACGATCACCAACCACACCGACAAGCCCGAGCATCTGATCGGCTCGACCGCGGGGCAGTCCGGCCAGTGGGTGAACGCACCTCAGCGCGTCCTCTACCCCGGGGCCAGCGAGACGATCACGGCCGTGGCGCCGTTCTCGAACTACCTGACAGCCAACGCGCAGTACAAGATCGGCGCCTTCGGCCCGACGGCCAACTACGAGGTCGAGAACATGAAGGGCAATGTCAACACCGCGATGAGCGGGATCTGGGGCCCGCACTCCCAGCAGTACTGGATGAACAACACGATCAGCAGCCACTACCCGAACGTGGACGTCGGCTTCGATCAGTGGTGATCGAGAATCCACCGTCGAGAGGAGGTGGCTACGCGGCGACCCCGTGAACACAACTGAATCCGAGCACCCCGCGAACGACTCCCCGCCCACCTCCCGGGCGGGGAGTCATGCGTCGGGGCCGACATCGCTAGTTGATTCCGACAAAACGAACACGTCATCTACCTGCACCGATCGCCGAAGAGTATGGTCGCCCGTCGCGCTTGACAGCGCCCCCGACAGACCGCACACTTGTTGCATGAGCTGCGCAGCGTTGCGTATTGCGCAACTCGGAAGCACCGAGGGTTGTGTGGGCCCTGCCGCGGTCGACGGTGACCGGGGCGAGGGAGCCGCATCGAGTGATCCATGTAAATCCCTGGCAGAGATTGGTATTCGCTTCCACGATGACCACCCGACTCATACCGTTCATCCGTGACCGCGCGGTCGGACAGAGCCTGCCCGCCCCCTTCTATGTCGATCAGGAGTTCTTCGATCTCGATCTCGACGAGATCTTCTCCAAGCGCTGGCTTTTCGTGGCAGCCGAGGCCGAGATCGCCGAGCCCGGCGACTACGTCACCATCACTTTCGGCACCCGGTCGGTCATCGTCACCCGCGACGATGCCGGACGGGTCCGCGCCCACCACAACGTGTGCCGGCACCGTGGCGCGCGGTTGGTCACCGAGCCCGGCGGATCGACCGGCACCATCGTGTGCAGCTATCACTCGTGGACCTACGGCATGGACGGCCGACTCCTCTACGCCGACGCCCAGGCGCCCGGTTTCCAGAAGTCCTGCTACTCACTGCGTTCCGTCCACGTCCGGACGATCGCGGGCCTGATCTTCATCTGCCTCGCCGCCGAACCGCCCACCGACATCGACGAGGTGGCCGAGATCGTCGAGCCCTATCTGCGGCCGCACGGCCTCGCCGGCGCGAAGGTGGCCAAGCAGACCGACGTCGTCGAGGACGGCAACTGGAAGCTCGCGATGGAGAACAACCGGGAGTGCTACCACTGCGACGGGCACCCCGAACTGCTCAACGTATTCTTCCCGACCTGGGGTTACAGCCACAACGAGGCCATCCCGAGCCGGCTCCGACCGGTGTTCGCCCGATACCGTCAGGCCACCGCCGAGCTCATCGAGATCTGGGGCCGACACGGCCTCCCCTATCCGAGGATCGAGCAACTCGACACGCGTACAACCGGATTCCACATCGAGCGCGAGGCGATGGATCTCGCCGGCGAATCGTTCACGCTGGACGGCACCGTCGCGTGCACCCGGCTGTTGGGCGACTTCGGCGAGAAGCGCCTCGGCCGGTTGTCGATGCACATGCAGCCCAACATGTGGCTGCACGTGACCAGCGACCACGCGCTGCTCTTCTCGGTCATCCCGATCGGCCCCGACAAGACGCTGGTCCGGACCACCTGGCTGGTCCACGCCGACGCAGTCGAAGGTGTCGACTACGACCTCGATCGCCTCACCTCGGTCTGGGACATCACCAATCAGCAGGACGCCGATCTGGTCGCACTCGCACAGCAGGGCATCAGCAGCCCCGCCTACATCCCCGGCCCGTACGGGCCGTCCGAGTTCCAGGTCGAGGCGTTCATCAACTGGTACATCACCGCGCTGCGCGACAATCTCGCGATCCCTGCCGCCCCGATCACGCCCACCCTGATCACCGACACCGCCGAGACCGCGTGATGACGGCCCTGCAGGAACGGCCGGAATCGGCCGGCACCGCCCCTGACGCCCGCACTGACACCGCTACCGCCACGGACCACCACCTCGTGTGCGTCGACCGCGCCGATGTCACCCGCGACATCACCACCTTCACCTTCCGCGTACTGCCGCACACGGCCCTCGACGCCGCCGGCTCCGGTTCCGGCACCGAGTCGTTGACGCTGGTTTTCCAGCCCGGACAATTCCTCGCGTTCACCCTGCAGATCGACGGCCGGGAGGTGCAGCGCTGCTACAGCATCTCCTCACCGCCGACCCGGCCCGGGACCATCTCGATCTCCGTCAAGCGGGTCGTCGGCGGACACGTCTCCAACTGGCTGCACGACAACATGGTGCCCGGGATGATGGTGTGGGCGTCGGGCCCGATGGGACGGTTCAGCTTTCACGCCCGGCCCGCCGACAAATACCTGTTCATCTCGGCAGGAAGCGGAATCACCCCGGTGATCTCGATGGTCCGGACCATCACCGATTCCGAGGCGCCCACCGACATCGTTTTCGTGCACAGCGCCCCGACGGTCGAGGACATCCCCTTCCGCGACGAACTCGAGGACCTCGCACAGCGCTACCCCAACGTGAACCTCGCGTTCGCGGCGACCCGCATGCCGGTCGACGAACTGCCCGAGTGGACCGGCCACCGCGGCCGGGTGGATCAGCAGATGCTCGCCCGGGTCTGCCCCGACCTCGGTGAGCGCGTCGTCTTCCTCTGCGGTCCCGGACGGTTCCGCAGCGGCGTGCGCAGCGCTCTCCTCGCCGCGGGTGGTGATCTGTCGCTCATCCATGAGGAGAGCTTCGGATTCAGCCTGCCGACCGCCGACGACGCCACCGATCCCGCGGGTGTCGTCGTCGACTTCACCCGACGCTCGCGCCGCATCACCGTCGCGCCCGGGACGACCATCCTTGCGGCCGCGGCCGCCGCCGGGGTCACCCTGCCCTCGACCTGCGGTGTCGGACTGTGCGGCTCCTGCAAGGTGACCAAACTGTCCGGCGACGTGGTGATGAATCACCAAGGCGGCATACGCAACCGCGAGATCACCCAGGGCAAGATCCTGCTCTGCTGCTCCGAACCCCTCTCGCCCGTCGAGATCGACTTCTGAAGGAATGACCACGATGACACCGCCTCGGCCGCCCGGCGGGGACCTCCCCCATCATCCCGACTTCCTCTGGCACAACCCGGAACCCGAGTCGACCTATGACGTCGTCATCGTCGGCGGTGGCGGCCACGGTCTGGCCACCGCCCACTATCTGGCCCGCAATCACGGCATCACGAATGTGGCCGTGCTGGAGCGTGGTTGGCTGGCCGGCGGGAACATGGCACGCAACACCACCCTGATCCGGTCCAACTACCTGTGGGACGAGAGCGCCGGCATCTACGAGCACTCCCTGAAACTGTGGGAGGGCCTCGAGGGCGAGCTCGGCTATCCGATCCTGTTCAGCCAGCGCGGCGTGCTCAACCTGGCCCACACCGAGCAGGACATCCGCGACAGCATCCGTCGCGTGGAGGCCAACCGCCTCAACGGTGTCGACGCCGAGTGGCTCGACCCCAAGCAGGTCGCCGAGGTGTGCCCGATCGTCAACACGTCGGCGGACATTCGCTACCCCGTCCTCGGCGCCACCTTCCAGCCGCGCGGCGGGATCGCCAAGCACGACTACGTCGCCTGGGGTTTCGCCCGCAGCGCCACCGAAGCCGGCATCGACATCATCCAGAATTGCGAGGTGACCGGGTTCGTCACCGACGGTGACCGGGTGACCGCGGTCGAGACCACCCGCGGCCGGATCGGGGCGGGCACCGTCGCGTTGTGCGCCGCCGGTCACACCTCCACGCTCACCGACCAGCTCGGCTTCCGGGTTCCCGTGCAGAGTCACCCGCTGCAGGCACTCGTCTCCGAGCTACTCGAGCCCATCCACCCGACTGTGGTCATGTCGAACGCCGTGCACGTGTATGTGTCGCAGGCCCACAAGGGTGAGCTGGTGATGGGTGCCGGCGTCGACTCCTACAACGGCTACGGCCAGCGCGGCGCCTTCCACATCATCGAACGTCAGATGGCTGCCGCCGTGGAACTGTTCCCGGTGTTCGGCCGCGCCCGGCTGCTGCGCACGTGGGGTGGCATCGTCGACGTGACCCCAGACGCGTCACCCATCGTCGGCGCCACGCCGTTCGACAACCTGTACCTGAATTGTGGTTGGGGTACCGGCGGATTCAAGGCAACCCCCGGTGTCGGATGGTGCCTCGCCCACACCATCGCCACCGGGGCGCCGCACGACATCAACGCGCCCTTCACCCTCGACCGCTTCGTCACCGGCGCGCTCATCGACGAGCACGGCGCCGCGGCAGTGGCGCACTGAACCGGAGGATCAGCCCGATGCAACTCATCGAATGCCCGCATTGCGGACCCCGCGAGGAGACCGAGTTCCACTACGGCGCCGCTGCCGGCATCGCCTATCCCCCGGTCCCCGCCGACCTCGACGACGAGGCGTGGGCGCACTATCTGTTCTTCCGCCCGAACCCCAAGGGCGTCATGACCGAACGCTGGTTCCACGGAGCCGGGTGCCGGCAGTGGTTCACCGTCGACCGCGACACCGTCACCTACCAGTTCGTCGGCACCCCCACCGTCTCTCGTGTCCGCCCCGGCATCGACGTCGCCGATGGAGCACCCTCATGACCCAGCCCTACCGCGTGCCGGCCCATCGCGTGCCTGAGGGCGGCCGCATCGATCGCGACCGCGCCATCGAGTTCACCTTCGACGGCACCACCTACACCGGCCATCCCGGCGACACCCTCGCTTCCGCGCTGCTGGCCAACGGAATCCGCACGATCACGACCAGCGTCAACCTCGGCCGCCCGCGCGGCATCACCGGATCGTGGGCCGAGGACGCCACCGCCCAGGTCGGCGTCGACGCCCCGTTCGTCGAGCCGATGGTCCCCGCGACCACCGTCGACCTGTGCCCCGGACTCGCCGCGCACGGTGTCCCCGGCTGGGGCAAGCTCAGCGCCGACCCCGACCCCGCCCGCTACGACTCGCTGCACCACCACCCCGACGTCCTGGTCGTCGGCGCCGGGGCGGCCGGGTTGATGGCAGCACTGATGGCGGCGCGGGCGGGGTGCACGGTCCTGATGGTCGACGAGCGGAGCGATCCGGGCGGCGCCAGCCCGTGGGCTTCCTGGGTGCAGGGCGCGGTCGACGAGTTCGACGCGTATCCGAGGACCACCCGGCTGACCCGCACCACCGCGTTCGGCGGCTACGACGACGGCTTCGTGCTCGCCGTCGAGCGACGCACCGACCATCTCGGGTCCGACGCCCCGGCACACATATCCCGGCAGCGGGTGCATCGCATCCGGGCCCGCCGGATCGTGATCGCGACGGGTGCGCATGAGCGCCCGATCGTGTTCGCCGACAACGACCTTCCCGGTGTGACGCTCACCGGTGCGGCGGCCGACTACCTCCGCCGCTTCGGGGTGCTGGTCGGGACGTCGTCGGTCGTCTTCACCGCCTGCGACTCCGCCTACGATGCGGCGTTCACCCTCGCCACGGCGGGGATGACCGTCCGGGCGATCGTCGACGTCCGGCCGGTGGTTTCCCGCGATCTGACCGAGCGTGCACAGCACCTGGGTATCGACGTCCACACCTCGGGCATGGTGCTGCGCGCCGTCGGCGAAGGCGGCGCGGTGACCGGGGCCGAACTCTCCCTGCCCGGTCAGCCCGCCGGCACGATCGTCGACTGCGACACGCTCCTCACCAGCGGCGGCTGGAATCCGGCGGTACATCTGTGGAGTCAATTGCGCGGTGCCATCGCCTTCGATGAGCACGCCGGCGCCTTCGTACCCACGGGCGATCTACCGAACGTCGAGATCGTCGGTGCAGCAAACGGTTTGGTCACCACGGGCGCCTGCCTCACCGACGGACGGCGCGGTGGACTCGCCGCACTGCGATCGCTCCGGCACACCCTGCCGGAGTACCGTGGTGTGCCGCGCGTCGACGAGCGCACCCCGGCCGCGCCCGCCGTGTGCTGGCGGGTGCCGGCCGAAGCCTCCTCGGCGACCACCTCTTTCGTCGACCTGCAGCGTGACGCGACCGTCGCCGACATCGCCCGCGCGATCGGTGCCGGGATGCGTTCGGTGGAACATGTCAAGCGCTACACCACCATCGGTACCGGCCACGACCAGGGCAAGACGTCGGGCATCGTCGCGTCCGGTATCACCGCTGAGCTACTCGGTATCGGTATCGGCGACGCCGGCACCACCACGTTCCGGCCGCCCTACACTCCGGTCTCGTTCGCGGCGTTGGCCGGGCGGGACCGCGGGGCGCTCTACGACCCGGTCCGGCGCACCCCGATCCACGACTGGCACGTCGAGCGTGGCGCCGTGTTCGAGGACGTCGGCCAGTGGAAGCGGCCCCGCTACTACCCGCGCGGCGGGGAGGACATGGAGTCGGCCGTGCTGCGCGAATGCGGCGCCGTGCGTAGTGGTGTCGGCATCCTCGACGGCTCGACCCTGGGTGTCATCGATGTCGCCGGACCAGACGCACCACGGTTCCTCGACCTGCTCTACACCAACATGATGAGCAGTCTGGCCGTCGGCAAGGTGCGCTACGGCGTCATGTGCGGCCCCGACGGCATGGTGCGCGACGACGGCACCGTACTGCGCGACGCCGACGACCGCTACACCGTGTACACCACCACCGGCAACGCCGCCGCCATCCTCGACTGGATGGAGGAGTGGCATCAGACCGAATGGCCCGAGCTGCGGGTGTGGACGACGTCGGTCACGGACCAGGTCGCCACCTTCCCGGTCGTCGGGCCGCGGTCGCGTGACGTCGTCGGCGCGGTGTTCGCCGAGTTGGACGTCTCCAACGAGGCATTCGAGTTCATGGGCTGGCGCGACACGACGTTCGGCGCCGACGTGCCGGTGCGGATCGCGCGGATCAGCTTCTCCGGCGAACTCGCCTTCGAGGTCAATGTCGGAGCGGGCCACGCCCCGGCGGTGTGGCGGGCGCTCGTGGAAGCCGGTGAACCGTACGGGATCACGCCGTACGGCACCGAGACGATGCATGTCCTGCGCGCCGAGAAGGGCTATCCGATCATCGGTCAGGACACCGACGGCACCGTCAGCCCACACGACCTCGGCATGAGTTGGGCGGTGTCCAAGAAGAAGCCCGACTTCATCGGCAAGCGATCGTTCGCCCGTGCATCGAACACCGCGGCCGACCGCAAGCAGCTCGTCGGTCTGCTGCCCACCGACGGCTCGACCCGGCTGCCGGAGGGATCACAGATCATCGACCATAGCGGCGACCGCACCCTGCCGCCACCGCCGGTCCCGATGCTCGGCCATGTCACCTCCAGCTACCGAAGTGCCGAACTCGGCCGCCCGTTTGCGCTGGCCCTGGTCAAGGGCGGGCAGGCGCGTCTGGGGGACCGGCTCGACGTTCCCATCGGCGATGTCCTGTGCGAAGTCGAGGTCACCTCAACGGTTTTCGTCGATCCGGAAGGAGCACGCCGCGATGGCTGAGCTGATCGGAGCCCCCACCGGCCCCCTGGATGCCTGGGCGGCGCGGTTCGCCGGCCTCGCACCGGCGGTGTCGCTCGCGTCGAACCCGGTGTCGCAGGTGATCGTCCGCACCGACGACGTCGGCGTCATCGAGGCGCTCGATCTGCCGGCGACGTGCCGAATCCGGCGGTGTGAGAGCGAGACCGCGATCTGGCTCGGTCCGGATGAGTGGCTACTCACCCACGAGGGAATGGCGCCGCACGAGTGGGTTGCGGAGGTGGAGGCTCGACCAACGAATAGTGCCTATGTGCTCGACGCCTCCGGCCAGCGCACCCGCCTGGTTCTCGGCGGCCCGCATGCGACAACCATCCTGCGGCACGGTTGCGCGATCGATCTGTCGCGGGAGGCGTTCGGCGACAACGATGTCGCGCAGACCCTGCTGGCCCAGGCAGGCGTGATCGTGCACCGCGACTACAACCGGAACGGGGCCGGTGACGGCTTCGTACTCTACGTCCGTAGTTCGTTCGCCGAGTATCTCGCGGAGTGGATCGTCGACGCCGCCACCGAGTATCTCCTCCCCCAACCGACTGTCTGAGGGACCGCCATGTCCGATGTGTTCACCCTGACCCTGCGTTGTCCGTCCCGTGCCGGGATCATGCACGCGATCAGTTCGTTCTTGTACAGCCACGGATGTGAGGTGATCGACCACCGACAGTTCGACGATCCGATCACCCACACGCTGTTCGTGCGGACGGAGTTCACGTCGGCGCGGGCGTCGACCGGGGCCGAGCTGGCCGCCGCCTTCGACTACCTGGCCAGCGGACTGGACGCGACCTACGAGGTCAGTGACCATGCGCCGCAGCGCATCCTGGTGATGGTCTCCAAGCTCGGCCACTGCCTCAATGACCTGATCTTCCGGTGGCGGGCTGGCACGCTGGGCGGCGAGCTCGTCGCGGTGGTGTCGAATCACACCGACCTGCAGGCGATGGCCGAATCGGCCGGACTGCCGTTCCATCACGTCCCGATCGCCCCGGACACCAAGTCCGACGCTGAGACCGAGATGCTGCGCCTCGTCGACGAGTACGACGCCGACCTCGTGGTGCTCGCGCGCTACATGCAGATCCTGTCGGATCAGACCTGTGCCGCGCTGCGCGGCCGGGCGATCAACATCCACCACTCGTTTCTGCCGGGGTTCAAGGGCGCCAAGCCGTATCACCAGGCACACGAGCGCGGTGTGAAGTATGTGGGCGCCACCGCCCACTACGTCACCCCCGACCTCGACGAGGGACCGATCATCGAGCAGGAGGTGATCCGCATCGATCACACCCATGATCCGCGGCGTCTCGCGACGGTCGGCAGCGATGCCGAGGCGCTCGCGCTGTCGCGGGCCGTCCGTTGGCATTCCGAACGCCGGGTGCTGATGAACGGCACCAGCACCGTCGTCTTCAGTTGAACACCACCGTTGGTCGAGTAAGCCCGCGAGGAACGAGCGAGCGCATCGAGGCCCCAACGCAAAGGACCCACCCATGACCACCTCCCCGAAAGTCGTCATCGTCGGCGCCGGCATCGTCGGATCGTCGCTTGCCGACGAGCTGACCGCGCGCGGCTTGACCGACGTGACGGTGCTCGACCGCGGTCCGCTGTTCGCCACCGGCGGTTCGACGTCGCACGCCCCGGGACTGGTGTTCGCGACCAATCCGTCGAAGACGATGACCGAACTCGCGTCTTACACGCTGGAGAAGTTCTCGTCGCTGCGACATCCCGACGGCTGGTGCTTCAACCACGTGGGCGGGCTGGAGGTCGCGACCACCGAGCGTCGCTGGAACGACCTGCACCGCAAGGCCGGTTGGGCGGCGTCGCGCGGCGTGGAGTATGAGCTGCTCGGCCCGTCGGAGGTCGCAGCTCTGCATCCGCTGGTGGACCCGGACACCATCCTCGGCGGCCTGCACACTCCGCGCGACGGCCTCGCGAAGGCGGTGCGTGCGGTGGAGGCGCAGGCGTGGCGGGCGATGGAACGCGGTGCGACATTCGTGGGCCACCAGGACGTCGTCGAGGTGATCGAGACCAACGGTCAGGTCCGCGGGGTCCGCACCACCACCGATGTGTTCGATGCCGACATCGTGGTGTGCTGCACAGGATTCTGGGGCCGTGAGTTCGGGCGGCGCGTGGGTTTGACCATCCCGCTGGTCCCGATGGCGCATCAGTACGCCTACACCACCCCGCTGGCGTCACGGCGCGACGCCAACTCCGCACTCGCCGAGGCGTCGTTGCCGATCCTGCGGCACCAGGACCAGGATCTGTACTTCCGCGAGCACGGCGACCGGCTCGGCATCGGCTTCTACGGCCATCGACCGATGCCCTCGGATGTCAGAGCGCTCGACTACGATTCGACGATCTCGCCCGACGAGATGCCGTCGAAGCTCATGTTCACCCCCGACGACTTCGAACGGGCGTGGACCGAAAGTGTCGCGCTGCTGCCCGAACTCGGCAACGGCAAGGTGGAGGACGGGTTCAACGGCATCTTCTCGTTCACCCCGGACGGGCAGTCGATCATGGGGCAGCACCGCGAACTCGGCGGCTTCTGGGTCGCCGAGGCGGTGTGGGTCACCCACTCGGCCGGCGTGGCCCGCACGATGGCCGAGTGGATGATCGACGGCACCCCGGGTGTCGACGTGCATGAGGTGGACCTCTATCGCTTCGAGGACGCGGCCTTGTCCGACGAGCACATCCTCACCACGAGTTCGCAGGCGTTCGTCGAGGTGTACGACATCATCCATCCGCACGACCAGCGTGTGGCGCCTCGGCAGGTCCGCACCAGCCCGTTCTACGACCGCGAGGTGGCGCTGGGGGCGGAGTTCTGGGAGGCCGGGCTGTGGGAACGCCCGGCGTGGTACGAGTCCAACGCCGCGCTGCTCGAGCAGATGCTCGCCGACGGCCTGACCGTCCCCGAGCGCGACGAGTGGTCGGCGCGGAACTGGTCGCCGATATCGGTGGCCGAGGCCGCGCACACCCGTAGCCATGTCGCCGTCTACGACATGACCCCGCTGACCCGCTACGAACTCTCCGGTGCCGGGGCGCTCGACCTTCTCCAGCGGCTCACCACCAACAATCTCGACAAGTCGGTGGGATCGGTGACGTACACCCTGATGCTGGACGAGAACGGTGGTGTCCGTTCGGATCTGACGGTCGCGCGGCAGGCCGAGGATATCTTCCAGATCGGCGCCAACGGTCCCGCCGACCTGGACTGGATCAGCCGCCACCTGCCTGACGACGGCTCGGTGCGGCTGCGCGACATCACCGGCGCGACCTGCTGCATCGGGCTGTGGGGCCCGCGCGCGCGTGACGTGCTCGCGCCTGTGACCCCGGCCGACCTCACCAACGACGGGCTGCGGTACTTCCGATCGATCTCGACGATGATCGGCTCGGTTCCGGTCACCCTGATGCGGGTCTCATATGTGGGTGAGCTCGGCTGGGAGATCTACACCTCCGCCGAGTACGGGCGGGCACTGTGGGACACGATTTTCGCGGCCGGTGAACCGCACGGCATCATCGCGGCCGGACGGATCGCCTTCAACAGCCTCCGCATCGAGAAGGGTTACCGGTCGGCCGGTACCGACATGACCACCGAGCACACCCCGTCCGCCGCCGGACTCGACTTCGCGGTGCGGATGGGCAAGGCGGTCGAGTTCGTCGGCAAAGCTGCGCTGGCGCAGCGTGAGTCGACATCCCGGCTGCGCACCGTGGCGCTGACCGACCCGGCCGCGGTGGTGCTCGGCAAGGAGCCGGTGTCCATCACCGGTGAGGTGGTCGGGTACGTCACCAGCGCCGGGTGGTCCGCCACCGTCGGCACCTGTCTCGCCTATGCGTGGCTTCCCGCCGATGTCGCTGACGGCACGGAGGTCCAGATTGCCTACCTGACAAAGTCATACACCGCTACCGTGGTCGCCGACCCCGTCGTCGATCCGGAGATGGCACGCATCAAGAGGTAACCGCCCCTTCGTGACGATCCTCCGCTAGCGCTCCGGATCTCCTAGTAATAGGGCGTGGAGGTTGTTGCTGGAGGGACATCCTTCTTGCTGTGGTTGACGGGCTTGGTGTCCCAATGCACAGAAAG
Organism: Gordonia sesuvii; assembly: GCF_036350415.1. NCBI lineage: Bacteria > Bacillati > Actinomycetota > Actinomycetes > Mycobacteriales > Gordoniaceae > Gordonia > Gordonia sesuvii. The sequence goes on from NZ_JAZDUF010000005.1 coordinate 383,599, forward strand.
AAGGAT